>JBFWMG010000065.1:0-3281 GCA_050251715.1 Desulfovibrionaceae bacterium | reverse complement strand
AGGTACTGCTGCATCATCGGCGTGTGATTGGCGACGCTAACCCCCGGAGAACCTTGATATTTCTCGGAAATCCCTTGTTTTTGCTCGTTCTCCGGCCGATCTTTCACACCATTCCTCACGCGCTTGAAACTCAACAATGCCCAACAAAACCCATCTACACTTACGCCAATAGCGTAGCTTTTTTTCGCGGTTCTGGACAGGTTACGCTGAGGGATTTTAGTATCCACAAAAAAGTTACGCTGACCTCTCGTACCGCATATGGCTTTCGACGCACGCGAAGCCCGGCTTCTTCAGCCTGGGCAACACATTACCATCGACGACCAACCAGGGCTTCGCCTGGAGGCAACCAAGACCCGGCGCACCTGGACGTATCGGTACAAAAGCCCTGTTGATGAGCGGATGCGGCAGGTGAAGGTGGGGGACTGGCCCGCCATGTCGTATCACGCGGCGGTGGCGCAATGGGAAGTGCTGCGCAAGCGCCGCGATGAGGGTATCGACCTGGCCCTGGAGAAGAAGGAGCGGCGCCAGTCAGGGCGCACGCCGGCGGCGAGTCGTCCAGGCGGCCCGACGGTGCGCGAGGTCTGCGACATCTACCTTGAGGGGCACATCAAGAACCGGGCCAAGAAGGGGCGCGACGAGGTGGCCCGAACCTTCAAGACCATGCTGACCGGCATCGAGGAAACGCCGGCCGTGGCTATTACCCGAAAGATCGCGTTCGACCATATCAAGCAGTACGACTATGCCCCGGTGCAGGCTGGAAACCTGCGGCGCGAGTTGGGGGCGGCCTGGGATTACTGCCTGGATTCTGGCGATCTTCCAGAAGACACGCCGAACTGGTGGCGCTTGGTGCTGCGCGGCAAACTGAAGTCCAAGGGCCACAACAAGCTGGGCGTCAAGAAGGGGGCCGGGAAGCGGGTATTGAGTCCGGCCGAGGCCGGCCAGGTGATTCGGTGGCTGCCGAACTTTTCCAAGAACGTCGATGACATGCTGACGCTCTACCTATGGACTGCGGTGCGCGGGGCGGAAATCGAAAAAATGGAAGGGAAGGAGGTGGCCGAGGAACCCACGGGCCTGTGGTGGACAATCCCGAAGGCGAAGACGAAGAACGCCCATCGGCCCGATGCTGACGATCAGCGGGTGCCATTGGTGGGGCGTGCGGCCGAGGTGGTGCGTCGGCGGAAGGAAGCCTATGGCGATGGCTACCTGTTCCCGTCGGACAGCAAAGAGGGGTATTTCCCGCAGAAGTCGGCGGGGGTGGCGGTGTATCACCATATGCCGTATTGCCGCACGGCTCCAGATCGCCCGAGGGTGCGGCTTCCGGTCGAAAACTGGGCGCCCCACGACCTGCGGCGCACCTCGCGCACGTTCCTGGCGTCGCTTGGCTGCCCAAGGGACGTGGGCGAGGTGATCTTGGGGCACATGCTGGAGGGGGACGAAGGAACCTACAACCGCTACACCTTTGACAAGGAGCGGCGGAAGTGGCTCACGAAGCTGTCGGACTACCTTGAGAAGCTGGCGAAGCGGTAGCGGAGCGTGGCTTTTTGGCCCCGGTGTTCGGCGGGGGCGGGATATTGGAAACCGGGCGGTTTTCAGCCCATTCCGCGATTTCACGGTACAGCCAGCCCACGCGGCGCGCGGACAGCTCGCGCGGCGGCGGGAACTCGTTGCGCGCGACCATGTTCTGGATGGTGGTGGCCGAAAGAGTTGTCAGCTTCTCCAATTGCTCCAGTTCAACGCAGATCGGGGGCAGGGTCAGTTCAGCCATGATGCCCTCCATCACGCCGTGCTTGGCGCGCGTGCGCCTGCCCATAGCCAGAGGTCGGCCGGCTTTCAATGCTCGCGCCGGCGACTTTGTTTTGTTCGTCGGTCATGTCGGAATCCTTTTGTAGTTCGCGTGGTTGCGCGCCGACACCCATGATTGCAATGTCACGGATGCCGGCATGGTTCAAATTTCCGATCAGGCGCGCCGCTCCATGAAGGCTTCCTCGTGGCGGAAGTTGGCGCGGACAAGGGCCTCGGCCTGCGCGGGCGAAACGGAGTTGCCGCACATGCGCACCTGGGCCGTGATCGAAAGAGGGATGCGGGGAATCAGGCGCGGGTCGCCCGGCACCTGCACGCCGTTCTTGAACAGCAGCTTGGGGTCGGGAATCTCGTGGATGATGTAGTCGTCGGGGAACGACTGCGCCCGGTACAGCTCGCGGGCCTTCAGCATCCGCAACGTGATGTCTACCAGCACCCACCAGATGCCGCCGTAGCTCATCAGCACCAGCTCGGCTGCCTCGGGGAACAGATCGGGCAGATGTTCGTGCAGGAGCGCCGCGCACGCGCGCGCCTTCTCTCGGTGTTCGGGGGAAAGTGCCTCGGCGGGCACCTGGACGGACTGCACCAGCCCCATGCGTGCCTTGGTCGTCACCGTGGGCATGGGTTTGGCGCAGCCCGAATCCTGGCCGCCCTCGCTGTAATACTGGACGAGGTAGGCCGTCACCAGGCGCTGATTGCTGCCCGATGCAGTGATCGTGGAGATGGGCGCGCTGGCCGGCCGCCCGTCGCCGTCGTAGAACCCGCCGTTCGCCTGTTCGAAGAAGGCCGACGCGAGTGCGCTGGGCACGCTGCTGGCCGTCACCGAGTTGAGCGGCGTTTCCAGGCTGCGGACGCCGCTGCTCCACCGCTTCGCGCCTGTGCTGCACGATTCCCCGTGCCCCATGTCGATGAGGTTGGCGACGACCAGGGCCTGTTCGCCCCGGTTCGCCCCCGTCACCGTCGGCAGCGGTTCGGCCGGCGTGGTGCCGGCGCGGTCGCCGTGGTGCGTCAGGTGGGCCAGATGGGCGGCCACCAGGGCGTGCTTGTTAGCCGTCACGACGGTGCCAAGCGGCGTCTCGATGTCCTGCGCGCGCGGCTGCTGGCCTTCGCGCTCTCCGTAGCCGATGGTGACGAGGTGCGCGCCCACCATCGCATGGTGCGTGCCGCTGGCCGCCACGGTGGAAAGCGGTTGCTCGACGCTGTGCCCGCCCATGTGGGCGTCGCTGGTGCCGCGCAGCGGGGCCAGGGTTGGGGCCACGACGCTGAAATGGCCGCCCTTGACCTGGGCGCAGACGGTGCGCAGCGGAGCATCCGCCGGCATCGTGCGCTGGTTGCTCGCGTTGGCGTGCTCCGTGAGGAACGGCGCCAGCGTAGGCATCACGACCGCGCGGTGGTTCTCCGTGGTCAGCGTGCCCAGCGGCTGGTTGGCTGCCGTGGGCTTGCCCGAGTACGCCGGCCCACCGGCGCCGACGAGGAACGGC
>JBFWMG010000064.1:0-9294 GCA_050251715.1 Desulfovibrionaceae bacterium | reverse complement strand
CCGTTCTCCGTGGTCCCGAACGGGATGTCTCGCATTTCCATATAATACCACCCGCACCGCCACACGGCGGCGGCATCAAAAAAAACGGGGGAAGGGGAGAGAGAAGGGAAAATCCCTTTTTACAAGCATAAAAAGGGGTTTTCCCTTCTCTCTCCCCTTCCCCCGGCCCCCCATCCCCTCTCTCAACCCTTTCCCCAAAAACTGCTGGTTGGGGAGGTGGATACGGTTGGGACAAGCAAGTTCCCCAGGCAGGCGGCATTGTTGTCTGTGGACGGGGCATGGAGGGCAGGGCACCCGACGCCGTGAGCCGCAAGGCTTCGAGAAAGACACTGCAGGGAGAGATGGCGGTTTGTCAGCAGACTGAACCCCGGAAACCGGGCCGAAAACTCCGTGGAACCCGTCCGGATGCATGGATCGGCAACAGAGGATCGCAGCCGCGCCGCGCCCCCCTGGGACATGGCCGCCATCCCGCGCCATCCCGCGTCCTTCGCCGGACGGACGGGGCACAGGTTAGAACTGCGCCTCTTCTCCGAAATGATGGTGCGCCAACTGGCGCAAGACCTTGAGCGACTCCTCCGCCTCCAGCGGATCGAGCTTGCGGATGGCAAAGCCCGCGTGCACGATGACGTAATCGCCCACGGATGCGCCGGTATCCTCGTCCAACAACATCATGGACACCTGGATGAAGGTATCGCTTTCGCCGACCCGGCAGCTGGCCATGCCAAGGTCGCCAATGGATTCGATCTTCACGGGAATGGCAAGACACATGAGGCGTACCCCTTCTCATTGCGGTGGGCGGCGCGGACCGCCACGCCGGTTGAAGCACAAAACGAAAACGGACTGCGCGGGCGCGCTCCGGGCCTGACTGGCGGCCACGCGGGCGGCGGCATCCGGCGGCTAGGCCGCACAAGCGCCGCGCCGCAACACGCGCGCATCCGGCTCTATTGCTTTTCCTTGAACGAGCCGCCCAGCTTGGCCACCTCGTCCAATACGAACTTGGCCATGAACGGCATCTTTTCCTTCACCTGCGGCGACACCTCGATGCTCATGGTCGACAAATCATACGGCTCGACACCGATGACCACGGCCTCGGGCCGATGCCCGGCCAGATCGCACTGGATGAGCGTCTCCACAAGGTCCACGTCGTGCATGGAACCCTTGAACGCCAGGCTCTTGCGCATGTCGTCGTCGGTCAGCCGGTACATGGTGCCCGGCTCGTCGCCGCCATGCACCGCGTCCACCACGATGAGCCGGTCCACATCCATGATCGGCCCCATGAGCCGCATGCCCAGCGTGCCGCCGTCCATCAGCTCCACGTTGTCCGAAAACTCATAGTTTTCCATGAGATGCTCGACAACCCGCACACCAACACCCTCGTCGGTATACAAGATATTGCCCACGCCTAAAACCAGTATCTTGGGAGTTTCATTTTCCATGCGCCCCCTTGTAAGGGAAAGCTATCCCCCGCGCATGGGGGGGGGGGGGGGGAGAAAGGGAAAAGGGAAGAAAGAAGGGAGGAAGGAAAAAGGCATCTAGGTGAAGAAAAGAGGGAAGAGCCCCCCCTTTTCTGCGCGAAAAAGGGTTTTTCTCTTCCCTCTCTCCTTCCCCCAGCCCCCAATCCACTCCCCCATCTCTTCCCCAAAACTGCGGGTTGGGAGATTAGCCTCCTATACCTAAAAATTTTCGACACATTTCAGTCGCATATTGATCTGTCATGCCAGAGATGTAATCTAAAATCATAACGAGTATGTGATAAATACATTTTTTTTCCGTCGGGTCGAGCTGAGAAGTCTTATCAATGCCTATTATCGATTCAATTTTCTTCTTTATCTCGTCTGAAGCCTTAGCGTCACAAAACTTATGAGCAGGTTTTGTAAAAGTATCGAGAAGGATAGAAATCGATTTTTGCGCTCCTAATTCAAGCTCAACCTTCCTCCTAGATAAAAAAATATTCTCAGAAATTTTTTTATAGATATCGACAATGCAGCGACAAATAGATTTTTCCGGAGAGATGTCCATAAGTGACTCAACAAGAGTTCCTCTCATTATTTCATCATAATGCTGAGAAAAAAACGTTGTGCACTCCAATATAGCACTATGAATCATTTTTGCCCTTATAATCCCATTGCGCTGCCTTGTTGATGAGCTCAATAACCTCCCTGAATCTTCATTATTAAGTCCTAGACATGGCGCAAAGCACTCCATCATATACCTTTCATCAACAATTTTTAATTCAATTGCATCTTCGATGTCCATAATTCTGTAGCATATGTCATCTGCAGCTTCAGTGAGAAAAGCCAACGGGTGTCTAGCATACTTTCCTTCATCAATTTTTATGAGACCAAGTGTTCTAGCAACATCATCAAGGACATCTGCTTCTAGTTGGAGACAACTAAATTTATTATTATTAGATTTATCCGCTGTCATAGGGTATTTTAAAACAGCGCCCAAGACTGCGTACGTTGGCCTCATGCCATTCGTTCCACCATCAAAACCAGTTTTTGTTAACACGCGGAACGCCATTGCATTGCCATCAAAACACGTAAAATCGCAGTACATGTGTTCATCTATTGCATTAAATTTATCCTTATTTTGCTTAAACCAATGTCTTATCGCATATTCTCCGCTATGACCAAAAGGAGGGTTGCCAATATCGTGAGCCAGACAGGCCGCATGCACAATATGTCCTAGCAATGATATTTTTTCTTTATCAATGATACCTTGCTGAAATAAATAATCACCCACATGCAACCCTAAACTTCTACCGACGCTGGCCGTCTCAATACTATGCGAGAGTCGAGAATGGATATGGTCATTCTCATTAAGCGGGTGAACTTGCGTCTTCCTCCCTAATCGTCTAAAATGACTCGTAAATATAACCCTATCCGTATCGCGTTCAAATGGGCTCCTCATATCATCAAGGGGTTCAGGCTTGTCAGTTCCATACCGCTTACTCGACAGCAGCTTTTCCCAGTCCATTATTGCCTGCATATTCGATTCTCCTTGGTGTGTTAACTAAACATATTGATTTAATTTTATAAAACACCAATATAATACATGTCAATACTGGTATATTATTTTAATATTTATTTGGCTAAAGTAGGCTAGCAGCTCACTTACCTACTGAGATACGTGAGAATGGTGTCAGCGGCTTGCCACCAACATTCGCGATTTTTGGAAAGGATGAGAGAAGAAAGAGGGGCGCGGAGAGGAAGGGAGGAGAGCGGGAAACCCTTTTTCACACAGAAAAAGGTCTTCTCGCTCTCCTTCGTCCCCTCCCCGTAATCCTAATGAATCGATTCGTTCTTGGGCTTGGCGGTGATGACGACTCGTTCGGGTTCGCCGTGTTCGTTGAGTTGCACCTGGAGCTGGCCGACCTCGCGGTCGAGGAGCATTTCCAGGGTCGAGAGCTTGCCGTAAGCCATTTCCACCACGCTGCGCAGCACGTCGGACAGGTGCGGCTGGTTGTGGTTGGCGAGCATTTCCTCAAGGCTGTATATTTCGCGGAACGCGTAGTCGAAATAGTCGAGAAGGGGCAGTCTGTCTTTTTTCATGCAATCCTCCGGGGTGTACGACCGGCCCCAGCGCGCGAAAATGGCGCGAGACCGGTAAAAATCTATCAAACCACGCTACGAAGGGGAATAGTTTCCCTTGCGCAATCCGAAAAAAAGCTGTGCCTGGGGCCGGAACAGGGCCGGGTTCGCCGGATCCGCCGGAGGCGGGGCAAAGGGCATGTTGGCCGGGGAGGGGGATACCGTTGCGGCGAGCGTGCCCGGCGGCGGGGGATGCCTCTTTTGCTCAGCCGACGAAGCGTCGGAAATCGCTGCAAGAGGCATCCCCCGCCGCCTTTTGAGCCGATATCTGGTGTTCCCGCCGATGCCGGACGGCAAAAAGGAGCCTGGTGCCGCCGAAAAAAACTGACTGTTTTCTTGTCGTTAACCACCCGCGTTGGGTGCCTTCCCCCAAAACACTTCTTCCCCTCTTTGCCAAGGGCGCATCGTTGGCGCAACCGGCCTGGGCGTCAGTACCTTTTTCGAACCAGCGGAACGCGCCCTGCCCACCGTTACCCCCCAACCAAAAAGTTTTGAGGATGGGGTCCGGGGAAGGAACTTTTTCAAAAGTTCCTTCCCCGGCCGCCGGAGGCATTGCCGTTTCTTCTCTTCTCTTATCGCCGTTTCTTCGGCAAACGGCGCCACCAGGCGATGTGTCGGGGTTCCTGGCCCTGGTCTTTGGGGCGGTAGAATTGGGCGTCGCCGACTTCGGAGGGCAGGTAGTCCTGTTCGACCCAGGCGCCGGGGAAGTTGTGGGGATATTTGTAGCCTTTGCCGAACCCCCAGTCTTTTTGCAGGCGGGTGGAGGGGTTGCGCAGGTGCATGGGCACGGGTTGGGGGCCGTCGCGGCGGACCAGAGCCTGGGCCTCGTGCAGGGCGTTGTAGGTGGCGTTGCTTTTGGGCGCGGTGGCCAGGTAGACCACGGTTTCGGCCAGGGGGATGCGGCCTTCGGGCATGCCCACGAACTCCACGGCTTGTTGGCAGGCCACGGCCAGGGGCAGTGCCTGCGGATCGCCCAGGCCGATGTCCTCGCTGGCCGAGATGACCAGGCGGCGGCACACGAAGCGAGGATCCTCGCCGCCTTCCAGCAGGCAGGCCAGATAGTAGAGCGCGGCATCGGGATCGCTGCCCCGGATGGACTTGATGAGTGCGGAGGCGATTTCGTAGTGGCTGTCGCCGTCGCGGTCGTGGCGCATGACGACTTCGGGCAGGCAGCCGCGCAGTTCGTCGCAGGTGCGTTTGTCCTCGGGCAGGTCGGCCGTGTATTCCAGGAGGTTGAGCAGGGTGCGTGCGTCGCCGCCGGCCATGGTGCACAGGAAGTCGAGAGCCTTGTCCTCCATGGGCATTTCCAGGGCATCGGCGCCGTGCCGGGCCACCTGGAGCAGTTCGTCCCGGCTTAGGGGGCGCAGGCGCAGCACGTGCAGGCGCGACAGGAGCTGGCGCGTGACGCTGAAGGAGGGGTTTTCGGTGGTGGTGGCGATGAGGGTGATTTCGCCGCTTTCAAGGAGGGGCAGGAAGAAGTCCTGCTGGGCCTTGGAAAAGCGGTGCAGTTCGTCAAGGATGAGGATTTCCTTGCCCGCCAGTTGCTGCCGCAGCTTCTGCAGACCCGCTTCGGGGGCGCTGACGCGGATGTAGGGCACGCCGCGCGCCTCGGCCATGAGCAGGGCGAGCGTGGATTTGCCGCAGCCGGGGGGGCCGAAGAGCAGGAGGCTTGCCAGCCGTTGGCCGTGGAACATGGTGTCGAGCCTGCCCCGGATGTGGGTCTGGCCGATAAACTCGTCCAGATTTTTGGGCCGGATGCGTTCGGCCAGGGGCGTTTTGACGGTCATGGGGTCTCCGTGGGGGAGGGCATGGCCGTCCCGGTTTGGCCCGCCCACCATGCCACGCCCAGGCAGAGCAGGGCGGCGGTTTCCCAGCGCAGGATGCGGCGGCCCAGGCTGACGGGGGCAAAGCCGCCCGCCACCAGCGTGTCCACCTCGGCGGGGTCGAATCCGCCTTCCGGCCCCACGGCGAAGAGGATGGAGCCCGCGCCGGTCACGGCGGGGTAGTCGAGCATGCGGTGTTGATCCTGGCCTTCCCACAGCACAAAGGCGCGGTCAAAGCCGCGGGCCGCCTCGGCCAGCCCTTTGACGCCGCCCGGCACCACGCGCAGTTCGGGCAGCCAGGCGTTGCCGCTTTGCTTGGCGCCGGCGACCAGCGAGCCTTGCCAACCTTCCTTGATGACATCGGGCGGCGCGCCCTGGCTGTGCTTGCCCTGCCAGAACCACAGCCCGGCCGCCTCAAGCTCCACGGCCTTTTCCAGCAGCCAGGAGCGGCGCAGCGCCTTGCTCCAGCCAATGGCCAGGCAGATACGCGGGGCGGGACGCGGCGCGGTGGTTTCTTCCAGCAGGACGAGGTGGGCGCGTTTTTTTTCGGCGCGTTCCACGCGGAAGCGTCCGGCGCGGCCCTGGCCGTCGAACAGGCGCACCTCGTCGCCCGCGCGGGTGCGCAGCACCGCGAGCATGTGATGCGCCTCGGGGCCGTCGAGCACGAAGGGTTCGCGCCACGCCTCGGGTTCCAGGTAAAAGGTCTTCACGGGCGGCGCTACTCCAGCTTCATGCGGGCCGTGCCGTGCAGGAAGAAGGGCAGGTCGCACCGTTCGGCAGGCAGTTCGGCGCGCGCGGCCTTGACCACGAACGCGGTGCTTGTGGCGGCCTGGGGCGTGACGTAGGCCAGGGCCACGGCATGGCCCAGGGACGGCGCGAAGGAGCCGCTGGTCACCACGCCCACTTCCTCGCCCGAGGGCAGGCACACCGTGTCGTGATGGCGGGCGCTGCGGCGGCCGGGAATGGCCAGGGCCACCAGACGCGAGTCCACGCGGCGGTCGGCGCCCTTGCCCACGTAGTCTGCCTGGGAGTTGAGCAGGGATTCATAGCCCGCTTCGGACGGGGTGTGGGCGGTGTCCAGATCCTGGCCATAGAGGGGATAGCCCATTTCGAGGCGCAGGGTGTCGCGCGCGCCCAGTCCGGCGGGTTTGACGCGCGGATCGGCGGTCAGGCGCTCCCACAGGGCCAGGGCGTTGGCCGTGGGCAGGTAGAATTCGTAGCCCAGTTCGCCGGTGTAGCCGGTGCGGCTGACGATGAGCGGCGCGCCCAGGAACTCGACCTGGACGAAATTAAAATATTTGAGCGACTTGAAACCCGTGCCCAGCACGGCATCCAGCGCCTCGAAGGCCTTTGGGCCTTGCAGGTCGATCTTGGCCGTGGCGTCGGAGATGTCCACGAGCTGGAGCGGGGCGGGCAGATTGCCGACGATCCAGGCGTAGTCGGAGGCGGTGCATGCGCCGTTGACCACCAGCATGTACTCGTCCTGGGCCAGGCAGTAGACGATGAGGTCGTCACGCACGCAGCCGTCTTCGCGCAACAGGAAGCCGTAGCGGCATTTGCCGGGCAGCAGGGTGTCGAGGTTGTGGGTCACGACGGCGGCCAGGGCATCTTTCGCGCCCGCGCCCTTGAGCAGGAATTCGCCCATGTGGCAGATGTCGAAGAGTGACGCCTCGGTGCGGGTGTGGGTGTGTTCGGCAATGATGCCGGTGTATTGAATGGGCATGTCCCAACCAGCGAACGGGGCCATTTTGGCGCCTTGGGCCACATGCCAGGCATGGAGCGGGGTGAGCAGCAGAGGGTCAGACACGGCGTCCTCCAAAGGGTTGCGGCGCGGCCACGGGGGCCGCGCATCCGGGTTGCGATGCAAACGTGGCGGGGATAGGCCGGGTAGGGTCACTCGACCCGGCTTTTGCGGATGGCTCTGAAGGTATCCAGAAGCGCCACCAGTTTGCCGTAATGTCTTTTTACTTCAATGCCATAGGCTGTCAGCGCTTCATCCTTCCTGCCGACGTAGGCGCGGCGCAGGTAGGAATCACTCAATATTTTGTCGGTCACGCCAATGACGGTCCTCACCAGATCGTCAAAATAATTGACAATATCGAACTGAAGCCCGTGCAGCAGGCCTGTGGCCAGGCGCAGCATGTCCAGCACGCCGACCTGTTTGCCCTTATAGACCCTGGAGGCCAGCTCTTCAAGCACCATCACCTTGCGTGCCTGCTGGACATAGGCGTACCGGGTCCACACTTCCTGGTAAAGGTCATGCAGGCCAGTAAAAATATCCGCGTTGTCCGGGTTGAGCAGATAGCTGTCCAGCGCCTTGGCCACGTTGGCGAAAAAGTCCTCGGAGTAGCCTATGATGCGGCGTTGGTGCTTGGTAAGCCACGCATACAGGAACTTGAGGCGTTTTTCGTGGGTGTCGGTGTTTTCCACCACCTCGAAGCGCTTGTAGACCACGGCGCCGGTGTGCTCGCCGCGCACGATGTCATTGATGCGCAGGAACATGTTGGTGGTGTCCTTGAGCAGGTTGACCCCCAGGAAGGGCGCGCCCGTGACGGGATGGATGATTTCCTGGCTTTCCACGGACAGGGCGCGGTCCTGGCGCACGTTGTCCGGCGAATACTTGTGCTGGCGGTAGCGCACGCGCATGATGACCGTGCGGCGGAACCTGTCCAGGAAATAGCCCCCTTCATCCAGGATGGCGCAGGCGTCCTTCTGGTCTTTTTCCACCCGCACCAGCGCGGTTTTTTCCACCTGGGGATACCGTTGGGAGTCGTCGCCGGACCAGATGGTGGTGATGGTGCGGTCGGACTGCCCCAGCACGCGGATGAGGAACCGCTCGCCCAGCTTGTGCAGCCGCCGGGCGAACAGCGCGCTGGAGGTGCGCCTCTCGGAGGCGATGGGCAGCCCGTATAGCTCCATAAGGTATTGGTACACGAAAATCCGGTTGCGCTCGTAGCGCGGGTTGTCGCCCACGGCGAACTTGCCCATGCGCAGGCCAAAGCGCTTGATCTCCGTGTCCAGGTCCGAGGGAAACGAGGCATAGACCCCGCTGAGATGGAACGTGCCGAAATCGTCGTGGGCCATGACATGGGCGCGGTCCATCTGGAGCAGGTAGGGCAGCAGCGCGGGATAGTTTTCCAACCCGGTCATGTCCACGCAGGAAAACAGGGACTTGAAGGCTTCCTGCGCGGCCTTGGGCAGGCGGCGCTGCATGGTGAGCAGATTCTGCGACTGCACGTTCAGTTCAAGGGGGCAGGCCAGGTCCGAGGCGTTGCGGCGCTGCTCCAGCAGGCCGTGCAGGATATCGAACTGGAATATTTCCTGAAAATAATCGAGGGGCCGTTCCAGCGCCACAAAGCTGAACCCGTCCAGATAGCGGTATTCAAAGGGGTCGGGGTCAAAAGAGGGCAGCAGGTCGCGTGCTTCGACCAGCGGATAGTCCTCGAAGGTGAAAAAGGGTTTGAGCAGGCAGTATTTGATGTGCAGGCAATCGAGATAGTCCTTGAGCTCGGCGAGGGATGACAAGGCCAGGGGCGTGGCGGCATGGCCGGGGGCGTCCCAGGCCAGGTGATTGTATTGCGCCAGCGCCGTATCCCAGGTAATGCCCATGCGCATATCCCATGTTGCCGTTCATACGATTCAATACTACCGCGCCGTGCCACCGGCCGCAACGGGGGTTGGAAGGAAGCGTAACATTGCCAAGCCGTTACGTAATTTACGGCGCCCATCGCTTCACTATTTATTTTTCTCATCAAAAAAGCAAGTAATGTCAAGCCTTTTGACAACACAGGCAACTGTCCATAAGGTACGACGCAGGCTGGGGAAGATTGTCCGAAATTCGGGACACGGATACCGGCGTGACCACAACCGCCTTGAAA
>JBFWMG010000063.1:0-9528 GCA_050251715.1 Desulfovibrionaceae bacterium | reverse complement strand
GAAAGAGAAAACCCCTTTTTCCAAGCATAAAAAGGGGTTTTCTCTTTCCTCTCTCCTTCCCCCGGACCCCCATCCTCTCTCCTATCTCTTTCCCCAAAAACTGCTGGTTGGGGAGATGGATACGGTTGGGACTAGCGAATTTCCCAGGCAGGCGGACGCGTTGTCTGTGGAGAGGGGTGAGCAGCAAGGCTTGGAGAAAGAAACAGTAGGGAGAGATGGCGGGTTGTCGGCAATCTGGAGGGGCTCTTGCGAGCCCCTTTTGCACATGTTTCCAGCGCGCCGGCTAAAAACCCTGTTCCAGCGGCGGGTTGACCAGATACGCGCCGGTCACCAGCGCGGGCAACGGCGTCTCGCCGATGGCGGGCGCATTCACATACACGAAGCGGCCCTTCACGCTCACCCGCCCCTGCGCCAACCATTGCAACGCCTGCGGATAGATGCGGTGCTCCAGTTCCAGGATGCGCTGCGCCAGCGTCACCCCGTCCTCGCCGGGAAGGGCCGGAACCGCCGCCTGTATGATAATGGGCCCGTTGTCCATGATCTCGTCCACGAAATGCACCGTGCATCCCGCGATCTTGACCCCGTGCAACGCCGCGTCCGTCTGGCCGTGCACGCCGGGGAAACTGGGCAGCAGCGCCGGATGGATGTTCACCACCCGGCCAGGAAAACGCGCCAAGAATTCAGGCGTCACCATGCGCATGTATCCGGCCAGCACCACGAGCCTTGCACCCGAGGCCTCGATCGCATCCGCCAGCGCCATGTCGAAATCCAACCGCGTGGCATACGCCTCGTGCGGCTCGGCCCAGGTGTCGATCCCATGCCGCCGCGCCCGTTCCAGGCCATGCGCGTCCGGCTTGTTGGACAGCACCAATCGGATCCCCACATCCAACCGCCCGGCCTCGACCGCGTCGATGATGGATTGCAAGTTCGACCCGCCACCCGATACGACAACCGCCACGTCCAATGTCATACGCACTCCACTGTCATCCGCACTCCACGCTGTTACGCACACAGGCCCACATTCCGGCCAGCCGCCACGAGGCACGACGCCTCGTGGGCCGTATGTTCCACGAACCGCCACGAAAATCCAGCCTTTTGTCCGCCCGTTCCGGGCAGGCCGGGACGGCGGGCGGGCACGGGGCTGCCGCCCCCGCTCACACCATCCGGTCCACGTGCGTGTACACGTTCATCTTGGTGCCGCGCAAAAAGCCGATCAGCGTCATGTTGCAGCGCTCGGCGAACTGGATGGCGAGCAGCGTGGGCGCGGAGATGCCTGCCAGCACCTGGACGCCGATCATGCCCGCCTTTTGCACCATCTCGAAGGACAGGCGCGAGGAGACGATGGCCATGGCCGCCTCGGCCTCGCGGCCCGCGCCCACCACCGCGCCGATCGCCTTGTCAAAGGCGTTGTGGCGCCCCACGTCCTCGGCAAAGGCAAGCAGCTCCCTGCCGCGCGTGAACAGGGAGGCCGAGTGTGTGGAGCCGGTAAGGGCGAAGATGGCCTTTTGCCGGGACACGGTGGCCATGCAGTCGATGACGTCCCGGAAGGGGAAGGTGTCCCGCGCCGTGACAGGGGGAATGTCCGTGTAGATCTCGTCCAGGGTGGTCTTGCCGCACACGCCGCAGCTCGACTTGCTCAGGTATTCGTTGCGCTGGCGGTAGAAGCCGTCCTTGCGCGCCTGGCCCGGGGCAAGGGTGACCAGCACGCGGCCTTCGCCCATGTGCCCCTGGCAGTGGGCGATGGAGGTGGCATCCAGGCCCGTGCCGATGACGCCCTCGGTGAACAGGAAGCCGCGCACGAGGTTGATGTCGTCGCCAGGCAGGCGCATGGTGATGGCGTAGGGGTAGTCGTCGATGACGATTTCCAGCGGCTCCTCCACGGACAGGTTGTCGTCCTTGTAGTGGATGGCGCCGTCCTCGTAACGCAGGGTGGTGTGGTGGGCGATGGGTTCCTTTGGCATGGGGGCATGTTAGCCGATGACCGTGATGCTGTCTCCCTTTTTTACCATGCCACCGGCAACCACCCGCGCAAACACCCCTTTTGTGGGCATGATGCAATAGCCCACCTGCTTGTGGATGGTGCATTTATTGTGGCACTTCTTGCCGATCTGGGTGATTTCGAGCAGGCAGCCGCTTCCGGCGCGCAGGCGCGTGCCGATGCGCAGGGTCTCCAGGGCAATGCCGACCGTGGTCAGGTTTTCGGCAAAGGCGCCGGGCGCGAGCGTGGGCAGGTCGCGCCTCATGGTGTCGATGTGCTCCATGGCCAGCAGGCTGACCTGCCGTTCCGACCCGCCATGCGCGTCACCCACCAGACCGTGGCCTTCCCGTATCTCGGCCTCATCCACCTCATGCTTCTGTTCATGCTTTTTGCTGCTGGCGCATACCGCGACGATGGTTCCCATGGCGACTCCTTGTTGTGGGGCGGCTCTCGCCGCTTTTGGGTTCGCGTCTATATACTACCATTTTGGTCTTAAATCAATACCGTGACGCATTGGGGGACGGCATACGGTGCGCCACACGGGATATGCTGAAAAGACGCCCGCCTGTCCCGTCCCCCATGATGACAGACGCGCGTGGAACGCATACAGTGGGGGCATGAGCGTGGAATCCACTCCCAATAAAGGCGCGCGCGTCCCATCGGACCCCCCCACATCCGCCCCGCGCGCCCTGCGCGTGGGCGTGCTGGGCGCCACGGGCTATGTGGGCGGCAGGTTGGTGCCGCACCTGTTGCAGCGCGGCTACGCGGTCCGGGCCATGAGCCGCTCGCAGTCCAAGCTCGACTACCGCCTGTGGGCCGGGCACCCGGCATGCGAGACGCTCGCCGTGGACGTGTTCGACCGGCAGGCGTTGTGCGCGGCGCTGCGCGGGCTCGACGTGGCGTATTACCTGGTGCACTCCATGGACCCCGGCCAATCCGACTTTGCGGCGGCGGACCGGGAGGCGGCGGCGAACATGGCCTTTGCCTCGGCGCAGGCAGGCGTGCGCCGCATCATCTATTTGAGCGGCCTGGTGCCCGCCGACCCGCGCATGAGCAAGCACCTGGCCTCCCGGGCCGAGGTGGCGGACATCCTGTCGCAGGGCACGGTGCCGGTCACGGTGCTGCGCGCGGCGGTCATCCTGGGTTCGGGCAGCGCGTCCTTCGAGCTGATCCGGTACCTGGTTGACCGGCTGCCGGTGATGCTCACCCCGCGCTGGGTGCGCACCGAGAGCCAGCCCATCTGCATCCGCAACGTGCTGCACTACCTGTCCGGCTGCCTGGAGTGCGAGGCCACCGTGGGCCAGACCTACGACATCGGCGGCCCGTTCATCGAGACATATGAGCGGCTGTTCCGCATCTACGAGCAGGAAGCGGGCCTGCGGCGGCGGTGGATCGTGCCGGTGCCCATCCTCACGCCCATGCTCAGTTCCATGTGGCTGGGGCTGATTACGCCCATTCCCGTGCCCCTGGCGCGGCCGCTGGTGCTGGGGCTGCGCAACCGGGTGGTGTGCGGCGACTACCGCATCCGGGAACTCATCCCGCAGGATCTGATGGACTGCCGCACGGCGATCCGGCGGGCGCTGGAAAAGGTGTCGCAGAACATCGTGGACACGAGCTGGGCCGACGCCGGGCAGGTGCGCCCCCCGGAGTGGATGGCCTGCGGCGACGCGCCCTATGCGGGCGGCACGGTGCTGGATATCGCGTACCGGGTGCGCCTGTCCGGCTGCCCGGAGCAGATCTGGGACCAGATCACGCGCATCGGCGGGGCCACGGGATGGTACCGGGGCAACGTGCTGTGGTTCGTGCGCGGGGTGTTCGACAGGATCATCGGCGGGGCGGGCCTTGCCCGGGGACGGCGGCATCCCACCCGGTTGCAGGTGGGCGACGCCCTGGATTTCTGGCGCGTGCTCGACGTGTCGCCGCCCAACCGGCTGCTGCTCCTGGCCGAGATGAAGCTGCCCGGCGAGGCGCTGCTGGAATTCGCCATGGCGCAATTGGGCACGGGCGAGACCGAGTTGACCATGACCGCGCGTTTTTTGCCGCGCGGGTTGTGGGGCATCGTGTACTGGTACGCCATGGGACCGGCGCACACGTTCATCTTCAAGGGCGTGGTGCGGGCCATTGCGCAGGAGACGGGCTGCCGCCTGACCGGAGGGCCGGAGCGGGTGCGTCACCCTCCCGTGAAATGCCCCTTGCCACAGCCCGCGAACGCTACTGATGAGGGTGCCGCCGGTTGCGGCGCGGCGGCGTCGTGCGGCGCGGCGCAGCCGACCGGGGATGATCGCGGCGGCGCTCCGGAAGAGCCGTAGGCCGTGGCCGGAGCAATGCCGGTATGCGGCGCTGGCAGTGCCGATGCCCGGCGTCCACGGCGGCGCCGACCGTCGCACATGACTTTTTCACACAAAAACCGCCTGGTTTCGCGCCCCCGGCGGCGCCCCCGGCGCCGCACCCGCACCCCCCTCTTTACACCATGCCGGTATTGACGTAGCCTTTGCCGAGCTAGGGGAGCCCGCAGGGGCTGAGAGGGGCCACGTCCCGACCCTTTGAACCTGACGCAGTTCACACTGCCGTAGGGAAGCGACGTGCAGCATGCCATGCATTTCGAACCTCCCTCCGGGGAGGTTTTTCATTTGGGAGCGACCATGCACATCATCGTGAACGGCAAGGAGCGGGAATGCGGGAACGGCATCACCCTCGCGGACCTGCTCGTGGCGTCCGGCCTGCGGCCCGAAGCCGTGGTGGTGGAGCGCAACGGGGACATCGTGCCCGCGCCCGCCTTTGCGGCCACCGGACTCATGGACGGCGACCGCCTGGAAATATTGCAATTCGTGGGTGGAGGCTAGCACCATGACCCAGGACGTCTTCCATATCGGCGGCCTCGAGCTCAAGAGCCGCCTGTTCATAGGCACGGGAAAATACGGGGCCGACGCGCTGATTCCGGCGGTGGCCGAGGCGTCCGGCGCGCAGGTCATCACCGTTGCCCTGCGCCGCGTGGACATCGACGCGCCCCAGGGCAACGTCATGACCCACATCCCCAGGCACATGACGCTGCTGCCCAACACCTCGGGCGCGCGCAACGCGGACGAGGCCGTGCGCATCGCCCGCCTGGCGCGGGCCACGGGCTGCGGCGACTGGATCAAGATCGAGGTCATCCCGGACAGCAAGTACCTGCTGCCCGACGGCTACGAGACCGCCAAGGCCACGGAAAAACTGGCCAGGGAAGGATTTGTGGTGCTGCCCTACATGAACCCGGACCTGTGCGTGGCGCGCAGCCTGGCCGACGCGGGCGCGGTGGCCATCATGCCGCTGGGCGCGCCCATCGGCAGCAACCGGGGGCTGCGCACCAGGGAAATGCTCGCCGTGCTCATCGACGAGATGGATCTGCCCATCATCGTGGACGCGGGCCTGGGCAAGCCGTCCCACGCCTGCGAGGCCATGGAGATGGGCGCGGCCGCGTGCCTGGTCAACACCGGCATCGCCAGCGCCGGGGATCCCGTGGCCATGGGCCGCGCCTTTGGCCGCGCCGTGGCCGCCGGGCGCGAGGCGTTTCTGGCCGGGGCGGGCGTTGCCAGCCGCCATGCCGTCGCGTCCTCGCCCCTTACCGGATTTCTGGACGCATAGGACGCCGCCATGAGTTTTTACGACACCTGCGCGCGGGCCATGGCCCAACCCCTGGACGGCATGGTCGCGGCCAAGACCGGCGACGACGTGCTGCGGGCGCTGGACCGGCGCTCGCCCACGCCGGACGATTTCCTCGCCCTGCTTTCGCCTGCGGCGGACGCGCACCTGGAAGCCATGGCCCAGCGCGCCCGCGAGCTGACCATCCGCCATTTCGGCCGGCAGGTGCTGCTGTTCACCCCGCTTTACCTGTCCAACTTCTGCACCAACAAATGCCTGTACTGCGGCTTCAGCGCCCGCAACCACATCCACCGCAGCCAGCTGACGCTGGACGAGGTGCGCGCCGAGGGCAAGGCCATCGCGGCCACGGGCCTCAAGCACCTGCTCATCCTCACCGGCGACCACCGCGCCAAGGCCGGGCCGGACTATCTGCTGGCCTGCCTGGAGGTGCTCGCCCCGCTCTTCCCCTCGGTGTCCATCGAGATCTACGCCATGACCGAGGAGGAGTACGCGGCGCTGGGCGCGGCGGGCCTGGACGGCATGACCATGTTCCAGGAGACCTACGACGAGGCGCTGTACGCCCCGCTGCACCCCGCCGGGCCCAAGCGGGACTTCCGCTTCCGGCTCGACGCGCCCGAGCGCGCCTGCCGGGCCGGGCTGCGCACGGTGAACGTGGGCGCGCTGCTCGGCCTTACGGACTGGCGGCGCGACGCCTTTCTGACCGGCCTGCACGCCCGCCATCTGCAACGCGCCTACCCCGCCGTCGAGGTGTCCATTTCGCTGCCGCGCATGCGCCCCCACGAGGGCGTGTTCCAACCCGCGTGCACGGTGACCGACCGCCAGCTGGTGCAGGTGCTCTGCGCGCACCGCATCTTCCTGCCCCACGCGGGCATCACCCTGT
The DNA here is from genome assembly GCA_050251715.1 of Desulfovibrionaceae bacterium. Classification (GTDB taxonomy): domain Bacteria; phylum Desulfobacterota; class Desulfovibrionia; order Desulfovibrionales; family Desulfovibrionaceae; genus JBFWMG01. The sequence continues at coordinate 3,031 of JBFWMG010000063.1, read as the reverse complement.
CCACGCGCGAGGCCGCGCCCCTGCGCGACCGCATCGTGGGCCTGGGGGTGACCAAGATCAGCGCGGGCGTGTCCACCGCCGTGGGCGGCCACGCCAAGGGCGCGGGAGCCGAGGACACCAGCCAGTTCGAGATTTCCGACCCGCGCAGCGTGCCCCAGATGGACGCGGCCCTGCGCGGCCTGGGCCTGCAGCCGGTCTACAAGGACTGGCAGCCCTTCCGGCCCGCCGTGCGCCCCCAGGCCACGGCCCCGTGCGGCGCCGCCGCGCCGGGGGCCGCATGAACAGCGTGGAGCACGGCATAGCCCGGTATGTGGGCGAGGCCACGCTGGCCCGGCTCCAGGGGGTGCGCATCGGCATTGCCGGCGCGGGCGGCCTGGGGTCCAACTGCGCCGCGTGCCTGGTGCGCTGCGGCTTCCGCCGCTTCACCATTGCGGACGCCGACGCGGTGGAGCCGTCCAACCTGAACCGGCAATTCTTTTTCGCCCATCAGGTGGCCATGCCCAAGGTGGCTGCCCTGGCCGAGAACATGGCGGCCATCAACCCGGATGTGGAGGTGGAGCTGGTGGAGGAGCGCATCGGCCGCGCCAACGCCCGCCTCTATTTCGGCGACTGCGACGCGGTGGTGGAGGCGTTCGACACGCCCGAGGACAAGGCCATGCTGGCCCAGGAGCTGCTGCCCCACGTGGAGCTTCTGGTCACGGTGTCCGGCATGGCCGGATACGGCAACACCGACGCCATCGTGTGCCGCACCCTGCGCGCCAACTGCATCGTGGTGGGCGACGGCCTGTCGGACACGGACGCGGGCGCGCAGCCCTTCGCCCCCGGCGCGGCCATTGCCTCGGCCAAGCAGGCCGACGCGGTATTCGCCCATTTCATGCGCCGCTTCGCGGCCTGATCCAGAGAGGAACCATGCGCATCTTTGACCGGAAAAGCATCATCGACACGGACATCTATTGCCTGACCGCCGCGAAATTCTCCAGGGGACGGTCCAACCTGGACGTGGTGCGGGCCATGCTGGACGCGGGCGCGAGCCTTGTCCAGTACCGGGAAAAAGAGATGAAGATGGGCGTCAAATACGAGGAATGCCTGGCCATACGCGCCATGACGCGCGACGCCGGAGCCGCGTTCATCGTCAACGACGACATCGACCTGGCCCTGCTGGTGGAGGCGGACGGCGTGCACGTGGGCCAGCACGATCTGCCCGTTCCGGCGGTGCGCCGCCTGGTGGGCGAACGCATGGCCATCGGCCTGTCCACCCACACGCCCGAGGAGGCGCGGGCCGCCGTGGCCCAGGGCGCGGACTACATCGGCGTGGGCCCCATCTTCCGCACCTACACCAAGGAGGACGTGGTGGACCCGGTGGGGTTCGGCTACCTGGACTGGGTGGCGGCCAACATCGGCCTCCCGTTCGTGGCCATAGGCGGCATCAAGGAACACAACGTGGCGGAGGTGGCGCGGCACGGCGCGCGCTGCGTCGCCATTGTCACCGACATCGTGGAAGCCGAGGACATCGGCGCGAAAATACAGGCCATACGTCTCGCCATGCGGCGGGCAAGGAGCTGACCATGACCTATACGACCCAGATGGACGCGGCCCGCAAGGGCATCGTCACCCCGCAGATGGAGACCGTGGCGCGCAAGGAGCGCATGCGCGTGGAAGACCTGATGGCCAAGATGGCCGCAGGCCGCGCCATCATCCCCTCCAACCGCAACCACGGCTCCCTGGACCACGAGGGCGTGGGCGAGGGGCTGCGCACCAAGATCAACGTCAACCTCGGCATCTCCAAGGACTGCTGCGACGTGGACAAGGAGCTGGACAAGGTGCGGCTCGCCCTGGCGCTCAAGGCCGAGGCGATCATGGACCTGTCCTGCTTTGGCAAGACCCGCGAATTCCGCTCCAAGCTGGTGGCAATGTCCCCGGCCATGATCGGCACCGTGCCCATGTACGACGCCGTGGGCTTTTACGACAAGGATCTCAAGGACATCAGCGTGGACGAGTTCTTCCGCGTGGTGGAGACCCACGTGGAGGACGGCGTGGACTTTCTGACCATCCACGCGGGCCTCAACCGCGCCGCGGCGGCCAAGATCACGGCCAACGACCGCATCACCAGCATCGTGTCGCGGGGCGGCTCGCTGCTCTACGCCTGGATGCGGCTCAATGACCGCGAAAACCCGTTCTACGAGTACTACGACCGGTTGCTGGACATCTGCGTGCGCTACGACGTGACCCTGAGCCTGGGCGACGGCTGCCGTCCCGGCTGCCTGCACGACGCCACCGACGCCTGCCAGGTGGAGGAGCTCATCACCCTGGGCGAGCTGACCAAGCGCGCCTGGGAGCGCAACGTGCAGGTGATGATCGAGGGGCCGGGACACATGTCCATCAACGAAATCGCGGGCAACATGATGCTGGAGAAAAGGCTGTGCCACGGCGCGCCGTTCTACGTGCTGGGGCCGCTGGTCACGGACGTGGCGCCCGGCTACGACCACATCACCTCGGCCATCGGCGGGGCCATCGCCGCCTCCAGCGGCGCGGACTTCCTGTGCTACGTCACCCCGGCCGAGCACCTGCGCCTGCCGGACCTGGACGACATGAAGGAAGGCATCATCGCCACGCGCATCGCGGCCCACGCGGCGGACATCGCCAAGGGGCTGCCCGGCGCGCGCGACTGGGACGACGCCATGAGCCGCGCCCGCGCCGCCCTGGACTGGGAGGCCATGTTCGAACTGGCCATGGACCCGGTCAAGCCCCGCGCCTACCGCGCCTCGTCCAAACCCGCGCACGAGGATTCGTGCACCATGTGCGGCAAGATGTGCGCCGTGCGCACCATGAAACGCGTGCGCGAGGGCAAGGACATCCAGCTGGATGCGTAGCTCGGCCCGCGCGCCACACGCACGCGGCGGGAAAACAAAGACCCGGGGGGGGGGGGGGGGGGGGGGGGGGGGGGGGGGGGGGGGGGGGGGGGGGGGGGGGGGGGGGGGGGGGGGGGGGGGGGGGGGGGGGGGGGGGGGGGGGGGGGGGGGGGGGGGGGGGG
>JBFWMG010000062.1:0-9550 GCA_050251715.1 Desulfovibrionaceae bacterium | reverse complement strand
CCCGCAGTTTTGGGGAAAGAGATGAGAGGGGGAAGGGGGGGGCTGGGGGGACGGGGGAGAGAAGGGAAAACACCTTTTTCGCGTAGAAAAGGGGTTTTCCCTTCTCTCCCCCGTCCCCCCAGATTCTTCGTCGTTTCTTCCTGCTCTCTTCCTAAAAATTGAAGTTCAGCAGTTCCCGGAGGTCGTGCATGGTCTTGTCGGTCTCTTCTTTGGCGCGGGCGTTGCCTTGTTCCAGGATGTGGGCCACGTGGTCGGGGTCGGCGTCGAGGGCGGCGCGGCGGGCGTGGATGGGATCCAGGAACCGGGCCAGGCTTTCGAGCAGCGCCTTTTTGCAGTCCACGCAGCCCCAGGAGGCCTTGGTGCAGCCTTCGCGGATTTCGGCCTGCTTGCCGGCGTCGGTCATGAGCACGTGGTAGGGGAAGAGGTTGCAGATGTCCGGGTTGCCGGGATCGGATTTGCGCTGGCGGTTGGTGTCGGTGAGCATGGACATGACCTTGGGCTTGATGCTGTCCATGGGCTCGGCCAGGCCGATGGCGTTGCCGTAGCTCTTGCTCATCTTGCGGCCATCGAGGCCGGGGCATTTGGCCGCCGGGGTGAGGCGCGCCTGGGGTTCGGGGAAGAATTCCTGGTTGTACAGGTGGTTGAACCGGCGTGCGATTTCGCGGGTGAGCTCCAGGTGGGGCAGCTGGTCCTGGCCCACGGGCACCACGTGGGCGCGGTAGATGATGATGTCCGTGGCCATGAGCACGGGATAGCCCAGGAACCCATAGGTATTGATGTCCTTGGCCGAGAGTTCCTGCATCTGGTCCTTGTAGGTGGGGCAGCGTTCCAGCCAGCCGAGCGGGGTAATCATGGACAGCAGTAGGTGCAGTTCGGCGTGGGCCTTGATTTGCGACTGCTGGAAGATGACGCATTTGGCGGGATCGAGACCGGCGGCGACCCAGTCCTTGACCAGTTCGGGCACAAAGCCCTTGATGGCCCTGGGGTTGGCGTATTCGGTGGTCAGGGCGTGCCAGTCGGCCACAAAGAAGAAGCAGTCGAACTCGTTGATGAGGGTGATCCAGTTGTCGAGCACGCCGAAATAGTGGCCAAGGTGCAGGGGGCCGGTGGGGCGCATGCCGGAAAGGATACGCTGTCTGGTCATTTTTCCTCCGGGTGGATGGGGCTTTTGCGCGCGTCAGGCCAGGGCGTCGAGCAGATGCAGGAGCGGCGGCACGGGCACGGCGAAGAAGTTTATGAGAAAGTTGAGGGACGTTTCGAGCGGGGTCATGATGATGCGTCCGAGCATGCCCGTGGCAAGCAGGATGACGACGAGGATCATGCCGTAGCGTTCCACGCTTAAAAAGCGCAGCGCAAGCTTGGCGGGCAACAGGCCGGTGAGTATCTTGCTGCCGTCGAGGGGCGGCACGGGAATCAGATTGAAGAACCCGAGCACCAGGTTGACCTGCAAGGCGAAGAAGCACATGAGCGCCAGCGGCTTGAGCACGGGATGGTCGAGCAGGGCGGCGTCCGCGTCCATGGCGGTGAGCAGCAGCTTGAGCGCCAGGGTGGACAGGATGGCCAGGATGAAATTGGCGCCGGGTCCGGCGGCGGACACGTACATCATGCCGCGCAGCGGGCGGCGGAAATAGCGGGGATTGATGGGCACGGGCTTGGCCCAGCCGATGACGAACGGGCTGGCGATGGCCGTGAGCACGAACACGAGGGTGCCCATGGGGTCGAGGTGCTTGATGGGGTTGAGATTGAGACGTCCGGCCAGGCGCGCGGTCGGGTCGCCCAGCAGGTTGGCCATGTAGCCGTGCGCCACCTCGTGGCAGGTGACGGCCAGCAGCATGGGCACGGCCATGAGGGCGATTTTGTGGACAACGGATGCGTCGAACATGGCCCAAGCGGCTACCACGGAAGCGGCGCAAGGGCAAGGACGGGGCGCGTGGTGGCGGTGGGGATGGGGACCAGGCTGGGACGCCGGGCCGCGACCGGGAGCGCGGCCCTGGGGCGCGTGGTCAATACAGCGCCTTGGCCATGGCGAGTTTGACCTTGTCCTTGAGTTCGGAAAGATCCACGGACTTGACCACGTAGTAGTCCGCCGCAATGGATTTCAGGTCGTGCTGAAAGCTGTCGTAGGCCGTGGACAGGATGACGGGCAGGTTCTGGTCCTTGCTGCGGATTTCCTGCAACAGGTCGAGCCCGGAGCGGTTGGCGCCGAGCTTGATGTCCAGAATGACCACGTGTGGCGTTTCCCGCGCCACCACTTCCAGAATGTCTTCCTGGCCATCGGATGTGGCTATGGTGTAGCCGTCGGCCTCCAGCTCTTCCTGGTACAGCATGCGGATGTGCTTTTCATCGTCCACGACGAGCACTTTTTTATCGCTCATGGCTCCTCCAGCGGGCAGGTCTCTTGGGAAGGAGCGTTGCCCAATGGTGTCAAAGCGTTAACTATGATATTGCAAATTTGTTCTCTATGTAGAGTGTAGTACAGGCAATGTTCTTTTACAAGGGAATTGGTTGGTTTTCGCTCCACGACTTCGGCTGGCGATTTGGGCGGCGGGAGGCGCGCTTTTCTTGTTGAAGAAAACAGGGTATTCTTGTGGAGCGATAACGTATGGGGGGGAGTCGTGTATGGACAATTGTGTTGAGCAGACTTTTTTGGTATGGAATCTGTGCGCGTTGGTTTCCCATTTCCACGCCCCAAGGGGGCAGGCATGAATGGAGGGGCCATGCAACCAGTCATAGACGTTGCCGCGCTGCTTACGCGGTTGGCGGGTGACGGGGAATTGCTGCAGGAGTTGCTGGGCGTTTTCCTGGACGACCTGCCGATCAAGATTGCGGCGTTGCGCCAGGCGCAGGCGGAGGGGGATTTGTACCAGGTCTCCCGCCGGGCTCATGCCATCAAGGGCTCCGTGGGGGTCATCAACGCGGACAGCGCGCGGGAATGCGCCGCCGAGTTGGAGATGGCCGCGGTGGCCGGTGACGCGGCGCGTGTGGACGTGCTTGTGGACGCCTTGCTCGATCACTTGGATGCGGTGGTCACGTGCATAGAAGATATAAAAACGCCATGAAGCACCGCGTTGCGCGGGCGGGAAGGATATGACGCCAACACCAGAGATAGACCCCGTCGCGGCGCGCCAAGTGGTGGTGCGGCTGGAGCCGGAAGGCCGCGAAATCCGGTTTGACCGGATCAATACCGTATTGCAATTGTTGAATAAACTCCAGTTGCGCGCAACGGACGCCCTGGTTATCCGCGACGGTGGTCTGCTGACGCAGGACGTGTGGGTGCGGCCGGGCGATCACCTTACCGTGCGGTGCGTCATGTCAACCGGATAGCACCGCGTCCCGGGCTCTGCCGCCGCGCATGGGCCATCACGAGGAATCTCCATGAAATGCAGCCGATGCAAGGCGCCTGCGGTGGTGGCGTTGCCCAGCCACCATGCCGGGTTTTGTCCTGATTGCTTCTTTCTTTTTTTTACGCGCCAGGTGGAGCGCGCCGTGCACAACCACAAGCTGTTCACCCATGACGACCGCATTCTGGTGGCGTTGTCAGGGGGCAAGGACTCGCTGGCGCTCATGCTGGAGTTGGGGTTGCAGGGGTACGACGTGACCGGGTTGCATGTGGACCTGGCGATCCCTGGTTCCTCGGAGCAGGCGCGGGCCAAGGTGGAGGCGTTTTGCGCCGCGCACGGATTCGCCTTGCGGGTGGTGGACCTTGCGCGCGAAGGCCTGGCCATCCCGCTGGTCAAGTCCGTGGTCAAGCGCCCCATCTGCTCCATGTGCGGAAAAATAAAAAGATACTATTTCAACAAGATAGCCAAGGACGAAGGGTTCACTGCCCTGGCCACGGGGCACAACCTGGACGACGAGGTGGCGCGGCTTTTCGCCAACACCCTGCGTTGGGACAGCGCCTATTTGTCCGATCAGGGACCGGGCCTGGACGATGAGGACGGGTTTGCGCGCAAGGTCAAGCCGCTGTACCGCCTCTCGGAATTCGAGACCGCCAACTACGCCTTTTTGCGCGGCCTCGAGATCCATGCCGCCCCATGCCCCTACAGCCGGGGCGCGTCCTTTACCGGGCACAAGAAGTTGTGGGCCGATCTGGAGGCCCAGAGTCCGGGACAGAAGCTGGGCTTTTACGAGCATTTTCTCAAGCATGGCCGTCCGGCCTTTGCCCGTATCGAAAAGGAAAAGGACTACACCCTGACGCCGTGTTCCCGCTGCGGTTCGCCCACCAGCGCCGAGGTCTGCGGCGTGTGCCGCGTGCGTGCGCAGGTGGAGGCGGCGGGGTAGCGCGCGGGGCGTGCGGCGCATGGCCTTTCCGGTGGCGCTGGCGCGGTGCGCGGCCTATGAGCCCGCGTTGCTGCACGACGCGGTGGCCCGTTTGTTCGCGGCCATCGCCTTTGCGCCCGCGCCGGGCGCGCGGGTGCTGGTCAAGCCCAACCTGCTGCGCGCGGCGAACGGCGGGCTGCCGTGCACGCATCCCCTTGTGGTGGCGGCGGTGTGCCGCTGGCTGCTGGACCATGGCGCGGCGGTGCGCGTGGCGGATTCGCCGGGTTTCGGCACGGCGCGCGGCGTGGGAGGGAAGATAGGCCTTGCCGCCGCGCTTGCGCCGTTGGGCGTTCCCCTTGTCAATCTGCACCGCACCGAGCCGCTGCGGCTCTCCTTTGGTCATACCATCGGCGTGGCGCCCGAGGCGCTGGAGGCCGACTGGATCTGCAACCTCCCCAAGCTCAAGGCGCACAGCCAGTTCCGCGTCACCGGCGCGGTCAAGAACTGGTTCGGCTGCGTGCCCGGCGCGCGCAAGGCGGTGGCCCATTCGCGTTACGGCGAGCAGGGCAACCGGTTCGAATCGCTCATCATCGAGATCATGCAGGCCATGCCGCCGTCCGTGGCGCTGCTCGACGGCGTGACGGCCATGCACGTGGCAGGGCCGGTCATGGGAGAGCCGTATCCGTTGGGACTGCTGGCCGCGTCATGGTCCAGCGTGGCGCTGGATACGGCGGTGTACGGCATGCTGGGGCTCGCGCCCGAGGCGCTGCCACTGTGGAGGGAATTGCTGCGCCGAGGCGTGGCCGGGGCGGATGCGGCGACGGTCGCCTATCCCCTGGAGCGCCCCGAGGTGTTTGATGTGTCCGGGTTTCAACTGCCGCACGCGCTCAACCCGGTGTCCTTCCATCCCCGTCAGCTTGTGCGCAGCCTGCTGCGCCGCACCTGGGCGCGCTTGCGCAAATGGGGGTAGGGGGCCGTGGGCCCGCCGCATCATGCTTTTTCCGGACAGGTCGGGACAGGGCGTCCCGCATCGGGACATGGATGCATGCCGACGCCGCACGCCGTGCCGTTGCCGGGCACAGCCGCGCCACACGGCGCGGGACGAATGGAGAGGGTTCCCTTGTGGTGGCGCCGCGCGCCTTGTGACGCGCGGACTGGGGGGGACGGCTAGGCTTCGGCGGTCACGGCGGCATCGTATTCCGTGCGCAACTCATCGATGAGTTCCGCCACGGAAATGATGCGGGTGGTGCGGTAGGCATTGGCGCCCGCAAAGGCGAAGCCGTACTTCAGCTTGCCCCGCTTGGCGTTGGTCAGCGCCATGGCGATGCAGTAGGGCGCGGTGTGGTAGTCGCAGGTCTTCAGGCACTTGTAGGGGCACTTGAAGGGCTTGCGCAGGCCGTTGGCCACATCGGTGATGAACTGGTTGCCAATGGCCCGGCCAGGCAGGCCCACCGGGCTTTTGATGACCACCATGTCATCGGCCTTGGCCGTCACGTAGGACTGCTTGAAGGCGTCGTCCGCGTCGCATTCGTGGGTGGCCACGAAGCGGGTGCCCATCTGCACGGCCGCGGCGCCCATGCGCAGGAAGCGGTGGATGTCCGCTCCGGTGTACACGCCGCCGGCCGCGATGACCGGTATTTTGGTCTTGTTTTCTTCCTCAAAGGGGCGCACGGCGGCGAGCACTTCGGGCACCAGGATTTCCAAAGCGAATTCGGGCTGGTCGAGCTGCTCGGGCTTGAAGCCGAGATGGCCGCCCGCCTTTGGGCCTTCCACAACCAGGGCGTCGGGCAGGCGGTGGTACTTGTGCAGCCACTTGCGGCACAGAATGGATGCCGCGCGGCCCGAGGAGACAATGGGGGCGAGTTTGGTGTGGGAACCGGCGGGCGCGTGCTTTGGCAGATCCACGGGCAGGCCCGCGCCGGAAAAGATGATGTCCACCCCCTCCTCGACGGAGGCCTCGGCCAGTTCGTCGTAGTCGGTGAGGGCGACCATGATGTTGACGCCGATAATGCCCTTGGTCATGGCCCTGGCGGCGCGGATTTCCTTGCGCAGGGCGCGCACGTTGGCGCCGCGCGGGTCCGTGCCCGCGTCGGACTCCTTCATGCCGATCATGGCGGCGGCAATGACGCCGACGCCGCCCTGGTTGGCCACTGCCGCGGCCAGTCCGGAAAGGGAAATTCCGACCCCCATGCCGCCCTGGACAATGGGTACGCGAGCGACTACATCGCCGATGGTGAGTATGGGAAACGTCATGGTTCTTCCAGCATCGTCCCGCATCGTCTCCCTCAGAGGCGGGCCGGTTGGCCTTTGAGGGAAGAAGCGTCGCTACAGTGTTTCGGAGGCGCACTTATGCCGTAACTTGGCGCGTCTGTAAAGGGAAGCCGCCGCCGTTTTTCGAGGGTTATCTCATGAATCGCCTGCCAGTTCTACAGAAAAATCTTTGCCGCTGGTTTGAGAAAAATCGGCGGCCCCTGCCGTGGCGGGTCGGATATGACCCGTATCAGGTCTGGATTTCCGAAATCATGTTGCAGCAAACCCAGATGGAGCGGGGCGTGGCCTATTTTTCGCGGTGGGTCGCCCGCTTTCCCGATGTGGCGTCCGTGGCCGCGGCGGACGAGGAGGACGTGCTGCACGCCTGGGAAGGCCTTGGCTACTATTCCCGCGCCCGCAACCTGCACCGCGCCGCGCGGGACATGGTGCGCCTGCACCAGGGGCGTGTGCCCGATGATCTGGATCTGCTGCTCGCCCTGCCCGGCGTGGGGGCGTACACCGCCCGCGCCATCATGAGCCTTGCCTTCAACCATGACCTGCCCGTGGTGGACGCCAACGTGGAGCGCGTGTGCGCGCGCCTGTTCGATGTGGACGCACCGGCCAAGGCGCGCGAGGGCCGCGTCCGCATCCACGCCCTGGCCGGGGCCATGCTGCCTCCGGGCCGCGCTCGGGACTGGAACCAGGCGGTCATGGAGTTCGGGGCGCTGGTGTGCGGCAAAAAACCGGCCTGCGGCGCGTGCCCGGTGGCCGGGCAATGCGAGGCGCTGCGCCTGGGCATCGTGGCGGATCGCCCCATCCTGGGCCGCCGCAAGGAGATCGTGCCGCTCATGGTGACCACGGGCGTGCTGCTGCACCAGGGGCGCCTGTTCATCCAGAAGCGGCTGCCCAAGGGCGCATGGGCCGGATTGTGGGAGTTTCCCGGCGGGCGCATCGAACCGGGCGAGACGCCCGAGGCCGCCGTGGTGCGCGAATTCGCCGAGGAGACCGGTTTTTCCGTGGAAGTGGCCGACACCCTGGGCGTGGTGCGCCACGGCTACACCACCTACCGCGTGGCTCTGCACTGCCATCTGCTGCGTTTGCGGGACGGCGCGGGCAACGGCGGCCTGCCCGTGCCCGATCTGGAGGCCGCCACGGCCTACCGGTGGGCCACCCTGGCCGAGCTGGGCCGCTACGCCTTTCCCGCCGGACACCGCAAGCTTATTGATGCGCTGGAGCTGGACCCGCGCCTGGCCGGGGCGTGAACGGGGGCGGGTCGGCTGCCCTCTTTAACTATTGTATTGTGTATCATATTAGGATTATTCACATATGACGCTATCAACGGGATTTGATTTCGACACGGTGATTGATCGGCGGGGCACCCATTGCGAGAAATGGGACACCATGGAGGCACGGTACGGGGTGTCGCCCGTGGACGGCCTGTCCATGTGGGTGGCGGACATGGAGTTCCGTTCGCCGCAGGAAGTGAACGAGGCCTTCATGCGGGCCGCCGCGTTCGGCATCCACGGCTATTACGGGGATGACGCGGACTACCGCGCCGCCGTGGTGGCGTGGATGGCGCGCAGGCACCATACCCGCATCGAACCGGAATGGATCTGCGCCACCAACGGCATCGTCAACGGGCTGAACATGGCCGTGCAGGCGTTCTGCACGCCCGGCGACACGGTCATCGTGCAGCCCCCGGTCTACTATCCGTTCTTCGGCGCGGTGGCCAACAATGGCTGCATCGCCGCGCCCAACCGCCTCGTGCTCGAAGACGGGAAGTACCGCATGAATTTCGAGGAACTGGAGGCGCTGTGCGACCGGGGCGCGCGCATGCTCATCCTGTGCTCGCCCCACAATCCGGGCGGCCGCGTCTGGACGCGGGCGGAACTGGAGCGCGTGGCGGCCATCTGCCTGCCGCGCGGCGTGCTCATCGTGGCCGACGAAATCCACCACGACCTGGTCTTCGAGGCGCATGCCCACACCATGCTTGCCGGGATCTCTGATGGCATCCGGCAGCGGGTCATCACCTGCACCTCGGCGTCCAAGACCTTCAACCTGGCCGGGACCATGACCGGCAACATGCTTATCGCGGACCCGGAACTGCGCGCCCGGTTCAAGGCGCAGATGGGCAAGTGCGGGCTGTACGATCCCAACGCCTTCGGCCCCATGGCCGCCGTGGCCGCCTACACCCACGGCGTCCCCTGGCTCGACGCCCTGCTGGACTACCTGGCGGCCAACCGCGACCTGGTGGCCGCCGCCGCCAGCCGTATGCCCGGCGTGGCGTACATGGAGCCCGAGGCCACCTACCTGGCCTGGCTGAATTTTTCCGGAACCGGCCTGGACATGGCCGAGGTGGTGCGCCGCGTGCAAACCGAGGCCCGCCTTGCCCTCAACCACGGCCACACCTTCGGCCCCGGCGGCGAACATTTCATGCGCCTCAACTTCGCCTGCCCGAGGGCGATGCTGGAGGACGCGTTGCAACGGCTGGAACGGGTGTTCGGCTGAGACCGGGAGGAGGGGGAACGGCGTGAAGATTTCGCGCTGGCGCGCGACCAGGGCGCTGCATCTCTGCTCTCGATATCCGTAAGGTTCGCGTTGCTCACCTAACGGCTAGTCGGCCTGGACCCGGCAGGGGATGATCCCCTGCACCCCAGTCGGCGGCGAAGGGCGCCGGACGGGTTGAGGTCGCGGCGCGATGAGGTTGAGAAGAAGGTGTGGGTGACGGGGGGGCGTGTGGTGGCCGGAAGGTCTGCGAGCGCTACAGTCCACTCTTTGAAGCAAGGGTCTTTTGAGCCTGAAGGACGGGCGCAAAAGCCGCCCGCCCTTCAGGCCCAAAAGACCCTTCCAGCAAATGGTGAACTGCCCCCATTGGGGCTCTGCCCCAAACCCCGGTTCCCGGTGGTATGGGGTAGGAGAGATGTCGGGCGGATAAAGTCTGCGGCCCAGCCGGAATCCTTCCCCGTCCACATATACGCGGCATTATGCCGCCGCCAGCCTGGGGAACTCGATTGTCCCAACCGTAGCCATCTCCCCCGCC
>JBFWMG010000061.1:0-9916 GCA_050251715.1 Desulfovibrionaceae bacterium | reverse complement strand
TGGGGAAAGAGAGAGGAGAGAGGATGGGGGTCTGGGGGAAGGAGAGAGGAAAGGGAAAACCCCTTTTTATGCTTGGAAAAAGGGGTTTTCCCTTTCCTCTCTCCTTCCCCCGGAACTCTTTGCCAACTATGCCGCCCGCCCGTTAGAAGCCGTACTGGGTGTACTGCTTGTCCCGCCTGTTGATGCACTGGAGGTAGCGGTAGTTGCCCTTGAGCTGCGCCTCCTCGAACATGCGGATGCCCAGGCCGCGGCAGCGGTCGCAGGCGTCGATGGGGATCTCCACGCCCACAGAGAGCGGATTGAGGTTCGACCAGGTTTCGATCTTGACCACGCCGGAGCAGTCGCCGCAGATGGACACGGTCTCCACCTGGCTTTCGCTGATGTGGTCGGTGTCGTAATAGATGTCCTTCAGGCGCACCCAGTAGTCGCCTTCGCGGTCCCCCTGCTTGGGCGCGCTGGGCGGGTGGAAGTACACCCCCCGCACCTGCTCGGACAACTCCTTGATGTATTCCGTGGTCTTGTGATCCTGGCGCAGGGCGTCGGGATCGAAATTGGGCTCGCGCACGCCGTCAAAGTCCACGCCCGCCATGGCCAGCACGATGCCCAGGTTCACATAGGGCAGCGCGCCCTGGATGGAGTAGCCGCCCTCCAGCACCGCGATGTCCGGGTTGAGCCGCTGGTTGAGCAGCGCATAGCCGCGCGCCGAAAAATTCATGTTGGTGATGGGGTCGGTGAAATGGTTGTCCTGCCCCGCCGAGTTGATGATGAGGTCGGGCTTGAAATCCTCCAGGATGGGCAGCACCACGTTGTCGATGACGTAGAGAAAGCCCTCGTCCGAGGTCTTGGGCGGCAGGGGGATGTTGATGTTGCGGCCCAGGGCGTTGACCCCGCCCAACTCGTGGGGAAACCCGGTGCCGGGGTACAGGGTGCGGCCATCCTGGTGCATGGAAATGAACAGCGTGTTGCGGTCGTTCCAGTACACGTCCTCGGTGCCGTCGCCGTGGTGGCAGTCGGTATCCACCACCGCGATCTTGAGCGGACCATACTGCTCGCGGATGTACTCGTTCATCACGGCTTCGATATTGATGTTGCAGAAGCCACGGTTGCCGTGCACCACCTTCATGGAGTGGTGGCCGGGCGGGCGCACCAGGGCGAACGCCTTTTCCTCCTCCTTTTCCATGACCAGCTTGGCCGCCTTGATGGCCCCGCCCGCGCTTATCATGTGCGACTGGGTGGTGACCGCCTCCACGCTGGGCATGCAGAAGTGCACGCGCTCCACGTCCTCGCGGGTGGCGATGTCGGGCTTGTATTCGGTGATGCCCGCGATGTCGAAAACCCCTTCCTCGCGCAACTGGTCCTGCGTGTAGAGCAGGCGCTCCTCGCGCTCCGGGTGCGTGGGGGTGATGCACCAGTCAAAGGCCGGAAAAAACACCAGGCCGAGTCTGTTCTTGGCTTCAAGCATCGCTGTCCCTCGTGGCCTTGGCAAGAATGCCGGGCCTGATCTGGCATTTCACGCGGATATTGCGGCCCTGCGTGCCCATGTTGCCCACCATGTTGAAGGAACTGGCCTCCACAATATCCAGTTCCGCGCATTCGTCCGCCGCGCCCAGCGATTCCAGGTGTTCCCGCAGGTAACGCCTGGCGTCCTCCTCGGCCTGGGGCAGCTTGTAATTCTGCTCGATGGGCACCTGGATGCCGAGCGTGGGGATGAACAGCGACCGCTTTTGCGTGTCCGCGAACAGCTCCACCTCGCAGGTGGTGCGGGTAAGCGCCGCGCCAATGGCGTTGGCCACGGCGTATTCCTTGGGCACCACCACGGTGCGCCCCAGCGCCTCGGCCAAAAGCCCCTGGAACGCCTTGGCCGGGCCGCCCATGAGATAGATTTTCTGGGGTTCGATCTTCTTGCCCTGCAACAGCTCTATGATGGTGTAGACCGGCTTCTCGTTCACGTCCCACACCATGTCGTCCACCGCGCCCTTGATGCGCTCCACGGCAAAATCCACGGCGGCGCGGGCCAGCTTGTCCGGGAACATGTCCCACAATGCGGCCAGGCGTTCGATGCCCCGGCTCGACGCGGCCTTGTCGCCCACGTCGGTGATGTCCAGGTGGTTCACGGCGTCGATGAGCGTGGGCTCGGCGCCGCCCAGGGCCATGGCCAGACCGCGCCGTTCCGGCCCCACGCGCACCTCGCCCGACACCACATGCAGGTGCGAGTCGCCGCCAATGCCTATGGACACGGTCTTCAGCGCCCGCACCAGCGTGGGGTACGATCCCACGTCTATGCCGTCACGCTCCAGAAGCGGCGTGCCCGAGGCGAACACCGCGATGTCCGTGGTGGTGCCGCCTATGTCCAGGATCACGCAGTCCTCGTGGATGGAGCACAGGGCGATGATGCCCATGACCGAGGCCGCCGGGCCGGACAGGATGGACTCCACCGGCGTCTGGCGCGACACGGGCAGCGGCATGGTGCCGCCGTCCGCCTTGAGGATGTTGCACGGGCAGGTGAGGCCGTGGAAGGCCACCGCCTGCTCCACGGCGTCGGCAAAGACGTTGTAGGTGCGCCACACCGCCGCGTTGTAATAGGCCGTGGACACGCGGCGGGGAAAATTGAGCATGCCGGACAGGCGATGGCCCAGGGTCACGTGGTCGGCCTGGGCCGCCAGCGCCTCGGCCACGCGGTTTTCGTGGGCCGGGTTGCGGGTGGAGAATTTGCCCACGGAAGCGAACACGCGCACCCCGGCCGCGCGGCACCGCGCCGCGCCGTCCTCCAGGTCGTCCAGGCCCAGTTCCTGTATCTCCTTGCCACGGTGGTCCACCGAACCGGGCAGAATATAAAAATAGCCGCCGATACGGAAATTCTCGGTGTCGATGCCCGGACCGGGCGCCACGAACACGCCCACGTCCTCGGTCTTGCCTTCCACGATGCTGTTGGTGGACAGCGTGGTGCTCAAGTTGAAGCGGGAGACCCGCGCCGGGTCCACTTCCTCCAGCACGGCGGCAAGCGCCGCGCGCACCGAGGCGAGCAGGTTGTCGTGGTCGGTGACCACCTTGGCCTGGGCCACGATGGCGCCATCGGACAGGACCACGGCGTCCGTATGCGTGCCCCCCACGTCGATACCGAGATACATGCGTTATCCCCTTGCTTGGGTCAGAGTGCGCGCCAGCCCTATGGCCGCCGCCAGGCTGCCGGTGTCCGCCGTGTCGCGGCCCGCCAGATCGTAGCCCGTGCCGTGGTCCACCGAGGTGCGCACAAAGGGCAACCCGAGCGTCACGTTTACGGCCCTGGAAAAATGGAGCGTTTTCAGGGGGCCAAGCCCCTGGTCGTGGTACATGGCCAGCACGGCGGCGAACGCGCCCTGCGCCGCGCGGTGGAAGAGCGTGTCCGCGGGCAGCGGGCCCACGGCGTCTATGCCCAGTCCCCGCGCCTCTTCCACGGCCGGGATGATGGTGTCTATCTCCTCGCGGCCAATGGTGCCGCTCTCACCCGCATGGGGGTTGAGCCCGCACACGCCGATGGGACCGGCCAATCCCTGGGCGCGCACCAACTCGGCGGTCAGGCGCAGGCAACGCACGATCTTGGCGCGGGTGACCAGGCGCGGCACATCGGCCAGCGGCGGATGCGTGGTGACCAGACTGACGCGCAACACGTCGCCGCACAGGTGCATGCACACGCCGTCCGGCCCCAGTCCGGCGCGCTCGGCCAGAAACTCGGTGTGGCCGGGAAAGGCGAATCCGGCGGCGGCGAGCATGGCCTTGTTGAGCGGGCAGGTGACGACACCGGCGGCGCGTTCCTCGGGCGCATCCGCCAACAGCAGACCGCAGGCCACATCCAGGCTGATCCCGGCGGCGCGGCCCCCGTCGGGCGTGGCGCGGCCCACGTCGGGAACGAATCCAGCCAGCTCGGGCGGCGTGTACAACACAACGGCGCCCGGCGTGCGCCGCGCGGCCTCCAGCCCCTCACGCGGGGATGCCGCGCGGGTCCAGAACCGGGGCGCGCCGCTGCGCGCCAGATGCGGCGCAAGGGATGACTCCGGGCCAATGACAAGGAAAGAGCCTTCGGGCCGGGCGCCCGAAAAGAGGCGGCACACCAGTTCCGGCCCAAGGCCGTTGGGGTCGCCGAGTGTGATGAGAAGCGGCGCGATCATGACACCGCCCCGGCGCGATCAACGCGCCGAGTATCGTGGGATTTCAAGACGGTTTCTTCTCCTGCCAGGAAGAATAATCATGCAATGACTACCGTATAGCCTTTCCACCGTGCTGTCCAGAAGCGGTTTGCGGGGTATGTGGGGGGAAGGAGGAATGAGCATTATTTCCTGCGCGATGGCATTATGCCGCCACGTATTGCGGCGGGGGGCAGTATAGGGGCATTGCCGGACGCTTTGCCGGAACGCCCCGTTCCCCTCATCCTATACAACCGGGAGCCTAACTTGAAGCAGGGGCATACCCACCTCCAGGTTTTCCTTCCTGGAAGTGTTCCCCATATTCTCAAATCCTTATGTCCACGATGTACTCGGATTGTTCCCACACACAAAACGCCCCCATGCGGCACGGCATGGGGGCGTCCAATGTGGCGCAGCGCCGCCTGCGCGAACGAGAGCATCTTGACTTTGAAAAAGATTAGATGCTCTTATGCATTTTGTTGAAACAATGCTTCATTATTTCAAATCCTCGCATTGTTTCAATGCCAACATGCGCTAGCGCGTCAGCTTGCGGTATTTCACGCGATGCGGCTGGTCCGCCTCCTTGCCCAGCCGCTGCTTGCGGTCCTTCTCATATTCCGAATAGTTGCCGTCGAACCACACCACCTTGCCGTCATCCTCAAAGGCGAGCATGTGCGTGGCGATGCGGTCCAAGAACCAGCGGTCGTGGCTGATGACCATGGCGCAGCCGCAGAAATTGACCAGCGCCTCTTCCAGCGCGCGCATGGTGTTCACGTCCAGGTCGTTGGTGGGCTCGTCGAGCAGGAGCACGTTGCCGCCCTCTTTCAGCATCTTGGCCAGGTGCACGCGGTTGCGCTCGCCGCCCGAAAGCACGCCGGTCTTTTTCTGCTGATCGCCGCCCGTCAGGTTGAACCGGCCCACATAGGCCCGGGCGTTCACCTCGCGCCCGCCCAGGTCAAAGGTCTCATAGCCGCCGGTGATGACGTCGAACACGGTCTTGTCCGGGTCCAGGGCGTCGCGCGACTGGTCCACATAGGAGAGCTTGACGCTCTCGCCCACGGACAAGGTGCCGCTGTCCGGCTTTTCCTGGCCCGTTATCATGCGGAACAGCGTGGTCTTGCCCGCGCCGTTGCCGCCGATGATGCCCACGATGGCGCCCGCGGGCACCGCAAAGGTCACGCCGTCCACCAGCAGCCGGTCGCCATAGGCCTTGCCCACGCCATCCAGCTCGATGACCTTTTTGCCCAGGCGCGGTCCCGGCGGAATGAAAATCTCCAGGTCCGCCGTGGCTTTCTGGATATCCTGCGCCGCCATCTCCTCATACTGCGACACGCGCGCCTTGCTCTTGGCGTGGCGGCCCTTGGGCGCGGTGCGGATCCATTCCAGCTCGCGCAACAATGCCTTGCGCCGCTTGTCCTCGCCCTTTTCCTCGTTGGCCAGGCGTTTTTCCTTCTGCTCCAGCCACGAGGTATAATTCCCCTTCCACGGGATGCCGCGTCCCCGGTCCAGTTCCAGAATCCAGCCCGCCACGTTGTCCAGGAAATAGCGGTCGTGGGTCACGGCGATGACCGTGCCGGGATAGCGCTGCAGATGCTGCTCCAGCCAGGCCACGGACTCGGCGTCCAGATGGTTGGTGGGTTCGTCCAGCAGCAGGATGTCCGGAGCCTTGAGCAGCAGGCGGCACAAGGCCACGCGGCGGCGCTCGCCGCCCGAAACCACGGATACCGGCGTATCCGGCGGCGGGCAACGCAGGGCGTCCATGGCCTGGTCCAGGCGGCTGTCCAAATCCCACGCGCCGCAGGCGTCGAGCTTGTCCTGCACGTTGGCCTGCTTGTCCAGCAGCTTCTGCATCTGGTCGTCGTCCATGGGCTCGGCAAACTTTTCGTTGATGGCCTCGAACTCGGCCAGCAGGTCCACGACCTCCTGCACGCCTTCGCGCACGACCTCGATGACGGTCTTGTTCACGTCCACGAGGGGTTCCTGCTCCAGGTAGCCGATGGTGTAGCCCGAGGCGATGTCCGTCTTGCCCTGAAAATCCTTGTCCACGCCCGCCAGGATCTTGAGCAGCGAGCTCTTGCCCGAGCCGTTCAGGCCCAGCACGCCGATCTTGGCGCCGTAGAAATAGGAAAGGGAAATGTCCTTGAGTATAGGCCGCTGCTGGTGAAACTTGCTGACCTTGTACATGGAATAAATGATTTTATCGGGTGCGTCGCTCATGTTCTCTTGCCCAGGGGGGCGGGTTAAAGGGTTTCGTCGTCGCGCAGTGTACCCGACAGACGCACGCAGTCAACGGTGAAGATGCGGCGGCAGGCGGGGGATGAGCTCCCCAGCAGGAGCATGAGGGAGGATGACTGGACGGGGGTGCGGTACCGGGAGATGGACGGAGGCATGCGGCCACGCCCTCGGCCCAGACGGCAAATGCCCGGCCTTGTGGAGGGCCGGTACGGCCAGATCCGCCTCAAAGCTGGAGCACAGGCATGTGCCCCCCTCATGAGGATGCGCCCCCTATCCCGGCCCCAGCTGATACATGGAAGCATCTTCTCTTCGAATCGTCACGGGCAACGCCGCCAAAAATTCCCATCCATCCAGGCCTGCGTCACATGCTGAGCCAAAGCACCGCACCGGTAAGCTGCCGGTACAGGGCGGTCGAGACGGATCCCATGAAGATCCGGTGCAGGAGGCCACGATCCTCACCGGTGCGCCCTGTCGCCACCACGGCGTACTCCCCCTGGGACGCGGCGCGGAGAATCGCCTTGGCGACATTATAATCCTCGATGACACGGGTATGAAGCCGCTCGGCCGGAAAGCCGTTCTCCAGCGCAATGCCCTTGCAGGTGGCAAACAATTCCTCGGCAAAAATCCGGTCGCCGGAATGCGGATCAAAGATGTTCAACAGCGTTATTGCATGATCCTCTCCCGCAAGGATGTAGGTCACGTGATCCACCATACGCAACGCCTGCGCCGAATCGTCCACACAAGCCAACACATTCCGGCGCCCCCCGGCCGGATCGCGGCAGACCCAGATGGGTATGGTTACCGGCTTGCTCAACAGCTCCTTGCTCACACTGCTTTCCACCAGTTCTTCAATCCAGTTCAGCCCGCGGCGGCCAAGCACCACGGCGTCATACAACCCTTTCTCGCCCTCGTGCAGGATATCCAGCGCCGCGCTGGTTCGCCGAAAATGGATCTTCTCGTTGATCGTCGCCCGGTCGAATCCCAACATGCGCAGCTTGTCCCGTGCCCGGCCAAGGGCGGCACGCGCGATCTTCTCCCG
Source organism: Desulfovibrionaceae bacterium (assembly GCA_050251715.1). Classification (GTDB taxonomy): domain Bacteria; phylum Desulfobacterota; class Desulfovibrionia; order Desulfovibrionales; family Desulfovibrionaceae; genus JBFWMG01. The sequence goes on along the minus strand of JBFWMG010000061.1, from coordinate 2,482 downwards.
CTGTTTGCCCATCTGCTCCATTTCGCAGATTTCCTGATAACCGGGCATCCCCCCCTTCACGGACTCCGGCCAGGCAACCGTATAATAAAGCGTGAGCTCCATCCCACTTTTATTTTTGAAGAATTCAGCAAGAAAACGTATGCCGCTGGACGCACTTTTGTCGGCGCTCACTGTGACAAGAATGTGCTTGTCCATGTCATTCTCCCCGGTTAACGACCATGACACCTGCCTACCGCAGCGGACGCGTCCTGGCTGACGTTGCCCTGATGCTAGGCGACCACCCAGACGGAGCAGCCCTTGGCGTGATGGATGATCTTGCTCGACACGCTGCCAAAAAGAAATTCCTCGGCCTTTGAAACACCGCGCCGGCCCACAACCACCGTGCCAAAGCCTTCTTCCTTCAATATCGAGAGAATCTCCTGGGCAATGCTTGTTCCATGGCTGCAATGGGTTTCCGGACGGTCGGCAAAAGGGGATTTGCAACTCTGGACATACCGATCCGACAGGCACTGGTCAGGTATGCCGTGTGATTCGAGAATATCTCTGGCATCAGAGATAAAATCACGCATCTCGGTCCGCAGCTCGACGCACCGCTGCTTCCAGGACACATCGTCGGAAAAGAGATCCCTATCCGGCAACCGTTCGATGTAGAGAAGCTTAATCAAAAAATCCTCTTTGCTCCTTAAAACCTGCCCCACATAACTGATGGCGCGGATGGAATTTTCCGAACCGTCTATGGCTACGAGTATCTTCTTGCAATCCATATCGTATTCCTCCCGGCATCAATGTTGGGCCATCTCCAGGATGTCGTTCAAAGCGGGGCGCAGATCGTCCAGCAATTCATCCACATACTCGTAAAAGACATCGGTTGCGGAGGAAAAATGCATCAGCACCCGGTTGAGTCTGATGGGAATGTAGGGGAAAAGCTTGCCCAAATTGGCCAGCCGATTCCCGTACATGAGGGCGTAATCATCGTTCGTGAGCGAGGCCACAACCGCTTCGGGAAAGCACCCTTGTTCCAGTGTTTGACGCGTATGTTCGCCCTTCCCCACCAAAAACAGCAGTATGTTGCCCAGGCCAAAGATATCGAGGCCAAACGGGTTTTCTTGAAAATCGAAGGCATAGTCGAAATCAATCCAGCGGTAGCGGCCCGTCTCGTGCTCCACCCACAAATGGTCACGCCGAATGTCCCCGTGTTTTTCCCAGCGCGTATGCAATGCGCCTATGGCTTCCGCAGCGCCGATGAATCCTTTCAGAATGTCTGGTAAATATTGAAAAAAATAGGTGCGATGGTCCACATCGATGTCGTCCACGACATCGTCAATACGCTTGCCGCGAATAAGGTCGATGACGCGGACCACATTGCGCTTGCTGTCAAACACGGGCACCCCCTGCATGAACCGCCAATCGTCGCGTACCAGCGTCAGAATGCGCGCCTCCTTTTCCGGGCTGCGGTGGCAGAGGATTTTGAACTCGCCCAACTGCAAGGGGAACTGCTCATAAAACGCGAGTTTCAAAATCTTGCGCTCCCCGGTCTCCAACTCGCGGCAACGCTTGACCCAGTATTTGGGATCCTCAAGCCCGAAACGCCGTTCCACCTCGTCGCGCAGCACCAAATAGTGCCTGCCGCCAAGCGCAATCACGTCGCCGTAATCAATGGCCATGAATTCCGTTGTGTCCGTCATCAAGCGGCCCTGATGCCGACTGGGGAAATCCGGTGCGTACCGGTTCAGTATTTCCGAGGCGCCGCGCTGCACATCTCCCCCGGGTGGTTGGATATGTATTGCCGGGAACGGCCTGCCCTCGCCGCATGCGCCCAACAGGGGACGATGCGAGGGGTATGATATTCTCCTCATACCACAACCACGAAGATGGATGAAAGGCCTTTTTGTTTTCCGTTTCATCCAGCGCGGGGAAGCGGAAAATGGGCTGAAACATGGCCGGAGAATGCACTTTCGTGCCGTTACAGGACGGCGGGAGACGCTCCCCCATGACAAGGGTTGGGGATTATCCCCTTCGTCATCACCAGCGAATGACCGTGGCGCGGCCCGTCCGATAGCGGATCGCTAGAAGGATCAGGGCGGAAGGCTCTGGATGGCGCTGGTCAATGGAACGGCCGTACCTCGATCCCCCCCGAGAAAGGATGGGGGACATCGTCTGGAACAACGGGCAACCCGCCCACGTCCCCCCCACCACGGCGAGAGTCATCAAAACTGGCCGCGCCGATCCGTGATGGATCGACTGCGCACCCTGGAAGAGGAGCTCATGCATCTCAAGGGGCAAATGGACGTACGAATTCAGGAGATAGAGGCGCTCAAAACACGATTGCGGTAATGGACGTCAACCACCCCTCCGCCCTCCCCCCGCAACGCAAAAAGCCCCCGCTTCTTTCGAAGCGGGGGCTTTTAAAAAATAGCCCTGGCAGTGACCTACTTTCCCACAAACTACTCTGCAGTATCATCGGCGATGGAGGGCTTAACTG
>JBFWMG010000060.1:0-10788 GCA_050251715.1 Desulfovibrionaceae bacterium | reverse complement strand
CCAGAATCAAACTCTCCAGTTGGAAAGTTTTCCATAAGAAACTCAAGTCCATAACGAAGTATGAACCTTACTTGTAAAGCATAGCTTTTTCTCAAACCGGCTCGCTATTTAATTGTCAAAGAACCCTATGATCTTTCGCCCGCTTCCATCCGCTTTCGCGGCGTCGTCGTTGCGAGAGGCGGTATCTACGCAGAAGCCACCAACCTGTCAACGACTTTTTTCGGACAATTTCACTTTTTAAAGAACGCTCGCACCGTTTTCCGTCGAACCGCTTCCGCGTTGGCGTCGTCGTTGCGAGAGGCGGTATCTACGCAGAACACCACCACCTGTCAACGACTTTTTTCGAGCAAATGGTAATTTTTTGAAAACACTGCGGCGGGTGTCAAAATAGATCAATTATGCCGACATGATATACACAGTCATCCACACCCGGAAAATCCGCCTTTCCCCGGTTTTCACCCCCCGAAACCCGGCCCAAAACACCTCACAAAACGCCTCTTTGCCCAGGCACCCGTCAGGCACCCCTCTTCAGGCTCGTTTCGCACAGCCCCAAAACGCCGCCCCGGACCCATCATGCAGCCCCACAATCGTCCACATCCCCCCCGTCTTTTTCCGGCACAGCCGATCGCCTACACCACCACCCACAGGGCGCAGTCATGCGCCGCACGCATAAGACGGTTGGATACGCTGCCGAATACCACCTCCTCGGCCTTGCTCAAGCCGCGCCTGCCCACCACAATGGTGCCGCACCCCTCCCGCTGGGCTATGTCCATCAGCTCCTGGGCTATGTTCTCGCCCAGGCTGCAACTGTCCTGACCGCTCTGGAACGGCGACCGGCAGCTGTCCACAAACACCTCGGCCAGCGCGCCGTCTTCAAATCCCGCCTCGCGCAGCATGGCCCGGGCCTTGTCCAAGCCCAACCGTGTCATGGCCTTGATGGCGCCGCACTGCGTGGTCCAGGCGCTTTCGGTGGCGAACATGTCCCTGTCCGGCAGCCGCTCGATATGCCCCAGAATGACCGTGCACCCGCTGAGACCGGGCAGCATTTCAAGCACATAGCGCACCGCCCGCATGGCGTTGTCGGAGCCGTCGAAAGCGATGAGCACCTTCTTGTTGTCCATGCCGTCCTCCTCGTCGTCATGCCTGGCTTCCGGCAGCCTGCCCGCCCAGCGCGCGCACAAGCGGCACACAGGGCCGCAGGTCGGCCAGAAATTCGTTCACGCTCTCGTAATACACGTCGCTGCCCAGGGAAAAATACATGAGCACCCGATGCAACTGCTCGGGGATATAGGGAAAGAGTGCGCGCACATTCACCAGCCGGTAGGGGAACATCACCGAATAGTCACCCCCCTCGATGCGCGCCGCCGCCGCCTCCCCGTACACCCCGGACGTGATGTCCCGCCGGGTGTGTATCTGCTTGCCCACTATGAAGAGCAGGATGTTGCCCAGGCCGAAGATGTCGAGACCAAAGGGATTGGCCGGGGACTCGAAGGCGTAGTCAAAGTCGATCCACACGTAGTCGCCGCTGGCGCGGTCGGTGAACAGATGGTCGCGGCGCACGTCGCCGTGCTTTTCCAGTCCGGCATGGAGCATGGCCAACGCCTCGCACGCGGCGATGAACCGCTCCAGTATGCCCGGCACATGCTGCGAAAAGTACGTGAAGTGATCCTCCGTTTGCAGATCCTCGATATTCAGATCCAGCCGCCTTCCCTGCACCACGTCCAGAATGCGCACGTTGTGCCCGGCTTCGTCGCGGGCGTTTTCACCCTGCATGAAGCGCGGATCGCCCCGCGTCATGTCCAGGATGCGCGACTCCTTGTCCGGGCTGCGATGGCAATGGATCTGGAGCGCGCCTATGTGCAGCGAAAAATCCTCATGGAATTCGAGCTTGAGGATCTTGCGCGCCCCTGTCTCCAACTCGCGGCACCGCTTGACCCAGAATTTCGGGTCTTCCAGACCGAAACGGCGCTCGGCCTCGTCGCGCAGCACCATGTAATGGCGGCCAGCCACGGCGATCACGTCGCCGTAGCCGATGGAGGTAAAGTTGGACGTGTCGGTGACCAACCGTCCGCAATGGCGGATCGGGAACTCGGGCATGTACTGCCGGACAAGCTCTCTGACCTCTGCGACCATGGGATCTCTCCTTGTCTCCACTATACCGTCGAAGACAAGGAAATGGAAGGGGTTGCGACTCATTCAGGCGTTTTTCCCGAGCCGCTGCGCAGACCGGGTCGGAGGCCGTTCCCCGGTACGAAATCGTTGCAAGACGGTACGATTCGTCGCAGCCGCAGGGGCAATATGCCCCAGGAAAGGGGGTCAGGCGTCGGCGTCCACCACATTGCCGCGCGTGGCGTCCTCCACCAAGGGCTGCGCCTCACGCACCTCGGTGCGCTCCGCCTCACGCATGGCGGTGTGGTCCGCCTGGGAGGGCAGGCTGCGCGTTTCCTCAACCGCGTCATGGCGCGGCCTGGCGATCTGCGCCTCGTGCTCCCAACGCGCGTTTTGGGTGCGCGTGTTGAGCGCCTGCACGAACTGCGAGCCGCGCTTGGCGTCGGCGGCCTGATCCGCCGGGGTGTAGATGGTCTTGGGGGGCATGGCGGCCTCTCACACGGCAGGTTCAATATCAATAAATACGCGAACGGCATTGCCCTGTCCACGGACGCGGCGAACCGGACGGGCATTGGTTCGAAATGCCCCGTGGCCACGCCGCGCGACAAAACGGCGGAGCCGCAGCCCCGCCGCTCCAAAGTGCTTATCGGCGCGCCCTACTTCTTCCAATAGGGATGGGCCGTGTCCTCGAACGCCGCCAGGGCGGCGGCCGAGCCCTCGCCCACCGCGGTCACGATCTGCTGCACGCCGCCGGTCACGTCGCCCGCCGCATAGATACGCGGGATCGAGGTGCGCATCTGCGCGTCCACCTTGATGAACCCGCCCTGGTCCATGGCCAGGCCCAACTGCCTGGCAAGGGCGTTGTTGGCGTCGTGGCCAATGGCCACGAACACGCCGTTGACAGCGAAATCGCTTTCCTCGCCGGTCACGGTATCCACCAGGCGCAGATTATTCACCCGCAACTCGTCGCCCTGGATCTCCAGCACTTCCTTGTTCCACAGCACGGGCACGCCCTCGCGCTCCAGCGAATCCTGCAAATGCCTTTCCGCGCGGAAGGCGTCGCGCCGGTGGATCACGGTCACGTCCACGCCCAGATTCCTGAGGTGCAGCGCGTCGGTGAGCGCGGTGTTGCCGCCGCCCACCACGGCCACCTTCCTGCCCTTGTACAGATAGCCGTCGCACGTGGCGCAATAGTTCACGCCCAGGCCAAAATAGCGGTCCTCGCCCATGGCCCCCAGCTTGCGCCAGGTGGCGCCCGTGGCGATGATGAGCGCCTTGGCCACGTATACGCCGCGCCCCGTGATGACCTCGATGTTCTTGCCCACCTTGACCTCGGCGATATCCTCTCCCTCGTTGATGGTGCAATACTCGCGGGCGTGCTGGCTCATGATCTCCATGAGCTTGGCCCCGGCCACATTGGCGAAGCCGGGATAATTCTCCACCACCGGGGTCAGGGCCACCTGGCCGCCAATGACGCCCTTTTCCAGGATCACGGTCCTCATGCCGCTGCGCTCGCCATAGATGCCCGCCGTGAGCCCGGCCGGGCCCGCGCCGGCCACCACCAGATCCGTTTCGATGACCTGCGCCCCGCCCGGCGCGCCCGAATCGAGGGCATGGCCATGCGCGTGGCCGTGGCCGTCCTGAGTCTCCTCCGCATCCTGCAGCAGGATCATCTCCAGCACGAACCGCTCCTCGGGCATGAGGCCCAGCATGTTGTGCGTGTCGTTGATGACCGTGTGCGGCACGGAGCCCACGCCATACTTCATGGCCAAATCCTCGTTCTCCACGGTGACCACGGCCTCGGCCTTTATCAGGCTCGGCTTTTCCACCGCCGCCTTGAAGGCGTTGATGATCTGGCCCGGGCAATAGGGGCAGGTGGGGCTGACGAACACCTGGATGAGCCGCTCCTCGTCAAAGTCGGCCAGCAACTTTTTCGACTGCCCGGACAGGCCGCTCACGCCAAGCGAAGCGAACATGATGCCCTCTATGAACGCCCGCGCCTCCTCGCCCATGGGCGCGCCCAGAAAACGCATGTGGTACTCGTCCGGGCTGATGAGCACCGACGGCACGTCCACCTCGTACTTCGCGGCCTGGGCATCGCCCACCGTATGGAAACTCGCGGTGATCTTGTCGCCCAGCCTGTCCAGGTCGCGGGCGAACTTGACCATGAACTCCGTATACGGCCCCGGCTCGCCCTCCGGCGAAAACACCTTGATCGCCACGGGATTCTTGAGCTTGCCGAACAGGTCGCGCAAATACTGGCGGCCATCCTCGGGTATAAGCCAATCCTCGGCCTGCGCCGCACCATCTTTTGCCTGTTCCGTGCCTTTGCCGTTCCGGATGTCTTTATCTTTCGCGTTCATGGCTCTCTCCTCGGTGGCGGATTATCATTACGATAAACAGTAAACATTCCTGACAAGCTGTAAAGGAGGCGGCGGCATAATGCCGCTTACAGTTGCCGGGAAGGAATCCCGGACAGGCCGCAGGCTTTGCCCGCCCCGCTTTTTCTGTTTCATTCATACCACAAAAATCCGGGATTTGGGGCGGCGGCATAATGCCGCTTATAGTTGGCGGAAAGGAATCCCGGCCAGGCCGCAGGCCTTGCCCGCACGACATCTTCCCCCCCCATACAACCGGAAACCGGGGTTTGGGGCGGAGCCTCGCAGGGGTCGCCACCCCCCAATGGGGGCAGTTCACCATTTGCTGCAAGGGTCTTTTGGCCTGAAGGGCGGGCGGCTTTTGCGCCCGTCATTCAGGCCAAAAGACCCTTGCTTCAAAGAGTGGACTGTGGCGCACGCACCCCCTCCCGCCACCACACCACCGTCTTCACCTTCTCTTTATCCCGACCTCATCGCGCCGTATCCTCCGTCCTGTCCGCCCACCTCATCCGCCTACTCGCGTGCAGGGGCGTCCCCCTGCCGGGTCCAGGCCGACTAGCCGTTAGGTGAGTGAAACGAACCTTACGGATATCGAGAGCAGGGATGCAGCGCCCTGGTCGCGCGCCAGCGCGAAATCTTCCTCTGTTCGCCGTTTCCCACCACACCGCGCCACGCCGCGCCGCACAAAAAAAGGCCGGGCAAGCCCGGCCTTTGCTTTCGAGAGCATGTGTCCCCGGTTACATGCGCAGCCGGGTGCCTTCGGGCGACAGGCGGCGTTCCAGGCGCGCGGCGAACTGGCTCATGATGTAGCAGCACACAAAGTAGAGCGTGGCCACGGTGGTGTAGATTTCGAAGGGGTGCACCATGAGGCGGTTGTTCAACCCCTGGGCCACGAAGGTGAGTTCCAGCACGCCGATGACGTAGGCGAGCGAGGTATCCTTGAAGATGGCGATGAACTGGCCCACGATGGCCGGGATCATCTGCTTGAGCGCCTGGGGCAGGATGATGTGGCGCATGACCTGGAAGAATGTGAGCCCGGTGGAATAGGCGGCCTCGAACTGGCCGGGCGGGATGTTCTGGATGCCGCCGCGCACGATCTCGGCGATGTACGCGCCCGTGAACACGGTGAGCGCCACGGTGGCGGACCAGAACACGTCGAGGAAGGTGCCCGTGACGATGGGAATGAAGAAATAGACCCAGAAGATGACGATGATGAGCGGGTTGCCTCGGATGATCTCGATGTACAGCAGGCAGGGGATGCGTACGATACGGTTTTTGGCCGTGCGGCCCACGCCCACGACGAGACCGATGAAAAAACTGACCGTGATGGCGATGACGGCCATGAGCAGGGAGTAGGCAAGCCCGCCCAAGCCCCAGAACAGCTCGTTGGGGCTGCCGTGGGGAAAGCGCCAGATGAGCAGCAGGCCCAGGTTGTCGCGGATGACGCCCCAGTCGAAGGCGATGACCGCCCGCGCGGCCTTGTAGAGCACAAAGGCGATGGCCGCCACGAACAGCGCCTTGGCCGCGTTGAACAGCAGCCGCGTGGTCACGCCCACGGCGCGCCGCCACGCCACCATGGCGGGCGAAAGGGCCAGTGATTCGGACATGGCGCTTCTGCGGCGCACCCCGCCCGCCACCACGGCGCAGGCGCGCGCCCCGGCCACCACGGGCATGAGGCACACGTCCACCACGCGCTCATGGATGGGCTTGCGCACGGCGACGGCGCCAATGGCCAGCTTGCGGTTCACGGTGTTGAGGATGGCGGAGATGGACAGGGATAGGGACAGGTAGAGCACGGTGGCGGCGGTGGTGGCCTCGAACCCCTTGAAGGTGAGGCTCTCCACCTGCTGCGACTGCCAGCACAGCTCGGTGACGCCCACCACCATGGCCAGGGAGGAGTTCTTCATGTTGTTGAGGAACTCGCTGCCCAGGGGCGGTATGATGGCCCGGAAGGCCAGGGGCAGGATGATGTGCCGCAGCACCTGGAAATAGGACAGGCCGCTGGAGTAGGAGGCTTCGAGCAATCCCTTGGGGATGGACTGGAGTCCGGCCCGGATGACCTCGGCCATGAACGAGCCGGTGTACACCGAAAGGCCGATCACCGCGATCCAGAACTCGAATTCCCCGGCGAACAGTTGGTCGCGCAACGCCTCGGGCAAGGCCTGGGGAAAGGCGAAATACCAGAAAAACAGCTGGATGAGCAGCGGCGTGTTGCGGAAGAACTCCACATAGGCGGTGGACAGCCAGCGCACGGGCGCAAACAGCGCCAGCCTGCCCAGGCCAAAGGCGGTGCCCAGCGCCAGGGCCACGGCCGAGCTGATGCAGGAGATCTTGATGGTCATGACCACGCCGCGCAGCAGCTCCACGCCGAAATTGAAGCCATAGGTGGCGTTGTCCACGTACAGCACGGACCACTGGAATTTGTAGCCGAAATCAAACACCCAGCCCCAGTAGTAGGCCATGCCTATGAACAGCGCGAAGAGGCAGGCGTTCTGGAACCAGGTTTTTTCTAGCAGATTTCTCATGATGCCCCGGGTGAGGCCCGGAGCGCGGGGCGCTCCGGGCCGTTCATACTATGCCGATCGCGCGTGGCGGGTTACGGCCACATCTCGATCTTTTCGGTCATGGGGAAGTAGTACGGGGTGTTGGGGCCGTACCACTTGTTGTAGATGGCCATGTAGGCGCCGTCCTTCCACATGTCCTGCAGGGCAAAGTTCACGGCGTCGCGCAGGGCGGAATCGTCGGAGGGCAGGCCGATGCCGTAGGGCTCGTCGCTGAAGAAGTCGCCCACCAGCTCAAACTTGCCGGGCTCCTTGGCCGCGTAGCCGAGCAGGATGGTGGAGTCGGTGGACCAACCGGCCACGCGGCCCATCTGCAAGGCCTGGAAGCACTCGGACTCCTTCTGGAAGGAGATCACGTTCTTTTCGTAGTCGGCATCGCCCAGGGACTTGAGCAGCGCCTTGACGTTGAGCTCGGAGGTGGTGCCCTGCATGGTGGCGATCTTCTTGCCCACAAAGTCCTTCAGGGACTTGAAGGCGCCATTCTTGGCCAGGATCTTCTGGCCGTCGAAGAAGTAGGTGATGGAGAAGTCGATGGATTTGTCGCGCTCGCGCTTGTGGGTCATGTTGGCCACGGAGATATCGATGCGGCCCTGCTGCACAAAGGCGATGCGGGTCTTGTTGTTCACGGCCACGCGCTCCAGCTTGCACTCCATGCGCTTGGCGATCTCTTCGGCGATGTCCACGTCAAAGCCGACCCACTCGTTCTTGTCGTTGTAGTACGCGCCAGGGATGGAGTCGGTCATGATGCCCGCGCGCAGCACCTTGGTCTTCATCACGTTGTCATAGGCCGCTCCCGCCTGCGCCATCTGGGCCAGGGCCAGAACCAGCACCGCCGCCATCGCCAGCATCTTCACCATTTTCATAATGTTCCTCCGAGGTTGTTGATGATCGGCGCGGGCCGGAGCGCCATTGCCCCGCCCCGCACGCCGCCTGGAATCAATGCGACAATATCTTGCCGAGAAAATCCTTGGTCCGCTCGTTTTGCGGATTGTGGAAAAAGGCGTCGGGCGTGTTCTCCTCGATGAGCAGGCCGCCGTCCATGAAGATGACGCGGTCCGCCACCTCGCGGGCAAAGCCCATCTCGTGGGTCACGCAGATCATGGTCATGCCCTCGCGCGCCAGAGACTGCATGACGTCGAGCACCTCGTTTATCATTTCGGGGTCGAGCGCCGAGGTGGGCTCGTCAAAGAGCATGATCTTGGGCTGCATGGCCAGACCTCGGGCAATGGCCACGCGCTGCTGCTGCCCGCCGGAAAGCTGGCAGGGGTAGGCGGCGGCCTTGTCCGGGATGTTCACCTTTTCCAAAAGGCGCATGCAGATGTCGCGCGCCTCGGCCTTGGGCGTCTTGCGCACCATGCACGGGGCAAGCATGATGTTCTCCAACACGGTCATGTGCGGATAGAGATTGAACTGCTGGAACACGAACCCCACTTCGGCGCGGAGCAAGGTCAGGTTGGTCTTGACGTCGTACAGATCATAGCCGTCCACCACGATACGGCCCTTCTGGATGGGCTCCAGGCGATTGATGCAGCGGATGAGCGTGCTCTTGCCCGAGCCGCTGGGGCCGCACACCACCACCACCTCGCCCTGGGCCACATGCAGGTTGATGTCCGAGAGGACATGCATCTCGCCGTACCATTTGTTGACGTTCTCGAATCGGATCACGCGCTTCTCCTTTCTTGCCCGTGCTGCGTACAAAAAGATAACGTTTTCACATACCAAACCCGGCGCGGTAGAGCAAGAGCGGACCGCATTTATCCCCTCGGCGCTACGCTTTTGGCCGAATATTATTCGGCCTCCCGGCCGCCCCGGTTGTCCGCCCGCCCGATTTCTGCCATGGTAACGGGTACGGCGCGCCTGCGCCCCATCCCTTCAGCGTGGTGGCACGACAATGCAACACAAGGAAATCGCCGTCTTCTTCACGGGCGGCACCATCGGCATGGGGCCGTGCGACGGCGCGCCCGGCGTGGCGCCGGGCGGCAATTTCGAACGGCTCATGACCGATCTGGCCCCGGACCCGCACCCCGGCGCGCCGGATGCCCCCGGCTCCGGCCAGACGCCGCCCATCCGGCTGCGCCCCATCGCGTGGTCCGACAAACCCAGCCCGCACATGACCCCGGCCTGCATGTTCCAGCTGGCGCGCGACCTGGACGCGGCCCTGGCCGAGCCCGATACCGCCGGGGCCGTGGTGCTGCACGGCACGGACGTCTTGGCGGAGACCGCCTTTCTGTGCGACCTGGTGCTCGCCTCGCGCAAGCCTGTGGTCTTTACCGGATCCATGCGCTATTACACGGAAATAGGCTATGATGGCCTGCGCAATCTGGTCAACGGCGTGCGCGCCTGCCTCAAGCCCCTGCCGCCCGAGACCGGGGTGGTGCTGCTCATGAACGACCGCTTTTTCGCGGCCCGCGAGGTGGTCAAGATCAATTCGCTCAACGTGGACGCCTTTGGCGCGGGCGAGGCGGGCGTGCTGGGCTATGTGGCGGGCCGCGATGTGGCGCTGTCGCCCCTCACCGCCCTGGGCAAACGGGTGCGCCTGAGGCCGGACCATCTGGAAACCCACGTGCCGCTGGTGACCTGCTACACCGGCATGGACGGCGCGGCCATCGACGCCCTGCGCGCGGCGGGCATGGCCGGACTGGTGGTGGAGGGATTCGGCGCGGGCAACGTGCCCCCGGCGGCGCTGCCCGCCATCGACGCCTGCCTGGCGCAAGGCGTCGTGGTGGTGCTGGCCACCCGCTGCATCGAGGGCGGGGTATGGCCCATCTATGGCTACGAGGGCGGCGGCGCGGACCTGGCCCGGCGCGGCGTCATCCTTTCCGGACGCCTGGGCGGGCCCAAGGCGCGGCTGCAACTCATGGCCGCCCTGGGCGCGGGGCTCGACGCCCCCGCCATCCGCAACCTGTTCGAGGAGGACCACGCCTGACCCGCGCACCTTGACAGACGGCAAGCGAACAGCAATAGTTCCCAGTAGGATACAGAAGCATGTTGCACCAGCTCCCACCACCGACCACCAAGGAGAGACTCATGGCAGCCCCAAAGACCGGCAAGGCCGCCCTGGCCCAGTCCAAGGCGACAAAGGACGCACGCAAAAGAAACGTCATCCAGGTGCTCAACATGGCCCGCGCCATGGAACTCAAGGCCATCAGCCAGTATATGAACCAGCACTACAAGCTGGATGACAAGGATCTGGGCGAACTGGCCGGCAACATGAAACTCATCGCCATCGACGAGATGCGCCACGCCGAAATGTTCGCCGAACGCATCAAGGAACTGGGCGGCGAACCCACCACCGACCTCTCCGGCAAGGTCGTCAAGGGACAGGACATCAAGGCCATCCACCCCTTTGACGTGAACGAGGAAGACGTGACCATAGACGCCTACAACCAGTTCCTCGTCGTGTGCCGCGAAAACGGCGACAGCATCACGGCCAAACTCTTCGAGCAGATCATCGACGAGGAACAGATCCACCTCAACTACTTCGACAACGTGGCGGACCACATCGCGACCATGGGCGACGCCTACCTGTCGCGCATCGCAGGCACCTCGGCCTCCACCGGCCCGTCCACCAAAAGCTTTGTGCTGAAGCAGAGCGGCGGCGCGTAGCCCCTCAGCTTCGCTCAAGGACAAGAGGCCGGCGCATGTCGGCCTCTTCTTTTTGTACTGACAAAGCACCGGGGGAAGGAGAGAGGAGAGAGAACAACCCCATTTTCGGCGAAAAAAGGGGTTGTTCTCTCTCC
>JBFWMG010000059.1:0-13891 GCA_050251715.1 Desulfovibrionaceae bacterium | reverse complement strand
GTTCAGACGTGTGCTCTTCCGATCTCAGGACCGCTACTTCCTTATCGTGAGCACCCAGACGAAAAAGCTCTTCCAACTGGTCGCCTTTGCCGGTTGCGTGCGCCCGGTCTCCCAACCCGGCGAATTGGAATAAAAAAATAAAGCCCCGGGGGATGGAGGGTGGAGAGGGAAAACCCCTTTTTATGCTTGGAAAAAGGGGTTTTCCCTCTCCTCCCTCCTTCCCCCGGCCCCCCATCCTCTCACCTCTCTCTTTCCCCAAAAACTGCTGGTAGGGGAGGTGGATACGGTTGGGACGAGCGAGTTCCCCAGGCGGAATATTGGCGGGGGAGGTCGATGCGGGTGGGACACGCGCGTTCCCCAGGCGGGCGGCCTTGTTGGCTGGCGCGTCAGGCCGGGGCATGGCGGGCCGTGCACCCGACGCCGTGGGCCGCAAGGCGTCGAGAAGGAACCAGCAGGGAGAGATGGCGGTTTGTCAGCAGCCTGACGGGCCACGGCATGCCGTGGCCCGTTGCGCATCGCGGATGCGCGGGCTATTTCACGCCGTTCTTGATGAAGAACGGGGCGTATTTCTTGTCCACCACCATGATGTGCTTGGTGAGCCAGTCCTTGAGGAAGCGCATGATGTCCATGGACACCGTGGCCTTGCCGGACGTGAGCGCCCCTTCCCATTCCAGCACCTTGGCCACGAACTTGTGGTGTTCCTCCATGTGCTCCTTGGTCTGGGGATACTTGAACCGGGCAAACAGCTTTTCCTCGGCGCCGAAGTGGGTCACCGTGTAGTCCTTGAGATGCTCGAAGGTTTTCAGGATCGTCTCCTTGGACTTGCGGTTCTTCATGGCGGCGTGCAGGTCGTTGATGAGCTCCACCAGCCGCTGGTGCTGCTTGTCGATGGATCCGACCCCGATCTCCAACTCCTTGCCCCAGGTGATGAGCTTGTCCGAAGCCGAGGCCATGCCCATGCCCGCCTCGCCGCTGGATATGGCCTGGATCACGGTGTCCAGCTCCTCCACCTGGCTGGCTATCTCCACCAGGGCGCGGGCCGACTTGTCCATGCCCTCGGCCGTGTCCGTGGCAATGCGGCTCACGTCGCCCACGGCCCGGTTGATCTCCTCGCTGGTGGCGGACTGCTCCTCCGCCGCCGTGGCGATGGAGGTGACCATGCCCGCGGTATCGTCCACCAACCTGACGATCTCCTCCATGAAGGCGCCTGATTGGGACGCGGCCTCGGTGCTTTGCACGATGTCCTTGGCGGCTTCCTCCACGGCCTGGATGTTTTCCCGCGCGTGGGATTGGATCGTCTGCACGGCCTCGCGCACCTCGGTGGTCGCGTTCATGGTCTTTTCCGCCAGGCGGCGCACCTCGTCGGCCACCACGGCGAAGCCGCGCCCCGCCTCGCCGGCGCGGGCCGCCTCGATGGCCGCGTTGAGCGCCAGCAGGTTGGTCTGGTCCGCAATGTCGGAAATCACGGTCATGATCTGGCCGATGTTGTCCGCCTGCGAGCCAAGCTGCCCCATGGTCTCCTTGAGGGACAGGACGCGGTGCTGGATCTGCTTGATGGACGCGACGGCGCGCTGCACGCCCTCGGCGCCCGTCTGGGCGTTCTGGCGCGAGCGGGAGGCGTGTTCGGCGGCCTGGGACGCGTTGCGCGCCACCTCCAGCACCGTGGCGTTCATTTCCTCCATGGCCGTGGCGGTCTCGGCCATGCGGGCGCTTTGCACGTCCATGCCCTTGTTCACGTCGTCCACCTGGTCCGACAGTTCGCCAATGGCCGAGAACAGGGTTTCGGAAACCGAGCGGGCCTTGCCCGCCGTGGCTGTCATCCGCTGGATGAGCGTGCTGACGCGGGCTTCCTGCTCCTTGGCCGTCGCCAATGCCTGTTGCGTCTCATGGGCGTTGCGCTCGGCTTCCTCGCTTTTGCGGTGGGCGTCGGCCATGCTTGCCTTGAGCGACCGCACCATGGCCGCCACACTGTCCTTGAGGGAGAGGATCTCCTGCTTGTAGTCGCCGCCCAGGGAGGCGTCGAGGTGTCCGGCGGCGATTTCCCCGGCAAAGCCCTGGATGCGGTCCAGCGGGTCGATAAGGTTGCGTTGCAGGTTGAGCAGCGCCATGAACACGGCCACGGCCGAGGCCAGCAAGCCTACGCCCAGGATCATGAGCAGGGTGGAGACCTTGCCCGTTGCCTCGTCCTGCATCATGTCCACGGCCTTGGTCATGCTGTCGACCAGGGGCGGGGTGTCGCGCAGCACGCGCTGCAACGCGGCCTCGTCGCCGCCTTCGAGTACGGAGCGGGCATCCTTTTTCATGCCGTCCCACAGCCGCTTGCCTGTCTTGAGTTGCTCGGCCACGGCTGGGGAGGCCGCGGGCAGCATGGCCGATTTCCCCGTGGGCTCCTCCGTCACGGGCGCCTTGCCCGAGGCGATGAGCGCGGAAAGCGAGAGGTCGAAGACCGCCATGGTCTTCTGGGCCTTGGCCACGTCGTCCGGATCGGCCTGGCCCAGATCCTTGGACGTGTGGGCGTAGGTGAGCACTTCCTTTGCCAGTTGCTGGGCCAGCATGCGCTGGCGTCCGGCGATGTTGATGACGAGGGCATCGTCCTTCTGCGATTCGGTCACTATCCATGTGGCCACACACATGCCCAAAATAACAGCAAAAATACCGATTATGGACGTAACGACACGAGTTTTGATTTGCACGGAAAGCCTCCGGAAGCCGTGAAGATAGTGTTGCGATATGAACGGTGCGTGGGGGGGGACACCAGCCCGGACGCATCGCGAAGATTACCATGTTCGTAGTATGAAATCTAGTTAATTATGCTTCTCGTTATAACTATAATATGCTTGTATAATGTATCTTATTGCACAAATAAAATATTATGCCATCACGAGGAAACATGAAAAGGCCGCGAGCCGGGGGGACGGATGGCTCGCGGCCTGGGTGCGGGAGGGGGGATTCCCGCAAATGGGGCGAATAACTATTGCGCGCAGAGTTGCCAGGGTTCGTTGACCTTGCGGTCGCTGCCCGCCAGGGGGATGACGGCGGGCAGGGCGGCGCCGATGATGGGCGTGATGGGCGTGTAGTCGTAGGTCACCGCCACCTCCACCAGGCCGCAGGGCTGGCCGGGATCGCCCGCCGCGCCGCCGCCGGAGGCCACCACGTCGGGCCAGCTGCGCACGGCGATTTCGCGCGTGGCGTCCGGCAGGATGTCGAGCACCATGCCGGTCTCGGACAGGATGCGGGCCATGCGGTCGCCCTCCAGCTCGCCCTGGCCCGTGGAGGCGAAGCGCGCCCCGGCCTGGGCCGCCTTCTGCACCGTGAGCCAGGAACGGAACAGGTTGCCCGCTTCCACCAGGCCCATGACCATCATGAGAAACACGGGCAGGACAAGGGCGCATTCCAGGGCCGACATGCCCCGCTGGTCCGAGCCGCCGCGCTGTCCGGTCCGGGGCCGCGCAAAGAAGTGGTTCATGATCCGCCGCATGGTTGTTTCCTTTTCGGCTTGCGCCGTGTGCGCCATTGCATCGTGACGCAGGGCTCTTTTTCGAGGCCGTGTCCCGTTGTTCCAGCGAAATGCCCAAGAGCGTTCCATACGTTTCAATGCCGGGCGGCCCTAGTTGATGAGCCGCCAGCCGAGCTGCTTGCCGATCTTCTTGAACACGTCGTCGATGTCATAGGCCGAGGGGGCGTCGAAGTAGTGGTCGTCCGTGCCGGGACGCGACGAGGCCACCCGCTTCATGAGGTCGATGTCCACGCTGTCGGACACGCCGTAGCGGATGGAAAAGATCTCGATGCCCGCCGCCTTGGCCGTCGCGGCCTCGTCGAGCATGGCCTGGTTGAGCACGCCGCCGTCCTCGCAGTGCGACGCCATGTCGCCCATGCCGTAATAGGCGTTGGTCCAGTAGTTGTTGGGCGTGTAGTACACGGCGTAGCTGCCGCCGCACTTGCCGTCCTCGGTGTCGCCGTCCGTGAGCAGGATGAGGATCTTGCGCATGCGGTCATTGCTGTCGGCCTGGGTAAAGGGCGCCTCGGGCGTAAGCATGTGGCGGCCCCACTTGAGTCCCTCGGAAATGAGGGTGCCGGAGCCCGCGCCCAGGGCGTCCTGGTCATAGATGGCCGCAAGGATGCGCTGCTTGTCCGTGGACAGCGGCAGCATGGTGGGGATGGAGGAACAGGTGGTGGGGTCCACGTTGAGGCTCGACCACGAGGGATAGCGGTATTCGGGCGCGGTGTATTCGGGCAGCAGGCCGGGATTGGGCGTGCCGTCTGCGTTCAGGCATCCCGCGGCATAGCCGTCGGTGTTTTCGGCCAGGCGCACCTTGCCCCGGAACGGCGTGAGGCCGACCTTGACCGCCGGGGCGCTGCCGTCGGGCATGACCAGGTTGACCAGGTTTTCGGCGGCCAGGTTGGTCATGGTGATGGGCGTGCCCTTCATGGAGCCGGAGTTGTCGATGGCCAGCACGATTTCCAGGTTGTTGAAACCGGCGCAGGCCTTGGCCGTGACCGTGCTGTTGGCCAGGCCCACCGCGCCCATGAGCATCAGGTCCACCGTGGTGCTGGTGTGCACGCACACGCTGCGCACCTCGGTACCGGCCACAATGCTGTCCACCCGGGCCTGGTCGTAGTTTTGCCCCACCATGGTCCGCGCGGCGGCGGTGACGATGCCCTTGTCCATGTCCGGGTCATAGGGGAGTTGCAGGCTGCCCGCCAGCGCGCCCGCGTCCGTGGCGGCCTGGAGTTCGGTGTGGGCAAGGTAGATGTTGCCCGCATCGATGGCCAGGCCGGCCATGGCCATGAGCGCCGGAAGCGCCACGGCCACGAGCACGGCCACGGAGCCGTTGGCCCGCCCTTGGCCTTCGCGGCCGTCAGGGCAGCGGCATGATCGTGCGCGCCGAGAGCTGATACGGCTCGGAACCGAGCATAGCCAGCAACGAACCGTCTCCGAAAATCGATTGATAGGCATAGTCCACCTGCACTGTGATGGTTTGTGCGTCGCCGTCGATGTTGACGGATACCGTGGGCGGGGTGCCGGACAGGGGTTCGGCCAGGGATGCGGCCAGGCCGCTGACATTGGCGTCCGCGCCGTCGCGGAGCACCAGCCGGGCCACTTCGCGGCTCGATTCCACCAGTTGCATCCTGGTGTGCAGGGCGCCCGCGCCTTCCACTATAAGGAAGAGCAGCATCATCAGGGCGGGCAGCACCAGAGCGAATTCCACCGCCGCCATGCCCCGTTCTCCCTGTGACTCGTTTCTCTGCCGCATTGTTTCCTCTCCTTGGCCTTGCAGACCGGCGGGTGCCGTTCTGGCGCGCCGTTGCGCGCTCGGTCCGTGTTCCTTGCCGGTCACATAGCAAGGGGCGTGCACAACTGGGCCGAGAGACACGCATATTGATATATTCTTGGCTTATCAGTTTAGAATAACTTGCTTTAATTCTTCATGCCGCCCTGTTCCGCCTGCCGCAGCCGGTCTGGGGTGGGGGACGAGTGTCTATTATTTGTGGATATTCTGGGGTTCTTTTGCTGGCGTCGCGGGTAGTTTGTCTCTGGCGAGGGAACGTGCGATTATTAAAGTATATTATTATAGGGTGTTATGTGTTGCTATTGAGGCCAAAGAGGTGTGCCCACAAAAAATAGACATCCGGTGGACGAGGCGGAGCGGGGGTTTTGGGGCGTTATGCCAATTAAACAGGTGTGTTAGCTATTTGCTGCAAGAAGAGTGTCCACAAAAAATGGATTTTTCGTGCGGCGTCTGCTGGGCAAGGCCAGGGGCGCAGGTGTGGGGGGTGGGAAAAATGAAGTTGGTAACATGCTGAAAATAAAGCATGAATATGCATATTCCTGGGCAATGTCTCCGCTGGCCGCACGGGCTGGCACACCCGTTGCTCAAGGGGAGGCATCGGCTGACACAACGGACCAACCCCTGCAAAGCACATATCGAAAGGAGAACGACCATGATGGCTTCGATTCGCAATTTTCTGAGGAACGAGGAAGGCGTCACCGCTCTTGAATACGGCCTCATCGCCGCCCTGATCGCGGGCGTCATCATCGCCGCCGTCACCCTGCTGGGCACCAACGTGCAAGGCACCTTCA
The DNA here is from genome assembly GCA_050251715.1 of Desulfovibrionaceae bacterium. GTDB lineage: Bacteria > Desulfobacterota > Desulfovibrionia > Desulfovibrionales > Desulfovibrionaceae > JBFWMG01. The sequence goes on along the minus strand of JBFWMG010000059.1, from coordinate 7,809 downwards.
ACACCATCGCGGGCAGCATGCCCGGCGCAAGCTAAACCTTTTGGCGCATGGAGGGGCATGCCGGGGATGGTCTCGGGCGTGCAGCCGCCAACGGCAATGGCCTGGCGGAACCGGCAGAGTGAATCGTGGCGCAGCCGGTTCCGCCCAACCCTCCTCCGGGTGACACAAGGCGACGCGCCGCAACGGGACGACGGAGGGGGGACATGGACGCGACGATCATCATTCTCTTGGGCTGCGCGCTTGCCGCCGCCACCATCACCGACCTGCGCGCGCAGCGCATTCCCAACACCATCACCTTTGGCCTCGCGGCCGCCTCTCTGGCCTGGCACGGGTGGACAGGGCACCTGGACGGTTTCCTGTTCAGCCTTGGCGGGCTTGGCGTGGGCTTTGGCTGCATCATCCTGCCTTATGCGCTGGGCGTCATGGGCGCGGGCGACGTGAAGCTCATGGCCGCCGTGGGCGCGGCGCTCGGCCCCGCGGGCGCACTGTGGTCCTTTTTGCTGACCAGCGTGGCGGGAGGCCTGTACGCCCTGGCGGTGCTGGCGGCGCGGCGCGAGGAAGCGCGGCGCGTGTACGACGGCTGCCGCCGTTTTGTGGCCATGACCGCCATGACCGCCATGACCCGCACCGTGTGCGACATCGCGCCGCCCCGGATCGTGTCCGGCCTGCCGCGCCTGTGCTACGGCGTGGCCATCGCGGTCGGCACGCTGGCCTACCTGGTTTGGCAAACCCTGGCCGGAGTGGCCGGGTTGGCCGCGTGACCGGGCGCGGCGGCAACACAAGAGGGGAGACGCCATGGGCAAGACACGCACCATCATCCAACTCGGCGCCGCGCTGACCCTGGCCCTGCTGGCGGGTTTTCTGGTTTTCCGGTTCATGGGCGCGCCGCAGCGCGCGGCGCAGGCTCCCGTTGCCCGGCCCGAGGTGTCGGTGCTGGTGGCGGCCCGCGATCTCCAGCGCGGCACGCGCATGCTGCCGGACATGGTGCGCAAGGCCGCCTTTCTCAAGGAAAGCCTGCCCCAGCAATATTTCACCACCATTGAAGAAGTGGAGGGGCGCTACCTGTCCGCCCCGCTGCACGCCAACGAGCCCGTGACCGAGGCGCGCCTTGCGCCCCTGGATGCGGCGGCCGCAGGCATCAGCACGCTCATCGCCGCGGGCCACCGCGCCTTCACGGTCAAGGGCAACGAGGTGCTGGGCCAGGCCGGGTTCATCCGTCCCGGCAACCGCGTGGACGTGCTGGTGACCCTGGAAGTCGAGCGGCGGGACCGTGTGGAAGGTTCCGGCGTGCAGACCAAGACCGTGCTGGAAAACGTGCTGGTGCTGGCCACGGGCACGGAGCTGGCCGACGACGGCGACGGCAAGCCCGCGCCCGTGGGCACCTACACCCTGGAACTCTCACCGGCGGAAGGGGAAACCCTGTCCCTGGCCGCCACGCGCGGCACGCTGCATTTCGCCCTGCGCAACCCGCAGGACACGGGCACCGTGCTCACCAGCGGGGCGACCATCGCCTCCACCCTGGCCGCGCTCAAGCCCAGCGCGCGGCCCAGGACCGCCAAGCGGGGCGCGCCCGCTCCCCAGCCCCATATGGTGCAGGTCATCGTGGGCAGCCAAACCAAGACCATGAAGTTCTAGGAGACGGCCATGACAGCACGCACCGCCATAGCACGCACCATCACAACATTGCACCTGTGCGCCACGGCGCTTCTGCTTCTGTGCGCCACGGCGCTTCTGCCGTTGGCTTTTGGCCGGGCCGCCATGGCCGGGGGCGGCGTGACGGTGGAGCGCTTCGCCCATGCCGAACGCGTGGAGATCATGCTGGGCCGGTCCGCCGTGGTGCGCACGCCCGGCCCGGTGTCGCGCATTTCGCTGGGCGCGCCGGACATCGCGGACATCCTGCTGCTGTCGCCCACGCAGATGCATCTCACGGGCAAGACCCTTGGTTCGACCAATCTGGTCATGTGGGACAAGGCGGACCGGGTGGTGGCGGTGTACGACGTGATCGTGGCGCCCAACCTCACGCACCTCAAGGAACTCATCCATCAGGTGTTGCCCGGCGAGTCCGACATCCGCGTGTTCGCGGCCCAGGGCAAGGTGTCGCTGGCCGGAACCGCCACCAGTCCCGAGAACATGAGCCGCGCCCTGGCCCTGGCCGAGAGCTTTTCGCCCGGCAAGGTGCTCAATCTCATGCAGGTGGGCGGCGTGCGCCAGGTCATGCTGGAAGTGAAGGTCGCGGAAGTCTCCCGTTCGGTGCTCAAGCGCATGGGCGTGAATTTCAGCTATTTCATGAACGGCGACTTCGTCTACCAGTTCCTGAACAACATGGTCTACCTGGACAACCAGAACGGTCCGCTGCCCATCTCGCCCTATGAGAGCGCGGGCAACATGTACGTGACCCAGAGCGTGAACGGCATGTTCCGCTTCCACAACGGCAACGCGGTGTACACCGGTTTTCTGGACGCGCTCAAGCAGAACGGGCTCATCAAGATCCTGGCCGAGCCGACCCTCATCTGCCTGTCCGGCCAGGGCGCGCGGTTCCTGGCGGGCGGCGAGATCCCCATTCCCATTCCCGGCGCGCTGGGCACGGTGACCATCGAATACAAGCCCTACGGCGTGGGCCTGGAGTTCATGCCCACGGTGCTGGGCCGCGACCGCATCAGCATGAAGGTCACGCCCGAGGTGTCCGAGCTGGACTACAACAACGCGGTCAACGTGAACAACTTCCTCATCCCCGCGCTCAACACCCGCAAGGCCGCCACCACGGTGGAGCTGGCCGACGGGCAGTCCTTCGCCATCGCGGGCCTGCTCAACGACTCGGTGCGCGAGGTCGTGGACAAGACCCCCGGCCTGGGCGACCTGCCTGTCCTGGGCACGCTGTTCCGCAGCAATTCCTTTCAGAAGAGCGAGACCGAACTGGTCATCCTGGTCACCCCCCGGCTGGTGCGGCCCGTGGACATGGCGCAACACACGCTGCCCACGGACAACTGGGATGAGCCGAACGACGTGGATTTCTATCTGCACGGCAAGCGCAGCGAGCCCCGGCCCGACAAGGCGGCGCTCACGCAACCGGCTGCCGCCCCGGCGCGGGAGCCTGAATCGGGCATGGAAGGGGCGTTTGGCCATTCCCTGCCGCAAACCTGGTAGGAGCGGGCCATGCGTACCACATGCATCACGATGCTGGCGGTGTTGGCGCTGGCGGCCCTGGTGGGCTGCACGCGCGAGGAGGCCCGGCCCGACACCTTTGGCGAGTCGTTGCGCACCATCATGCGCGACCAGGCGCTCAACCCGGACGCGGGCGGCAACGCGCCGGTGACCGGGATGTACGGCGAGGCCGCCGCGGAAAGCATGAACGGCTATACCGGGTCGTTTGGCGCCGCCGCCGAGCAGCAGGGCGTGGATATGAATGAATTTTTCACCTTAATGACCAAGGGGACAAAGTGATGGAACGCGGAGAACACAAGGCGGGACGGCGGAGCCATTGGCTCGTGGCGCTTCCGGTGCTGTGCCTGACGCTGCTGTACGGCGTGGAGGCGGGCCGCATGGTGTGGGCCGAGCGCATCGTGACCCGGGCCGCGCAGGTGGGCGCGCAACTGGCCGCCGTGGGCGGCCGCACCGACGCCGAGGTGGCCGCCGCCGTGGAGCGCGTCATGATCCTGCGCGGCATGGACGGCGACCATAGCGTGAGCATCGAGGGTGCGGGCGACCAACCCCTGCGCGTGCTGGTCGAGGCGCGGGTGTCGCCGCTGGTGCTGCCGCTTGCGCTGCCCAAGGTGGCGGCGGCGGGCACGGCGGCGCGGCTGTAACGCATTTTGGCATTGAAGCAATGCGATGCATTGAAATAATGCGGCATTATTTCAACAAAATGCATAAGAGCATCTCATCTTTTGCAAAGTTAGGATGCTCTAACGGACAAAGGGGGCGTTATGCGAAGCGAAACCATACAGGTCACCCTGGCCATGCGGGACCAGGAATCGACCCGGCTCATGCGCGAACTGCTGGCCGACGAGGCCGGTGTGGCCGTGTCCGGCGCGTCGGGCGGCGTGGCGCGCGGGCTGGTGTTTTTCGAGCCCGGCGGCGACCTGGCACAGGACGTGGCCGTGGTGGAACGGATGCTGGCCATGGCGGGCGTGGACGAGGTGTTTCTGGTGTCCACGGACCGGTCGCCCGACCTGCTGGTGGCGGCCATGCGCGCGGGCGTCAAGGAATGCCTGCCCCTGCCGCCCGCGCCCGAGGAGCTGCGCCACGCCCTGGCGCGGTTCGACAGCCGCCGCGCCCTGGCGCGCGGCATGCGCGGCGCGGGCGTTGCGAACGGCAGGACGCCAGCCCCGGACCAGTGCGGCGGCGTCATCCATGTGGTGGGCTGCAAGGGCGGCGTGGGCGCGACCACCCTGGCCGTGAACCTGGCCGTGGAGCTGCAAGCCCTGGCCAACCCTCCGGTCAAGGGGGCGACCGGCGCGGCTGGCGCGGGATCGTCCGTGGCGCTTGTGGACATGAATCCCTCCTTTGGCGAGATCCCGTTGTTCCTGGACATCGAGCCCCGGCGCGATTGGGGCGAGATGCTGCGCAACCTCGACCGTCTGGACGCCACCTATCTGTTGAGCGGCATGGCGCGGCACGCCTCCGGCGTGCACGTGCTGCCCGGCCCCGCCCGGCATGGCGACGACAACGCGCCCTCGGACGAGGGGCTGGAACGGTTGTTCGCCCTGCTGCGCGAGAATTTCGCCTATGTGGTGGTGGATGGCGGCGGCTTTTTGGACGAGACCGCCTGCGCGGTCATGGGGCAGGCGTCGCGGGTGCTGCTGGTGGGCGAGCTGGGGCTGCCGAGCCTGGCCAACATGCAGAAGTGGGACGCGGCGGTGCAAGGCCTTGCCAGCGTGTCCGGCGACGCGGTGCGCGTGGTGTTCAACCGCTATTTGAGCAGTTCGGAGATATCGGTGCAGGACGCGGAGGAGATTCTGGGCCGCAAGGCGTTCTGGCTGGTGCACAACGACTATGCGGCGGCCATGTCCGCCATCAACCTGGGCAAGCCCCTGCGGGAGGCGGCTCCCAAGAGCCGCGCCACCCGCGAGGTGGCGGCCATGGCGGGCGCGCTGGCCTCGGGCCGCCGTCCTGTCCCGGCCAAGGAGCGTTCCGGCCTGTTCGGCCTTTCCCTGTTCAGAAAGCCGGCTGCGGCGCAGCCGTGATCCCTGGAGGCACCATGAGCGTGGCGCAACGTTTGCAACGGCATCTGGGCAATGGCGGCGGCCCTGTGGAATCAACGGAACAGGCCGGGCCCGTGCGCAGCCTTGGCGCGGCGCTGCTGCGGCCTGCCACGCCCCGCGTTGTGGCGCACGGCGCGCCGCAGGCCGTCCCTGTCCGCGTCCCGGCCGCCCCCGCCTCCCCGGCCCAGGCGCCGGAAGCCCCGGCCGCCCCCGTGTCCCGCAATCATGGCGAGGAATACTATGAGGTCAAGACCGCCATCCACGACCGGCTCATCGACTACATCGACCTGTCCGTGATCGAATCCCTGCCCGTGGACCAGCTGCGCACGGAGATAGCCACCCTGGTGGAGCAACTGCTGCGCGACGAGTACGCCACCGTGCCGCTCAACGCGGCGGAACGGCGCTGCCTGGTCATGGAGATCCAGGACGAGGTGCTGGGCCTGGGGCCGCTGGAGCCGTTCCTGCAGGATCCCACGGTCAACGACGTGCTGGTCAACGGGTTCGCCAACATCTATGTGGAGCGCGGCGGCAAGCTGGAATGCACGGGCGCGCGGTTCAAGGACGACACGCACCTGCGCAAGATCATCGACCGCATCGTGACCCGTGTGGGCCGCCGCGTGGACGAATCCTCGCCCATGGTGGACGCCCGGCTTCTGGACGGCAGCCGCGTCAACGCCATCATCCCGCCCCTGGCCATCGACGGTCCCAGCCTGTCCATCCGCAAGTTTTCCCGCGACCCGCTGGAGCTGGAAGACCTGGTCAATTTCCGCGCCCTCACCCCCCAGGTGGGCGAGGTGCTGCGCGGCATGGTGCGCGCGCGGCTCAACATCCTCATTTCCGGCGGCACGGGCAGCGGCAAGACCACCATGCTCAACGTGCTGTCCCGCTTCGTGCCCCACGACGAGCGCATCGTGACCATCGAGGACGCGGCGGAGCTGCAACTGAAGCAGGACCATGTGGTGCGCCTGGAAACCCGGCCCGCCAACATCGAGGGCAGGGGCGAGGTGTCCCAGCGCGAACTGGTCAAGAACTGCCTGCGCATGCGGCCCGACCGCATCATCCTGGGCGAGGTGCGCGGCGCCGAGGCGCTGGATATGCTCCAGGCCATGAACACGGGCCACGACGGCTCGCTGGCCACCATCCACGCCAACACCCCCCGCGACTCGCTCATGCGCCTGGAAACCATGGTCTCCATGGCCGGGCTCAAGCTCAGCGGCGAATCCCTGAAGCGGTATATCGCCTCGGCCGTGGACGCCATCATCCAGGTGGCGCGCCTGGCGGACGGTTCGCGCAAGTGCGTGAGCCTGTGCGAGGTCACGGGCATGGAAGGGGAGATGATCTCCATGCAGGAGATCTTCGCCTTTGACCAGACCGGCATCGACGACAAGGGCAGGGTGCGCGGCGTGTTCCGGCCCATGGGCGTGCGGCCCCGGTTCGCGGACAGGCTGGAGGCCATGGGCGTCGTGCTGGGCAGGGAGCTTTTCGACCCGGCTCACGCCATGGTCATGTAACCGGGAAAACAGGACGCGGGGAGCGGCATATGGGCATGCAACTGCTTATCACCCTCGTGGCCGTGGCGGCGGCGTTTTTGCTGGTCATGGCCGCGCAGTCGTTGGTCTTTGCCCGGCGCGACGCCGGGCGCAGGCAGGCGCGGGAGCGGTTGCGGATCATGGCCGCGCGCAACGCGGCGGACGCGGGCGTGTCCATCCGGCGCGACCGCGACCAGCGTACCGACTGGCTGGCGCGGCTGGCCCGGCGGCTGTCGCCCGCCGGGGGCGTGGAGGAAATGCTGCGCCAGGCGCGTTGGTCCATGCCGCCCTCGGTGTTCATGCTGCTGTGCGCCGTGCTGGCGGTGTTGGCGTTCGTGGCCGTGGACGCCGCGACCGGCAGCCTGTTGTTCGGGCTGGGCGCGGCGGGTGCTGCGGGGTATGCGCCCGTGGTGCTGGCGCGCGCGGCCAAGGCGCGGCGCATGGCCGCGTTCCAGCGGCAGCTGCCCGACGCCCTCGACCTGGTGGGCCGCGCCCTCAAGGCCGGGCACGCCTTCAACAGCGGGCTGCGCATGGTGGCCGACGAATTCGGCGATCCCATCGGCCCGGAATTCGGCACCACGCTCGATGAAATCAACTTTGGCCTGGGCACGGGCGAGGCCATGGACAACCTGCTGGCCCGCGTGGACTGTCCCGATCTGATGTTCTTCGTGGCCTCGGTGAACATCCAGCGCGAGACCGGCGGCAACCTGTCGGAAATCGTGGAAAGCATCGCCAACCTGGTGCGCGAGCGGTTCAAGCTCCAGGGCCGGGTGCAGGTGTTGGCCGCCGAGGGCAAGCTGACCGCCATGGTGCTCCTGGTGCTGCCGTTTCTGGCGGCGGGCGCGATTTTTGTGCTCAACCCCCACTATCTGGGCATGCTGTTCAGCCATCCGCTGGGCAGGATGATGCTCGGCGCGGCAGGGGGCATGATGCTCGTGGGCATCGTGGTCATCCGCCGCATGGTCGTCATCAAGGTGTAATGGAGGCCTCCCATGACCGCTGCTCCCTACCTTCCCCTTGCCGCCGCCGGACTGGTGTTCGTGGCCGTGATGCTGTGCTGGGGCGCGGTGTCCGGGTTG
>JBFWMG010000058.1:0-14700 GCA_050251715.1 Desulfovibrionaceae bacterium | reverse complement strand
CCTCTTTTGCTCCGCTGGCGAAGCGCCAGAAGTCGCCGCAAGAGGCATCCCCCGCCACCTTTTGCGATGGGCCTGTGTGTTCCGGCGGAAGAGGGGCGGGACGGGGCTTGTGTGGAGATGTTTCGGATCCCGAACCCTGTGCAAGCACGGTGGCCGATGGGGGGGGCACCAGCAGACAGCCTTACCCCCACGGGAACGTTTTTGGGCGTGGGGCTGGAGAAGAACCTTTTCAATAATTCCTTCCTTTGCCTCCAGTGTCTTTGCCGCTGCTTGGGCCGGGTATGCCCGGGTGGCGGGGGATACCTCTTTTGCTCCGCTGGCGAAGCGCCAGAAGTCGCCGCAAGAGGCATCCCCCGCCACCTTTCGGATCGATGGGCATTGTTCCTTCTGGGGCAGGCGGGAAAGACGCGAGAGGGGCCGTCAAGGGCAGCATAATACTGTTGCTGGGGGCGGTCAGGGGCGGCATAATGCCGCTTTTGGTGGGCTGGTTAGGATTTCGGACTGTAATCATAGCTGTCCGCCCCGCACGCGAATCGTTCACGAGAAGAACACCATCAAGGCTGCGGCAGTTCCCTCCAAGTAGTGCCTGTCCCGCCCCAAAACACGTCTTCCCCTTTTTGCCAAGGGCGCATCGTTGGCGCTACCGACCTGGGCGTCGACACATCTTTCGAACCAGCGGCACGCGCCCATCCCCCCGTTACCCCCCAACCAAGAAGTTTTGAGGATGGGGGCGGCATAATGCCGCTTTTAGTTGGCGGGCAATGATTTCGGCTTGTTATCACATCTGCCCGCGCCACACGCGGACTTGTCACGAGAAGAACACCATCAAGGCTGCGGCAGTTCTCCAATGCGGTGCCTGTCCCGCCCCAAAACACGTCTTCCCCTCTTTGCCAAGGGCGCATCGTTGGCGCAACCGACCTGGGCGTCGACACGTCTTTCGAACCAGCGGCACGCGCTCATCCCCCCGTTACCCCCAAACTAAAACGTTTTGAGGATGGGGTCCGGGGAAGGAACTTTTTCAAAAGTTCCTTCCCCGGCCGCCGGAGGCATTATTGCCGTTTCTTTATTTTAGCTGTTCTTTTTGAACGTGAGGGTGCCTTTGTGGAGGCGGGCTTGTTTGTTGCCGGGGAATTGGAAATTTTTGTTGCCGTCGCCCGTCAGCACGGCGGTGTCGAGCGCGAGCAGGGTGGTGAGCAGCGGTTGGCCTGGTCCAAGTGCCTCTAGACATTGTTTATACAAACGCAGGCGGGTTGCCTGGGGCAACGCCGCGAGCCCGCTGACCGCGAACTGTGCCGAACTTGTCTGGAGAATGTCTAGACTTTGTTCAGAACTAGTGTAACACGCTGAATTTATATGGTCTAATTTTTGAAGGCCAGACGGTGCGGAAGGGGGGGGCGTGGATGGGCCTGGCAGGGCGGTGGCCAGGGCGGCGGCCACCTCTTGCGACCAGAAGGCCGCGTCCACGCGGGCCAGCCGCCACAGTCCGGCCACGGCGTCCAAAAAAGCGGGGTTTTCGGCTGTGAACAGGGGCAGGATGCCGTGGCGCACCCGGTTGCGCAGGAAGGCGCGGTCCTGGTTGGAGGCGTCTTCGCTCCAGGGGGTGCCGATGGCGGCGGCAAAGGCGCGCAGTTGGGCCTTGGGGGTGAGCAGCAGGGGGCGCAGCAGGGCGCGGTCGGGGGCAAAGGCCTCCATGCCCGCCAGGGCGGGCCAGCCCGTGCCGCGCACAAGGCGCATGAGCACGTCTTCGGCCAGGTCGTCCAGGTGGTGGCCCGTGGCGATGAGTGTTGCGCCCTGGTCGCGGCGTGTGTGTTCCAGAAAGGCGTAGCGCGCCTCGCGGCCCGCTTCCTCGATGCCCATGCCCTGGTTGTGCGCCAGCGCGGCCACGTCCACGGCCTCGGAGAGGAAGGGGATGCCCAGCGCGGCGCATTGGTCGGCGGCGTCGCGGGCCTCGGCGGCGGATTCGGGGCGCAGCATGTGGTCGCAGTGCGCGGCGGCGATGCGCCAGCCCAGGCGCGGGGCAAGGTAGTGGAGGATGAGGAGCAGGGCCGTGGAATCGACGCCGCCGGAAAAGGCGACCAACACGGTGGGGCGCGGTTCGGTTGCCTTGGGGCCGGGCGCGGCGGGGGCGGCGGCGGGTGGCGTGCGTCTTTGGCCGTGCGGCGGGGGGTGCGTTGCGGCGCCGGATGGGCGGGATGGGGATGCTTCACCGCCTGCGGAGGCGGTGTCCCCCGAGGCGCCCGCTGGTGTGCCCGCATCGCCCGCCCCGGAGCGGGGCGGCGCAACCGGGAGGCCCGCCAACTGCTCGCGTACGAAGCGTTCCACGTCCAGGCACAGCCGGGCGGCCTTGGGCGGCAGATCCTGGAGCGTGGGGGGGATCATGCGATCAGACCGGGATATCGAGATCCTTGAAGAAGCCGTCAAGGGTGTCGATGGCAAAGGCGCGCTGGGCCGGGGTGGCGTAGGCCACGCAGGAGCAGCGGATCTTGTTGCGCGCGCGCACCAGCAGTTCCATGGTCACATAGGTGCGCTCCACGTCCAGGGCAAAGCAGAAGGGGCCGCATTCATCCGCGTGGTCGCGCTGTTCGGGTTCCCGCAGGGAGTCGGGCAGCGGTATCCAGAAAAAGTCGTCCATGGAGCCCGCGTAGCCCTTGCTGGTGAGCAGTTTTTTCAGCTTTTCCACGTCTTCCGGGAACAGATCGGTGACCGAGTAACTGCGCATGGTATGTATCCGTTACGTATAATTGCCGTTTATTCGGCGTTGTCGTCATCGAAATCCGCATCCGCCACGCTGGGGCCGACCGCGCGGCGATCCAGGTGGGCATCCGGCGGCACGGCGTCGTCGTCCAGGTTGAACATGCGCCGGGTCATGTCGATGTAGCGGCGTACCGAATCCTCTTCGGCGGAGCGGCGCTTGAGGAACACGATGGGTTCGTGGAACAGCTTGCGGGCAATGGCCGTGGCCATGCATTCCAGGGCGTCACGGGTCTGGGTGTCCATGTCCGGTCCCAGGCGTTTCATGGTCCGGGCCAGTTCGCGCCGGGCAATGGTTTCGCCCCGGTCCAGCATGTCCACGATGGTGGGTTGCAGGTCGAGCGCCTTGAGCCACGTGCCAAAGGCCGTTGCCTCGGTCTCCACGATGGCGCGTGCCTTGGCGGCCTCCTCGCGGCGTTGGGCCAGGTTTTCCTCCACCACTTCCTTCAGGTCGTCGATGTCGTAGAGGTAGACGTTGTCCAGGCTGTTCACGTCCGGGTCGATGTCGCGCGGCACGGCGATGTCGATGAAGAACATGGGCTTGTTCTTGCGCTTGCGCAGCACGTCCTTGATGTCGCGGGCCGACAGGATGGCCTGGGGCGCGCCCGTGGAGCTGATGACGATGTCCACGTCGGCCAGGCGGCGGAAGAGCTCCTCAAAGACGATGGCCTCGCCGTTCATCTGGCGGGCCAGCTCCTCGGCGCGTTGGAAGGTGCGGTTGGCCACGAAGATCTTCTGGATGCCCGCGTTGACCAGGTGCACGGCGGCCAGTTCCGCCATCTCGCCCGCGCCGATGAGCATGGCCTTGTAGTCCTGCATCTGGCCGAAGATGCGCTTGGCCAGTTCCACGGCGGCGTAGCTGATGGACACGGCGCTCGACGCCACGGCGGTTTCGGTGCGCACGCGCTTGGCCACGGAAAACGCCTTGTGGATGACGCGGTTGAGGATGACGCCGGTGGCGCCTTGCTTGACGGCGGCGCGATAGGCGTCCTTGAGCTGGCCCAGGATCTGCGGTTCGCCCAGCACCATGGAGTCGAGGCTCGATCCCACGGAAAACAGGTGCGTCACCGCGTCGAGCCCACGGTAGGTGTAGACGTAGGGCGCCAGATCCTCGTAGCGCATGCCCTTGCTGCGCGCCCAGCAATCGAGCACGAAGGCGGGCGTGGGCTCGGAGGCCACGTCAAGGCTGTTGCCGCCCTCCAGGCTATGTACGTCGTCCGGTTCGTCGGCGGAGCTTGGCCCCACGGCGAGCAGTTCCACGCGGTTGCAGGTGGAGAGCACCATGATTTCCTTGATCGGGCCGCCCAGCGGGAAGTGCTGGACGGTTTCGCCGTCGGGACGCGTACAGTTCCCCAAGGCGAATTTCTCCCGTATCTCCACATCGGCCGTGCGGTGATTGAGTCCCAATAGATATATTTGTTGATCCATGACTTACGGTTTGAAGCTGTGGTGCGTGTGCACGAAGAAGTTGATCCCAATGAGGGAAAAGATGGTGATGGCAAAAACCCACACGGCCATGACCGCCGGTTTTCTTCCCCGCCAGCCCAGCATGGTGCGCTGGTGGAAGAGAATGGCGAAGACGAACCAGGTGACCAGGGCCACCACTTCCTTGGGATCCCAGGAAAACACCCGGTCAAAGGCGGATGTGGCCCAGACGAACCCCGCCACGAGTCCCAGGGTGTACAGGGGGAACCCAATGGCCACGGCCACGTGGTTCACCTTGTCGATGGTGGCCAGGGCTGGCAGATCCTTGTCGAAATCGCTGATCTTGGCCTTGGTTTTGATCTTCTTTTCCAGGTGGATGAAGATGACGCCCGCGCCGAAGGCCATGGCCAGCAAGGCGATGCTGGCAAACAGCGCGCCGATGTGCAGGCCGAAAAAGAGGCCGGAAAGCGACTTGGGTAGTTCGCTATGCGTGGTGGCCTTGAGCGACAGGGCAAAGAGCAGCAGCGCCAGGGGCGAGGCGGTCATGGCCAGGAAGGCGAGCTTGAGCCGCCACCAGACCAGAAAATAGACGAGCAGCAGCGCCCAGGACAGGAGCTGCATGGAAAACGCCGAAGAGAGTGAGGGCAGGGGTTGCTGGGCAAGGGACATACCCAGCAGGAGCGTGTGGACGCAAAAACCCGCCATGGCCAACATATTGGCCGTTTTCTTGGCCTTGTCGCCCAGCTTGAACGCTCCGGCAAAAAAAATGACGCTGCCGGAGAGGTAGAGCAGGATGACAACAAGTTGCAACAGCTCAAACGAGCCCATGCAGCACCTCTTCTATGCTATCGTGTAACCGTGGGGGCACAATGCGCCGCAGGATCATCCGCGCGGCTTCGCCGTCACCGCCTGCCAGGGTGTCGGCCAGATCGGATTCCACAACGGCGCGGAAAACCGCCGTGTTGCTTTCCGTGGGATCGCCAAGGCCGAGCACCAGGGGGCGCAGCCGGGCCATGACCGCAACGAGGCCCGTATACCGCGAACCGAGCATGTCCTGCAAGTCGCGTTTGATGCGCCGGGCCAGGGCGGGGCTGTGTCCGCTGGTGGACAGGGCCACCACCACCTCGTCCTGCTCGATGTGCGCCGGGACGATGAACGTGCCCGCCTCGGGGGCGTCCACCACGTTGCACAGGATGTTGTTGTCCCGGCACAGGGCGGCGACACGGGCGTTGGCCGCGGCGTCGCCCGTGGCGGCTATGACCAGGAACGCGCCGTCCAGGTCCGAGTCCGCAAAGGCGCGGCAGGCGTGGGTCACGGGGCCGGAGGCCATGAGTGCGCGCAGGGCGTCGTCGGCGGGTGCGGCGTCCACCAGCAGCACGGATGCCGGACCGCACTTGAGCAGGGTTTGCAGCTTGCGGCGGCCCACGCCGCCCGCGCCCACCACAACGCACCGTTTGCCGTGCAGGTCCAGAAAGGCTGGGTAATAACGCATGGTTTTTTTCTCTAGCAGACAGGGGCGGGGAATGTAAAACCATTCCCGTCCTCCGGCTTGCCCCGCGTCCGGGAATGGGCTACGCTCCGACAGGCTGCAATCCATCCCGGCGTGCGGCTTCAGCCGTGGATTTCGAGACATCATGCCCACATTTTGCGTCATACAACTCGCCCGTTTCGGCGATGTGCTGCAAACAGGCCGTTTGCTGCGTTCGCTGTTGGCCGAACCCGGGGCGGGCGTGCACCTGTGCGTGGACCGGTCGCTTGAGCGCATGGCCGCGTTGGCCTTTCCGGGCGTGGTGGTGCACGGCCTGCGCGCGCACGGCGCGCCTGGCGCGTCGGGACCAGGGGGAGGCGGCGCCGCCGAGCTGGTGCGGGAAAACAGGGCCGTGTTCGCCGAACTGGCCGCGCTGGCGCCCGATGCGGTGTACAACCTCAATTTTTCCGGGGGCAATTTTGCCGTGGCCGCGCTGTTCGACCCCGCCATCGTGCGCGGCCATCGCATGGCCGCCGGACAGCCGCTCAAGGACGACTGGACGCGGCTGGCCTTTCGCTGGACGCGCGACCGCCGCACGAGCCCCTGCAATCTGGTCGATTTCTGGGCGCATCTCGCGCCGCGCCCTCTGGCCCCCCAGGCCGTGAACCCCGCTGCGGAACCCAAGGGCGGCGGGCTGGGCGTGGTGCTGGCGGGCCGCAACGCACGCCGTTCGCTGCCGCCGGACGTGCTGGCCCTGTGCGTGCAGGTCGTGCTGGAGCGCCTGGGCCGCGCCCGCGCCCCGCGCATCATCCTGCTGGGCACCGAGGCGGAGCGTCCGTATGCCCGCGACCTGAAGGGCGAGCTGCCCGCCTCGTTGCGCGACAGGGTGGACGACATGGCGGGTAAGACGGACTGGGATGCGCTGTTCGACACGGTGGGCGGGCTTGACGTGGCGCTCACGCCGGACACCGGCACCATGCATCTGGCCGCGCACCTGGGCACGCCCGTGGAGGCCTTCTTCCTGGCCTCGGCCTGGGCGTGGGAAACCGGCCCCTACGGGGCGGGGCATCGCGTGTGGCAGGCCGTGGCCGACTGCGCGCCGTGCGTGGAAAACCGCCCCTGCCCGTGCGCGGCCGCGTGCCTGGCGCCGTTCCGTTCGCGCGAATTTCTGCGCTTGGCCACGGGCAGGCAGGGCGATCCGCCCGTTGGCATGGTCGGCCTGGACAGCGGCCACGACGCCCTGGGCGCAACGTTTTCTGCCGCGCACGGCGTTGATCCCGCCGCGTCGGCCCGCGCCGCGCGCCGCGCCCTGTTGGCCGAGTGGCTGGGCCTGCCTCCGGCCCCCTCATCCACTGGAGAGGGCATGCCGGACGAGCGCGCCGCCGCTGTGGACGCCCTGTTCCAGGACAGGGACTGGATGCTGCCCCCGGACAACCATCAGCTGGAGGAATGCTGCTAAATGCCCGCCATTTCTACATTGCGCGTCCTTGTCGTACTGCCCATGTATGGCGGATCGCTCCCCATTGGCCGCTACTGCGCCCAGGCCTTGCGCGAGGCGGGGCATACGGTGGAGGTGTTCGAGGCGCCAGCCTTCCACAGCGCGTTCATGGCCCTGCGCGATCTGCGCGTCACGGGCGACCGCCTGGAATATCTGGACAACACCTTTGCCCAATTCCTGTCCCAGGCCGTGCTGGCCAAGGCAGAGACCTTTGAGCCGGATCTGGTGCTCGCCCTGGCCCAGGCGCCGTTGTCGCGGCAGGCGCTCAAACGGCTGCGGCGCGACAACGTGGCCACGGCCATGTGGTTTGTGGAGGATTTCCGGCTCTTTACGTATTGGCGGTCCTTTGCGCCGTACTATGATTTTTTCGCCGTGATCCAGCGGGAGCCCTTCCTGTCCGAGCTGGCGGCCATTGGCGTGGACAACGCGCTGTACCTGCCCATGGCCGCGTTGCCGTCCTTTCACAAACCGCTTGAACTTTCGCCGGTGGACCGGCGCAAGTACGGGGCGGACGTGTCGTTTCTTGGCGCGGGCTACGCCAACCGGCGCGTGGCGTTCCGCAAGCTGCTGCATCTCGACTTCAAGCTGTGGGGCAACGACTGGGACGGCGAGCACGCCCTGCACAAGGTGCTGCAACTGGGCGGGGCGCGGGTGTCGTCCGAGGACATGGTCAAGATCTTCAACGCCACCAAGATCAACCTGAACCTGCACTCCAGCGTGCGCGCCGACCAACTGGTGAGCCACGGCGATTTCGTGAACCCGCGCACCTTCGAGCTGGCCGCGTGCGGCGCGTTCCAGCTTGTGGACGAGCGCGCGCTCCTGCCCGGGTTGTTCCAGCCCGGCGAACTGGCCACCTTTGCCTCCATGGATGACCTGCTGGAAAAGCTGCACCATTACCTGAACCATCCCGACGAGCGCGAGGCATTGGCCCGCGCCGCGCGGGAGCGCGTGCTCGCGGACCACACCTATGCCGCGCGCATGGACGCACTGATGGCGTTCATCGCCTCCCGCCGCCCGGGGTGGCCCGTGTCCCGTGCCCGCGAGGCCGCGCTGCCCGCTGGTTTTCCCGAGGAACTGACGCACGAGATGCACGCCATGCTGGAAGGCCTTGGCGTGCCCGGCGACGCGGCGTTCAGCGATGTCGTGTGGGCGTTGCGCCAGCGGCAGGGCACGCTGTCGGATCTGGAAACCGCCATCCTTTTTCTGGACGAATGGCGCAAACAATACACGCAGGGCGCGTGAGCCGCGCCCATACCCGCCCCAGGAGGAACCCTGCCCATGTCCCTGATAGACCGCACCATCGGCACGCACCATCCCTTGGAAACCGAAGATTGCGCCGCGCGCCAGACCCGCAAGTGGGAGGCCGTGCGCCGGGTGGTGGACGCGGCCTGGACCCACTGCGACGAGTTCGCGCAGCGCATGAAGGATGCGGGGCTGACCCCGGCCGACCTGCGCTCCTTCGAGGATTTTGCCCGCATTCCCGTGCTGCGCAAAAAGGAGATCATCGGCCTGCAACAGGACAAGGGGCTGGAGGCCATGCTGTCGTGCCGCGCCGGCGACCTGGGGCGCATCTACATGTCGCCCGGTCCCCTCTTCGATCCCGAGGGCCGCGAGGCGGACTATTGGGGCTGGGCCGAGGGATTTTATGCGGCGGGCTTCCGGCCCGGCGACCTGGTGCAGATGACCTTCAGCTACCACCTCACCCCGGCGGGCCTGATGCTGGAGGAACCGTTGCGCGCCATCGGCTGCGCGGTCATCCCGGCCGGTCCGGGCAATACCGACGTGCAGATAGAGCTGCTCACCCGCCTGCCCGTGACCGGATTCGTGGGCATGGCCAGCTATCTCAAGGTCATCAAGGACAAGGCGAAGAAGGGCGGTAACGATCTGGCCAAGGCGGGCAGGCTCAGGGTGGCCTTTGTGGCGGCGGAGCGGCTGGCCGAGTCCCTGCGCCGCGAACTGGAGGATGAGCTGGGCATGCTGGTACGCCAGGGCTACGGCACGGCGGACGTGGGGTGCATCGCCTACGAATGCGGCCAACTGACGGGCATGCACGTGTCCTCGCGCGCCTGGGTGGAGATTTGCGATCCCAAGACCGGCTTGCCTCTGCCTCCCGGCGAAACGGGCGAGGTGGTGGTCACCCCGTTCCCCACGTCCTATCCGTTGGTGCGCCTGGCCACCGGGGACTTGTCCTTTTTCACGACCGAGCCGTGCGCCTGTGGCCGCACCTCGGTGCGCCTGGGCGGCATTGTGGGCCGCGTGGACGCCACGGCCAAGGTCAAGGGACAGTTCATCTATCCGCATCAGGTGGCCGAGGTGGCCGGGGCGTTTCCCGTCATCAACCGCTGGCAGGTGGTGGTCAGCAATCCCGGAGGCCGCGACGCCATCGCCATCCGGGTGGAACTGGCCGGAGAGCTTGACCAGGAGAAATTCGTCAAGGTGTTTCAGGACAAGTTGAAGCTGCGGCCGGGAATCATCGTTGTCGCGGCGGGCGACATTGCCCCCGATGCCCCGCCGCTGACCGACGACCGTACCTTCGAGCCGGTCGCCTCGTAGGAGCCCCATGTCGTTGCGCCACGCGGCATATGCCTTGCTGACGGGCCTTGGCTACTACGCCAGCGCGCGGCTGGGCGCGGCCCACGCGGTCATGCCCGGCGCCGTCACCCTGGTCTGGCCGCCCGTGGCCCTGCTGCTGGCCGTGCTCATCGTCGTGCCGCGCAAGGCGTGGTGGCCGTATCTGCTGGCGGCTGTGGCCGCCGAATGCGCGGCCGATCTGCCCCTGTACCCCTTGGGCCAGACGCTTGTTTTCGCGTGTGTGGGCGTGGGCGAGGCCGTGGCCTCGGCCCTGGTGTTGCGCGCGGCTTGCCGTCCGGATCCGCCTTTCGACTCCCTGCGCTATCTGGTCCGGTTCATCGTGCTGGTGGTGTTTGGAACCAGCGGCGCAAGCGCCGTGGCCGGGGCGGCGGCCCTTGTGCTATTCTCCCCGAACCATCTTGATTTTTTGAGCATATGGCGTTTCTGGTGGTTCAGCGACGGGCTGGGCATGTTGCTGCTGGTGCCGTTCGTGGTGGGCTGGCTTACGCCGCTGCCCAATGCCCGAGTGTATTATTCACGCTACAGGGCTTTGGAAATACTCGTTATCGCCGTTTTGACCGTGGCCAGCACCTTCCTGGTCTTCCATCCCGAAAGCCTGGGGGCGCGGATACGGTTCATCAGCCCCTTCATGCTGCTCGTCTTTCCGCTCTGGTCCGGCGTGCGGTTTGGGGTGCGCGGCGCATCGACCACCTGCGTGTTCCTCGCCGCGTACATCCTGCTCCATACCGTGCAGGACATGGGACCGTTCGTGGTGCGCGACGAGCGGGAAACCATGCTCAAGGTGCAGGAATTTCTGTTGGTCGCCGCTGCGGTCTCCCTGTTCGTGGGCATGATGCTGCGGGAGTTGCACCAGAAGAACCTGGAGTTGTCGCTCAAGGACCAGGCCATCAACGCCACCACCGAGGGGGTCTTGATTGTTGACGCCCGGTCGCCGGAATTGCCCGTGGTGTTTGTGAACAGGGCGTATGAGGCCATGGCAGGCTTCGCGTCGGACGAGGTGCTTGGCCATACCTGCCGATTGCTGCAACACGACGGTGCGGGCAATGAATCGTTGGGCTCGTTGTGCGAGGGCGCCAGGGAGAGCAGAAATGTCCGGGTGGTGTTGCGGAGCGAAAAACCTGACGGCGCACCGGTCTGGAATGAGATGAACATTGCCCCGGTCGAGGACGAGCAGGGTGACATCGCCTACTACGTGGGTGTGCAGCATGATGTGACCGAGCTGAAAAACAATGAAACGAGGTTGTTGGAAGCTCAAAAGGAGTTGCGGCAGCTCAACGCCGCCCTGGAGGCGCGCGTGGTGGAACGCACACGGGAATTGGAGCGCGCCAATGCCCGGCTTGTGCAATTGGCCACCACAGATTCCCTGACCGGCATCGCCAACCGCCGCCATTTCATGCAGCAGGCCGAGCTGGAACTGGGCCGCGCCAAGCGGTATGGCAAACACCTTTCCCTCATCATGTTCGACATCGATCATTTCAAGGCCGTCAACGACACCCACGGGCATCAGGTGGGCGACAGCGTGCTCAAGAATCTGGCGCGTTGGGTGGCCGAGGCCTTGCGTCCGTCCGATATCCTCGGTCGCTTGGGCGGCGAGGAGTTCGCCGTGGTCCTGGCGGAAACCGATCTGGCTGGCGCCGCCGCCCTGGCCGAACGCATCCGGGTCAAGGTGGCCTCAATGCGCACCCCGGCGGAAACCGAGCCCGTCTCCGTGACCGTCAGCCTGGGCGTGCATCAGTTCGACATTGCAGGAGAAAGCGTGGACGACGCCCTGAACAAGGCGGATATCAACCTGTACAAGGCAAAGCAAAGCGGGCGCAACCGTGTGGTCGCGGCCTGATTTCTCCAACCTCTCAACCCATCCCTAGGAACGTGACATCATGACAGAAGAGCATTCCCTTCCGGACAACGTGGTCGCCCTGGCCCACGCGGGCAGCGTGCTTGCGCGGGACATCGCCGCCGCGCTTGCCCGTCCCGCCATACCGCATCAGGACGCCGCCGCCACACTGGACGACCTTTTGCCCGAGGTCTGCGAGCGCATGGCGGAGGCTGTGCGGGAGATTGTGGAACTGATTAATGAGATGGACGGATACCCCGCCGACGAAGCCGAGGAATGCATCGCCGCGTTGGCCGAGCCTGTGCGCGATCTGCAGGGACTGTCGCAAAAGCTCCACGCCATTGGCCTGCCCCTGGCCGACGAGCCGGGCAGGGCGCTCATGGCCGCCATGGTGGAGCGCCCACTCAAGGAGCTGCTGCTGTTCCTCGTGTCGTTGCAGTATTCCGTGCTTGCCCCGGACACGTTTTTTGACGAGTGCGAGGGCGGCGACGTGGAACTGGGTGTGGATTTCGAGATCGCCGAGGAAGTGGACCGGCTGGACCAATGGTTGGTTGGGCGTGTTGCGCAGGGCGCTCCCGTGGTCCTGGCCGGGGCGCTGTTGCAGGAAGGCCTGGGCGCGTTTTTGCTGGGCGAGGAGGATGACGCGGTGCAATAGCCGCCAGTGGTCTTGGAGCCTCAATTGTCCCGCGTGCCCTGGTGCGCGCGCATGCACACAAAGCGGCCCCTGTGGGGGCCGCTTTGTGTTCGGGACGTGCTTACGCTAGGAGCAGCAGCTGCCGCAGCCGCTGGAGCAGCCGCCGCTGGAACCGCCGCTGGAGCAGCCGCCGCCGCCCAGTTGCAGGCTAGAGGTAATGGAAAATCCCATGGCGCCCATGTCCACGCCAATGGGTTTGGCGTCCTGATACAGGGCGCTTTCGATCACAAAGGTGTATTTGCCGGAGACAAGCACCTCGTCGCCGTCCTGCTTGTCGTCAAGGGCGAGGGACAGCCTGGGGCCGGAGCAGCCGCCCGGCGCAAGATAGATGCGGATGGGAACCAGATCCTTGTCCTGAAAATAGGCGTCCAGCTCCTTGATGGCGCTGTCGGATACTGCAATCATGGAAACCTCCAGGTTTTCTGTTGTTCCCTTCAGGTAGGCATGGCAATGGGATTTGTCAATAATATTGATAAATCCTATCGATTAGGTGCGGACGCGTTCAAAATAATGATGCGGGCTGGCTGGCTCGCCCATAAAGCGGCCCCCTTGGGGGCCGCTCGGGTTGCTGGCACCGTCCTCGTTTTTTGGCGGGGGCAGGGGCTGTGATTGCCTGTGTGGCACGACGCAGGCGGTTGTTGTTCCTGAAATGCCGGGCCATGCCTCTGTTCGAAGCGCCCAGCCTTTCCTACAGCATTGCCTTGACCATGTCCGCCAGCGGCGTGGTCGGGCGGGCGATGAGCCGACTGAGCTGCCTGCCGTCGTCGAACAGGCCGCCCTTGGTGACGCCGGTGTCCGATTCCGCCAGCAGGGCCGCCAGCCCTTGGGGCAGCCCCGCGTCCATGAGCGCGGCCTGGAATGCCGCCTCGGGCAGGTTCTTGTAGACCACGGTCTTGCCGGACTGCCGGGTGATTTCCGCCGCCAGGTCGGCCAGCGTGTAGGCCGTGTCGCCCGCCAGTTCGTACACCTTGCCCGCCTGTTCGTCGCGCGTCAGCACGGCGGCTGCCGCGGCGGCATAGTCCGCCCGCGCGGCCGAGGCGATGCGCCCGTTCCCGGCGCTGCCCAGAAACACCCCGTACCGCAATGCCGCCGGAACGCTGGCCATGTAGTTCTCGGTGTACCAGCCGTTGCGCAGCACCACGAACGGAATGCCCGACGCCCGCAACAGCGCCTCGGTCGCCACGTGTTCCGCCGCCAGCCCCATGGGCGAGGTGTCGGCGTGCAGGATGCTGGTGTAGGCCACAAGTCCCACGCCCGCCCGCCTGGCGGCCTCGATGACCGCCGTGTGCTGCGGCACGCGGCGGCCCACCTCGTTGGCCGAGATGAGCAGCAGCTTTTCCGCACCGCGCAGGGCGGCGTCCAGGGTGCCGGGCGTGTCATAGTCGGCATGGCGCACCTCCACGCCGCGCGCCTCCAGATCCTTTGCCTTGTCCAGGGTGCGCGCCAGCGCGACGATGTGTGAGGCGGGCACGGTGTCGAGCAGGGCGTCGATGACGAGATGGCCGAGTTGGCCGGAAGCGCCGGTGATGGTAATCATGGACAATCTCCTTTCCTTTGGTGGACGTTTCTGACACGGTAACACCGGCACGCACTATTGGTAAGTACACACCAGAAGGTAAGTATGAAGATTTCTCAAAATGAAAAGACAACCAGCGATGATGACTGCGAATTTTTCGACCATTCGGTGGCGGGCAAGCTCCGGCGGGGCGACCTGTTCGCCGTGCAATGCCCGTCGCGGGACGTGCTCAAGCATGTCACGAGCCGCTGGGGCGTACTGGTGCTGGTGGCGCTTTTGGACGGCACGCTGCGGTTCAGCGCGTTGCGGCGCAAGGTGAACGGCGTGAGCGAGAAGATGCTTGCCCAGACCTTGCAGTGGCTCGAAAGCGACGGATTTGTGGCGCGCCGCGCCTACCCCGTGGTGCCGCCGCACGTGGAATACACCCTGACGCCGCTGGGCGGGGAGGCCGCGCGCCAGGTCGCGGCGTTGGCCGACTGGATCGAGGGCAATCTGCCCCGCATCCTCGCCGCGCGGCAGGCGGTGGAGGACGAGGGCTGACGCCGCCAGCCGCCATGATGCGGACCGGCCGGGAATGAAAAAAGGCCGATCCCTGCGGGACCGGCCCAGGCTGCTGATAAACCGTCATCTCTCCCTGCTGTATCCTTCTCGAAACCTGGCGGCTCACTGCGTTGGGTGAACCGCCCACCATGCCCTCATCCCCAGACAACGGGGCCGCCCGCCTGGGGATCGCGCTTGTCCCAACCGTATCCTCTCGACAGCCGCCCGCCTGGGGAACTCGCTTGTCCCAACCGTATCCATCTCCCCCAGCCAGCAGTTTTTGGGGAAAGAGAGAGAAGAGAGGATGGGGGGCCGGGGGAAGGAGAGAGGAGAGAGAAAACCCCTTTTTATGCTTGGAAAAAGGGGTTTTCTCTCTCCTCTC
>JBFWMG010000057.1:0-15221 GCA_050251715.1 Desulfovibrionaceae bacterium | reverse complement strand
CCCCCCCCCCCCCCCCCCCCCCCCCCCCCCCCCCCCCCCCCCCCCCCCCCCCCCCCCCCCCCCCCCCCCCCCCCCCCCCCCCCCCCCCCCCCCCCCCCCCCCCCCCCCCCCCCCCCCCGGGCTTTGCTGCGCCCGACACGCCCTAGCCGCAGTGGGTGGGCTGGTTGCGGGCCAGGTAGGTGCGTTCGTAGTCGGAGTATTTGACGCCCAGGGCGGCCATGGCCAGCTCCACGCACAGTTCGGCGGTGCGGTTGCCCTTGTCCATGAGCGGGTTGACCTCGATGATGTCGAGCCCGGCCAGATGCACGTTGGCCCCCAGGAATTGCATGACATAGGAGATTTCGCGGTAGTTGAGGCCGCCCCGCGTGACGATGCCCGTGCCAGGGGCGAGGTTGCGGTCCATGACGTCGGAGTCGAAGCTCACGTACACGCCGTCGGTGTCGCGCGAGGCAATGGCCGCCGCCTGTTCCATGACCCTGGCGATGCCCATGTCCTCGATGTCGAAGGTGGTGAACAGCGCCACGCCGTTGCGTTCCAGGAAGGCGCGTTCGGGCGGGTCGATGTCCTTGGCGCCCACGATGCACACGTTTTCGGGCCGCACCTTGGGCGCGAACCCGGCGCAGCGCACCAGCGCCTCGTGGCCGTGCCCCAGGGCGATGGCCAGGGGCATGCCGTGGATGTTGCCGCTGGGGCTTGTTTGCGGGGTGTTGGCGTCGGGGTGCGCGTCGAGCCACACCAGCCCCAGTTTGCCCACGGCCTTGGCCACGCCCGCCACCGCGCCGATGGACGTGCTGTGGTCGCCGCCCAGGGTCAGGGGCAGTTCGCCCCGGTTGGCCGCGCCAAAGGTCTCGGCGGCCAGCGCCTCGGACACGCGGATGATCTCGGCCAGCTTGGCCGCCTCGCGCGCGGCGGGCGCCAGACAGTCCAGGCTGAAGTTGCGCACCACGTCCAGGTCGCCCGCATCGGTGTATTCGATGCCCGCCCAGGCCAGGGCGTCCAGGATGCCCGCATAGCGGATGGCCGTGGGGCCCATGTCCACGCCCAGCTTGCTCACGCCCAGATCAAGGGGCACGCCCACGACCCGAACCCGCTTGGCCAGTTTGCCCATGCTGTCTCCTCTGCGTGCCGCAGGCGTGCTATGCGCGGCGCTTGCGCAGGTTGCGTTCCAGGTTGACCAGGAAATCCTGCACGTTGGTCAGGATGGAGCGCGCCATGAGCGAGCCCCGGTCAGCCAGCTTGTTGATGGCGAATTCGCTCATGTCCACGGAATAGAAATACACGGGGCGTACGGACTTGTCCGCTGCCACGGTAAAGGACGGGGTCATGTTGCCGGTGGCGATGGTGTGCAACTGCGTGGCCAGGGCAATGACCGTGGTCGCCTCGCGCACCAGGGCGCGCATGGCGCTCTGGGCCTCGTACACGTTGGCGATCACCTCGGGCAGGGGGCCGTCGTCGCGGATGGACCCGGCCAGCACATAGGGGATGCCCGCCGTGACCAGGGCGTGCATCACGCCGTTGGTTATGTGCCCGGCGTCCATGGCCGCCTGGATGGATCCGGCGCGGCGCACGGTGTTGAGCGCGTCCAGGTGCTTGTAGTGGCCCAGGGGCACGCTGTTCTTGCGGTACAATTCCTGGCCCAGGGCGGTGCCGAAAATGGCGCCCTCGATGTCGTGCGTGGCCAGGGCGTTGCCCGCCAGCAGGCCGTGCACGTATCCGGCCTTGATGATGGCGCACAGGGCGTTGCGGGCGTCGAGGTCGAACACGGCCGCCGGACCCATGACCCAGATGATGCGCCCGTGGTCGCGTTCGTGGTCGAGCAGGTCGTACAACTGGTCATAGTCGATGGAAAAGGCGGTTTCGCGGGTCAGGTTGCCGCGAAAGCCGAATTTTTCGGCGGACTGGCCGGGTGCGAGAAAGCCGGTGGTGTGGACATAGATGCCCTCCTCGCCGTTTTCCGTCCGTCCCAGGGCCACCTGGTCCCCTTGCGAGAGGCGGCGAAATTCGGTCGCGGCCAGTGTGCCGTCCGCTGCGCGCACGGTGACGCAGTCCATGCGCGAACAGGGGGCAAGGCTCCATTGGCCCGGCGCAAGCTGGAAATACTCGGGAAAAACGGTGGTGCCGTGGTAGTTGTCCGGCGCCACGCCGTCGGTGGGCGCGGGTGCAAAGGCCGCCAGGGGACGGTTGCGGAAGGCGGGCTGGGAAAAATCAGGGGGCGTGTAGGCGGGAAGGGTGAAGGCCATGCGCACTCCTTGGGGTCTGGCGCGGGCGGGGCGGCGAGGCGCAGGCCTCGCCGGGCGGCCGCGTGATGGCGACCATACGTTTCTAGCCTTTCGCCATGCCGCTGTCCATGCGTTTGCAACGGTGCGTGGCGTGCCAGGCGTCCCGGCATCCCTTCCGGGCCGCCTGGGTGCTCCTCGGTGCAGCGTTCTGCACACGGCTTGTGCATGTTCTTGCGCAAAAATATGCACAAGTACGAGGTGGGTATTTGTAACATATCGTATTTATAAGTTTTTAAACTTGGCACGCCCCCTGCTATGTCCCAGGCAACAACACGCGAAATATCCCTTAAGGAGGAATATGACATGAGTAAGCATACGAAGATCATTCTGGCGGTGGCGGCGATGGCGGTTTTGGCGACCGCGTCCATGGGCTTTGCCGATTCAATGGGCGGCTACGGCTATGGCGGCCACATGATGGGCGGTGGCTATGGCTACCATATGAATGACGGCAACCAGCGCGGGCCGGGTTTTGGCCGCATGATGGATGGTGACGGACCGGGCGCGCGGTGGCAGGCGTTGGCTCCGGAAAAGCGCGATGCGCTCGTCAAGCTGCGCCAGGAACATGCCGCTGCGGTAGGTCCGGTTCTGGAAGAGCTGGCCGCTGCGCGGGCCGAGCGGGAAACCCTTCTGGCCGGCACGAATCCCGATGAAAAGCGTCTTGAAGTCCTGACCAGCACCATCGTGAAGCTGGAGACCAAGCTGCTCAAGGATCGTACCGATTTCCGCGCCAAGGTGACGGCCATTGTGGGTGAGGACGGGGTCAACGGACTGGGTCTCGGGTTCGGCTTCGGCCCCGGCCGCGGCTATGGTCCCCGTCACGGTTTTGGCCCCCATCGCGGCTTTGGCCCTGATAATTGCCCCGCCTACGGCTGGAACGCCAGGTAACAGCCCTCTTCCCTCCGTCTCGGGGCCGGCGGTTGCTGTCAGGGTCGCTGGCCCCGCCTCGCTGGACGGGGTTGACATACAGACCGCGAGTCGTCGCGGTTCGGCCAACAGGCCGGGTGCTTGCGCACCCGGCCTTTTGCATGCGCTTTCCGCGGCGACAGGGGCGCCGCTTTCCGCAATGCTCCCTGCCGGTTGATGTCTGGCCGATCCCAGCCGTGGGACGGGCGTGCATTGCGCTTCGGGCTCAACACTCTGATTTGACTGAATGTTCAGTATGATGGCGTGATGGATGTCGAGCGGCATTGATATTTTATAGCGTTTATTATCAATAGCATACCGTGAGAATATCCCGCTCTCCGCTCCATTTTATCTGCCGGTACTGAAGAGAAAATGTCATAATTATTGACAGAGGCAAGCTATAGGCTATTATGGGCTGAATGTCTGTTCAGTTTGGAGAGGGAATGAGCAAGGTTCAAACGATCTTGGAGGCGGCCACCACGCTTTTCGCGCGCAACGGGTACGAGCGTACCAGCGTTGCCGAAATCGCCAGCGCAGCGGAGGTGGCCAACGGCACGGTGATCTACCATTTCAAAAGCAAGGAAAACCTGCTGCATGTCATTGCATGGAACACCCTGAACGCCCTGCACCGGCGGCTGCATACCGGGCTTGCGGGCGGGCGTACCGGGTTGGATGCCGTGGAGCGGTGCATCAAGGCCTTTTATGCGTTCGTGGATGAAAATCCGAATGGCGTGCAGAATTTCCTTGCCGACTACCCCATGGACGTGACCCGGGGCAGGGGGGGGTCGGTGGGGCATGACATAACCGCCTTGCGATCCCGCATGCTTGAAATGCTCACGGATTGTATCAGCACGGGCATACGGGACGGCAGCATCAGGGACGTGGAGCCCATTCCCGCAGCCTCCGGGGTGGCATCCATGCTCATCGGCTCGGCGTGGCTGATCGTGTTCAACGGATTGACCACGCGCCATTTTGAGGAGGAGGCCTTGGAGCTGGCCAGAGGGCGCCTTGCTCCAAGGCTTGAGTGCGCTGAAAATCCGGCGCCTTGATTTGTTTTGGGCAGCTTAACCGCACCGGTTGCGTGGTGCGCGGCGATGGAGGGGAGACATGTTCAGGAATATGAAGCTGGGATTGAAGTTGGGGCTGGGGTTTGCCGCTGTGTTGCTGTTGACCATGCTCATGGCGTTTGTCGGCTACACGTCCATGTCCAATGTGGAAGACAGGGTGGACAAGGCGGATGATGTGAACCGCATCGTGCGCATGAGCATTCAGGCACGGGTGGTGGAGAAGAACTATATCCTCCGTCGGGATGAGAAATATGTCACCGAGCATGCCAAGGCCATGGAAGGCCTTCGGGAGGAGGTCGCCACCACGACCGCCCAATTCAAGGATCAGGCGAATCGGGACCAGATGGCGCGCGTGAAGAGCGGCTTGGAAGGGTATGAAAAGGCCTTCAAGGATTTCGTGGGGCTGGATGTCCAGCGCAAGGAATTCATGGAAGCCATGCGGGAGGCGGCTCGCAACACCTTGAGCGAACTCGAGGATGTCAGGGCGGATCAAAAGGCGCAGTTGCAATTGCTGCTTGCCTCCAATGTCGTCGACATGGCGAAGATACACGACAAGCTGGACAAGGCGGATGGGGCGAACCGCATGGTCAAGCGTTTTCTGGATGCGCGCAAGAATGAGAAGGAACTCATCATGTCCAGGGACGAGCAATATAAGGCTCTCGTGGACAAGAACATGGAGGCGATCAAGGCCGAGGGCGGCAAGATGCGCGCCAGCTTTACCAACCCCGCCAATGCGGCGGCCATGGACAAGGTGCTCACCGCACTGGGCGTGTACTCCACCAAGTTCGACGCCTACTGGGAGCTCATGAAAAAGCAGGGCAAGGCGGAAGAGAACATGATTGAAAATGCCCGCAACGCCCAGACGGCATGCGCTGAAGCGCGGGCTGACCAGAAGAAGAAGATGTTGGACGAAATGGCGACCGCTGAAGTCTCGTTGGCTGTTGGTGCGGGCGTGTCGCTCCTGTTGGGTATCCTGGCGGCGTTGTTCCTTACCCGGTCCATCACCAAGCCTGTCAACATGGGCGTTGGGTTTGCCGAGGGCATGTCCGACGGCGACTTCACCCGTGAGCTCGATATCAACCAGCGGGACGAGGTGGGCAATCTGGCCGCCGCCCTGAACACCATGGTGGGCAAGTTGCGGGAGGTCGTCTCCGATGTGCAGGCCGCGTCGGAAAACGTGGCCTCCGGCAGCGAGGAGCTCTCCGCGTCGTCCGAGGCGCTTAGCCAGGGGGCGACCGAGCAGGCGGCCAGCGTGGAGGAGATTTCCTCCTCCATGGAGGAGATGGCGGCCAACATCCGGCAGAACGCCGAAAACGCCATGACCACGCAGAATATCGCCCTGCAGGCGGCCAAGGACGCCCGCGAAAGCGGCGACGCGGTGACCAAGGCCGTGGTGGCCATGCGCAACATCGCGGAGAAGATATCCATCATCGAGGAAATCGCACGGCAGACCAATCTGCTGGCGCTCAACGCGGCCATCGAGGCCGCGCGCGCGGGCGAGCACGGCAAGGGCTTCGCCGTGGTGGCCGCGGAAGTGCGCAAGCTGGCCGAGCGCAGTGGCGCGGCGGCGGCGGAGATCAGCGACCTTTCCTCGTCCACGGTGGATATTTCGGGCCGGGCCGGTGAAATGCTCAAGAAGCTGGTGCCGGACATCGAGAAGAACGCCCAGCTGGTCCAGGAAATCGCCGCGGCAAGCAACGAACAGAACGCGGGCGTGGACCAGATCAACCGCGCCATCCAGCAGCTTGACCAGGTGGTGCAGCAAAACGCGTCGGCGTCCGAGGAAATGGCCTCCACAGCCGAGGAATTGTCGAGCCAGGCAGGGCAGTTGCAGCAGACCATGAGCTTCTTCCACATCAGCGCCAACGGCGATGGCCGCAGGGCCATCAAGCGGGTCGTGGCCTCGCGTCCGGCCCCGGCGCGGCAGTTGCCAAAGGCCAAGCCCGCAACGGCCATAGGCGCTGCCAAGGCACGGAAGGTGGATGTGGACCATGCCAAGGAAGAGGGCATTTCCCTGGATATGGGCGCGGACATGGCTGAAGAGGATTTTGAACGGTTCTAGCGTGCTGTTCGGTGAGCCCGTGCCTTGAGCGGGCCTTGGAAAAGGAGGTTTGCATGACGGAACGCCCAGAGAGCGAAACGAATCAACACCTGACCTTCCGGCTCGACAGGGAGGTTTTCGCCCTGAATATCGCCGTGGTGCGCGAGGTGTTGGAGATGACGCGTATCACGCGGATTCCACGAACACCCGAGTTCATGCGCGGCGTCATCAACCTGCGGGGCCATGCCGTGCCCGTGGCCGACATGCGCATGAAATGCGGCATGCAACCCGTGGCGCAAACGGTCAATACCTGCATCATCATCACCGAGGTGGACCTGAACGGCGAGAAAACCATTGTCGGCGTCATGGTGGATGCGGTGTGCGAGGTTCTGGAGATGCCGCCCGAGTCCATCGAGCCGCCGCCGCGCATGGGTACCGCCATTCGCAGCGACTACATCCACGGCATGGGACGGCATGAGAGCGACTTTGTCATGATCCTGGATATCCATAAGGTGTTCTCGGCGGAAGAATTGGCCTCGTTCAGCGCGGCAGGGGGAGCCATGGAAGAAGCCGCCTGACACCTCGCATGCGCCGCAGGGTATCCCCTCCCCCTCCATCTGCCCAATGGTGGGGGTGCCTTGCGGCGCACCAGAAGCAAACGGCCCGCCTGCAAGCGGGCCGTTTGCGTTTGCGGTGCGGCAAGGGCGAAGCAGGGGGACAGCCGTCCCGGCCTCTGAGGGCTTGGGGTGGCCGATCGGCGCGTCTTTGGCTGAACCTTCCGCAGGGAGCGGCGAGGCGAGCGCCTTGGGGCGTGTGCCCCGCCTCGGGCCGTTAGCGCATCTTGGCATGGAAACAATGCGAGGATTTGAAATAATGAAGTGTTATTTCAACAAAATGCATACGAGCATCTCATCTTTTCCAAAGTGAAGATGCTCTAAAACGTGACCTGGGCGAACTGTTCTATCTTGTCGCGGTAGTCGAGGATGCCCGCGGCAATGGCCGCGGCCTTGCGTTCCAGGTAGGCGTCGGACTTGAGGCGCCTGGCGTCGGTGCGGTTGGTCAAGTAGCCGAGTTCCAGCAGCACGGCGGGCATTTTTGCGCCCATGAGCACGTAGAAGGGCGCTGTGCGCACCCCGTTGTCATGCAGATTGTACTTGGCGCGCAGGCGCGAGACCACGGTGGCGTGCACGCTGGTGGCCAGGTCGCGCGACTCCTCCAGCTTGGAGGTCAGGGTCAATTGCGACACGATGCGCTGCAGGTCGCTGATGCGGTTGGGCGACACCGCGTTTTCCCGCGCCGCCACGCGCTCGGCCAGCCTGTCCACGTTCTTGGGCCAGTTCAGGTAATAGGTCTCGAAACCGCTGGTGTCCGTGTCCTTGTAGGCATTGCAGTGGATGGATACGAATAGGTCGGCCTTGCGCACATTGGCCATGGCCGTGCGCTCCTCCAGGGGGATGAAGACATCGGTGGTGCGCGTGTAGAGCACGGTAAAGCCCTGCTTTTTGAGATGCGCACCCAGGATCGTGGCAAAGGAAAGGTTCACGTCCTTTTCGTGGATGCCGTTGGCGGATGCGCCGTTGTCGCGTCCGCCGTGGCCAGGATCGATCATGATGGTCTCGATCTTGAGGCCGAGTTGCTTGATGAGGTTCTTGACCTGATTGCCCTTGGGCTTGCGCGTGGCCGTGGCCTTGGACTGCTTGGCAGGGGCGGGCGCGGTCTTGGACAGGGGGGGAGCCTCGGCGGCCTGGACCGCGTCCGCCTTGTCGGGCACGGGCGCGGACACGTCGATGATGATGCGGAAGGGATTTTCCAGATTGAATATCTGGTGCTTCTGGAATTTTTGGAAATCGAGGACCACGCGGGTGGTGTCGGCCGTGTTTTGCCCGGTGCGCACGCGGCGCAGGATGCCGTCGTTGATCGTCACCTCGGGGGTGACGGCATCGTCCTTGCGCGCGCCCTCCATGTCGATGTAGAGGCGGTGCGGTTTGTTGAGGGCGGGTGCGGCGTCGAGAATCTGGTAGCGGTAGGGTACCTCGTCGGAGAGCTCCAGCACGATGCGGGTGTACTCGTCGCTGCTCTGGTAGCGCACGGCCAACAGGCGCGCCTTGCCGTCGGCATAGACCTTGCGCGGCGCGGGCGGCGCGGCTTCGGTGACGGCGGGGGGCGCTGCGGGAGGCGTGGCCTTTTTGGGCGCCGGGGCGGGCTGGTGCGCCACGGGCGCAGGTTTGGGCCGGGGAGCGGCCGCAACCGTGCCCGGCTGCCGCTTTTGGTAGGCGATGATGTCGCCCAGCAGCGCCTTGGCCTTGAAGTACATGTCGCCCTTGGTGTATTTGATCAGGATGGTGTTGCAGTCGCTACGCGCCTCGGCGGGCTTGTCCAGGTGGGTGAAGGTGACGAGGGCGCACCGGTACAGGCTGTCGTCCGCCCAGGAGTGCCGGGGCGAGCTGGCGGCGGCCTTGCGGAAATAGGTCGTGGCGCGGGCGAAGTCGGCCCGCAGCCGGGAGTGGAGTCCCAGCTCCTCGTTGGTGCGGCCTATGAAGAAGAGCGTCTTTATCTTCAAGTCGTTGCTGCCCGCCCGCTTGTGGATGGCCATGAACCGGTCTTCCAGTTCGCGCCACGGCTGGCGATAGATGTTGCGGGAGCTGTCTGTGGACAGGCTGTTGAACGACCGCACCGCCTTGGAAAAATCCTCGGTGACGTCGGCCGAAACGGGTACGGCGCGCAACACCAGCGTCATCGCCAGCAGGGTTGTCGCAAGCCATATGATCCGAAGGGGCGTGGATATCATGATGTTTCCGGTGCGCGCCACGTGTCGAAACCATGGCGGTGACGGCACGATCCACATGCGGGTGTACGCCGGGTTTCGCCGTGTGGCGGGGACATTTCACGTCTTTGCGCCGAGCCTCATGGCCGGGCCATGGCTCTGACAAGGGACAATGCTCGGCACTCTAAAGAAAATCTAGATAGATGTAAAGGGGCTGGCGTCAGATGCCGCAGCCGAGGGTGGGCTTGCAGGCCTTGGTGTCGCGCACCGGCAGTTCGATGATGAACGTGCTGCCTCTGCCGGGTGCGGACTCCACGGACAACGTGCCGCAATGGTTCTCGGTGATGATGAAGTAGGAGACCGAGAGGCCGAGTCCCGTGCCCACGCCCACGCCCTTGGTGGTGAAGAAGGGTTCGAACGCGCGCTTGCGCACATCCTCAAGCATGCCGGGGCCATTGTCCTCGATTTCGATGCGCACCGCATCCCGTGTGGCGATGGCGCGAAGCGTAAGGCGGGGGCGCCATCCCGTGTCCTCGCGGTACATGTCGGCCATGGCGTGCGCGCCGTTGCTCAGGATGTTGAAGAAGACCTGCTGGATCAGGCCTCCCTCGCACATGACGTCTGGAAGGGCGTCGTCGTATTCCCGCACGATATCAATGCGGCGGAAATCATATTTTTTCTTCAGATCATAGTCGTGGTAGGCAATCTCCACGGTTTCGTCCAACAATGCCGCCAGGTTGTGTGGGGCGCGCTTGGAATCGCCCTTGCGGCTGAAATTGAGCATGTTCGCCACGATCTTGGCGGCGCGGCGACCGGAATCCACAATGCCGTCGATCATGCGGAAGATGCCCCTGGCCTGCGCATAGGCCTCTATTGCCCGTATATCCGTGCCGCAGGCGGCAGCCACCTCGTTGTTCTTGTGCAGGTCGCTTGTCAGCCGGTTGGTCATGACCTGGGCGCTTTGCAGCACGCTGGCCAGAGGGTTGTTGATCTCGTGGGCCATGCCCGCCGCCAGGCCGCCCACGGACAGCATTTTTTCGGACTGCACCATCATTTCTTCCAGCCGGGTGCGTTCGGTCACGTCGTCGATGCGGATGACCGCGCCTTCGATGATGCCGGAGAGCAGCGGGTACACGGTGATGTCGAGCAGGCGCATGTCGCCGTTGGAGCCCCAGGCGACCCGGTGGTCCACGTAGGGGAGCTTGTCCCGTATGGAGGCCTGGATGGCCGCCATCCTGGAGGCGAGGTCGGGGAACACGGACGGGAGGGGGCGGCCCATGGCGCGCTCCTGGGGCACGCCGGTGGCGCGCTGCGCCTCCTGGTTCCACTGGATGACGATGCCGTCGGCATCCACTGCCACCAGGATCGAGGGCATGGAGTTCACGATGCTGGTCAACAGGCTTTGCAGACGCTCCAGCTCTCGTTGCGCCACCAGGCGCTCGGTCACGTCGCGGCCCACGATGATGGCGTAGGTGGTCCCTTCCAGGGTGTGGAAGTGGACGGTCATTTCCAGGGGGTGGGTGTGGCCGTCATGCCGCTCCAGGGGGGCGAGCAGGATGCCTGTGGAACAGGCGCTTTTACATTGGCGCAACAGCATGTTGAACCGGGACAGATCGTCAGGCCGCAAATAGTCGGTGAACACGCTGCCCACGAGGGTCTCCGGTTCAAGACCGAGCAGCCGCGCCGCCGCCTGATTGCAGTCCACAATGGTCGTTGAGTCGGCCACGGCCATGAAAATGGCGTCGTTGGTCTGGTCAAGCAGGGTGCGGAACCGTTCCAGTTGGGCCAGCTTTTTACGCAGTTCCGGGTAATAGCTTTTCTGGATGGAGTGCTCACCCAGACCTATAAGCCGCATGCGTTCGAGTTCGGTTCGTTTTGTGTGGGCCATGTCGTCTCGCTGCAGGACGAAGGAGTGCTTGCGCCATTCTCTTATGTACACCATGTCGTCTGCCGCGTCCATGCCGGGGTGCGATTGGTGACGGAGGGTCGGCAACGAGCCGGAATCGTTGGGGCCAAGGGGGGCGTTCGGCACACGGGCGGCTGCAAGGCGAGCGGCCCAAGGCCGGTCCGCATTGAGAGGGGGAAAGGGGGCGCCGCCGCGCGCCGTGGCGGGGCGTGGGTGGCAAAAAGGTTGCAAGGGAAGCGGTTAGTGACTATGTATCACAAACCGCCATATGGAGCGGGGCTGCCCGTCGCCGGGTCCGGCGCGGGAAGCAAGGACACAGTCAACGATGTTTGGAGGCGTTATGGCCGAAGAAAAAAAAGTACGCTGCCCCTACTGCAAAAAAGTCTTTTTGTGGAAGCCGGTCAATGTGAGCGGCGATGTCGCCACGGTCAATCTGCATTGTCCGTATTGCAAGGAAAACCTGGTTTTGAAAAAGGAAATGATAAGCAAGCTATAGGCTGCGCGCAAAGGGACCGCATGGTCCTTTCCCCGCGCCCATGATCGTCCGCGCCGGATCGTCCGCACATGATCCGGCGCTTCCATTTGTCCGCCTTCCACCCCTGCCCTATGCCCTCGCTTGTTGGGCCAAAAAGTCCTTGATGCACTCGCCCAGGCGCCGGATGCCCGTTTCGATGCGTTCCGGGTCGGAATTGGAGAAATTGAGGCGGAAGGTGCTGTCGCCCCCGCCATCCACATAGAACGGCAGGCCGGGCACAAAGGCCACCTTGCGGGCGATGGCCGCGTCGAAGAGCGCCATGCAGGACACCCCTTCCGGCAGTTCGCACCACAGAAACATCCCGCCCTCCGGGCTCGTGCAGGCCACTTCCGCCGGAAAATGCCGGGCAATGGACTCGACCATGGCGTTGCGGTGCATGCCGTAGCGGGCGCGGATGGAGGCAATGTGCGTGTCCAGGTCCACGGACTCCAGATAGCGGTGGAGCACGCGTTGCGTCAGGGTGCTGGAATGGAGGTCGGCGGCCTGTTTGACCGTGACCAACTGCTCCATGATCTCGCTCCGGGCCACGGCCCAGCCAATGCGCAGGCCGGGGGCCGCCACCTTGGAAAAGGTGCCCAGCAGCACGGCGGGACCGGTGCTGTAGCTCCAGGCCGGGGGCAGATGCTCGCCCATGAAGCGCAGTTCGCCGTAGGGGTTGTCCTCCACCAGCAACACGCCGCGCCGGGCCAGCAACTCGGCCACGGCCTTGCGCTTGGCCG
The DNA here is from genome assembly GCA_050251715.1 of Desulfovibrionaceae bacterium. Lineage (GTDB taxonomy): Bacteria > Desulfobacterota > Desulfovibrionia > Desulfovibrionales > Desulfovibrionaceae > JBFWMG01. The sequence goes on along the minus strand of JBFWMG010000057.1, from coordinate 3,007 downwards.
CGCTGTACGAAAGGCCCGACGGGTTCTGGAAATTGGTCACCGCATAGAACATCTTCACCGCGCCCGAAGCGCCGCCCTTGTCCAGCGCGGCCTCCAGGGCGTCCATATCCGGCCCGTCGGCCTGCAACGGCACGGCGCGGAACGTGGGCTCGAACACGGAAAACGCCTGGATGGCCCCCAGATAGCCGGGCCGCTCCAGCACGGCCACGTCGCCCTTGTCCAGAAACACCTTGCCGAGCAGATCCAGCCCCTGCTGCGACCCGGTGGTGATGAGCACCTCGTCCGCCGCCACGTCCAACCCCTGGGCGCGGTAGCGGGCCGCGATGAATTCCCGTAGCGGGGCAAAACCCTCGGACGTGGAGTATTGCAGCGCGCCCGGCCCGTCGCCGCCCAGCACCTTGGCCGCGGCGCGTTCCATGTCGGCCACGGGAAAGGACGCCGGATTGGGCAGGCCGCCCGCAAAGGAGATGATTTCCGGGTCTTCGGTGACCTTGAGGATTTCGCGGATAAAGGAGCGGGGCACGGTGCGCATGCGCGCGGCGAATAACGGGTTCATGGGCTTCTCCAGAAAATGGGTGGTACGGTATGCGGGGTACACTACGCATCCGGGCGGCGTCTGTATATGCACAGATTATCCGCAAAGGCAGCGGCACAGGCAATGCGTCTTGCCCCGCGCGGCGGGTTGGTCTAGTGATTCATGTTTCCATCCCATGCAAGGAGGCGCATGTGCGACGTGAACGGGGTTTTGCCAGCGACAACAACGCCGGGGTGCATCCGGCGGTCATGCGGGCCATGCTGGACGCGAACACGGGGCATGCCGTGGGCTACGGCGCCGACCCGCACACCGCCAGGGCGCTTGGCCTGTTCAGGGAGGTGTTTGGCCAGGAGACGGAAGCCTTTTTCGTGTTTCTGGGCACCGCCGCCAATGTGCTGGGCCTGGCCGCCGTGACGCGGCCGCACCACGCGGTCATCTGCGCCGGTAGCGCGCACATCCATGTGGACGAGTGCGGCGCGCCCGAGCGCATGGCGGGCTGCAAGCTCCTGGCCGTGCCCGTGCCGGACGGCAAGCTGCGCCCCGGCGATGTGACGCCGCTCCTGCGTTCCATGGATTTCGAGCACCACAACCTGCCGCGCGTGGTGTCCGTGACCCAATGCACGGAGTTGGGCACGGTGTACGGCCTGGACGAGGTGCGGGCGCTGGCCGACGTGGCCCATGCGCGGGGGCTCTATCTGCACATGGACGGCGCGCGGCTGGCCAATGCCTGCGCCGCGCTGGGGGTGGGGCTGCGCGAGGCCACGGCGGGGTGCGGCGTGGACGTGCTTTCCTTTGGCGGCACCAAGAACGGCATGATGTACGGCGAGGCCGTGGTCTTTTTCCGGCCCGAACTGGCCCGCGAATTCAAGTTCGTGCGCAAGCAGGGCATGCAGCTCGCCTCCAAGATGCGCTATATCGCCGCGCAGTTCACGGCCATGCTGGAAGGGGAGCTGTGGCTGGAGAACGCCCGCCACGCCAACGCCATGGCGCGCCTGCTGGCCGAGGCCGTGGACGGCGTTCCGGGCGTGGCCGTGTCGCGGCCCGTGGCGTCCAACGCGGTGTTCGCCAGGATGCCCGCCCATGCCGTGGCGCCGTTGCAGGAGGCGTTCTTCTTTTATGTCTGGGATCCTGATCCGCTGGAGACGCCCGAAGTGCGCTGGATGTGCTCGTTCGACACCACGCCGGAGGACGTGGCCGCCTTTGCGGCGGAGCTCCGCCGCCTTGTCGCGGGATAGCGGGCGGGGAACGCCGCGCCGGTTCCTGGCGGCGGGGCATGCCCCTGCCGGCCCCAGGCAAAACGCATCGGACTGGTGGACAACGCCGGGGTTCCGGTGGGCGGCCGGGGTTGCATCTCCTTACTTTTGCGTGATAATGTCATAGCCCGGCACGGCGGATGGTCTGGCCGCACGGCGCGCGGCTCTTTTGACCGGGAGCGGGCATGGACTGCACACCCTTTTTCACGGCGCATTCGGTGTTTACCAGGGAGATGTTCGAGGCCTTTGCGGCGGGCGGGCAACCCCGTTCGCGCAAGGCGGTGGAGGCGATGCTCGGGGCGTTCAAACGCGCCGGGCGCATCGTCGGCGTGCGGCGCGGCGTGTACGTAAGCGTGCCGCCGGACGCGAAACCACGGGCTGTCGCCCCCCATCCGTTGCTGGTGGCGGCGTGCATAGCGCCGGACGCGGTGATCGCCTACGGAACCGCCGCTGACGTGCATGCCGCGTTGGCCGCGCCGCGTGCCGCCAACCCGGCGACCGTGGCCGCAACGGCCATTGGCCCGGAATGCGCCTTTCTCACCAACAGCCGTCCCCGTCCCACCACCTTTCAGGGCGTGCGTTACCTGGGCTTCGGTTTTCCCGTGGCGTTGCGCGACAAGCGCATGGAAACCCATGGCGTGGCGCGCCTCGACATGGGGGGCATCCCGGCCACGGGCGGCGGTCCCGGACAGGGCGGGCTGCTCGCCACCAGCCCGGAGCGGACCCTTGTGGACATACTGGACAGGCCCGGCGTGTGCGGCGGGTTCGAGGCCGCGTGGAGCAGGCTGGCCGCGTTGCCCGTTGCCGACTGGGACGGTGTGCTTGCCTACGTGCGCCTGCTGGGCAACGCCACCACCGCCGCCAAGGTCGGGTTCCACCTTGCGGCCAGCCAGGCGCGGCGGCGTGTTCCGGTCGGCCTGCTGGACGCCCTGCGGGCCATGGTTCCTGTGCGGCCCCATTACGCCGAGCGCACCCGCCGCCATGCGGGGCGGCTGGTCAAACCGTGGAATCTCGTCGTCCCGACCGCGTTTCTCGACGCCCACTCGCTGTAGCCCCACTGTTGAAAGACCCGGGGGAAGGGGAGAGGAGGGAGAAAACGGTACAATCCGAGTACATAGTGGACACAATGATCCGGGAACATGGTTAACACTTCCAGGAAGGAAAACCTGGAGGTGGGTATGCCCTGGAGAGAGGTGGCCCCTATGGACGAGCGAATCCG
>JBFWMG010000056.1:0-16123 GCA_050251715.1 Desulfovibrionaceae bacterium | reverse complement strand
CGGCGCCAGGGCGGCTACACGTCGAAGAGCATCTCCAGGTCGTCGCGCGTGAGCGATTTCCAGGCCTCCTGGCCGGGGATGATGGCGTTGGCCACGCCCTTCTTCATCTCCTGCAATTTCAAGATCTTCTCCTCCACCGTATTCTGGCAGATGAGCTTGTACGAGAACACCTGGCGCGTCTGGCCGATGCGGTGCGTGCGGTCGGTGGCCTGGCTTTCCACCGCAGGGTTCCACCACGGGTCGTAGTGGATGACGTAGTCCGCGCTGGTCAGGTTCAGGCCCGTGCCGCCCGCCTTGAGCGAGATGAGGAAGATCGGTATTTCCGGGGTGTTGTTGAACCTGTCCACCTGCTCGAAGCGGTCCTTGCTCGCGCCGTCCAGATAGGCGAACGGGATGTTGCTGATCTGCAGCCAGGAGCGGATGATGTGCAGCATGGACACGAACTGCGAGAACACCAGCACCTTGTGGCCTTCCTCGATGATGTCCGTGACCATGTCCTTGAAGGCGTCGAACTTGCCGGAAGGCAGGTTGGTGGACACGCCCGGCATGTCGAGCTTCAAGAGGCGCGGATGGCAGCAGATCTGGCGCAGCTTCAGGAGCGCGTCCAGGATGGACATCTGGCTCTTGGCGATGCCCTTCTCGTCCACCGTGGCCAGCACCTGGTCCTTCAGCTTCTTGGCCAGCGCCATGTACAGCTCCTGCTGCTCCTCGATGAGGCCGCAGTAGTAGACGTTCTCCACCTTGGGCGGCAGATCCTTGGCCACCTCGCTCTTGGTGCGGCGCAGGATGAACGGTTTGACGCGCGAGCGCAGGTATTCCAGCGTTTCCTCGTCGCCGTCCTTGATGGGCTTGACGATGCCGCGCTGGAAGGAGTGCTGCGACCCCAAAAAACCGGGCATGAGGAACTCGAAGAGCGACCACAGTTCGAAAAGGTTGTTTTCGATGGGCGTGCCCGACAGGCAGATGCGCACCTTGGCCGTGAGGCGGCGCACCGAGCGGGCCGTGATCGTGTTCGGGTTCTTGATGTTCTGGGCCTCGTCCAGGATGATCGTGTTGAACTCGTGCTTTTGCAGCTCTTCCAGGTCGCGGCGCAGGAGGGCGTAGGTGGTGATGACCAGGTCCGAGTCGCCGATCTGCTTGAACATGCCTTCGCGCCGGGTGCCGTAGATGATGAGCCGCGACAGGCCGGGGGTGAATTTTTCCGCTTCGCGCTCCCAGTTGGGCAGCACCGAGGTGGGCACCACGATGAGGTTGGGGCCGCGCTTGCCCAGCTCCACCATGTACTGGATGAAGGAGAGGGTCTGCACGGTCTTGCCCAGGCCCATTTCATCGGCCAAGATACCGCCGAACCCGTATTCGCGCAGGAAGTTGAGGTAGCTCATGCCCTGGGTCTGGTAGGGACGCAACGAGGCGTTCAGTCCCTTGGGGACGGGCACCTGGCGTATCTCGCGGAAATTGTGGATCTTGCCGCGCAGCTTGTTCCAGAAGGAGTCCGTGGTCGCCTCTGGCAGGTCTTCCAGGATCTTGTCCAGGATGGGCGCCTCGAACTGCTTGAACTGGGTCTTGGGCGGCTTGTCCGTGTCCAGGCCCATGGCCTTGAGCTTGTGGCCCAGCTTTTCCAGCCAGGCCTCGGGCAGGCTGGTGTAGGAGCCGTCCTTCAGCTGCACGTAGCGCTTGCCCTGGGTCCACGCCTTCCAGATCTTTTCGATGGGAACCTTGAGGCCGTCGTAATCCACGGACAGCTCCAGGTTGAACCACTTGTCCTCTTCCTTGCTTTCCACCTCGGCCACGATGACGGGCTGGGTGAGGCGGACCTTGTAGCGGGCAAGGCTCTGCTCGCCGTACACGCGGTACTTTTCCACCAGCTTCGGATAGGCGTCGAGCAGGAAGGTGATGGCCTCCTCGGGCTCCAGGAACCAGATGGACTTGCTTCTGGGCTGAAAATTCATCTCCTGGAGCATGTGCGTGAGTTCGGCTTCCTCGTCCTGGGCGCGGCGCAGGAGGAAGGCATGGCCATCCACCTGGTAGCTGCCGGTCATGAAATCCGGGTTGGGGCCGGGCAGGGTGATTTCCCCGTGCTCGGTCTCATACACGTTCTGGATCTGGAGGGTCAGGAGGCTCCCTTCCTCGTCCAGGTAGAGCTTGGGGCGATAGGAGGCCGGTACGAAGAAGGGCTCCATGTGCGCCAGGAACTCGTCCTGCCCCAGCAGATCCTGGGCGGGCAGGCGGGTCCACACGCGGTCCAGGAACTCGGAAATGTCGTTGTGCGGAATGGTGGGCGGTTCCTGCACCATCTCCTGGATGAGCCTGGGCTCAAGGCCGGTCTGGATGGGGTAGAATCCCTTGTTCCAGCAGACCCATAGCGGGAGCTGGCCGTAGAAATAGGCCTCCTGCTCCATGATGGAGAAGGGTTTTTTCCCTTCCCTGTTGAGCAGCACGTCAAAGGAGAGCCCCACCTCGGACAGCACGGGCTTGAGCATGAGGCGCATGGTCTTCGACTCGATGCGGCAGGGCTGGTCCGTATCGCGCCAGAAAAGGTAGTATTCGTTTTTCACCGCCCACAGGAACCAGCTGAGCAGGCCGTCGGGGATGGAGACCCGGTGGCCTTCATAGTCCAGGAACGAACCGATCTGCTGCGCCACGAGCGGCAGTTGGGGCGCGCCTTCCGCCCAGTCCGGGTTGCGGATGATCTGCTCCAGCGTGGTCTCGGTATGCACGGAGGACAGGCCGGACTTGTTCTGGCGGGCGCGGAAAAAAGACACCTGCAGGCGGCCCGGTTCGGGATGGATGCGGTAGATGAGGTAGTGCCTGCCCGCCTCGGGCTCCAGTTCCGTGGAAAAGAAGGAGCGGAAATTCTGTCGCCATTCCGTCTTCAGGGGGGGGGCGGCGTCGGACTGGCTGGTTTCCATGGAGGCCAGGAGCTTGAGCGCGGTTGCGCCCACATGGCGGCACACGCCGGAAAAGGATTCCGGGCAGTTGCAGGTAAAACTCACCTGTCTGCCGCCCAGATTGAGCGTCAGCTCCGAGGAGTAGACCTGGAAGTCATCTCCTTGGATATTGCCCTCAACGTCCCAGTACTGCTCCTGCTTTTTCAAGCTGAGCTTTTGTACGCCGCCATTGGCGAGGATCATCTGTGCGCCCTCGACAATGTACTCGGGTATGGAATCCTTGACGAATTCCTGAATGAGGTTTTTTACTGTCTTTTCGTCAGTGCGATCCATGTCGCACGTACTCCTTAATAAAACATCGACAAATATCGTGCTGTGTTATAGTAGTTTTTTCAACCGCCGCACCCGGTTGGGCGCAGAGCCATTTGCCCATATAGTCCAAAACGCTCAGGCTTTCAAGCGGTTCCGTCAGTTTGGGGGGAGGACGGCTCCTCCATTTCCATTGCTCTCATATCTTACCGGATATGGCGGATTTGGCAAGCAACAAGGATAGACCATGCGCGTAATTCGTCGGTTATTGGCAGTGGCGGTGGCCCTGGCCTGTGTGGTTGCGCTCGCGGCGTGCGGCTCCTCGGACAAGGAGCGCTCCGGATCGGAGGGGCACGGCCAGGCCGATAAGGGCGGGCCGTCCGTTTCCGTCGCCACGAACGCCACGCCCGAATACGGCGGGCGCATCGTGCTGGGTTCCATCGGCGAGCCCTCCAACCTCATCCCGCCCCTGGCCTCGGACGGCGCGTCCCATGAAGTGGCCGATTTCCTGTACGTGGCGCCGCTCAAGTATGACAAGAACCTGGCCATCGTGCCCTGGGCCGCCGAGACGTACGAGGTGCTCGAAGAGGGCAAGCTGCTGCGCTTCACCCTGCGCAAGGGCATCACGTGGGATGACGGCGTGGAACTGACCACCCGCGACGTGGCCTTCACGTACAAGCTCATGGTCGATCCCAAGACGCCCACGGCCTATGCCGAGGACTATCTGGCGGTCAAGGCGTTCACGGTGGTGGACGATTACACCTTTGAGGTGCGCTACGACAAGCCTTTTGCCCGCTCCCTCGTCACCTGGATGCACAGCATCCTGCCGGAGCATGCCCTCAAGGGCCAGGATCTGCTCAACACGCCGCTCAGCCGCGCGCCGCTGTCCTGCGGCGCCTATCGCCTGGCGTCCTGGGAGGCGGGCAGCCGCCTGGTGCTCCAGGCCCGCGACGATTATTTCGAGGGCCGTCCCTATATCGACGAGATCGTGTACCGCATCATCCCCGACCTTTCCACGATGTTTTTGGAACTCAAGGCCGGAAACCTGGACATGATGGGCCTGACCCCGCAACAATACCTGTTCCAGACCAAGGGCGCGGACTGGGATACGCAGTTCCAGAAATTCAAATACCTGTCCTTCAGCTATGTCTACATGGGCTACAACCTGCGCGACAAGCGGTTTGCCGACGTGCGCGTGCGCCGCGCCATAGCCCATGCCCTGGACAAGCAGGAGATCGTCAAGGGCGTGCTGCTGGGCCAGGGCGTGCCCACCATCGGCCCCTACAAGCCCGGCACCTGGGCCTATGACGACGCGATCAAGGACTACGCCTTTGATCCGGCCAAGGCCACGGCGCTTTTGGCCGAGGCCGGGTGGACCGACACGGACAAGGACGGCATCGTGGACAAGGACGGCGTGCCGTTCTCCTTCACCATCCTCACCAACCAGGGCAATGACCAGCGCATCAAGACGGCCACCATCATCCAGAGCCGCCTGAAGGCCGTGGGCATGGAGGTCAAGATCCGCACGGTGGAGTGGGCCGCGTTCATCAAGGAATTCGTGGACAAGGGCAATTTCGACGCCCTGGTGCTCGGGTGGAACATCCTGCAGGATCCGGACATCTATGACGTGTGGCATTCGTCCAAGGCGGTGCCCGGCGGCCTCAACTTCATCGATTACAAGAACCCCGAACTTGACGATGTGCTGGAAAAGGGGCGCCGCTCCCTCGACCAGGCCGAACGAAAGAAGTACTATGATCGCTTGCAGGAAATATTGCACGAGGACCAGCCCTACTGTTTCCTCTACGTGCCCTATTCCCTGCCCATCGTGCAGGCCCGGTTCAGGGGCATCGAACCCGCTCCGGCGGGCATTGGGCACAATCAGATCTGGTGGTGGGTGCCCAAAAACGAACAAAAGGCAGCGCCGCTGCAATAATCCATGATCCGCATCAACGACATTCTGGACAAGGTCACCAGTTACATCCCGCCGCAAGGGGTGGAGCTGATCCGCAAGGCCTACGTGTTTTCCGCCGCCGTGCATGCCGGACAGGTGCGCCGGTCCGGCGAGCCGTATCTGTCGCATCCCCTGGAAGTGGCCAACAAGCTGGCCGCCATGCGCCTGGACGAGGCGACCATTGCCGCCGGACTGCTGCACGACACCGTGGAGGACACCGTTGCCTCCATCGAGCAGATCGATGAGCTGTTCGGCGAGGACGTGGCCGACATCGTGGACGGCGTGACCAAGATCAGCCAGATATCCTTCGACTCCCGCGAACAGGCGCAGGCCGAGAACATCCGCAAGATGATCCTGGCCATGGCCGAGGATATCCGCGTGCTGCTGGTCAAGCTCACCGACCGCCTGCACAACATGCGCACGCTCCAGTTCATGAAGCCCGAGCGGCAGCAGGCCATTGCCCAGGAGACCATGGACATCTACGCGCCCCTGGCCAACCGCCTGGGCCTGCACCGCATCAAGGTGGAACTGGAGGATTTGAGCCTCAAGTACCTCAAGCCCGACATGTTCGCCCAGATCGAGGAAGGCGTGCACCGCCACCAGACCGTGGGCAAGGACTATGTGGACCGGGTCACGGACCTCATCACCAAGACGCTCAAGAAGAACCGCATCAAGGCGCGCCTGAAGGGGCGCACAAAGCATATCTATTCGATATACCACAAGATGTTGCAGCAAAACTTGACGCTCGGCGAGGTCTACGACCTCATCGCCTTCCGGGTCATCGTGACCAGCGTGAAGCATTGCTATTCGGTGCTGGGTCTTGTCCACTCCATGTGGAAGCCGGTGCCGGGCCGGTTCAAGGACTATATTTCCATGCCCAAGGCCAACATGTACCAGTCGTTGCACACGACGGTCATCGGCCCCGAAGGCGAGCGCATCGAGATCCAGATCCGCACCGAGGAGATGCACCGCCTGGCGGAATACGGCGTGTCGGCCCACTGGCTGTACAAGGAGGGCGGCAAGGTCAACGCCAAGGACGCCAAGGAATTCTCCTGGCTGCGCCAGATCATCGACTGGCAGAAGGTGGAGAGCGATTCGCGGGAGTTCTTGCGCACCCTCAAGTTCGATCTGTTCAAGGACGAGGTGTACGTGTTCACGCCCGGCGGCGACGTGAAGGAGCTGCCCGAAGGCGCCACGGCCGTGGATTTCGCGTACACGGTACACACCGAGGTGGGCAACAAGTGCGCCGGAGCCAAGGTCAACGGCAAGCTGGTGCCCCTGTCCACCCCCCTGCAGAACGGCGACACCGTGGAAATCATCACGGACAAGAGCCGTCATCCCAGCCGCGACTGGCTCAAGTTCGTCAAGACCGCCAAGGCGCGCACGCGCGTGCAGCACTACATCAGCACGGAGGAGCGCTCCCGTTCCATTGCCCTGGCCCGGGAAATGCTGGAAAAGCAGGGGCGCAAGATGGGCATCAACGTGCAGAAGGCGTTCAAGGACCGCCTGTTCGAGGATCTGGCCAAGGAGTTTTCCTTCAAGGGCGTGGACGACCTGCTGTCATCCGTGGGATATGCGCGCATCACCCCGCAAAAGGTGCTGCGCAAGCTGTGGGCCAAACTGGAGGAGGACAAGGACGCCAAGTCGCCCAAGCCCGAGGTCAAAGCCCCGCCCAAGAGCGAGGAGCCCAAGTCCAAGGCCGAAGAGGGCAAGCCCAAGGGCGACAGCGTGGCCATCCGGGGCGTGGACGACGTGCTGGTGCGCTTTGCGCGCTGCTGCAACCCGCTGCCCGGCGACTCCATCGTGGGCTACATCAGCCGGGGCAGGGGCATGACCGTGCACACGGCGGACTGCCCCAACGTGCAGGGCATGGAGCCGGAACGGATCATGTCCATTTCCTGGGAAGGGGAGCAGAACAAGCCTTTCCCGGCCAAGATCCGCATCGTGTGCCGCAACGTGCCCGGCCTTTTGGCGCGTATCAGCGCGCGGTTGTTCGAAAGCGGCGTCAACATCGATTCCGGTTCGTTCCACTCCGACGTGGAGGGCAACACGGACATGATCTTCCTGGTCGAGGTGCGCGACGCGGCGCACCTGTACAAATCCATCGAGCAGCTCAGCAAGGTCGAAAGCGTCATCGAGGTGGTGCGCCTGACCGGCCCGGCCGGGTAGCGCTGGCAGCGAGGGGCCGCTGGCTGGGCCCGACGCGTCATTGGTATTTTCCGGATGAAAAAATCGGAGCCCTTGCGGGCTCCGATTTTTTTGAGTGGGGAAAGCTATACGCCTGGGGATGAGGCTGGATGATCCGGCCAGTGGGTCGCTCCCCGCGACCGTCGTGGCCAAGCCCCGAAGTTGTGTTGTACTCCTCGCTACGCGCCCAGCAGGTTCAGGGCGAGCCGGGGCAGCGAGTTGGCCTGCGAAAGCATGGCCACTGCGGACTGTGACAGAATCTGCTGCCGCACGTATTCCGTCATTTCGATCGATACGTCCACGTCGGAGATTTGTGACTCTGCGGCCTGCAGGTTCTCCGCCTGGATCTGAAGGTTGGTGATGGTGTTTTCCAGGCGGTTCTGCATGGCGCCGAGAGTTGCCCGGATATTGTCCTTGGAGACGATCGCGTTTTCCAGGGTCTGCAACGCGGTCTGTGCCTGGGCCTGGGTGGACACGGTGTTGTTGACGGCTGCGCCCACACCCAGGGCCGACGCCGTGGCGCTGCTGATCTTGATGTAATAGTAGTCTTCCGCGCTGTCGTTCTTGGTGCCGAAGTGGATCTTCAGCTTGCCGGTGGACATCGAGGTTGCGCCGCTGTGCGTTGCGCTGGACAGCGTGCCATCAAGCAGCTTGATGCCGTTGAAGTCCGTGGCGTTGGCGATTCGGGTGATTTCCGAGGCCATGGCCTGATACTCGGAGTCGATGATGATGCGCTGATCCGAGTTGTACGTGCCGGTGGCCGCCTGTTCCGCCAGTTCCTTCATGCGGATGAGCTTTTCGTCGATGACGGAAAGCGCGCCGTCCGCGGTCTGGATGAGCGAGATGGCGTCGTTTGCGTTGCGCACGCCTTGGTTCAGGGCGGCGATGTCCGAACGCATGAGCTCGCGGACCGCAAGGCCCGCCGCGTCGTCGGACGCCTGGCTGACCCGCAGGCCGGACGACAGCTTGCGGATGGAGTCCCCGAGGGAGTTGTACGAAACCGAGAGGTTCCGGGCGGCGTTGTTCGCCATGAGGTTGTGGTTGATAATCAGTGACATAGCCGTTCCTCCTTGAATGCCTTGCGGCTTCCTTGCCAGCGGGGCTTTTTCGGTCGATCCAGCGATTTCACCTCCTTGCTGACCGTAGAGTCTCCCCTCCCCACTCGCATATGCATATCGGCTTAAACGGGAATATCTTTAGGCGGTAGCGGCGAAATATTTGCCGCATGGCGGCCCTGGCTCCGCTAGAGCCCACCATGTGCGGCCTGGCTGGCGCAGGGGAAAATATGATGCGCCCCTGACCGGGAGGCGGATGGCGCGAGGATGGCGGTATGGCATGAAAGGGAGGGGGGCGGCGGACCGGGAGGCGCCGCAGCGGCAGTGCGGGAAGCGCGGGGCGGAGGGCTGCCCGCAGGGGCTGGAACGGGCTGGACGGGCCTGGAGGCGGGGTCAGCCGACCAGCAGCTGGTCGGCCAGGGCCGCGCCCTGGTCGCCGCCGCCCGCCATGCGCGACAGCTCGTCGCGGATGGCGGGGCCGGTCAACCGTTCGCAGAAGGTGAAGGTCTGGCCGTCGCGCACTTCCTTGCGCACATGAAAATGGCGGTCGGCCAGACTGGCCAGCTGCGGCCAGTGGGTGATGAGGATGACCTGGCGTTTTTCGGCCAGCGCCTTGATGCGTTCGCCCACGCGGGTGAGCGTCAGGCCGCCCACGCCGGAGTCCACCTCGTCGAAGATGAGGGTGGGCGCGTCGTCGCCGCGCGACATGAGCCCCACCACGGCAAGCAGAAAGCGCGACAGTTCACCGCCCGAGGCGATGCGGTCCAGCGGCTGGGGCGCAAGGCCGGGGTTGGGCGCCCACAGGATGCGCGGGCGGTCTTCGGCCAGCGCCGCGTCCCATTCGGGGAACAGGGCGTGGGGCGCAAAGGACACCTCCACGCGCAGGGCGTCGGAAAAGCCCAGCCCGGCCAGCTCGGTGGCCAGGGTGGCGCATAGCCTGTCCGCCGCCTCGCGCCTGGCCGTGTTGAGCCGCGCCAGGGCGTCGGCCAGGGCGGTCGCCAGTTTTTTCCCTTCCTTGTCCAGTTGGGCCAGGTCCAGGTTGCAGGCGTCCAAAAACGAAAGGTTGGCGTCGATCTCCTCGCCCAGGCGCACGATCTCGTCCAGGGGGCGCTTGAGCTTGCGCTTGAGCTGCGCCAGCTCCCACAGCCGTTTTTCAAGCACCTCCGGATCGTCGTCCCCAGCGTCGTCCAGATTCTGGCGGCGCAGGCGGCTGGCCAGTTCGGCGGCGTGATGGCGAAAATCCTCCACGGCTTCGCGGTCCGCCTCGTAGCCGGGCACTATGGCGGCCACGGAGTCCAGGCAGCGCGACAGCGCGCCCAGCCCGTCAATCAATCCGGCCTCCTGGCCGAGCAGCAACCCCACCGCCTCGCCAATGCGTTCCTTGACCTGTTCCTGGCCGCGCAACGCCTGGCGGCGGGCAAGCAGGTCGTCTTCCTCGCCCGCCCGTGGGGCCACCTTGGCGATTTCCGATTTCTGGTATTCCAGCAACTCCCGCTTGTCTTCCAGGGTGCGGCACCGCTCCTGGCACGCGTCCTTGCGGTCGGCCAGTTCGCGCAGCGCCTTGGCCAGCCGGTCCTTTTCCTCGACCAGGGTGGCGTTGTCCAGAAAGGCGTCCAGAATGCGCAGCTGATAGGCCGGGGCGAGCAGGCGTTGCTGGCCGTGCTGGCTGGTGTGCAGGATGAGTCCGGCGCGCAGGTCGCGGATGCGGTCCTGGGAGCCGAGGGCGTCGTTGACGTAGACGCGGCTGCGGCCCGTGTCCGCCGCCAGTTCGCGGCGCAGGACAAGATCCTCTCCGGCTTGGGCGAACAGGGCTTCGGCCTGGGCCTTTTCCTCGCCGGGGCGCACCAGGTCCGTATCCAGGCGGTCGCCGGTCAAAAAGCCGATGGCCTTGAGGATGAAGCTCTTGCCCGCGCCGGTTTCCCCGGACAGGACGTTGAGGCCGGGGGCGAAGTCGAGCTCCATGTCCTCGATGAGTGCGAGGTTGCGGATGCGAAGCAGTTCTAGCATGAGCGGGTTCGGTCCTGGGCTATGTGCCGCGCCGGGATGCGTTGTGGTTTGTCGGGCGGGAATCAGCGTCGGCGGGACGGCTGTTCCGGATGTGTTTCCTTATCTCCCCAGCGCCTGGAGCACAAGGCCTCCGGGATCCCTGCCGGACAACGCCCGGATAAAGGCGTCTTCGCGTCCGGACGAGCGTGCCGCCGCAAGGGCGGTGCGGCATTCCTCCAGCCCGGCGTCCAGGCGGTTGGCCTTGAGATTGGCCAGTCCCAGGTCAAGGCCGGTGCGCCAGTCGCCCGGGTGGTGCATGGCGAGCCGCGCCAGATGGCCCATGCGCATCCAGGCCGTGCCTGGCACGGGGCCGAGCAGGGCGGCGGCCTGCCGGATGGGCTCCAGGTCGGCCGCGTCGGAAAGGGTGGCCGCGTGCAGGCAGTCCAGGGCGGTCTGGGGAAGCTGGGTCGCGGGATCGGCAATGGCGCCCTGCATGATGAGCCGTCCGGCCCGGCGCAGGATGGCGGCCCACGCCATGTGGAGGGCATGCGGCGTTTCGGGCGGGAGCGTGTCGCGGCGCGGCGCGGCAAGGGTTTGCCGCTGCCAGAAACGGCGCGCCGCCTCCCACTGTCCCAGATGCAGGGCGGCCATGGAGCCCGCCAGATTCAGGTCCACGTCGTCGGGAAACAGGGCGCGGTCCAGAATGATGGCCGCAAGCTGCATGGCCGCGTCCCCATTGCCGTTTTCCGCATCCAGGCGCAGCCGTTCCGCCAGGGTGGCGGGCAGGGCGGGGCAGGCTTCCAGTCCGGCGCGCACGGCGTCCAGCGGCGTGTCCACCATGCCCTTGCGCCGCATGTGGGACTGGGACAAGGCCATGGCCACGGCCGCGTCCGTGGCGGACACGGCCCGGCGGGACAGGGAGGCCGCGAAGTCGAGCACGGCCAGGGCGCGGTGGCGCAGGGTGTGCTCGCGGGCGATGCGTTCCCAGGCGCGGCGGGCCAGCCGTTCGGCCTGTTCGGGATGGGCGGTGTACCAGTCGAGCAGTTCCCGCAACTCCAGCACATGGCGGTAGACCAGGATTTCCGCACCGGGCGCGAGCAGGTCGTCCTGGTCCGGCCCCGCGTCGTGGGACAGCACCAGGCATCCGGCGGACGCGGCTTCCAGAAGCCGGAAGTTGGCCTCGTCGCAAATGGCCTCGTTGGGCGCGAGCCGGGTCTGGCCGTAAAACGCGAACATGCCGTCCACGGTCAGGCCGTCGGCCACCTCCGCGCCGTGGCGGTCGCGCAGATGCTCCATGAGCCAGTTGCGGGGCATGCGGTATTCGGTGATGCGCCCCACAAATCCGATGCCGCGTGGCCGGTCCGCATGGGGCGTCCAGGGCAGCACGCGCCCCGGGATGGGCAGCGGGCGCATGGGCGGAAACTCGGCGGCGTGGGGCGCGAGCCGGGCACGGTGGGGCGTGGCCAAACCGTCGAACAGTTGGGCGTAGCAGCGGTGCCAGACGCGGTTGAGATGGGTGTCGATGGCCCAGAAGATGCGGATGCCGGGCACCTTGTCCAGCCCGGTGAGCAGGGTGCGCGGCCCGAGCGGTTCCTGCTGGAACAGCAGGTCGGGCGCAAAGCCGTGGGCGTCGAGCGCGGCGGCGATGTCGAACGGTGCGCCGCCCGGAGGTGCCAGGGCCAGAACCTCGTGCCCCAGCGTCCGAAACGCCTCGGCAACGTAGCTGTGCACCGTGCAGATGCGCATGGTCGGCCTATTGCTTGAGCCGGGGGTCAAGGATGTCGCGCAGGCTTTCCCCCAGCAGATTGTAGCCCAGCACGGTGCACAGGATGGCCAGCCCCGGATAGATGGACAGCCAGGACGCTATTTCCAGGACTTCCTTGCCGTCCATGAGCATGTTGCCCCAGCTGGGCATGGGCGGGCGTACGCCCAGGCCCAGAAAACTGAGCGCGGATTCCGTGAGGATGGCCCCGGCAATGCCCAGCGTGGCGGACACGAGCACCGGAGCCATGGCGTTGGGCAGGATGTGCGTGCAGATGATGCGCACCGGGCCAGCGCCCGCCAGGCGCGCCGCGGCCACGAAGTCGCGGCTGCGCAGGCTCAGCGTCTCGGCCCGCACCAGGCGCGCCACGCCCATCCACGAGGTCAGGCCTATGACCGCCATGATGTTGAACAGGCTTGGTTCCAGAAAGGCGATGACCGCGAGGATGAGGAAGAAGGACGGGAAGCAGAGCATGACATCCACGAGGCGCATGATGACTTCGTCCGTGACGCCGCCGAAATAGCCGGCGGTCAGCCCCAGGGCCAGGCCAATGGCCACGGACAGTCCCACGGCCACGAACCCCACCCACAAAGACACGCGCGCGCCAAAGAGCATGCGCGAGAACACGTCGCGGCCCAGGGCGTCGGTGCCCAGCAGGTGCGCGGCGCTGGGCGCCTGCAGCATGGCGTCCACGTTGAGCGCGGTGGGGTCGTAGGGCGCGATGAGCGGCGCCAGGATGGCGGCCAGGCTCATGACGCCCACGATGAGGCCGCCCACCACGAGCAGCCCGTACCGTCCCCAGAAGCGGCGGGAGAGCAGGGCGTTCATGCGTCACCCCCGCTCTTGCGGATGCGCGGATCGGCCAGACCGTAGGCCAGGTCTGCCAGCAGGTTGCCCGCCAGGGTCAGGATGGCGCCCAGGAACAGGTTGCCCATGATGAGCGGGTAGTCCCGGGCCATGACGCCCTGGTAGAACAGCTGCCCCAGGCCGGGCAGGGCGAAGATGGATTCGATGATGACGCTGCCGCCGATGAGGCCGGGCACGGACAGGCCGAGGATGGTGATGACCGGCAACAGCGCGTTGCGCAGCGCGTGCTTGAAGATGACCGTGCGCAGGGGCAGCCCCTTGGCCTTGGCGGTCAGGATGTAGTCCTGGCGCAGCACCTCCAGCATGGAGGCGCGCATGAAGCGGCTCATGCCCGCAAGTCCGCCAAAGGTATAGATGAACAGCGGCAGCACTAGATGGCGGGCGTAATCGAGCCACTGCTCCCACGGGGACATGCTCGCGTGGTTGAGCGAGGTGAGCCCGGAGATGGGCAGAATGGGGTACTGGATGCCGAAAGAGAGCATGAGCAGCAGCGCCAGCCAAAAACCGGGCATGGCAAAGCCGATGAACACGAAGACCGTGGAAAACCGGTCGAACCAGCGGCCCTGCCAATAGGCGGCGGCCACGCCAATGGGCATGGCGATGCACAGGGTCAGGAGCATGGCCGCCACGTTCATGCCAAAGGTGAGCGGCAGCCGCTCCTTGATCTTGTCCCACACCATGCGGTGGTCGCCGGACATGGAGCGGCCGAAGTCGAAACGCACGATGCGCGAAATCCAGCGGGCGTATTGCACGTGCAACGGCTGGTCCAGGCCGTACAGCTGCTCCAGGCGCAGGCGGGTCTCCGCTCCGGCCATGGGGTTCATGGTGGTTTGCAGATCCGTGGGCGAGCCGGGAGCCAGGTGGATGACCCAGAAGCTGATGACGGTGATGCCGACGAGGATCACGGCCACCCAGGCGGTCTTGGCCGCCAGCCGCCGCGCAATGGCAAGACGCATGCCGTCGGCCAACGCTTTTAGCGCTCCTTTTGCACCCAGGCGCGCACCTTGCGGACCTCGTCGGTCCAGGTGGGGCTCAGGCGTTGTTGCAAAAACTGCTCGTAGGTGGCGTCAATGCAGGCCATGCACTTTTCCAGGAGGTACATCTTCTCCAGAAACGCGCCGTCCGGATCGTCGTCCTGGTCGTCGGGCTTTTCCACCACCGGCGTTTTCAGGCTGTGCAGGGAAAAGTCCTCGGCCTTGATCGAGACCTGCCAGGTGTCCGGTCCGCTGTCGATGCGCAGCATGGCCTTGGTCACCTTCTTGCCGGTGGACAGGCCGGTGCGGGCTTCGGTGAGCGGGCTTGTGGCGCCGCTTACCGAGGCGGTCTCAAGGGTTTCGCCCTCGCCGCCCTGCACCGATATGCGCTGCTCCATGACAAGGTTGAATTCCGTGTTGTCCCGGGTGCGGAAGATGCCGCTGCCCGTTTCGCTTTTGAACCAGAGCCAGGTCAGGAAGTCCTGGCCCATGATGATGTCCTTGGTCTGTCCCAGATAGGCGTCCATAGGTCTATTACCTTATATATGCGAAAACGAGGTTCAGCCCGCGAAGACCGAGGCCTCGATTGCGTCGAGTTTGGGTTGCGCCTCTTCGCCCAGCAGATCCAGGCCCAGGGCAAAGGGGGTCAGGGGTTCCAGATGCAGGTCAAAGGTGTCGGTAAAGTGGTTCATGAACAGCTCGATGACCTTGGACCCGGTGCAGCACAGGTGGATGCGGCCCTCCTGGATGTTCCACACCGCGTCGAACACGGCGGGGATGGGGAAGGAGCGCGCCATGAGCTTGAGCATGACCTGCTCCTTGAGCTCCTTCTTGCGTTCGCGGCCCAGGTATTTGCGGCCCTGCTCCTTGGCTTCCTTCTCGGCCTGGCGCACGGCGATGGTAAAATGCTTCTTGAACACGGCCGGCGCCACGCGGCGGGTGTCGAGGCGCAGGGTAAAGGCGAGGTAGGCGCCCTTTTCGGGCGGGGCCGTGCGCCAGAAGGAGTCGAGCATGTCGTCCAGGCACACCCAGCCCCAGGCGCGTTCGTCGGCGGTGTTCTCTATTTCCTTAAAGGCAAAGCGCTTCAGGCGGTCGGGGATCTCGGACCATAAGGACTCGGGAACATCGTCCACAATGCGGAAGCGGGTGAAACCGGAACTGGCGGAAAGCAATCCCATAGAAGCTCCTTGGTTGGTATGGAGGTGGTTGTACCCCAAGTCGGCGGGCTGCGCTACCTGCAAACTGGGGTGGGACAGGGGGCGCCGGGTGGGGCAATGCGACCGGAAAGCAAGGCGGGACGCGGTGTTTGGAGATTTGTCGGGAAATGCTGAAAAAGTGGTTGACTTGAGAGGGCCGCGCGCATAGAACCCCCCTTCTGCGCGACACGAAAGGCGTCGCGAGGTTCTCTGAAAATTGATCGGGCACAGTCGAAGACGACGAGAAATATCGCTTGACGGGACAGGGTGGTTCACATAGAAGTCCACCTCCACGCGGCGCGAAAGCGGCGCGGGGCTCCCGGAAAAGAAAGTGGGCAGGGTTTGTAAAAACTGCTTGACGGGAACAGAGAGGGCGCTTAGAAAGCACCTCCGCGCAAGGCCAAAGCGGCGCGCGGGCCTCGGGAACTGTTTAAGCCGATTGGAAAAATCGCTTGACGAGAACGAGGCGCTTGCTTAGAAGCATCAGCTCCGCGCAAGGCGAAAGCGGCGCGCGGGCCTCGGAAAAGTTCAAGCCGATTTGAAAAATCGCTTGACGGAAACGGGGAGGTTGCTTAAAAGCTTCAACTTCGCGCAAACGAAAGTGGCGCGCGGCTCTCGAAAAAAGTTGGGTGGTTCGAAAAAACTGCTTGACTGGTGAGCGGGGAAGACATACAAACCCGCTTCTGCGCACCGCCACGGCGGAGCGCGAGGTTCTCTGAAAACATCAAGCGAGGTCGTAAAAAGTCGTTGACACGCACTGCGCTTGATAGTAGCTTCATACTCCCGCAGCCACGAGCGAGTGGCATGCAGGGGTGACGCAAAGGGTTCTTTGACAATTAAATAGCGAGCCGGTTTGAGAAAAAGCTATGCTTTACAAGTAAGGTTCATACTTCGTTATGGACTTGAGTTTCTTATGGAAAACTTTCCAACTGGAGAGTTTGATTCTGG
>JBFWMG010000055.1:0-16829 GCA_050251715.1 Desulfovibrionaceae bacterium | reverse complement strand
TGGAAGGAAGCGTAACATTGCCAAGCCGTTACGTAATTTACGGCGCCCATCGCTTCACTATTTATTTTTCTCAACAAAAAAGCAAGTAATGTCAAGCCTTTTGACAACACAGGCAACTGTCCATAAGGTACGACGCAGGCTGGGGAAGATTGTCCGAAATTCGGGACACGGATACCGGCGTGACCACAACCGCCTTGAAAGGCAAGAAAAGATGGACAGCAAGACGTATCTTGAACGGATGCTCGGTCTCATTTGCAGCGTATTTGACGCCTATAGTGCCGTGCTGTTTCATCCCTCCACCAAGGGCGATCTGGAGTTAATGGCCAGTTTCAGCCTGGGCAATCATGTGAAGGCGGGCGCTGCCGTGGCCCAAAGCATGGGCGTGGTGGGGTGGATAGCCAAGAACAAGCAACCCATCCTCATCAGCAATTTCGACCAACAACCCAGCAGGCTTGGCTACTACGAACCTGCGGAAGAAAAAAAGATCAAGGCGTTCATGGGCTGCCCCGTTTCGGGCGGCGGCGTGCTGTGCCTGGACAGCAAGCGCACCTATTCCTTCAGCGACAAGGATCAAAAGATCCTGCATCTCTTTTCGGATCTCACGGCGGACATCTACAGCCAATGCGCCCAGGCCAGCGACAGCATGTGCGAATGCAGATACTATAAGTGCCTGCAACTCATGCATGAATTGCACAAGAAGCGGCCCAGGTGGCCCGAATTCCTCAACCAGTACTTGAACCTTTTGAGCGAAGCCACCCATTACGATTATTGCTTCTTCACGGTGCGCGACGAGTGGGGAAGCAAGTATTTCCTGGAAGGATGGAATCAGGAGCTGCTGACAGGGGTGCAGACGCAACGGTTCGAGGTGGGGAGCGGCCTGGTTGGCTGGGTGTTCAAGAACAACTCCCCCGTGTTCAGCGCCAACAGCGATGCGGACGGCACGGTGTCTCCCCTGTTCGGCAAGGACGTGCGCACGCCCAGGTTCAGCAACGTGATCTGCCTGCCCCTGCATTTTCAAAAGGCCACGCGCGGGGTGCTGTGCCTTGCCTCCACCCGTCCGCTTCCCCTTGATGACGGCCTCAAGGTATTCGCATCCATGGCAGCGGAATGTCTCGCCACTTTTTTGGAAAACCTCTATCTCAGAAGCCGGCTGCAAGAAGCCCAGGCCGCCCCGCGTATCGCGGAAAACGGCTGAAGACCTCCCCTTGCCGGGCATGCGAGCGACACATGATCTTCAAGCGCCTGTTCAGCTTTCTCGGAAAGGATTTGGCCATGGATTTGGGCACGGCCAACACCCTCATCTACACGAAAAACGAAGGCATCGTGCTCAACGAGCCATCCGTTGTGGCTCTTGAAATAGCCAACAACAGGGTGCTGGCCGTGGGACGCGAGGCCAAGGAGTACCTGGGGCGCACCCCACAGAAAATCACCGCCATCCGTCCCCTCAAGGATGGCGTCATCGCCGATTTCGCCGTGACCAAGGAGATGATCGCCTACTTCATCCGCAAGGTCATCACCGGCATGCGCATCATCAAGCCCAAAATCGTCATCGGCGTGCCCACGGGCATCACCCAGGTGGAAAAGCGGGCCGTGATCGAGGCCGCGCTCAATGCCGGGGCCAAGGACGTGCAGCTCATCGAGGAGCCCATGGCCGCAGCCATCGGCGCGGGGCTGCCCATCCACGAACCCGTGGGCAACGTGGTGCTCGACATCGGCGGCGGCACCAGCGAGGTGGCGGTCATCAGCCTGTCCGCCATGGCCTGCGCCCAGTCGGTGCGCATTGCGGGCGACGAGATGAACGACGCCATCCAGCGCTATTGCCAGGACAATTTCAAGCTGCTGGTGGGCGAAAACCAGGCCGAGCGCGTGAAGATGGCCATTGGCTCGGCCTACGAACTGCCCGAGCCCCTGTTCATGGACGTGTCCGGCAAGGATCTTGTCACCGGCAAGCCCAGCACCGTGCGCCTGACCGACGCGCAAATACGCGACGCGCTGCGCGAGCCTGTGGGCGCCATCGTGCTGGCGCTCAAAAAGACCCTGGAGCAGACCCCGCCCGAACTCTCGGCGGACATCAGCGACCGGGGGCTGTTGCTGGCGGGCGGCGGCGCGCTGCTCAAGGGGCTGGACACGCTCATCACCAAGGAGACGGGCCTTTCCGTCTTCACCGACGGCGACCCGCTGACATCGGTGGTGCGCGGCGCGGGCAAGACCTTGGAAGACAAGGTGGGGTTCAGCAAGGTCTACATCAACTAACACGGCATATCGGGAAGTTTGGCGCGCGCCCTCTGCCTTCGGGCGGACGGCGCGCGTTTTTTTCGCCAGAAGGAGAAAATCATGTCCGACCAAGATTGGTCCGCCGTATTGGAGGAAACAGTGGCCGCCGTGCGCGAGGCCGAGGCCATTGTACGCGACCACTGGTCCAAGCCCCGCCAGGTGCGGCACAAAGGGCGCGTCGATCTGGTGACCCAGACCGATTTGGCCGTGGAGGGCATGCTCAAGGAACGGCTGGCGCGCATCCTGCCCGAAGCGACGTTCCTGGCCGAGGAAAGCGCGGGCGCTGCGCCGTGCGGCCCGCTCACGTGGATCATCGATCCTGTGGACGGCACCACCAATTTTGCCCACGGCGTTCCCATGGTGGCCATTTCCGTGGGGCTGTGGCAGGGCGACACGGTGCGCCTGGGCGTGCTCAGCGTGCCCATGCTGGACGAACTGTACTGGGCCGTGCGCGGCCAGGGCGCATGGTGCAACGGCGAACGGCTTGGGGTGACGTATACCTCGGACCTGGTGGATTCGCTCATCGCCACGGGTTTTCCCTATGCCATTGGCGAGCACCTGGACAGCATACTGGCCATGCTGGGCCGCGTCCTGCCGCTGACGCGCGGGGTGCGGCGGTGCGGCGCAGCGGCCGTGGACCTGGCCTGGACCGCCCGGGGCCGGTTCGATGGCTTTTACGAGACCGACCTCAATCCATGGGACGTGGCCGCGGGCTGGCTGCTGGTGGAAGAGGCGGGCGGACGGGTGACGCAATATTCCGGCGCGCCCTACGCCGTGGGCAGCAAGACGATCCTGGCCACGAACGGGCGCATCCACGACGCGTTGCGCCGGGCGCTGGCGGACGTCGACGCGTAGACGGACAGGACGGCGCGGGTAGACGGGCAGGGCGGACCGGGCAGGGGCGATGCGCGGCGTGAACGCGTGGGGCGGCTACAACGGTTCGAAGAGCATGCCCTTTTCCCAGAAATAGACCAGTCCGGGCGTGAGCATGTCGCGGAAATGCTCGGCCAGGTAGTCAAGCTCGTCGCTGTCCACGAACATGCCGCCTTCCAGTTCGTCCGGGTTGGGCCGGGGCGGCTGGGACACCACACCCGCCGCATACAGGGTGACGTGCTCGTGGTTCGTGGCGGGCGAGGCCGGGATGGTGTGGCGCACGGTCAGGCGCGGGCCCGTGATGCCGAGTTCCTCCTCCAGTTCGCGGCATGCCGCGTCCTCGCGCGATTCCCCGGCCCGCACATGGCCCGTGGCCGACAGATCCCATCGTCCAGGGTAGAGGCTCTTGTTCTTTGCCCGTTTTTGCAGGTAGAGTTTGCCGGACGCCTGGTACACGAGCACCAGCACGGAGCGGTGCATCAGGCTTTGGCGGTGCACCTCGGCGTAGGGGAGCACGGCCAGGGGGCGATCCTGGGCGTCAACCACATCCAGATATTCCACCGCATCCACGGAGGACGCGGGCGACGGTATGCGCATGGACACATCTCCTCTCCCACACACCGCCCCTGGCGCGCCGGACCCGGCCCAGGCCCATTTCAGCCGCCTTGGCGCGGAGGATCTACAACCGTTGCTGGAACTGGAGGCGCGGTGCTTTTCCCTTCCCTGGCAGGAGGAGCAGTTCCAGTTGGCCTTTACGCAGCAGGTATTTAACGTGTTCGGACTCAAGCACGAAGGGCGGCTTGTGGCGTATCTTTCCTTCTATCATACCGCCGATGAAATGGAAATCCTGAACCTGGCCGTGGCGCCGGATTGCCGCAGGCGCGGCTACGGCAAACGGCTTTTGGGGCTGGTGTTGCAAATCAGCCATAAAATGGGCATACATCAAGGGTATCTGGAAGTGCGCCGCACCAACACGGCGGCGCGCAATCTGTACGCCATGTTCGGCTTTGCCCAGGTGGGCATACGCAAGGGATATTATACGGACACGGGCGAGGACGCCCTCGTCATGCGCCGTGATTTCTAACGGCCCGCGGCCGGCATACCGGATACGGCAGACCCGCCGGATACGGTAGCCACCCGGACGCGGCAGCCACGCCAGGCGCGGTCCGCATGGACCGCCACGGCAACCAACCGCCAAGGAGAACGCCATGAAAAAACTGATGGCCGCCAACTGGAAAATGTACAAGACCCGCGCCGAGGCGGGCGACACGGCCACGTCCCTGGCCAAGACCGCATTGCCCGAGGATCGCGAGGTGCTGGTGTTCGCGCCGTTCACCACCCTGGATCGTGTCGCGGCGGCCTTTGCGGGCGTGAAAGGCTTTGCCGTGGGCGGACAGGACGTGTATCCCGCCAAGGAAGGGGCGTTCACCGGCGAAATCTCGCCCGGCATGCTTGCCGATGCGGGCGCGACCTGGGCGCTTACCGGCCATTCCGAGCGGCGGCACGTACTGGGCGAGCCCAACTCCTTTGTGGGCGAAAAGACCTCATACTGCCTGGAACAAGGCCTGAACGTGGTGCTGTGCGTCGGCGAGACGCTGGAGGAACGCGAGGAAGGGCGGCTGGAATCGGTCATGGAGGAGCAGTTGCTCATCGGCCTGTCCGGCGTGGCCAAGGATGTTCCGGCCGACCGTCTGGCCGTGGCCTACGAGCCGGTGTGGGCCATCGGCACGGGCAAGGTGGCCGGCCCTGCGGAAATTCTTGCGGCGCACGCCTTTGTACGCGCGCGGCTGGTCGAGATTTTCCCAAAGAACGGCAGTCAGATACGGATTCTCTATGGCGGCAGCGTCAAACCTGAGAACTGTGCTGAAATAATTGCGCTTGACAATGTGGATGGTGTCTTGGTAGGTGGCGCTTCCTTGCAGGCGGAAAGCTTTGGTCGCATTGTTTCGGCCTGATCGCATACGTCGCAACGGGACCGGCCATGCCGCCGGTCGCAATTGAAGGAGAAACCCTTGGAAGCCTTTATTCTGACTCTGCACATCATCGCATGCATCTTTCTTGTCATCGTGGTTCTTATGCAATCCGGCAAGGAAGGCATGGGCGTGATTTTCGGCGGCGGCTCCGGGTCGCTGTTCGGCAGCTCCGGCGCGGGCGGCCTGCTCACCAAGGTCACCGCCCTGGTGGCAGCCATCTTCATCTGCACCTCGCTGAGCTACAATTATCTCATCAGCGAGCCGACCCGGCGCACCTCTGACAGCGTGATGGACATGCCGCTGGAAAATGCCGTGAAAAGTCCTGTACAACAGCCGGAGATTCAGATAGAGGAGTCCGCACCCAAGGCGCAAACGCCCGAGGGTGGTGAAAAAACCGCACAATAGCGGTAAGATATTTCCTAATCCGTGCCGAAGTGGTGGAACTGGTAGACACGCTATCTTGAGGGGGTAGTGGGCCAACGCCCGTAGGAGTTCGAGTCTCCTCTTCGGCACCATGGAACGCAAAAGCCCGGCGATATGCCGGGCTTTTTTCGTGGCAACGCAAGGCGCTCCCAGGCCGCGCCGCAGCCTGTCCGGCCCAATCATCCCCCTAGGCAACCGGATATTTTCGGGATATACTATGTTTTTTGGGCATCGTTCACAGGAGAGGGGTCCCAAAACGGCTCGCACGTCTTCGCCGTCATCCACGCACTTCCGAAGCCGCTTCACCAACAATCACATTTTTTGCGTTGTTATAAGAAGGATTGACGCAAACACCATGATTACCGAACGTCCATGCCATGTTATGGGGCGTTGCGCCGCCCGTGCCTGGCGCGCCATGACGGTCTGCGCCTTGGCGTGCGCCCTGGTTGCCGCCGAGGTCACCGCCATCGGTTCGGCCGCCCCAAATGTCGCGGAAAAATTCACCTTTGCCTCCGTCATCGCCCTGGCCGAGGCGTACAGCAAAAAGCCCTATGAGGAACCCGCCCCCCTGCCGCCCGCCTTGGCCCAGCTGGACTATGACGACTGGCGCGACATCCGGTTCAATGCGGATGCGGCCTTGGGACGCGCCGGACGCTGGCCGTTCGAGATCCAGTTTTTCCATCCCGGCTTTCTGTACCAGCAGACAGTGGCCGTGCAGGTCATCGAAAACGGCAAAAGCGCTCCGGTCAGCGTGGCGCGCGACCTCTTTGACTATGGCAAAAACCGGTTCCTGGCCCCAACGCTGCCCGAACAACTGGGCGCGGCGGGTTTTCGGATCCACGGCCCCATCAATACGAAGAAATACCTCGATGAATTCCTTGTCTTTTTGGGTGCAAGCTATTTCCGCGCCGTGGCGGCGGGACAGCGCTACGGCATGTCGGCGCGTGGCCTTGCCGTGGACACCGCATCCCCCCACGGGGAGGAATTCCCCTGGTTCCGCGCATTCTGGGTGCAAAAGCCCGCGCCCGGCGCCAAGGACGTGGTGGTCTATGCCCTTATGGACAGCCAGAGCCTGACCGGCGCCTATTCCTTTACCGTGCGTCCGGGCAAGGAAACCGTCATGGATGTGTCGGCCCGGATTTTCATGCGCAAGCCAGTGGAAAAGCTTGGCTTTGCGCCATTGACCAGCATGTTTTTCTACGGCGAGAACTCGCTGCCCACCTCGCCCCGCGACTGGCGGCCCGAGGTGCACGATTCCGACGGCCTGCTGGTGCGGCTGGGCACGGGCGAATGGCTGTGGCGACCCCTGCAAAATCCCTCCACGCTCACGGTGTCCCGCTTCGAGGCGGACGATGTGATGGGATTTGGGCTGTTGCAGCGTGACCAGCGCTTTGGCAATTATGAAGATCTGGAGTCCCACTACGAGCTGCGCCCCAGCGTGTGGGTGGAACCGCTGAACAACTGGGGCAGGGGGGCGGTGGAACTCTATCTCATCCCCACCGACCGCGAAATCAACGACAACGTGGTGGCCTACTTCACCCCGGATCGCACCCCCGTGCCCGGTGAACCCGTCACGCTGGAATACCGCATGCGCTGGCACACCGCGCCGGGTGCGAACATGCCGCCCGGTGCGCGCGTGGTCGCCACGCGCACGACGCTGCTCAACGAAACCACCCGCCTTTTCATTGTGGAATTCGCGGGGACGGATCTGGCCAAACTGCCCAAGGACGCCAACGTGGTTCCCGTGGTGTCCTGCGGTCCCGGCGCGCGCATCCTGGAGGTGCAGGCCTATCCCAACACCGAGACCGGGGGCTGGCGGCTGGCCGTCCAGGTTGAGTTCAAGAACCGCAACACGCTGGAGCGCATGCTGGGACAGATCGACCCATCCATCGAACTGCGGGCCTTTCTCAAACGCAACGCGGACGTGTTGAGCGAAACCTGGAGCTACGCCTTTAAACCCGAGCGTGGCGAATAACTCCCATGCACGGCAAAGCCCTCGCCACGGACCGTGAAGACGCGGGAAGACGGCTTGTCGCCTACCTGCGGCACCTGCCCTTGGAGGAAGAAGCGCGCCTCCAAAGTGCGTTGGACATTGTGCGGGAACTGCCCGCCGCCCCCCCAGGCGAGGCGGCCGGCGAGGCCATGCGGCGGCTCTTTGCCGCCGGGCACGGCCCCGATCCGGACGCCGCGCCACGCGCCGCCATGCCCATCGAACGGACGTCCATGAGCCCGGAACGGTTCGGCCCGCGCTCGTTGTTGTCCCGGCTGTTCGAAAAGGCGGTCATGGGAGGCAGGCCGCCCAGGACGTCCACGCTGCCCCGCGAATACCTCAACCAACCCTGGCGCAAGGTCGCCTTCCGGCGCCGGCTCGCGCTCACCGCCTTCATCGTGGGCCTGTCCGCGTTCGCCGCGCCCCAGATGGCGTCGGTCCTGCCCCACAAGGGCGCGCATCCGCTGGAAATGGCGCTCGTCGCCGTGTTCACCATCCTGTTCGCCTGGACCTCGCTGGGCTTTTGGACCGCTGTGGCCGGATTCTTCACCATCCTGCGCCGGGTGGACCGCTACGCCGTGACCCGCAAGCCCCAGGGCGAAACGCCGCACCACCGGCCCGTGCGCACCGCCTTGCTCTTCCCCGTGTACAATGAGGACATGGACCGCGTCTGCGCGGGCATAGAGGCGGTGTACCGCTCCCTGGAGCGCACGGGGCAGGGCGGGGATTTCGACATCCACATCTTGAGCGACACCCAGGCGCCGGACGCCTGGGTGGAGGAAGAGGCGGCCTGGGCCCGCCTGGTGGCGCGGTGCGGCGCCACGGGCCGCGTGTTCTATCGCCGCCGCCGCATGAACATCAAGAAAAAGAGCGGCAACGTGGGCGATTTCTGCCGCCGCTATGGGGCGCGCTACACCTACATGGTGGTCATGGACGCGGACAGCATCATGACCGGCGAAACCCTGGTGCGCCTGGTGGGCGTCATGGAGCGCAAACGCCATGTGGGCATTTTGCAGACCGTGCCCATCATCTTTGGCCGCGAGACCTTCCTGGCCCGGCTGCAACAGTTCGCGGCGCGCATCTACGGCCCCTTGTTCGCGGCGGGGCTGCACTACTGGTTCCTGGGCGACGCCCAGTTCTGGGGGCACAACGCCATCATCCGCACCAAGCCCTTCATGCGCCATTGCGCGCTGCCCCGGTTGACCGGCAGGCCGCCCCTGGGCGGCGACATCCTGAGCCATGACTTTGTGGAGGCGGCGCTCATGCGGCGGGCCGGGTGGGGCGTGTGGCTGGCCTACGACCTGCCGGGCAGCTATGAGGAATGCCCGCCCAACCTGCTGACCGAACTGTCCCGCGACCGGCGCTGGTGCAAGGGCAACCTGCAACACCTGCGCCTGGTGTTCACGCGCGGCGTGTTCCCCGCCCACAGGGCGCTGTTCCTCAACGGCGTGCTGGCCTATGGCTCCGCCCTGCTGTGGTTTCTCTTCCTGGCCGTGTCCAGCATCGAGGCGGTGATGGAGACGTTCATCGCCCCAACCTATTTCCCGGCCTCCAGGACGCTGTTCCCGCAATGGCCGGTGTGGGAGCCGTGGTGGTCGCTGTCCGTGCTCGCCACCACGGGCGTGCTGCTCTTCCTGCCCAAGGTGCTCGGCTTTCTCAGCGTGGCGATCAAGGGCCGCAGCCGCGAGTTCGGCGGCCTGGCCGCGCTGGGCCTGGGCATTCTCCTGGAAGTCCTTGTCTCCATATGCCTTGCACCCATCCGCATGCTGTTCCACAGCAAGTTCGTGCTGTTCACGCTGCTGGGCATGGAGACGCAGTGGCAGGGCCAGCAGCGGGACGACACGCCCACCTCCTGGGGCGAGGCGATACGGTTCCACCTGGGCGGCACGGTGATGTCGCTGGTGTGGGGCATGGCGCTGTTCGCCTGCAACCGCACCTTTTTCATGTGGGTGCTGCCCATTTTTCTTCCGGCGGTGTGCGCCATCCCCCTTTCCGTGCTGACCAGCCGCCCCGGCATTGGCAGGGCGTTGCGCGGGCACGGGTTGCTGGCCATCCCGGAGGAGGTGGACCCGCCCGGGGAAATCCGGGAACTGGGCGAGATCGAACATGCCCTGCGTTCGGCAAACCGCCCCCTGGGCATTGCCAAGGGCAACGGGTTCGCCTTGGCCGCGTGCGCGCCGGACGTGTGCGCGGTCCATCTGCGCCAACTCCATGGCCACGCCACGCCCGCCGCGGCCGCGCGCAACCGCGCCGCCATGGAGCGCGCCCTGGACCAGGGGCCGGACACCTTGTCCGCCCAGGAAAAAAAGGCCATCCTCTCCGATGCGGCCACCCTGGCCGCCCTGCACCGCGCGGTGTGGACGTTGCCGGGGGATACGCTGCGGCGGTTGTGGGGGGTGCGCGGCATGTGATGTTCCCGGTCCGCATGGCAGGCCTGGGGTGCGCGTGAGATGCTGCCCGACGCCATGGGGATGAGGATTGATGTCCTGTCATGGCAACATGTTGGGATATCACTGCTCATCGCGGGGACCATGCGTTCCCATGCCTCGAAAACGACGGACGGCCCTGCCAGGCGAGGCAATCGCCCCGCGTCGGCCCCCTCATGAAGAGGGTGGCGCGCCCGGCAAAAGGGGAGGGCGTCCAGGGCGCCGATCACGAGAGTTTACTTTTCTCGCAATATCGGCCAAAAAGACGGATTGAAGCGTGGGCGCCATTGCGCCCGCCACCAAAGCCAACAACAGGACAGCGTGTGAATCCCAAAGAAAAAGACGACTCCATATTCGGTCTGGCATCCCGGTCCCGCGCAAAAAAGCGCGGACAAACCGATACGGCCAAGGCTGATAGCCATGATGCCCCCGTCCCGGATACCCCGACAGAAGCGCCCGACAGCCCTTCCCAGACCCACGGCCCCGAGGACGTCCAGTCTTCTGATGAGGCTCCCAAGAAAAAACGCTCCCGCCCCCGCCGCCGGTCCCGCCGCAAGCGTGACGGCAGCGACGCGGATGGCGCGGGCGCAAGCCAGGCCACGGCGGAGGGTGCGACGGACGCACACCCCGCGGACGCACACCCCACGGACGCCCCCCATACGGACACGGATGACGCCGCGCCGGGGCGCGACGAGGCTGCCGCCGCCCAGGCGAACGCCTCCGGCGACGCCGACGCCCCCACGGAAAAACCCAAGCGAAAGCGCCCCCGCCGCAGGCGGTCCAAGAAATCGCACGGCGACGCCGCCACGGCCGAGCGGCAGACAACCGCCGCATCCGGCCCGGAAGAGGACGGCGACGAACAGCAGGAGACGGCCGAGGCGGCCCCGGTAGCGGATATGTCTTCCGACACCGCACACGAGGACGTTGCCGCTCGGAAGCCGGAAACCGTGCAGGCCGATGCCGACGCCCCGGATGCGCCCCAACGGGACGTGACGGACGCGGCGCCTGCCGAGCCCGCCCCCATGGCCGCCGCCCCCATGGCCGCCGCTCCCAGGCCTTTGCCCAAGCAAAAGCCCAAGGCCGAGCCCGAGCCCGAGCCCGAACCGGAACCCATGCCCGAGTTCGAGGACATAACCCTTGAGAACGCGCCGGCAGCGATCAGCGAGGCGATTGCCAGGGCCGGGTGGGCGGGATTCATGCCGGTGCAGGCCAAGGCGTTGCCCTGGGTGTTGGCCAAGAAGGATGTCATGGTCCAGGCGCGGACCGGATCGGGCAAGACGGGAGCGTTCGTGCTGCCGCTCCTGGAGCTGCTCGACCCCACGCGCGACACCTGCCAGGCCTTGGTGCTGGTGCCCACGCGCGAACTGGCCAGACAGGTGGAGGAAGAGGCGCGCACGCTTTTTGGCGATTGCGGCCTGCGTACGGTGGCGGTGTACGGCGGTGTGGGGTACGGCCCGCAGCGCGACGCCTTCCGCAAGGGCGCCCATCTGGTGGTGGGCACGCCCGGACGCATCCTCGACCACCTCATGCAGCGCAACCTCATCCTGGACGACCTGCGCGTCCTGGTGTTCGACGAGGCCGACCGCATGCTGTCCATCGGTTTTTATCCCGACATGAAGCAGGTGCAGCGCTACCTGCCGGAGCGCTATGCGGCGTTCATGTTCTCGGCCACCTTCCCGCCCAATGTGCTGCGTCTTTCCAACGAGTTCCTGTACAAGCCGGGCCTGCTCAGCCTGTCCGGCGACAGCGTGCACGTGGCGGAAGTGGCGCATGTCTTCTATGAGGTGCCCGCCATGGGCAAGGAGCGGTGCCTTATCCGCATCATAGAGACGGAAAACCCGGCCAATGGCATCATCTTTTGCAACACCAAGGCGGATGTGCATTTTGTCACCGCCGTGCTGCAACAGTTCGGCTACAATGCGGACGAGCTCTCCGCCGACCTGTCCCAGGCCCGGCGCGAGCAGGTGCTGCAACGCGTGCGCGAGGGAAGCCTGCGCTTCCTGGTCGCCACCGACGTGGCGGCGCGGGGCATCGACATTCCCGAGTTGTCCCACGTCTTCCTGTATGAGCCGCCCGAGGACCACGAATCCTACATCCACCGCGCGGGCCGCACGGGCCGCGCCGGAGCGGCGGGCGTCGCCATTTCACTGGTGGACATCATCCAGAAGCTGCAACTGCAACGCATCGGCACCCAGTACAAGATCGAGTTCGAACGGCGCGACCTGCCCACGGACGAGGATGTGCAGGCCGTGGTGGGCACGCGGATCACCGCCTTGCTGGAAACCCAGCTGCGCGCCCGCAACGTCTTGGAAAAAGAGCGCATGCGCCGCTATGAGCCTCTTGCCAAGAGCCTTGCGGAAAACGAAGAGTTGGCGGGACTGGTGGCCATGTTGCTTGACGACATTTACCAGGCCACACTGCACGCCGCCGCGCCATGCCCGGCCCTTCCCTCCGAACCCGCTCGCCGCGATGACGGGGAGGGATACAAGGGAAAGCGCCGTGGGCGTTACAACCGGGGCTCATAGCCGGTCGAGGTGAAGGATCCCAACGGGTCCGGTGGACGCAACCGTCCGCCGGGCCTTTTTATTTGGCGCCGTGCGACATCCTGAACCAGGGGAACCCACAGGCTGCCCACGTCCACGTTATGCCGTCACTGTGCCGCGTTGTTATTCCATTTTCATTTGACTTGTCAGCGCAAACGATTATAACTAAATAATATGTCCTTTTTTGCACCATGATGAAACAGCATGCTTTTTCAAACGGTCGCACACCATGTTCACACACCATGGGGCATGGGATGGGGCAAGGCCACCCGGCACAGGGGGAGGCATGAAAACCATACTTGTCGTTGATGACGCGTCCATTATCAGGGAGTTGTTGCGCGGCGTGCTCGAACCGGAAGGGTACCGGATTCTGCTCGCCGCCGACGGCGAGGAGGCGTTGACGCTGGCGGCGCACAACGCCATTGATCTCAGCATCGTTGATGTATTCCTGCCCAAGAAAAGCGGCATGCAGGTCATCGCGGAACTGGCGAAAAGCAGCCCCGCACAGCACATTATCGCCATCAGCGGCGGGGCCGCCTTCAATCCCGACGCCATCCTGGAATTGACGGATATTTTCAAGGTCGCGGCAACATTTACAAAACCGCTTGACACTGTGGCGTTGCTACGGAAAATCAAAGAGCTGCTGCACCCGTCCGCGTGACGGTCGCGGCAGTGTCGTTTTTGACACCCCCATTGACGGAGGACACAATGGACAAATGGGAATGCCCTTGCGGGTACGTCTATGATCCGGCGGAAGGTGACGCGGACAACAATATTCCCCAAGGCACGCCATGGGAAGATCTGCCGGACGATTGGGTCTGCCCCAAGTGCGGCGCTGAAAAAGAATATTTTGAAAAAGTCGATGCGTAAACCGTATTTCCCGCCAGTCAAGGCGGTGATTTTTTGTTCCCGTTGGGATACTCTGGGGGTAGGATGTCAGCACATGAAGCGCCTGGAACCGCGGCACTCCTGTTGATCGCGGGAAAGGCAACCATACATCCTCAATTTGGAATATCGGCGTAAGCATGAGCAGGAACGGTTCCATGGCCCATGGCGTCCGCCTGGATCCAATTGCCCAGGCTCTGCTGGACGCCATGACGGAATGCGCCGTCATCATTACCGCTTCAGGCAATGTGGCAGCGGCCAACGCGGAAGCGACGGCATGTTATGGCCTTGCCCGCGAAAAGCTGTTGGGCGTCTCGCTTCTGGACTTGCTGCCCAAGTCCTCGGCCGCGTTGTTTCGGACCCAGGTGGCCGCCGTTCTCGCGTCGGGCACGGCCGCCCAATACGACGACGAAATCAACGGGCATGTCTATGACAACCGCCTGTACCCCGTGGTCAGCGCGCAGGGCGGCACCGACGAGCAGCTCTTCACCCTCATTTCCAGGGATGTGACCGAGATTCATCGCCTGGACCAGCATCTGCGGCGTGAACAGCAACGCCATCTGTTCCTCATGGAGGCCTTGCCCGGCTTTTCATTCCTGCTGAATCCCGACTATACCATCCGCTACGCCAACCGGTATTTTCGCCGCTACTTCGGCTCTCCCAAAAACAGGCATTGCTTCGATATCATATGCAATGGTTCCAAACCGTGCGAGTTGTGCCAACCAACCGAATATACGCTTGACGGCACGCCCACGCCACGGACCAGGATACGCCGCTTTCCCGATGGCCGGACGTTCGCCATCCACTACCATCCCATGACCGATCTGGACGGTTCCATGTTGACCCTGGTGCTCGGCATCGACATCACGGACCGGACCCTTGCGGAAGAAGCGTTGCGCAAGGCGCATGACGAATTGGAAGAACGCGTGCGCAGCAGAACCGCCGAACTTGAGCGGCTCAACGTGTCCCTGGAAAAATCCATCGAGCAGCACAAACGCACGGCCAAGAAGCTGAAGCAGGCAAAGAAGGAAGCCGAAGAGGCGACCCGGGCCAAAAGCGTTTTTCTCGCCAACATGTCCCATGAAATCCGAACCCCCATGAACGCTGTCATGGGCATGACGGAACTTGCCCTGCACACCAGCACGGGGAAGCAACGCCACTATCTGCAAATGGTGCGCGAGGCCGGCAGCGCGCTGCTCGGCATCATCAACGACATCCTGGATTTCTCAAAGATAGAGGCGCACAAGCTGTCACTGGATGTCTATGACTTCGACATCAAGCGCGTGGTGGAGGCGGCGGTCAACATCCAGTCCATCCAGGCCCGCTGCAAGGGGCTCCAGCTGGAACTCGAAATAGCCCCGGATGTTCCGCAGTTCGTGCGGGGCGACCCCATGCGGCTGCACCAGATCTGCACCAACCTCATCGGCAACGCGGTCAAGTTCACCGATCGCGGCGGCATCACCCTGCGCGTGGAGCCGGGGGGGCCGCCCACGGAGGATGCGGAGGGCACTCCGGGCATCTGGTTGACCTTCCGGGTGGCGGATACCGGCATCGGCATTGCGTCCGACAAGCAGCATACCATTTTTGAAAGTTTCAAGCAGGCCGATGAAACCGTCACCCGCCAATACGGCGGCACAGGCCTTGGCCTTGCCATCTGCCGCCTGCTGGTGGAACTCATGCAGGGCACTATCCATGTGGAAAGCGAAGAGGGCAAAGGCAGCACGTTCATCTTTACCGTTCGTTTCGAACCCGGCGACCCCGCCAGGGCCGAATTGATGCAGGAAGCCCCGGAAAGCCCGTCTTCGGACATACTTGCCCCCCAACGGATCCTGCTTGTCGAAGACAACCCCCTCAACAGGGAAGTGGCCATGGCGCTGCTTTCACAGGCCGGGCACATGGTCCACTACGCCTTCAACGGCGTGGAGGCCATCGAGGCTCTCAAGCGGCAGCAGTTCGATCTGGTGCTCATGGATATCCAGATGCCGGTCATGGACGGCATTACCGCCACCCAGCACATACGCGACCCGCAAACCGGTGTGCTCGATCCCGCCATCCCCATACTGGCGCTTACCGCGCACGCCATGAAAGGGGACAAGGAGCGGTTCCTGGACGCGGGCATGGACGGATACCTGTCAAAACCCGTTGACCTGAACGCATTGCTCGACGCCATCCACCAACTCAAAGGGGGGCACACCCCACCACGGAAACAGGCGTTTCACGCCACGCCCGTTGCCCATGCCGCCCCCCCCGATGCCGGATCAGCCGCCAGTCCTCCTGTTCTGGACCGTGCCTCGGCCTTGGCAAAATTGAGCGGCAACGAGACGCTCCTGAAACGGGTGATCTCCATTTTCCTGGAAAATGTGCCGGGTGAACTGGAACAACTGGCGCAGGCCATGCAAAACGGCAATGTGGAAGAGGCGACACGCCTCAGCCACTCGCTCAAAAACGAGGGAGCCACCATCGGCGCCGGTGCATTCAGGGACATCGCCAGTCATCTTGAAAAAGCCTGCCCCGATGGCGCAACCACCGCCAGCAGGTTGCTGCGCGATCTGAATGAAGCCTATCGCGCCCTGGAGCCGCTGTTGCGGGAGCAATAACCCCAGCCTCCCGCCCCAAAATCAACAAACTGAATCCCATGGAGGCGATATGGACGTGCTTGAAGCCATCCACACGCGGCGCAGCATCCGCAAATATACAGACAGGCCCGTCAGCGAGGATGTGGTGCGCGAGCTGCTTGCCGCAGCCATGGCCGCTCCCAGCGCGGGCAACGCCCAACCGTGGCATTTCGTGGTCATCACCGACCAGAAACTCCGCGAACAACTGGCCACTGTGCATCCCTATGTGGGCATGATCCGGCAATCGCCCGTGGCCATTCTGGTGTGCGGCGATCCATCGCTGGAAAAATATCCCGGCTATTGGGTGCAGGACTGCGCCGCCGCGGTGCAGAACCTGCTGCTGGCCGCGCACGGACTGGGCCTGGGCGCCGTGTGGACCGGCGTGTGCCCGGATGCGCCGCGCATGGAAAAGATCGCGGCGATTCTGGGCCTGCCCCAAGGTGTCATGCCCCACGCCCTCGTCCCCATCGGCTACCCCGCCCAACCCGCCGAGCGCAAGGATCGCTTCCGCGCCGACCGGGTGCACAGGAACGGGTGGTAGACGGTTCAAAAACAATCCGCGCCCCGATGGTCTTGCACGGCGCTGGGAGCGGCGGCCCGCCAGCACGGCGGGTCGCCCGTGGGCGTTGCCTCCCGGAACGGAGCATGGCCGTCGCCCTCTCCCGTCCCATCTTGTGTCCAGCGAAACACATATAATACGGCTTATGCGTTGACGGGGAATGGCGGGGAAGGTAAGAATGTCACCAAATTCGTCGCTCTATCAACTCGAAATACGAAACAAAAACATCACGAGGCGCGCATGGCCAAGCTCATCAAGGAAAAATCGG
>JBFWMG010000054.1:0-17098 GCA_050251715.1 Desulfovibrionaceae bacterium | reverse complement strand
CGTTTCTCGGCGTGCTGAAAAACTCCGGCCCGGAAGGCCTGAGCAGGCTCTCCGAGCCGGTGCGGCAACATCAAGTGTAAACCATGTTCCCGGATAGATGTGTCAACCATGTTCCGGGTTGTACAAAACCCCTTTTTCGGCGAAAAAAAGGGATTTTCTCTTTCCTCTCCCCTTCCCCCGGACCCCCATCCCCTCTCCTATCTCTTTCCCGAAAAACTGCTGGCTGGATAGGAGGATACGGTTGGACCGATCGTGTTCCCCAGGCCGGGAGCCGCGTTAACGGTGGATGATGGAGGGGGAGGGGCAGTCTCGAAGCGCGGCCAACGCGACGGGACTTCGAAAAATTAACCGTGAGGGATGGCGGTTGGTCAACAAACGAAGAGGTGCCCCGCCGAGGCTCCCCTTTTTTCTGACAACGAAATGCAGTCAATCGCCGCAGTTCCCAAGCGGTTCGGCCTTCCCGCCTTCCAACCTCTCCCCCAAGCGCAACGTGCCCTGCCTGGGGAACGCGCCTTGCCTCCCCGCCCCCTCTTCCCCAACCAGCAGTTTTTGGAAAAAGGGATGAGAGAGGGGATAGGGGTCTGGGGGAAGGGGAGAGAGAAGGGAAAAAACCTTTTTTCGCCGAAAAAGGTTTTTTCCCTTCTCTCTCCCCTTCCCCCAGGTCTTTAATTTCATCAACAAATACGCGGCAGTTGTTCGCCTTCCAGCATATTGAGCAGGCGGTGGCCGCCCAGGCGGGTTTGCAGGATGACCTGGCCGGCCCGGCCTGGGCCGTCGGCCGCCGGGTCGAGCACGCGGCCCACCTGTACGGCGTCCCTGCCCAGGGGGTGGTTGCGCATGGCGGCCAGGGCCGCGTCGGCCTTGTCCTGGGGCAGGATGCAGATGCATTTGCCCTCGTTGGCCAGATAGAGCGGATCGAGGCCCAGGAAGGAGCAGCCCCCGGCCACGGCGGGCAGCACGGGGATGGTGTCCTCCTCGATGAGGCACACCGTACCGGACTGGCCCGCTATCTCGTTGAGCGTGGTGGCCAGGCCGCCGCGCGTGGGGTCGCGCAGCACGTGCACCGCGCCGTCCACGCCCACGGCGTCGAACACGCCCTTGAGCAGCCCGTTCAGGGACGCGGCGTCGCTCTGCACCGGTGCTTCGAAGGCCAGGCCTTGGCGCGTGCCCAAAATGGCCAGGCCATGGTCGCCCATGGTGCCGGAAAGCAGGATGGCGTCGCCGGGCGCGGCCCTATCGCCCGAGGGGCAGGGCTTGGCGAATATCTCGCCGAACCCGGTGGTGTTGATGAAAATCTTGTCTATCGTGCCGCGCGGGGAAACCTTGGTGTCACCGCTGACGATGAACACCCCCGCCTCGCGGGCCGCCTGGGCCATGGACGCCACGATCCGCTCCAGGTCGTCCAGGTCGAGCCCCTCCTCCAGGATGAACCCGCAGGTGAGATAGCGCGGGGTGGCGCCCAGCATGGCCACGTCGTTCACCGTGCCGTGCACGGCCAGGGAGCCGATGTTGCCGCCGGGAAAGAAGATGGGATCCACGATGAAGGAGTCTGTGGACACGGCCACCGGGCCGTGCAGATCCAGCCTGGCCGCGTCGTTCAACTGGTCCAGGATGTCGTTCTTGAAGAGGCGCACGAAGAGGTCGCCGATCATGCGGTGGGAGGCGCGGCCGCCGCTGCCCGCGTCGAGAAGCAGTTTTCCGGCCATCTAGTCCTCCAGACAGTATTTGAAATAGGCGGCGCAACTGCCCTCGGTGGAGACCATGCACGGTCCCACGGGGTTGGCCGGGGTGCACGCCTTCTTGAACAGCGGGCACTTGTTGGGCGCAAGCTTGCCGCGCAGCACGTCGCCGCAGCGGCAGCCCGGCAGGGGGGGCGCCTCCACCATGGTCAGGCCCAGCACCTTGGCCGCGTCAAAGGCCTCGTACTCGGGCGTGAAGGCGAGGCCGGAGCCGGGGATCATGCCGATGCCGCGCCACAGGGCGTCGCACGGCGCAAAGACCTGGTTCATGATGGACATGGCCCTGGCGTTGCCCGCGTCGGACACCACGCGCGAATACTGGTTCACCACATGGGCCTCGCCCTTCTTGCGCATCTGCACGATGAGCAGCAGCGCCTGCATGATGTCCAGCGCCTCGAACCCGGTGATGACCGCAGGCACCTTGAACTCGTCGGCCACGAACCGGTAGGGTTCGATGCCGATGATGGCCGACACGTGGCCGGGCATGATGAAGCCGTCCAGCGCGGCCTCGGGGTCGGCCAGGAGGGCGCGCAACGCCGGGGGCACCAGCTTGTGGAAGCACAGGACATGGAAATTCGTAAGACCGCGCTGGCGGGCCATGACCACGGTGCCCGCAATGGCCGGGGCCGTGGTTTCGAAGCCGACGCCCAGGAACACCACCTTGGCGTCGGGGTTGTTGGCCGCAAGCGTCAGCGCATCCACAGGGGAGTAGACCACCTCCACGCGCGCGCCCTCGGCCTGGGCGGCCTTGAGGTTGCGGCCCTTGCGCCCGGGCACGCGCATCAGGTCGCCAAAGGTGGCCAGAATGACGTTGTCCCTGGCCGCGAGGTCGAGAAACGCCTCCACCTCGGTCTCGTGGGTCACGCACACGGGGCAGCCGGGGCCGGAGAGATGCACGATCTCCTTGGGCAGCAGGGAGTGCAGGCCGCTTTGGAAAATGGCGACCGTGTGCGTGCCGCACACCTCCATGAACCGGACGGGCCCGTCCAGTTCCTCCTTGAGCCGTTCGAGCAGGGCGCGGCCCAGCTTCGCGTCCTTGAATCCTTCGAATACGTTCACCGGCAGACCATCCTGTGGTTGGGAGACAGTATTACGTCAAGAAAGACGGCCCGTTGGCGATCAGCATGCGCGCGCGGCGCCCTGGTCCAGACCGCGTGTGCGGCAGTTGCCCCGGCAATGCGTCTTTGCTTTTTCCGTCAGGTGTTGCTAAACATTGCCCCGGCAAGTGTCAATGCGATTCTCCCGCCACGTCGGCCTGGCCGCCCGGCGCACACCCATTGACCGTGCCGCGTGCGCGAACCAGCAACCCCTTGGGAGCCATCATCAAAGCCTCTCTCGCCCCCCCGAGCGCCGACGCCTCGCTGGCCCAACGGCTCCACCTCGCCGCCATGGGCAACACCATGGATTCGCTGGGGCCGCCCCTGCTGTGCAACCAGGCCGCCCTGCCGGAAGCACCGGATGTGGACGCCTGCCGTGGCATCATGGCGCGCTTCGCCATGCCCGGGCACATCCGGGCGCACAGCGAACGGGTGACGCAGGTGGCGGTGTTCGTGGCCGAGCGCGCCAGGGAAGCAGGCATGGATGTGTGCGTGCGTTCGGTGCAGGCCTCGGCCCTGCTGCACGACATCGCCAAGGACTACGCCATCCGCCACGGCGGCCACCACGCCCAGCTGGGCGGCGCGTGGACCGTGGAGGCCACGGGCAACCCCACCGTGGCCCAGGGCGTGATGCACCATGTCTTCTGGCCGTGGGATGTGGACATTGACCGGGGATTTTTGCCCCTTACCGTCATTTACGCGGACAAGCGGGTGCGGCACCAGTCCGTGGTGTCCGTGGCCGACCGCTACGACGACCTTTTCGACCGGTACGGCGCCACGCCGGACATCAGGGCGCGCATCCAGGTCACCATGAACCAGGCGTTGGACATTGAACAACAGCTCGGCAACCGACTCGGGATCGATCTCCATGCATGTACTTTTGATAGCGGGCGGCTGGTCTAGCGAACGCGAGGTCTCCTTGTCCGGGGCGCGGGGCATCCGCGCCGCGCTGGCGCGTTTGGGCCACGACATCGAGGATTTTGACCCCGCCGCACGTTTCGACCAATTGGCCGAGCGCGCGGCGGCCAGCGACTTCGCCTTTCTGAACCTGCACGGCGCGCCGGGCGAGGACGGCCTCATCCAGGCCATGCTGGACCGGGTGGGCTGTCCCTACCAGGGCGCCGGACCCGCCGGGTCGTTTCTGGCGCTGGGCAAGGCGGCGGCCAAGCAACTGTTCCGCCGCGCCGGGCTGGCCACGCCGGACTGGGCCTTTCTCCCCCTGCCGCCCTCGCCGGGCTGGCAGCCGAAATTCGGGCTACCGGTGTTCATCAAGGCCAACCTGGGCGGGTCGAGCCTGGACATGCACCGCGCCGAAACCCCCGAGGCACTGCTGGAAGGGCTGGCCGACCTGCACGGCAAGGGGCAGGAGGTGCTGGTGGAGGCGCTCGTGCCGGGCGTGGAGATCACCTGCGCCGTGCTGGGCGACGAGCCGTTGCCGCCCATCCTCATCCGGCCCCGGGCAGGCGGCTATTTCGATTTCGCCAGCAAGTACCAGCCGGGCGGCGCCGAGGAAATCTGTCCCGCGCCCGTGTCCGCAACGATCACGCGGGCCGTGTGCGACGCGGCGCTGGCCGCGCACCGGGCGCTGGGGCTGCGCGGGGTGAGCCGGGCCGATTTCATGGTCGCCCCGGACGGCACGCCCTGGATCCTGGAGGTGAACACCCTGCCCGGCATGACGCAGACAAGCCTGCTGCCCCAGTCGGCGGCGGCGGCGGGATACGACTTCGACGCGCTCATCGCGCGCCTCATCGAACTGGGCCTGCGCGACTGCGGCGCGGCCCGGACGCAGGGAGAAACGGCATGACGCTGCGCACCCGCCACAAGGCGTTCGCCACGGCCTACAACCTCCTGTGGACCGCGGCGCTGCCGCTCCTGTACGCCGGTTCCAAGCGGCTGCGCCCCGGATTCGGCGACCGCCTGGTGCCCGCGGACTGGGCCAGCGGCCCCACGGACCTGTGGATACAGGCCGCGTCCGTGGGCGAGGCGTATCTGGCCTGGGATCTGCTCAAGGCGCTGCCCGAGGGACGCGCCTGCAACGTGCTCGTCACCTCCTGCACCAGCCAGGGCATCGGCGTGATAGACCGCGCCGTGGCCTGGTGCCGCGTCCACAAGCCGTCGGTGCTGGTGCGGCGCGCGTATCTTCCCTTTGACATGCCGTGCCGCATGCGCAAGGCGCTGCGCCTGGCGCGGCCCAGGCTGCTGGTGTTGCTGGAAACCGAGTTGTGGCCGGGCATGCTGCTGGAGGCGCACAAGGCCCGCGTGCCCGTGGTGGTGGTCAATGGCCGCATGAACAGCCGCAGCCTGGCGGGCTATCTGGCGGCGGGCGATTTTTTCAAGGCCGTCTCCCCCACGGCGGTGTGCGCCATATCCGAAAAAGACGCCCAGCGCTTCGCCACCCTGTTTCCCGACGCCACGGTCTCGGCCATGCCCAACATGAAGTTTGGCCGCATCCTCGACACCGGCCCCATGGCCTTTGACGCCAACCCGCTGTCCGGGTGCATTGCGCCGGGCGCGCCGTTTTTGGTGCTGGGCTCGGTGCGCGCCGAGGAGGAGCCGCAGGTCCGCGACCTCATCTTCCGCATCCTGCACGAGCGGCCCACCACCATCATCGGCGTGTTTCCGCGCCACATGCACCGGGTCGAGGCCTGGGCCGGGTGGCTGAACGCCAGCGCCTATCCCTGGACGCGCCGCTCGGACATGCGGCTGCGCGGCGACGTGGCCGCGCCGGGCACCGTGGTGCTGTGGGACACCATCGGCGAATTGCAGGCCGCCTACGCCCTGGCGCGGGCCGCGTTCGTGGGCGGCAGCCTGCGCCCCCTGGGCGGGCAGAATTTCCTGGAGCCGCTGACGCAGGGGCTGGTGCCGTGCATCGGCCCGCACTGGTCCAATTTTTCCTGGGTCGGCCGGGAGATCATCGACGCGGGGCTGGTGAAGGAGGCCCAAAACGTGGAGGAGCTGGCGGACCTGCTCATCAAGGGCATGAAGCGCCCGCTGCCGCCCGCCAAGGTCATCGCCCGCATGGAAAAGTACCTCGCGCCCCACCAGGGAGGCGCGCAAACCGCGTGCGCGTGCATGCTGCGCCATCT
This sequence comes from Desulfovibrionaceae bacterium, assembly GCA_050251715.1. Lineage (GTDB taxonomy): Bacteria > Desulfobacterota > Desulfovibrionia > Desulfovibrionales > Desulfovibrionaceae > JBFWMG01. The sequence continues at coordinate 11,176 of JBFWMG010000054.1, read as the reverse complement.
CGACGCCCGGTAGCCCGCCATGCCCCATACGCCCACACCAACCGCCCTGCCCCCGGTCCACGGCATCGTCCCGGCCCGCTACGCGTCCACGCGCTTTCCGGGCAAGCCGCTTGCGCCCATCCTGGGCCGCCCCATGTTCGTGTGGGTGTGCGAGCGCGCGGCGCAGTGCCCACTCATGGCCTCGGTCACCCTGGCCACGGACGACGCGCGCATTGCCGCCGCGGCCCGCGAACACGGCATACCCTGCGTCATGACCCGCGCCGACCACGCCAGCGGCACGGACCGCGTGCACGAGGCCGCCACGCTCCTGGGCATCCCGCCCCAGGCCGTGGTGGTCAACATCCAGGGCGACGAACCCGCGCTCGACCCGGCCATGCTGACGCAACTGGCCGAACCCTTCGCCGACCCAACGGTGCAGGTGACCACCCTGGCCATGCCCCTGCCCGCCGCCGACGCGGCCAACCCCGACCGGGTGAAAGTCGTTCTGGACAACGCGGGCAACGCACTGTATTTCTCACGCGCGCCCATTCCATACCCCCGCGACGGAATAGCCCCGGACTACCTTGGCCATGTCGGGCTTTACGCCTTCCGGTTCGCCGCCCTTGCGCGGTTCACCCGGCTTGCGCCCTCGCCCCTGGAACAGCGCGAAAAGCTCGAGCAGCTGCGCCTGCTCGAAAACGGCGTCCCCATCCGCGTGGTCGCCACCCGCAATGCCGGGCACGGGGTTGACCGGCCCGAGGACGTTGCCGTAATAGAACGTATATTACGCGAAGCAAAGAGTGTGGCATAATTCCCGCTTCGGGTTATAGTACGGCCACGTCGGCGGCGAAGCCGAGGGAACACACCGTCAACCCGCTGTGTTCCCAGTAATACTCACGGAGAAAATCGTTCAATGAAAGCCCTGCTCGCCCTTGAGGACGGCCTCTACTTCGAAGGCCGCGCCTTTTCCAGCTCCGGCCGCACCAGCGGCGAAGTCATATTCAACACCGGCATGACCGGCTATCAGGAGGTGCTCACCGACCCCTCCTATGCCGGGCAGATGGTGTGCATGACCTATCCCCTCATCGGCAACTACGGCATCAACGCCCAGGACATGGAATCCCGCCGCGTGTTCGTGGAAGGGTTCATCGTCAAGGAATGCTGCAAGGAGCCCTCCAACTGGCGCGCCGACAGGTCCCTGCCCGACTACCTGAACGAGAACGGCGTGCTGGGCATAGAGGGGGTGGACACCCGCGCCCTCACCCGCCACCTGCGCCTGCACGGGGCCAAGCGCGGCATCATCTCCACCGAGGACGTGACCCCGGAGGAACTGGTGCGCGAGGCCCAGGCACTGCCGCTCATGGAAGGCCAGAACCTGGCCGACGCGGTGACCTACACCGAGCCCTACATCTGGGAAAACGACCGGCCCGAGCCCGTCAAGCTGTCCGGCGGCTCCCATGCCTGGCGCGGCGGCAAGCCCAGGGTCGTGGTCTTCGACTTCGGCATCAAGTGGAACATCCTGCGCCTGCTGGAGGAGCAAGGCTTCGACCTCCTGGTCGTGCCTTCATCCTTTACGGCGGATCAGGTGGCCACGCTGGGTCCGGACGCGGTGTTTCTGTCCAACGGCCCCGGCGACCCCGCCGCGCTCACCGACGTCATCCAGAACGTGGCGCGCCTGGCCGACACCTATCCCCTGGCGGGCATCTGCCTGGGACACCAGATTTTGGGCCACGCCCTGGGCGGCAAGACCTTCAAGCTCAAGTTCGGCCACCACGGCTGCAACCACCCGGTCAAGGATCTCAAGAGCGGCCACATCGAAATTTCCTCGCAGAACCACGGCTTCTGCGTGGACATCGACACCCTGCCCGACGTGGAAGTGACGCACATCAACCTGAACGACAACACCCTGGAAGGCTTTGCGCACAAGACAAAGCCGGTCATCGCCATCCAGTACCACCCCGAAGCGAGTCCCGGTCCGCACGACAGCCGCAACTTCTTCAACCGCTTCCGCACGTTGGTGCGCGAGAAAACCGGTAAATAGCCCGCACGGCCAGGACGAGACATGTCCAAGGAACTGATACAGGCGCGCAAAAAGCTGGGTGAGGTCAAGCTCCATCTGAAGCATGACAAACTCATCGCCGCCGCCACCGCCATCAATCAGGCCGTGAGCGCGATCATCAAGACGCAGCTCATGAAAAGTGAAAAGGAGGAATTCGACAACCTCCTGAGCGAAGCCGTGTATCAATTGGGCAACAACGCCGCGCTGAAAAAGGTCTTTCCGCTCCAGATCAACTACGCGCCGGGCCAGGAGCGCGACCTGTCGGCGACCATCCAGGAATTGCTCGCCGCCCTGGAAGAGGAACGGCAAAAGGAAGTGCGGGCCATGCTGGCGGGCAAGCAGCAAAGCCGCGAAGCCTCCATCGCCGAGGCCCAGGCGCTCATAGACCGCCACGAATACGGCGAGGCCAAGAAGATCTTCGACCGGCTCATCAAGGAACACCACCAGGACGTGGAACTCAAGGCCGACGCGGGCGAGCGGTTCCTCAAGGCCGGGCGCTACGAGGAGGCCTACGAGTACCTCGCCAAGGCGCTGGCCGACAAACCCGACGCCCTGCACCTGTACAACCGCATCGGCATTGCCCTGCGCAAGATGGGGCGGTTCGACGTGGCGGAAAAATATTATTTCAAGGCGCGCGAATACGCGCCCCAGGATCCGAACCTCTACTTCAACATCGGACGGCTCTACATTGACTGGCGCAAGTGGGACAAGGTGCAAAAGGCCGCCCGCGTGGCCCTGAAGTACAAGCCGGACTTTGAAGAAGCCCAAAAAATGCTAGCCTTTGCCACAAAGAAGCTTGCGCCCCAAGACAACTGACGCACGTCCGCTGCCGGACGTCCCCCCCCGGCCCCTGGCGGGCCGCCCCTCTGTTTCGTCCCCTGTTTTCGAACGCACCGCCGTGCTGGTCATCGGCGCGGGTCTGGCTGGCCTGCGCGCGGCCCTGGCCGCGGCCCACACCCTGCGCACGAGCGGGGCGCGCGGCGGCGTGGCCCTACTTGCGCCGCTGGACGGGCCGTCCGGGTCGTCGTTTTGCAACCGCAACGCCCGGCTCGGCATGTTCGCACCCGTCTCGGCGGACGAACGCGCCCTGTACGTGGCGCGCGCCACGGCCATTGCCGCGCCCGGATATGCCGACCCAGCCCTCGTCGCGGTGCTGGCCGACGAGGCGCGGGACAGGCTGGAGGACTTGCGGGAGTGGGGCGTGCCCATCCTGGCGGGGGCCGCTGGTTCGGACGCCCACGGCGCGCGGGACGAGCGCCATGCGGCCTGTTTTCTGCCCGAGGCCGCCGTGGCCTCCATCCTGCCCGACCTGCCAGCCGCCCACGCGGCGCTGTGGGCGCGCTTTGCCGCCCTGGGCTGCCGCGCGTTGCGCGGCGAGTGCGTGGGCCTGCTCCGTCCCCCTGGCGGGCGAATCGCCGGGGCCGTGGCGCTGCAAGACGACGGCGGCGTTCTGGCCGTGGCCGCCGGAGCCGTGGTGCTGGCCACGGGCGGCCCGGCGCCGCTGTGCGCGCCGCACGTGGCCGGACCGGGCACGGGTTTTGGCTACGCCCTGCTGCACCACGCCGGGGCGCGGCTGGCCAACTGCGGCTACCTGCAATGGATGTGGTACGCGGTGTCGGACCATGGCCAACGCGTGGGCCATTTTTTTCCGGTGCAGCACCTGGGCCATCCCGATGCGCGCTACCAAGACGCCCAGGGCGTGGAAAAACGGCTGGACACGGCCTTGATCGGCCTGGCTCCGGCGCGGGGCGGGCACTGCCCATACGGCTTCGGCCTGCCCGACGCGGCCCTGGACCATGCCTTGCTCCAGGCTGCCGGGCCTGACGGCGGCGTGGCCGTGCTGCCGCCCGGGGGGGCATGGACGCGCATCATGCCCCTGGCCCATGCGGGCAACGGCGGCGCGGTCATCGACGCCCATGGCCGCACCACCACCCTGGGCCTGTATGCGTGCGGCGAATGCGCCACGGGCATGCACGGCGCCAACCGGGTGGGCGGCGCCATGGTCGCGGCCACGCAGGTGTTCGGTGCGCGCGCGGGCGCGGCAGCCGCGCGCGAGGCGGGTGCGCCGCCGGACAAGAAAATATTGCGCGCACTGGTTGCCGCCTTGCCGAACCTGCCGGACGTGGCGGGCCTGCCGGACGTGGCGGGCCTGCCGGACGTGGCGGACCTGCCGGACGTGGCGGACCTGGCGGCCACGCCGCCCGCCGATCCGGCGGCAGCGGCATGGCTGGCCAGGACGGTGCAAGGCCTGGCCATGCGGCCGGGCGTGTCCGGGCGCGCCGCCCTGCTGGCCGAACTGGACAGGCGCATGGACACGGCGGGCCTGCGCGACCGTTTACGGCTGGCCACGGCGCGGTGCATGGTGGCGGATTTGTCCGACCTGGCCTGACGACCCGGCCAGTCCGGCCACTCCGGTCGGACCATCCGTTTCCGGCCGACCGGGCCTGACCCGTTTCCGGCCGACCGGGCCTGACCCGTTTCCGGCCCACTCCCGCCACACGGCGTTTGCCGCCTGCCCCGCGCCCCTTGCCTCGGACGAAGACACGCCCTGTCCATCCCCTTCACCCGGCCTGGCATGCCCAAAAAACAGCCGCCCGACACAGCCGCGCTGGCCCGCTCCTTGCAAAGCATAACACCAGCGGGCCGTGATGCGGCAAGCCTTCCCACACGGTCTGCATGGCCCCCACCCCTGACAGGAGGTGCTCCATGCTCTGGCAAGTGACCATGCGGGACAACACTGTGGTTTGGGGAGACAGAAGACGCACGCTGCTTACCGCGAACGGCTGCAACGAACCCTTCAAGGGCCGGTTCTGGTGCCCAAGGAAGAAGTGGTTCCGCACCACGCCCTGCCCGTTTGCCAGCAGGCACGAATGCGGCGCGTACCAGCGCATGTGCATGGCGCCGTGACCAGGGACCGGATCAGGAACCCCCTTCGCGGGGCGAGGCCGCGTCAGGGCAACGCGCGCGGCGCCAACTCGGCCAGCAGGTTCCGCACGGCCTCGAAATTCATGCCCGGCGTGATTTCCGGACGGTACAGAATGGCCAGCGCCTGCCGGTCCAGGCCGGACAAGGCGTCCGCCCCGCCCTCGGGCCGCATGACCGTGTCCCGCACGCCAAAATCATACCCCTGCATGCCCAGCACGTTGAGCAATTCGCGCAGCACCACGGCGCGGGTCATGCGTCCGGCGTACAACACGATCTCCGCCCCCTGCACCACGCCGCCCTGGCCGTAGCGCAAGGCGGCATAGCCCGGCAGATCGCCGCCGGGCGAGCGGGGAAACACGAAGACCGAGACATTGCCCTCGTCATCGACCAGGGCCGCGCGCACGCCGCACACGGCCTTGAGTACCCGGTTCACGTCCTCCACCGCGTCCCGCACCATGCCGCGCAGGGCCGGGCTCACCGCGCCCGCCAGCCCGATGCGCACATCGTCGCGCCATTTGGTGATGACCTTGGGCCGGGCCAGGGGCGCACGCAGGGACTGGTCCCTGGCCTGCTCATCCCGCGCATACAACGCCAGCGCCAAGAAATGATCCTGTTCCGCCGCGCCGTACCGCTGGCCGGTCAAGGCCGGGACCGTGGCGGCGGATGTCCGTGTCGCCGGAGGAACGAGCGCCGCGACCCGCACCGCCTTCTCTTCGGCCCGCTGTGGGGCGCTGACCGCCTGCGGCGCGGCGGCCACGGGCGCGGGCGCGACGGTCGTGGGCTGTGTCGCGACGGCCACGGGCTGGGGCGCGGCAAGGCGCTCCGGCTGCGCCTGCGGCGCGGCCTGGGGCGGATCGGCGGGTACGGGCGGAGCGGCGGGTGCGGGCGCCGGGGGAGCGGGCACGGGCACGGGCGCGGCGGGCGCGGGACGCGGCTGCACCGCCGGGACGGAAACCGGCCTGGATGCCGGGGCGGGCGCGGACGCGGCGGCACGCTGCCCGTCCAGGACGGACGGGGCCGCAGCCGCGCGGCTCGCCGGTACTGCGGCGGAGGCCGTAACGTTCTTGGAGAGTGGCGCGGGAGCCGCAGCGGTCGGCACCGTTGCCGCGGGCGGCGTCTGCGCCGGGGCCGCAACGGACGCATCCGCGTCCAATGTCTTTTCCAGCACATCGCCGGTTGGCGCAACGGCTCCGCCGGACGGCCCGGCCACGCTGGACGGCTTTTTGGGAGATTTCAGGGCGAAGCCCAGGTTGAGCGGCCTGTCCTGCGGCGTGGCCCGCGGCGTATCCTGCGGCGTGGCCGTTGTCCGGCCCGTGTCGTTGGCCGCAGGGGCAACGGGCGTGGCCGCCGCCGCGCTGGCCGCGCTATTTCTGACCGCCGCCGCGTTGTCCGCAGCCGCCGAGGCCTCGACATCCTTCTTGGACGCGCTGGCCAGTGCAGGCGCAACGGCGGACGGGGGTTCAACGGCCATGGGGGGCCGCACGGCGGCGACCGGCTGCGGCGTCAGCGGCGTGCCGGGATGCACCATTGCGGCGGGAGCCGCCGTGCCGTTGGCGCCGCCAGCCGCCCGCGCCTTGCGCTTGGCGTCCCACTGGCTCCAGTCCCACCCGGCCTCGTCCAGCAACGGGTCATGGCGCGACGTTTCGCCCGACACCCGCCCAGCGGGCGCGGCCTCCCGCTCCAGGGTTTGGCCAGCCGCCTTGCGCTTGGCGTCCCACTGGCTCCAGTCCCAGCCCTCATCCCCGGCCCAGGCCGTCATGGCCAGGGCCACAATCAGCACGCATCCCGCCACCATGCCCAGTCCACGCATACCCCCTCCTTCCATGGCCCGCCGCCGCGCCTTGTCCACACTGTCCAAGGCGCGCCTTCCGGCCCGCCCCTTGCCCGCGCGCCGCCCAAGCCGCGTCCGGGCATTGCGTACCCGTTAAAACGGGTTGATGCTCTTTTCCCTGGTGTAATGCACATACCCCACGCTGGCGCCCAGGCGCAGGCCCACGCCGGTGCGTATGGGAGCGAGGATGATGTCGTTGCTCTTCTGGTAGTTGAGCCCCACGCCGCCCACCACATAGGCGCTGCCGTCCACGCCGGGAAACCGTTGATAGATGTCGTCGGGATTGGTCATACCGTAGACCAGGGTGAAATTCTTGGAGGCGTTGCCACCGATATCAAAGCCCACGGACGGCCCCTGCCACCACACCTCGCGGGATGCCCCGCTCTTGAGCCTCAGCGTGCCCTTGCCGTAGCGCAGGCCCACCATCAGCGCGCCGCCGCCCTCGCCGCCCTTGATGAATCCCACCGGGCGGCCCTGGTCCTTGAAGACCTTTTCAATAACCTCGGCCAACCCCTTGGTGGTGCCTTCAAAAAAACCCTCCACCTCGGCGGCGATTTCCTCTTTTGAATAGGTACCGCCCTCGTCGGCGGCCCTGGCGGGCAACGCCGCGCCCAGCAACCACACCGCGCACGCCAGGGCAAGCATATATTTCATGATGCGATCTCCTTGCATTCCTTGTTTGAGCCCATGCGCTTTCTAGAACGGGCGCGAGGCAAATGCAAGCGAGCCACCGTTCCGCCCCTGGGCAGGCGGATCAACCGTTGGCGGCGGCTGAAGTTTTTGCTATACCCAGGGGCAAGGATCAACGTCATGGCTCGTGGCCCGGCGTCATCCCTCCCGCACCCGCGCAGCACCCCAGCGAAGGAGTCCTCCATGCAACAATTCAGGGCGGATCTGCACATCCACTCCAGGTACTCCCGCGCCACCAGCAAGGCTCTCACGGCCCGCCACCTGGCCGCCTGGGCCAAGGCCAAGGGACTCGACGTGCTGGGCACCGGCGACTGCACCCACCCGGAGTGGCTGGCCGAACTGAAGGACGCCCTGGAGGAGGACAGCGCCAGCGGCCTGTACCGCCTGCGCGACGCCACCGGCCTGGACCGCGAACTCCCCTTTCCCGACGCCGTGCCGTCCGGCGGCAAGACCCTGTTCATGCTCCAGGGCGAGATCAGCTCCATCTACAAACGCGGCGGCAAGGTGCGCAAGGTGCACAACCTCGTGTTCATGCCCACCTTCGCGGCTGCCGAGCGGCTCAACGCCAAGCTGGCCCAGGTGGGCAACATCACCTCCGACGGCAGGCCCATCCTGGGGCTCGACGCCCGCCACCTGCTGGAGATGGTGCTCGAAACCGACCCCCTCGCCTTTCTCGTGCCCGCCCACATCTGGACGCCGTGGTTCTCCCTGTTCGGCTCCAAATCCGGCTTCGACTCCATCGAGGAGTGTTTTGGCGACTTGTCGCAGCACATCTTTGCCCTGGAAACCGGCCTGTCCTCGGACCCGGACATGAACTGGCAGTGGTCCGCGCTGGACCGGTTCCGGCTCATCTCCAACTCCGACGCGCATTCCGGCGAAAAACTGGCCCGCGAGGCCAACCTTTTTTCCGGCGAGATCTCATACGAGGGCATTTTCCGCGCCCTGCGCGGCGAGGCGCTGGGCCACAAGTTCCTGGGCACGCTCGAATTTTTCCCCGAGGAAGGCAAATACCACCTGGACGGCCACCGCAAGTGCGGCGTGATGCTCGAACCCCGCGAAACGCGGGCGCGCGGCGGCCTGTGCCCCGTGTGCGGCAAGCCCCTGACCGTGGGCGTGCTGCACCGCGTCCTCGAACTGGCCGACCGCGACGCGCCGGTGCAGCCCGCGGGCCAGCCGGGCTTCGTGTCGCTCATCCCGTTGCAGGAGGTGGTGGGCGAGGTGCTGGGCAGAGGGCCGGGCACCAAGGCGGTCAAAGCCCTGTACGGCCAGCTCGTGGCCCGGTTCGGCTCGGAGCTGGCGGTGTTGCAGGACACGCCCCTGGAAGACATCGCCCGCGTGTCGCGCCCGCTGGCCGAAGGGCTGGGCCGCATGCGGCGCGGCCAGGTGCTGCGCAAGCCGGGCTTTGACGGGGAGTTCGGCACCATTTCGGTCTTTTCGGACAAGGAGCGGCGCGAACTGACCCAGGGCCGCATGGTCGCCGTGCCCGGCACGCCGTCCCAGGACAACGCCCCAGGCGCGGACACGGCCCGGCCCGCGCCGCTGGACAACGGCACGGACGCCCCCATGGGCGGACACGCCGCCCCCCCGGACGCCGTGGACTTCAACCCGGCGCAGCGGCAGGCCATCGAGGCCGGGCCAGGCCCGGTGCTGGTGCTGGCCGGACCGGGCACGGGCAAGACGCAGACCCTCATGGGCCGCGTGCAGGCGCTCATGGACAACGGCGAAAACCCGCGCCACATCCTGGCCGTCACCTTTACCCGGCGCGCGGCCAAGGAGATGGGCAAACGGCTGGTGGCCGTGTTCGGCGAAAACGTGACCCTGCCCCGGGCCGACACGCTGCACGCCCTGGCCTTCGAATACTGGTGCACGGCCTTTGAGGAGGCGCCGGTGCTGCTGGACGAGGACAGCGCGCGCCGCATCTTTGACGAGGCCAACTCCGGCCTGCCCGCCGCCGCCATCAAGGCCGCGTGGCAGGCCGTGAACCTGTGCCGCGAACGGCGCGAGCCCGTGCCCGACGACTGCACGGCCCTGTACCACGCCTATGTGAAGCACAAGGACTCGTGGAACCTGGCCGACTACACCGACCTGCTGGAACTGTGGCTGGAAAAGATCGACAACGACATCTACATGAACCCCTACACGCACGTCCTGGTGGACGAGGTGCAGGACATGAGCGCCCTGCAACTGGCGGTGCTGCGCGGCCTCATGCCCAAGGGCGGCCAGGGCTTTTTCGCCATCGGCGACCCCAACCAGTCCATCTACGGCTTCCGGGGCGCGCACGGCGACGTGGCCGCCATGTTGCGCGGCTTCTGGCCCGATCTCGCCACCGTGCAGCTGACCGACAACTACCGTTCCGCGCAGGAGATCCTGGACGCGGCGGCCTCGCTGTTCCCCGATGCGCCCGCGCTCACGGCGCGCGCGGGCGGCGCAGGGGCCATCCGCCTGTTCGAGGCGCCCAGCGCCCAGAGCGAGGCGGCGTGGATAGCCGAGCAGGTGCGCGGGCTGCTGGGCCAGACCAGCCATTCGCTGGCCGACGCGGGGCAGGACGCCGGAGCCGGGGCGGACGCCCTGCGCGGTACGCTCGCGCCTGGCGACATAGCGGTGCTGGTGCGTTTCAAGGCGCTCATCCCCACCATCAAGAACACCCTGGAGCGGCTGGGCCTGCCCTGCGCCGCGCCCGAGACCGAGGGGTTCTGGGCCGAGCCGCGCGTGGCCATGCTCCTGGGCGCGGCGGGCAATTTTCTCGGCCTGTCCACGCTTTCGGCGGACAACGGCACGGATGTGCTCACCTGCCCGGACAAGGTCATTGCCCAGGGGCCGCTGGGCATTGCGGCCTATGTGCGCGACGTGCCCCCCTTTGACGACCTGTTCTGGAAGAGCCGCGCCTTCAAGAAGCTGGTGCGCGCCTACGACGAGGCGGGCGGCTGGGCCGCGCTCATCAACTGGGTGCATCTGCAAAGCGCGCTGGAGATGGTGCGGGCGCGGGCGGAAAAGGTGCAGGTCATGAGCATGCACGCGGCCAAGGGGCTGGAATTCACGGCGGTGTTTCTGCCCGGCCTGGAGGACGGCATACTGCCCTTTGCGGGTCCGGGTTTCCTGTCGGGCAAGCTGGAATCCAAGGCCGAGACCGCTGGGCTGGACAGGCCGGACGAGGCCGAGGAGCGGCGGCTGTTCTATGTGGGGCTGACGCGCGCGGGGCGTGCGCTCTATCTGAGCCGGGCGTCCAAGCGCACGCTCTATGGCCGCGAGATGCGCCTGCCGCCGTCGCGGCTGTTGCAGGAGCTGCCGCAGGCGCTCCTCAAGCGCTCCACCCTGGTGCCCCATACACAGAGGAAAGAGAAGCAGTTAGGGCTATTCTAGAATTTTTCTAGTACTTTTCTCAAGTGGAGTTCCCTGCTCCGGCCCATCCCATTCGCATGAAATAACGGCTCCGCAGCGTGCTGCGGGGCCGTTCCAGACGGCTGACGAACCGCCATGTATCCCTGCTGTTTCTTTCCCGAAGTCTTGCGGTTTACGGCGTCGGGTGAATTCCCTCCAATTCCTCGTCCACAGACACCGCGCCCGCCCGCCTGGGGAACGCGCTTGTCCCAACCGTATCCACCTCCCCGGCCAGCAGTTTTTGGGGAAAGAGAGAGAAGAGAGGATGGGGGTCCGGGGGAAGGAGAGAGGAGAGGGAAAACCCCTTTTTATGC
>JBFWMG010000053.1:0-17505 GCA_050251715.1 Desulfovibrionaceae bacterium | reverse complement strand
CCACCCTCCTGGTTGGCGGCGTGCGATCCCTCTCGGCGAAATAAACGAACGGGGGGTGGGTAGCGCGGGCGGAAACCCCTTTTTCGGCGAAAAAAGGGGTTTCGGCCCTCTCTCCCCTCCCCCGTACCCCCTCCCCTCTCACCCACCTTCCCCAAAAACTGCTGGCTGGGGAGGAGTGATTCGGGCGGGCAGAGCGAGTCCCCCTGGCGAAATGTGACAGTGCTGGTGAATGATTGCATGGCGGGCAACACAACCTCCCGCCGGTTGACGCGCTCCGCGCTTTGCACCATACCTCCCCCATGACCGATACCGACTCCGCCCCCCCAATCACCCCCGTGCCGCCGCCACCGCCCGGCTGGGCATCCTGGGACGATCTCATGTACCTCGCCCTGGACCAGGCCCACGCCGCCGAACAAGCAGGCGAAGTGCCCGTGGGCGCACTCATCCTCGGCCCGGACGGAACCATCCTCGCCCGCGCCGCCAACGGCCCCATCGCCGCCCACGACCCCACCGCCCACGCCGAAATCATCGCCCTGCGACGCGCCGCCGCCGCCATCAGGAACTACCGCCTCGAAGGCTGCACCTGCGTCGTCACCCTCGAACCCTGCCTCATGTGCGTGGGCGCACTCATCCACGCCCGCATCGCCACCGTGGCCTTCGGCGCCCACGACCCCAAAGCCGGAGCCGTGGTCTCCCGCCTGCCCGGCCCCCAACTCGACTTCATCAACCACCGCTTCGCCGTGGTCCCCGGCATCCTCGCCGACACCTGCGCCGACACCCTGCGCGCCTTTTTCGCCGCGCGGCGCGGCAAATAGAAAAAAACGGCAATGCCTCCGGCGGCCGGGGAAGGAACTTTTGAAAAAGTTCCTTCCCCGGACCCCATCCTCAAAACTTTTTGGTTGGGGAGGTGGCGGGGGGATGGGCGCGTGCCGTTGGTTCGGAAGACGCGGTTGCGCATAGGACGGTTGCGCCGACGGTGCGCCAGGGGGCGATGAGGGGCAAAAGAAATGTTTGTTGACGCGCACGCATCGCCTGGGATGTTGCCGCAGGTGTGAGGTTGTTCGTCACGGAAAAGCGCCGCATGTGGGGCGGGCAACCGTGAAAAACAGGCCGCAATCCCCGCCCGCCAACTACCAGCCGCATTATGCCGCCCCTTTTGCCTCCCGGACATGCCTTGCCCCATCCAGAATGTTTTTCAATAAATTTCACTAAGCAACGAGCATGAGCAATTAATTTAACGCACGCGGCATTCTCCCCCTAAAGCTTCCGTATTTATTTGCCGATCAATAGTAACGATAGCGGGATACCGACACGTTTCAATAACGCAGAGAAACGCCATGAGCATATTCAATACCATCTCCAACGAACAAAGCACGTTCACACTGGGCGCCAGCGTCCAGGAAATGCTGCGCAACTCGCTGACCACAAGCACGGCTGCCCCCGATGCCGTGGCGCGGGATGCGGTCGCCATCTCTTCGGAGGCTGCGGCCATTGTGGCCAACGCCCAAAACAATTCCGGTGAGACCAGCATCCTGGCGGGCAATTTCGTCAGTGCCGGATCCGAGGAATCAGAATATATTGCAGCGGCAAAGAAAAACTTCACCATCAACATGACCCTCTCGAACCAGAAGGACAACGCAATCGCCTCGATGATGGAAACCGTCATGGCGACAATGCAACAGGACAGCGGCAACAAGTACGTCGAAGCCGTTAAGGGCGCCATCGAAGCACAGATGGCCGCCAAGCGCGAAATGAACAGCAAGATCGCCGAGGCATCGAGCGAGACGCTCGACAAGGCCAAGGCCGACATCGAACAAGCGGCGGAAGAGGCCACCCAGCCCACGGACGCCGCTGGCCAGCCCATGGACGCCCCCCCCGCCGCCAAGCCCACATCCGCCAATGCGAACGCAACCCCGGCCCCAACCGGTGAAACCCAACATATCCAGGCCGCCAGCGTTGCCGCTACGGAAGAGGCAGCCACCGCACAAGCCGAAACCCCACCAGCCATGCAGCAGAACATAACCCCGCTTGCCAAGGGCGCGTCGGTGGACGTGGTGGTGTAGCCACCGCCCACGTACCGCGCACCGCACACAGTTAACGACAATGCCTCCGGCGGCCGGGGAAGGAACTTTTGAAAAAGTTCCTTCCCCGGACCCCATCCTCACAACTTTTTGGTTGGGGAGGTGGCGGGGGGATGGGCGCGTGCCGTTGGTTCGGAAGACGCGGATGCGCAAGGGCCGGTTGCGCCGACGGTGCGCCAGGGGGCGATGAGGGGCAAAAGAAATGTTTGTTGACGCGCACGCAACGCCTGGGATGTTGCCGCAGGTGTGAGGTTGTTCGTCACGAAACAGGTTCGCATGTGGGGCAGGCAGCTGTGAAAACAGGCCGCAATCCCCGCCCGCCAACTACCAGCGGCATCATGCCCCTCGTGTCTCAAGACAGACAAAATTGCTGACGAATCAATAATGCCCTGTGATCATAATATAAAATTATTTCACAAAACCATATTCTCCCCCTAAAGTGTTCTATTTTTCCGCCGATCAAGCAGATGGCAGCTATAACTAGCAGGGGCCATTGTGTATGGAGAAATTCCATGAGCATGTTCAACAACATCGGCAGCGAGCAAGCGACGTTCACCACCGGCACCAGTCTTCAGGACATGATGCAAAACCTCAACTCCAAGAGCTCGGCGACCACAAGCGCAGTGGCGGGCGACACGGTCTCGATCTCTTCGGAAGCGGCATCCATTGTTGCCCAGGCAAAGGAAGATTCTGGGGAAAAGAGCATGATGGCGAACAATTTCGTCAGCGCGACAAAGGGTGAGTCGTCGTACATCACCGCGACGAAGAACGCTCTGGCCACCAGTTTGTCCATGCGGAACACCAAGGCCGACGCGGTATCGTCGGGCATGGAGGATCTGATGTCGGGCCTGCAGGACGACATCGAGACCCAGGCCAGCGCGGCGGTGAAGTCCGGTGCCGACACCATGACGGCCACCGCGAAGAGCACCCTTGAGACGGTTGCTTCGGCCACCACGAAGAACACGACCACGACCGCATCCGGCGTGGCGGCGTCAGGCGGGGGGGCTGCCGACACGGTGGAAGTCAACACCGCTTCCGAGAAGCGCGAAAACGCTCCTTCCAGCAGCGGTTCGGTGGACGTGGTGGTGTAGCCCGTGCGCTTCCCGCGCTTCACAGGCCGCTGGCGGCGGCGGTGAGGCACAGGAGGCGAGAACCAGGCCGCCGCCCGCGCGTCGAACGGCGCACGGAGACAGACGGAAATAATGGCCGCTGCGCCATGCCCCGATTGACCGGGCATGGCGTGGCGGCCTTCTCATTGCCGCCGTTCGTGGGCGGCATGCGGCATGGGGCGGGTACGGCGGACGCAGCCCGGCTATCGGGATTGAAAGGCCGATCAAAGGCGGGCGCGGGGAATGATGGCCGGGAGGCCTGGGGCGGCGAAACTGTGCGCGGCCTGGGCGTTTTGCCCGGTTTGGGCGCACCGGCTTGGTGGTCCCGCATTGAAAAGCGCTTGCGATTCGGCTAAAAAGTCACTATAGGCCAACCCTTGCCACGCGCTTTGGCGCATCCTCGCGGAGAGGTAGCGAAGTGGCCGTAACGCGCTCGACTCGAAATCGAGTTGTCGGTGATGAGCCGGCACGTGGGTTCGAATCCCACCCTCTCCGCCACAAAAATAAAGCCCTGCCGCACGGCAGGGCTTTTCAATTGCATGGGATAAAATGGCTCGCTGAAGTGACTGGCGCGGCGTGCTACTTCTGCCGCTTGCGCAGCTCCGTGACGCACTCGCCGCCAATGCCCCAGTTGTCCGTGTCCACTTCTTCGATGACCACGACGGTCGTGGCGGGGTTTTTGCCGAGCACATCGACCAGAAGCTGCGTCGCGCCCTTGATGAGCTGCGCCTTCTGCTCCCTGGTTGCGCCTTCCTTGGTGATCTTGATGTTCACATAGGGCATGGCTGCCTCCTGGCGAAACGGGTGAGCGGTCAAACGGGCTGGCGAACGCGGCGCGCGCACCCGCTTCGCCCCCGATCCGCCAACAGGAGCCCGGCGTGCCTGTCGCGTGGGGGCATGCGTCCAGAACCAAAGACAATTACTGCAAAAACACCTTGCGCGGGCTGTGCGGGCGAAAATCGCCGCGCGCCACCATGTCGTCGTAGCGCACCATGGCCTTGTCCAGTTGGCGGCCCACCTCGCCCAGAAACGCGGCGCCGCTGGTGCGCACCGCCCGCGTCTCGATCCGGAATCCCGACGTGAACTCCACCTCCACGCCCACCACGAAATCGGGCGTGGCCAGGGTAATCCGCCCGTCACGAGGCGTATCGTTCAGTTTGATATGCAGGATGGCGACCTTGTTGCGGCGCTCCAGCACCAGGCGCTCCATGGCCGCAAGCGTGGCCCGCGGCACGTCGACGGTTTCGCCGGAGTGCCGGTCAAGCACGGTCACGTATTCGGATTTTGCGTGGAACACCCCGCCGGTGAAGGGACGCAACGACTTCTCGGACACCAGAAAAAACGTGATGACGAGCCCCAGCAACAAAATCCCGGCAACAACCAATACGTTGCGCGCCCGCATCTGCTCGGGAGACGCCGAGCCCTCGTCATCAACGGCCTTTCGTGACATGACACCCTCCAGCCACACCATACCCTGGATGAAGGCCTGCGACAAACGCCCCACCCGCTACGGTTTCAAAAAACGCTATTGGTCTGAAAGACGGAAAATGCGCTGGATGACACCCTCGTGACGCATGGATTCCAGCACCTCGTTGATGCGCGGCATCAACGCCGCATGCGGCGACACGCGGGAAAGGGCCATATGGTAGTCATAGGAGCCCAGATCGCAGCAACGGCGTATCCGGGAACGGAAGTCGGGGTTGCGTTCAAGCACATCGCCCACTGCGGCATCCGTGCTGATTATCATCTCCACCCGCCCGCTCACCAGGCGGCGCACGTTTTCCTCCTGCGTATAGGCGGGCACGATGCGGCATTGGTCCGTTTGCAGAAAACAGTCGAAGGCGGCGCCATGGAAATACCCATTCACCAGACCGATGACCCGGCTCTGAAGATCTTCCAGATCCCGCACCCTGGGCTGCTCAATGCGTGTGGGATTATAGTATAAGGACGCCCGCAGCGACACCACGGGGTCGGAATACACGAGATATTGCTCGCGATCCTCCGAATGCTGCAACAGCATGATGCCGTCCACATCGCCCTGTTGCGCCATGCGCAACACCCGCCGCCATGGCAACAACCCCAGTTCGACCGGCTTGCCCAGCCTGAAAAACACCTCCCGCGTCAATTCCGCAGCCATGCCCCCGGTCGTGCCATCGGCATGGCTCACGGCAAAGGGAGGCCGCACATCCTCCACGAACCGGATCGCCTCTCCGGCGTACGCCATGGCGGCCCACCACATCATGGCCAGCCCCACACATGCGCATACGACGCCGTTCCGCACACCTACCCCCAGCGGGTTGAACCTCCATGCGGCAAAAGCGCCGCGGCACAGCACAGACGGTCGTTGCGCGCAGGGTACCAATTCATGGAATTGAGTCCAGCAAAACACACTAATATGTATTACCAATTGCCGAAATGACGGTATTTCGCAATATGACGGACATCCGCCACAAAGGCGACGGCGGTGGCGGGAACGGTCTAGTTGATCGCAAAGGCCGCCGCATCCAGCGGCTGCACAGCCCCTTGCACCACATACAGCTCGGGCACCGGAACCCCCTGGGCCGCCGCCTTGAGCAACCAGACGTTGGCCTGGGCCGGGTCCGCGGCAACGCCGCTGCCCGTACGATAGGCCATGCCCAGAAGAAATTGCGCCACGTCATCGCCCGCCTCGGCCGCACGGGTGAGCCAGCGCACACCCACCGCCCCATCGGGCGCGGCCACCTGTATGCCGCTCACATGCCAGTAGCCCAGCATGACCATGGCCATGGTGTCGCCCGCTTCCGCCGCCTGGGCCATATACTTCTCGGCCAGGACGGCGTTGTGGGGCACGCCCTGGGCGCGGGCGTGCATCATGCCCAGTTGGTAGCACGCTTCCGCGTCGCCCTGGGCCGCGCTGGCCGCGTACAATGCCGCCGCCCGCCCGTAATCCCCTGCGGCGTAAGCCTGCCGGGCCGAGGCCTGCGAACCCGCGACCGGCGCCATGCGCGCGCAGCCCATGGCCTGAAGCAGCCACAGGAGCGCGGCCAGCACCACGACCGTGGTCAGTACCCGAACCCATATGTGCCGCACGGTCCACTCTCCATAGGCGATGATCTTTCCTTGTGCCATATGCCCCCCTTTGTTTCCGGCAGCCGACGGTCAGGCCGTCTCGCCGTTTTCGGTTTACGGTGGCGGAGCAACGCGCCCCCCAGCCGCCTCCATCCTGTCATTGCCGCATCCGGTTCATGATGCGGCGCGCCTTGCGGCGCTCAAAAAATTCGCTTGGCGTCGCCTGCCCCTACAGGCCGCCCTGCTCATGGCGCAGGGTCTCCCACTGCTCGCCGGAGAGCCTTTGCCGCGCCAGGCGCGCTGCCTGGCGGTACAACCCGATGCGCTCAAGAGTCGCCTCCGCCCCGTGCGGGTCGTGGCGCAACGGCTGGTATGGGTCGAGGCGCTCGACCAGGGCGCGCTTTTCCTGCGCCAGCCTGCCGATCACGGCGCGCAACGTGGCGTCGCCGTCCACGGTTCCCTCATCCGGGCGCTCCACCCTGGGCACGCGCACCGTGACCATGGGCACGCCCGTGCGGAACGGTTCCCACACCCGCTGCCGCAACGGCGCGGGCTTGCCCACACCCACGTCCGGGGTGACAAACACCATGCTGTGGGCATGGTCGATATCCTGGTTGCCGCCCTGCGCCGTGACCAGGACGCGCATGTCCTTTTGCAGGCCGCGCACGCCGCCCACCTCGGTGGCCGCGCCCGCGCTCACAAACACCTCGGCCCCGCGCACGTCCCAGGTGGCCAGCGGGGTGCGCAGAGCCAAGCCCTGCGCGCCATGCAGGCCTATTGCCCCGGAAGCGACGCGGAACAGGCCGTGTTCGGCCCGCAGCGAGGCCTGACCGGCCCCGGGTGCGGCAACGTCAAAGGCAAATGCGTCAATGCGCAGTTGCGCGCCCGGCCCCATGGCCACGCGCGCGCCATCCGCCAGATACAGGTCAAGCCATCCCGTCTCGCCCGTGCGCACCGTATCGCCCACATAGACGGGCTCACCGCGCAACAGGTAGCGCGTTCCCAGCTGCGACAGGGCCACCACCTGCCCGCGCATGCCCACCACCTCGCCCACCGCCACGGGCCGCGTCCTCGCGGCTGCCGAGGATGGCGAGGATGGCGCGCCGTCGCGCGCGACATCGGGCCCGGCAACGGCCATGCCCAAAAACACGACACTCGCCAGCGCCACGGCAACGGCCATGGCCAGGGCATATGTTTTCAATCGTTTCGTGGTCACCACGCCTCCTTGTCGCACTGGGCGGGCGGCCCAGCCCGCATGTGCCGCACGCTCCCGCGTCCCTGGCGGGCGTCAAGAATGCGGCAGGCATTGCCCTTTGGGGCGGCCCCACTGGCATGCTGCAAAAAACAGACCTCCCCCGCCGTCCGCCTTTTCCAAGATGCGGCGCACGCAAAAAAAAGGGGCCGCTCCAAAGAGCGGCCCCGGAAAACGGCATATGAGGAAACGCTATTTCTTCAGCCAGCTCATCATGTCGCGCAGGTTCTTGCCCACCTTCTCGATCTGATGCTCACCCTCGCGGCGGCGGCGGGTCAGGAAGTAGGCGCGGCCACCGGAACGGTTTTCCTGAATGAAGTTGCGGGCGAACGTGCCGTCCTGGATCTCGGCCAGCACACGCTTCATTTCCTTCTTGGTGTCCTCGGTGATGATCCGCCTGCCGGTCACGTAGTCGCCGTACTCGGCGGTGTCGGAGATGGAATAGCGCATCTTGGACAGGCCGCCCTCGTAGATCAGATCCACGATGAGCTTCACTTCATGCAGGCACTCGAAGTAGGCGATTTCGGGCTGGTACCCGGCTTCCACCAGGGTCTCGAAACCGTTCTTGATGAGTTCGGACAGGCCGCCGCACAGCACCACCTGCTCGCCGAACAGGTCGGTCTCGGTTTCCTCGGCAAAGGTGGTCTCGATGACGCCGCTGCGTGCGCCGCCAATGCCCTTGGCATAGGCCAGGGCGATGTCGAGCGCCTTGCCGTCGCCGTCCTGGTGCACGGCCACGAGGCAGGGCACGCCGCCACCCTCGGTGAACACGCGGCGCACCAGATGGCCCGGCCCCTTGGGCGCGACCATGACCACGTTCACGCCCTTGGGCGCCACGATCTGCTGGAAATGGATATTGAAGCCGTGGGCGAAGAACAGGGTCTTGCCCGCCGTAAGGCTCGGCAGCACGTCGTTCTTGTAGATATCGGCCTGATGCTGGTCAGGAGCCAGGATCATGATGCAGTCGGCTGCGGCGGCCGCCTCGGCGGCGGACATGGGGGCAAAGCCGTGCTCCTTGGCCAGGTCATAGTTGGGACCGCCGGGGCGCTGGCCCACCACGACCTTGACGCCCGAGTCGCGCAGGTTTTGCGCATGGGCGTGGCCCTGGCTGCCATAGCCGATCACGGCCACGGTCTTGTCCTTCAAGAAATCGAGATTCGCGTCTTTTTCATAATACACTTTCATGGCTGCTCCTTGCTGTATCGCTCTCCTGCCGGGGAGAGGGTCATACGGAATAATATTGGAAAATGCAAATATCACCCGGAGCGCAAGACCAAACGACGCGCTCCGGCGGCTTCGCCGACCGGCCCCGCCTGCGGCGTGGCCGTGCTTATAACTTCGTGCGGCAACATGAAGCATGGCGCGCTCTCAGTAATATCACCCGGAGCGCAAGACCAAACGACGCGCTCCGGCGGCTTCGCCGACCGGCCCCGCCTGCGGCGTGGCCGTGCTTATAACTTCGTGCGGCAACATGAAGCATGGCGCGCTCTCAGTAATAGCACCCGGAGCGCAAGACCAAACGACGCGCTCCGGCGGCTTCGCCGACCGGCCCCGCCTGCGGCGTGGCCGTGCTTATAACTTCGTGCGGCAACATGAAGCATGGCGCGCGCTCAGTAATACGTGAAATCCGCGTCTTGCCCATACAGGGCAAGCGCGGGCCAAAGGCCACAAACGGCCTAAAAAATCCTATAGCTGCATGGAACGCTTGAGGGCCACGGGGCCGGAGCGCGCGATTTCCTTGATGCCGAAACGCTGCAGCAGATTGATGAGCGCGGTGATTTTGCCGTGGTCGCCGGTGACCTCCACGGTCAGGTCGTCGGTGCTCACATCCACCACCTTGCAGCGGAAGATGTCCACGATGCGCAGCACTTCGGCGCGGCGCGAGTCGCTGGCGTTGACCTTGAGCAGCACCATTTCGCGCTGCACGTTGGCGTGGTCGCTCATGTCCACGACCTTTATCACGGACACGACCTTGCGCAGCTGCTTGACGATCTGCTCGATAATCAGGTCGTCGCCCGTGGTGGTGATGGTCATGAGCGAAACCCCGGCGTCCAGCGTCGGAGCCACGTTGAGGGCGTCGATGTTAAATCCCCTGCCGCTGAAAAGCCCGGCCACGCGGGACAGCACGCCGGGTTCGTTTTCCACTTGCACGGACAAGATGTGGCGCATGATCCTTTCCCCTTAGACCAACAGCATATCGGTCAGCGATGCGCCGGCCGGAACCATGGGATAGACGTTTTCTTCCTTTTCCACCCGCACGTCGACGATGGCGGCCTTGGGCAGGGCAAAGGCCTCCTTGAGCACCGGCTCCACATCGGCGGGGCGCGTGACGCGGTATCCGGCCGCGCCGTAGGCCTCGGCCAGCTTCAGGAAGTCCGGCTGGGCGTCCATGCAGGTGCAGGAGTAGTTGCGCTCGTAGAAAAGCTCCTGCCACTGCCGCACCATGCCCAGGTAGCCGTTGTTGAGGATCACGATCTTGATGGGCAGGCCGTTGCACACGGCGGTGGTCAGCTCCTGGATGTTCATCTGGATGGAGCCGTCGCCCGCCACGTCGATGACCAGCTTGTCCGGAAAGGCCATCTGCGCGCCAATGGCCGCCGGAAAACCAAAGCCCATGGTGCCCAGCCCCCCGGAGGTGATGAGGGTGCGCGGACGGTGGAACTTGTAGAACTGGGCGGTCCACATCTGGTTCTGGCCCACTTCCGTGGCGATGATGGCGTCGCCCCCGGTGAGCTTGTAGATGGTTTCCACCACCTGCTGCGGCTTGATGACTTCGCTCGTGGGCTCCTTGGCGTAGGTCAGGGGATGCGCCGCGGCCCATTCGCCGGTCTGGGCAAGCCAGCCCGCGTGCTTGGCGGACCAGTCGATCTCACGCTTCTTGGTCTCCGCCTCCAGCAACTCGTTCAGGCCCGCCAACCCGTTGCGGCAGTCGCACACAATGGGCACGTGCACCTGCACGTTCTTGCGGATGGAGGTGGGATCGATGTCGATGTGGATGATCTGCGCCTTGGGGGCAAAGGTATTCACCTTGCCGGTCACGCGGTCGTCAAACCGCGCGCCCACGGCCACCAGCGCGTCGCAGTTGTTCACGGCCATGTTGGCCGCATAGGTGCCGTGCATGCCGAGCATGCCCAAAAAGCGCTCGTCGTTGCCCGCGAACGCACCCAGCCCCATGAGCGTGGCCGTGACCGGGATGTCGCAGTGGCGGGCGAGCCAGGTCAGCTCTTCCGCCGCGTCCGAGGTGACCACGCCGCCGCCCACGTACAACAGCGGGCGCTCGGCCTTGGCCAGGATGGTCGCCGCCTTTTGCAGCTGGTGCCTGTTGGGCTTGTAGTTGGGGTTGTAGCTGCGCATCTTGACCTCGCCCTCGGGCCATTTGAACGCGGCCTTGGCCTGGACGACGTCCTTGGGGAGATCGACCAGCACGGGGCCGGGGCGCCCCGTGCGGGCCAGATAGAACGCTTGCTTGATGGTCGGGGCCAGATCCTCAACGTGCTTGACCAGGTAATTATGCTTGGTGCAGGGCCGCGAAATACCGACAATATCCACTTCCTGAAAGGCATCGTTGCCAATGAGGGGCGACGGCACCTGCCCGGTGATAATCACCATGGGGATGGAGTCGCAATAGGCGGTGGCGATGCCGGTCACGGTGTTGGTGGCGCCGGGGCCGGAGGTGACCAGGCAGACGCCGACCTTTCCCGAGGCGCGGGCATAGCCGTCGGCCGCATGGGCCGCGCCCTGCTCGTGCCGCACCAGGATGTGCCGCAGCGGATAATTGGGCAGTTCGTTATATATGTCGATGACCGCGCCGCCCGGATACCCGAACAGCACGTCCACGCCCTCTTGCACAAGGCTTTCCAGAAGGATCTGCGCCCCGGACAACTTCATGAATCAACCCTCCAGTTTTCGATACCGATCAATAATGCCCTGCATTTTGGTCTTGCCGGACAGCTTCTTCTTTTTCACGTCGCGGGCGACCTTTTCTTCCTGGGGGGTTAGAAACGGCTTGCTCTCGAGCTTGTCCAACTGCTTTTCATACAGCGTATGTTCTTCCCACAAAAGCTTCAGTTCCGGATCCTGGGCGGAGTACTTTTCAAGCAGATCAAGATCTCTCTGTTCCATGGATCGCTCCTTATAGGGTTTGGTAGGTGCTCATGTCCCGCTGGCGGCAATCTCCCGCCAATCGGGTTCGGTCTCACTGTCGATTATCAACGTCTTGCGCCGGTTGGCCTGGCCAGATTCGAGCCTGACCCGGTTGCGCTTCACGCCCAGGCGCTTGGCGACCCACGCCATGAGCGCGCCGTTGGCCTTGTTGTCCACAGCGGGGGCGGCCAGCCGGATCTTCAGGCAGCCCTGGTATTCGCCCACGGGCTCGGTGCGCTTGGCGCCGGGCTGCGCCCACACCAGCAGCCGCCATGTGCCCGCGCCGTCCTCCAGCGCGTATTCGGGCCGCTCCATGGGCAAATCAGGCGTTCTCCGCCTTCTTGGTCAGATACTTCACCTTGGACTCCGCCGCGTCAAGCTCCTCCTCCTCCTTCTGCCCCATGTCCAGCAGCGCCAGATAGGAGTCGATGACGCTGCGGACCTTCATATCGAACTGGGCGCGGATTCGCTTCAAATCGGAGATGTCCTCATGCACCTGCGCCACGCGCATGTGCGCATGGTTGAGCAGGCTGTCCGACTTGGCGTTGGCCGCGTCGATGATGAGCTGCGCCTCGCGCTGGGCCGTGGCCTTCAGCTCGTCGGTCATCTTCTGGGTGGTCACCAGGGTGTCGCGCAGGGTGCGCTCGCGGCCCCGATGTTCTTCGAGCGACGCCTCCAGGTCCGTGATGCGGGCGAGCAGCAGCTTGCGCTCCTCGGCCAGCTTGCCCACGGTTTCGGCGACCTCCTGCATGAAGAAGTCCACCTGCGTCACATCATAGCCGCGCAGCCGTTTGCCGAACGATTTGTTCACGATGTCGATTCTGCTCACTGTCATGGCGTGCTCCTTCCGGACGGGACGGCGGGCTCCCGGCGCGCATTACACCTGCATGGAAACTTGCATCAGGCTTCTGACGAGAAACATCTTGACGAACTGGATGGCCAAAAGCACCACGATGGGCGACAGGTCGAGGCCGCCGAGCATGAGAAAGGGCAACCTGCGCCGGATCCACATGTAGACCGGCTCCGTGAGGGTGCGCAGGGTACGCACGATCGGGTTGTGCGGATCGGGGTTCACCCAGGAAAGCAACGCGGAAATAATGACAATCCACATATACAGCGTCAGCACCGTGTCCAGGACAGCGGCCACGGCGCCCAATAAATTTCCGAGGACCATGTAACCTCCCTCGTTCCGCCGCAGGCCTGCGGCGCGATGATTACGGTTTTGTTTTTTTCATGTCACGGGGCTACAAATCAAGCAAAAAAACCGCCCATTGCGCCTTTCTCCCCTTTCAGGAACGGACAACTCTTCGACATCAAATCAAAACCGCTGAAAAATGCAACAAAATTATTTTTTTCACACATGCCGCGCCCCCTGGCGCGCCACGTCAAACAGCCCCATGAGGCTGGTGAAATCCGTCAGGTGCAGTTCGGCGGACAGGCCAGGACTGCGGAACGCCCAAAAACGCACCCCGCCGTTGACCGCGGTCTGCTCGTCCAGATCCGAGTCGCCGATGAACGCCACCTTGGCCGGATCGGCATCCCACTGCTGCAAAATGACCTCCACGCCCTCGGGGTCGGGCTTGGGGCGCACCTCGGCGGCGGAGAGCACGGGGTTGAAAAAGGCGTCGAACCCGAACCGTTGCACCAGCAGATGCATGGTGTTGGTGCGGTTGGTGTGCACGGCCATGCGCACGCCCTCGGCCTTGAGCCGCTCGAGCAACGGAAAGAGGTCCGGCTCGGGCGTGAGATGGGGCAGAATCTCATCCACATAGCTTACGGACACACGCGCCGCCTCCATCTCGGGCCAGCGGTCGCGGGGGGTGATGTATTCCAGGCACGCCTTGACCGCGTGGCTGTGCACATAGCGTTCCTGGTCGGGATTCATGGGCCCGAGCCCAAGCCGCGCCAGGATGAGGTTGTAGTACAGTTTGTTCGACTCCCAGGAATCGAACATCACGCCGTCGCAGTCGAAAATGAGCCCTTGCAGGCCGTGCAGCAGCGAGGCCCGCGCCGGATCCAAAGCCCCCGCGCCGGAAGTATGCGCGTCCGGCGCCCTCATGCACGGCTCCAGACGTACAGGGTCCGTGGCGCGTCGAGCCACGGCTTGTCCGTGGTGTCGCCCCTGCGCCCGACCAGCAGGCTGCCTGGGGCCACTATCCGCTCCAGCACGCCGTCCGGCGGGGTCCAGCCGCCCAGCGCCTTGGCCGCCTCGGCGGGGGACACGGCGCCAAAGGCCACGCCCGCGTCGCGCCACACCTCGGCCAGGGCCGCATCGTGGCAAAAAAGCGGCACGGCGGGATCGAGCAGCGCCAGCATGGACGCCACCACCATCCGCCATGGCAGGACAGGATCGGGCGTTCCCGCGCCGCCGTCCAGGTGCTCCACAATGCCGCTGGACAAAAAATGGTCCTCCTCGGGCACGTCACCGCCGCTGGACTCCACGCCCAGGGTTGCCTTCAGCCCGCCCAGGATGTCCCCAAAGCGTGTGGTCAGGGCGTGCATCTCGGCCAGGCGCTCTTCGAGCGCCCGCGCCAGGATGCACACCATCTGCGCCTTGGTCCGGCCCTCGTCCTCCATGCCCGGCGTGCCCGGCGCGCCCGGCGCGTCCTTGACAACCGGGGGCGCGCCCTGGTCGCGCTGAAACCGCTCCAGCACCGCCATTTCGCCACGCAGCCCCTGTTTCTGATCCTCGGCCGCGCCCACCAGATGCAGCAGATCGCCGGGCTTGCGCACGGTGTCCACCCACTGCTGCATGTCGCGCAGGTAGCGCCGCGACGTGTCCGGCGGCATGGGCAGGTTGGGGGGAACGAACAGGGCCGCGCGCTCCGCCGCAGGCAACCGCCCGCCCAGTCCGGGATCGAGCACGCGCAGACAGGCGGGCCCGCCCTGCGGCAGCCGTCCGGGATCCAGGCCAGGCGCCAGCACGGCAACAAGATCGGAGAGTGTCCCGGTGGTGGGCGTGGCGGCCTCGCACCCGCCCTTTTCGTCACGTTCCTGGGTCATATGTTCCTTCATCCTGAGCTATACGTTATACCGGCGCAGGCAGCCCGTCCGGTCCGCCGCCAGCAACGGCCTAGCGCGGCCTTGCCTTGCGGACATACCGCGCGCACACCCCGCCGCACGGCGGCAACTCCAGGATGCACACCATATCCAGGGCATGGACGCAGGCAAGATGCAGCATGCCGCCCACGGCCTGCTCCCGCGCGGCCCGATCGCCATCCCCCCCGGTCTCGCCATCCAGGCTCCCGTCATCCAGAACGCCGCCAGCCTGGTTCTCGCCATCTCGGCAGTCGCCATCCTGGCCGTCGTCATCCCGGCCACAGGCGGCGGGGCAAGAGGGACAGGAGGCATCGCAGCCGCCGAGCGGCTCGAACCGGCGGCAGCCCTTGAGCGCCGCCGCCGACGTGTCGAGCCGCTTTTCCAGGATGCGCAGCGCCGTGCCGTCGTCGATAGCAAAATGCTCGGTCTGGGCCAAAAAACGGTCATATTCACGCACCAGCCCCGCCAGCACGGCGCATTGCCATGCCTCGTTGAGGCCCGGATTGCGCCGTTCCTCGTACAGGCAACGGCCCCGAACGTAAAATTCGCAATGAATGCCGGGTAACGGCGTGATGTTTTTATTCATGTTGCGGCACACGGTAAGGAGGTAGACCATACCCGCAACCCGCCGCCTTATCAAGCGGTCCGTGCCGCCGCCCGGCACGGACCGCGCACCCCACGGCAAGGCGGAGGGATGCGTATTGCCTTGACCTGCCTACACGCGGCGTGTATAGCCACTGTAACTTTAAACGGAGGCAGATTTATGATTGGTCCCATCGGATTTCCCGAACTTATCATCATCCTTGTCATCGTCCTGATTATTTTCGGGGCCAACAAGCTCCCGGAAATCGGCGGTGGTTTCGGCAAGGCGATCAAGAACTTCCGCAAGGCCACCAGTGAGCCTGACGAAATAGACGTGACGCCCAAGCAAAACAACGAACCTTCCAAGAAGGATTCCGACGAGGCCTAGCCCCCGTTTCGCCCGCACACACAAAAACCCGGAGCAGCCATGCTTCGGGTTTTCTTTTTTGCCGGACCAGGCTCGCGCGCGTGGCGCTAGCGCATTTTACCCTTGAAAGGGTTTAGATGCTCTTGTGCATTTCCCTGAAACAATGGGACATTGTTTCAGGGGCGAGTCTTGTTTCAAGACTTAACTGCGCTAGCCCAGAAGATACCGTTATTGCATCATGTGCATTTGACCAAGCCACGCGCGGGCGGCGCAAGCCGGACGAACGCCGCCGCCCCGTCAGGACGCCGCATCCGCAACCGCGTAGGTCAGATTGCGTGAGGGCAAGAAATCCTGCAACCGCTGCTCCAGGGCGTCCTTGCTGCGCAGCTTCACCCGCCAGGTGGCCGCCAGCCCCGCCGCGCGCATGGACACCCCCTCCAGCACGGCCTCGAACACCGCCTCGTCCCAGCCGCGCAGCAGGCGGTCAAAGGCGTCCACGCCGTCGGGCGCATACCAGCCCTCCACGTGCAGCACCACGGTCTGCGCCGCCACGTTGTCCAGCTCGGGCCGCGAAAAATAATGCTTCCACAACGCGAACCACAACACGTCCAGGCTCTTGTCCTGCCCCGGATAGTCCGCCTTGTCCGTATGCAGCACGCCCTGCCACACCGGTCCATCCGCCGTGGCCACGTGTTCGAGCGACAGGCTGGGCATGGCTCCGGTTTCCACCTGCAATCCGGACAAGGCCTGCAAGCGGCCCAGCACGTCCCAGGCGTCGGGCGTGGCGCCCGTGAGCATAAGGTTGTACTGGCGCGGCTCGATCACCGTGTAGTACACGCCGATCTCCTGCAACCGCTTCTTGAGCAGGCCACGGTTCACGGTCACGTCCAAGAGCGCCGCATCCTTGCCTGCCGCACCCGCCTCGGAAAAACTGGAGACGAAATCCTTGGCCACGGTGTCCAGATATTCCGTGAGCAGGGTGCGGCGCGCCTCGTCGGGCTGCACGGGCAGCACGGCCAGGGCCTCCAGCAACACGGCCTGCTGAAACCCCTTCAACTGCGTCTCGTCCTTGGTCAAATGGCGCGGCGGCACGGCCTCGGCATCCACGGTGCCGACCTGCACCAGCCGGGCCTGCGCCGGAGCCACGGCCCAGGCCGCGAAAAGGCAACTGACCACAATGAAGACCACTATCCTGCTGCTGACGCGCATGGCGTTCCTCCGAATAGACAATTGGGATACGGGCGCGCCGCTTCCAGCGCCCCGCTGCCGCTGGCTGTACTGAAAAACGCCGCAAAACGCCAGCGCCCGGACCGGACGGCCCAACCGCCCAGCCCGGACGGGCGTGCGGAAAAGTGGTTTTCTAGAAAACCTCAGGCTGCTGACAAACCGCCATGTAGCCCTTCTTTTTCTTTCTCGAGGCCTTGCGCCTCACGGCGTTGGGTGACCACCCCTCCCCGCCTTTGTCCTGACACGCCGGACAACGAGTCCGCCCGCCTGGGGAACGCCCTTGTCCCAACCGTATCCATATCCCCAACCAGCATTCCGAATGGGGAACGCCCTGGGCCCAACGGTATCCCCCTCCTCAGCCAGCAGCCCGCAAGGGGAACCCGCTTGTCCCAACCGCCCCCCCCTCCCCAGCCAGCAGCCCGCCTGGGGGACTCGCTTGTCCCCACCGTATCCCCCTCCCCAACCAGCAGTTTTTGGGGAAAGAGAGAGAAGAGAGGATGGGGGTCCGGGGGAAGGAGAGAGGAGAGGGAAAACCCCTTTTTATGCTTGGAAAAAGGGGGTTTCCCTCTCCTCTCTCCTTCCCCCGGGGCTTTGTCGGCAATCCGGTTTTTTCTAGAAAACCTGCAACTGCGACCGCAGCCCCTGCACGGCCAGCAC
>JBFWMG010000052.1:0-17572 GCA_050251715.1 Desulfovibrionaceae bacterium | reverse complement strand
GGACGGGCGCAGGCAATGAGGCCGTGATGGGGTACCGCACGTCGGACAATGACGGCGATGTGGTGGACGCGGTATGGCAGGCCGACCTTGATACCGCCGTGGCCAGTACGCCGTCGGCGGCGTACGTGGGCGGCCAGGCGCTGCTGCTGGCCAGCGGAGAGGCGGGCCAGGTGCTGCGCCCGGCCACGGTGGCCCTGCCGCGCGATCTGGAGATCGAGAACCTGGCCGCGTCCGGCCTGACCTTTACGTGCGATACCGCCGACACCAGCGGTCATTTCAGCGCCGCCGTGGCCAATCCCATCAAGGCCGGTTGCCTGATCAAGCTGTCCGGCGTTTCCGGCATCCTCACCCTGGGCGCGATCACCGGCGACGGCACGGCGGCCAACGCGGTGCCCGTGTCCGGCGCGGCGCTCGCGCTGGGCGCCTACGCTGTGGAGTGGATAAGGGGGCTGGCGGTGACCGAGGCGGGCACGCTGGCCCTGCTTGCCACGGCCAGCGCCTACCAGGTGGCCGTGGACCAGGGATTTGGCAGCGTGACCGCGATCAACGGGATCACGGCCACGGACGCCGTGGGCACGGGCGCGATCTACTACGCCCTCACGCCCGACGGCGGCGCGAGCTGGCAGGTGTGGACCGGCAGCGCCTGGCGTGTGATTGCCTCCAGCCTGGCCGCTGATCACGGCGGCGCAGCAGGCGACTGGTACAGCCGCGACGGCGCGGACGCCTGGACCGCCGCGACGGACGCCGCCGCCGCCCTGCGCGCGGCCTGCGCGGCCTCGGCCACCAACCGGATGACGGCGACGGTGCTCAACGCCTGCGAGACGTTCCCGGCGGTGACCGACAAGGTGGCCTGCGCCGTGATCCTTTGGACCGACGACACCGCCACGCTGCCCACTCTGACCAAGCTCACGCTCGACCTGACCGGCCCTGCCGAGTGGGTGGATTTCGCGTCCGTGGACATAGTGACGAGGACCTGGGGCAACGACGGCGCTGATTATCTCACCATGATCGGTGATGAGGTGGCGTTGCCCGAGGGCACCCGCCGCGTGGCCCTGGGCCTGGCCAGGCCCGAGGCGGGCGATCTGCCCAGCGGCCAGATCGACCTGACCAGACTCGGCTCGTAAAGGAGGCCATATGAGCAAGAAGTACGTGGACAAGGACGGCAACGAGATCAAGCTCCTGTCGTCGGAGGAAGTCTACGAGGTTAAGCCCGACGGCAGGCTGGTGCGCGCCACGAGCCGGAAGATCAACGCACTCAATGTCAAGACGCCTCACCAGGCCGCTATTTCCCTGGCACTGTCCAATGCCAAAACGGCCCTGGCCGACGTGGCCGATTCCAACACCGCTATCCCGGTATTGGAGGCTCTTGTGGAAGGCTATGGCCAAGTCGTCAAGATGCTGCTCGGCAGCGATGCCCTGGGAGGTGAATAATGCTCCGTAATATTTTCGGGGTGCCCGCTCGGCTCGGGCGTTGGGAGTCCTGGACGATCATCTGGCCCTGGAGCCGCAAAGGTAAAGGCCTCTGGGGTCAGAACGTGGCTGGCACGCCGGAATACTTCCTGCGGCTGTGGCTACTGGCCATTCCCTTGGGCCTGGCCGTGGCGTGGGCGCTTGGGGTCGCATGGTGCGGCTGGGCCGCGCTTGCGTTCGTTGCGTTCTTCGTGCTCGTCCACATC
This sequence comes from Desulfovibrionaceae bacterium, assembly GCA_050251715.1. Classification (GTDB taxonomy): domain Bacteria; phylum Desulfobacterota; class Desulfovibrionia; order Desulfovibrionales; family Desulfovibrionaceae; genus JBFWMG01. The sequence goes on along the minus strand of JBFWMG010000052.1, from coordinate 15,896 downwards.
ATGACGATGCGCCACGAGCGCGGCCACATGTGGAGGATACCCGACAAAGGCTGCCTCGGCGGCCACAGGTGGTGCGTTATGGCCGAAGAACATCTTGTCGGCCATGCGGACGGCTCATGGCGGGGCAAGCTCAAGCTGCTGCCGTATCAGCTCGCCTGGGGATGGGGGCGGTACTGCCCCGCGTGCGCGGCGAAGATACGCCAGGAGCAGGCGTGCGGGATGGGCGAGAGCAACTGCGCCTGGCTGGAGGGGTGGTTCGCCCGGCGTCGCCGGTGGACGCTGGCCATTGCGGTGGTCCTGGCCGGGCTCTCCGCAGTGGTTCTCTCCGTGGCGGCGCGGGCGCAGGTGCAGCCGTGGATGGTGGCGGCTGTGGCCGCGATCACCGCGTTGTGGTGCGGCCTGATCGGTTGGGCCTTGGTCGAACGCCGGTGATGCGGCACTAACTCCGGCGTCAAACGCCGTTTAAACGGAGGCTACCATGCCTGAACAGTTCCTGCACGGCATTGAAGTCGTGGAAATCGATGATGGCACCAGGCCTGTCGCGACCGTCAAATCGTCGGTCATCGGCCTGGTCGGCACGGCGCCTGACGCCGACGCCGCCAAGTTCCCCCTCAATACGCCCGTACTGCTCGCGGGCACCCCGCGTGAGGCCGCCTATCTGGGCGACGAGGGCACGCTCAAGGACGCGGTGGACGGCATTTTCGACCAGTGCGGGGCCATGGTCGTGGTCATCCGCGTGGAGGAAGGCGCGGACATCTACGCATCCCTTTCCAACGTGCTGGGCGACGCGACCCTGCAGACCGGCGTGCACGCCCTGCTCGCCGCGCAGTCCGTGGTCAAGGCCACTCCCCGCATCCTCATCGCGCCCGGCTTCACCTCGCTGCGGCCCACTGGCGTCAAGACCATTGCGGTGACCGACGGCGGCACGGGCTACACCACCGCGCAGGTGGCCATCGAGGGCGCGGGCACGGGCGCGCAGGCCGAGGCCGTCATCACCGACGGCGCGATCACGGCCATCACCGTCACCCGCAGCGGCGCGGGATACACCGGCACGCCCACCGTCACCATCACCGGCGACGGCACCGGCGCCACGGCCACCGCCACCACCGCATCCGTGGCCAACCCCGTGGTGAGCGAGCTGGTGGGCATCACCAACCGCCTTCGCGGCGTGATTATCGCCGACGGCCCCAACACCACCAATGCCGCCGCCATCACCTACCGCGAGGATTGGGGTTCGGACCGCGTGTACGTCGTGGATCCTTACACCATGGTCTGGAACACGGAGCTGAACCAGGCCGTGGCGCAACCCACGTCCGCCCGCGTGGCGGGCATCATCGCCAAGATGGACAACACCAAGGGCTTCTGGTTCTCGCCCAGCAATCAGGTCATCAACGGCATCGTGGGTTCGGACAGGGCCATAGACTTCAACCTGTCGGACGCGAACAGCGGCGCCAACTACCTCAACGAAAACGAGGTGGCCACGGTGGTGCAGCGCGACGGCTATCGCCTGTGGGGCAACCGCAGCTGCGCCTCCGATCCGCTCTGGGCCTTCCTTTCGGTGCGCCGCACGGCGGACATGATCTACGAGAGCATCGAGGACGCCCTGCTCTGGGCCATGGACAAGCCCATCAGCGCCAACCTGGTGCTGGACGTGATGGAGTCCGTCAACGCCTACCTGCGCCACCTCAAGAGCGTGGGGGCCATCCTGGGCGGCAAGTGCTGGCTCGATCCCGAGCTGAATTCCAAGGAGCAGCTCATGGCCGGCAAGCTCTTCATCGATTTCGACATCGAACCCGCCGCGCCCCTGGAGCACCTGACGTGGCGTGCGCACCGCGAAAACGGCTACTACGAGGAACTGGTCGGACAGGTTCTGTCGGCCAGCTAAGGAGAGGATATGGCTATTCCCAAGGTCTTGAAGAACTTTACGGTGTTCGTGGACGGCGTGGGCTACGCGGGCAAGGTCGCCGAGTGCGAGCCGCCTAAGCTCAAGGTCAAGCGCGAGGACTTCAACGCGGGCGGCATGGCCGGCCCGCGCAAGATGGACATGGGCCTGGAGGCCATGGAAGCCACCATGACCTTCGAGGAATACTCGCCCGAGCTGTTCAAGCAGTTCGGCCTTGTGCCGGGCGGTGAGGTGGGCGTGACCATGCGCGGCGCGATGCAGGCCAACACCCCGGACGCCCAGGCCATCATCGCCGTGCTGCGCGGCAAGTTCCACGAGGATGACCTCGGTACGTGGAAGCCGGGCGACAAGTCCCAGTTCAAGCTGACCATGGACGTCCACTACTACAAGCTGACCATCAACGGCGAGGATCTGCGCGAGATCGACATGGACAACGGCGTCCGCATCATCAACGGCACGGACCAGATGGCCAGCGTGCGCGAAGCGCTGGGACTGTAGGAGGGTATCATGGAAAAGCTCAAGAGAATCCCGTTATTGATGCCGGTTGAGATCGCCGAGGGCGAGAAGATCGCCGAGTTGGTGATGCAGCTGCCCATGGCCAGGCACGTGCTGGCCGCCCGCCGCGAGGCCGGGGACGCGGCGGACTTCGACCCCACGCTCTTTGCGCTGTTGTGCAACGTGCCGCGCGCGCTGATCGCCGATCTGTGCGCGGCGGATCTGCACGCCCTGGACGCGGCGTATGCCGAGATGACCTCTCCGGCGTGGTTCGCGGGCGGCGGCGAGGGAAACGCCTAGAGCTGGCTCGCCGGATCGTGCGTCTCGCGGTCCGGCTTGGCCAGCCTATTTCGGAGATCGAAAACCGGCCCGTGGCCGAACTGGAAATGCTGGAACAGGTAGCCGAGGAACATGCGCAAATTCGTCGCCAGTGCCCTTATTACCGCTAGGACCGACAGCAGCTGGTCCGCCGCCATGAAGTCGGCCCGCAAGGGCTTGCAGGATACGGGCGCTGCCGCCGAGCGCGGCAGCGCCCGCGCCGCCGAAGCCGCGCGCCGCGAAGGTGTGGCGGCTTCGCGCGCTGCGGGCGAAACCACGCGCATGGGCCGGGCCGCCGAGAGAGCCGCAGGCGCCGCCAGGCGCATGGCCGGGAGCGTGGGAAAAGCCGCGCAGCGCCTGCGCGAGGCCGGGGCCGCCGGCAAGATGATGCGCGCCGGGCTGGACAAGCTGGAGAACCGGTGGGTGGGGTTGGCGGGAGCCGTCGGCGTGGGGGCTGCGGTGCGGCAGGTGGGGAATTTGCAAGAGCGGCTGGTCAGGTTTCAGAACGCCGCCGTGATTAGCGCCGAGAAGATGCGCGCCTTCAAGAAGGCTGTCTTTGATGTCGCGCAAGACCCGAAAATACGCATCTCCCCTGACGCATTGTTCGGCGCTGCCGAGGAGTACGTCGCAAAGACTGGTGATTACGAGGGCGCTCTCAAAAACCTGCGCGGGATGGCCAAAGGGATTCAGGCGTTCGGTTCCAGCGGCCAAGAGATTGGCGCGATTGGGGCGGCTGGACGGCTCAACCTCGGGATTGATGACACGGAGAAAGCGCTTTCCATCATCCTCGGCCAAGGCAAGGTTGGCTCTGTCGAAGCCAAGGACTTGGCGGGCTACCTCCCCCAAACAGCCGCGTCATACGCTTCCTTGGGTCGGAAGGGCGAGCAAGGGCTCACGGAAGTCGGGGCGCTCATGCAGGCGGTCAACACCGCCACGACGAACGTGGCTGTGACCTCCACGGCGATTCAGGCCCTGTCCCGAGACCTGATGAAGAACGGCGACAAACTGGCCGATTTGGGTGTGGACCTGTGGGATCAGGATATCCTCCTCAAGGAAGGCAGAAAGGTTGCTCGTCCCCTTCATAAGGTCGTGATCGACATGCTGGAGTCCGTAGGAGGAGACATAGAAGCGCTGCTAACCAGCGGCATCGTGACGGACGAATCGAGGAAGGTGTTTGAATCCCTGATGTCGGAAGGAGGCCGTGCCGCGCTGAATGCTGCGTTGGAAGTCAAGGCAAGCAGCAACGTGCTTGGCGAAGATGCGGCGCGGGTGGCCGCGACATTCAACGCCTCTGTTACTGCCTTTTCCACGGCGTGGCAGAATTTTGCGGATCGCAAGCTGACCGGCCCGCTCGATACTGCCGCAAGTGCCTTGTCCGCGCTCGGCAGCGAAGGTGCGGATTCGTTGTTTTCCACGGCCATGTGGGCTGGGGGGATTGCCACGACCCTGGTCGGGCTGCGCAAGGCATGGCGTGGCATCAAGACCGTGCGTAGTTGGTTTCCTGGGGGTGACAAGGGCGCGGGCGGGGCCATGGGGGCCGCGCTGCGAGGCGGCGTGGCCGACGTGCGCGTGGTCAACTGGCCGGGCGGCGGGCTGGGCGGTGCGTTTGACGGCAGTGGCCTTGGCGGCGGACGCGGCGGACGCGCTTCCCGCGCCGCCCGGCGGGCCGGTTCGGGCCGCTGGCTTGGACGCCTTGGGCAGACCGGGCGCACGGGCCGACTGTTGGCGCGGGGCGGCAGCTGGCTTGGTAGCGCCGGGCGAGGCCTTGGCAAGGTGTTCCGCCCGCTGGGCATGGTGCTGGGCATGGCCGATCTGGCCAGCGGCATCGCCAGCGGCTCGGCGCGGGGCATAGGCCGCAGTCTGGGCGGCCTGGGCGGCAGCGCGGCGGGTTCGCTGGTGGGCGCCACGCTGGGGAGCGTGGTGCCTGTCGTGGGCACGGCAGTAGGCGGCATCCTCGGCGGCATGCTGGGCGGCTGGCTCGGCGAAAAAGGCGGCGAGGCGGCGGCTTCGGTGGCCGAGGGCAAGCCCGTGGCGGCGGCTGCGGCCACGCAAAAGCAGGTGACCATCAACGTCTACCAGCAGCCCGGCGAGGACGGCGCGGCCCTGGCGCACCGGGTGGCCGGACTGGTGGCCGACGACGGCACGGAGGCGTTGCACGATGGCTAAGGTCATGATGGCGCTGGGCGACTTTCGTTTTTCCCTGGACACGGCGGCCTACGAGAAGCTGGTGCGCACCCACGCTTGGCAGTGGGCGGAGCAGCCCCGCCACGGGCGCAAGCCCGGCCTGCAGTTTGTGGGCGAGGAGGTCGAGACCGTGGAGCTGGAAGGCCGCATCTACCCCGCCTACAAGGGCGGGTTGGGCCAGATCGACGCCATGCGCACTGAAGCGGGCAAGGGCAAGCCGTTGATCCTGGTCGACGGTACGGGCAAGACTTGGGGCAAGTACGTAATCCAGCGCATCACCGAGACCCAGGCCGTGTTTGTGACAGGCGGCGCCCCGCTGCGCCAGGATTTCCGGCTGCAGCTCGCCCGGTATGGGGAGGACGCCTGATGGCGGGCAAGACCTACTACGTGGCCAAGGACGGCGAGCTGATCGACGAGATCTGCTGGCGCCACTATGGCCGCCAGTCCGGCGCGGTCGAGGCGGTGTACGAGGCCAATCCTGGGCTTGTGGATATCGGCCCGGCCCTGCTGGCCGGCACGGTGCTTTATCTGCCCGAGATCGCCGCACCCACGGCCACCGAAACCGTGAGGCTCTGGGACTGATGCGCCCCATCTTCCGCATCACCGCCGACGCAAAGGATGTCACCGCCGCGATCAAGGACCGGTTGGGGGAGATAACGGTGGTGGACGAGGCGGGCGACCGCTCCGACCGCGTGACCATCGTTATCGACAACCGCGACGACAAGGTGCCCGCGCCGCGCATGGACGCCACGCTTGAGGTCTGGCTCGGCTACGAGGAAACCGGACTTGGCCGCGTGGGTACGTACACGGCGGACTCCGTGCGCGAATCCGGCTGGCCCAAGAAGTTGGCCGTGGCGGGCAAGGCGGCAAACATGCGCAAGGAGCTGTCCCGCCGCCGGACGCAATCCTATGACGACACCACCCTTGGCCGCATCGTGTCCCAGATCGCGGGCAGGCATGGGTTGACGCCCGTGGTGGGCTCGGGGTTGAGCAATGTGGCGGTGCCGCACGTGGACCAGACCAGCGAGAGCGATCTACACCTGCTGACGCGGCTCGGCAAGACGCATGGCGCGGTGGCCACGACCAAGGACAACCGGCTGCTCTTCATGCCCCAGGGCGAGGCCAAGAACGCGAGCGGCAAGGACATGCCCACGATCGCGATCGCTGGGAAGGATGTCATCAATTTTACCATGGCTGCCCAGAGCCGGGGCAAGTACGGGGCTGTGGTGGCCAAGTACCACGACCAGGACAGCGCCGAGCGCGCCGAGGTGACCGTGGGCGACGGGGATGCCGTGTTCAGGCTGCCCGGCACGTACGCGAGCGAGGGTGAGGCGTCGCAGGCCGCCCAGGCCAAGCTGGACGCCCTGGAGCGTGGCGTGGCCACCCTGGAACTGACCGTGCCCGGTCGTACCGACCTGACCGCCGGAGGCCTGCTGGCCGTGTCCGGCATCGGTCGCAACGTGGACGGGGAGTGGCTGATAAAGACGGTCACGCATCGGTTCACGACAAGCAAGGACGGCTACCGGGTGGATATCGAGGCCGAGACGCCCAAGGGCAAGCCCAAGGGGCTCGTATAGGCCGCATGAGGAACAGGCGGGGGTGTTGACGCACCCCCACTGGCCGGATGTAGGCGCATCCGACCACGGCCCGGAAGCCGCTGCTCCATTCCCCTGTACAGGGTGGAGCTGAAATAGCAGCAACCGGGCGAAAGTGCAAAGGATGGAACGATGAAAACCCCGTTGAGCGGGTATGTGGGAGGCAAGAGCAAGTTGGTGCCGGAGATCCTGAAGCGGATGCCGGCGCATACGTGCTACGTGGAGCCGTTCGCCGGGGCTGCCTGGCCGCTGTTCGCCAAGGAGCCCAGCAAGGTAGAGGTCATCAACGACGTGAACCTCAACCTCATCACCCTGTACCGGTGCGTGCAGAATCATTTGGAGGAGTTGGTCAGGCAGTTCAAGTGGATACTGTTGCACCGGGCCGAGTTCGATCGGCAAAAACGGGTGCAGGCGGACACGCTGACGGACATCCAGCGTGCGGCGCGGTTTCTGTACCAGCTCAAGTTGAGCTTTGGCGGCAAGGTGGAGGGGCAGGTGTTCGGCACGTCGGCCACTGCGCCGCCCCGGTTCAACCTGCTGCGCATCGAGCAGGCGCTCGAAGAGGCCCATTTTAGGCTGGCCAGGGTGCTCATCGAGTGCCTTCCCTACCACGAGGTGATCCGCCGCTACGACCGGCGCACCACGTTCTTCTACGTGGACCCTCCGTATTACGGCACCGAGCACTACTATGGGCGCGGCGGCGAATGCTTCAAGCGTGATGACTTCGCGGCCCTGGCCGAGCAGTTGCAGGGCATTGAGGGCCGTTTTCTCTTGTCCCTCAACGACGTACCTGAGGTCCGCGAGATCTTCTCCGCCTTCCTCATCGAGCCGGTGGCCACGAGCTACACGGTAGGCGCCACCACGACCAAAGCCAAAGAGGTCTTCATCCGCAATTTCGACATATAATGTATCGCGCGAGCGCGCGTAGCGATGTTTATGCCAACCAAATGAGCGGGTTTGAGGCAGGTGTCAAAAGCGGTCTGCGTTTGTGTCAAAAGCGGTTTTCGCGCAACATCTCAAACGTAGTGGAGGGAAATTGGGCAAATGGTCAAGGGCGACAAAAAAGAGGCCGAAGCCTCTTGCATAACATGCTGATTTTATTGGTACCCGGGGCGGGACTTGAACCCGCATAGCCTTGCGGCCCAGGGATTTTAAGTCTCCTCAGAGGGGTAATTATGACAGGTGGTTACGCAAGCTAAATCTTTTATTTCAGATGGTTATATGATCATGAAAAATCATGATTAATCACTGTTTTTCAACCGCAGTGGAGCAAAATTGGAGCAAATTTTCTCAACCAGAATACCCCGTCAGCCTTTTGTAAGCGACGCAATACCATCGCCTTCCTCTTGAGGCTGGTGGAGCGTTTTGCCCGCTCTTTCCGTCAGACACCTTCGAGGTCTTCCGGCACCTTTCCGCTCCCCGCCGTGACGGCATTGGTCCTCAACGCCCAACCATACTTCGGCCCAAGCAAGGTGCCTCAAATAATGATTAATATGAAACTGGCAATCAAGGTAAAATTGCTCTCTTTTGTACTCTACTTCTTTTGCTTCTTTGTATACAGGAGGATCATCAAGAGCTGTAACGATGGAGATAGACGACGTCATATCTGCATCAATACCAGAAAGATATCGATAAACATTTGGAAGTCGCTCGATTATAAACAATGGGCAACTTTTCCAAACGCAATTCATAGTCAATAGATAGTCTTTTATATCATCGAAGGCCATAATAATAGACTTCATCTCTCTATTAAGGAAGAGTACTCTCTTTGATCCATCAATGCGATGAAGCACTTCTACGAATCTATAATATAGATTGCCATACTTCGTCTTCCCTGACAGCAAGCGCTTCTTCCTCAAATATTGCGGACTGCGACTCGACAACCTATGGAAATGGCATAAACTCAACCCCGCATCGCCAAGACGCCTTGGCGTTGATCGCCAACAAAACGCACAAACAACCATCTCTTTGACTGGACGAGATTCGCTCCATGACCTACTACGATTCTCCTTTCTTCTAACCTTATTCTTCTCCCTTGCCACGAAGTCACCTTTCAATGCATACGATAAAAAGCGCATACCATCCCAATATCGCTCATAAATGCAATGGCCAGAAATCCATCGATGCATGTCTTTGATCCTTTGGTCCAACTCTTCCCAGGTATTTCCCCTTGGCGACAAGATACTCTCCAATAGGCTTTTTCACTACATCTGCATCATTTAATGGGTGAAACAACATTGCCGATCCAGGAAACTGCAGCAAAAATTCATTTACCATGAGCTTCGCGGCCATTAACGGAGTCTTTCCTTTCCAAGCCCGTAGCAGCTCAATTTTATTTTTAGATGTAATTTCAGGCAGATAATTCAGATTATGCTCATTATTTATCAAGTTTCGCAATACGTGCCTCCTTTGACAGCCGGATGGATGTCAATCTGTGCACACCATTACTCATACGGAGGTGCACATGCGTAAGGTAATATATAACATCAACGACCTATCCGCGATTTTGGGCTTCACCGTGCCCGCGATCCACGCCCATCTTGCCAGGAAAAACTACGAGGCTGTTCCTCGCCCCTTCCATCTCGGCAGGCGGCTCGCGTGGTCTACTGAGGCTGTTCATCAGTGGCTGGATATGAAGATCAACCAACCAGAGGGAAAGAAGTAACTGCGGAGGCCGAACCTCTCCCCTGGACAACGCTAGCCGCACAAACGGCTGAGTAGAACGCATCAAGGAGGTCATCATGAAAGACAACCAACAGCTTGAATTTGAAACCACAAGTGCCCCAACATCTGAACCCTCAACCGCATCCGCCACTGATGGCGTACGGCCAACTGCTTCTCAATCCGTCCACACATGCGTAACCACAACCGCCCTCCAGGGACCTGACCGCTTCAAATGCCTGCCGCCCTCCTGTCATACCCTGCTCCAAAACCTGATTGAGACCTATGGAATCGGACGCCCATTCATTACTAACTGTCCAGAGCTTTCGGTTAGATTCTCATTAAATTCTGGCTCAGTACAACGCAGCTTGCAACGGCTGGCTCTGGCTGAACTGGTTCAAAAACAGCAAGCCAGAATCGGCGCCTTCCAGGGCTTTGAACTGCTTCTCCTTCCTGCCTGCAACGAGTATCTTTTCACCCGCAACAATGGGTTCGCACCCACAAGCGCGACATCACCCGCAAGACCCAATTCGACGAAGATCGAAAGAGGATATTACTATTCCTCTCTCCCTCTCGAAGCCGAACCGGTCCTCCAGCTCTCGGACGAACAGCTTGACCTTCTCTTCCCCCACCTCACGGAGATCGGTTTCAACGCCAGGGTTCTTCGCCTGGTCGTTGAAGAGATCGCTGGAGGGAAGCGATCTCTAGGAGGCCTTTACGAATCGTTAGAGCACGCAGAATTCGCTCTTGAAAATGGCCCCATGAAAGACCGCGCCGGGCGCGAGGTGGATCACCCGTTCCTGTACATCAAAAAATCTCTCTTGAAGACCGGGTACTTCGACAACCCTAAGGGTTTTTTAACCATAGAGGAGCGGCAACTTCGGGACTTGAAAGAACGTCGAGAAGCATCGGAAAAGGCTTTGAAAGAAATGGAAGAACTCGCCTTCAAGGAATGGGTAGCCTCTCTGTCCGAAGGGGACAAACGAGTAGCCCTGGCGAAGATTCACATTGGCGGCCCAGAGATGCAACGGCTGAGACAATTTTGGAGAACTACCGTGCACGATGAGCATAGGCAATGAGCCTCGAAAAGGTTGCAAGCATGGCTGTTGATCTCCATATTTTTTTGCAAGTCGATCTGCTTGCGAACACGTGCTCGCCCCCCCACAGAACCCCTTCACGGGAAAGTGCCCCTTTTGACGCCCAGGCTTACAACAAGCAACTACGCAGCATCTTCCTGGCCTGTTCCAACTGCTCGCGTTCCTTCCGCTCCGCAGCCGTCTCTGGCCTTGGCGTGCCGTCGAGCCACATCCACCAGGGCCCTAAGGTGGGCTTGTGTGAGCTGCCTAGGGCGGTCCAGGTGCACCCCGACTTCGTGCCGGTGCGGAACCGGTGGAAGTGGCCGAAGAACCAGCGCGACGGTTGGCAGCGGTCAAGAACCTGATCAAGAAACTCCCGTGACGGGTCTGGGTCGATGTCGAGCCCCATCCGGACATCGTCAAGCTTTGCTCCACCTTCGAATTTGCAAATCGGAAACCGGCGCGGCGCAGTGTGCGAGATCACGATGTCCACCTTATCCGGAAGATCCGCGACGTCCTCGGCCGTGACCTGCTCCCGAGGAAACCAGTCTCGCCCCTCCTTGCGCAACTGCCAATCCACGGATTTGGCGCCACCCATGAACAGCACCACCCGCCCGTCCGGAAGCGTCAGCGTCGAACCTCGGGGCTGATAGAACAGACCAGGGGCCATTTCCACGGCTTCGCGCTTGCCCTTTGCCAGGTTCCGCAGATCATCGTGATCCTCGTGGTTGCCGTCGCAAAATCTGAGCTCAACTCGCTGGTCTTGGCCAATGCGGAGCTTGACACATTCGGCCGTGTCCTGCGGGTAGGTCGGCCGCAAGAACATCCCCCCTTCGTCACGTCCTCGGGCGAGTTCGACGAGATGCGGGAAATGGCCGAAGTCACCGCATTGCAGCACCAGGTCCGGCCGCTTGCGGTTGATCAGCACGTTGAGGGTTCCCCAAAGCCCGTGGATATCGCCAACGATGAGGATGTTCATGATTCACCCAACCTGCGAGTTTTGCCCCTGAGAGCCTCAAAGACGATTTCCGCCACCGTCCCCGGCCACCCACACCTTTTCATGCCCCTGAAGGCCCTTTTACGGCAAAACAGAGGGCACTGAGACCGGCCCACCTTACGCGCAGGGAATGCCCGTGGGAAACAAATTCTTAAACCACACCAATATGTTGTTCTTCGGAAAGTCTCGCGACCTCAAAATACGCCCCCCCCCCACACACACACGAGACAGGAGCACAAAACCGATCAGTGCGATGCGCCAGCGCTTCTCACGGCAACAGCTCCCAGCACGTAGTTGTACTCGGGTGTAAGCCGAATCGATCTCGGGGCGCCACTGAGAAGGGCCTCCAGGCGATCCAGGGGCGCTTTGACACCTCCGGCCTCCTCTACCTGTCGCCTCCAGGACTCGGCCTGGACGCGCACGCTCACCAGGCAAGCATGGAGATGGTCAACACTTGGGATACTAGGCAGGTCGATCTCGGTGTAATGCATCTCGCCAGGTTGGCGGAAAAACACATGTGGAGCTATTTCTTGCGTCGGCATTTGAATACCCTCTGTGCGCCTTCTCCGCCCTTGAGCGGTTGAGGGACGGAAGCATCCCCATTGTTTCAACTGCTCACAGTCACCTTGGCCTGGGGCCTTTGTCCGGCTCATCATCATAATTGAGAATGTTCTTAAATATTTCATATAGTTCTGCATCGGTAAGCTCATTTTCCTGCTGCATCATCCTCTTGACCGCTTTGGCCTCGGCTGACCCCGGCTCCCGCACCGGCGACTCGACGTCGACGCGGACAAGCGCATGACCACCTCCGCCGCGCTTTCGCTTGAAGCCGTAATGTCGCTGAGTATGGACGGACATGTGCCCCAGGGCCTCGGCAATCCGCAGGCGATCCTCAGCGCTCCCGCCCTCACCCGCCAACTCGTCGACCAGGTCGTGGCGGAAGCAGTAGGCCGACACCAGTTCTCCGTGTTCATTGCCCAAAGCTCGCTTGGCCAGCACCCTGATGTGCTTCGTGATGTTGTCGGCTATCAGCGGTTTCCCAGTCTTCCGGTTGCGCGGCATGGCCACTTCCAGGCGATGCCCTTCGAGCACAGGGGCTGCGCCGAATAGCTCAGCGATGTACGGGCATTTTTCAGGGTCGAACGTCAGCACCCGCCACTGCTGCCCGCTGACCCGGACTCCATTCTTTTCCTTGATCTTCGCACCCTTGATCTCGATCTTGAGCCGCGCCTCCCTCTGCTCTTCCATCCTGGCGATGGAGACGCCCTTGGCGATTTCAGCTGGACGGGCACCGGTCACGGCGAGCACCAACATAATATTCCGCCAAGGGCCTTCCGCGAGCGCCAACACTTCTCGTTTCCACTCCGGTCTGGTCGCCCTAAGTTGCGGCAGGTTGTACTTGGCCGAGTCATCCTCGACAAGATCCGACGGGTGCACAATCTCACGCTCGATCCAAGCATCCTGGATCGACTTCACGGTTGCCTTCTTCCTCCGCCGGAGCTTGTCCGCAATATCGCACACCTCCCCTTCAAGATCCTCGGTCAACCCATGCTCGTCGATTCGGTGAAGGTAGTTCATTCCAACCGCGACAAGCTCTGACCGGAGGGCCGCCCGATACCAGGCAATCGAACGCGCCTTGGGCGCGCGAGCGGCGCAGTAGTTTTCCCACAGCAACGGATCAAGGATGTCGAGGTGTGGAGCATAAAAATCGCTCCACTCGTCCACGCTATGGACCGCCCCCCTGTAGCGACTGAGCGTCTTCTCATTGGTTGTCCGCCCCTCATGGGCCATAAAAATGGTGAGCCGCGCTTGCTCGTAGGCTGTCTTGCGGCCACCTGAAATGTGCATAGTGCTCGGCTCCTGACACGGCTTATGGGGACGGTCATCCAAGGGCAATGGAGATTATCGGCAAATCGTCAATGGAGGCTGCCCGCGAGCGGGCCTTGCTCGCTCCGCTCCCAAGACCCACATTGACAGCGGCACTGGGTCTCCGAGTGTGATGATAAGTACCAGACCCCGTTGCCGCTGTCAATATATTAGTTAGCAGCCTGACGTAATATTAGTCGAATGACTAGTGTGACAAATTGACAATCTCCTAATTTTTGCTAGTGACCATCAATGTCTCAAAACTAGGAGCAAGGCGAGATGCCAACGAAGAAGGAACTGGAAGAGCAACTAGCAGCGATCGAGCGACAGCGCGAAGAACAGCGAGAACGGAACCGAGAACTGGCTGCCGAGAGACGAAAAAGGTTCACCGAGGACGGCTATAAGCAGCTCTCGTTTTGGGTCAAAGAGGAGCACGCCCCGGCCATCAGGCTGGTGGCTCGGGCGCTGGACGAACGCGAGCCCACTGCGATCAAGCTCTTGACCAAAACGGCCGACGGGACATGGGTCGAGACGCCTCCGCTTGAAATTCTAAAATAAGCAGGCCTTCATCTCCCCTCCCACCTTACAAGTCGCCATTGTTTCTTAGGGTTGGCGTAAGCGCTCCAGGATCGCAGAGTTCCGGAAAGATGTAGGGGACCGACTCGGCCGGAAAGCCTATGGTGTATGGGGCCTTGTGACCCTCCGACTCCAGGAGTCCCTCGGCCACGAGTTGGTTGGCGACATCCCTTGCCGTTCGTATGGAGACACCGAGCAGTTCGTGCACCCTGCCCTTTGGCAGCTCGCCGTGGACAAAGGTGTACGCCAGAACATCCCCCGCCCTCGGCGGGAGGCGTTTTTTCCCCGCAAGCACCCCCTGCTCTCGCAAGGTGCAATAGGCCGCAAGGTTCTTTTCCGCTGTATCGAGGTGCAGCAGGCTGTCCATGAACCGCGCCTGATCAAGGGCCGTTTCGAGAAAAAACCGGCAAAAACGCCCCAGAGCTTTCGCGGAAAGCGCGCCGCGCCCGTCGAAATCCCCTTGCCTCGGGGCGTCCGCACCTGCCAGCAGTTCTTTGTACTCCGCCTCTCGCCTGGCCAGCCCCCTGCTCAAGGTCCACAATCCATACCCCTCGAGCCCTGAGCAGGCGAAGTAGGTATCCGTGAACAGCCGCGCCACGCGGCCGTTACCCTCCAGGAACGGGTGAATCCAAAGCAGTCTGTGATGGCTTGCGGCGGCAGCGACAAGCCGGAGCACCCCCCTGTGGGCATTGAGCGAGTAGGCCGCATGGAATCGGTCGAGCAGTGAGGGGATGTCCGTGTGCGTCGGGGGAAAGTGCCGTCCGACCCGGACGTCATCATTGCGCAATTCGCCGGGGCGCATGCGCACGTGACGCTCCCCCTGCGCATCGCGCTGAATGAGCAAATCCTCTGGTAGCCCATCGAAGAGCAGGCGGTGAAGCCGACACAGAAAGTCGGGGGAGGTGATCACCCCCTCCGGATCCGGACACTCCCGATCCAGAGCGGCCTGGGCCTCGATATTCTTTCTGTGCAGCATCTGAAACTTGCGGGTCTTCTCATCTTCCGAGAGATCTCGAAGTCCGGCCTCAATGTCCACAAGCGTCGTGCTTATCCCCTCAATAAGGTTCGAGTAATAGCTGTTGACGTTGCGCAGCAACCGGACGATCCGTTTGGCCGTGACAGGATGGACGCGTCCAGAAAGCCTCGCTGAGGCCTTATAGAGGTCCAGGGCCAGGTTTTCCAACTCGCCGGAGACTGGCGGCATGACGGGTTCCATGGTGGCTGCTGCAAACATGACTTCCCCTGCAACGGCAGGCTATGCCGGAACTATTGCCGGATTAATTGCCGGAATTATTTTGACATCAACAATTTATAACAATCCAATTTCATGGGTAAAATATACATATTGCCGCAAGGCATGGCAAGCGATTTCGTAATAATTTGCCGGAATATTTGCCAAGATGTTGCTTTCGTCGATAAAGGAACCAGCGGCACGAAGTTGAAGTGACGATGTTCATCCGCCCTTGAATCTGAAGGTGGGGCCGCGTTGACCAGCCTGTGATCCCGAAATGAGTGTCGAGCCGCTTGCCTGCTTGCGCGTTTTGATTTCCGAGGGGTGGTGGGCGGAGTGCCGGCGATGGTTAGCTTGGGTGCTCTTGGATCGAGCGCACTCTCGCATTTGGTGCCCAAAAAAGCTGGATGTGCTGATAATGGCGGATATCAGAAGGGCCTTGAAGGTACTCCTCACGTTACTACCCCCTCTCGACTGGGTTACTTCACCCCCTTTTTTGAGTGTTACTGAGGAGAGTAGATGTCGCCAACGGGCTTGTGAAACTCCACACCGCACGCTCCTGAACGAAAACTTCTGGATCAAGGGCAGGGTGAAGTGGCATGAGTCGACGGCTTAAATGCGAAAGGGCTTTGGCAGTTACCTACAGCCACAACCACGACCGAACCCATCATGGGCGTGGCATGAATGGCAGGACGTCTCATCAAGCGTCTTGGACGGGCTACCACAGAAGGAGCTGACGAAGAAGGCAGCGTAATCAACACCCCGCGAGGGTCGGCAGTGTCAGGTGAATCCCCCCCTGTACCCAATTCCAGTGTGCCATTTCCATCAAGCAAGCACGACCTTGACGTCAAACTTCTTGCCACTAATTAGTCGGGTCTGAAATTCATTTACCATACTGATTTTACTTGATAATTTGTCTCCCATGATGTAGTATTTTCGACCAGGAAATGCAGTAATTCCGCAAAAACCCGGTCGAAGAAACACAGCATCAGGC
>JBFWMG010000051.1:0-19986 GCA_050251715.1 Desulfovibrionaceae bacterium | reverse complement strand
CCCCCCCCCCCCCCCCCCCCCCCCCCCCCCCCCCCCCCCCCCCCCCCCCCCCCCCCCCCCCCCCCCCCCCCCCCCCCCCCCCCCCCCCCCCCCCCCCCCCCCCCCCCCCCCCGGGTCTTTGTCAGCCGCCGCCCATTGCGATGGGCGGCTTTTTTTATGCGTTCACGCGTATAGTGCGGGCTGGAGGGGTAAACTCCTGGGCGGCGCAGCCGATAAGGACTAGTAACAGGACTCCGGAATGGCCCAAGAAAATGGGCCGAAGGAGGCTGACTGTATGGACGCGGTCGGCTACGTATCAACGGTTGGTGGAGGAGGCGCGTTGCAGCTTCAGGAATCCCTGCGGCAGCGGGTTGTGGAACATGCCGAACCCCAGGGCTCCGGCTCCGACGCGAGTGTGGCGAACGAAATGAAGAACGTGCGCAAGCAGAGGTTGGAACGCATGGTGCTGCAGGATCCTGAACTTGCCCGTACCATCATGGTGGCCCAGTCCTCGCCCGTGTACAACGCCAAGGGCGATCTCATTGCCTCGCTTGGCGCCGGAGGGGGCGGTAGCGTCGTGTGACGAGGCTGCCCGTTGGAGTCGTCCGTCCCGCCCTCCCTTTCCCGGGATTCTTGGGAGAAAGAGGCGGCGGGACGGAAGGACATGGTGATTGTGGGTAAGCAGGGGAGAGCTGGGCACAAAGCCCGATGACTAGGCCGTGACGCCTGTGTGCCACGGTGGCAGGCCGTTGCTGCCGTCGTGTTCGCCTTGTCGCTGCCCAGTCCGTTTTGTCGCCGCAAGCAAGCCGGCATCGCGCAGAGGTGTTCCATGCGGCGATCCCGGCTTTTTGTGCGTCTTGTGCCCGGAGTTTTCGCGGCGGCGCATTGATAGCGGGGGGCACGCCGACCTCAACCCGTTGGACATGCCCGGGGCCGTGGCGCGCCAGCGCCACGGCCCCGGGTTTTCAGTTTTCGCTCGTTATGCCGGGTTGGACTCGGCCCAGTGGATGAGCCCCAGGCAATGCGGGTCGGACAAGTGCTCATGGTGCGGGATGAGGCGCACCGTGAATCCGTAGCGGCCGGCGTTTTTGGGTTGCAGCACGCCGGTGTAGCGCAGCCAGCCATCGGGCAGGGTGTCGCCCGGCTGCATCACCGTGGTCGCGTGCGAGGCGAATCCGTCGTGCTGGGTCAACGGCCCGGCGTAAATCTCCACCTGAATATCCTTGGGCGCAATGCCGCCGGTCCGCACCTCGGCGGTCACGGACAGCTTGCTTCCCACCCGGGCGTTGTCCTTGTGGTCCACCTGCACGTTGCGCACGGCCAGGTCGCCCCACTTGGTCATAAGGTCCATGCGCCACGTGGCCAGGGCGCGCGCGGCGGCAAAATCCTCGTGCATCAGGCGGGCATGGTTGTCGAAGGCGGGGCGGTAGGCGGTCACCGCGTATTCCTCCACCATGCGGTGGGCGCTGTAGACCGGTCCCAGCTGTTGCAGCGCGGTCTTCATCTTGGCGATCCACTCGCGCGGCATGCCGCCGTGTCCCCGGTCGTAGAAGGTGGGAATCACGTCGTTTTCCAGCACGTGGTACAGAATCTGGCTTTCCACGAAATCCTGGTATTCCGGGTCGTCGTATTCCTCGCCCTGACCAATGGCGTAGCCCACGCTGGTGTCGGGCAAAAACGCCTCGGCCCACCAGCCGTCCAGGGTGCTGACATTGACCACGCCGTTGACCATGGCCTTCATGCCGCTGGTGCCGCACGCCTCCAGCGGCCGGCGGGGCGTGTTCAGCCACACGTCGCACCCCTGCACCATGCAGCGGGCCACCTCCATGTCATAGTCTTCCAGAAAGATCATGTTGAAGCGGCACGCCTCGCTGCGGCAAAATTCCACCAGATCCTGGATGAGTTTCTTGCCGCCGTTGTCCTGGGGATGGGCCTTGCCCGCAAAGATGAACTGCACCGGCCGCTTGGGGTCGGTGACCAGGCGCTTGAGGCGGTCCTTGTCGCGCAGGAGCAGATAGGCGCGCTTGTACGTGGCGAAGCGGCGGGCAAAGCCGATGGTCAGGGTGTCGGGGTTGAGCACCTCGCGGGCAACGTCCAGCGCCTGACGCCGCGCGCCCCTGTGTTGCAGCTGCTCCAGCAGGCGCTGGCGCACGAAATCCACAAGGCGCGCGCGCAGCCGTTCGTGCGTGCGCCACAGTTCGGCCTCGGGAATGCCCCCGGCCTGGCCCCACACGCGGGCGCAGTCCGCATCCTCGCGCCAGTTGGGGCCAAGGAAGCGGTCGTACAGCAGGGCGATGTCCGGGGCGACCCACGAGGGCACGTGCACGCCGTTGGTCAGGCCGCCAATGGGCACGTCCTCCACGGGAAATCTGGGCCACAGCGCCTTCCACATCTTCCGCGAGACGGCGCCGTGCAGCTTGCTCACGCCGTTCGAATAGCGCGACAGCCGCAGCGCCAGCACGGTCATGCAGAAATGTTCCTGGTCGTTGCGGGGGTCTTCGCGGCCCAGGGCCATGAACACCTTGAAGGCCAGGCCCAGTTCGCGGGCATAGGCATTGAAGTAGCGCTCCATGAGGTCGGGCGGAAACCGGTCGTTGCCCGCCGGAACCGGGGTGTGCGTGGTAAAGACGCTGCTTGAGGCCGCCATCTCCATGCCCGCCTCAAAGGCGAGGCCATGGTCGTGCATGAAGGTGCGGATGCGTTCGAGCCCGGCAAAGGCGCTGTGCCCCTCGTTCATGTGGATGACCTTGGGTTCGATGCCCAGGGCGGCCAGGGCGCGCATGCCGCCCACGCCCAGCAGGATCTCCTGGCGCAGGCGCATTTCCAGGTCGCCGCCGTAGAGGCGGGCGGTGATCTGGCGCAGGTGGGGCGGGTTCTCCTGGATGTTGGTGTCGAGCAGATAGAGCGACACGCGGCCCACGGAGGCCTTGCGTATGGCCGCCCACACGGTCTCGCCCGACAGTTCCACGCCGATGCGGATGGGCTTGCCCTTGGCGTCGGTGCACAGGGGCAGCGGCAGCTGGTCGAATTCCGCCTCGGGGTAGCGCTCCTGCTGCCAGCCGTCCGGGGTCAGGTATTGGCGGAAATAGCCCTGGCGGTAGCACAGGCCCATGCCCACCAGGGGCAGGTTCAGGTCGCTGGCCGACTTGAGATGGTCGCCCGCGAGCATGCCCAGGCCGCCGGAATAGATGGGCAGGCTGAGGCAGATGCCGTATTCCAGGCTGAAATAGGCCACGGCGGGGTTGTCCGTGGTGTGGCCGTTGAACGTGACCGACGAGCCGCGCTTGGACAGGTAGTGCTTGAGGCTGTCTTCGGCGTCGCGCAGCCGTTCCACGAACAGGTCGTCGTTGGCCAGGGCTTCCAGGGTTTCCTGGGGCACATGGTTCACGAACCAGACCGGATTCTGGTAGCTTTGGCGCCACAGTTTTTGGTCGATGTGGGCAAAAAGCGCCTCGATAACCTCGTTCCAGGCAAACCAGTAGTTCGACGTCAGAAAACGCAGGGGTTCCAGCTTGGCGGGCAGGCGCGGTACGACGTTGAGAATATGAATGGGCTGCATATGTCTGTCTCCTTGAAGCGCCGGCAACAGCGTGCGTCTCTTGCGCGGCATGCGGCATTTTCACTGGAACACGCCCAAAAGGCAAGGAGAACCAGCAGGCGATGGCGGCAGACGCCGCATTTGCGCTTTGACTTGGCGTCCCAAGTGGAATAGTTTCTCCCGGTTGCAACGGTTGTGACGCGAAAACGGTTTTTGCGTGACGTCCGGCGCGGCGCGCCCCTTGGGCGCATCACTCTTTTCAGGAGCTGTCATGACCGGTCCCGCCCCCAAAGGTGAGCCTCCCATGGGTCTTGTTCCCGAGGCGTCCACCCCCGAGGCGTCCCTCTCCGGAGCACCCACGATAGACGTGAAGGTGCGTTTTCTGCCATGCGAGGGCGATCCCTACGGGTGCGGCCAGGGCGCGTGCGACCTTGCCTATGGCACGCCTTTTTCCGCCGGACTCGACCTGCGCGCCTGTCTCAAGGCCGAGGAAATCGTGCTCCAGCCCGGCGACCGGTTTCCCGTGCCGTCCGGCATCGCCATCGAGGCGTGCGCGCCGGGCGTGGCCGGGTTCGTGTTTTCGCGCAGCGGCCTGGGCGCCAAGGACGGCGTGACCGTGAGCCAGGGCGTGGGCGTCATCGATCCCGACTACCGGGGCGAAATCATTGTTTCTTTGCTCAACACCTCCAAGGAATGCAAGACCATACGACGAGGACAGCGCATCGCGCAGTTACTGTTCCTGCCCTTTTTCCGGGCGAACGTGATTGTTGCCGACGAGCTGTCCGACACCGCGCGCGGCGCGGGCGGCTTCGGCCATACGGGCCGCATGTAGCGGCCTCCACCGTCAGCCATTCCCAAAAGGAGTTTGTTATGAGCGCTTATCTCGACGCCATCAAGAAACGGGAAAATTCCCTGCTTTGCCATACCTACGGCCGGTACCCCATCGCCATCGAGCGGGGCAAGGGCACCCGTCTCTACGACTTTGACGGCAAGGAATACGTGGACCTGCTGGCGGGCATCGCCGTGGTCAACCTGGGCCACTGCCGCGACGACCTGAACGGCGTCATGGCCGAGCAGGCCACGCGGCTGGTGCACGTCTCCAACCTGTTCTACCAGGAGCCGCAGCTCGACCTGGCGGAAAAGCTGCTGGCCACCTGCCACGCGGGCAAGGTGTTTTTCTGCAATTCTGGGGCCGAGGCCAACGAGGCGGCCATCAAGCTGGCGCGGCGGTACATGCGCATGGTGCGGGGGCGGGAGGCGTACGAGATCGTCACGCTGACCAGCTCGTTCCATGGCCGCACGCTGGCCACGCTCACCGCCACGGGCCAGGACAAGGTCAAGGAAGGGTTCGCGCCGCTGCCCGGCGGGTTCGTCACCGTGCCGTGGGGCGACCTGGACGCGCTGCGCGCGGCCGTGGGCCCGCAGACCGCCGCGATCATGGTCGAGGCCGTGCAGGGCGAGGGCGGCGTGCGGCCTCTCACGCTGGAATACGCGCAGGGGCTGGCCGCGTTGTGCGCCGAGCGCGACGTGCTGCTCATCTGCGACGAGGTGCAGGCGGGCATGGGCCGCACGGGCAAGTTCTGGGCCTTTGAGCATTTCGGCCTCAAGCCCGACATCTTCTCGGCGGCCAAGGCGCTGGCCAACGGCCTGCCCATGGGCGCCATGCTGTGCACGGACGAGGTGGCCAAGGGTTTTGTGCCCGGCGCGCACGCCACCACCTTTGGCGGCGGCCCGGTCGTCGCGGCGGTGGCCGCGGCGGTGGTGGACATCATCCACGAGGAAAAGCTGGTGGACCAGGCATGGGCGCTGGGCGACTATGCGCTGGGCCTGTTCCATCAGGTGCGCGACTCCTATCCGGGCAAGGTGGCGGACGTGCGGGGCATGGGCCTGCTGCTGGGCGTGGAGCTTGACGTGGACGACCCGCAGGCCGTGTGGCAGGGGCTGCTCGACCGGGGGTTCATCCTGAACCTGGCCCAGGGCACGACCCTGCGCCTTGTCCCGCCGCTGACCATCACCAAGGACGACCTGGACGCCTTTGCCGCCGCCCTGCGCGAGGTGCTGGCCGACGCATAGCCGGGGCGCGGTTCCCGGAGTCACTCCTCCGGGCGCACCCATGATAAATGACGCATCGCAACGCGGGACGGCCTTGGCCGTCCCGCGTTTTTTGTTGCGGAAAGTACATAAAGTAGAATAGGTATGCTGCAGATTTCCAGTGCATAGTAGAGGCGTTGGGAGCGATACCTCCATGGAATATTTTTTGTCCCTGCTCAATTCGTTAACTGTCCGCCAATGGACCGCTGTTGGGTCGATTGCCGCGTGTATTGTGGCGGCGGTCGCCATCCTTGGCCTGTTCATGGGCAGGAGAAAGGGCAAAGGTTCTACGTCAGATACGAACGCCACTGTGCAGAGGTTACTGGATGCGCATGGCGAACTGGCAAGATCGCACGGCATTCTCGCAGAGGAAAATAAGGAGCTTCGGTCACAATTGGCGGGGGCTGTAGTCGCCATTCCTCAGCAGACAGGCATCCCCAATGCCGCCGCCCGCATCCATGAGGCGGAAAAGGAATTGGCCGAAGGGAACACCGGCGCGGCCAAGGCCATTTTCCGCGACGTGCTGGCCGCCAAGGCCGCCGAAGGCCAGGCCGCCAACCGCGATGCGGCGGCAGCCGCCCGCCACTTGGGCGCATTGGCCTATCTCAACACCCCCCAGGAAGCCCTGGACGCTTACCGCCGCGCCACGGAACTCGACCCTGACGACCCGGACGGCTGGAACATGTTGGGGATTTTGCTGCACCGCACGGGCGATTTGCCGGGTGCGGAAACCGCATATCAAACAGTGTTGCGTCTTGGTAACGCAACCGGGCGCAAGGACGTGGTGGCTAAGGCACTTGGCAACCTTGGCATAGTGTCTCAAACGCGTGGCGATCTCTCCGGAGCGGAGGCGTATTACCGTAAGTCGTTGGCACTGAACGAGGAATTGGGGAGTAAGGAGGGGATGGCCAACCAGTACGGCAACCTTGGCATAGTGTCTCAAACGCGGGGCGATCTCTCCGGAGCGGAGGCGTATTACCGTCAGTCGTTGGCGATAGAGATAGAATTGGGGCGTAAGGAGGGGATGGCCTCAGATTACGGCAACCTTGGCAATGTGTCCCTGACGCGTGGCGATCTCTCCGGAGCGGAGGCGTATTACCGTAAGTCGTTGGCACTGAACGAGGAATTGGGGAGTAAGGAGGGGATGGCCAACCAGTACGGCAACCTTGGCATAGTGTCTAAGACGCGTGGCGATCTCTCCGGAGCGGAGGCGTATTACCGTAAGGCGTTGGCTCTGCACGAGGAATTGGGGCGTAAGGAGGGGATGGCCAACCAGTACGGCAACCTTGGCATAGTGTCTCAGACGCGTGGCGATCTCTCCGGAGCGGAGGCGTATTACCGTAAGTCGTTGGCACTGAACGAGGAATTGGGGCGTAAGGAGGGGATGGCCTCAGATTACGGCAACCTTGGCATAGTGTCTCAGACGCGTGGCGATCTCTCCGGAGCGGAGGCGTATTACCGTAAGTCGTTGGCGATAGAGATAGAATTGGGGCGTAAGGAGGGGATGGCCTTAAATTATTGCGGCCTTGGGATTTTGTATGGGGTTCAAGGCGCGTTCGATAAAGCGGAGCAGCATTTTCAAACGGCGCGTGAGCTGTTCAGCCAGTTGGGCGCAAAACATCGCGTGGAACATGTGGATAATCTGCTTAGTGCATTGGCGCGGTCGCGCAACGGGCAATAGCGTTTCCCAAACGGGAGGGTGGGCGGGGCGGCGGCCCGTCCGGCCAGTTTGCCCACTCCTTTCGCCAATCCCACATCCCCCCAAACTTCCCCCTTTACATCCCGCTCGAAGTGCGTATATGTACCTCTGCTCAGCGTGACTGGACACGAGCCCTTCTTTTCGCCCGAACACTTCGGGCAGCCCGATCCCCAACGATCCGGACCAGACCGAACGCCTCCATCCAGAGTCTTTTCTGATACATGCCGAATAACGGCGCTGCGGCGGCACGTCACGCACCTCCGCTCCTCTCTCCCCAACACAAGGATTACCTGTGCAGTTTGATTCCTTTTCTTTTGACCGGCGCGTCGAAGCCGGCATCCGCGCTTGCGGCTGGCTGACCCCCACCCCCATTCAAATCAAAGCCATTCCCGCCGTCTCCGAAGGCCGCGACGTCCTCGGACTCGCCCAGACCGGAACCGGCAAGACCGCAGCCTTTGCGCTGCCCATTCTCAATCGCCTGCTCGCCGCCAACGCGCCCAAGCAAGGCCCGGTCCGCGTCCTCGTGCTCGCGCCTACCCGCGAACTCGCCATGCAGACCCACCAGACCTTCATCAGCCTGGGCAAGGAAACCGGCATCCGCGGCGCGGTCGTGTTCGGCGGCGTGGGCATCACCCCGCAGGTGCGCAGCGCCAGCCGCGCCACGGTCATCACCGCCTGCCCCGGCCGCCTGCTCGACCTGCTCAATCAAGGCCTCATCTCCCTCAAGAACGTGGAAACCCTCGTCATCGACGAAGCGGACCGCATGTTCGACATGGGATTTCTGCCCGATATCAAGAAGATCATAGGCCGCCTGCCCGCCAAGCGCCAAAACCTCTTCTTCTCGGCCACCATGCCCAAGGAAGTGGAATCCCTGTTCGCCGAAGTGCTCAACGACCCCTTCAAGGCCCAGGTGGACATGATCGCCCCGGCCAAGTCCGTGAGCCATGTGGTGTACAGCGTGCCCCAGGTCCGCAAGGCCGATTTCCTGGAAGCGCTGCTCGACTCCACGGAGCACGACTGCGTGCTGGTCTTTACCCGCACCAAGCACCGCGCCAAGTACCTGGCCGAAAAACTGGCCACCACGGGCCGCAAGGCCATCGCCCTGCAGGGCAACATGTCGCAGAACAAGCGCCAGTCCGCCCTGGACGGGTTCAAGGCCGGCCGCTACCGCATCATGGTCGCCACCGACATCGCCGCGCGCGGCATCGACTGCTCCCGCATCACCCATGTGGTGAACTATGACGTGCCCGACACCGCCGACACCTACATGCACCGCATCGGCCGCACCGGCCGCGCGGAACGCACCGGCGAAGCCCTGACCCTGGTCTGCCGCGAGGAAAGCTCGCAGATGCGCTGGATCGAACGCACCATGGGCCAGCCCGTGGACGTGCGCACCCTGGAGGGCTTTGACAACCGCGAGCCCGAACGTTCCAAATTCCCCCCGCAGCGCCATCTGCGCCGGGGCAACGACTCCGGTGACGCGGGCAACTCCCGCCCCGCCTATGCCGACTCGGGCAGCGCCCGGACCGGTAACGGCGGCAAGCCCTGGTCCGCTGACGGCAAACCCCGCGCCGCGGACGGCAAGCCCCGCTCGCCCGAAGGCGGCAAGAAGTGGGCTGGCGACAACGGCCCCAAGCGGTCCAGCGACGGCGGCGCCAAGCGCCCCGGCGACGGCAACAAGCCCTGGCACGCCAATGGCCGCCGCCCCGGCGGCAACGAGCGTCGCCCCTCGGCCCGCTAGCGCATTTTAGCATTGAAACAATGCGAGGAGTTGAAATAATGAAGCATTATTTCAACGAAATGCATAAGAGCATCTAATCTTTTTTAAAGTTAAGATGCTCTAACGCACGGCGCGGGCGGTCCGTCCGTCCCGCGTGTTCCATACGTTCCCCCAAGCCCTGGTCGGCCCCGCGCCGCCCAGGGCTTTTTGCTGGCCTGCGGGCTGGGGGGGCGGGGGCCGCGCGGGCGTGGCCGGGCAGCAAGGACAAGGCGGCCAGACACGGATGGAGGCGAAAACGCGTACCGCAGGGCGGGGCGCAAGGGGCGTCGCATTGCAAAGCCGGAGGGCGTCGTGCGCGGCGCGCCATTGGGCTTGACCCAGGTTTCCCATACGGGTATTATTTGGTAGATATGCATAGTCCCCATGGCGGCGCGCCGCCATGGGCAATCCCGCGCACGGCCGACCCTGCGCGGCGGGAAGGGGGGATGAACATGGCCATTGGCGCAACCGGGAGCGACGCGCAGGTGTTTGGCGCACAGGTGGTGACGCAGACCTTGCAAAACCTGAACAGCGGCGGCAAGGGCGGCATGTCCACCATGGGCGGGGGCAGCGGCCTGTCCACCATGATCGCCGGCAACAGTGGTACGTCCGGCACGTCCGGCACGTTTGGGGCGCAGGTGGTCACCAAGACCATCCAGAACATGAACACCTCGCCCATGGGCGGCGTGGGATCGGATTTCGATTTTCAGACGAGCGTGCTGGGCGCGCCCGTGGAGGCGGTCGGCACCATCATCGACGATCTCGTCTAGTGGGTGGTTGCCGCCTGGGAGCAAGCCGTGACCGATCCTGTGCAACCGTATGGCGGCCCGTATGCGGTGGAGCAGGCCGCGTATGAGGAGCCCGTGGCGGCGGAGTCCGGGCCCGCCCCGTTCTCCGCGTCCGGGGATATTGCGCCCGACCGCTCCCAGCCGCCTCCGGATCCGGAGGAAGAGCGGGGGCGGTTCGTCAATTTCATGGTATAGCGTCATGTCGGGCGGGTTGGTTCAGGGCAGGGCAACAGGCGTCTTTGGACGCTTTTTTTTGGGCCTGCCACGGCGCGGCAGGGACCGTACCGCGTGTTTGCGGCGTTTGTGCGCCGTTCCTCGGGATTGGGGCTTCGCCCCTGGCCAGGGCGAACGCCGCCTGGCGGGCGGATGCCGCGCCGCCTGGACTGCCGCCGCCGCCCGCCGCGCCTTGACAAAGGGGGGGCGTGGGGCGCAGTCTGCGCGGTGATGCGTGCGCCCCGCGCGCCTTTGGGCGGGCGCCCGCAAGGCATGCCTGGCCCCGACCGCGCCGCCAGCCGACGCGCCGCCAGCCGACGCGCTGGCCCGCGCCGCGCCGCATGCCGCGCCGCCGTGTGCCGGGGCACAGGCGCATCCCGGTTTTTTTAGAGCGACACGACCTTCAGTCCCGGCGGCCCCTTGTTCGGGCCGGAGCATCATGAGAGACCGCAAGACCCTGCTGCTGAACATGTACCAGGCCATGCTGGACGCGTTGGGCCCGAGCCGCTGGTGGCCGGGCGAAACGCCGTTCGAAGTGGCCGTGGGCGCCATCCTGACCCAAAATACCAACTGGACCAACGTGGAAAAGGCCATTGCCGCGCTGCGCCGCGACGACCTGCTGGATGCGGCGCGCCTGTTCGCCGCGCCCACGTCCGAGGTGTCCGAGCGCATCCGCCCGGCAGGCTATTTTCGGCTCAAGGCGGACCGGCTGGCCCATTTCCTGCTGTTCCTGCGCAACGAGTGCGGGTTTTCGCTGGATGCGCTGGCCGAGCAGGACACGGACACGCTGCGCGAAAAACTGCTTGGCGTGAAGGGCATCGGCCCGGAGACGGCGGACAGTATCCTGCTGTACTCGCTGGGCAAACCCTCGTTTGTGGTGGACGCCTACACGCGCCGCATCCTGCACCGGCACGGCCAGTTGCCCGAGGACGTGGATTATGCGGAATTGCGTGACTATTTCATGGATGTGCTTCCGGATGACGTGGCATTGTTCAACGAATACCATGCGCTGATCGTGCGCACGGCCAAACAGTGGTGCCGCAAGCGGGAACCGCTGTGCGAGGCGTGCCCGCTTGGCCGGTTTCTGGAGTAGCGCGCGGGCGCGGCGTGGGAGCGTATGAGGCGACGGGCTGTTTTACTGGCATGGCTGACGGTGGCGGGCCTGTGCGCGGTGGTTTTGGCGCAGCGGGTGTGCGCCGCCGACGTGGCCGGGGCGCTGGAGGAAAGCCTGCGCGAGGAGAGCGCCAAGGCGCGCGAGCGTGAGGCGGCGCTTCTGGAGTTGACGCAGGAGGAGCGGCAACTGCACGGCGATTTGGCGGCGTCGTCGGACCGGCTGCGCGCCTTTGAGGCGGACGTGGCCGCGCAGGAAGGGGCGCTTGTGCAGGTGCAGGAGGAAGAGGTGCGGGCGCAGAACCTCTATGCGGACCTGGTGCGGGACAAGAAGCGGGCCATGGCGTCGCTGCGCGCCTATCTGGCCGGGATGTGGCGCTTTCATGTGCACAACGAGCTGGCTGGGCGGGAAAGCGGCGAGCTTGACTGGGCCCAGAGCGACCGGGAACTGGCCTGGACCGCCGAGGTGTACCGCGCCACCCTGGAAAAATTCGACACCGTGCGCGACAAGCAGGCCGAGGCGCAGGCGGTGCTTGCGCGCAAGCAGGATCTGGCCTCGCGGGCGCGC
The DNA here is from genome assembly GCA_050251715.1 of Desulfovibrionaceae bacterium. GTDB lineage: Bacteria > Desulfobacterota > Desulfovibrionia > Desulfovibrionales > Desulfovibrionaceae > JBFWMG01. Next base: position 8,241 of record JBFWMG010000051.1, on the reverse strand, counting down.
ACGCGGCTGGCCATGATTAATGCGGACAAGAACCGCATGCTGGCGGACAAGCTGGACATGATGCGCCGCCTGGCCACCGTGCGCGAGGAAAAGGTGACGCGCGAGGCGCAGTTGCAGCGGGTGCTGGAGGCCATCAGCAACCTCAACTACCAACTGTCGCTGACGCAGCAGCCCAGCGACAGGCAGTTCGCCTCGCTCAAGGGCGCGTTGCCCTGGCCCGCCAGCGGCAAGGTGGTGGCGTCGTTTTCCGAGGCGGCCAAGCCCCCCCGGCGCGGGGTGGGGCTGTCCCTGCGCGAGGGCGACGCCGTGCGCAGCGTGGGGTGGGGCACGGTGGCGCACAACGATGTGCTGCGCGGCTTCGGCAGGGTCATCATCGTGATGCACGGCGAGAATTATTACAGCTTGTACGCCTTTTTGTCCGAGGGCAATGTAGCGGTGGGCGATGAGGTCAAACAGGGGCAAGTGCTCGGCAAGGCGGGGTATTATCCCGAGGCCGGAGGCGCTGGCCTGTATTTTGAATTGCGTTTTCACGAAAAAGCCATTAACCCCAAGACTTGGCTCATTGCATTGCAATAATGGCGCATGATCGGCGACAGACCTGCCGGAAGCGACGCTTTCCGCAGGCTGTGGCGTTGGCGTGATGCGGATGCGGCAAGGCCTGGCGTTGTAGCGAAAAGCCGGAGGCATTCTATGCGAAGGACATTGTGGATTGTGGCGCTGCTGTTGCTTCTGACCTTTACCGTGTCCACCGGCCCGGTGGTCGCCACGGGCGAGGGCAGGTTCGATTCGCTCAAACGGTTCAGCCAGGTGCTGGACATGGTGGAGCGGTATTACGTTCAGGATGTGACCCGGCCCGAACTCATAGACGGCGCGATCAAGGGCATGCTGCGCGAGCTCGACCCCCATTCCATGTATATGGACAAGGAGGAGTTCGAGGACTTGCAGACCAGCACGTCGGGTGAATTTTCCGGCATCGGCATAGAAATCAGCATGCAGAACAACAGGCTTATGGTGGTTTCCCCCATTGAGGACACCCCGGCCTACAACGCCGGTCTCAAGAGCGGCGACCTGATTCTGGAAATCGACGGCGAGTCCACCCAGGACACGACCCTGTTGGACGCGGTCAAGAAGATACGCGGCCCCAAGGGCACGCCCGTTGTCCTGACCATCCTGCACAAGGGCGCCAAGGCTCCGGACAAGGTGTCCATCGTGCGCGACACCATTCCCATCGTCAGCGTGAAGAGCGAGGCGTTGGGCAAGGGCGTGGCCTATCTGCGCCTGACCAAGTTCAACGAAAAGACCACCCAGGAGATGCGCCGGGCCATCAAGACGTTGCAGCGCGACGCCCCGATCAAGGGCATTGTGCTCGACCTGCGCAACAACCCCGGCGGCCTGCTCGACCAGGCCGTGTCCGTGACCGACACCTTCCTGACCGAAGGCATGATCGTGTACATCAAGGGCAAGGATCCCAACAACCGCAAGGACTACCTGGCCACGGCGGAACCCACGGACGTGGACTGCCCCATGGTGGTGCTGGTCAACGCGGGCTCCGCCTCGGCGTCGGAAATCGTGGCGGGCGCGTTGCAGGACCACAAGCGCGCGCTGCTCCTGGGCGAACGCTCCTTTGGCAAGGGTTCCGTGCAGACCATCATCCCGCTGCCCGAGGGCGCGGGCGTGAAGCTGACCACCGCGCTGTACTACACGCCGAGCGGCCGCTCCATACAGGCCGAGGGCATTGAACCCGACCTGGCCATTCCCTTTGAGGCGCCTGCGGAGGAAACCGCGGACAACGGCTTCTCCGTGATGCGCGAAAAGGATCTCTCGGGCCATCTGGAGAACAACGGCTCCAAGAAGAAGGCCTCTGCCGACGATCCGAGCGACAAGGCCAGGGAGATGCTGGCCCGGGACAACCAACTGCGCCTCGCCCTGGAGCTGGTCAGGCAACTGCCCAGGATCAAGGGCTTGCAGTAGCCAGCCGGATCCATGAAACATGAGTCCGGGGGAACGCGCCGCAACGCCTCCCCCGGATTTTTTTTGAGGAAGCGCATGGGCGATGCCTGGAATGGATGGAGCGCCGCAGAGGGCTGGACCGTGCAGGGCTGGACCGTGCAGGGCGTCCTGCGTTGCGTGGCGTTGGCCGTGCTTCTGGCGCTTGTTGCCGGTTGCGGCGGCGACGGCGCCGGGTCCGGTGCGGCGGCGGACGGCGCGGGCCGGGCCAAGGCCTCGGCGGTGGAAAATCCGCCCATGCCCGGCCGCAACGGGGGCGCCATGCTGGTGGCCACGCGTGACGCGGACGGCGGGGCGATCATCAACGGGCTGATCTCGCAGGACGCGCAGCCCTATGAGGAGTCGCTGGGCGGCCCCGTGGAGGACAACGTGCGCCGCATCGACGTGGCGCTCCTGCGCGCCATGGACGCGCTCGATCTGCCCCAGGGCGCCATGGAACTGCGTGATGTCGCGGTCATTGCGCACAAGACGGATTTCTTTCATTTCCAGACAATCGTCGTCCGCACGACCGACGGCGGCCTGGCGTTTTTGGCCGAATTGCGGCGGCAATTGCACGCCTTGGGCACGGATGCGCTCGTGGTCGAGGAGGGGCGCGGCGCATGGAGCGTGTCCGTGCTGGGCCGCCAGACGCACCGGCTGCTGTTCGCGCCGTCAAAGCCCGGTGCGCCGATCCCGCCCGTCGCGCCGCTTGCGCCTGCGGGCGGTGCGCAGCTGGTTGTCGTCATTGACGACCTGGGCGAGAATGTCGCCTTTGCCCGCAAGCTCGCGGCGCTCGATTTTCCCGTGACGTTTTCCGTATGGCCCCAGAGCACCCACGCCGCCGAGGTGGCGCGTCTGGCGCACGAGGCCGGTCGCGAGGTGCTCATCCACCAGCCCATGGAGCCGCAGGGCTATCCCAGGATCAAGCCCGGTGCGGGCGCGCTGCTGGTCGAGATGGACGCGGCGCGCATCGCCGGGATCATGTCGGCCAACCTGGACCGCGTGCCCTTTGCCGTGGGCGTGAACAACCACATGGGATCGCGCTTCACGCAGGATGAGGCCGGATTGGCGGCCACGCTGGGCGTGCTCAAGGCGCGGGGGCTGTTCATGCTCGACAGCTTTACCCATCCGGCGTCGCAGGTGGTGCCCATGGCGCTGCGCGTGGGCGTGCCCGTGTACAAGCGCGACGTGTTTCTGGACGTGGTGCGCGATACGCGGGCCATCCTCCATCAGCTGGAAAAGGCGGCCGCCGTGGCCCTGCACAACGGGCGGGCCATCGCCATAGGGCACCCCAACCGCGAGACCCTGGAGGCGCTGGAGCGGTGGCAGCGCAGCCGCGACCGGCGCGTCGCCGTGACCGCCCTGGCCTCCATCGCGGCGCTGACGCCTGAATCCGCGCCGGTCAAGGCGGCGGCCTATTGATGCCGTGGCGTTTTCCCTGTAAGGCACTACCCGTGCGGCGCGGGCCGGACGGTTTGTCTCCGCCCCGCCGCGTCAAGCAAGGCATCACCCGTAACTCAGCATCACCGTATTGGAGGTAGCAATGGCACAGCGGACGTTTTCCATCATCAAACCCGACGCCGTGGAGCGCAATCTTTCCGGCGCCATTCTCGGCATGATCCAGGAGGCCGGACTCAAGGTCGTGGCCATGAAAATGCTGCACATGACCAAGGCCCAGGCCGAAGGTTTTTACGCCGTGCACAAGGAACGCCCCTTTTTCGGCAGCCTGACCGACTTCATGTGCTCCGGCCCGGTGGTCGTGTCCGTGCTGGAAGGCGAAAACGCCATCGAGCGCTACCGCAAGCTCATGGGCGCCACCAACCCGGCCAACGCCGAGGAAGGCACCATCCGCAAGATCCACGCCCTGGATGTGGAAAAGAACTCGGTGCACGGCTCCGACGCGCCCGAAACCGCGGCCGTCGAGATCGCATACTTCTTCAACCAACTGGAGATCGTGGGCTAATGAGCGACACAGCGGGAGCATCGTCCGGCAAGCCCGCCATTCTGGGCTGCATCGGCTGCGGCAACATGGGCTCCGCCATCCTGAAGGGCTTGGCGGGCCGCGAGGGACTTTCCCTCATCGGCACGGACGTGAACGCGGGCGCGGTGAAGGCGCTGGCCGCGTCCATCGGCTTGGAGGCGGCTGACACGCCCAAAGAGGTGGTGGAGAACGCGGACTACGTGCTCCTGTGCGTCAAGCCGCACCAGATGAAGGGGCTGCTGCACGACCTTGCCCCGCATCTGCAGCCGCGCCAGACGCTCATTTCCATTGCCGCCGGGTTGACCCTGGAACAGCTCAAGGCCTTTTCCAGCGGCGTGTGCCCCGTGGTGCGCATCATGCCCAACACCCCCGCCATGGTGGGCAAGGGCGTGTTCGCCGTGTGCCTGGACGATCCCGCGCTCAAGGACAGCCAAAAGGACTATGTGCTTGGCATGTTCGGCTCATTGGGCCAGACCCACGTGCTGGCGGAAAGCTATTTCGACGCCTTTACCGCCGTGGCGGGTTCCGGCCCGGCCTATGTGTTCTATTTCATGGAGGCCGTGGTGGAGGCGGGCGTGGCCCTGGGCCTTACCCGCGACCAGTCCACGGCCATGGTCAAGGGGCTCTTCACCGGCTCGGCCATTCTGGCGGAACAGAGCGACCATCATCTGGCGCAGCTGCGCGAGATGGTGACCTCGCCCGCGGGCACCACCATCGCCGCCACCAACCTCATGGACTCCCATGCGCTGCGCGGGCGGATCATCGAGGCGGTGAAGGCCGCGTGCGCCCGGAGCAAGGAACTCGGCAAGTAGCGTCCGCATCCCTGAAGACGGTTCACCCGGCGGGAGAGCGCTTCCGCCGGGTTTTTTTATTGCGCCGGACGGCCCGTTCCGGCAGTGTTGCGTGCAATGCGTCGATGATTTTTCATTGACGCTGTGTCATTTTTCAAGCAGGGAAGCGCCTTCCAGGCAAGGCATCAATCCTCCACAGCGGGAGTGCGGCATGAAAGTGGTCAAGATCGGCGGCGGCTGCCTGAAGGACAAGCAGGCCATTTCCCATATCCTCGACCTCGTCGCGGTGCGCGGGCGCGGCAACATCTTTGTCTGCTCCGCGCTCTCCGGCGTGACCGACATGCTCATCCAGGGCATGGCCGACGCCCTGGCCGACGAGGAGGCCATCCCCGTTCTGATCGAACGCCTGAAGAACAAGCACATGCATGTGGCCCGCCATCTTATCTGCGGCCCCGAGGACGTGAAGCGGTTCAACCATGACCTTACCTCGGATCTGCAAAAGCTCGAGCGCATGTATTTCGGCTGCAATTTCACCGAAGACGTGACCCCCAAGATGCGCGACTGCATCAGCAGTTACGGCGAGCGGTTCGCCGTGCAGCTTTTGGCCTATGCCCTGCGCTGCCGGGGCGTGAAGGCCACCACGCGCATGCCGCACAAGATCGGCCTGGTCACCGACGGCAAGTTCGGCGACGCCACGGCGGACCTGAAACAGTGCGCGAAAAATCTGCAGGAGCACCTTGGCCCCGTGGTGGGCAACGGATCGGTGCTCTTCATTCCCGGCTTTTTCGGCGTGGGGCCGCAGGGCGACATCGTGACCTTCGGCAGGGGCGGCAGCGACTATTCCGCCGCCGTGGTGGCTGTGGCCATGCAGGCCGAGGTGCTGGAAATATGGAAGGATACCGAGGGATTCATGAGCGCTGACCCGCGCGTGGTCCAGGACGCGCAACTCATCCCGGTGCTCAGTTACGAAGAGGCGGCGGAACTGGCCTACTTTGGGGCCAAGATACTGCACCCGCGCACCGTGGAGCCCGCCCGGCGCAGCAAGCTGGACATCGCCATCAAGAACACCCACAACCCGGACGCGCAGGGCTCGGTCATCACGGCCAAAAGCCCGCGCACGCCCAATGTCATCAAGAGCGTGGGCCACACCACGGACGTGTGCCTGCTCAAGGTGCACGCCTCGGGCGTGGGCGCGCGGCCCGGCATTTTGCTGGAGGTGGCGGGCGCGGTGTCGCGCTCGGGCCTCAACATCAAGAGCGTGGTCACCTCCCAGACCTGCATCACCTTCCTGCTTGCCCGTGCGGACCTGGAACAGAGCTACCGCGCGGTCATGGACATCGAGCCGCGCCCCTTCCGCACGGCGGAAAAGGTGGATGACGTGGCGCTGGTGAGCATTGTGGGCGAGGGGTTGCACCAGAACAAGGGCATTGCGGCCAAATGCTTTGCCGCTGCCAGCGACGCGGGCGTCAACGTGGAGATGATCGCCTTTGGCCCGTCCAAGGCGGCGCTCTATTTCCTGGTCAAGGACAAGGATCTGCACCGTTCGGTGCGGGCCATCCACCGCACCTTTTTCCCGGTCGAGGCGTGAGGCCGGGGCGCGGCGGGTTTTCTTTGGCCTGCGGTTGCATAGTATGGTACATTCACATGACACCTTATCCGCGGCCCGATGCGCCGCCGAGGAGTGAGATGGCACAGATCGAATGGAGTGAGGGACTTTCCGTGGGCGTGCCCAGCCTAGACGAGCAGCACAAGAGGCTCATATTCCTGACGGATGTCCTGTTCACGAGCATCATGGAGGACAGGGGGCCGGAGGTCGTGGCCGACGTGCTGCGCCAGCTGGAGGAATATGCCACGTACCATTTCCGGTACGAGGAGGAACTGATGGTGGCGCACGCCTATCCGGATTTTGCCGCCCACGTTGCCGAGCACGCCGGGATGCTGCGGCGGGTGCGCGAGTACCTGGAGGCGGCGCAGCGGGATCCCGCGCTGTTGGACATCGTGGTGTACGATTTTCTGCGCAACTGGACCGTGACGCATCTTGAGAAGACGGACATGCGGTGCGGCGCATTTTTGGTGCGGTGCGGCGTGCGCTGAACGGCGCGCGCGGGCTTCTCTTTTTCCTGTTTCCAGGCCGCCTGCCGCTTGCCTGCCGACACAGTGACGCAGGGGGCGCAATCATTCCCGCCTGTTTTTCAAGGAAATAATCCTAGTCCATCTCCACGCGCGCATGGGCGGTCAAGGCCGCGCTGTCCAGGGCATACAGGGCGTCGATAAAGCGCACCAGCAGCGTGCCTGGCCCCGCAGCCCCTTGCGCGGCCATGCCGCCCGCCGCCTTCATGGCGGCCATGCCGCACACCGCCGCCTCAAAGGGCGGCCGCACGGCGGCGAACGCGCCGATGATGGCCGTGGCCATGCAGCCCATGCCAGTGACCTGCCGCATGAGCGCATGCCCGCCCCGGATGCGCGCCACGCGCGTCCCGTTGCTTACGATATCCGTTTCCCCGCTGCATACGGCCACGCAGCCGCACCGGCGCGCCAGGGCGGCCGCCACCGCGTCCAGGCCGTGGCCCGAGTGGGTGCTGTCCACGCCGCGCGAGCCGCTGGCCGAGGCATGCCCTTCGTTCTCTTTGGGTGCGGCGTCCAGCGCCCCGGCCAGGGCGATGAGTTCCGAGGCGTTGCCCCGCACCAGCGCGGGCCGGACCTCGCGCATAAGGCGCGCCGCCGTGTCCGTGCGCAGGGTGGACGCGCCCGCGCCCACGGGGTCGAGCACCACGGGCGTGCCGCGCCGCTGCGCCGCCTGCCCCGCCAGCAGCATGCTGCCGGTCCACGCCGCGTCCAGGGTGCCGATGTTGAGCGCCAGCGCCGAGGCGATGCCCACGATCTCTTCCATTTCCTCGGGCGCGTGGGCCATGATGGGCGATGCGCCGAGGGCGAGCAGGGCGTTGGCCACGCTGTTCATGACCACGAAATTGGTGATGTTGTGCACCACCGGGCAGGCGGCGCGCAGGTCGCGCAGGGCGGCGGCGGGATCGATCGTGTCGGGCATGGTTGCGGCTCCGGGGTTGGGGTGGCCCGCACCCTAGCGCAGCGGTGCGGGGCTGGCAATGCGCGGGCTGTTTGCCATCCGGATGCGGGGCGCGCCTGGACGCAGTGGCCGTGCGCTTCTTGTCAGGACGTATCATGACATACCATGACAGCGCATGGTGGACATGGTGCCCCAGCTTGAAAAAACGCCCTGTCTCCCTGCTGTTCTTTTCTCGAAGCCTTTCGGCTCACGGCGCCGGGTGAACCGCCCACCATGCCCTCGTCCACAGACCATAAGGCCGTCCGCCAGGGGAACTCGCTTGTCCCACCCGTATCGACCTCCCCAGCCAGCAGTTTTTGGGGAAAGAGATAGGAGAGAGGATGGGGGTCCGGGGGAAGGAGAGAGGAAAGAGAAAACCCCTTTTTATGCTTGGAAAAAGGGGTTTTCTCTTTCCTCTC
>JBFWMG010000050.1:0-21993 GCA_050251715.1 Desulfovibrionaceae bacterium | reverse complement strand
GAACAAGGTAATAAAGACGAACAACCAGGTTGGCTACAAGGCTCGTGCCCGTTGCGGCGGCTGTTTTTCACCTCCATCAAGCCGAAAGAGCAGGAAAAGATAAAAGACAACAGGGGCGCGCCCCAATGAGAGCGGGCTCACACCTGTTGAAACAGATTCCCGGACCAGCGTAGGGGCGCTTCCCCACCGCCCAAACGGGCACAGCGTCAGGCTGCCGCGCCTACAGCGTCAGCCGCGCGCTGTACGTCACCACGACCGGGTTTTTCCCTTCCGTGGGCGGCACGGTGATGGTGAAGCGGGCGGTGCCTGCGTTGCGCCTGTCAAAGCCGTGGCTGGCCTTGGTGATGGTCCATTGACCGGGCATGACTTCATCGAGGCGGACGGTGCGGGGAGCCTTGCCGCCGTTTTTCAGCGTTATTTCCCAGGTATATTCCACCACGTTCTTGCCGGGGTGGTCATAGGCGGCAAGGGTGCGTTCCACGCCCAGGTCGAAACTGGTGCCAAGGTTCAGGGTAATGGCGCCGTCCACAGGGGTATGGTCCATGTCGTCCTCGCCTATGAGCAGGGGCTGCCCGTCGGCGGCAAGGCCGTAGGCGCGCACGATGCCTTTGGGCAAAGGCAGGCCGAGGCCGTTTTTGGTGGTGTTGGCGAGTTCGAGGGATACGGCCACGCTCTGCTTGAGGGGGCCGGGATTGGAGGGATGCGGCAGATCGGCGTAGGTGGCGGTGAGGTGCTTGGCCACGGCGGCATGGGGCGCGGTGAGCAGGGCAATCTGCTTGGTCTGGCGGTTGGCCACGGTCACGGGCCGGTCGATGGTGTAGAGATGGTATTCGAAGAAGGATTCCTCGCGGGCCTCCTGGCTCATGGACGCGGCGTCGGCCATTATGAGTCTGTTGTACTTGGGGCGGGGTGGCGCGGCGCGGTGCACGTCGCCCGCCACGAGCTTGAGGGTGGCGTCGGCAAAGGCCATGCCGGACTCGTTGGTCAGGGTGACCCATCCGGCAAGGGAGGCGGCGGTTTCGCCGGGCGCCAGGGTGAGCACGTAGTCGGTGCGCCAGGAGATGTTGCCCGCCAGGTAGGAGACGTCGACATCGTGGCGAACGGGACCGGCGTTGTCCACCAGCCAGACCAGGGCGGGCGTGGCGCGCAGGCCGTGCGGCAATTCGGGCAGCAGCACGGATTCGTAGGGGCCGACATAGATGGAGGAGGTGGCTCCGGACGCGATCTGGAACACGGGCTGGCCGTTGTTGGCCAGGAGCGTGGCGTCGCGCACGACCTTGGCCTGGGCGTCCACGGGGTCGGGCAGCACAACCTTGAGGCTCTTGCCCACGTAGCGGTCGAGCAGGGTTTGGGTGGACACGAGGTCGTACTCGAAATTCATGTCCAGGAGGCGCAGCGCGTCGGGCACGGTGCGCGAGGCGGCGCGCAGGGACGCGGCCTCGATGGTCTCGGGCACGCCGAGGAATTCGACGCGGGAACGGCCCTTGGGAATGTCCATGGCGCGGGTTTCGTTCACCATGGCGCGACCGTTGTTGTACACGGTCAGCCCCAGGGATTTGGTCTCGTCGGCGGCGCGTGCGGGCGCGGCGCCAAGGCCGAGGCACAGGGCCACGGCCACAAGGGGGATGAGGACGGCGCGGAACGGATGGGGTATCGTGGTCATGGCTGCGGCTCCTGTGTCGTGGTGCGCCCCGGGTCGAGGCACATCCCTTATACAGGAATCCGCTGCCGGGCGAAAGGCGCCGCAGTGAGAAAGCCATGGCCGCCGCGTGCGGGGCGTGCCCGTGTTGACAGCGGCGCGGGCTTGTATGACAGGGAAATGAGGCAGTGTTTCCTCAGGAGGCTTTGATGGCCGCACGTTTCGACCGCGACTACGGCAGGCTCGACCGGCCCGAAATCCTGCGCATCGTGTTCCACCCGCGCCCGGAATGGGGACCGCCCGCGTCGCCCCACGCGCATCTGGTGCGCATCCCGGTGGGAACAAACCCGACGGGCGCAAGCCATACGGACGCGGACCAGGCCCAAAAGGCGGCGGAGTGCGCCGAGATCGCCGGACGATTTCACGCGCCGCACCCCGCCGGGCCGAACATCCTCTTTTTCCACGGCAACGGCGAGACCGTGGGCGACTACGACGACGTGGCGGCCCGGTTCGCGGCCGTGGGCGCAAACCTGCTGGCCGTGGGCTATCGCGGCTATGGCGATTCCACGGGCACCCCCACCAACGCGGCCATGCTGGCCGACTGCCACGAGGCGCTGGCGTTCACGCGGCAATGGCTGGCCCATGCGGGCCACACCGGGCCGCTGGTGGCCATGGGCCGGTCGCTGGGCAGCGTCAGCGCGCTGGAACTGGCGGCGGCCCACCCCGGCGCGCTGGCCGGGCTTATCCTGGAAAGCGCGCTGGCCTACTCCCTGCCGCTGCTCAAACTGTTCGGCATGAGTCCGGCGCGCCTGGGGCTGACCGAGGCGGACGGGTACGGCAACGTGGAAAAGATCGCCACCTGGCAGAGGCCGCTGCTGCTGCTCCACGGCGAGGACGACGACCTGTTGCCCGTGGACAACGCCCGCATCCTGTTCGACGCCTGTCCGGCGGCCCGCAAGACGCTGTGCGTCGTACGGCACGCGGGGCACAACGACATATTCCTGCGGGGCGAACGGCGATACATGGACGCGGTGGCGTCACTGCTGGCCACGCTGGACCTGAAGCCGCCAGCCTGATATCTTGTGACAGGTGCCGCCTTGGGCCACACGCCCGCACCGCCGTGGGAGCCGTGCCCGAACCTCACGCACTGGGGCGGGACAAGGGAAAGGGGGGCAATTGTGCACTGGATACGTGTGATCCCGCTGGCTGTCCTTTTGGCGCTGGGCGCGCCCTTTTTCGCCCGGGCCGAGGGGTTGCGGGTCATCACGGAAGACCTGCCGCCCTTCAACTACATGGCCAACGGCACGCTGACAGGCGAGTGCGTGGACATTGTGCGGGAGATCATGCGCCGCACCGGCGAGCAGGGCGAAATCCTCATGATGCCGTGGGCGCGGGGGTACAAGATGGCGCTGGAGCAGCCCGACGTGGCGCTGTTTTCCACCAGCCGCACGTTGGAGCGCGAACCGTTGTTCCAGTGGGTGGGGCCGCTGACCAAATTTTCCTCCGCCCTGTATATGCGCAAGGACGACGCCGTGCCGCTGCTCTCGCTGGACGACGCCAAGAACCTGGGCAAGATAGGCGTATACCGCGACGACGTGCGCGAGCAATTCCTGCGGACGCAAGGCTTCGACAATCTCGACGTGTCCAATGACGAGGGGATAGTGCTCAAAAAGCTCCTGCGCGGCAGGGTGGACGCCATGGCCTCCAGCGAGAACACCCTGCGCGTCATTGCCGCGCGCGAGGGCATTGACCCCGAACAGGTCAGGCCGGTCCTTCCCTTCATGACCATTTCCCTGCACATCGCCTTTTCCATGGCCACGGATGAGGCGGTGGTCACCCGTTGGCGGCAGGCATACGCGGACATGCTGCTCGACGGCAGCCTGGCCCGCATCCACGAATCGTGGCAGTGGTAGGGACGCGCACATGACCACCCTCCCTCCTCCGGACGGCGTTGATGGCGACGTCAACGACGACATTCCGGTGCTCGACAAAGACGACATAGAAGACGACACACGCGACGACGAAGAACGCAGGGAATCCGCCATTGCCGCTGTACGCGGGGCACTGTATACCGCCCGCCGCGTTGTCGTCCTGACGGGTGCGGGCGTGTCCGCCGCCTCGGGGGTGCCCACCTTTCGCGGCACGGGCGGCCTGTGGCGCAACCGCAGGCCCGAAGAGCTGGCCACGCCCCAGGCCTTTGCCCTCGAACCGGGTGCGGTGTGGGGATTCTACCACTGGCGCAGGCGGCTGCTGGCGCGCTGCACCTGCAATGCGGCCCACGAGGCCATTGCCAGGCTCGAGGAGCACATCCCGGAATGCGCCTGCATCACCCAAAACGTGGACGGCCTGCATCAGGCGGCGGGCAGCCGCAACGTCATCGAACTGCACGGCAACATCTGGCGCATGCGCTGCCCCACCTGCTGCGCGCGCTACGAGGACCGGTCCCCGGATCTGGACGCCCTGCCCTCGTGCCGCCACTGCGGCGCGCTGGTGCGGCCCGACGTGGTGTGGTTCGGCGAACCCCTTGATCCCGACGTGCTCATGCGCGCCATGGGCGCGGTCTCCCGCTGCCATGTGCTGCTGGTGGTGGGCACCGCCGCCCAGGTGCACCCCGCGGCGACCCTGCCCCGGGAGGCCAAGGCCGCCGGAGCCGTGGTGGTGGAGATCAACACCGACCCCACTCCCCTGACCGCCCAGGCGGATTTTGTGCTGTCCGGCAAGGCGGCGGACGTGCTGCACCGCCTGGTGTCCACCGACAAGCCCTGACCCGCCCGCGCCGCAGGATGCCATGCCTGGCGGCCATTGCAGCGCAACCCCCCTCCCCCCGCCCGGCAGGGCGGATGCCGCCAACGGCGGCATGGCCCGGCCGAAAAAAAGCCGCCCGCGCGGCAGGGCGGCGCGGGCGGCGGCAAGGCGTATGGGGCAAAAGCGGCTATTTCTGGCAGTCGGGGCACAGGCCGTAGAGGTACATGCGGTGCCCCGTGAGGGTAAAACCGTGCTTTTTGGCCAGGCGTTCCTGCAAGACCTCGATCTCGGGATCCACGACCTCGAGGTTCTTGCCGCAGGCGTCGCAGATGAGGTGGTCGTGGTGCTCGTGGCCGATCATGTGTTCATAGCGGGCCACGCCGTCGCCAAAATGGACTTCGCGCGCAATGCCGCAGTCGTGCAGGATCTTGAGCGTGCGGTACACCGTGGCCTGCCCCACGGACGGATCCTTCTTGCGCACGCGATGGTACAGATCCTCGGCGGAGAAATGGCCTTCGGACCGGAGGAACACCTCAAGAATCCGCTTGCGCTGCGGGGTGACCTTGAGCTTGTTCGTGACCAGATAGTCGTGGAAGAGTGTCTGCGCTTCGTGCATGGCGGCCCGCCCCATTTTCAAAGAGAGTGTATGCGAAAAGCCCTACACCCTTGGCCGTATGTTTTCAACCCGCAAGGGAATTGCGTCCACGGGCAATGTGCGCGGGCTTCAATTGGCGCCAGCCGCTTTCCGCCCATTCTCAATTGCCCCTTATTCGCTCTTTTTTTCCCCGCCGTACAGTTTCAGATCCTTGCCTTCCCCCATCTCCGGGGCCGGGGCCATGGCAAAGGAGTGCTCCGGTCCGGGAAACTCCCCAGCCTCCACCGCCTCGCGATACCGCACGCAGGCGTCGCGCACATCCTTGGCCAGCGTGGCGTACTGTTTGACGAATTTGGGCACGAAGCGGTCGTAGAGCCCCAGGATGTCGTGGAAGACCAGCACCTGGCCGTCGCAATCCGGCCCCGCGCCGATGCCGATGGTGGGGATGCTGACGCGGCGGGTGATTTCCGCCGCGATGGGCGAGGGGATGGCCTCCAGCACCATGGCGAAGCAGCCCGCCTCGTCCAGGCTCACGGCGTCGGCGATGATCTTTTCCGCCGCCGCGGCGGTCTTGCCCTGCACCTTGAAGCCGCCGAACTCGGCCACGCGCTGGGGCGTGAGACCCACATGGCCCATGACCGGCATGCCCGCGCCCACCATGGCCCGCACCTGCGGCAGCACGCCCGCCGCGCCCTCGACCTTGACCGCGCGTACGCCCGCCTCCTTGAAAAAGCGGCCCGCGTTGGCCACGGCCTGGGCCACGCCCACGTCGCCCCCGATCTCATAGGACATGAACGGCATGTCCGCCACCAGGAGCGCCCGCGACACGCCGCGCCGCGCCGCCTTGCAGTGGTGCAGCATCTCGTCCATGGTCACGGACAGGGTGTCCTCGTGGCCCAGCACGACCATGGCCAGGGAGTCGCCCACCAGCACCATGTCCACGCCGCTCTGGTCCACCAGCAGGGCCGAGGGGTAGTCGTAGGCCGTGAGCATGGACAGCTTGCGCTGTCCCTTGGCCGCCTTGACCAGCGGCACGGTAATGTTCTTTTGCATGGCGTCTTCTCCCGGACCGGCGCGCGCCGTGCGCCCGCCGATGGTTTTCAGTTGCCGGATGCGCCGCCCGCCGCATTGGCGGACGGCGGGCGGGGCGGTTGCCCCTTGCCCGCTACAGCAGGTCGGCCACCTGCCAGCCCTCTTCCATGGCCGCGGCGGTGAGCGCGGCGCGGCTGCCCAGCACCGTGATCCGCCCTTCGCGCGCCACGCCGCCCAGCACCTCGCCAAAGGCGGCGAAATCGGCCTGTGTGGTGCCCAGCACCTCGTCGCGCATGTGCTGGCGCACGGCGTCGGTGTCGCCCGCAAGCAGCCGGGTCATGGAGGCGTAGCCGCGCGCGTCGGGCAGCAGGTGGAGATCGATGACCCCGATGGCGCCCACGATGGCGGATTCGAGTTCCTCACGCTTGAGCGCGAGGCGGCGCAGGTAGTCGGCGCTGGCGTCGTATATGCCCAAGGTGCGCGACAGGTTGGGGTCGCGGTAGGACACAAAGGCGAACTCGCCGGAAAAACGGTCGAAAAGGCAGAACGCGCCGTACGCCCCGCCCTGCACCCGCACCTGGTCCCACAGCCAGCCCATGCTCAAATGCTTGGCGATGACCCCGGCCGAACCATGGTAGCGGTAGCCCAGATCGTAGATGTTGGCGGCCTTGCCCACATAGTTCACCTGGGCCGGAATGGCCAAGCCCTCGCGGGCGGCCAGCCCCAGGTCGGGCCACGTGTCGCCCTCGGCCCAGGCCGCCGCCGGAGACGTACCGGCTGGCAGGGCGGCCAGCAGCGCGCCCAGGCGCGCCTCCACCCCGGCCCGGGACGCCGGGTCCACGGTCAGGTTGCACACCGCGCCGCCGCGCCGCAGCACCAGGGAACGCACGGTTTCCAGGTCGGCGCGCACGCCGTCGAAATCGCTTTCCACGCGCTTGGCCAGCGCGCGCACGGCCTGCAACTGGACCACGCCGTCCAGCAGTTCCTCCACCCACCCGGCCCGCGAGAACCGCGCGCCCAGGCGCACGGCCACCACGCGATGCCCGGCGGGCACCAGCCGCTGCTCCAGCCGCGCCTTTTCCTCCAGCACTATCTGGCGAAACCGCTCGCGGTCGGAAAAGTCCGCGCCCAGCAGCACCTCGCGCAGGATGTCGGCCAGGTCGCCCACCTTGTCCACCGTGGCCTTGCCGCGCAAAAACAGCCGCGCCACCGCGCCGGAGCCCTCGCGCACCGCCGTGGCCATGGTGTCCGCGTCAATGCCGCCGGTCTTGGCCGCAATGCGCATGGACAGGTCCACGAAGCTCGACGCGTCCGTGCCCATCTCCAGCAGCGCCCGGCCAAACAACGGCGCGAGCGGCAGGAGCGCCTGGGGCAGCGGCGACAGGTCAAACCCCAGATCCAGGTAGGCGATGCCCGCCGTGGGGATGTCGTGGGCCAGGAACATGGCCTCGTCCGCCCCGCCCTGGGCCACGATGTCCAGGGGGATGGTCTTGTTCTCCCGGTCCATGTCCGCAAGGCCCAGGCGCGGGATGGTGGCCAGCGCCTCGGGCGTGTCCTCGGCCTCCTGCATGGCCTTGAGCGCGGCGGTCTGCGCGGCCAGCGCCTCGCGGCCAGCCCGGTCCAGGCCGCCCACCAGCGCGTCCAGGCGCGCCGCCTCCTCGACGTCGCGCCGCGCCTGCAACGCCGCGTCGGGCGCCAGCACCACGGTGGTGCGGTGCGGGTTGTCCAGCAGATGGGTGCGGATCATGTTCTCGAACACGGGCTCGCCCGCGGCGAGCCGCGCCTTGATGGCCGCGAGCGGCGCCTCGAAGGCCACCATGGCCAGCGGGTCACCGTCGTAGAGCCAGGTGGTCAGCGCGCGCAGCATGACGTGCAGCCCGCGCGGAAAACTGCCGGTGTTGTTCTCGCGCAGGTCGAACTCCACGGAGTTGACCGCCGCCTCCACGTCCTGGGCGGGCACGCCCTGCTCCGCAATGGCGGCCAGGGTGTCCAGCACCAGCGCCTCCACCGCGTCGGCGTCGTCCAGGGCAATGCCCTTGAGGCCCACGGAAAAATACATCTGGCGCAGTTCGTTCTCCATGCCCGCGCCCGCCACGTCCTCGCCCAGGCCGGACTCGATGAGCGCCATGCGCAACGGCGAGGCGGGCATGCCCGCAAGCACGTGCTCCAGCATCTGGAAGGCGTAGTTCACCTCCGGGTCAAGCGGCTCGGGCAACAGCCAGTTGACCACGCACATGGCGCGGTTGCCGTCCCCTTCCTCGCCGGAATCCGAGGCGGCGTAGCGCTCCTCCACCCTGCGGGGCGCGTCGAACCGCGCCTGCACGCCCACGGAGGTGGACGGCGCGTCCGGCCCCAGCGGCTCGAACAGCGCGCAATAGGCGTCGGCCTTGGCCAGCCTCGCGTCCTCGGGGTCATCGCCGTAAAAGTAGAAACGCGCGTTGCCCGGATGATAGTTGACCTCATGGAACCGCTTGAACCGGGCATAGGTCAGGTCCGGGATGCGGGCCGGGTCGCCGCCGGAATCCACGCCATAGGTGGTGTCCGGGAACAGGGAGTGCTGCGCGGTCTCGTACAGCACGCTGTCCGGCGACGAGTAGGCGCCCTTCATCTCGTTGAACACCACGCCCTTGAACGCGGGCGCGGCGTCGGGGTCGGCCATGTCCACGTGCCACCCCTCCTGGCGCAGGATGTCCTCGCTGATGCGGGGAAAGAAGACCGCGTCCAGGTACACGTCGACGAGGTTGTAGAAATCCTGCAAATTGGTGCTGGCCACGGGATAGCAGGTCTTGTCCGGGTAGGTGAAGGCGTTGAGAAAGGTCTTGAGCGACCCCTTGAGCAGTTCCACGAAGGGCTCCTTGACCGGATAGCGCCGCGAGCCGCACAGCACGGAATGCTCCAGGATGTGCGCCACGCCCGTGGAATCCTCGGGCGGGGTGCGGAAACTCACGCCAAAGACCTTGTTCTCGTCGGCGCAGGACATGGACAGCAGCTGCGCGCCGGTCTTGCCGTGCCGCCACATCCGGGCCGTGCCGCCGATTTCCGGGATTTCCCGCTCGCTCACCAGGGTAAAGCCATGCACCTGCGCCATTTCCGCTCCTTTCCTATCACAGCCGCCATGCGGCATCCTTTTGATATAAAAATAAAATATGATATACGAGTTGCAACGCACCGGCCACAGCCATGGCCGCCCCGGCGGCCGGGCCACGTCCGCGCGCCCGCGCGCCCGCGCCTGTTCCATGAGGATGCCGGGCGCCACGGCGCCCACCACGCGCAGGGACGTTCAAGCGGAGTACGTCGCAGGCAACGCCGCGTCAAGCACAACGGCCCCGCGCGGGGGAGGTTGGCCATGCGGCGGACCAGCCCGTGCCGCGCCACGCAACCGGCACGTAACGGTTTGAACCGCGAGACATAGCCCTTGACATCTTTTGCCGCCTCTCTCTATGACGGACCTTTCAAAGACCTTTTGGTTTCCGACGTGCCTGTTACGAACGCCTCTGCACACCCTGCCCCGACAGGGTGAAAACACATACTCAAAGGGAGACGTACATGGCCAAAGCCCTCGAAACCCAAAGAACGTATGCGCTGGTGGGCACCGGCGGATGCGGCAAAACCACGCTTGCGGAAATGCTCCTCTTCCAGGCCGGCGTCATCAACCGCCTGGGCAAGGTGGAGGACGGCAGCACGGCCCTTGACTACGAGCCCGAAGAGATCAAACGGCGCGGCTCCATCCAACCCGGATTCGCCCAATATCTCTGGGACAAGAACCAACACTTCTGCATCGACACCCCCGGCGACACGAATTTTACCGGCGACCTGCCCTACCTGCTGCTCGGCGCGGACGCCGCCGTGTTCATCATTGACGCGGTGGACGGCGTGCGCCCCCTGACCAAGCGTCTTTGGGAAGAAGTCAGGAAGGCCGGCCTGCCATCAGTCTGCTTCCTCAACAAGATGGACCGCGACCGCGCCGACTTCGCCATGGCTTTCGACGGCCTGTCCACCATGCTCAAGGCCAAGCCCGTGCTCCTGTACATGCCCATCGGCAAGCAGGACCAGTTCACCGGCCTGGTGGACGTGCTGGGCAACAAGGCGCTGTTCTTCGAGGCCGACGGCAAGGTCAAGGCCGGCGACATCCCCGCCGACCTGGCCGACGAAGTGGCCCTCATGCGCGAGACCACGGTGGAGAACATCGCGGAAAGCGATGAAGTGCTGATGGAGAAATACCTTGAGGAAGGCGCGCTTTCCCCCGAGGAAATCACCGAGGCCATGCGCAAGGGCGTGCTGTCCGGCGACCTGCTGCCCGTGGTTGCGGGCGCGGCCCTGGAAAACAAGGGCGGCGCGCAGCTTCTGGACGTGATCCAGGATCTGCTGCCCAATCCCCTGGAACGCGGCGCCTGGACGGACGAGGACGGCAACGAACGCCCCAGCTCGCCCGACGAACCCTTGGCCGCCGTGGTCTTCAAGACCCTGGCCGACCCCTTTGCGGGCCAGCTTTCCGTGGTGCGCGTGCTCTCCGGCACGCTGACCGCCGACACCGCCGTGACCAACGCGGCCAACGGCGAAACCGAACGCATCGGCCAGCTGCTGCTGCTTTCCGGCAAGGACCAGAAGCAGTCCAAGGAGCCCCTTGGTCCCGGCGGCGTGGCGGCCATCGCCAAGCTGAAGAACACCTCCACCACAGACATCCTGTGCGCCGAGAAAAAGCCCTTCAAGCTGGCCCTGCCCAAACTGGCGGCCAACCTCATCACCTATGCCCTGGCGCCCAAGGAAAAGGGCGAGGAAGACAAGGTGTACTCGGCGGTGGGCAAGCTGCTTGAAGAGGACGTAAACCTGAAACTCTCCCGCGACGAGGAGTCCGGCGACATCCTGCTGGCGGGCATGGGCCAGTTGCACATCGAAATGGCCGTGGAAAAGGCCAAACGCCGCTACAAGACCGAGATCCTGCTCAAGACGCCCAAGGTTCCCTACCGCGAAACCATCAAGGGCAAGGCCGACGTGCAGGGCCGCCACAAGAAGCAATCCGGCGGGCGCGGCCAGTTCGGCGACTGCTTCATCCGCATGGAACCCCTGCCCTCGGGCAGCGGCTACGAATTCGAGGACGCCATCGTGGGCGGCTCCATCCCCCGCCAGTACATCCCGGCGGTGGACAAGGGCATCCAGGAGGCGGCCCATCGCGGCAGCCTGGCCGGGTGCCCGGTGGTGGACTTCAAGGTGACCCTGTACGACGGCTCCTACCACAACGTGGACTCGTCGGAAATGGCGTTCAAGATCGCAGGCTCCATCGCCTTCAAAAAGGCGCTGGAAGTGGCCAGGCCCATCCTGCTCGAACCCATCATGCTGGTCACGGTCACCATCCCGGACGAAAACATGGGCGACATCATCGGCGACCTGTCCAGCCGGCGCGGCAAGGTGCTCGGCTCCGACTCCACCGCGGGCGTGACCGAGGTCAAGGCCCACGTGCCCATGAACGAAATCCTGTCCTACGCCCAGACGCTCTCGTCCATGACCGGCGGCCAGGGCATGTTCACCATGGAATTCGACCACTACGAGGAAGCGCCGCCGCCGGTGGCCGACAAGGTCATCGCGGAAAACAAAAAGGGCGAGGAATAGCCCCGGATCCAGCCCGGCCACACGCTGTCACAGCCGCCGTCCCTGCGGGACGGCGGCTTTTTTGCTGACAACGTCCAATCCGACAGGCTGCGGACAACCCACCATGCATCCAGACTTTTTTTCTCGAAGCCTTGCGCTCACGTCGTCGGGCAAACCGCCCTTCAAGCCTTTGCCCTGACACGCCGGACAACAAGACCGCCCACCTGGGAAACCGCCCCCACCTCTCCCGCCAGCAGTCCGTCTGGGGAACCCACCTGTCCCAGTATACCAGCCTCCCCCACCTCTCCCGCCAGCCGCCCGCCTGGACAACTCGCCTGTCCCAACCATATCCCCCTCCCCAGCCAGCAGTTTTTGGGGAAAGAGAGAGGATGGGGGTCTGGGGGAAGGAGGGAGGAGAGAGAAAACCCCTTTTTATGCTTGGCAAAAGGGGTTTTCTCTCTCCTCCCTCCTTCCCCCAGGGCTTTGCCAGTGGATTTCGCGCCCGCGCGCCGGGCGGACGCGGGTTCGCCTTGTGGCCGCAGCCGAATTAGGCTAGGTTTCACTCTTGTAGACTGAACGACAGGACGAGGCATGTTGCGTAATTTCTTCTTTTTCTGCACCTTCATTCCCGCGAGTATCGCCTTTTCATCGCTTGCCGTGCTGGCCGCGCTGTTTGACCGCAGCGGCAACGCGTCCACCCGCATAGGCCATGTCTGGGCCCGCATATGCCTGGCGCTGTCCGGCATCCGGCTCGAGGCCGACCTGACGGCCCTGCCCAAGGGCCAGAATGTCATTTTCATGCCCAACCATACCAGTTATTTGGACATTCTGGTGCTGTACACCCTGCTCAAGGACTACCGCATCGGCTTTGTGGCCAAGGAAGTGCTGTTCACCATACCCATCTTCGGCAAGGCCATGCGGAGCGCGGGGCACATCCCCATCGACCGGGGCAACAGCCGCAGGGCCATGAAGAGCATCGACTATGCGGTGGAAAAGGCCCACGAGGGCGTATCCATCGTCATTTTCCCCGAAGGCACGCGCAACGTGGGTTTTGAAAAGGAACTCGGCCCGTTCCAGATCGGCGGCATGATCATGGCGCTCAAATGTGGCATTCCGGTGGCGCCGCTGGTCATTGACGGCACGGGCGACATCATGCCCAAGGGCCGCAGCACGTTGGCTCCCGGTCGGCGGGTGGTGCGGATCAAGGCGCTGCCGCTCATCGAACCGGGCCGCTACACGCTCAAGCAGCGCGAACAATTCAAAGAGGATCTGCGTCAACACATGAACGCCACCTATATGGAGATGCGGCAATGTCCGGTCACGACGAATTCCTGACGCTATGCCCCCTGGGCGGGCTGGGCGAGATCGGCCTCAACTGCATGGTTTTTTCCACGCGCACGTCCATGTTCGTGGTGGACTGCGGCCTTATGTTTCCGGACGACAGCCTGCTCGGCATCGACATCATCATCCCGCGCTTCGACTACATTCTGGCGCGCAAGGAAAAACTGAAGGGCATCGTGCTCACGCACGGGCACGAGGACCACATCGGCGCGCTGCCGTGGCTGTTGCCCTACGTGTCCGTGCCGGTCTACGGCTCCAGGTTCACCCTGGCGCTGGTGGAAAACAAGCTGCGCGAGCATGACCTGGACAAGTACACCGACCTGCGCGAGGTGACGCCCCGCGACAACATCACCCTGGGCGACATGACCGTGCACTTCTTTCCGGTCTGCCATTCCATTGTGGAAGGGTTCGGCCTGGGCATCGAGACGCCGGTGGGCCGGGTGGTGCATACGGGCGACTTCAAGATCGACCCCAATCCCCTGGACGGCCACGCCACGGACCTGGACGCCTTCCGCGAGTTTTCCAAGGACGGGGTGCGGCTGCTCATGAGCGACTCCACCAACGTGGAACGCGAGGGGCATTCGCTCATCGAACGCGAGATCAAGGAATCGCTGCGCGAGATCTTTCTCAAGGCCAAGGCGCGCATCATCGTCACGCTTTTTTCCAGCCATATCCAGCGCATCCAGGAGATCTTCGATCTGGCCGAGCACACCGGGCGCAGGGTGGCGGTGAGCGGGCGCAGCCTGTGCAACAACATCGAGATGGCGCGCGAACTGGGGTACCTGCGGGTGCCCGCCGGAACCATGTGCCTGACCGAGGAGCTGCCGCACCTGGACAGCGACCGCATCGTGCTGCTGGTGACGGGATCGCAGGGCGAGCCGTTGTCCGCGCTGGCGCGCATCGCCAAGGGCGAACACAAGCAGCTGCGCATCCATGAGGGCGACACGGTCATCATGTCCTCGCGCTTCATCCCCGGCAACGTGAAGGCCATCACGCGGCTCATCAACCAGCTCTACCGCATGGGCGCGGAGGTGTTGTACGAGAAGGTGCAGGCCATCCACGCCTCGGGCCACGCGCACAAGGACGAGCTGCGCATCATGTTCGAGACCGTGCGGCCCAAGTATTTCGTGCCCGTGCACGGCGAATACCGCCATCTGGTCAAGCATTGCCGCCTCGCCCGCGAATGCGGCGTGGCGCCCGAGCGCGCCCTGGTGCTGGAGAACGGCAATCCGCTCACACTGCTGCCCAGCGGCATCCGCCTGGAGGAGACCGTCCCCGTGGAGCACATCTATGTGGACGGCAAGGGCGTGGGCGACGTGGGCCAGACCGTGCTCAAGGAGCGGCAGCTCCTGGGCGGCGAGGGGCTTGTGGTGGTGGTGCTGGTCATCGACGAGAACACGGGCGAGATCCTGGTCGGGCCGAACATTCAGTCCAAGGGGTTCGTGTTCGAGCAGCAGTACAGCCACGTGCTGGAAGACGCCAAGTGCATCATCCTGGACATCTTCGAGAACATTCCGCCCGGCGAGGTGGCCAAGCTGAAGGACCGCATCCGTTCCTCGCTGCGCCGCTTTTTCCGCAAGGTGCTGGACCGCGACCCGGTGGTGCTGCCGCTCATCATGACCGTGTAGGCCGCACGCGGCCGTATGACCGTGTAGCCCGCACGCGGCCGTATGACCGTGTAGCCCGCACGCGGCCGCCGCGCGCCGAGCCCACGGGCCGCGCGCCGCATCAACCCTGCAACCCAAGCGAGTGTGCCATGCGCGTTTTGCGAGTCCGCTACCAGGAACAGGTTTTTTATGCGTCCCTCGTGGGCGAGGAGCTCCACTGCCTGAACAGGGAGCTGGGCCTCAAGTCCCCGCTGTCCCTGAACGAGGTGGGCGTGCTGCCTCCCGTCGCCCCCACCAAGGTGATCTGCCTGGGCGTGAACTACGCCAAGCACGGCGCGGAGATGGGCCACGCCCTTCCCGAAGAGCCGCTGCTGTTCCTCAAGCCGCCGTCGGCCATCATCACCAGCGGGCAGACCATCATCCGCCCCTCGCAGAGCCAGCGGGTGGACTATGAGGGCGAACTGGCCATCGTGGTGGGCCGCCAGTGCCGCAACATCACGCCCGAAGAGGCGGCGGAATGCGTGTTCGGCTACACCTGCGCCAACGACGTGACCGCGCGCGACCTGCAAAAAAAGGACGTGCAGTTCACCCGGGGCAAGGGGTTCGACACCTTTTTGCCCATTGGGCCGTGGATCGAGACCGATGTGCCCGACCCCACGAACCTGGGCATCCGCACCCTGGTCAACGGCGAGATCCGCCAGCAGGACAACACCTCGCAGATGCTCAACAAACCTTACGAGACCTTGAGTTTCATCTCGCGCATCATGACGCTCATGCCCGGCGACGTGGTGCTGACCGGCACGCCCGAAGGCGTGGGGCCGCTGGTGGCGGGCGACGAGGTGCGCATCGAGATCGACGGCGTGGGCATCCTCATCAATCCCGTGGCCGACGACGTGGAGAGCGTGACCTCCGTGCAGTAGCAAATGGGCGGGCAGACATTTTTGTTCTTGCCAGCCGCGCGTTTTTAACTTAAATAGACCTGCTTTTCTACACAACGCACATCCCGACAGCCGCCCCGGGTGCCCTTGTACGGGGCTGGGGAGCACGGCGCGGGATGGAGGAAAAACCCAAAGGAGACAGTGTTATGGCGTATGTTACCATGAAGCAGATGTTGGAGACCGGTGTCCACTTCGGCCACCAGACCCGTCGTTGGAACCCCAAGATGCGCCCCTTCATCTACGGCGCGCGCAACGGCATCCACATCATGGATCTGCAGCAGACCGTGAAGATGTTCCAGACCGCCCACGACGCCATCGTGAACACCGTGATGCGCGGCGGCAAGGTGGTCTTCATCGGCACCAAGCGCCAGGCGCAGGAGTCGGTCAAGTCCGAGGCCGAGCGCGCGGGCATGTTCTACGTGACCAACCGTTGGATGGGTGGCACGCTCACCAACTTCCAGACCATCCGCAAGTCCATCGACCGCCTCAAGAAACTTGAGGCCATGTTCGAGGACGGCAGCATCCACAAGTTCGTGAAGAAGGAAGTGCTCCAGTTCCGCCGCGAAATGGAGAAGCTGAACCTGGTGCTCGGCGGCATCAAGGACATGGACCGCCTGCCCGACATCGCCTTCGTGGTCGACCCCAAGCGCGAAGAGATCGCGGTCAAGGAATGCCGCAAGCTCGGCATCCCGATCGCGGCCATCGTGGACAGCAACTGCGACCCCGACCTGATCGACTACATCATCCCCGGCAATGACGACGCCATCCGGGCCATCAAGCTGTTCGTGTCCCACGTGGCGGACGCGTGCCTCGAAGGCGCCGCCCAGTCCAAGGACGAGGCGAACGACGCCCAGGCCAAGGCCGAGGCCGCCGTGGCCGCCCCCGCAGCCATGGAAGCCAAAGACGGCGACGTAACCGCTGAATAATTTCAGGTGACAAGGAGTTTATAGACATGGCCATTTCCGCCCAACAGGTTAAAGCCCTGCGCGACAAGACCGGCGCAGGCATGATGGATTGCAAGAAAGCCCTGGCCGAGTGCGACGGCGACGAACAGGCCGCCGTCGACTGGCTGCGCCAGAAGGGCATTGCCAAGGCCGCCAAGCGCGCCGACCGCACCGCTTCCGAAGGCCTCATCGCCTTTGTGGGCAACGATGCCCAGACCACGGCCTCCATGGTCGAGTTCAAGTGCGAGACCGACTTCGTGTCCAAGAGCGACAAGTTCCAGGACGTGGGCAAGATGCTCGGCGACGCCGTGGCCGCTTCCGACCTGTCCGCCGCCACCCCCACCGCCGTGCCCCAGGCCTTCCTGGATGCGCCCCGCGACGGTGGCAGCCTCATGGACAAGGTCAACGACCTTATCGCCGTGATCGGCGAAGCCATCCAGATCGGCCGTTTCGTCAAGCTGGCCGTGGACGGCGCGGGCGTGCTCGGCACCTACGTGCACTCCACCGGCAAGATCGGCGTGGTGGTCGAGGTGACCTGCGCCAACGCCGCCACCGCCGCCACCGAAGGCATGAAGGAACTGGCCAAGAACCTGGCCATGCAGGTGGCCGCGGCCAACCCCCTGTGCGTGTCTCCCAGCGAACTGCCCCAGGACGTGCTGGATCGCGAAAAGGCCGTGTACCGCCAGCAGACGCTGGAGGAAGGCAAGCCCGAGAACATCGTGGACAAGATCGTGGATGGCCGCGTGAAGAAATACTACAAGGAAGTCTGCCTGCTTGAGCAGCCCTACATCAGGGAAGACAAGAAGTCCGTGGCCGACCTGGTGAAAGAGACCGGCAAGGCGCTCGGAGACACGCTCACCGTAACCCGATTCGTCAGGTTGCAGTTGGGAGCGGAAGAAGCCTAGGGCGTCTCAACCGTGAACGGTTTAGAGGCTCTTGTGCATTTCCCTGAAACAATGGGACATTGCTTCAGGGAAGCGTCTTGCTTCAAGACGAAAATGCGCTAACGAAAAAAAACGGGCCGCAAGCCCGTTTTTTTTTGCCCGATATTCTGGATATCCCGAGCATCTCGGATATCCTGGGGGAGGAGCGGCACATGGCGGGGTACCCAAAACGCCCGGCATGCGTCCGCTCCATGGCGCACACCCACAACCCAACGGAGTTCGCATGAGCACGCTACGCTATGGTCGAGTCCTGTTGAAGCTCTCCGGCGAGGCCTTGGCCGGTGAGCAAAAATTCGGTATAGACCCCGCAACGGTCCAAGGTATATGTACCGAGATCGCCGAGGTGGTGGCCATGGGGCTTCAGGTGGCTCTGGTCATCGGCGGCGGCAACATCTTCCGGGGCATGAGCGGATCCGCGCGCGGCATGGACCGGGCCAGCGCCGACTACATGGGCATGCTGGCCACGGTGCTCAACGCCCTGGCCGTGCAGGACGCCCTGGAAAAGGCGGGCGTGAGCACGCGGGTGATGAGCGCCATTTCCATGCGCGAGGTGGCCGAACCCTACATCCGCCGCCGCGCCATCCGCCACCTGGAAAAGGGCCGGGCGGTCATTTGCGCGGCGGGTACGGGCAACCCCTACTTCACCACGGACACCGCCGCCGCCCTGCGCGCCATGGAGATCAAGGCCGAGGCGATTCTGAAGGGCACCAAGGTGGACGGCGTGTATGACAAGGATCCGGTCAAGCACCCCGACGCCGTGAAATTTGACACATTGACGTACATGGACACCTTGCAGCGCCGCCTGCAAGTCATGGACACGACAGCTATTTCGCTCGCCATGGATAACCGTTTGCCCATCGTGGTGTTCAATCTCTTCACCCCGGGCAACATTCGGCGCGTCGTCATGGGCGAGAACGTTGGCACCACCGTGCAAGGAGGCGAATGAGTATGGATGCGGATACCCTGATGCTTGAAACCGAAGAGCGCATGGAAAAGGCGCTGAAAAGCCTGGACAAGGATTTCTCCAAACTGCGCACGGGCCGGGCGTCCACCTCGCTGGTGGAAGACCTGCGCATCGACTACTATGGCACACCCACGCCCCTGCAGCAGATTTCCTCCATTTCCGTGCCGGACTCGCGCACCATCACCATCCAGCCCTGGGACCGCAATGCGTTCAACGATGTGGAAAAGGGCATCCTCAAGTCCGACCTGGGCCTCACCCCGGTGAACGACGGCAAGATCATCCGCATCTCCATTCCCGCCCTGACAGAGGAACGGCGCAAGGAGCTGGTGAAGGTGGCCAAGAAGTACACCGAGGAAGCCAAGGTGGCCGTGCGCAACGTGCGCCGCGACGCCAACGAAGCGTTCAAGAAGCTGAAGAACGACAAGGAAATCGGCGAAGACGACATGCGCAAGGGCCAGGACGACGTGCAAAAGCTCACCGATGCCCATGTGGCCAAGGCGGACGAGGCATTGGCCGCCAAGGAAAAGGAAATAATGGAGATCTAAGCCATTTCAGCCGTATCCACACCCCAGCATATCGCCATCATCATGGATGGCAACGGCCGCTGGGCTCAGCAACGCGGCCTGCCGCGCAGCCAGGGCCACAGGGCAGGCACCGACGCGGCCAAGGCCATCGTCACCGCCTGCCACGAACGCGGGGTCGGACACCTGACCCTGTACACCTTTTCGCGCGAGAATTGGGCGCGCCCCAAGGACGAGGTCGCCTTTCTCTTCGACCTGCTCACAAGCTTCCTCAAGCGTGAACTGCAGAGCCTGATGTCCAAATCCATCAGGCTCCGCGTCCTGGGCGAGTTGCGCGACCTCCCCTTTGCCGTGCGCCAGGTGCTCAAGCTCGTGTGCGGCCAGACAGCCTCCAACACGTCCATGACCCTCAATCTCGCCCTCAACTACTCGGGCCGGGACGAGATCGTGCGCGCGGCGCGCGCCTGCGTGGCCGACGGCCTTGCGCCCGAGGCGATCACCGAGGAGGCGCTGGCGGCGCGGCTGTACACGGCGGACCAACCCGACCCGGACCTCATCATCCGCACCAGCGGCGAGGTGCGCCTGTCCAACTACCTGCTCTTCCAGTCCGCGTACAGCGAACTGTATTTCACCGACGTGCTGTGGCCCGATTTCGACGCGGCGGAGCTGGACAAGGCGCTGGCGGATTTTGCCCGCCGCCAGCGGCGATTCGGCAAAACCGGGGA
Source organism: Desulfovibrionaceae bacterium (assembly GCA_050251715.1). Lineage (GTDB taxonomy): Bacteria > Desulfobacterota > Desulfovibrionia > Desulfovibrionales > Desulfovibrionaceae > JBFWMG01. The sequence goes on along the minus strand of JBFWMG010000050.1, from coordinate 2,412 downwards.
GCAGACCCCATGAGCCTGTCGTCCCATCACGCGCGCATCGTCACGGCGCTGGCGCTTGGCGCGGCCGTGGCCGTGGCCGTGGCCGTGGGCGGCTGGGCGGTGTTCGCGGCGGTATGCCTCATTTCCTGTGCCGGGCTGTGGGAGTTCTACTCCATGTTCTGGCCGGGCCGCCACACGCCCCGCAAGATCCTGGGCGGCCTGTTCGGCTGCGGCCTGCTGCTGGCGGAATTCCTGGGCCAGCCCGGCTGGGCGCTGGGACTTTTCGTGGCCGCGTTCTGGACCAGCAACCTTGCCTTCCTTTTCCGTTTCGCCAAGGATCCCAGCCAGTCAACAGGCAGCGAGGCCTTTGCCAACTCCACCATCATGGTGGCGGGACTCATGTACCTGCCGCTGCTGCTCCAGTTCTTCTTCCGGTTCGGTCCGGCGGAAATGGTGCTGGTCATCGCGGCCACCCTGGCCTCGGACACGGGCGCGTACTATGCGGGCAGCTGGTGCGGCAAGCGCAAGATCTGGCCCGCCGTAAGCCCCAAGAAGACCTGGATGGGCAGCTTTGGCGGCCTTGCGTGCTGCATGGCGGTCTGCCTGGGACTGGGCGTGTGGCAGGGCGTGGCGCCGTGGTGGGCGTGGTGCGGTCTGGGCGTGGCGCTCAACGTGGCGGCCCAGTTCGGCGACTTTGTGGAATCGGCCATGAAGCGCAGCCTGGACGTCAAGGATTCGGGCCGGCTGCTGCCGGGTCACGGCGGCATCCTCGACCGCATCGACGGCTTGCTGCTCGCCGTGCCTGTGTATGCGGCGGCGCGGACCCTCTCCACCTTTTTCTAACGGCGCAGGCCGCCGGGAGTGCTCGTGGCATCCTACATTTCTCCGCTCCATGCCGCTTCCCTGTCCGAACGATTTCCCAGGCCGCTGGTCATCCTGGGGTCCACCGGCTCCATCGGCACGAGCGCGCTCAAGGTGCTGGCGCAACACCCGCGCGACTTCGTGGTGGTGGGACTGGCGGGCGCGCGCAATGTGCAGCGCCTGGCCGACCAGGCCGCCCGCTGGCGGCCTTCCCATGTGGCGGTCATAGACGGCGACCACGCCGCTGCGCTGCAAAAGCTCCTGCCCAAAGGGTATGCGCCGGAGATCTTGACCGGCCCCGAGGGCTACGTGGCCATGGCCACGCTGCCGCAGGCGGACATGGTGCTGGCGGCCCAGGTGGGCGCGGCGGGCCTGGCGCCCGCGCTGGCGGCGGTCACAGCGGGCAAGGCCTTGGCCCTGGCCAACAAGGAGGCGCTGGTGCTGGCGGGCGACCTGTTCCGCGCGGCCAGCGCCGCGACGGGCGCGCCCATCCTGCCCGTGGATTCCGAACACAACGCCCTGTTCCAGGGACTGGCCGGGCACGGCATGAACGACGTGCGCCGCATCATCCTGACCGCCTCGGGCGGACCGTTCCGGGGCAAGGGCATTGAATTTCTGCGCCACGTCACGCCCGAGCAGGCGCTGCGCCATCCCAACTGGAGCATGGGCGCCAAGATCACCATCGACTCGGCCACGCTGATGAACAAGGGGCTTGAGGTCATCGAGGCGCACCACCTCTACGGCATGCCGCTGGACGCCATCGAGGTGGTGGTGCATCCGCAATCCATCGTCCACTCCCTGGTGGAGTACAGGGACCGCTCGCAACTGGCGCACCTGGGGCCGCCGGACATGCAGATAGCCATTGCCTACTGCCTGGCGTGGCCGCGCCGCCTGCCCCTGGACATGGAGCCGCTCGATCTGGCGCGGGTGGGCAGCTTGACATTCGAATCGCCGGACATACCCTCTTTCCCATGTCTGGGGCTGGCCATGGAGGCCTTGCGCCGCAAGGGCGCGGCGCCTGTCGCGCTCAACGCGGCCAACGAGGTCGCGGTGGCGGCCTTCCTGGACCGATCCCTGGGATTCATGGACATCCCCGCGCTCATCAGCCGTTGCATGGATGAGGTGCGTGGGAACCCGGCCCCGCCGGACCTGGAGACTATCCTGGCGCTGGACCATCAGGTCCGGGCCAGGGCCAGGGCAATCATCAGCGAGGGAGCGTTCACCCGCCCCGCACCGGAAGGCCATGCTACACGCGATTGAAGTCGTCATCGTCCTTGGCGGACTCATTTTTTTTCATGAACTGGGGCATTTTCTCGTGGCCCGGGGACTCGGCATAGGGGTCAAGACCTTTTCCCTGGGTTTTGGCCCGCGCCTGTTCGGCTTCCGGTCCGGCCTCACCAGCTACCAGCTCTCGGCCATTCCCCTGGGCGGCTATGTGCAGCTGGTGGGCGAAACCGACACCGCCGACCTGCCCGAGGGATTCAGCACGCGCCACAGCTTCATGCTGCGCCCGCCGCTGCACCGCATGCTGGTCATCGTGGCGGGCCCGCTGTTCAATTTCCTGATGGCGTG
>JBFWMG010000049.1:0-23603 GCA_050251715.1 Desulfovibrionaceae bacterium | reverse complement strand
AGGGTGTTGAAATGGTCATGCCCGGCGACAACGCCACCTTCCACGTGGAACTCATTGCGCCCATCGCCATGGAGCTTGGTCTGCGCTTCGCCATTCGCGAAGGCGGCCGCACCGTTGGCGCGGGCGTTGTTACCGAAATTACGGAGTAATACATGAATACCGTCAACAGCGAACGCATCCGCATCAAGCTGAAGGCTTACGATTACCGTATTCTGGACAAGGCTGTGGCCGAGATCGTGGATACCGCCCGCAACACGGGCGCCGGACTTGCCGGACCCATCCCGCTGCCGACCAATATCCATAAGTACACTGTCAACCGCAGTGTGCACGTGGACAAGAAGTCCCGCGAGCAGTTCGAGATGCGCATTCACAAGCGGCTTCTGGATATTTTGGAACCCACCCAGCAGACGGTCGACGCTCTGGGCAAGCTTTCCCTTCCCGCTGGCGTGGATGTGGAAATCAAACTCTAGCGAGAGGGCATCATGGCTAAGAGTCTTGGAATATTGGGGCGCAAGCTCGGCATGATCCGGATATTCAACAGCGATGGTTCCGCGACCCCGTGTACGGTTGTCGCGGCCGGTCCCTGTCCGGTCATTCAAATCAAGGACGAAACCAAGGACGGCTACAACGCCATCCAGATCGGCTTCGGCGTTATCGCGGAGCGCAAAGTCAACAAGCCCGAGGCGGGTCATCTCGCCAAGGCGAACAAGGGCAGCTTCCGGCACCTGCGCGAGATCCGTCTCGACAGCGTGGACGGGTACGAAGTGGGCCAGGACATCACCGTGACCGAGTTCGCTCCCGGCGACGTGGTCAAGGTGACGGGAACAAGCAAGGGAAAGGGCTTCCAGGGCGTCATGAAGCGCTGGAACTTCCACGGCATGCCCGCCAGCCACGGCCATGAGAAGATCCACCGTTCGCCCGGCTCCGTGGGTAACGCCACCCATCCCGGCAAGGTGTTCAAGGGCAAGAAGATGGCTGGTCATATGGGCGCTCGCCGCGTGACTTCCATTGGTCTTGAAGTGGTCGCGGTTCGTCCCGACGACAACATTCTTCTTATCCGCGGTGCGATCCCGGGGCCGACCAACGGCCTGGTGATGATCCGCAAGCAGCAGTAAGCACGAGGGTGAGCACATGGCTCAGGTAAAGATATTCGATCAGCAGAAGAACGAAGTGGGCGAGATGGACCTGCCCGCCGATGTGTTCGAGGTAGAGGTGAGCGCCGAGATCCTCAACCTCGTGGTGCGCGCCCGCCGTGCGGCGCAGCGCGCCGGCACCCATGCCACGCTCAACCGCGCCAAGATGCTTGGCGGCGGCGCCAAGCCGTGGCGGCAGAAGGGCACGGGCCGTGCCCGCTGCGGTACCAACATCTCTCCGGTATGGCGCGGCGGCGCGGTGGTCTTTGGCCCCCAACCCCGCGACTATTCCTTCAAGGTGAACAAGAAGGTGCGCAAGCTGGCCATGAAGATGGCGCTGTCTTCGCGCTTGGCCGAAGACAACCTGATGGTTGTGAAGGGCATCGACCTTCCCGAAATCAAGACCAAGCATTTCGTCGCCATCGTCGAAAAACTTGGCCTGAAAAAAGCCTTGATTGTTACCGGAAATGTAGATAACAATCTTGCGCTTTCGGCAAGAAACATTCCTGGGATTACGGTCATGACCCAGGACAAGCTGAATGTCTATGATGTGTTGAATCATCAGCAGCTTGTGATGTTTGAAGACGCCGCCAACGTTGTCGCGGAGCGGCTCAAATAGCTTTTGGGCACGACCGTAAAGGATACAAGGTCATGGATTACACGCAGATTCTTATCAAGCCCCTGGTCTCCGAAAAGGCGACCTATGCCAAGGACGCGGCGAATCAGGTTGTTTTCTTCGTCCATCCCGAGGCCAACAAGATCGCGGTCCAACGGGCCGTCGAGGAAGCCTTCCAGGTCAAGGTCACGGGCGTGAACGTGGTGAGGAAAAAGCCTCTTGCCCGCAAGCGGCAGGGCCGCACTGTGGGCAGGAAGTCCGGGTTCAAGAAGGCGTACGTGACGCTCGCTCCCGGCGAAAAGATCGAATTTTTCGAAGGAGTATAAGCAGTGGCTGTCCGCAAATTGAAACCTACCTCGGCTGGGCGACGGTTCCAGACCGTTTCAGATTTTGAAGAGATCACCAAGACGACGCCCGAGCGTTCGCTTGTTGAAGGTCTTAACAAGAAAAGCGGTCGGAACAACTACGGTCGTGTGACAAGTCGCCGTCGGGGCGGCGGTCACAAGCGGCTGTACCGCATCATCGATTTCAAGCGCAACAAGGTCGATATCCCGGCCAAGGTCCACTCCATCGAGTACGACCCCAACCGGAGCGCCCGCATTGCGCTTTTGCACTACGCTGACGGCGAAAAGCGGTATATCCTCGCTCCCGTTGGCGTGAAACCCGGCGACGTGCTGCAGGCCGGCACCACCGTGGACATCAAGCCCGGTAACGCCCTGCCCATCGCCAAGATCCCCGTGGGTACCATCATCCATAACGTGGAGCTCTACCCGGGCCGCGGCGGCCAGTTCTGCCGCAGCGCCGGAACCTACGCCCAGCTCATCGCCAAGGAAGGGAAATACGGTCTTCTCCGCATGCCCTCCGGCGAAGTGCGCAAGGTGCTTGCCACGTGCGGCGCCACGGTGGGCCAGGTGGGCAACCTGAACCACGAGAACGTTTCCTTGGGCAAGGCTGGTCGCGCCCGCTGGAAAGGAAAGAGACCCGAAGTCCGCGGCGTTGCCATGAACCCGGTCGACCACCCGTTGGGCGGCGGTGAAGGCAGAAGCTCGGGCGGTCGCCATCCCGTGACTCCCTGGGGTGTGCCTACCAAGGGCTACAAGACGCGCAGCAAGAAGAAGCCGTCTTCCAAACTCATCGTTAAACGCCGCGGCCAGAAGTAGGAGTCGTTATGCCCAGGTCCCTGAAAAAAGGTCCTTTTGTTGACGGCCATCTGCAGTTGAAGGTGGATAAGGCCAACGAGAATCAGGATCGTCGCGTGATTAAGACGTGGTCGCGCCGTTCCATGATCCTTCCCGAGATGGTCGGACTGACCTTTGCCGTGCACAACGGCAAGAAGTTCATTCCGGTCTTCGTGACTGAGAACATGGTCGGTCACAAGCTTGGCGAATTTTCGCCCACGCGTACCTACTTTGGGCACGCGGCCGACAAGAAGAGCAAGGCGAAACGCTAGGGGCGTTATTATGGAAACGAAAGCAACGGCCAAATACATGCGGATTTCCGCACGCAAGGTTCGCCTGGTCGCCCAGAACATCAAGGGCATGCCGGTGGAACAGGCCATCAATGTGTTGAAGTTTACGCCGAAAAAGGCCGCCGAGGTCATTGGCAAGGTGCTGGACTCCGCTGTGGCGAACGCCGAGCAGATGCCCGGCATCGACGTGGATTCCTTGGCTGTAAAGCAGGTGGTGGTCAATGAAGGTCCCACTTGGAAGCGGTTCATACCCCGTGCCATGGGCCGGGCAACCCGCATCCGCAAGCGTACCAGCCACATAACTGTTATTCTTGAGGAAGCGTAGGGAGGCGGCCTTGGGTCAGAAAGTTCATCCATATGGTTTTCGTCTCGGGTACAACAAGAATTGGTTGTCCCGTTGGTACAGCAAGAAGGACTATCCGACCTTCGTGGCTGAAGACTTCCGGATCCGGAAGTATGTGAAAAAGACCCTGTATCACGCCGGCATCTCCAAGATCGAGATCGAACGCGCCGGCGGCAAGGTGCGCCTCATCCTGCACACCGCGCGCCCGGGCATTGTCATCGGGCGCAAGGGAACGGAGATCGAGAAGCTTCGTGGCGACCTGCGCAGCAAGTTCAAGACCGAGTTCTCCATCGAGGTCAACGAGATCCGCCGTCCCGAAACGGACGCGCAGCTTGTGGCCGAGAACATCGCCTTGCAGCTGGAGCGCCGCGTGGCCTTCCGCCGCGCCATGAAGCGCACGGTTGGTCTGGCACGCAAGTTCGGCGCCGAGGGCATCAAGGTTGCCTGCGGCGGCCGCCTGGCTGGTGCTGAAATCGCACGCGCCGAATGGTACCGTGACGGCCGCGTGCCGTTGCACACCCTGCGCGCGGACATCGATTTCGGTCTTGCCGAAGCCCGGACCACCTATGGCATCATCGGTGTCAAGGTCTGGATCTTCAAGGGCGAAATTTTGGACCATGAGGTAGATGCGTAATGTTGAGTCCGAATAGAACGAAATACCGCAAGCGGCAGAAGTGCCGTCTGCGCGGCAAGGCTCTGCGCGGCAACACCATTGCCTTCGGCGAAATCGGCATCAAGTGCCTTGAGCACGGCAAGCTGACCAGCCAGCAGATCGAAGCGGCTCGTGTGGCCATGATGCGCCACATCAAGCGTGGTGGCCAGGTGTGGATCCGGGTGTTCCCGGACATGCCGTACACCGAGAAGCCCGCTGAAGTGCGCCAAGGTAAAGGTAAAGGTGCCCCCGCCGGTTGGTTCGCCCCGGTCAAGCCCGGTCGCATCCTGTACGAGATCAAGGGCGTCAGCCTCGAACTCGCCAAGGAAGCGTTGACCCGCGCCATGCACAAGCTCCCCATTAAGACCATTATTGTGGTCAAGGAGGGCATTTAATTATGGAACTGAAAGAATTGCGCGCTCTTGAGGCGAACGACTTGAATGCCAAGCTTGTCGAGTCCCGCAAGGAACTGTTCAATCTCCGCTTCCAGCACACCACCGCGCAGCTGGAGAACACGGCCCGCATTCCGGCAGTGAAGCGTGATGTGGCCCGGATTTTGACCGTGCTCAAGGAAAAGGAAAGGGGAGTTTAAGCAATGTCCGCGGAAGTCAAGTCCAACAAGAGAACGCTGGTCGGGACCGTCGTCAGCGATATGAACGACAAGACCATTGTGGTTCGTGTCGAAACGCTGGTCAAGCACCCGTTGTTCAAGAAATATGTCCGTCGGCGTAATAAGTTCATGGCCCACGACCCTGCGAACGAATGTCACATCGGCGACAAGGTGGAGATCATCGAGTCCCGTCCGCTGTCCGCTCGCAAGCGTTGGCATCTCGTCAAAGTCCTTGAAAAAGCGGTGTAGGGGTTAAGAGATGATTCAGGTCGAAACCAATCTTGAAGTCGCCGACAACTCTGGCGCGAAGCGTGTGTCCTGCATCAAGGTGCTGGGCGGATCGCGTCGTCGCTATGCCTCGGTGGGTGACATCATAGTCGTATCCGTCAAGGATGCCTTGCCCCACGCGAAAGTGAAGAAGGGCGAGGTCAAGAAGGCCGTTGTGGTGCGCACGAAGAAAGAAGTGCGCCGCCCCGATGGCTCCTACATCAAGTTTGACACCAACGCCGCGGTGATTCTCAACCAGGCGAACGAGCCCGTGGGCACCCGTATTTTCGGTCCCGTGGCGCGCGAACTGCGTGCCCGGAACTTCATGAAGATCGTGTCTTTGGCGCCCGAGGTTCTCTAGGAGACCGGCATGAAGACGTTAAAGATTCGCAAAGACGACAAGGTGATGGTCACCGCCGGTAAGGACAAGGGCAAGGTCGGCAAGGTGCTCAAGGTTTTGAGCAAGAAAGACCGCGTGCTTGTGGAAAAGGTGAACATGGTCAAGCGCCACACCAAGGCCAACCCTTACGCCCAGCAGGCCGGTGGCATCGTTGAAAAGGAAATGCCCATCCACATCTCCAACGTCATGGTGATGTGTGACGCGTGCGCCACGGCCACGCGTGTGGGGTACCGGTATACCGAAGACGGAAAGAAGATCCGTTTTTGTAAAAAGTGCAATGAGATCATAGGTTAAAGGGAAATCAAATGACTCGCCTCGAAAAACTCTACCAGGAAAAAGTTGTTCCTGCCCTGCAAAAAGAGTTCGGGTACAAGTCTCCCATGCAGATTCCCTGCCTGGAGAAGGTGTCACTGAACATCGGGCTTGGCCAAGCTGGTTCGAACAACAAACTTTTGGAAGACGCCGTTGATGAGCTCACGCGTATTGCCGCCCAAAAGGCGGTGGTGACGCGCGCCAAGAAGTCCATCGCCGCGTTCAAGCTGCGCGAAGGCATGCCCATTGGCTGCCGCGTGACGCTGCGCAAGGAACGCATGTGGGACTTTCTGGACAAGCTGGTCAACTTCGCTCTGCCGCGGGTGCGCGACTTCCGGGGCATCCCGGATCGCGGCTTTGACGGACGGGGAAATTTCACGCTCGGTATCCGCGAGCACTCGATTTTTCCGGAGCTTGAAGTGGACAAGATCGTCGACGTCAAGGGTATGAATATTACTATCGTAACCAGCGCCACGACGGACAAGGAAGGCAAAGTCCTTCTGGATCTGCTGGGCATGCCCTTCAAGAAATAGGAGGAGGCACACATGTCTCGCACATCTTTGGAAGTCAAGGCGAAGCGCAAGCCCAAGTTTACGGCTCGTGCCTACAATCGTTGTCCTCTGTGCGGCCGCCCCCGGGCGTTCATGAGGAAGTTCGGCATCTGCCGCATATGCTTCAGGAACATGGCGCTGTCTGGTGTATTGCCGGGCGTGCGTAAATCCAGCTGGTAATTCAGGAGAGGACCATGGCAGTTGTCACCGATCCCATTTCCGACATGCTGACGCGTATTCGCAATGCGCATCTGGCCTTGCATAAGGACGTGTCCATTCCCAAGTCGAAGCTCAAGGAATCCCTTGCGGGCATCCTGCAGCAGGAAGGGTATATTGATTCCTTCTCGGTTGCTGACCGGGACATCACGATTACCCTCAAATACGTGGGCGGCAAGCCCGCGTTCAGCGGCTTGAAGCGCATCAGTAAGCCCGGACGCCGCGTCTATGTGGGGCATCAGGAGATTCCCCGCGTTCAGAACGGCCTCGGCATTTGCATCCTGTCCACCTCCAAGGGCATCCTTGAAGGCGTCACTGCCCAGCAGAGCAGTGTGGGCGGCGAAATCTTGTGTGAAATCTGGTAACGCCGGGTGAATGTATCATGTCCAGAATAGGTAAAAATCCCATCGAGATCCCTTCGGGGGTCGAAGTCAAGGTCGACACGGATGCCGTGCAGGTGAAGGGGCCCAAGGGCTCTTTGTCCACCCCCACGCATCCCGCTGTCACCTACTCCATTGAGGACGCGAAGGTTGTTGTCGGTCGCATTGACGACAGCCGTGTGGCCCGTGCCCAGCACGGTCTGCGCCGCACCCTGCTGGCCAACACCATCGAAGGTGTTTCCAAGGGCTTTACCAAGACCTTGGAAGTGGTCGGCGTGGGCTACAAGGTTGCGGTCAAGGGCAACAAGGTGGAGCTTTCCGTCGGTTATTCGCATCCCGTGCTGCTTGACATGCCCAAGGGCATTGACGCCACGGCCGAGGGAAACAAGCTCAAGATCTCCGGCATCGACAAGCACCTCGTTGGTGAAATCGCCGCCCAGATCCGCCGCGTGCGTCCGCCCGAACCCTACAAGGGCAAGGGCATCAAGTATGAGAACGAACAGATTCGCCGCAAGGCCGGCAAATCTGGCAAGAAGTAACCGGGTACTACCATGAAGATGACCAAAGAGCAGGCGCGTGCGCGCCGCAAGCTGCGTATCCGCAAGAAGATTTTCGGCACCGCCGAGCGTCCCAGAATGGTGGTTTTCCGTTCCAACACGCATCTGTACGTACAGATCGTGGACGACGCGACCGGGACGACCCTTGCGGCGACTTCCTCCCTGGCCATGGCCAAGGGTGGCGAGGCGCTCAAGCTGAACAAGGAGTCCGCGGAAAAGGTTGGCAAGACCATTGCCAAACTGGCCCAGGACAAGAACATCAAGCGGGTGGTTTTCGACCGCAACGGCTATATCTACCATGGCCGGGTCAAGGCACTTGCCGACGGCGCCCGCGAGGGCGGACTGGAGTTCTAATATGGAAGGCGGACGCATGGAACAGCAGAACGAATCCGGTTTTATCGAAAAGATCGTCTATCTCAACCGCGTGGCCAAGGTCGTCAAGGGCGGTCGGCGCTTCAGCTTCAGCGCGCTGGTCGTTGTGGGCGACGGCTCCGGTTCCGTTGGCTATGGATTGGGCAAGGCGCAGGAAGTGCCCGAAGCCATCCGCAAGGCCACGGAGCGCGCGAAGAAAGATATGGTGCAGATTGCCCTGATCGAGGGCACCCTGCCGTATGAAGTCCTTGGCCGTTTCGGCGCAGGCCGCGTGGTGCTCAAGCCCGCGTCCAAGGGTACCGGCATCATCGCCGGCGGCCCGGTGCGCGCCATCATGGAAGCCGTGGGCGTCCATGACATCCTGACCAAGGCCATTGGCACCAACAATCCGCACAACGTGCTCAAGGCCACCATGGCCGGCTTGACCTCCCTGCGCAGCGCGGGCGACGTCACCCGTATCCGTGGCAAGCGCGTTGAAGCGCCCAGGAAGTAGGGATCATATCATGCTTAAGGTAAAACTTGTCCGCAGCGCCATTGGGTGTTCACCCCGGCAGCGCCAGACTCTCGCGGCCCTTGGCCTGAAGAAAATCCGTCAGGAAAAGACATTCCAGGACAACAATGCCGTGCGCGGCATGATTTCCAAGGTTGTGCACCTTGTCGAGGTAAGCCAGTCATGAAATTGCACGAGTTGTATCCTTTTGACGAGGAACGCAAGTCCCGCAAGCGCGTGGGCCGTGGTTCCGGCTCCGGTTCCGGTTGCACCTCCGGCAAGGGCAACAAGGGCCAGAATTCGCGTTCCGGTGGCGGCACCAGGCCCGGATTCGAAGGTGGCCAGATGCCTTTGCAGCGCCGGTTGCCCAAGCGCGGCTTCAAGAATCCCTTCCGCGTGGAGTACGTGTCCCTGAATCTGGACCGCCTTGTCGAGGCGTTCCCGGATGCGAGCGCCATCACGCTGGAAGACATCTATGCGCGCGGCCTTGCCAAGTCCGGCGTGGCGGTCAAGGTTCTTGGCCGTGGCGACGTGTCTTCCGCGATCACGGTCGAGGCGCATCGCTTCAGCGCTTCCGCCGCTGAAAAGATCACGCAGGCCGGTGGCGAAGCAAAGGCTCTGGAAGGCTAGCCGTGGCATTGACCGGAGTTGAAAACCTGGCGCGGTTGCCGGAGCTGAAAAAGAAGCTCCTGTGGACGTTTTTTCTGCTCGCCGTCTACCGGATCGGCATTCACGTGCCGGTTCCCGGTGTGGACGGTCATGCCCTCGCCGACTTTTTCGAGAGCGCGCAGAATACGCTGTTCGGGCTTTTTGACATGTTTTCCGGCGGCGGTCTCCGCAACCTGTCCATCTTCGCCCTGGGCGTCATGCCCTACATTTCGGCGTCGATCATCATCCAGCTTTTGCAGGTGGTCAGCCCCGAGCTGAAGCGGCTGCAAAAGGAGGAAGGGCAGGCGGGCCGCAAGAAGATTACCCAATACACCCGCTACGGCACGGTGCTTATTACCATTATCCAGGGCTTCGGCATGGCCGTTGGCCTTGAGTCCATGCAAAGCCCCACGGGTGCGCCCGTGGTGCTTTTTGCCGGTTGGGGTTTTCGGCTCATCACCATCCTCACGCTGACCACCGGTACGGTGCTCATCATGTGGATCGGCGAGCAGATTACCGAAAAGGGGCTTGGCAACGGTATTTCGCTGATTATCTTCGCGGGTATCGTTGCGGGCATGCCGCGCGGGTTGTTGAATACCTTCCGGCTCTTGACCACCGGCGAGATGACGCTTTTCCTGCTGATCCTTGTGGTGGCGTTGATGGCGGCGGTGCTGGGTGTTATCGTGTTTTTCGAACGATCCCAGCGGCGCATCCCCATCCAATACGCCAAACGCATGATGGGCCGGAAGATGTATGGCGGGCAGAGCTCACATTTGCCCTTGCGTGTGAACACCGCGGGTGTTATTCCCCCGATCTTCGCGTCGTCCATTCTGCTGTTCCCGGCCACGCTGGCCAACTTTTCCAGCGTGGAATGGCTGCAGAAGGCCGCGTCGTATTTCGCGCCGCAGACCGTGCTGTACAATGTCCTGTTCGTGGCGCTCATCATCTTTTTCTGTTATTTCTATACGGCGATCATTTTCGACCCCAAAGACATAGCGGAAAATTTGAAGAACCAGGGTGGATTTATTCCCGGCATCCGGCCCGGCATGAAGACCAAGGAATATATCGACCGTGTCCTCGCGCGGATAACGCTGTGGGGTTCGCTGTATATCTCCGTGATCTGCGTGCTGCCCATGCTGCTCATCACGAACTTCAACGTGCCGTTCTATTTCGGCGGCACGGGTCTGCTCATTGTCGTGGGCGTTGCCATGGACTTTATGGGCCAGATTGAATCCTATCTGATCTCCCGCCAGTACGAAGGCTTGATGCAAAAGGGGAGATTGAAGGGCAGGCGTTAGGCCGTGAAAAAGTTTCGGGGTATTTTCCTCAAGAATGAGAATGAGATCGAACTGCTGCGGCAGGCGAATAAAATAGTTTCAACCGTTCTCGACGCCTTGGGCGAGGCTGTGCGGCCCGGTGTCGATACCATGTTCTTTGAAGATCTGGCGTCGAAAATGTGTGATGATTTCGGCGTCAAGCCCGCGTTCAAGGGCTATCATGGATTTCCGTATTGTCTCTGCTGTTCGGTGAACGAGGAGATAGTGCACGGCTTCCCGTCAAAGACACGCATCCTTCACGAAGGGGATATCGTCAGCTTCGATATGGGTGTGATCTTCCGGGGCTTCTATGGCGACTCCGCCCGCACGTATGCGGTGGGGGAGGTGTCGTCCGAGGTGCGGCGGCTGCTGGACGTGACTCGGGATTCCTTGATGGCTGGTATCGGGCAGGCCAAGGTCGGCAACCGGTTGTGTGACATATCTGCGGCTGTGCAACAATATGTCGAACAAGCGGGGTTTCAAGTGGTCCGTCGTTTTGTGGGCCACGGCATAGGCCGCAGCCTGCACGAAAAGCCTGAGGTGCCCAATTTTGTGGCCAACGGACTCCCTGATGTTCCTCTCAAGCAGGGAATGGTGTTGGCCATAGAACCCATGGTCACCGTGGGATCACCCGAAGTGGAGATCCTGGCGGACAACTGGACGGCGGTCACCAAGGACCGGAGCCTGGCGGCGCATTTCGAGCATTCGATAGCGATTACCGCGAACGGGCCGGCCATACTGAGCGTAACCGAGTGAACGGAGCCTTGTGCTCCCGACGCGCCATACGGCGCAACCGCAATATGACGGAGTGAATGATGAAAGTACGTCCTTCAGTGAAGAAGATGTGTCCCAAGTGCAAGGTTATCCGGCGCAAGGGCGTTCTGCGCGTGATTTGCGAAAACCCCAGGCACAAGCAGCGCCAGGGATAAGGTAGGAGAAACCGAGTGGCTAGAATCGCTGGAATCGATCTCCCCAGAGGCAAGCGGGTGGATGTCGCCCTGACGTATATTTTTGGCATCGGGCGCGCCACGGCTTTGAAAATCCTCGACACCACGGGCGTGGACTGGACCAGGAACATTGATGACCTGTCCGCCGAGGAGACCAATGCCATCCGGAAGGAAATCGAAACAAACTATAAGGTTGAGGGCGACCTTCGCCGTGAAGTCTCCGCCAATATCAAGCGGCTCATGGATATCGGTTGCTATCGCGGACTGCGCCATCGTCGCGGCCTCCCCGCGCGCGGCCAGCGCACCCACACCAACGCGCGCACCCGCAAGGGTCCCAGGCGTTCGGTGGTGGGCAAGAAGAAGAAGTAGTCCGATTTGCCTCCCCGTGTGGCCGGTTGGCCACGCCTTCCCCATACGCGGGTTGCAGCGGGCGGCAGACGCATAACCGACATTTAAGCCGAAGAGAGAAAAGGTCATGGCTAAACCCAGACGTGCAGCGAAAAAGAAGGAAAAGAAGAATATCCCGGTAGGGTTGGCTCACATTCATGCGAGTTTCAACAACACCATCATCACCTTCACGGATGCGAAGGGCAATGTGGTGAGCTGGGCCAGCGCCGGTGGCAGCGGTTTCAAGGGGTCGCGCAAGAGCACGCCCTTTGCCGCGCAGATTGCGGCCGAGACTGCGGCCAAGAAGGCCCAGGAAAACGGCATGCGTTCCGTCGGCATCTATGTGAAGGGGCCAGGGTCCGGTCGTGAGGCCGCCATGCGCGCCATTAATCAGTGCGGATTCAACGTGACGTTCATCCGTGACGTGACCCCCATTCCCCACAATGGTTGCCGTCCGCCCAAGCGGCGCCGCGTCTAACGCAATTTTCAGGAGGACCTGACATTGGCTCGCTATACCGAATCCAAATGCCGGTTGTGCCGGCGTGAAGGCACCAAGCTTTTCCTCAAGGGCGACCGCTGCTACACTGACAAGTGCGCGTATGAGCGGCGTCCCTATGCACCTGGCCAGCATGGCCGCGCCCGTAAAAAGGTCAGCGACTATGCGGTGCAGCTGCGCGAGAAGCAGAAGGTGCGTCGTATGTATGGAATCCTGGAAGAGCAGTTCCGGGCATATTTTCAAAAAGCGGACATGATGAAGGGCGTCACCGGCACGAACCTGCTGGCGCTGCTTGAGCGCCGCATGGACAACGTGGTGTACCGTCTTGGCTTTGCCAACTCGCGGTCCCAGGCGCGTCAGCTTGTGCGCCACGGCCTGTTCATGCTCAACGGTCACCGTGTGTCCGTTCCGTCCATATCTGTTCGCGAAGGCGATGTGATCGAGGTGCGTGAGGCCAGCCGCAAGGTGCCCGTGCTCCAGGAGGCGCAGGAAGTCATTGCCCGCCGCGGCTGCCCCGAGTGGCTTGAGGTGGACGGCGCCAACTTCAAGGGCACGGTCAAGGCTCTGCCCAAGCGGGAAGACATCCAGTTCCCGATCAACGAACAGCTCATCGTCGAGCTTTACTCCAAGTAAACAGGATTGCGCATGCTCATCAAACAAGGCGAGAGGCTCATCAACACCCGGAATTGGTCCGAACTGGTCAAGCCCGAACAGCTTGCCAGGGAAGCCAAGGGTGCGGATTCCACGACCTACGGCAAGTTTGTCTGCGAGCCGCTGGAGCGTGGTTTTGGCACTACCATCGGCAATGCCCTGCGCAGGGTGCTCTTGTCGTCCTTGCAGGGCGCTGGCGTGGTTTCTGTGAAAATCGAGTCGATTCAGCACGAGTTCACCACCATTCCCGGCTGCATTGAGGATGTGACGGACATCATCCTGAACATCAAGCAGGTTCGCCTCGCCATGTCTTCGGACGAATCGCAGCATCTGGTGCTGCATGTCACGAAAAAGGGCATGGTCACCGCCGCCGACATCCAGGAGAACCAGCGCGTCACCGTGCTCAACCCTGACCAGCACATCGCCACGCTGACCGAGGACATCGACCTCAAGATCGAGCTGGAAGTGCGCATGGGCAAGGGATATGTGACCGCGGACATGCACGAAGGGCTGTCCGATGAAATCGGTCTCATCTGCGTTGACACCAGCTTTGCTCCCGTGCGTAAGGTGGCTTACTCCGTGGAGCAGGCCCGCGTCGGCCAGATGACCAACTACGATAAACTGCTGCTCGAAGTGTGGACCGACGGGTCTGTCACGCCGGAAGACGCGCTGGCATACAGCGCCAAGATCCTCAAGGATCAGCTGACCGTGTTCATCAATTTCGACGAACAGGTCTCCGAGGACGAACGGTGTGGCAGCGCGGGATCGAGCGATCTCAACGAGAACCTGTTCAAGGGGATCGACGAGCTCGAACTTTCCGTGCGGGCCACCAATTGCCTGAAAAGCGCCAACATCGGCCTGGTGGGCGAGTTGGTGCAGCGCACCGAGGGCGACATGCTCAAGACCAAGAATTTTGGTCGCAAGTCGCTGGATGAAATCCGCCGCGTGCTGCAGGAAATGCACCTCGAATTCGGCATGAAGGTCGACAAGTTCGAGCAAAAATATCAGGACTGGCTGAAGAGGAAACAGCAAAATGAGGCATAGAAAAACCGGAAGAAAGTTTGGCAGGACTTCGGACCAGCGCAAGGCTCTTTTGCGCAACCTTGCCAAGTCTCTGCTCACCTATGGCCGTATCCGCACCACCGAGGCCAAGGCCAAGGATCTGCGGACCGTTGTTGACAAGCTGGTCGCCCTTGGCCTGAAGAACGACTTGGCTGCTCGCCGGGATGCGTACAAGGTTCTGGGCAACCATCAGCTCGTGCAGAAGCTGTTTGACGAAATCGCGCCTGTTTTTGTGGGTGTGAATGGCGGTTTCACCCGCGTGGTCAAGCTGGGTCTGCCCCGCCCTGGCGATGCCGCTCCCATGGCGGTCATCGAATTCAGCCGCACGGCGGCGGCTCCGGCCGTTGCGCCGGCCGAGGACGCCAAGCCCAAGAAGGCCGTTAAAAAGGCCGAAGCGGCTGACGCCACGGAAGCCAAGCCCAAGGCGCCCAAGGCCAAGAAGGCCAAGGCCGAGGCTCCGGCGGCCGAGGCTCCGGCGGCCGAGGCTCCGGCGGCCGAGGCTCCGGCGGCCGAAGAGGCTCCCGCCGAGGCCGAGGGCAAGGCCGAGTAGCCGCGTCCATCACGACATCAAAAGGCAGGTCATTGACCTGCCTTTTTTTTGGCTGTATCTATTGAAAAAAATAATACCAGGGGCAGCTATGTTGGATTTTCGCAGGCTTGAGGCCTTCAGCAAGGTCTATGAACAGAGGAGTTTTTCCAAGGCCGGAACAGCGCTCTTCTTGTCCCAGCCCACCATCAGCGCGCACGTTTCATCGTTGGAAAAGGATCTGGGCGTGCAGCTTTTCGACAGACTGGGGCGCACCGTGCTGCCCACGGCGGCTGGCGAGATTCTGTATCGCCATTCCCGTGACGCCTTTACCGCGCTGGAAAAGGCGCGTGGCGAGGTGGAACTGTTGCAGGACAAGGTGGCCGGCGAACTGGTTGTGGGCGCCAGCACCATTCCCTCGCAGTTTCTGCTGCCCGATCTCATGGCCTCGTTTCTCGCCACGTACCCTGATGTCCGTTTTACCCTGTGTGGCGGCGATTCCTCGTCCATTCTCAACAGGATCGTGGATGGCGACCTGGTGCTTGGGGTGGTGGGCGCGCGCGAGGAACACCCCGATTTGGCGTTCAAACCCGTGCTCAAGGACGAGTTGGTGGTGATCGCGCCGACCGACATGGTCGAGGCGGGAGCCACGTATGACATGGCCCAGGTGGCGGACCTGCCGTGGGTGATGCGCGAGGCGGGCTCCGGCACGCGCCGCGCCTTTGCCAACGGGTTGGAGGACATGGGCATGGACGTGCGGGCGTTGCGGTGCGTGGCCGAGGTGGAGACCACCCAGGCGGCCTTGCAGTGCGTGCGCGCGGGCATGGGGCTCACGGTCACGTCGCGGCTGGCGTCCGAGTCCTTCCGCTGCATGGGCGGGGTAACCGAAATCCGCATGCGCGGATTCGAGATGCACCGCAGTTTCTATTGCGTGTACCACAGCCGCCGTCATCTCTTCCCCGCGGTGCGCTATTTCATCGATCACATGCTGCATAGCGCCGTTGTGGCTGCCCAGGCTTGGGCGTGACCGGTACGGCGCCGGGAGTGGGCATGCCCATTGATTTGGTCAATACCGTCAAAGCGGCTGGCTGAGCCTCCAAGATTGCTCCAGGGGACTTGGAGTATGTCTTGAAAGGTCTGGCCGCATCGCCGGACCCTCGCTTGCTTACCGATCCCGAGGTAAGCGAGGATGCGGCTATTGTGACCTTTCCTCCGGGCATGGCGCTGGTGCAGACGGTTGATTTCTTTACGCCTATTGTCAACGATCCCTACAGGTTCGGCCAAATTGCCGCCGCCAATTCCCTGTCCGACGTGTATGCCATGGGCGGAACGCCCTGGGCGGCCATGAACATTGTGTGTTTTCCGGCCAAGAAGCAGCCCTTGGAGATTCTGCGCGCCATTTTGCAGGGTGGGCGGGACAAGGTGCTGGAAGCCGGGGCTGTGCTGGCCGGCGGGCATAGTGTGGAGGATGATGAGATCAAGTACGGACTTGCCGTGTCCGGCATGGTGGATCCCGCCCGTACCGCCACCAACAAGGGGTTTCGGCCCGGCGACCAGTTGTTGCTGACCAAGCCCCTGGGCACCGGCGTGCTGGCCACGGGCATCAAGGCCCGGTTGGACGGGGCAGCGGCCTGGGAGGATGTCGTGTACCGCTGGTCCGGGCGGCTCAACGCGGCGGGCGGGGATGTCATCCGCGCGTTGGGGCTTACCGGCGCCACGGACGTGACCGGCTTTGGCCTGGGCGGCCATCTTTTGGAAACCATGGGGGCGTCGGGCACCCGGGCCGAACTGTGGCTGGCCGACATTCCCTTCATCCCCGAGGCCGTGGAACTGGCCGCCATGGGCATGCTGCCCGCCGGCAGTCACGCCAACAAGGCCTACTGCGCCAGCCGGGTGGACGTGGCCCCCGGACTCGATCCCATCCTGGTTGACCTTGTCTTTGATGCCCAGACATCGGGCGGGATGCTGCTGGCCGTGCCGCTGGCGCATTTTGCCTGGGCCCGCGACATGCTGCTCGAGGCCGGTGATCTGGCTGGCCATGTGGGCCAGGTGTTGCCTGGAGCCCAGGGGCCACGGCTGCTGTTGCGGTAGGTGTTTTCATGGCGGGCGGGCCCGTTGTCCGCCTTCCGTTCGTCAATTTTTCCGCAGGGCTTGGGTAGCGGCCGGGGAGGGCGGCGGCCCGCGCCATTTTTTAGTGGATTTTTGGTGCAAAACACTATATGAATCCACGTTTTCCCGGTCATAACGCCGTTACGGGGCAAAGGCCAGGAGCACTGTTTCGGCGTGCTGCGGCCAGCGGACCCGCCGCGCTGGGATGGTGGAATTGGTAGACACGCATGGTTTAGGCCCATGTGCCGCAAGGCTTGGGAGTTCGAGTCTCCCTCCCAGCACCACAACCGCCCCGATCATTGCCCGCGATCGGGCGCATGCTTTCGCCGGGTATGGCGGAAAATGCCGAATATAACCTCCAGGAGGATGGGATACCCATGGAATATCAGTTGCAGGATCTGTCCGAGGTCAAGAAAAAAGTCACCGTCACGGTGCCCACGGAAGAAGTGAACGCCGCCCTTGGCGCGGCCATCGCCCTCTACCGCAAGGACACCCAGATCGACGGCTTCCGCAAGGGCAAGGTGCCCGGCTCGGTCATCGAGCTGCGTTTCTAGAATCAGATCTACCACGAGGCCACCACCGACCTGGTCAATCTGCACATCAACGAGATCATGGGCCAGGCCAAGCTCCAGCCCGTGTCCGGCATTGATTTCGACGGCAAGGAATTGGTGCGCGACGAGGACTTCTCCTACAGCTTCACCTTCGAAGTCTTGCCCGAGGTGACCGTTCCCGCCTACGAAGGCATCGAGGTCGAGGAAGAGGAAGCCGTGGTGGATCCGTCCGAGGTCGAGCAGGTCATCGACCGCATCCGCAACAACCTGGCCGAGTTCGACGCCGTGAGCGACAACCGCAACCCTGTTGACGGCGATGTGGTCAACGTGAGCTTTGCGGCCTTTGACGGCGAAACCCCCATCGAGGGCATCAAGGCCGAGAACTTCCAGCTCGTGCTGGGCCAGGGCCAGTCCCTGGAGCAGTTCGAGGAAATCGTCAAGAAGATGCAGGTCGACACGTCGACCCAGGAAGACATTTCCTTTCCCGCCGATTTTCTCAACGAAGCGTTGGCTGGCAAGACCGTGACCATGAAGGTCAAGCTGCATGCCATCAAGGTGCGCAAGCTTCCCGCGCTGGATGACGATCTGGCCCAGAAGGCGGGCGGTTTCCCCTCCATGGAGAAGATGCGCGAGGCCATTGTCGCCTCCTACAGCCAGGGCCGCCAGCAGCTCAACCGTTCCGTGGCGCAAAAGGCGCTGCTTGAGATCGTGCTCAAGGACGTGGATTTCCCCCTTCCGGGTTCCATGGTCGAGGAGCACCAGCATCGCATGCTGGCCGACCTGCGCCGCAAGGTGGAGCAGAAGGGCAAGAACCTGGAAGCCTTTGGCAAGACCGAGGCGGAGTACCTGGAGCAGTTCAAGCCCGAGGCCGAGAATCTGGTGCGCACCCAGGTGTTGCTCCTGGCCGTGGCCAAGCGCGAGGCCTTTGAGGTGACCGACCAGGAGCTTGACCTGTTCTTTGCGGAACAGGCCGCCCAATCCGGCGAAAACCCCAACGACATCAAGCGGTACTACATGGAGAACAACCTCATGTTCTCCGTGCGTGACAAGCTGTTGGCGGACAAGGCCATGGACCTGATCTACAGCAAGGCCAAGGTCACCATGGTGCAGGCGAAGAAGGAAGACGCCGCGCCCGCAGCCGAATAGTTCCGGCGCAAGCCGATACGACCTTGAAAAGGGAAACCGGAGACGGTTTCCCTTTTTTTTTGTGGGGGTGGGGTGGGGCTCCCGGTTTACGCGGTCCCGCGCGGCAGCGGGGCGTTTACGCCCTTTTCCGGGCCATTATCTGGAACACGTCCGACGCATGGCCGTTCATGGTGCGGACCGGGATTGTTTGTTCCCAGACAATGTCCGCATGATGCAAGAGCCCATGGATCCGTTTCATGTCGTGATGCCGGAATACGGCGCCTTCCGTGCGAAAGACGCCGAACGCGCCGAACTCCTTTTCATATTCCCGGTACCGCGCCAGGTTTCGGGCGTCGCATTGCAGGGGATAATCGCTGACGAAAAGCACGCCGCCGGGTTTCAGAACCCGGTGCATTTCGGACAATGCCTGTTCCTGGCCCGCATCGGACGGTATGCACGTGAGGAGCGCCATCGCCAGGCAGGCATCGAAACAGCCGTCGTCAAAGCCGGTCGATGCGCCGTCGAAAACGCGAAGATCAAGATCGTGGTGCTGTGTTTTCCCGCGCGCTATCATTGCGGCGGAGGTGTCGATGCCCGTGACATGGCAATAGCCCATGTCCGCCAGGGTGCCGCAGACGCGGCCATAGCCGCACCCGTAGTCCAGAATGGCCGCCGTGGCCGGGATGTGCGCCTGGAAGGCTGCCACGGGGATGGGATGCGTGAATTCCTTTGAACAGGCGACGCTGTCCCAATAGGCCGTCTGGATGTCGCGGTCGCGCATGAAGGCTCCATGGGTAAGGGTGCTCCCGCAATCCGCCTTGTGCGGCTCACGGCGTCGGGTGAACGCCCCTCCATGCCCTCGTCCACAGACAACGAGAGCCCGCCAGGGGAACGCGCTCATCCCAACCGTATCCACCTCCCCCACCAGCAGTTTTTGGGGAAAGGGTTGAGAGAGGGGATGGGGGTCCGGGGGAAGGGGAGAGAGAAGGGAAAACCCCTTTTTATGCTTGGAAAAAGGGGTTTTCCCTTCTCTCTCCCCTTCCCCCGCACGCTTTTTGCCGCTACCGCGCGGGCGTGTCCCGCATGACCGTGACGCCCTTGGGCGGATCAAAGGTGAACATGTCCGGCTTGACCGGCACGTCGAGCCGCATGGCGGCAAACGTGAGTTCGTTGCTGTTGCCCCAGAAGTCGAGGATGCGCACGCGGCGGATGAGCGCGGTGGCGGGGTCTATCCACACCGAGGCCTGCACCATGCCGGACTCGGACTCCTTGGGGAACAGATCGTAGAGCGCAAGCCCCGCGTCCTCGCCCTTGGCGTCCACGATGAAATCCTTGTCCAGGCGGGTTTCGCCGGACACGAAGCGGAGCATGCTCTTGGCGCCCAGCACCTGCTCGGCGGGATAGCGGTAGGCCACGTTTTCATACGGAAAATAGTCCCACACGGTCGTTGCATCCACCACCAGCAGTTCCGGTTCCGGATCCGTGGTCTCCCAGCGCACGAGGCGCGGCTTGGCATAGGTCAGGGTGCCGTTGCCGTGCACGGTTTCCTTGCTTGCTGCGTTCACCTGTATCTGGGCGAAATCCGCCTGGAAGGAGGCCATGGCCTCGTAGCGCTGTTGCAGCCGCGTCAGCAGGCCGTCGCCCGCAAGGGCGGTGGAAAACGCGCCGCAGCACAGCAGAAGCGAAAAAAAGCATATCCGTAAGGTCATGACAGCTCCGTCATGTCAGGTGTCGGGGTTGGGGCGTGGATCAGTCCATGCCCTTGATGACCACGCGCGGCTTGCTGCCGTCCGCAGGGCCGATGATGCCGTCGAGCTCCATTTGTTCGATGAACCGGGCGGCGCGGTTGAAGCCGATGCGGAAGCGGCGCTGGAGCATGGAGATGGATGTCTTGCCCTGGCTGACCACGAACTCCACGGCGTCCTGGTAGAGCTGGTCGCTGTCCATGGCCCCCGCCTCGCCGCCGAATCCGTTGCCGTCCCCATTGTCGCTGCCCCAGGTGGCGAAGTCGAGGCGGTAGGAGGGCGGCTGCTGCCGCTTCCAATAGTCCACCACGCTGACCACGTCCGCATCGCTCACGAAACAGCCGTGCAGGCGGCGTATCTTGCCGCCGCTGGGCTTGAAGAGCATGTCGCCCTTGCCCAGCAGGTATTCCGCGCCCACGGTGTCCAGAATGGTGCGCGAGTCGTGCTTGGACGACACCTGGAACGAGATGCGGCAGGGGAAGTTGGCCTTGATGAGGCCGGTGACCACGTCCACGCTGGGCCGCTGGGTGGCGAGAATCATGTGGATGCCCGCCGCGCGCGCCAGCTGCGCCAGGCGCACGATGGAGATTTCCACCTCTTTCGTGCCGGTCAGCATCAGGTCGGCCAGCTCGTCGATGATGAGCACCAGATAGGGCATGTGCTCAAGCTCGGCCAGCTCCGGCGTGCGCTCGTCGCCCAGGGTGGCCAGCTTCTCGTTGTAGCTCAAGATGTTGCGCACGCCCAGCTTGGCCATGGCCTCGTAGCGCGTGTCCATCTCGTGCACGGCCCAGTCCAGGGCGCTCTTGGCCTGGGACATCTCCGTGACCACGGGATGCACCAGATGCGGCAGGTCGGCGTACACCGCGAATTCGATGCGCTTGGGGTCGATGAGCAGCAGTTTCACCTGCTCGGGCTTGGAGGTGTACAAAAAACTCATGAGCAGCGAGTTGAGGCACACGCTCTTGCCCTGGCCGGTGGCGCCCGCCACCAGCAGGTGGGGCATGCGCGACAGGTCCGTGACCACGGGCTTGCCCGCGATGTCCTTGCCCAGCGCCAGGGGCAGCGGCCCGTCGGCCTTCTTGAACGCCGGCGAATCCAGAATCTCGCGCAGGTGCACGGTCTGGCGCACCTCGTTGGGGATTTCCACGCCCACCATGTCCTTGCCCGGGATGGGCGCCTCGATGCGCACGGCCAGCGCCTTGAGCGCCAGGGCAAGGTCGTCGGACAGGCCCGCGATGCGGCTGATCTTCACACCCGGCGCGGGCTTGATCTCGAACATGGTGACCACCGGGCCGGGCGTGTAGCTTTGCACCTCGCCCTGCACCCCGAAATCGGCCAGGCATTCGGTCAGTTTTTGGGCGCGGTCGCGCAGCACCTCGTCCGGGGTCTTGTCCAACTGCGCGTCCACGGGTTCGAGCAGGGCCATGGTGGGCATGACCGCGCCGCCGCGCCGTTGTCCGGGCGCCTTGGCCGTCCTGGGCGCGCCGCCGTCGCCGTCCGGCGAGGCGGAGGCGATGGGCACGAGGGGGTCTGGATTTTCGTAGGCCGCATCGTCATCGGCTGCGGCATGGCTGTCGGCTGCGGGCAGGGACGCATCCTTCGCCTTTTTGGCGCGGGAGCGCAACAGCTTGGCGTCCAGCCCGCCTTCGGACGATGCGTCCGTTGATGTATTGGGTGAGGATTCCGGAGCCGAGGCGGGCTTGCTCGCCTGGTCCTGCTTACGGCGCAGGCGCTTGACCAGGCGCTCCTTGTGCTTGAGCCAGAGGTCGAGCAGCATCCGACCGATTTTCTTGCCGATGTATCCCCAGGTGGCGCCGCTCATGAGCTGCACCGCGCACAGGAGCAGGAAGGACCACATGAGGGCCGCCCCGGTGGCGCTGAAATAGTATTGCGCCAGCGAAAACAGCAGCGTGCCCACAAAGCCGCCGCCGCGCACCGCGTCCACGGCCGCGTGGGCGGCCATCCATTCGGATGCGGCCAGCGCGGTGGCGCAGATGGAAAAGAGGGTGAAGCCCGTCCAGCGCCACCACGGCATCTCCAGATGCCGGATGAACAGGTGCAGGCCGAACAGCGCGAAGCCCACAAACCAGAGGAATGCGCCCAGCCCGAAGAATTCCACGAGCAGGCCGCCCAGATACGCGCCCACCAGGCCAGCCCCGTTGGCCACCTGATGCCCATGGCTGACCACCTGGTTGAAACTGGGGTCGGCCGGGTCATAGGTCGCCACGCCCAGCAGCAGGAACGCGGCCCAGAAGAGCAGCGCCAGTGCGAAAAGCTCGCGGCCTATCTTGTGCGTATCCGTGGCGGCCTCCTCATGGCTGTGCCGCGCCAGGCGCGGCGGCGTTATTTGTCGCGGCCCAGGTATTCGCCCGAGCGCGTGTCCACCTTGATCTTCTCGCCTTCCTCGATGAACAGCGGCACCTGGATGGTGATGCCGGTCTCCAGCGTGGCGGGCTTGTAGGTGCTGGACACCGTGTCGCCCTTCACGCCGGGTTCGGTCTGCGTCACCGTCAGCGACACGGAGGCCGCCATGTCCAGGTCGATGGGCTGGCCGTTGTACAGCAGGATCTTCACTTCCTGGCCGTCCTTCAGATAGCCGCCCTTGCCGCCCATGCAGTCCTCGGGCACCGAAATCTGCTCGTAGGTGGTCAGGTCCATGAAGGCGTAGCCGTCGCCCTCATGGTAGAGAAACTGCATTTCGCGTACTTCCATGTCCGGCTTGCCGACTTTTTCGCCGGAACGGAAGTTCTTGTCCACGATCTTGCCATTGAGCATATTCTTGAGCTTGGTGCGCACGATGGCGCCGCCCTTGCCCGGTTTGAAATGCTGGAATTCGACGATTTCCCAGGGGGCGTCCTCGTATTCAATTTTCAAGCCGCGCCTGAAATCCGTGGTGGAAAACATGATGCCTCCGCTAAAGGTGTGTTTATTGGCAGCCGCACCGGGCCGCTTCGAGATGACGGTGGAGCGCCTGCACGGCAAGCCCATAGCTCAAGAGCCCGAATCCGGCAATCACCCCCACCACCTGGCGGGCGATGTGGCTTTGGTGCCGGATCGTTTCGGGCCGCGCCCACACGTTGGACAGGTGCACCTCCACCGTGGGGATCTTGATCCAGGCCAGACAGTCGGCCAGGGCCAGGCTGGTGTGGGTGTACGCGCCCGCGTTCAGCACCACGCCGTCCGTCTTGTCGCGCCATGCCTGCTCCAGCCGGTCGATCATGCCGCCCTCGCTGTTGGACTGGAACAGGGTGAGCGCCACGTCGCACCCGCAACCACCCATGAGCGAGGCCGTCATGCCGTGCAGCGCGTCCATGCCCTGGCTGCCGTAGATCTCGGGCTGGCGCACGCCCAAATGCCCGAGGTTCGGCCCGTTCATGACCAGAATGTCATACTTTGCCATGCGTTGTGCCTCCGTGGGCGGCGCTGTGCCCGCCGCCGTGCCTGTGCAACTTTGTAAAAAAAATCTAGACATCTTTTGCCAGACCTGTGGCCAGTGTCAAGAGCAACACGCGCGCGTGCGAGAAAACCCGGAGAGGAGGAAACGGCGAAGAATCGGGGGGGGGGGGGGGGGGGGGGGGGGGGGGGGGGGGGGGGGGGGGGGGGGGGGGGGGGGGGGGGGGGGGGGGGGGGGGGGGGGGGGGGGGGGGGGGGGGGGGGGGGGGGGGGGGGGGGG
>JBFWMG010000048.1:0-23881 GCA_050251715.1 Desulfovibrionaceae bacterium | reverse complement strand
GAAAACCCCTTTTTCCAAGCATAAAAAGGGGTTTTCCCTTCTCTCCCCCCTTCCCCCGGACCCCCATCCCCCCTCTCATCCCTTTCCCCAAAAACTGCTGGTTGGGGGATTGGGGTTGCGGAAGAAATGAGTGGGTTCCCAGGCAGGACGCCGCGTCTCGGGGGGGATGGTCCTTCAGCCGCCTATTCGGGGCGAAGGGGGCTGTTCGCAGGCCGATAGCCGTTAGGCGAACGCAGTGCGCCTTGGAGATAAAGAGAGTGCAACGAACCTTACGGCTACGAGAGCAGCGATGCGAGCATCCCTGGTCATGCCGGTCCGGTGTTGCCTTGCGGCGGCGCGTCAAATCCCGGCGTCGGCGGTCTGCGGCAGCGGCTCCATGTCCAGCAGGTAGGCCTCGGCGGTCATGCGGCCAAAGTCCACGGCGGCCTTGGTGTCGAACATGAAGATGTCGATCTGGTTGCGCTTGGTGTCGGCCATGAGGTCGTCGATGGTGAACACGCCCAGACCCTTCACGTATACCTTTTTGCCGAACACCCAGCCGTCGTCGAACAGGTCGCGGGACACGGCGATGATGCCGTGGCGCACCCGGCGGTTGCTGGCCGTGGTAAAGGGCGACGCGTCGGTTTCCTCGTTGCGGGGGCTGTAGGCGGTGACGGTGAGCACCCGCTTGGGGTGCAGGGTCTGCAACTTTTTGCTGTTGGCAAGGCTCAGGCGCTTGAGCAGGATGGTGGCCGCCGCGTTGTTGGCCTGGGCGGTTTCCAGGGCTTCGACCTTGCCCTGATACGCGTCCAGCTGCGCGGCCAACTCCTGGATGGTGCTGTACTGCTGCACCACGGCTCCGGCGATCAGCGCCATGAGCGTCAGGAATATGATTCGGGTCATGCGGCCTCTCTTTGCGGCGCTCCGGGGTGCGGGCGCCACGCCCTGGGGTTCCCTGTCGTGCCGCGTGGCGGCGGGAGCCGATTGCACTACTATGGATTCGTTTCACGCCGGACGCAAGTTACATAACAAAGGAGCATTGCAGGAAAAAATATGCGTCTTTAAATAATGGCCACAACCCCGGTACGTTACGGAGGGGGTGGCACGATCTTTTTTTCCCTGCCCCTGACGGTATACCGTATGGCCGTTCCTGGTGCGTTCGGCGCATTGCCGCCCCCGCGGTTTCCTGCTAGCTCTCGGACTGCCCGCGCTCCGGCGCAAACCAGGGCGGCACCCCATGCAACATCCTGTAGCGGAATATGTCAACGCGCTCCTCGGCTCACGGCGCCTTGGCCATCAGGTGGTCATCCATCGGCCATTGCCCGCCGTGGAGGCCGTCTATGCCCCCACGGTCCGGCCCTGGCCCCTGGCCGTGCAAAACCTGCTGGCCGCGTCGGGCGCGCAGGCGCTCTACGCGCACCAGGCATTGGCCACGGACATGGTGCGCGCGGGACGCCATGTGGTGGTGGCCACGCCCACGGCCAGCGGCAAGACCACGGTGTACAACCTGCCGGTCATCGAGCGCGTGCTGCACGACCCCGACGCCCGCGCCCTGTATCTGTTTCCGCTCAAGGCGCTGGCCCAGGACCAGCTGAAGGCCTTTGCCGCGCTCACCGAAAGCTGGCCCAGGGATGCCCGGCCAAGGGCCGCCATCTACGACGGCGACACCACGCCCTGGTTCCGGAAGAAAATACGCGACAATCCGCCCCACGTGCTCATGACCAACCCGGAAATGCTGCATCTGTCCCTGCTGCCGCACCATGAGCAGTGGGCGGCGTTCCTGGCGGGGCTGTCCTTTGTGGTGGTGGACGAGGTGCACACCTACCGGGGCGTGCTCGGCTCGCACATGGCCCAGCTGTTCCGCAGGCTGCACCGGGTCTGCCGCCGTTTCGGAGCCGCGCCCACCTTTGTGTTCTGCTCCGCCACCATCGGCAATCCCGGCGAGCTGGCCGGGCAGCTGGCGGGCCTGGACGTGGCCGTGGTGGACAAGAGCGGCGCGCCGCAGGGCACACGCCATTTCGTGTTCATCGACCCTCTGGAGGGCACGGCGCAGACCGCGATCCTGCTCCTGCAATCCGCCCTGCACCGGGGGTTGCGCACCATTGTCTACACCCAGTCGCGCAAGATGACCGAGCTGGTCAGCCTGTGGGCGTCGCAGCGTTCCGGGCCGTACAGGGACCGCATCAGCGCCTACCGGGCCGGTTTTTTGCCCGAGGAACGGCGCGAGATCGAGGCGCGCATGGCCAGCGGCGACCTGCTGGCGGTCATCTCCACCAGCGCGCTGGAACTCGGCATAGACATCGGCGGGCTGGATCTGTGCATCCTGGTGGGGTATCCGGGTACGGTGATGCAGACCTTGCAGCGCGGGGGCCGCGTGGGCCGGGCCATGCAGGAGTCCGCCGTGGTGCTGGTGGCGGGCGAGGACGCGCTGGACCAGTATTTCATGCGCAATCCCAACGATTTTTTCGAGCGGCCGCCGGAATGCGCGGTGTGCAACCCGGCCAACCCGGTCATCCTGGGCCGCCACCTGGAATGCGCGGCGGCCGAGCTGCCCCTGGACGTGGACGAGCCGTGGCTGGCCGAACCCGCCGTGGCCGCGCGGGCGCGCGAGCTGGAGGCCTGCGCCACGCTGTTGCGCAGCAAGGACGGCACGCGGCTCTTTTCGGCCCGCAAGGCGCCGCAGCGCCACGTGGATCTGCGCGGCTCGGGCCGCGCCTATCAGATCGAGGCCGTGGACAGCACCGGCGACACGGGCCGCGTGGTGGGCTCGGTGGACGAGCACCGCGCCTTCAAGGAGACCCATCCCGGCGCGGTGTATCTGCACCGGGGCGACTCCTACGTGGTGCGGGATCTGGACCTGGCCACCCGCACGGTGCGCGCGCGCAAGGAAAAGGTGGACTATTACACCCGCGCGCGCGGCAACAAGAGCACGGACATCCTGGAAACCCTGGCCAGCCGCGCCGTGTGGGGCACATGCATGCATTTTGGCCGCCTGCGCGTCACGGACACGGTGACCGGCTACGAAAAGCGGCGCATCCGGGCCAACAAGCTGATGACCGTGGTGCCGCTCGACCTGCCGCCCCTGGTGTTCGAGACCGAGGGCATCTGGTTCGAGATTCCCATGGACGCCCAGCGCCGCGCCGAGGCCGGGTACATGCATTTCATGGGCGGCATCCACGCCCTGGAGCACGCGGCCATCGGCATCCTGCCGCTGCTGGTCATGTCCGACCGCAACGATTTCGGCGGCATTTCCACGCCCATGCATCCCCAGGTGGCCCTGCCCTGCGTGTTCATCTACGATGCCGCGCCCGGTGGCGTGGGCCTGGCCGCCGAGGCCTTTGAGCGCGCCGAGGAGCTGTTCGAGCGCACGCTCACGGCCATCCGTTCCTGCCCGTGCGAACGGGGGTGCCCCTCCTGCGTGCATTCGCCCAAGTGCGGCTCGGGCAACCGCCCCATCGACAAGGCGGCCGCCGCGTTCCTGCTGGAAACCGTGCGCGGCCTCGTCCCGCCCGCCGATTGCCATGCGCACCGCATCCTGCCCGCCGCACCGCCCCTTGCCGAGTCAGCACCGCCCGCAACCCCCCTTGAGGAGGATGGTATGCCCCAATCCGTCATGGACACGACCGGACCCAGGCCGGGCAACGGCCACGCCCTCCCGCATTACGGGGTGGTGGACGTCGAGACCCAACGCTCCGCCGCCGAGGTGGGCGGCTGGCACAAGGCGCACAAGATGCGCGTGAGCGTGGCCGTGCTCTACGATTCCGCCACGGACGCCTTCACCGCCTACCGGGAGGAGGAAATACCCGCGCTGCTGGCGCGGTTGCGGGATTTCGACCTGGTGGTGGGTTTCAACATCAAGCGGTTCGACTACACCGTGCTGGGCGCGTACACCCGGGACAACCTGCACGACCTGCCCACCCTGGACATGCTGGAAGAGGTGCGCAAGGCGCTCAATTACCGCCTCTCCCTCGATCATTTGGCCAAGGCGACCCTTGGGTCGCAAAAGAGCGCCGACGGCCTCCAGGCGCTCGCCTGGTGGAAGGAAGGGCGTATCGAGGAGATTGCCGCCTATTGCGAGGCGGACGTGCGCATCACCCGCGACCTGTACCTGTATGGCCGGGACAACGGCTACGTGTTGTACACCAACAAGGCGGGGTCAACCGTGCGCTGCCCGGTGCGCTGGTAGCGGCAGGCCAGGGAGGCGGATACAGGAGGCCGGACGGCGGGTTGCACGTCTGGCGGAGTGGGGACGGGAGTATGCTCTTGGTGGCCGTGCGGGTGCGGTGGGGGGCCGGATTGGGCCTGGGCGTCACGCGGGCGGCGGGCGTCAGATGGCCTTGTGCACCTTGGCCAGCAGCGACAGGGCAAGGCCCTTTTCGTTGTCCAGCCTGCTTTGCACGGCCTGGCGGATGCGGTGCGACGAGCGGCTGAACCAGTCGGAGCGTTCCTTGTAGACCGCCTCGATGAGGGATTTTTCGAAATTGCCGCCGCTGTCGGCCACGGCCTGGGTGGCGTTGGTGAAGATTTCCGTTGCGCCGCGCGCGCCGTGCTGCACCGCCGTGGACCACAGCACCTCGCGCAGGGCCGGAGAATGGTTGCCCACGTTGATGTTGGTCTGCTCCAGGATGTTTTGCAGGGCCGGGCGGTAGTTGGCGCGGTGGATGAATTCATCCTGCAGGCGGGCGAAGCGGGCCGGTTTTTCCGAGGCCAGCTGCCGCCACACGTCAGGGGCTGCGCCCGCGCGCGACCCGGTGTCCAGCGGTCCGGCCGCCCGCAGCCGCTCGGCCCATTCCGGCTCGCGCTTGTCCAGGAAATTCAGGAACCGGTCCATGCTCCCCCGCCGCGACGAGATCTGGTACGTGCCGTAGGAGGTGCCGCCGCGCCGGTCGAAGCCGATGGCCGCGGCCCCGCGCGGCCCGGACTCGAACCGCGAGGACAGGATGCCGGTGGCGGGCAGCGGCTTGGCGGGCGCATAGGCCGCCACGGCCCGTGCCTGCGCCGGGACAGTGGCCCTGGCGGGCGCGGTGCGGTGCGCGGGCATGGTGTCCACGGCTGCGCGTGTCGCGACGGCCGCGTCCGTTGTGATGGCCGCGCTTGTCGCGACGGCCGCGTTTGCCGCGACGGCTTGCGGCGCCAGCGCGGGAGACGCCGCGCGCGCGGCGGGCGTGGCCTCTGCCGTCATGGCGGCAAGGGGGCCGGGCGTGGTGCGCAGGGGCGGGACCAGCTGGTTCTGCGAGGCCACATAGGTGGCGTCCGGGTCGAAGGGGATGCGGTTGATGGGCAGGCGCACCTCGGCGGCCAGGCCGTCCAGGCCCGTGGCGGACACGCCGGGCGCGATGAGCTCCAGGGGCAGGGGCGTGGTGGTGATGGGCAGGCGCACCTCGCTGGTGGCCAGGGAGCGCGCCAGGATGTCCGCCTCGATCTCTTGCAGCGGCGTGCGGTCTATGTCCATGCGCACGGTATGGCCGCCCGCATCCGCCGCGTCAGGCTGCCGCGTGGCCTGGATCTTGGCCAGGGTTTGCAGCGCCTGCATGTTCAGGCCGTTCATGGACCCCTGCATGATCGAGGTGAAGATGTCGCTGTCCGCGCCGTCGTCCGTTGCGTCGTTGCCAAAGAGCTGCTGCGCCATGGCCAGCTGGGCGCTTTCGGCCAGAAAGGCCGGGTTGTCGCGGCCCAGGGCGGCCATGAGCGAGGCGTCGAACCCGCCGCCGGTGGCGGCCAGGCGGAGCGCGGCGGCAGTGGAGCCGTCGGCGGTGGAGGCGGCTGCCGTGTTGTGCGCACCCCCAACCGTGGGCCCGGGCCGCTGGGAACGCGGCTGGTCCATGTGCTGGCGTATCTGGTGGGCGAGCGCCGCCACGGAAAGGGGTGCTGTCATGCTGTAGCCGTCCTGACGGGAAACCGTCGTTTCCCTGGTCAGCAGCAAGCATGATGCCAAAAAAATTACCGCAACGATTCCATATGCTTCTATGAACAGTACCTTGCGGGTCAGCGGCGAGAGCCTCGGCGTGCGTCGGCGAATGGACACGGCATCGTTCCTGGTGGCGCGGCCTAGCGGCGGGATGTGTAGTAGTACTGCGCCTCGGGCATCAGCGATCGGATGGAGGCGATGCGGTTGGCGTCAGAGGGGTGCGTGGAGAGGAATTCCGGTGGTTTCTTGGTGTCCGCCTGGGACATGCGCTCCCAGAACGAGAGCGCGGCCTTGGGATCGAAACCCGCCTTGGCCATGAGGATGAGGCCCAGATGGTCGGCCTCGTATTCCTGTTCGCGCGAAAACGGCAGGATGACGCCCACGTTGGCGCCGATGCCATAGGCCACCTCGAAGGCCTGCACGGCCACGGGCGCGGTGCCGGACAGGGCAATGGACGCGGCGGAATGTCCCAGCTGCGTGATGAGGCTGATGCTCATGCGCTCCGCCCCGTGCCGGGCGATGGCGTGGCCAACCTCGTGGGCCACAACCGCCGCCAGTTCCCCCTCGGTGGTGGCGTATTTGAACAGCCCGGTATACACGAACACCTTGCCGCCCGGCAGGCAAAAGGCGTTGGCCGTGTCCGGCGCCTCGATGAGGTGGAACTCCCAGCCGAAATCAGGCCGGTCCGCCACGGCGGCAACCCGTTCGCCCACGTGTTCGACCAGGGCCACCTGTTGCGGATCCTTGCCTTTGGGCTCCTTTTGCAGGATCTCGTCGGCGGACTGCCGCCCCAATTGCAACTCCTGGGCCTGCGAGACGAGCATGACCTGGTTGCGGCCCGTGTAGGGTGCCTTGGCGCAGCCCGCCAGAAGCAACATGAGTCCGGCCATGGCCACGAGCGCACGCAACAGCCGTGGCGTGCATGAAGGCGATATGGAGCGGCAATGGGGTAACATCCGTGTATTATGGTAAGGGTTGGCGGGGATGTCAAAATTTTTTTCTCTTGCATATCCAGGCCGAACGTGCTTGTAACCCTTGCCCAGCCACTGTCCGCGCGGCAAAGACGGCGTCGCCGTTGCGTATCCGCCGGTCCATGGCCAGGCTTGCCATGTGGGCATACACTGTTTAGCTTTGGGAAATCATGAGCAAAGACCTTATCATCGTTGAGTCTCCCGCCAAGGTGAAGACCATCAAGAAGTTCCTCGGCAGCAAGTTCGAGGTGGAGGCGAGCGTCGGCCACGTGCGCGACCTGCCCACCCGCGACCTGGGCGTTGACGAGAAAAACGATTTCGAACCGCTGTATGAGGTGATCAACGGCAAGCAGAAGGTGGTGGCCAAACTCAAGGCCGCCGCCGCCAGGGCCGAAAAGGTCTACCTTGCCCCCGACCCCGACCGCGAGGGCGAGGCCATTGCCTGGCACGTGGCCGAGCTCATCAAGGACAAGAACCAGCGGATCAGCCGCATCCAGTTCAACGAGATCACGGCGGGCGCCGTGCGCGAGGCGCTGGCCCACCCCCGCGAGTTGAACCGCGACCTGTTCGACGCGCAGCAGGCCCGGCGCGTGCTCGACCGGCTGGTCGGCTACAAGATTTCGCCGCTGCTCTGGAAAAAGGTCAAGCGGGGCATCTCCGCGGGCCGCGTGCAGTCCGTGGCCCTGCGCATCATTGTGGAGCGCGAGCGCGAGCGCCTGGCCTTCGAGCCCGTGGAGTACTGGACCTTCAAGGCCCAGCTTGCCGCCGGCACCCCTCCGCCCTTTGAGGTCGAGCTGTACAAGGTCGACGACAAGAAGGCCGAAGTGGGTTCCGCCGACGTGGCGAACGCCCTGGAGGCGCGCGTCAAGGCCGCGCCCTGGGTGGTGGACGCGGTGGTGGAAAAGGAGCGCTCCCGCTCCGCCGTGCCGCCCTTCATCACCTCCACCCTGCAACAGGCCGCCAGCCAGCGCCTGGGCTATTCCGCCAAGAAAACCATGTCCGTGGCCCAACGCCTCTACGAAGGCGTGGAGCTGGGCGAGGCGGGCACCACGGCGCTCATCACCTACATGCGTACCGACTCCGTGCGCGTGTCCGACGAAGCCCGCGACGCTGCCCGCGAGACCATTCTGGCGCGCTTCGGACAGGAATATTATCCGGCCAAGCCCAATTTCTACAAAACGAAATCCTCGGCCCAGGACGCGCACGAAGCCATCCGCCCCGTTGATCCGGCCCTGGATCCCGAGCAGGTCAAGCACCTGCTCCCCCGCGACCAGTACAACCTGTACAAGGTCATCTGGGAGCGGTTCATGGCCTCGCAGATGGCCCCTGCCCGCTTCTGGGACACCACCGTGACCATCAAGGCCGCCGATACCCTGTGGCGCGTCAAGGGCGAACGCCTGCTCTTTCCCGGCTTCATGGCCGTGGCCAAGAGCATGGGCGCGCAGGCCAAGGCCGAACTGCCCGAACTCGTCTCAGGCCAGCAGGTGGACCTGCGGGAGTTCGTCAAGGAACAGAAGTTCACCCAGCCGCCGCCGCGCTACTCCGAGGCCTCCCTGGTGCGCGAACTGGAGGAAAAGGGCATTGGCCGACCGTCCACGTATGCGGCCATCATCTCCACCCTGCTCGACCGCGACTATGCCTGGCTCGACGACAAGCATTTCGCGCCCACGGACCTGGGCGTCACGGTCAGCGACCTCCTGGCCGAGCATTTTCCCTCGCTCATGGACGTGGATTTTACCGCGACCATGGAAAACACCCTGGACGAGGTGGCCGAGGGCCGCGAGAACTGGGTCGCACTCATGCATCGCTTTACCGGCGAGTTCTATCCCACCCTCGACAAGGCCAAGGACAACATGGCCCGGGTCAAGGCCGGGCTTGAAACCGGCATTGCCTGCGAACTGTGCGGCAAGGAAATGCGCATCAAATTCGGCAAGTCCGGCACGTTCCTCGCCTGCTCGGGCTACCCGTCCTGCAAGAACACGCGCAACTTCCACCGAGACGACAAAGGCGTTATCCAGGTGCAGGAAAAGGAAAAACCCAATCTGGACGTCGTGGGGCGCTGCCCCGCCTGCGGCGGCGACCTGGTGCTCAAGCGCGCCCGCACCGGCAGCCGCTTCATCGCCTGCGCCAACTACCCCGACTGCACCCACGCCGAACCCTTTTCCACCGGCGTGCCCTGCCCCCGTGATGGCT
The DNA here is from genome assembly GCA_050251715.1 of Desulfovibrionaceae bacterium. Lineage (GTDB taxonomy): Bacteria > Desulfobacterota > Desulfovibrionia > Desulfovibrionales > Desulfovibrionaceae > JBFWMG01. The sequence continues at coordinate 14,830 of JBFWMG010000048.1, read as the reverse complement.
GCGACGGCGAACTCGTGGAGCGCAGCTCCAAGCGCGGCAAGATCTTCTTTTCCTGCAACCGCTATCCGCAGTGCGACTACGCCGTGTGGGACTGGCCCATCAACGAGCCGTGCCCCCAGTGCGCGTCCAAGATCCTGGTGCGCAAGGCCACCCGCGCCAAGGGCGAGCACCTTGCCTGCCCCGAGAAAAGCTGCCGCTACACCCGCAGCCTCGACGACACGCCCGAGACTCCAGGCGGCGAAGAATAGCGCCGCTCAGCGTCGTTTGCGGCGGCGTATATGGCATATGAAAAGCCCCCGGCTCGCGCCGGGGGCTTTTTTGCGCGCACAACACAGTCATCTCCCTGCTCTTTCTTTCTCAAAGCCTTGCGGCGCACGGCGTTGGGTGAACTGCCCTCCATGCCCTTGTCCACAGACAACGGGGCCGCCCGCATGGGGAAACGCGCTTGTTCCAACCGTATCCGTCTCCCCGGCCAGCAGTCTGCCTGGGGGACTCACCTGTTTCAACCGTATCCACCTCCCCAACCAGCAGTTTTTGGGGAAAGGGTTGAGAGAGGGGATGGGGGGCCGGGGGAAGGGGAGAGAGAAGGGAAAACCCCTTTTTATGCTTGGAAAAAGGGGTGTTCCCTTCTCTCTCCCCTTCCCCCGGGTCAGTTTATTTTTTGCGCGCATAAAACCGTCGCCTTGTGCACACAAGGCGTATCCGGCACGCCGGGCGGGGGCGGCGCCCCGGTCCGTCAGCGTGTTTGCGACAGCGTGAGTTTGAAGGCGAGCGAGTACAGGTGGTGGAAGAAGTCCACGTATTCCACGGACACGTCGGGCGGCACGACGATGCGGCTGGGGGCATAGTTGAGGATGCCCTTGATCCCTGCCTCGACCAGATGGTCGGTGGCGCGTTGGGCGCGCTCGGGCGGGGTGGTGATGATGCCGATCTCGATGCCGAGTTCGTCCACGCGATGCTTGAGTTGTTGGGTGCAGATGACCTCAAGCCCGGACACCTCTTCCCCGATCTTGAAGGGGTCGCAGTCGAACGCGCCCATGATGCGGAAACCGCGCAGGGCGAATTCCTTGTGGTTGAGCAGGGCGCGGCCCAGGTTGCCCACGCCTATGAGCGCGGTGCGCCACACGCGGTCCACGCCAAGCGAGCGCTTGATGGCGGTGAGCAGCTCCTGCACATAATAGCCGAGCCCGCGCACGCCAAACTCTCCAAAGTATGCCAGATCCTTGCGTATCTGAGACGGGTTGACGCCACACGCCTTGGCCAGCAATTCAGAGGAGATGACTTCGGTGCCTTCGCGGATGAGATTTTCCAGAACCTGTACGTAGACAGCGAGTCGTTGGATGGTGGCTCTGGGGATGTGCTCGCTTTTCACTGCGGATCCCTATGGCATGGATGACATCTTTGTCAAAGCCATGTGAAATTTTTAACAAACAAAGTGTATAAAAAAGGGAGGTTGCGTGTGCAACCTCCCTTTGTCAACGCAGCTTAAACGAACGGGTTGGCGAACAGGAGGATCAGGTTCACAACCAGAGCGTAAATGGCGAGGGACTCAACGAAGGCCAGGCCGAGGATCAGGGTAACCATGATCTTGCCACCGGCTTCGGGGTTGCGGGCGGTGCCTTCGCACGCGGCCTTCAGGCCCATGCCCTGGCCGAGACCGCAACCAGCGGCGGCAATGGCCATGCCGAACGCGGCGGCGAGGGAGGTCAGGCCGATGGCGCCCCACGCTTCGGGGGTGTGATCGCCGGCGGCGAAGGCCAGGGAAGCGACGGCCATGAAGGCAACCAGATTCAGGGCGGTGAACAGAACTTTACGCATGTGAGACTCCTTACAGGTATTAATTGTTTTGGTCAGAAGACCATTTCCCTCGATTTAGTGGGCATGCTCCATGGAACCCTTGAGGTAGATCATGGTGAGCATGAAGAAGATGAACGCCTGGAGCACCTTGGCCAGGATGAACAGGAAGTACACTGGCAGGGTGCCGATGAGCGGCGCCATCATGAAGAACAGCACGAGCACGATTTCCTCACCACGGATGTTGCCGAAGAGTCGCAGAGTGAGCGAGAGCGGCCGGGCGGTGTGGCTGATGATTTCGAGCACGAGCATGAGCGGTGCGAGCGGCAGCATGGGACCCATGAAGTGCTTGATGTACTTGGGGCCCCAACGCAGGATGCCGATGAAGTTGTAGTAGAGGAACACGAAGATGGCCATGGCGGCGTTGGTGTTCACGTTGGCCGTGGGCGCGTCGCATCCGGGCACGAGACCGGTGAGGTTCATGCACAGGATGAAAATGAAAATAACGGCGAGAATGTGAAAGATTTTGCGTCCGTCCTCACCCATGTTGGTGACGACGAAGTCCTCAAGGCCGCCGATGACGGTCTCCAGGACGTTTTGCAATCCGCCGGGCACGGTCGAGAGACGGCCCTTGGCGATGAAACCGATGGTGAACAGAATGGCCATCACGCACCACGTGTAGAAGACGTGTTTGAATTCTACGGCGTGGCCGCCGATGTGCACCTTGTCCAAGCCCACCAGGGTGGACCAGAGTACCGGATGTGGCAATCCTCCTGCCATGTCGTCTACGCCTCCTTCGCTTTGTGCCCGACTACCCGACGGCCGCCCCAGATGAGGATGGTGACGAGGGCTGTTGACAGCCCGGCCACCAATGCGGCCACGGAAACCTTCACCCACACGATTAACACATACAGCACGATCCCTGTCAGCAGCAGCCTGCCGTAGAACAGCAGGAGCAAGGAGAGGACCGCCCCTTTTTTCATGTACACGGCTTCATGAACGAACTTGGCCATGCCGTAAAAATTGGCGGTTACGATGACCGCCCCCATGGCAAAGTCCAGCGTGGCGCGGGCAAACCAGCAGGCCGCGGCCGCCACGATGCATGAAGCGAGGCACAGGTGCAGCTGGTTGGTCACCAACCGCCTGACACCGGGAACCGTGAAGCCGCGCCTGTACAGCGCGCCTTCCATGGCGTGGTCAATCCTTTTTATCAACATCATCCGAGTAGTGCTTGCGCTGTAACCACTTGGTTTCCAGGTACATGTTCTTATACCCGGCCGCGATGCCGATGACCAGGAAGACCAAAGTCAGCCAAGGCTTGGTGTCGAGCCACTTGTCCAAAAAGAAGCCCATTGCAAGCCCAAGCACCGTGCACAAGGCCAGGTGCAGGCCGACAGTTCCCGCATGGGACACCATATCCCAATACTTTGGGTCGCTGATTTGAAAGAACTTTTTAACGAATTTCATGCTGTTGTCCCTTCTTGAACCGCGCGAAGGGACTTCGTGCATTCATTCACAAGTCGGTTGTCCCTATCACAGCGATTACGGCATCGTCAACGGAATCATGCGCCTTCCCGCACTTTTTTGCGTTTTTTCCGTTGCCGATCTTCCTCTTTTATCTCCTTAACCGCCATGGCGCAATGTCCCTGTATCGACAACCCCGGTCCAACCCTATACACTTTGCCATGCGCCGCAGGCCGCAAGGGGGGGCCATCCCCCGCGCCTGCCGGATCCGGCGCGCAATCCATACCTCAAGGACGTTCCATGCCCAAAGTGAAACCGTTGCCCGCCAAACGTCTGCGCGCCGCCCTCGTGCCCACCGCCGTTCCCTACGAGGACAGCCGCGCCATCCCTCTTGACCGCATCCCCGCCACGCCCCAGCCGCGCGCCCTGCACGCCCTGGAGCTTGGCCTGTGCATCAAGGACGGGGGCTATAATATTTTCGTCGCCGGCGAACCAAACCTGGGCCGCACCTACCTGGTGCGCGACTACCTGGCCCCGCGCGCGGCCAAGGCGCCCGCGCCCAAGGACATCGTCTACGTCTTTCATTTCGACAACCCCGACCGGCCCAACGTGCTGCTCCTGCCCGCCGGCCAGGGCAAGCGCCTCAAGACCGATCTCGGCCACGCGCTCACCCGCCTGCGCCGCGAGATTCCCGCCCGTTTCGATCAGGACGGCTACATAAAGAAACGCAATGAGCTGATAGACACCTATCAGACCGCGCGCGACGCGCTGCTTGGCCACATGGAGGACGAGGCCGCGGAGCAGGGGTTCAACCTGAACGTGGACGACCAGGGCGCGTTGACCCTGTACCCGCTCATCGAGGGCAAGCTGCTGGGCGAGGAGGAGTTCGAGCGCCTGGACCCGGAGTTGCGCAAGACCCTCAAGGCCAAGGGCGACCGGCTCATGAAGGTCATGTCCGGCTACCTGCGCGAGGTGACCCAGGAGGAGCGCGGATTCCGCGAAAAGGAACGCACCCTGGACCTGGAGATCATGAACGAGGTGCTGGCCGAATGCTTTGACCCTGTGGCCGCGACGCTGGCCAAGGCGGGCGGCGAGGCGCTGGCGGCCTATCTGGACGCGGTGCGCGCCGATATCGTGGAGAGCCTCGACCAGTTCGCCCCGCGCGAGGCGGCGCCCGGCCAGCCCCAGGGCGCCGAGCAGGCGTTGCAGATGCTCGGCGGCGCGCCGCCAGCGGACGACTATTTCATCCGTTACGAGATCAACCTCTTTGTGGACAACGCCGAGACCAAGGGCGCGCCCATCGTCCTGGAAGACCATCCCACCCCCGCCAACCTGCTGGGCAGCATCGAGCGCGAGGCGGAAATGGGCGCGCTCATCACGGATTTCACCCTGGTCAAGGCCGGGGCGCTGCACCGGGCCAACGGCGGCTTTCTCATCCTGCACGTGGAGGACATCCTGCAATACCCTCCGGCGTGGGAAGGCCTGTTGCGCGCCCTGCGCTCCGGTTCGGCCCGCATCGAGGATGTGGGCGAGGGCGCGGACCAGCCCGCGCGCACCAAGACCATCGAGCCGGAACCCATCCCCCTGTCGGTCAAGGTCGTGCTCATCGGCACGGACGAGACCTACGAGATGTTCCTGTCCCACGAGGACCGTTTCCCCAAGCTGTTCAAACTGAAGGCGCACCTGCGCGAAACCGTGGACCGCAACGCCCAGACCGTGCGCGCCCTGCTGGCGCGCCTGGCCCGCGTCATCCACGAGGCGGACCTGCGTCCCTTTGGCCGCGACGCCCTGGCCGGGCTGGTGGATTACGCCTCGCGCCTGTGCGAGGACCAGAAAAAGCTGTCCCTCAAGATGCCGCTGGTGCGCGAGCTCATGATCGAGGCCTCGGCCATGGCGGGCATGGCGGGCCGGGACATGGTGGACGCGGCCGTGCTGGCGCAGGCCATGCAGGCGCGCGATTTCCGGGCCAACCTCTATGAAGAGGAATTCATGGAGGAATACGACCGCGAGGTCATCAAGGTGGCCACCAGCGGCGCGGTCGTGGGCCGGGTCAACGGCCTGTCCGTCACCTGGCTCGGCGACTACGAATTCGGCCTGCCCCACCAGATAGCCTGCACCGTGGGCGTGGGCCACGGCGGCATCATCGACCTGGAGCGCGAGGCGGAGATGGGCGGTCCCATCCACACCAAGGGCATGATGATCCTCAAGAGTTATCTCATCAGCCTCTTTGCCCAGGACAAGCCCATCGTGCTGACCGGCAGCCTGTGTTTCGAGCAGAGCTACGCCCAGGTGGAGGGCGACTCCGCCTCGGGCGCGGAACTGGCCGCCCTGCTGTCCGCCCTGGGCAACGCGCCCATCTCCCTGTCCCTCGCCTTTACCGGCGCGGTCAACCACTCCGGCGCGATCATGGCCGTGGGCGGCGTGTCGCGCAAGGTGGAGGGCTTTTTCGAGGTGTGCAGCCGCAAGGGGCTGACCGGCGAACAGGGCGTGCTGCTGCCCGTGGACGTGGTGGACCACCTGATGCTCAAGAAGGACGTGGTGGACGCGGTGGAGGCGGGCATGTTCTCCATCTACCCCGTGCGCCACATGGACCAGGCCATGGAACTGCTCACCGGCCTGCCCGCGGGCAGGCGGCTGAAGAACGGCCGCTACTCGTCCGGCTCCCTGTACCGCCGCGTGGACGACCGCCTGGCCGAGCTGGCCGAACTGGCCGACAAGCCCGCCAAGCGGCGGAAATAAGACCGAATGCAAAACGGCGAGGATGGCGCGACCCAACGTGGCGCGGCATGCTCGCCGTTTTCTTTGCGTGCGTTTCCGCCACACGTCTTGGGCTGCCTCCTTGAGCTTTTGCTCCGGGGCGCATACAAGGGAGCGTCATGCTCAAGGTCAAGCATCTGTCCCACACCTTTGGCGAGCAGTGGGCGCTCAAAAACGTCAGTTTTTCCCTGGACAAGGGGGACTTCCTGTTCCTTTCCGGCCCGTCCGGCGCGGGCAAGACCACGCTCCTGCGCCTGTTGTACGCCTCGTTGCCGCTTTCGCGGGGCATGGCCCAGGTGGCCGGGTTCAACCTCAAGGTCATCACCCCCCGCCAGATACCCCTGCTGCGCCGCCAGGTGAGCGTGGTGTTCCAGGATTTCAAGGTGCTGCCGCACCGCACCGTGTTCGCCAACGTGGCCCTGGCCCTGGAGGTGCGCGGCATGCAGCGCATGCATGTGGAGCGCCGCGTGCGCGCGGTGCTGCGCAGCATGGAGCTTGAGGACAAGGAACAACGGCTGTGCGGCGAATTGTCCGGCGGCGAGCAGCAGCGCGTGGCCATTGCCAGGGCCATCGTGGTCAACCCGCAACTGCTGCTGGCGGACGAGCCCACGGGCAACCTGGATATGGATCTCTCCTTGCATCTTATGGAAGTGTTCAAGCAGTTCCACACCTTCGGCACCACGGTCATCCTGGCCACGCACAGCCGCGACCTCATGGCCGCCGTGCCGGACGCGCGCATCCTGCGGCTGGACGCGGGACAGGTCACGGACGCCAACTGGCCCGGCGGCAAGCAGAGCCAGACCACGCCGCCCGGCGGAGAGGGCGCATGATACGGGTGCTGTGCGCTCTCGTGTGGCGCGGCGTCGCGGATTTGCGCACCAACCCCTGGGCCCAGGCGCTGACCCTGGCCGCCGTGACCCTGGTGGCCTTTTTGAGCGGCCTGTTCCTGCTGTTCCTGTACAACCTCGACCATGCCCTGCTCCGCCAGCGCGGCGAGGTGTCGTATCAGATATATTGGCGGCCCGGCACGGATCTGGCGCTGGTGCGGGAGCAGTGGGCGCAGATGGACCGGATGCCCTATCTCGCCGCGAAAAAGACGTTTACCCCGGACACGGCGCTGGAGAGCCTGGCCCACAGCCTGGCGGACCGCAAGGGCGGCGGCCTGAAGGAAAACGACGTGGCGGGCATGGCGGATCTGGCCTGGTTCATGGAGGACAACCCCCTGCCCTGCACCGCCCTGCTTTCGTTTGCGCCCGAGGCGGCGGACATGGCGCAATGGAGCCGGGAAACCTCCGATTTCCTTGCCAACCTTCCCGGCGTGGAATCCGTGCACCGCAACACCCTGCGGGCGGATCTCGGCACGGCCTGGGCCGGGTTCAGCCGCACGGTGGTCTGGCCGCTCATCGGCTTTTTGGGGCTGGTGCTGGCGCTGGTGGTGGGCAACACCATCAAGCTGGCCCTGCTGAGCCGCAAGGCCGAGATGGAGATCCTGCATCTGGTGGGCGCCAAGGCGTGGTACATCCGTCTGCCGCTCCTGGTGGGCGGCGGGGTGCAGGGGCTGGTGGGATCGAGCCTCGCCCTGGGCATGCTCAAGGTGGTGCAGCTTGGCCTGCACGACATGCTCAACTTTGCGCCGCTGTTTTTGCGGATCGATTTTTTGCCCGTGGCCTACGCCGCGGCCATGGTGGTCACGCTCACAGGGGTGGGGGTGCTTTCGAGCCTGGTCGCGGTGCGCGACTAGTGTCGCGTCCTCACAATCAGTGGATACGAATTGTGAGGATGATACCGTAAAACATATCATTTTTCCTTGAAGAACATGGCCATGTTTTTCAGGGGCGCGACGCTAGAGCATTTTACCCTTGAAAGGGTTTAGATGCTCTTGTGCATTTCCCTGAAACAAGGGGACATTGTTTCAGGGGCGAGTCTTGTTTCAAGACCTAACTGCGCTAGCCTTTGCGGCCTGACGGGAGCCAGGAGACGGGCGGCGTTCAGCGCACCCAGAAAAAGTGGCGCGCCCAGGGATGGGCGTTGGCCGTGGAGAGTCCAAGCCTTGCGTAGAAAGGCGCAAGGCTTTTTTTGTGCCCCCAGAACTCCCCGGCATGCCGCTGCGGCAAGAACAATTCGCGCACGGGGCCGGAGCGTCCGGCGAGTTGGCCGCGGATGTGCAGGGCAAGGGCCAGGCCGCGCACCATGCTGCCCAGGGCCGGATGCCACGGACCGGCCAGCAGGTGGCGCAGCAGGCTGGGTTCCGGCGCCAGGCCCATGCGGATGACGCGGCAGTCCGCCCGCCACAGCTCCAGGGTTCCCTGCGCCAGGGCGCATTGCGTTTTGGCCAGGGGCCAAGGGGTGTACGCCCCGTGGCGCCACAGGGTCGCCAGGGGGGTTCCCTCCATGACCACGCAGGGATAGAGGCGCACGGCCTCGGGCCGGATGGCGCAGGTGGCCGCAATGTCGTTGCGGAAATCCCGCAACCGCATGCCGGGCAGGCCCGGCAGCAGCTGAATGCCCAGGCCAAGCCCGGCCTTGCGCACCACCTCGCACCCTTGCACGGCGGTGGCCGCGTCATACCCCCGTTGCGCGGCGTCCAGCACCGTATCCGAAAAACTCTGCACCCCCAGTTCCACCATATCGAGCCCCTGTGCCTTGAGCGCGGCCAGTCCCGCCGCATCCACCGCGTCGGGGCGCGTGGAGCAGCGGACGCGGCTGACCAGTCCGGCCTCCTTGTAACGTTGGGCCACGGCAAGGAACCGTTGCGGCCACGGCGCGGGCAAGGCGGTGAACGTGCCGCCGTAAAAGGCCACTTCCCGTTGCGGCGCGTCCGCCGTGCCCAGGGCACGGGACAGGGCGGCGTCCAGGGCGTCCAGGGCCGTTTGCAGCGGCTGCGCGGCCTGGCCTGTCTGCACGTGTTGGGAGCAGTACACGCATCGCTGCGGACACCCGGCAAAGGGCAGGAAGACCGGGTGCAGGCGCGGGGTGCGCCCCACCGGCTCCGGGTGGGTGAAGATCTGCATGAAAAATTCTCGTTTTTTTTAAGGCGTTCTGCGTGTTTCAGGGGCAGCGGACACGTTCGCGCCGCGCGCGGCCCCCCGTGTTTCGCGGCCATCAGCGGCATACCGCAAAAGTGTCCGGTTAACCATGTGCTTTCTTTCAAATCCCTTGCTAAAGGGGTTTGCTTTATGTATATAAATCAGTAGCATTTGGGTATTGTTTCGTTTTGCCCCCGCGAAGGAGGGCGCGGCGGCAGAGGCAGAAGGCGTCTGTCTGTTAGGAACATGCCTTAATAATTAACAAATCCAAGTGACGTCGGTTTTGCTGGACTGCGGGCGGGATGTCAAGAACGGGATTGCTCCCTTGCCGCCGCGCACAGCCGGTTTGCCGACCCACCCATCTGGAGGAATAGTATGAGCGGCAAGACCCTGACCAAGGCTGACATTGTGGACGCCATTTACGAGAAGACCGATCGAAACAGGGCTGAGGTCAAAAACATCGTGGAATCGCTGCTGAAAATCATGAAGCTGGCCATCAAGAAGGACCATGCCCTGCTTATCAGTGGTTTCGGCAAGTTTGAGGCCTACGACAAAAAGGCGCGCAAGGGCCGCAACCCCCAGACGGATGAGACCATCACCCTGCCCCCGCGCAAGGTTGTGGTTTTCAGGCTGTCGCGCAAATTTCGCGCCGAGCTCAATCAGCAATAACAAAGCATCCGGGGTAGCGCGCATCCAGCCTCCCCTGTGCAGACTGCGCCGCGACCAGGCCGGGCCACGCGCCCGCCTGGACGCGCCACAGTTGTCTGCCGCCCGCCCGCGTGCGCCCCACCCTGCCCCCGTATCCCTGGGCGCGCAACGTGGCCAATAGCTTGCGCGCATTGGCCTCCACCGCGAAAGCCCCCACCTGCACCCAATAGCTGCCCGCCATGTCCGTGCCGTCATATCCCGGCACGGCGTCAAGCGACGCCACCCGCACCCGCCCCACACCGGGGCCGACAATGCCGATTTCCCGCGCCGCCGTCTTGGACAGGTCGATGATGCGCCCGCGCACGAACGGGCCACGGTCGTTGATGCGCACCGTGACCTCGCGTCCGGTGGCCAGGTTGCGCACCCGCACCATGGTGTTCATGGGCAGGGTCTTGTGCGCGGCGGTCAGGGCGTACATGTCATAGGTCTCGCCGTTGGCCGTTGGCTCGCCATGAAACCCGGAGCCGTACCACGAGGCCACGCCTTCCTCCACATAGCCCATGCCCGAGGGGAGCGGGTAATAGGTCTTGCCCCGGATGGTGTAGGGCTTGTACGTGCCGGACGCGGTGCCGGAGGGGCTTGGCTGCACGGGCGTCTTGGCGCCGCACCCGGCCAGCACGGCCAGCGCCGCGCAGCACAGCAGGGCCAGCGGCAGCGGACGCGTGCGGAGAACCCGCCACACGGGATGTGTCAGGATACGGGAGGCAGGTCGCGCGGTGCGGCAAGAAATGCGGCAAGGCAAGGTGTGCGCCTCCTTGTGGCAAAGGGGGGGGTGCGCCCCGGCGCAGGGCGCATGCCGTGTCTTCACAACGGGAGCCGCCCTGCGTCCGTCTTGCCCGTCGGTCCTGTTCATGCCCCGCGCGGCCGGGCGGGGGCGGACCTCGTGTCGCGTCCTTGAAAAACATGACCATGTTCTTCAAGAAAAAAATAATATATTTTAATTCACTATCCTCAGAATTCGTATCCACTCATTTTGAGGACGCGGACCTAGCGTTGGCGGCTGAGCGCCAGGGCGAGCGCCGTGGTCAGCTTGACGATCTCGCTGTTGTTCTTGCGCACGGTGGCCGCCAGCCTGCGGCCCAGGGCGGCGAGCAACTGCGCGCCCAGGGCGGGTTCCTGGCCCACCATGGCGAAAAAACGCTCCTGGTTGGTGATAAGGAATTGGCAGGGCGCCAGGGTCTCCACCGTGGCGGAGCGGGTGTCGCGGTCCAGGAGCGCCATTTCGCCAAAGATGGGGCAGACCTCGCCATCCAGGGTGGCCAGCACCTTGCGCGGGTCTTCCAGCTCGGCCAGAGGCAGCTTCATGCCCTTGATAATCATGGATTTGGTAATGCGCACCCGGCCCTTGACCAGGATGAACATGGTGTCGCCGCTGTCGCCCTCCACAATGATTTTCTCACCCGCCGGATAGCTGGCCAGCTCGAAGATGGGCATGATGATGTCCAGGTCGGCATCGGAGCAGCCGGAGAACAGGGCGATCTTGCGCCATTGCAGATCAATCATCGAGCACCTTCCCGGCTTTGAGGAACAGGATACCGTCGTATCCTTCCAACTGGGTCGTATCTGGAGGATTGACCAGCACCTGCGGCCCCTGCTGCCCCAGCGACGCCTGCTGCCCCGAGGCGGCGAACAGCTCCAGGATGAACTGGTCAAGGGCGGAGCCCTCGTCCATCATGTTGTCTTGCAGGGACAGGCTGCGGCTTTCCTGGCACAGGGCCAGCGGCAGGCCGCCGTCGCGGTCGCGCGCGCTGGCGAAGAGGTCGCGCCAGGATCCCTTGCGTTCATCCGGTGTCAGGCGGCGGTAATCGAGCTGTCCCTGCCCCTTGAGGCCCACCAGCGCCTGGAAAAAGGGCCATACCGAGGGGTTGGAGCCCATCATGCCGAGCAGCAGCACGGTCAGTTCGCCCCGGATGAGGATCTCGTTGACCCCGGCGCGCAGCAGGTGTTCCCGGTTCTCCTCCAGAATGACCTCGCCGTAGATCAGGGTCTTGGGCGCCAGGCTGCGCAGGGTGAGGGCGGCGTAGATGGATTGCTGGTCCGCGTCCTTGGGCTCCAGGTTCTGCTGGCTCAGGATGTAGACCATCTTGGCCATGGCCGGGTTGGCGCGGGTGACCACGTTTTCCTGCGTGGGGTTGCCATGCACGAAATGGAGGCGGTCCTTTGCCGCGTCGTTGTCCAGCGCCAGCTTGAAGGCGAGTTCGTCGCGCGCCTCTTGCGGCAGGTCGTTGACCAGTACGATGCGCGCCCCGGGCAACACGTTGAACAAGGTGCGCGTGAGTGTGGACGCATACGAGTTCCAGCCCAGAATGACGACGTGTCCAGACAGTTTCACGTGCAGCAGCCCCTTGCGTTTTTGGGCCTGGCGCTCCACGAGCCGCGAGGCGAGGTTACCGGTCAGGGTGGACAACAGCCCGATGCCGGAGAGCATGACCAGGAGTCCGAGCAGCCGGCCGGGCACGGTGACGGGCGTGTAATCGCCATAGCCCACGGTGGTGAGGGTGACCATGGCCCACCACAGGGCGGTGAACAGGTTGCCCTCGCCCTTGGGCTTGAGTTCGAGGAAATAAAATCCGAAGGTTGCACACGCCATGACGAGCGCGATGCCGATGACCAGTTTGCCGAACCCGGTCTTGAACCATGCGGCAAGCGCACGCGCCATGCCCTACCGTGCCTCTCTTTGGGGCAGCTCATGCTCCAGCAGCGCCTTTTCCGACTTGGCGGAGCGGCTCTCCGGGTTGCGCTTGAGCGCCAGCCCCACGGCGCTTTCCGCCTCGGCCATCCAGCCCCCTTCGCGCAGGCTGCGCGCGGCCAGCACATGCAGCATCTCCGGCTTGTTGCCGTAGATGCCGTGCACAAGGTTTTCATATGCCTCGCCAAACACCTCGCGCACCAGGTCGTTTTGCATGAACAGGAAGCGGGCCACCAGTTCGTTGTCCTTGTGGTGGAACAGGTACTGGGGAATCATGTCCAGGCATTGGCGCAGGATGAAGCGGATGCGCGCGGTTTCGCGGGCAATGCTTTCCCGGGTTTGGGGGAGCACCTGGGACAGCTCGTGCGCGAACTGCTCCACGCTCTCGTCGCACCGCCCTTCCAGATCCTTGAACCAGGGGGCGTAGTAGAGGCGCTGGTAGGCGTCTTCCTTGAGCTTGAACGTTTCATGGAAGATGTAGCCCAGACCCCAGTCCAGGTAGCGCCCCACCAGCGGGCTTTTGGGATCGTTGCGGAACAGGTGGTGGGCCGTGTCCTTGAGACGCCACATGAGTCCCTTGTTCATCTCTTCGCCCAGCAGCGCGCGCAGCGCCTCGAATTCGATGAGCCCGGTCTTCTCAAAATCGCGGAAACGGAGCTCCAGCTCCTTGGCCACCAGGCAGAAGTCGCGCACCAGGTCGCGGGTGAATTCGGGAATTTTCGCTCTTATCCAGGCCTTGGACATGCGTCCCCCTTGGTTGGTTCTTGTGTACATCAGGCGCGGGGAAAAAAGAAGCGCGTCTGGCGTGCCTCCAGCCGCAGTGTGTGGAAAAAACGCCTGGAAGTCAAAACCTGTGGGGCGTGGCCATCCACCCGGACGCGATGGCGCGGGGGATGGGCGCGGGGGGGGGGATGACAATGTACCATTTTTGGCCTAACTTTATGCCCTTGATACGGTTTCACGGGGGGGACATGGAAAGGAGTCAACAACCGGAACAGGGCGAGGCGGGGCAGGACGCGTACAAGGTCTACGACCTGATCGCCTTGAGCGGGCCGGAAGCGATGCTCCAGGAGTTGCGCCACATCGGCGGGCTGTTGGACATGCACGAGGAAATGGCGCTGCTTGAGAGCGCCATTGCCGATACGGTCCGGCTCTTTGGCGGCTCGTATCCCGGGTACCGGGCATCAAACACCGCGTATCATGACCTGGGCCACACCGCGTCCGCGGCCCTGACCCTGGCGCGGCTCATGCACGGCTCACGGGTGGAGGGCGCGGGCTTTCCGCCGCGCAAGGCGTATCTGGTTCTTGTGTCCGCCTTGTTCCATGACGCCGGACTGATCCAGACCGAGGACGACACCGACGGCACGGGTGCCAAATATACCGTTGGCCACGAACTGCGCAGCATCACCTTTGTGCAGCGCTACCTCAGTTCGTTGGGTTTTTCCCACAGCGACATAGCCTTTTGCGCCAACGCCATAAGCGCCACCATGCTGGCCTTGGATTTCGCGGAGATTCCCTTCGAGTCCGAGGAGAACAGGCAGCTTGGGCGCATGCTGGGCACGGCGGATCTGCTGGCCCAGATGGCGGACAGGCTGTATCTGGAAAAGCTTCTTCTTCTCTACATGGAGTTTCGCGAGGCGCGGCTGCCGGAATACCGGTCCGCCTACGACCTGCTGGTCAAGACGGACAGTTTTTACAATGAGTTGGTCAAAAACCGGCTCTCCAACACCCTGGGCGGCGTGGACCACTATCAGCGCGCCCACTTCCGGGAGCGGTGGGGTGTGGACCGGCAACTCTACGCGGAATATATCGTCAAGAACATCAAGTACCTGACCTTCATCCTGAACCAGTACGGCAACGACTACCGCGCCAAGCTCCGGCGCGGCGGCATCCTCCAGCACGTGGAGGTCTAGGTCGCATGCGGCGGCGGATGCCCCGCCCCCTTTTTGCGCAATATAAAAAAATGGCGTCATGCGGGGCGAACCCTGCGTGACGCCGCCGTGTGCGTGGCATCGGAATCGGATCGGCCATGGACCGCCCTCCATGCCCCCTTGTCCACAGACAACGAGGCCGCCCGCCTGGGGCCCGCGCCTGTCTCAACTGTATCCCCCTCCTCCTGCCAGCAGTCCGCCTGGGGAACGTGCTTGTCCCAACCGTATCCATCTCCCCAACCAGCAGTTTTTGGGGAAAGAGATAGGAGAGAGGATGGGGGTCTGGGGGAAGGAGAGAGGAAAGAGAAAACCCCTTTTTTCGCCGAAAAAGGGGTTTTCTCTTTCCTCTCTCCTTCCCCCAGGGGGCTTGACAATTAAGGACGCGGCCCTAGCCGCATTAGGTGAAGCCGCAGCCCAGGCAGTGGAAGCATCCTTCCTGTAAGGCGAGGGGTTCGCCGCAT
>JBFWMG010000047.1:0-25385 GCA_050251715.1 Desulfovibrionaceae bacterium | reverse complement strand
GCCCAAGAAGGCAACGGCCACGACCCCGCCGCCATGCTTGCGGCATGGCGCGGCGGCGTGGACCAGCAGATAGCCCTGGGCAAGCAGATCAACGCCTTCATGATGCACACCTACGTGCGCATCCAGGAAGGGTTGGGCAAGGATGTGGTGCTGCGGGCGAGCATAGACAGCCATGACGTCGCCCGGCTGGGAGGCAAGCTGGTGGCCGCCTTTTCGCGCCGCAAGCACAAGATCGAGCGCATTCCCTTTGTCCTGCCCGTGGGGCGCGCCTTCACGGAATTCCGGTTTGCGCGCGAACGCCGGGGCGCGCACGCCATCTGGACATGGGGGGGCCAGGTGCGGAGCGGCCAGGAAAAACGCACGCAATACGTGGCCATAAAATACGAGCTCGACCCGGCCCAACTGCTGGCGTGGGTGGTGGCCAACGGGCTGTACGCCCCGGGCGTGCCCATTGACTGCGCGCAAAGCGCCGGTCCCGTTTCAGCCCGCGACCTGTGGAAACTGCTGCCGGCCATGGTGGACTTTTTCCCGGTCAAGACCACCTTTGACGCGCCCATAGACGAAATGCTCGAACCCGAGCGCGTGCTCAAGGCCTTTTTCATCTGCAACCTGCTGGAGCCGCGCGAGCGCAACGAGGTCACCACGGTCTCCATTGTCTACGCCACCAACAGGGGCGAGATGTTCTGCCTGGCCCTGCCCGTCAAACACAAGGAATTCCGGGCGGGCCCGCAACAATTCCTGGACCGCCACGTGCCGCAGAACGCCTCGGTGGAATCGCATGTGGACATGGCGTTCTTCACGCCGCACATGTCCCGCTGCCCAAAAATGCGCTGACGCGCCCCCTGCGAGGAACGGCGGCTCGCCGCAATCAGCGGAAGGCCACGGTGTCCACGGCGCGCCGCATCTTGGCCTCGGGCCAGTGCATGACCGGGCCGGGCGCCTGGTCCGGGGACGGCACCGACACGCCCTCGCCCGGTTCGTCCAGAATCGTGACGCCGACGCGGTTGCGCACCTCAAGCCAGTCGCCGGACAGCAGCAGCACCTCCAGGACATCGGGGGAAAGATAGCCGCCCCAGAAATCCGTGCCCCGGATGCCGATGCTGGCGCGGGGCGTGCGCACTTCCAGCGACGCGCCCCGCATGGCGGTCATCCTGCCCGTGACCACCCGGAACGCGCCCGTGGCCAGGGCGAACAGCGCCCCGCCCCGTCCGGCGTCGGGATCGTACAGATAGGCATCGACCACAAACTCGGTCTCCTCGCCCAGGGTGAGCGCCGAACCGTCGGGGAAAACCACCTCCAGCCGCGCCTGCGGTCCTGTGAGCACGGTCTCTCCCAGGCGCAGCGCGTCGCCCATGGCCAAGGTGCGCACCGCGCCGTCAAGCGAGGCCCGGACCGCACCCTGTATCCGGGTTACCGAGGCCACGGGCGCCTGGGACGAGGCCGCATCCCCCGCCGCAACCGCCAGACGCGGCGCGACAGACCAGCAGACCAGCAGAACCGCAACGAGCATGCGCAGCCAAAGGACGTATCGCATTGAACTTCCTCCCTATTTACAGGAATACACGGCAATCCGCGTCATGACTTCAGGGCAGCGCGGCGTCTCCACGCCACCCCCTTTTCGCAACGAGCCTGAAGGGGGGGAACACACCCATGCAAACATGAATGCTTACAGATCGGTAATACGGAAATGCCTACCAGAGGATAGCAGGCCTTTATTCGTCAGGTCAATATACCGCTCAAAAGCCGCGTGTATCTTATAGACGACCTCGTCGACAACGCCATCGCGGCCACTACGCATCATGCGCGTCACAAGCTCACATTGACTGTTTGTCTCAATGGACATCAGATACTGCAAGCGCAACGGACTACCCGTTCCCTCGCCCCGTTTCACGCTGTCAAAGGTGAGGCTGGCCGATACCACATGCCTGCGGTATGGTAAAAAGGCGTTCTGGATGCGTGAGGTTTCTTCCGGCGTAAAAGCGACAGGATCCGCACCTTCCGGCAGCACAATGCCAAGAGGAACGGGCTTTGGCGGCGGGACGGTCGCGCGAAACCCACCGGACAGATACATGAAGACGGCAGCCCCCACCAGGAGGGTCAGGCCTATGCACGCGACAATACGTTGTTTCGACGTTGCGTCCCGATCACTGGTCACCGCAGCGCGCCTTCCTTTGTCTGCTATGCCGCCGCATACACGGCGGCCTCAAGTACAAACCGCTCAAGAGAATGGCGCACGTCCTCCGCCAAACCCACGAATTGCAGCCCCATGGCCAGCTTGCCATCCCGTGCCCGCATGCTCTGGATGCGGCCCGCGGCAACAACCGCGTTGTCCATGCCCGGCACGGCAAACCGGACAGCCACGGTCCCGCCCTGTTGCAGCGCCGCCCCGGAAACCTGCTGCTCGTCAACGGACACGCGGCAACCGCCGCTCGACAAATCGACCATCATGGCTGGCCAGGGGATCTCCCCAACCGCTATCTGGCACGGGGCCACATGCAGGGCGCGCACACTGGCGCGCGGACTGACCACGTCAATCGTTTCGGGATAACCCAAAAAAACGACGTGCGCCGGAGAGGTGCTCAACCAGGCGACCTCGGTGCTGAAAACGCCGATGGTGTTGCCGGTGGCGAGAAAGCGCACCTGGGTGCGCGCGCCCACCCGCAGCAAATCCCGTTCGGCCAGCGATGCGGGCGGGGCGACAAGCACGTGCCGCCCCCGCACCACGCCGAACAACACGCTCCACATCAGCGAGGAACTGCCCTCGGGTTGCAGGGCGAGCCGGGCATTGACCGGCAACCTGAACAGCATGTCCAGAGACCCGTGCCTTTCCCGCGCGGCGGCTGAAGGCTCCCCCTGGGCCTGCGGTCCAGGTGTGCTGTTCGTTGTCCTATTACCAAGCATGATGCGCTCCAGCGCGGTACGGGCCACGCCCCAGAACAGGTGGAAAGACCCCATTCCTTGTTTACACGATAAGCATTGAATTTTGATTGTTCCAGTAGGGGAAGCATGTAAAATCGAAGCGTTCAGGCCGACGCTGGGGAGCGCATACCCGCAGGTCACGAAATCGTCAACGAGATGACAATATTATGCATCATATAGCGACTCGGCTAAACCGGGGAAAGACAACCGTCTTCCATGCGCACGGCGGAATCCGCCATGGACTCAAGCCATGTCATGTCGTGACTGACAAGCACAAGGGTGGCGCCCCACTGCTCGCGAGCGGCCAGGGCCGCCTCGCGGATGCGGGCCGTGCTTTCGCGGTCCAGGTTGGCGGTTGGCTCGTCAAGCAGCAGCACCTGGGGCCGCAACACCAGTCGCGCCGCCAGCGCCACACGCTGCGCCTCGCCACCGGACAGGGCATACCAGGGCCGCTGGCCGTAACGGATCGGGTCAAGCCCCACCAGCGCCAGGGCATCCGCCACCAGTCCGTTGCTCCGCGTGCGACCCCGCACGCGGAGACCATACGCCACATTGTCGCTGACCGAGCGCTTGAGCAGATACGGCTCCTGCGTCAGCAGGGTTATCTCACGGCGCAACGCCGCATCGGCAACCGAGGCGGCCTTGCCCTTGTACCGGACCTCGCCCGCGACCGGCGCCTCCAAAAAGGCGAGAATGCGCAGCAAGGTGGACTTGCCGCTGCCGTTCGGCCCCACCAAGCCCAGAATGGCGCGTTCCTGGATCTCAAGACGGTCGATGCGCAACACCTCCCGTCCCTCATACCATTGGCTCACGCCGGCAAGCTCATAGGCAAGATTCATTTTCCCGCCTTCCTGCGTAGCCTGACCAACGACAGGTTGACCGCAAAGGCAATGACCATAAGCACCATGCCCAGGGCCACGCCCATGGCGAATTCACCCTTGCCCGTTTCCAGGGCGATGGCGGTGGTGATGGTCCGGGTATGCCATTTGATGTTGCCGCCGATCATCATGGAGATGCCGATTTCGGACACGATGCGCCCGTATGCGGCCACGGCGGCCAAAATGACGCTGAAACGCGCCTCCGTCAACGTGGTGATCAGAATCTGCCCCGGCCCCGCGCCCAGGGTCATGAGCGTGGGCTTGAGCCGGGAGTCGAGGGTTTCCACGGCGGTGGCCGTCATGGCCACCACAATGGGCAACCCCAGAAAGAACTGCCCGACGGCGATGCCGGGCATGGTGAACAAAAGGCCCATATTCCCCAGCGGCCCCCGGTAGGTGAGAAACGCATACACCATGAGGCCAATAACCACCGTGGGAAAGGAAAGCAGGGAATCCACCACCAACCGCAAGGCCTTCTTGCCCGGGAACTCCCCTATGCCCAGCAAAAAACCGAGCGGCGCGCCCACCAGCAGACTGGCCAGCGTGGACAACGACGACACCACGACCGTCACCTTGATGGCGGCATAGGTCTCGGGATTGCCTGTGGAGAGCAGGACAAAAGCCTGCACAAAACCGTTGATGATAAAGTCCATACGTTTTGACGACGCCGCCCCGGCCATGGGCCGGGACGGCGGTGCAGGCTGAAGGATTGGCTACTGGGCGTTGCCGTAGAAAAGCTGCTTGCCCAGCAACTTGAAATCACCGATGAGCTTCTGGGTGGACGGCTTGGCCATCCACTCGGAGAACTGGGTTGCGCGGTCATACTGGGCATTGGGGCAATGCTTGGGATTGACTGCCAACACGCTGTACTGGTTGAACAACCGCTTGTCGCCCTCGACCAGGATCTTCAGGGGCGGGTTGCCCTTGAAGGTGTCTTCGTATTTGATGTATGTGCCACGGTCGGTCATGGTATAGCCACTCTTCTCGGCGGCCACGTTGATGGTGGCGATCATGCCCTGGCCGGTCTGCACATACCACGCCTGGCCGTCCGGAACCGCAAGGCCGGCAGCCTTCCACAGGCCGAGTTCCGCCTTGTGGGTGCCGGAATTGTCGCCACGGCTGGTGAACACCGCGTGCTTGGCGTTGATGGCCTTGAGCGCGTTTTCGACGGACGAACCCTTCACGCCGGCGGGATCGGCGGCGGGGCCAATGATGACGAAATCATTGTACATGATTTCGCGGCGGTCCACGCTGTAGCCTTTTTCCATGTGGGCCTTTTCAGCGGCGGGCGCATGCACCAGGAGCACGTCCACGTTGCAGTCCGCGCCCATGGCCAGCGCTTTTCCCGTACCCACGGCGGTCCAGCGCACCTCCACACCGGTCTCCTTCTGGTACAGAGGCGCCAGATAGTCCAGCAGACCGGTATTGTCGGTGCTGGTGGTCGTGGCCATGAGCAGCACGGGGGCTTCGGCGTTCGCCGCCATGGGCGCCACCCAGGCAACCAGGGACAGAAGAAGGGCAAGGATCAGTGTTTTGCGCATGTTTCACTCCGTTGTGTTATGCATTGACGTCAGCGATGCCAAAAGCGACAAGAAACAACCACGGATTACGTATACGGAGTATCGCGTGACATGTCCATGCTTCACTGCATCACGCCGTCCTTTTTCCGCTATTCCCCACCCTTGCAAAAGACCACCTTGCCGCTGGAGGCAACGTCGTACCCCGGCATTTCGCCCGCCATGGCCACGAATTCCTTGCTCGCCAACAGATCCAAAAACAGCTGCACCTGCTTGTCGAAATAACGGTCCTTGGGGATGAGCAGGTCATAGCGTTCCCAGGCAAGGGACACGAAGCCCAGCCCCAGAATGTCGGCCACACAGCGGATGGCCGGCCCCACGTCCGCCCGGCCCGCCAGCACCTCCAACCCAACGTCCAGATGGCGCGACAACTCCCGGTCGTACCCCTTGATGCCCGAGACATCCGCTCCGGCCAGGGCGAGTGAGCGGTCAAGCAAAAGCCGCGTGCCCGTGCCCAACGGCCGGTTGGCCAGGCGCAGGTCCATGCCGGGGATGTCGGCCACCGAGGTGATGCCGAGAGGATTGCCGGGCGCGACAAGGAGCCCCTGCTCCCGGCGGCAGAAGTTGACTATGGCGGGCTGGTGTTCCAACTCGCTGGCGGCGTAGGCAAAATTGAACTCCTCGCCATCCTGCTGGGCCAGGTGGCTGGTGGCGATGTGGCACAACCCGCGCCGCAACGCCTTGAGCCCGCCCAGGCTGCCCAGGTTGCCAAAAACCGCGACCCGGTTGGGATGCACCCGCATGTACAGCGCCAGCGCCTTGTCGAGCAACAGGTCGTTGCTTCCGGCCACCACCAGCAGATGCGGGTCCGCCGTGGCCGCGCCAGCCATGATGGGCACGTTCACCGTGCGGCTTTCCACCCACTGTTCCACGAGATGTGAGGGAAACAGCCACTTGCCGGTGGCCTTGGTGGCGGGCAGGCCGCTCTCCGTTATCAGGCCGTAGACCTTTTTCTCGTTGATCCCCAAAAAGGTGGCGACCTCCTTGGTGGACATGAGCCTCGACATACCGCATCTCCTCATGGAAAAGACGTCTTCGCGCCCAAGCAGGCGCAGCGCACCACAACGCGATTCATGGCAGACTAGCCCCCCGAACGTGTCCGGGCAACCCAATATCTAAAAAAAACGCCCAAGAAACAACCAAAAAAGGGTCGCCGCAACACTGCGGCGACCCAAAAAAGGAACCTTTACGCCGTCTGCGGACGGCGCAAAAAAACTACTTGCTGATCGCTTCGGCGGGGCAGGCGTCAATGGCCTCGTCCACGCAATCGGTGTCGGCGTCTTCGTTGATGACAGTGGCTTTGTCGCCGTCCGAATTCATTTCAAAAACATCGGGGCAAATCTCGACACAGGACTCACAACCCATGCATGCATCTTCATCAATCATAATGGCCATATCATGTACCTCGCAATTGATTAGGTTTTCCCGACACCCGCCTTGCCAAGCGGTTGGCAGACGATTTCCTAGGCAGGGTTATTCATTATTTTGCCGAGCAATGCAAGCCCATTGGTAACGTGCGGCAACTATCCAGTATCCCAAAGACTTATCGGCGTCTTCGTGCCCAAAAGCCCGTGCATGAAAACAGCGCCCCCAGGGGCACCTTTCGCGGCCGTGACCAACGCCATGCCGGGCCACAGCGCCGGACAGGTTCGCCGGAGGGGCTTTCGCGCGCCACGAACAGTCGATCCCACGCTCTCTCAATCAGGCAGCATTCTCCCAATATTCCACCCGTGCACGCCATGATACGCGCACAACACTGTTGGCATACAAGTGGGGCATGGTGTACGAATCCCACAGGCGGCACGGCTGTGCGCCCCGAAAAAGGGCGCTTTCCACAAACAGGCGGCACCGTCATTTCGCCATGCCCAAAGAAAGCTTACGCACATCCCTTCTGCGCTATCTCATGGTGGCGCCACCGCTCGCACTCCTCCTGATGGGCGCACTGTGGATCGTTTACGGCATCACGACCTCCGAACGTGACATCGAAATGCTGCACGCCCAGTATCTCCAGATCAACAAGGAGCTCGTGGCCGACCAGACCAGACAGGCCGTGGCGGCCATTCATGACCTGAGCGCCAGCACGGAGGACGTGCTCAAGGAAACCATCCGCGAAAACGTCGTCCGCGCCCACGCCATTGCCTGGGGCATCTGGAAAAACTCTCCCGGTGTTCCGCCGCGGGAGCTGGCGGAACGCATACGCACCGCCCTGCGCCCCATCCGTTTCAGCAACGGGCGGGGGGGCCTCTTCATCTTTGACAAGACAGGCGCCACCCGCCTCTGCTCCAGCATGCCCGAGCACGAGGGCAAGGCGTTCTGGGACACATCGGACAGCGCGGGCAGGCTGGTGTTGCAGAATATGCGCACCATTGGCGACCGCGATGGCGAGGGGTTCCACCATTACCTGTGGCCCAAGCCGGACGCCCCGGGCATCGAGTCGCCGAAAATCGCCTTCATCAAACGGTTCGACCCGTTGGGCTGGTATATCGGAGCGGGCGAATACGTGGAGGATGTGACCAGGGACATGCAGGCGAAAGCCATTGCCCGTGTCGAATCCATGACCTTTGGGGAAGACGGTTATGTCTTTGTCGGCACATGGGACGGCGTGTCGCTTACCCGTCCGGCCAAGGGCAAAAGCATGCTCCAGACCACCGATCTCAACGGCGTCAAGGTCGTCCAGGAACTCATCAGGACAGCCCAAAATGGTGGCGGGTTCGTCACCTACCTCATGCCGCCGCTCAATGGCCTGACGCCCCACGCAAAGGTGAGCTACACCGAGGCGTTTTCCGAATGGAAATGGTATGTGGGCGCGGGGTTCAGCATGGCGAACATCGAGAACGTCGTCGCCACGCGCAAGACCCTGCTGCACCGCATGGTCATACGCCACTCCATCTACGTCTGCCTGCTCATCGCCCTGCTGTTGGCGGCCTCCATCGCCTACTCGCATTACACCGCCAACAAGCTCAACGCCGGCATAGCGACCTTCAGGCGTTTCTTCATCGAAGCCGCCACGGCCAACGTGCGCCTGGACGACCACCAAGTCATGTATGCCGAATTCACACCCATGGCGGAGGCGGCCAACCGCATGCTCGACGACCGCATCGCCGCGCAGGAGGCGCTTGCCACAAGCGAACGCCGTGCCCGCGTCCTGTTTGAAAACGCCTACCAGATCGCGGCGGTGCTCGATCCCCAGGGCACGCTGCTGGACGTGAACAACACGGCCCTGGAAGCCTCGGGCGCGACCAAGCGCGACATGCGGGGCCGCCTTTTTTGGAATACCCCGTGGTGGGGCGTAAGCGCCGAGGAAAAAGAGCTGCTGCGGCAGGCGGTGTCCGCCGCGAGCCATGGCGTGACCACCCGCCTGGAAGTGGGGCACACCGCCCAGGACGGCTCCATGCGCACCGTGGACTTTTCCCTCAAGCCCATACAGGACGAGAACCAGGACGTGACGCTGCTCATCGCCGAGGGACGCGACATCACGGACAGCCGCAAGGCAGCCGCGGCACTGGAAGAACGCGAGGCGCGGCTCGACGCCATTTTCCGCACCGCGCCCGTGGGCATAGGGCTCATGTCCGGCAAACGCCTGGTGCAGGCCAACGACAGGCTCTGCGACATCACCGGATACGACCTGGAGGCGTTGACGGCCTTGCCGTCACACTCCCTCTATGCCGACGCGGCCCACTATGCCCATGCCATGGCCCAGCTGAACATCCAGCTTGCCCGCCGCGGCACCGGGAGCCTGGAGACACGCTGGCGCCACCGGTCCGGCGCGGTGCGCGATGTGCTCATCAACATGACCGCCATCAGCCAGCCCGAGCCGCACGGCTGGGCGGTCATCACCGTCATGGACATCACCCAGCGCACGCACACGGAACAAGAGCTGCACCGGCTGCAAAGCCTGTTGCAGGACATCGTCAACTCCATGCCCTCGCTGCTCGCGGCGGTGGATACGCAAGGCCACATCCTGCAATGGAATCTCGAGGCCGAACGGCATTCCGGCATCGCCACGGCAGCCGCCATGGGCAAGCCGCTCGCCACGGTCTTCCCCGCCCTTGCGGCCAAGCTCGACGTGCGGGCCGCGGTCAATGAAACAGCGCCCCTCACCATGCACCGGGTCGCATGGGACATATCCGAGGAGCAACGCTACGCCGACATCACCATCTATCCGCTCGGCGAGGTGGGCGGCGCCGTGATCCGCGTGGACAACGCCACCGAACGCGTGCGGCTGGAAGAGGTGATGGTCCGTGCGGAGAAGATGCTCTCCCTGGGCGGCCTGGCCGCCGGCATGGCGCACGAGATCAACAACCCCCTCGCGGGCATGATGCAGGGCGCCCAGGTCATGTCTCTCCGCCTGTCGCCAGCCGTGAAAAAAAATCAGGAAGCCGCCGCACGCTGCGCCACCTCCATGGACGCCATTGCGGCCTATGCGGCCGAGCGGGGGTTTGACCGCATTCTGGACGGCATGATGGATTCGGGCCGACGCGCCTCGCGCATCATTGCCAACATGCTGGGTTTCAGCCGCAAGGACAATGCGGAGATGGCCAAGCACAGTATCCAGGTGCTGCTGGACCAAGCCGTGGAGTTGGCCACGAATGATTACGACCTCAAGAAAAGATATGACTTCAGGCGAATAAACATCATCCGCAACTATACGCCCAACATACCGGCCGTGCGGTGCGACAGCGGCAAAATCCAGCAGGTGTTCCTGAACATCCTCAAGAACGGGGCGCAGGCCATGGCAGTTGGCGACCACACCCCAGCCGGCGCGGGCCCGGCGCCTGAACGTCCCCTGTTCAACCTGCATGTGCGGCTCGAAGGCGGCATGGTCCGTGTGGACATCCAGGACAACGGCCCAGGCATGCCCGACCATGTGCGCAAACGCATCTTCGAGCCCTTCTTCACCACCAAGCCCGTGGGGCAAGGCACGGGCCTCGGCCTCTCGGTGTCCTACTGCATCGTCACCGAAAACCACGGCGGCACCATCACCGTGGACTCGGCGCCCGACAAGGGCACGACCTTCTCCATCCTGCTGCCCGTGCAGGGCGCCACGGCGGCCACGACGTAAAAAAAG
Organism: Desulfovibrionaceae bacterium; assembly: GCA_050251715.1. Classification (GTDB taxonomy): domain Bacteria; phylum Desulfobacterota; class Desulfovibrionia; order Desulfovibrionales; family Desulfovibrionaceae; genus JBFWMG01. The sequence continues at coordinate 14,943 of JBFWMG010000047.1, read as the reverse complement.
CCCTGCCGGACGCCACCGGCAGGGCTGAAGAAGACGCCAGCCCCCTCCCTCGCGCGGGGGGGCAATGGTTTGTCACGTGGTTGTATCCGGATATTTCCACAGGATTTCGGTGATGGCCTTGCGCGTGTCGAACAGCAACCGCACGAGCGACGGATCGAACCGCGTCCCGCTCCATTCGGAAAAGTAGTCCAGCACCCGCTCCAGGGGCCAGGCATCCTTGTAGGCCCGCTTGTGCAACAGGGCGTCGAACACGTCGGCAATGCAGGTGACGCGGCCATAGATATGGATGTCCTCGCCCTTCAGGCCGCGCGGATAGCCCGACCCGTCCCAGTGCTCGTGGTGTTCGCGGGCCACGGTGGCCGCCGTGCGCATGATCGGTCGGCTGGAGTGGCGCAGGATCTCGTACCCTATCTGCGTATGGGTCTTGATGACCTCGTATTCCTCGGGTGTGAGCTTGCCGGGCTTGTTGAGGATGGCGTCGGGGATGCCTATCTTGCCCACGTCATGCATGGGCGCGGCCAGCCGCAGGATATCGGCCTCGGTGTGTCCCATGCCCGCGCCGCGCGCCAGCACATAGCAATATTCCGCCACGCGGCGCACATGGTGGGCCGTCTCCTTGGAGCGGTTTTCCACCACCTCGCCCAACACCAGCACCACTTCCTTCTGGGTATCCGTGATCTCCGCATTCAGCCGGATGAGTTCCAGCTCCGCATTGCGACGGACCTCGACCTCCTTGCGCAGATCCTCGGTGCGCACGCGCACCTCATCTTCCAGATGTTCGCGGTACGTCCTGTTTTCCCGCAACAGCCGGGCCCGTTCCATGACCTTGCGCACCGTATGGTCCAGCACGGCGAGATCCTGGATGGGCTTGGTCAAAAAGTCCCACGCCCCCAGACGCACGGCGCGCATGGCGTCGTCGATGACCCCGACGCCGGAAACCACGATGAGCGGCGTTTCCGGGGCAATGTCGCGCAGGGTGTCCAGCACGGCGAAACCGTCCATTTCCGGCATGTTCAGATCCAGCACCACAAGATCGGGCTGCTGTTCCGAGAACACTTCGAGTCCCTGGCGGCCATTGTTGGCGGTAAACGCCATGTGCCCAAGATCCTCGAAGTAATCCGCGATGGCCTCACAAAGCACGCGCTCATCGTCGATGACAAGGATTTTCAACGGACTATCCACCAATGGCCCCCGCGACAAGCCGCTTGATCTGATCGCGCAGGATCGCCATGTCGTCAACGGGCTTGTGAAAGACGAAGTCATCGGAAATGCCGAGTTCGATCAAGGCCTGCGGCAGCATGTAGTCCGTGGACCCGGTGTAGATGATGAACCGCATGTCAGGGAAACGGGCGTGGGCTTGCATGATGAACTCGTTGCCGTTCATGTCCGGCAGCCGCATGTCCACGATGCAACAGTCCACGCCTCCCACCAAGGGCAGGCCGTCCTCGCCGCTCCCCGCCTCCGACACGATGCACCCTTCATCTTCCAGGTAATCCGCCAGTGTGCTGCGGATCATCATTTCGTCGTCCACAAGCAACACACGTATGGGCTCACTCATGCATGTTCCTCCTCGTCCAAACTGGCCTCCGACATGCTGGGAAAGGAGACAACCCTGTCCCGTCCCTCGCGCTTGGCCGCATAGAGCGCCTCGTCGGCCCTGTGCAAAATATCCTCCAGCGCCGCCTTGTCATCCCAGGCGCACGCCACGCCGATGCTCACCGTGACCGACACGGGTCCGCCCCTCGTCAGCACGGGATGCGCGGCAAAGGCGCCACGCAGCCGCTCGGCCACCTTCATTGCCGCGGGCAGGGATGTTTCAATAAGCACGGCCGCAAACTCCTCTCCCCCCAACCGGCCAAAAATATCCGATTCGCGGAACGTGGCATGGCAGGTGGCGGCGAGATATTGCAATACCTCATCTCCCGCCTGATGCCCATAGGTGTCGTTCACCTTTTTGAAATGGTCGAGATCCATCATGAGCACCGCGAAAAAACGGCCATAGCGGCGGGCGCGCGCCAGCTCCTCCCTGGCCCGCTCCAGAAACCGGTGGCGGTTGCACGCGCCGGTCAACGAGTCCATGGTGGCGAGCCGCGTGAGCTTTTCCTCCAGCTGCTTGCGCTCCGTGATGTCGATTATGGAAATCATCACCCGGCCCCATGAGTCCTCAAACCCCGGCGCGACAGTCACTATCATGTCCACCTTTCGGACATTGCCCTGCGTGTCGCACAGCTCCGACTCCACCCTGGCCTTTGTCCGCCCCTGGGCCAGGGTGACAAGCGCCTGGGCCGCGTCGGCATAGGTGACGTCGGTAAAGGAACGATCCGGGCCAAACTCCAGGCGGGTTTTGTCCTGCGCGTGCAGCAATTCCACGGCCGCCTGATTGAGGTCCACGATACGCCGCAATCTCAAACAATATTCCACCGCCTCGGGATGGCTGGCAAAATAGGCGGCCAAATCCGCCACTCCCTCGGCGCGCAGTTCGTCGATGCGCAGTTTGATACGGGAAAAATCCTCCTCCCACAGGGCGATGGGCGATTCCTCGAACAGGCTGCGATAGCGCGTTTCACTTTCGCGCAGCGCGTCGTCCCCTTCCCGCCGCGAGGTCACGTCGCGCCCAACCGCGTAGACAAGGCCGGTTTGCTGGTCGGGCATGGCGTTCCAGGACACCCACCGATAGGAATTGTTCTTGCACACCATTTTGATCTCAAACCCCAGCACCGCCTCGCCGTTGCGCAGGCGTTCATGCATGCGCCGCACCTCCCCCCGGTCTTCGGGATGGACGAACTCGAACAGGTGCTTGTGGTGCAATTCCCCGGTGGTCCACCCCAAAATCTTGCCCCACGAGGGGTTGACCTCGCGGAGAACGCCGTCCATCCCGTACACGCACAACAAGTCCGCGGACAGGTCGTATATGCGCGAGCGTTCCCGTTCGACGCGGATGCGCGCGGTGACGTCGTGGACCACGGAATACAGCAGCGTTTTGCCCCGCACGTTGATGGGCCCGCTGTAAACTTCCACATCGCGCACTTCGCCATTCGCGAGCCTGTGCCGAAAATTGAAATGGTTGCGCTGCCCGGTGTCGGCCCTGCGCAACTCCTGGGCAACCTCCTCCGGAGACAGGGTGTTGATTTCCTGGATGCGCATGGAGCGCATGGTCTCCACCGGGTACCCATAAAAATGGCAGGCGGCGGGGTTCACGTCCACAATGGCGCCGGTTACGGGATCAAGCAGCAGCATCACCGCATGCTCATTGTGGAAAAGGGCGCGGTACTGCTCGTCGCGTTCGCGCAGGGCTTCTTCCGCCCGGCGCTGGTGGGTCACATCGCGCCCCGAACTCAAGGCGCTTGTGACCCTGCCGTCTTCACCTGTCAATATCCTGTTTTTCCAGGAGATAATACGCCTGCCCCCTGTACGGGTCAGCACCTCATGTTCGGCGGTCTCGGGCATGGCGCCCACATCCCCGGCCACCACGCGGCTGAAAATATCCCGCACCGAGGCGCGCTGATCCGGCGGGACGACCACGTCGATCCAGTTGCGGCCCACGATATCCCGCTCGGCATAGCCCAGCACCTCGCAGCCTTCCCGGTTCATAAGCAGAACCTTGCCGGAGAGGTCCAGGGCCACGAGAATGCTCCCGGCCAAATCCAGGTACTGCTCGGCCCGTTGCTTTTCCAGGCGGATGCGCCTTTCGGCGCGCTTGCGCTCCGTCATGTCGTCCAGCACCACGGTAACGCCCGAAAGCTGGCCCGAAACATCCACCATGCTGGCCAGGGTGACGTCGAAAACGCACTCTTCGCCCTTGTGGGGCAGGGCTTGTTCAAAACGGTGGACAGACATCCCCTTGGCCACGAACAGGCGGATCGGCCCGGCCAGCCACGGCGCAACGGTTTCGATCGCCACAAGCGATCTGTCCTCGCCCTGGCCGCCCAGTCCGGAAGAGTACATCCCGCCTGGAATGCTCCCCAGGCCAAAGAAAATGGACGCGGCAAGGTTGCAGTTTTCCATCCGCCCCTGGGGATCGAGCAGCATCACGGGCCGCCCCAGGCTTTCAAACAGGGCGAGATACTTGTTTTTCTCATTGATTATGGCACGGTTTCGTTCCCGCAGCTCTTCCAGACCGGTGGCCCCCACCTCGGTCCACTCGCGGCAAATGACCAGCTCCAACCGGTCGAAATAATATGCCAGATCGTTGCGGGCAGCCGTCCCTTCATCTCCCGCCATCTCCCTTTCCATCAGGAACAGATAGGCCTTCCTGTAATATTTGAGCAGCCCCAGAAACATGGGCAAGGTCAGCCCCCGCGCCCGGTGGAGACGGGCCTCAGCCGCGCCAAAGGCCTCCAGCGGGGCGTCGGGCAAGGTTCCGTCCGGCGCATACGCCTGTGGGGCGCCATCGTCCCGCACCATCGTATCCACAAGGGCACGGGTCAAACGGGACACGGATAACCGCCACACGTCGTGCAGGGGGGGCGTCAAATGCGCAAACCCCCTTTCCTTGGCGTAGGTTATGATCCGCTCCACGAGCCAGACCTCGTGCGTGATGAGGATGTCACCCCACGTGAACCTGCCCAACGCAGCCCCCTTTTCCCATGACTAGCAATGAGCGAGACAGTTTACCTCTCCATGTATACCATCGCCCAAGAACCGCCACAAGACAACCCGGCATTTAGATACATAGGGGAAAAAAATGGTCACGACAGGAGCGGAGGTGGCGCGCAGGAACGGACGCCCCTGCCGCGCGGGCGTCAGCGCGCGGCGGCGATGCGCCGTTGCAACGCGCCGAGCAGGCGCGCGCCAAGGACGCGCATGGCGGTGCAATCGGGCAGGCAGGTGAGCAGATCGTGCAGCAAACCGCGTTCACGCACGATGCGCATGCTTTCGGCAAAATTCAGGTCGTTCACCCAGCCGCAGATGAGCAGGATGAAATCGTTGACATAGGCCATGTCGCCGTACCGGGCCAGACGGCCGGCCATGACGTCTTCATACACGGCGCGCGTCCACTGCCCCGGTTCATCGCGCACATGCAGCACCACCACATCGTCCGGCGCGGCATCGGCGTCGAAATGGGCCAGCATGACGCGCATGATGTCCACCTTGTCCGCGTCGCGCACCACGTCGGTCGCCAGGCGCACCGGACCGGGCACGGCCTCGGCCACCTGGTAGCGGTTGTGCAGCGCCACCGCGCCGCGCACCACCGCCCGCGAGGCCAGGGACAGGTCGTCCAGCATCCCCTCGCGGCGCAGCGCCTTGACGCCCATGAGCGCATGGTTTTCGCTGGCCCGGTCCAGAAAGGTCTTGTACAGGGCGTATTGGGGAAAGCGGCCCACGTCATGGTACAGGGCCGCGAGCAGGACATCCCGCTCGGTGTCTCCCGCAAGCCCAAGGGACGCGGCAATGCGCACGGCATTGGCATACACCTGGCCGGTGTGTTTGCGCTTGAGCTCGAACAAGGCGTCCGCCGCCGGGTCGCCGCAAAGGAAACGGTCCACGAAAAGGGCGAACCGCTCCTTGTGGGCCGCGAGCTGCGCGGCGACCGCCGGGGTCACTTGCGATCCTTGCCGCGGCGCACGGCGCCAAGGCGTTCCAGCAGGCCAAACAGGCGGGGACGCGGTTCGGGCACGCCCGAGGCCTCGCGGTCGGCGCGGGCCTTTTCATTGGCCTCGTCTATCCAGTCCTCGCGCAACGGGCCGCCGGGGCCAAACAAAAAACGCAGAAAAAGAATGAGCGCCACAAAAATGGCGGCGACGAACAAAAACTTCGCCACCATGGGCAGCAGCCCGCCGCCGTAGCCGTTGTAGCTGAAGGGCCACCCCGCCCACTGGTCATCCAGGGCGGCCAAAAGGCGCGGCATTTCCGCCGTCGCGCGCATCGCCTGCATCATGCCGTTCATGGGTTTCCTCGCATGCGGGGGGTTCTACCCGCTTCGCGGACACGCCGCAAGGCCCGGGACCAATCCCCAAGCAACCACACCGAAATGATTGACTTACCGTTATGGGAGCGCTATATTTGCCCGCAAAATGTTCTGATACAATCAGCATTTTGGAGGAACGATGCGCTTTCTGATCGTTGACGATGATTTTGACAGCCGTAAATTATTGCAGAAAATCCTCACGCCCTTTGGCTCCTGCGACATCGCCGTGGATGGCGAGGAAGGCGTGGACGCCTTTCGCAGCGCCTTCAAGGAAGAGGAGCCCTACGACCTTATCTGCCTCGATATCCTGATGCCCAACCTGGACGGACAGCAGGCCTTGCGCGAAATCCGCGAAATCGAAAAGGAGATGGACGTTCCCCTTGAAAAGGCGGCGCGCATCATCATGATTACCGGCCTTGACGATTCCCGCGAAGTACACGATGCGTTCTTCCTTGGCGACGCCACCTCCTACATTGTCAAGCCCATCCGCAAGCAGGTGCTGCTCGACGAGGTCCGCGCCCTGGGCCTGCCTCTTCCCGCCAATTAAAACCCCAGCCCCGTTCCGGGGGCGCCGTCCTGTCCATGAAAACGCCTGCCGCGTTCCGGGGACGCCTTCCATTCATTATTCCAGGGGTGCTTTCCACTCATTATACGGCATGGTCTGCCGTGCCCCTTTGTGAAAAAGCCCGCCGCTCCCAGCCCAAGCGGGCCGCCCCGCTGCGTGGTATTGAATAAAAGCACTCCCCCCGGCCGGTGATCCGCCGCGCCATGCCGTCCCCTTCACCCCCCTGGCGTTTCATTATCAACACAACCTGCGGCTCGTGTGGCAGGAAGTGCGTCGAGCCTGCTTAATCCTCTTGCCCACTGGCCGAACACCAGTTATTCCCCTGAAAGGAACGGGCCGTGCGCACAAGGAACGCCACGGTTCCCCCCCCAACGCACACCACGCATACAGGAGGCTTAACACACCATGAATCCTGACGATCTTTTGTATAGCAAATCACACGAATGGGTCATGCTCGAAGACGACGTGGCCACCATCGGCATCACCGACTTCGCCCAGGGCCAGCTTGGCGACATCACCTTTGTGGAACTTCCCGCCCTTGGCGACGTTGTGAGCGCGGGCGAGGAAATGGGCACCGTCGAATCCGTCAAGGCCGCCAGCGAAATCTATTCGCCCGTGGACGGCGAGGTGATCGAGGTGAACACCGAACTGGACGACGCACCGGAACTTGTCAACCAGGCGCCCTATGGCGAAGGGTGGATGATCCGCGTCAAGCTCTCGGCCCAACCCGAAGACCTCATGACCGCGTCGGCGTACGAGGCCATGCTGGACAGCGAAGACCATTAGGCGGCGACCGCCATGGCCAGGGCCGCCCACGCCGGGCGGCCAAGGAGACAACCATGCCTTTTGTTCCCCACACGGATGACGAGCGCCGCGAGATGCTCGCCGCCTGCGGCGTCATGTCCATGGACGACCTGTTCGCGGACATCGCGCCCTCCATGCGCCCCCACAGCTTTGACCTGCCCGAGGGGCTGAGCGAAATGAAGGTCCGCCGCCGCCTGGAAGACCTGGCCGCCAAGAACCGCACCGACGTCGTCAGCTTCCTGGGCGGCGGGTTCTACGACCACCACATCCCGGCCGCCGTGGACGCCCTCATCAGCCGGGGCGAGTTCTACACCGCCTACACCCCCTACCAGCCCGAGGCGTCCCAAGGCACGCTCCAGGCCATCTTCGAATACCAGACCGCCGTGTGCCGCCTGCTGGACATGGAGTGCGCCAACGCCTCGGTCTACGACGGCGGCAGCGCCATCTTCGAGGCCATGATGATGGCCGCGCGCCAGACCAAGCGGAAGAAATTCGTCATGGACGAGGCGCTTTCGCCCATCTACCGCATCATGCTCTCGTCCTACACCTCCAACCTCAACCTCGACCTCGTCACCGTGCCCCACGCCAACGGCATGAGCGACATGGCGGGCCTCAAGGCCGCCATTGACGACGGCTGCGCCGCGGTCATCGTGCAGAATCCCAACTTCTTCGGCAACGTGGCGGACTTTACCGACCTCTTTGCCCACGCCCGCGGCCACAAGGCGCTGGGGGTGATTTCCGTGTATCCGGTGCTCCAGTCCGTCATCAAGACGCCTGGGGCCATGGGCGCGGACGTGGCCGTGGCCGAGGGCCAGAGCCTTGGGCTGCCGCTGTCCTTTGGCGGCCCCTACCTGGGCATCATGACCTGCTCCAAATCCCTGGTCCGCCAGATGCCGGGCCGCATTGTGGGCCGCACCGTGGACAACCGGGGCAACGAGGGCTACGTGCTCACACTCCAGGCCCGCGAGCAGCATATCCGCCGCGCCAAGGCCACATCCAACATCTGCTCCAACCAGGCCTTGTGCGCCCTGCGCGCGCTGCTGCACATGAGCCTGTCCGGCCCCGAAGGGCTGCGCCGCGCCGCCGAATCCTCCATCGAGCGCGCCCACTATGCCGCCAAGCGGCTGGTGCAGCTGCCCGGCGTGGCGCTCCTGAACAGCGCCCCGTTCGGCAACGAATTCGCGGTCACCCTGCCCATCAGCGCCTACGAGGCTGTGGACAGGCTGGCGGAAAAGGGCGTCATCCCAGGCTTCCCGCTGGGCGGCTATTACGCCGACATGGAAAACGCCCTGCTTGTGGCGTGCACGGAAAAGAACAGCTACGAGCAGATCGGCATCATGGCCGAAATGCTGGGAGGGATGCTGCGATGAAGACTGTTTTCGCCAAATCCTCTCCGGGCCGCCGGGGCGTGCTGCCCGACGCGCCCGTGTCGCAGGCCTCGGACCATCTGCCCCAGGATCTTTTGCGCGCCGCCCCGGCGCGGCTGCCCGAGCTGTCGGAGCTGGACGTGGTGCGCCACTTCACGGAGCTGTCGCGCAAGAACTACGGCGTGGACGGCAATTTCTATCCCCTGGGGTCGTGCACCATGAAGTACAACCCCAAGTTCACCGAAGCCATAGCCGCCCTGCCCGGCTTCGCCGCCCTGCATCCGCTGGCGGCCCAGCTCAAGGGCGCGGGCCACTACACCCAGGGCGCGCTGGAGGTCATGTACGAGACCGAACGGCTGCTCTGCGAAATCACCGGCATGCACGCTTTCACCCTGCACCCCATGGCGGGCGCGCACGGCGAACTGACCGGCGTCATGCTCATCGCGGCCTACCACAAGGACAAGGGCAACAGGAAGACCAAGGTCATCTGCCCGGACTCGGCCCACGGCACCAACCCTGCCTCCGCCTCGCTGGCGGGGTTCGAGGTGGTGAACATCGCGTCCAGGGACGGCATCATCGACCCCGCCGCCCTGGCCGAGGCCATGGACGACGAGGTGGCCGCGCTCATGATGACCTGCCCCAACACCCTGGGCCTGTTCGAGTGCCATCTGGAGGAAATCGTCGCCCTGTGCCGCAAGCACGACTGCCTGCTCTATTACGACGGCGCGAACCTGAACGCCATCATGGGCAAGATGCGCGTGGGCGACGTGGGATTCGACGTGGTGCACCTGAACCTGCACAAGACCTTCGCCACCCCGCACGGCGGCGGCGGCCCCGGCTCCGGCCCGGTGGGCGTGAGCCAGCGGCTCGTGGATTTCCTGCCCATCTCCCGCGTGGTCAAGCTGCGCGACGGCCGCTTCCACCTGGACTACGACTATCCGAAATCCATCGGCTACATGGCCCCGTTCTACGGCAATTTTGGCGTGGTGCTCAAGGCGTATGCCTACATCCTGCGCCTGGGGCGCGAGGGGCTCATCCGCGTGTCGGAAAACGCGGTGCTGGCCGCCAACTACCTGCGCAAACGGCTGGAGGAACACCTGTGCATCCCCTTCAACCGCATCTGCATGCACGAATTCGTGGCCTCGGCCGCGGGGCAGGCGGAAGACGGGGTGCGGGCGCTGGACATCGCCAAGGCGCTGTTGGACAAGGGCCACCACGCCCCGACCATCTACTTCCCGCTCATCGTCAAGGAATGCCTGATGTTCGAACCCACGGAAACCGAGTCCAAGGAGACCCTGGACCGGTTCGTGGACGACCTCATCGCCATTGTGGAACAGGCCAAGACCGACCCGGACGCGGTGCACGCGGCGCCCATCCACACCCCGGTGGGCCGCCTGGACGAAACCAGGGCCGCCCGTTCCATGGTGCTCACGGACGACATGGAGTAATCCGGCAACCCCGCCGCCGGAGCCCGGCACCCTGGGCTCCGGCGGCTTTTTTCATGGCGGTGCGCGCCGCCGACAAGGACGATACCCATGACATATGACGTGGCCATTCTGGGCGCGGGCCCCGGCGGACACGAAGCCGCGCTGGAAGCGGCGGCGCTTGGGCTTTCCACGGCGCTCGTCGAAAGGGCGGCACTGGGCGGAACCTGCCTCAACCGGGGATGCATCCCGACAAAACTCTTTCTTGGCGCCACCGCAGCCGCGCCCGAACTGGAAGCGGCGCGCAGGCTCAAGCTCGCCGACGGCTCCATCGCCTTTGACCTGCCCGCCATCCAGACGCGCAAGGAACGCTTCATCAAGGGCTCGCGCCAGGCCGTGGCCGCGCAGTGCAAAAACGCGGGCATCACCCTGGTGCAGGGCGCGGGACGCATCGCCGCGCCAGGCGAACTGGAAGTGGCCGGTCCCGAAGGCACGGTGGAGCGCGTGGCGTACCGCCACCTCATCGTGGCCACGGGGTCGCGGCCAGCCACGTTTCCCGGCCTGGCGGCGGACGGCGGCGCGGTGCTCGACTCCGACCAGCTGCTCGACCTGGCCACGCCGCCGGAAAGCCTTATCGTGGTGGGCGGCGGGGCCATTGGCCTGGAAATGGCCGAATTCCTCTTCCGCCTCGGCACGGCCATCACCATCGTGGAGGGCCAGGACCGCCTCGCCCCCACCGAGGACCCGGAGGTGGGCACGGCCCTGGCCAAGGCGCACAAGCGGCGCGGCTGGACCATTTTGACCGGCGCCCAGGTCGCCTCGCTGACCACGGCGGACGGCACGGCCGTGCTGCGTCTCGACTCCGGCGAGGAACTGACCGCCTCCAAGGCGCTGTTGGCCGTGGGCCGCCGCCCCAACACCGAGGGCGTGGGGCTTGCGGCGGCGGGCGTTGGCCTGTCCGGTCCCGGCGAGGCGGGGTGGATCGCCACCAACGAGCACCTGGAGGCCGCGCCGGGCATATACGCCATCGGCGACGCCAACGGGCGCACCCTGCTGGCCCACGCGGCATCCCACCAGGGACGCTATGCGGCGCGGCGCATCGCGGGCCGGGAGTCCGGCCCCTACGCGCCCCCGGCCATGCCCTCGTGCGTGTACGGCACGGTGGAGGCCATGCGCGCCGGCCCCACGGCCCGGCAGCTCGTGGACGCGGGAAAGGCCGTGGCCGCCTCGGAAAGCCAGCTCGTGGCCAACCCCATCGCCCAGGCGCACGGTGCGGCCCACGGATTCGTGCGGGTGCTGTGGACATGCCCGGAGGGCGCGGCGGCTCCCGACGAGGCGTGGACCGTGGCGGGAATCATGGCCGTGGGACACGGCGTATCGCATCTGGTGACCCAGGCGGTCCTGATGGTGGAAGCGGGGTGGACCGCACGCGACGCACGGCGCATCATCTTCGCGCATCCCACCCTGGACGAGGCGCTCGCCGCCGCCCTTGCGGCGCCGCGAACCCCCGTTGTCACGACCACGTGACGCCATGCCGTCATTCGCATGACTGGCCTCGCCAAGGCGCACTTGACAATTTATTTTTTTTTCTATTGTATGTACAAGGTAAAAGACGTTCATTTGCATGTATCCGTACCCGGCAATCCCTTCCGCCGCGAAAAGGCGCACGCATCTTGCGTTGCCGCCTGTCCCGGCAAACATTTATGAGACGACACCACTCACCCGGAGGTATGTTCCCATGATGAAAAAACTGCTGCTGCTCATGCTTGCTGGCCTCACGACCGCCCTCCTCTTTGCCGGCCCGGCCTCGGCCCGCGAAGTGCTCACCCAAAAGGTGGACAACTTCATCATTCTGCTCGACCATTCAGGCTCCATGGGCCAACAGCACACCGCGCTTGGCGAAGCCAAAATCGTCATCGCCAAAAAGCTGCTCAAGGCCATGAACGCCAAGATTCCGGCCCTGGAGTACAAGGCCGCGTTTGAGACCTTCTCGCCCTCCACCGAGCGCGTGGCCCTGGGCAAGTACGACAAGGCCGCCTTTGACGCCGCCATCGACCCCATTGAAACCGAATATGAATGGTTCCTGCGCCTCTCCCCCGTGGGCACGGCCCTGACCGCAACCCAGAAGGGCATTGACGCCACCACCGGCAAGATCGCCGTCATCCTGGTGTCCGACGGCGAAAAGAACCTCGGCCCCGACCCGGTTCTGCAGGCCGACCTGCTGTACGCCAAGGAACTGGGCCGCCTCTGCTTCCACGTCATCTCCCTGGCCGACAAGCCCGCCGGGCAGAAGGTGCTGGACGGCATCGCCGCCCTGAAGGACTGCTCCGTGTCCGCTACCGCCAAGGATCTGATGGACGATGCGGCCATGAGCAAGTTCGTCAAGGATGTCTTCTACGACGTGTCCGTTGTCGAAGATCCCAAGCCCAAGGCCATGCCCGCGCCTGCCGCCGCGCCCAAGGCCATGATTGAGGAAGTCATCACCTTCCGCGGCGTCAACTTCGATTTCGACTCCGCCAAGATCAAGTCCGAAATGGCGCCTGTCCTGGACGAAGCCGTGGAGATCCTCAAGGGCAAGACCGGCAAGGTCGAACTGGCGGGCCACACCGACTGGACCGGCCCCGACGCCTACAACCAGGGATTGTCCGAGCGCCGCGCCAACGCCGTCAAGGCCTACTTCGTAAAGAAGGGTCTGGACGCCGCACGCATCGACGCCAAGGGCTATGGCGAATCCCAACCCAAATACGACAACAAGACCGCCGAAGGCCGCAAGCTGAACCGGCGCGTTGAAATCACCCTGAAGTAACCTTTGCCGTTGACCCGGCGGCGCACAAGCGCCGCCGGGTTTTTGGAACAGCATGACCAAACGTTCCATCCTTGCCGTGCCGCTGTTGCTTCTCGCCCTGACCATGGGTTTCGCCGCCACGGCTCCATGCGGCGGCGACACGGAGCATGCCCCCGATCAATCGCTCAAGACCAGGCTGGAGCATGCCTCGCAGCGCTTCAAGCATTTCGCACGCATGTGGCTTGGCAAATTGAGCGCCAACTACCGCTGCACCGCAGAGCGCATGGAAGTCGAGCCGCGCGGCGACCGCTTTGTGGCCCGCTATTTCGAGCTGGATCCCACCACGCTCACCACCGACGTCAAGCCCACCGCCGCCAGCACCGACACCTTCCTCGGCAAGCTCAAATACGTCGAGGCGACCTTTGAATCCGAAGGGGACTCGCCCGAGGCGGCAACCGCGGGGCCGTTCGTCATGGTCAAGCAGGTGCTCCACTCCGAGCTCTTCTGCTATGCCAACGGCGACTGGCGCTATTGACCAAGGGCAACGCCACGCACCGCGCCTTGCCGTGCATGGGCAGGATGGCCCGGGCGCGTAATCGAACGGCCCGCCGCGCGCGGTGTTGCGGCTAGGTCCGCCCCCAGCCCATTGTTCCCACCCGGCAACGGGCTCCCATCCATCTTTGCCCCGCCTCATCCGCCGTTCCTGTCCGCGTCTTCACAGCCCCGCCACCAGCGGTTTCTTTACGTATTGGGCCGATGCCCCCTGCCCCTTCGCGCGCGAAAACCTCTCGTACCAGGAATCCAGCGCCACCCCAGTGGCTCCCCCTGCCCCCTCGCGCGCGAAAACATCGGTTTGCCCCGGATCGACATACGCGCCGCCTTGCCCTGCCCCTTCGCGCGGAACCTTCTCCGCGCGTGTGGGCGGCGTCTTTCCCGGTTTCCCGACGCGGCGGACCACCACGAACCTTCTCCGCGCGTGTGGGCGGCGTACACGCGGATATCCCCCCAGTCCCCGCGCGCACAAAACCCTCGGACCAGCACCACGGACGGCGTACCGCATCTCCTTCCGCCCCCTCGCGCGCGAACTTTTCTGCTGGGCGAATGCATCGAACGCTACGCAAGATCTTCCGCCCCCTGGCGCGCGAAAGCTCCCACGCCCCCCGTCTTCCACGCACGGCGCGCACACAAAAAGAGTGAAAAACACTTGACCTTCTTTTTAGTATTGATTATTAGTATCCACACAACATATGAAATTACCTTTGAAGGAGATTATAATGAGCTGCGAAACCACCCACCATCATCCCATTGCGCACGCCAAGGTCGGCAAGCCCGTCGAAAGCTTCACCATGGATGTCTATGATCCCGAGGAAGGCCATTTCGGCACGGTGTCCCTGGAGGCGTTGCAAAAAGAGGGCAAGTGGACCGTGCTTTTCTTCTATCCCGCCGACTTCACCTTCGTGTGCCCCACAGAGCTGGCCGATCTGGCGGACAAGCACCCCGCCCTGAAAAAAATGGGCGTGGAAGTGCTGTCCGTGTCCACGGACACCCAGTTCACCCACCTGGCGTGGCGCAATGACGAGCGGCTGTTGCAAAACGTGCGCTTCAAAATGGCCGCCGACCCCACGGGCACGGTGTCCCGCTACTTCGGGGTCTACGATTGCGCATCGGGCCTTGCCCTGCGCGGCACGTTCATCATCAACCCCCAGGGCGTGCTCGTCAGCTCCGAGGTCAACTTCTACAACGTGGGCCGCAACGCCGACGAACTGCTGCGCAAGATGAAGGCCAACGTCTACCTCATCGACAACCCCAACGAGGCCTGCCCGGCCAAGTGGGAGCCCGGCCAAAAGACCCTGACCCCTTCCGAAGCCCTGGTCGGCAAGGTGTACGAGGCGCTTGAATAATTCCTCTCCATCCTCCATCCCCCAAAGAAAGCCCGGCTCGCGCCGGGCTTTTTGATTGCCTACAAAGCCCGGGGGGGGGGGGGGGGGGGGGGGGGGGGGGGGGGGGGGGGGGGGGGGGGGGGGGGGGGGGGGGGGGGGGGGGGGGGGGGGGGGGGGGGGGGGGGGGGGGGGGGGGGGGGGGGGGGGGGG
>JBFWMG010000046.1:0-27071 GCA_050251715.1 Desulfovibrionaceae bacterium | reverse complement strand
CAGTTTTTGGGGAAAGAGATAGGAGAGAGGATGGGGGTCCGGGGGAAGGAGAGAGGAAAGGGAAAACCCCTTTTTATGCTTGGAAAAAGGGGTTTTCCCTTTCCTCTCTCCTTCCCCCGGGGCTTTGTCCAACGGACAAGACCATGACCATCTACTCGCTCAACGACGACCCCATGCAGTTTCCCTCCCCGGACGAGGCGGACGCCGACGGCCTGCTGGCCGTGGGCGGCGAGATATCCGTGCCCCGGCTGGTGGCGGCCTACGCCCAGGGCATCTTCCCCTGGTACGGCCCCGGTTCGCCCATCCTGTGGTGGTCGCCCGACCCGCGCCTGGTGCTGTTTTTCGACGAGATGCACGTGCCGCGCCGCCTGGAGCGTTCGTTGCGCGGGCGGCCCTTCCGCATCACCATCGATCTCGCCTTCGAGCACGTCATCCGCGCCTGCGCCGCAACCCCGCGTCCCCAGGGCAAGGGCACGTGGCTGGTGGACGAGATGATAGACGGGTATGTGGAGCTGCACAGGCGGGGCTTTGCCCATAGCGTGGAGGCGTGGGAAGGCGACACGCTGGCGGGCGGCGTGTACGGTGTGGCCCTGGGCAAGGCCTTTTTCGGCGAGTCCATGTTTTACCACGTCCCCAATGCGTCCAAGGCCGCGTTGGTGGCATTGGTGCGCGGTTTTCTCGCGCCGCGCGGCTTTCTGTTCATGGATTGCCAGCAGACCACGCCGCACATGCTCCGCTTTGGCGCGCGCGAGGTCGCCCGCGCCGCGTTCATGGAGCTGCTGGAACAGGCGTTGGGTCTTTAATCATTCTCTTCTCCACAAGATGTTGCATTTCGTCGTTTTTTTTGTTTCCAAACGTCGCCTTTTTGCCTGCTCCGGCCTGCCTTGCCGCACTATCTTCTTCACTTTTTCGATAATGCTTCGTTGTGGCCGATTTTATCTTTACATGGCGCATTGTTCAGGATAAGCACCTCATTCGCACACGAGTCGTTTGCAGGGGGGGTGTGCATTCCGCCAGGCATTCCGCAGTTCTCACTCCGTTCACGTTCATGCCTGCGAGCAGGGCCGCCGCGTGCCGTTGCCGTCGGCGTCCTGCGCTTTTTGGGGGGGCAGAGGCCCGATATCCGCGCATGACGCATGCGCGCTTCACCTCTTGTGCAGAAAAGGACGGTTGGAATGATGCGACGACGCGTGCGGGACGTGATGACTTCTTTGGTGGTGAGCGTGAAACCGGACGAATCGGTGTCCCGCGCGGTGCACCTCATGGGGGAACGCCGGATCAGCTGCGTGCCCGTGCTCGAAGACGGCAAGGCCGTGGGCATCTTCACCGAACGCAACCTGGTGCGCCACATCGCCCGTGGAGCAACCGACTTGTTCAACGCGCCCATCCGGCGGTATATGACCGCGCCCGCGCTCACCGTGCGCGACGACCGCCCCCTCTACGAAGCCTTCCATATCCTGGACAAGAACGCCATCCGCCACCTGATCGTCGTGCGCAAGGACGATACGGTCGTGGGGGTGCTCACCTTGTCGAGCATCATGGACCAGGTGGGCAATGACCTGCTTGTCGAATTGCAGCCCCTGGCGACCCTCATGAGCAAGGTGGTGTATGCCGTACGGGATAACCCGCCCGTGCGCGACATCCTGGCCGAAATGGCCGAGCGGTCCATCAGCTGCGCCGTGTCCGCTGGGGCGGACGGCCCGCAGGGCATCCTGACCGAACGGGACGTGGTGCGCCTGACCCTGGACGGGGCCGATCTCTCCACGGTGTGCATCAAGGAGGCCATGAGCAGGCCCGTGGTCTCGGTTTCCAGGGACACCCAGGTGCACGAGGCCGCGCGCATCATGCGCCGTGAAGGCATCCGGCGGCTTGTGGTGGTGGATGACGCGGGCGGCATTGAGGGCATAGCCACCCAGTCGGACATCATGAGGGCGCTGGAGTCGCGCTATGTGAGGGGGTTGCGCCAGACCATCGATGAAAAAACCATGGAACTGCGCAGCACGATCCAGGAGAGGGACTATTTCGCCAATTATCTCGAATGCATCCTCGACGCGTCCCCGGACCTGGGCATCGTGGCTGCGGACACGGGGTTGCGCATCGTGTATTGCAACCGTTGCGCGGAGCGGATGTTCGGTGTCGCATCCGACCAGGCCGTGGGGCTGACGGTCGAGGAGGTGCACGGCCTGATGGGCGTGGACGCCGGGCGGCTGAGGGATGTGACCAGCCAGGTGCGCCGCGACGCGTACCACACCTTTACCTTCGACATGGAGCGCGGCGGGTCCGTCCGGCACTTCCAGGCGCGCATCGCGGCCATGGCCGATGCCCAGGGCGCGACCACGGGCTACGTGTACATGGTGCAGGACATCACCGAGCGCCGCAAGGCCGAGGACGGCATCCGCTACATGGCCTACCACGACAGCCTCACCGGCCTGCCCAACCGCATGGCCTTTGCCGAGCGGTTTGGCCTGGAGCTGGCCCATGCCCAGCGCAAGGGCGGCATGATCGCCGTGCTGGTCGTCGATCTCAACAAGTTCAAGGAAGTCAACGACACGCTGGGGCATTTCGCGGGAGACGTGGTGTTGCGGACCGTGGCCTCGCGGTTCCAGGAGGCCATGCGCAAGAGCGACACCGTGGCCCGGGTGGGCGGGGACGAGTTCGTACTGGTGCTGCCGGAGATATCCGATTGCGCGGCCGCCATGGCCCTGGCGGACAAGATCGTGGACCGCGTGGCCAGGCCCGTGGAGATCAAGGGGCATCGGCTCGATGTGTCGCTCAGCGTGGGGGTGGCCTTTTTTCCGGAGCATGGAGAGGAGGCCAAACAGCTTTTCGATCGGGCGGACGCGGCCATGTATGAGGCCAAGAACCGCAGCCGCGCGCAGGGCGGTTCCCAGATCTGCCGCGTGGCGGCCCCCGAAGGCGGCGCCGTCTGCGGTCCTGCCGCGCGCGCCTGATCGCAATCCCCGCCTCCCGTCCTTTTCGGCGCCCGGTCCGAGGCGCGGCCCCGAGGCGCGTCTGTTCGTCCTTGTCACAGGCCGCGCCGGGCTATATGCTGCCGCAACCTCGCCGGAGCGGGCGTTGCGGAGGCACCCCCAAGCATGATGGACACCATGGACACCACCTTCAAGATTCTTATCGTGGAAGACGATTCCCAGTCGCTGGAACGGCTGGAAAACGTGTTGAGCCACGAGGGGTACCGCATCACCGCCTGCGCCGAGGTGGACGCCGCCCTGGAGATCCTTGAACACGAGGAATTCGATCTGGTCATGACCGACCTGCGCACCGACGGCAAGGGCGAGTTGACCATCCTGCGCCGCACCAAGGAGCTGTATCCCAACTCGGTGGTCATCATCATCACGGGGTCGCATTCGGTGGAGCGGGCCGTGGAGGCCATGAAGCGGGGCGCGTACCACTACCTGGGCAAGCCCTATCAGGCCGAGGAAGTGCGCGTGCTGGTGGAAAAGGCGCTGGAAAAGCGCATGCTCAAGCTGGAGGTGCTGGCCCTGCGCAGCAAGGTGCAGGGCCAGGGCGCAAGCCCGGAACTCATCGGCAAGACCCCGAAGATGCAGGAGCTGCGGCGGCTCATTGCCCGCGTGGCGCCCCTGGACTGCACGGTGCTCATCCGGGGCGAGACCGGCACGGGCAAGGAACTGGTGGCCAAGTCCATCCACCGCTTGAGCAACCGCACGGACAGGCGGTTTTTGGCCGTGAACTGCGGCGGGTTTACCGAGGAGCTGCTGAGCAACGAACTGTTCGGCCACGAGAAAGAGGCGTTTACGGGCGCGCAACGCACCACCAAGGGCATCCTGGAGGCGGTGGACGGCGGCACGCTGCTGCTCGACGAAATCGGCGAGATGCCCTTTCCCACCCAGGTGCGGCTCTTGCGGTTCATGCAGGAGCGGACGTTCCTGCGTGTGGGCGGCACGGAGGAGCTGTCGGTGAACGTGCGGGTGCTGGCGGCCACGAACCGCAGCCTGCGCGAGGAGGTGGCGCGCGGCGCGTTCCGCCAGGATTTGCTCTACCGCCTCAACGTGTTCACCCTGCGCATTCCGCCGCTGCGCGAGCGCATGGATGACATGCCGCTGTTTTGCAAATATTTCATCGAAAAATACGGCGTGGCCTTTGAGCGGAATGTGGAACGCGTGAGCGACGAGGTGCTGGATGCGTTCATGGGCCATTCCTTTCCCGGCAACGTGCGTGAGCTTGAAAACGTGATCGAGCGCGCCGTGGCCCTGTGCGAGGGGCATGTGGTGGAAATGCGCCATCTGCCGCCGCGCTTCCATGATTTGGCCGCGAACAACGTGTGCCTGGGCGGTACGCGTGGGGCCATGGTGTCCCTGGCCGAGGTGGAGGAACGCCACATCCGCGACGTGCTGCATGCCGTGGGCGGCAACCGCAAGCGGGCGGCGCTCGTGTTGGGCATTGACCGGGTGTCGCTGTGGCGCAAGCTCAAACGGTTCGGCCTTGCCGCCGACGAGGATGTGGCCAACAAGAAGAAGTCCTAGCGGGACAGGGCAGGGCAGGAGCTAGAGGCGCTACTGGGGGGGCGCAACGCGGCGGCGAGGGCGTTGGCGAGGGCGTTGGACGTGGGCGAGGGCCGTTGATTGGCAGGAAACCGCATCTGGCAAGGGCGGTTTTTTTTATTGGGTGGAGCGCGCGTGCCGCCTTGCGCCGTATGGGGGGGATGGTTGTTGGGGGGGCAGGGGAGGCATCCGGCGCTTTCGCGTGCTTGTCGTTGGCGGTGGGCTCTGGCGCGGCGGTGTTTTGTGGGGGAGGTGCCGCATCCTTGCGCCCGTGGGGAGTGCGCTTTGGCCTACGGATTCGTAGTCCGTAGATTCGCCGCCGCCTGGCATCGCGGAAAATGTTGCAGCATGCAACATGCTGTTCCGGTTTCTGTCAGGTTTCTTTCTCCCGAAATTATTATCCTTATTTTTTCCCCGTGACGGTTGTGCGTCACTTGTTTCTGCGCGTTACAAAAGGCAACATAGGTTGCAAGATGCATCACTTTTATAACACGCTGTAGTAATTAGTGATAGTGTTCGTCAGGTAAAAATGCGTTGCAGAATGCAATATGTACTTTTGGGCGCAAACGTGGTTGTTTTTAATATTGATAATAATTCAGGCATTTTATTGTCTACCCGTGGTGTTGGCACGCTTCATGAAGAGACTGGAAGCATCGTACGTCACTTTGTAAAACAACTTCTACATAAGGAATATATAGCCATGAAAAATTTTCTCTTCGCTCAAAACATCGTTCGTTTTTTTGAAAATCTCGAAGCAGCCATCACCTTTGCCCAGGCCGGTGACCACGTCGCCGCCCTGCGCATCATGAAATAACGTTATACCCCCTGGTAACCCGGATGGTCCGGGTAGCCACCAAGCGCGGTCAACACCAGCCATGTTGACCGCGTTTTGTTTTTTCCCGTTGCCGTGCCCCCACCCCCATAGCGGTATTACCGCGAAAACGTCGCCTGCCTGTAAAAAAAGCTGGATTTCAACCACCACATTGCGTATATGATGGTTTAAGTAGCATCTTCTCATCCACTTCATTCTCCTGGAGGTCGCACCATGTCCGGCAAGCACGTCTACTTGGATATCATGGGAGACTACACGTCCAATCCTGAATACGCATGGAAGATGATGCCGTCTTATGAGAGAGAAGGCTGGAACCGGCTGGCCCGGTTTCTTGAATTTGCCGAGGAGCGTATCCGCGTGGCTCGTGGCGGAACGTTGCCGGAGCGGCAGGCGCAAGCCGCCTGACCGACCTTGCGCCGCCGTCCGTTCGCGTGGCGGCGCTTTCAGGCTCCATGCCTCTTGAGGGTTGTGTGGGTTTGGCAGCGCTCCGGCGGGCGGTCCGCCGGGGCGTTGTCAACGTACCGCATGCCATCGGGCCGCTGGCTGTTGGGATCTTGCCCGCCGTGCGTCCTTGCCGCGCTGCGCCAGCCCCCCATCGCGTCCGCAGGTCTGCTCCGGCTGTGGCTCCATCCCCGTGTGGGGCGGCGCATGCCGTGGGCCGGATCGGGCCGTACCCTTTCCTTGAATCGGAGCCTGGGCGTGTCCACGTGAGGATACGGCCTTTCTCGACGCCCAGCGCGCCGGGGGCGGGCTACTCCGGCGGCTCGATTGTCTTGGGCTGCTTGGCGGGCGCCTTGGTGATGGCCGCCACGCCGCCAATCACGAACACGATCCCCAGCAGCGCGCTCACCACCCGGAGCCACATCTGGTCCCAGACGCCGAAAATCCCGCCCACGGCCTGCAACGTGCCCGAAATCGCGAGCAACGTTCCCAACACAAGATACGCCCAGCGTTTTTCCTTGAACATGAAGGACAGAAGGATCAAATACAGCACGCAGGGCGTCATGGCGCCGGCGGCCGTGGCCGGGGAGATGTCCTGAAACAGCAGATAGCCGGTCTTGGCGCACGCCGTCAGGGTAAACAGGGCCGGAATAATGTGTAGCCGGTTCATGCGAGCCTCCCAAGGGTGGGGCGCATACGCGCCTGCATCCAGTCGCCGCTGTGCGGCGGCTGGCCGTCATCACACTGCCGCACGACGGCCTGCTCGCGGCGGCGTGGTGTGTTCAGTCATGTTGTCAGTGCAGAAAAATTTATGATTCCATACGGATATAAAATATCGTTTGTCAACCCGCCTGGCCACGGAATCCGTTGCCCTTTGGTCTTGACCCGCTATGCCAGCAGCGCGCATGCCGTGGCCGCCAGATCAAACACGGCATGTCCCACCCCCTTGAACAGCGTCGGGCCGGTTGCGGCCCCGGCGGTATCGCTGGGGGCGTCCAGGGCGGCTTGCAGTTCCACAACCCGGCTCCAGTCCACTCCCGCCAGCAGATAGTCCCCGGCCTCGGAGCGCACCCCGTCAAGCGTGTCGCAATAAAGGCGCGTTGCGGGCGCGTTGACCAGCGTTGCCGGAAGCTCGGCCATGTGGGGCCGGAACGCGCCCACCGCCGCCACAAACGTGCCCGCGTCCAGGCTGTCGGGCAGGACCGGGGTGGCGCTTGTGGTGGCCGTGACCACCAACGCCGCGCCCCGCACCGCCTTGGACACGTCATCCCCCACCCGCGCCGCCATGCCCAGCCCGGTGGCGAAGTCGGCCAGCGCCTCGGCGCGTTCCCTGCTTCTGCCACAGACCGTGACCTCGCGCACGCCCAGCACCTCCCGAAAGGCCTCGACATGCCCCCGTGCCTGCGTGCCCGCGCCCACCACCACCAGGGGGCCGTCGGGCCGGACCGCCAGCACCCGCGCCGCCACGGCGGAAAGCGCCGCCGTGCGCCGCGCCGTGAGCGTATACCCGTCCAGCAGCCCCAGCACCGCGCCCGTGGCGGCGTCCATGGCCGCCACCACGCCCGTGACCGTGGGCAGGCCGCGCTCCCGGTTGCCGGGGCATACGCTGACCAGCTTGGTCATGGCGATGCGCTCGTCCGCCGCGGGCATGGACAGAAACGTCCCGTCGCCGGGCAGAGGCAGGTGCGCCCGCGCCGAGGCATGCACGCCCCCGTCGCGCCGCTTGCGCAGCACGTCCGCAATGGCTGGGACAAGCCTGTCATAAGGCAGGCGACGGGCGGTTTCGGCAGCGTCGCAAATACGCATTGATTCTCCAGGACGGTTTGTGGATGCAGTCACTTGCTCAATCGGTAGGGGATGACGTGATGCTTCGTCAAGGACATGGGGGTGCGCCGGTGCCGGAAAACGTCTGCCGCACCTGGCTCGGTGGGACGGTTGCTTGGCTGGACGGGCGCGCGCATGAAGATGCCTCCGGCGGCCAAAGGGGATAATCCCCTTTGGAAACCGTGGCAGGATGACGGCGAATGGTGCCGATGGCCAGACAGCGCGTGTGTCCGGGCGGGACGTGGCGGGATTCCGCACGGAGGCATGTCCGTCGGAACAGAATGCCCGGCGGAGGGGGATGCCTCTCTTGCTCCGCCGACGAAGCGTCGGAAGTCGCTGCAAGAGGCATCCCCCTCCGCCTTGTGATCGCTGCGTGTTGTGTGCCATCTGGATAGGCAAGAGGGAAGGACTTTCGCGTTGCCCCAAAAAATATTTCTCCCTCTCATTTCCAAGGGCGCATCGTCGGCGCAACCGAGCTGGGCGTCAGTAGGTTTTTCGACCCAGCGGCACGCGCCCATCGCACCGCCCCTCACCCCCAACCGAAAAGTTTTGAGGATGGGGTCCGGGGAAGGAACTTTTTCAAAAGTTCCTTCCCCGGCCGCCGGAGGCATTCTTGCCGTTTCTTGCCGTAGTTAGGCCGCCATGGCGTGTGCCTGGCCCGCCGTTTCGCCGTTGGCGCTCAACGATTCTATAAGGGATTTGAGTTCTTGGCTTTGTTTGGCGAGTTCCGCCACGGCCTGGGCGGCCTGGATCATGGCTTGGGCGGTTTGGGCTGATATGACGCTCACTTCTTCAATGGAGCGATTGATTTCTTCGCTGGCTGAAGACTGTTGTTCCGAAGCGGTGGCGATGGCCCGGACCTGGTCCGATGTCCGATCGACGAATTGGACAATGGCGTTCAGCGCCTCGCCTGATTTGTTGGCCATGGACGTGGCCTCGCCGATGCTTTGGGCGGCCCGGTCGACGTTGCCCATGTTTTTTCGGGTTCCTTCCTGGATGCCTCTTATGGCGTCCCCTACTTCCTTGGTGGCGTTCATGGTTTTTTCCGCCAGCTTGCGAACTTCGTCGGCCACGACGGCGAAGCCTCTGCCCGCGTCGCCTGCGCGGGCCGCTTCTATGGCCGCGTTGAGGGCCAGGAGGTTGGTTTGGTCGGCAATATCGGAGATGACGGCCATGATCTGCCCGATGCCTTCGGCCTGGGTGCTGAGTTTCCCCATATCCTCTTTCATTTCCATGGCTTGGGCCTGCACTTCGCCGATGCCTTTGACCACCTGTGTGACGATGGAGGCGCCCTCCTGGGCCTTGTTCTTGGCATTGTCCGATATGCTGGCGGCATCCGATGCGTTTCTCGCCACTTCCAGGACTGTGGAGTTCATCTCCTCCATGGCGGTGGCGGTTTCCGAGACCCGATGCGCCTGTTGTTCGGCGCCCACGCTTGATTGTTCGATCTGGGCGGAGAGTTCTTCGGATGCCGAGGTGGTGATTTCGGCCACCTTTTGCAGGCGGATGGCCACCTGGACCATGGCTTCGCTTTTTGCCACGGCTTCTTTTTGGGCTTTTTCGGCCTCTATCATGGCCGTTTGGGCTTTTTCGGCTGCCAGTGAGGCCTCGTCGGACTTGGTGTTGGCTTCCATGATGCGGCCTTTGAGGTTGACCACCATTTTGCGCAAACTGTCGGCCAGCCTGCCTATTTCGTCATTCTGGTCCACCTCCAACCGGCCGTCCAGATCGCCTTCGGCCACCTTTTCGGCAAAGACGACGCCCGCGAACAACGGCTTGGTGATGGCCCTGGCGAGGGAGATGGACAAAAAGATGCCGATGACCATGGCCAGGAGAAGGCCGACGAGCATGGTGTTTTCGGACGAGGCCAGGCTGGAGACGCCCCCGAAGGCGATCGTGCTCGTATTGTCCATTCCCGCCGTGGCTGTGGCCTGGGCAGTCTTCAGCACTTCCAGGGCGATTTCGTTGCGTTTTTTGTTGAGCTCTTCCTGTTTTTGCCATTCCGCAAGCATGCCTTGCATGGCTTTTTTGTAGCTGGCGCCCTGTTCCAGGATGGCGTTGAGGGCATTGATGTTCGATTGCTGCGCGGTCAAGAGCAGGATCGCCCTGACCAACTCGTTGATTCTGGGGAAATGGATCTGAGCCTGGCGCATCAGTTCGGAGTCGTTCAGGGATTGCGCCATGAAGTTCTTCACCTGGACTTCGTTGCCCAGGTCGATGACCTCATGGATCATATTGATCTTTTCAAGGCGGTCCTTCAGTTTTTCCGCCGCCGCGCCGGTCTCGATGTCCTTGAAGAAGTATCCGCCCTGGCTTTCACTATACTCTCTCGCGCCTTGCATGAAAATTTGGCTGGAGGCGTCCATTTCCTTGCGTATCGCCTGGATTCTCTTCACGCTGGCATCGGTTTCCTTGATCAGGATTTCATAGGCCTCGATCTTTTTTCGGGCGACGTCTTCATCCTTCTTGAGCATGACCAGGTTGGGATACTTTTCGGCGTGGTCCCGTGCCGCATCAAGCGCCGCCTTGGTTGCGTCCAGATTGGTCACCGCCTCTTGCCAGTAGAGCTGATCGCCGCTCATGGCGTAGCTGCGCACGGCGGATACGAGAAGCGACGCGCGGCGTTCGAGCTCGTTGGCAATGCCCACTTCAGGGACATATTGCACGGCCAGTTTCTTGGCTTCAACGGCCACTCCACGCATGTTGATGACGGACATCATGCCCAACGCGCACGCAATGACAAGCAGTGTCCCGAAGCCTAGTCCTATCTTGAGTCCTAGTTTCAAGTTCTTCATGATTGTCTCTCCGCAACTGGTTGTGGCCCGCCTCGTTATGGATAACTATTATCCAGTCGTAGAGGGTAAATCAGTCCACCATGCCGGGCGCATTAATAATAATATCCAGTATCTTTAGTGTAGTGAGTGATGATTGACGCTATATCGGACCATGTAAAATAGCAAGGGGGGGCTGTATATTTTTCTAAAGCAGCACACGGCATATTGAATGAAAGGTGGTTGCTTGACTCCTTCTGTATGGAGGCAATCCAGTGTGTTTCATTATTCCATTTGAAGTATGTATGACTATATTTTGGATGGCCATGGCCTTTGGGATTGGCGGGTGGTTTGTTCGCGGTGCACAGGCAGAACAGCGCAACACGTTGGGTGCATGAGTGGGGGGGCATGGGGTACCGCGCGGTGCAGTGCTATGCTTCGGCACGACAAGGGGCGCGCATGGCTGGGGGCGGGCGCTAGTTACAAAGGGGGGAGTCGTGCCGCGGCCATGCGCGCCGGAGTCGTTTTGGGTGCTTTATTCAGAACTCTTGCAGGCTATGGGCATGCGCCAGCCCGAGCCAAAGGCGCGGTCGGTGATCTTGAGGCCGGGAGGGGCTTGGCGGCGTTTGAATTCGGCGATGCGGACAAGGCGCAGGACGTGGGCCACGGTGGCGGGGTCGAAGCCAGCGGCGGTGATGGCGGCGGCGGATTCCTGGTGCACGATGAGCCGTTCGAGGATGGGGTCGAGGATGTCGTAGGGCGGCAGGGAGTCCTGGTCTTTCTGGCCGGGGCGCAGTTCCGCCGACGGCGCTTTGGTGAGGATGGTGGTGGGGATGGTGTCGCCGCGCAGGGCGTTGAGGCGGTGGCACAGGGCGTAGACCAGGGTTTTGGGCACGTCGGCTATGACGGCGAGGCCGCCCGCCATGTCGCCGTAGATGGTGCAGTAGCCCACGGCGAGCTCGCTCTTGTTGCCGGTGGTCAGGAGCATGGCGCCGGATTTGTTGGACAGGGCCATGAGCAGGTTGCCCCGGATGCGGGATTGGATGTTCTCCTCGGTCACGTCGGGGGCGCGGCCCGCAAAGGGGGCGGCCAGGGCGCGGTCAAAGGAGGCCATGATGTCCGCGATGGGCAGGGTGAGGGTGGCGATGCCCAGGTTGTGGGCCAGCGCCTCGGCGTCGGTGACGCTGCCGGGGCTGGAAAAGGGCGAGGGCATCATGACGCCGAGCACGTTGTCCGGCCCCAGCGCCTCCACGGCGATGGCCGCGACCAGGGCGGAATCCACGCCGCCGGACAGGCCGATGACGCCCTTGGCGAAACCGCATTTGCGCACGTAGTCGCGGGTGCCGAGGACGAGCGCGTTCCAGGCGTTGTCCTCCATGCGTTCGGTTTCGGTCAGCTCCGGCAGGTCGGATAGCGCGGCGGTATCCACGCACAGGATGTCGGGCGTGAACCCGGCGGCCTTGGCCACCAGGCGGCCCGTGGCGTCAAAGACCATGGATTTGCCGTCGAACACCAGGTCGTCGTTGCCGCCCACCTGGTTGCAGTAGAGGATGGGCAGGCGGTATTTGGCGGCGGCAGCGGCCAGCATGGGCCGCCGCACGGCCTGCTTGCCCACGGTAAAGGGCGAGGAGGAGAGGTTGACGATGCAGTGCGCGCCCGTGGCGGCCAGGCGTTCGAGGGGGTCTTCGGCGTAGCGGCGGCCGCTTTGCCAAAAGTCCTTGTCGTTCCATATGTCCTCGCACACGGTCACGCCCACGCGCAGGCCGTCCACCTGGATGATGGCGTCCTGCTGGAAAGCGGGGCCGGGCTCGAAGTAGCGCTGTTCGTCGAACACGTCATAGGTGGGCAGCAGGCGTTTGCGGTAGCGGGAAACAACGGCGCCGCCTTGGCACAGCGCGGCGGTGTTGTACACCGGGTTGCCCACGCCAGAGGTGTTGGGCTCGACCACGCCCACGAGCACGGGCGGCAGGCCGGCGAGGTCGGCGGCGAGTTTTTGCAGCGCGGCCCAGGTTCGGGCCGTGAAATCGGTGCCGCACAAAAGGTCGCGGGGCGGGTAGCCGGTGAGGGCCAGTTCCGAGGTGACGCACAGGGCCGCGCCGGTTGCGGCGGCGGCGCGCGCGGCGGCGGCAATGGCCGCCGCGTTGCCGTCCAGGTCGCCCACGATGGGGTTGAGCTGCAAGAGCGCGATGTTCACGGAACCGTCCGGGGTGCCGGGTTAGGCGTCCGCCAGCACGTCGGTCATGGCGTAGAGTTTGCCAGCGGGGCGGCCAGCCAGCCATTTGGCCGCGCGGATCGCGCCCTGTGCGAACATCTCGCGCGAGTGGGCCTGGTGGGTCACCTCGATGCGTTCGCCCTGGCCCATGAAATAGACGGTGTGCACGCCCACCACGTCGCCGCCCCGGATGGTCTGCACGCCGATCTCCTTTTGGGGCCGCGCGCCGATGATGCCGTGGCGGCAGTAGGTTCCGGTTTCGTCCAGATCCCAGCCGCGCGCCTCGGCCAGGCATTCGGCCAGGCGCAGGGCCGTGCCGCTGGGCGCGTCGGCCTTGCGGTTGTGGTGCAGTTCCACCATTTCCAGGTCGTATTGCTCGCCCAGCAGTTGCACGAGCTGCGGCAGGATTTTCAGGAGCACGTTCACGCCCACGCTCATGTTGGGCGCAAAGACCAGCGGGATCTGGGCGGCGTATTCGGCCAGCTTGGCCTTCTGCTCGGCGGACAGGCCGGTGGTGCCCGCGACAAAGGCCGCGCCGTGGCGGGCGGCGATGGCCGCCGCGTCCACCGTGGCCTCGGGCGCGGTGAAATTGATGACAACGGCGTTTTTCACTTCTCCGAGCAGGGCGTCCAGGTCCGTGGATTTGGTGCAGTCGTAGCACTCCAGCGCGCTCTGATGGCCGGGGCGTTCGACCACGCCCGCCAGGGTCAGGTTCGCGTCGGCCATGACCAGTTCAGAAATGATGCGGCCCATGCGGCCACCCGCGCCCATGACGATGATGTTGGTGCTCATGCCGTTCTCCGACGGTTACAGGTCCAGAAGGCTCAGCCGCTCTTCGCGGGGAGCTGTTGTTTTCATATTCGCCTGGAGCAGCGCCAAAAATGCCTGCTCGTTGATGACAGGTATGCCCAGGGTGCGCGCCTTGTCCACCTTGCTGCCGGGGCTGTCGCCCGCCACAAGGTAGTCGAGCTTTTTGGATACCGATCCGAGCACCTCGCCGCCAGCGGCCTCCGCCATTTTTTGGGCGGCGGAGCGGGGCATGGACAGGGTGCCGGTGAACAGGAACTTTTTGCCCGCAAGCGGGCTTTGTTCCTGCCCTTTTTCCGTGCCGGTGGCAACCGTCTGCACGGGCCACAGGCCAATTTCCTTGAACCGGGCCAACAGGGCCGCGTTGTCGGGGTTGCCGAAAAAGGCGCGGATGGAGGCGGCCACCTCCGGGCCCACGTCGGGCACGGCGGTCAGTTCGTCCTCGGACGCGGCTGCCAGCGCGTCCAGCGAACCGAAGCGCGCGGCCAGGGATTTGGCGGTCTGCTCGCCCACGTGGCGCATGCCCAGGCCGCTGATGAGGCGGGGCAGGGTGGCCTCGCGGCGGGTGGCGTCGAACGCGGCGATGAAGTTGGCGGCGGATTTGGCGCCCATGCGGTCCATGGCCTTCAGTGCGTCGGCGCGCAGGGTGAACAGGTCGGCGGGCGAGCGCACCATGCCCTTGTCGATGAACTGTTCGATCCATTTGCGGCCCACGCCCTGTATGTCGAGGCCCGCCTTGGACACGAAATGGATGATGCTGCGGCGCACCACGGCGGGGCAGGCCATGTTGGTGCAGCGCCAGGCCGCCTCGCCCGCCAGGCGCACGGCATGGCTGCCGCAGGCCGGGCAGATGTCGGGAAAGGGAAAGTCGCGTTCCGCGCCGGTGCGTTTTTCGGCCAGGGCGCGCACCACCTCGGGGATCACGTCGCCCGCGCGCTGCACCAGCACGGTGTCGCCCAGTTTTAGATCCTTGGCGCGGATCTCGTCCTCGTTGTGCAGGGTGGCGCGGGACACGGTGACGCCCGCCAGGCGCACGGGCCGCAGCATGGCCACGGGCGTGAGCACGCCGGTGCGGCCCACCTGCACCTCGATGCCCTCCAGCACGGTTTCGGCCTGGTAGGCCGGGAATTTGAGCGCCATGGCCCAGCGCGGGGCGCGGGCCGTGAAATCGAGTTGCGCCTGCCAGTCCAGCCGGTTCACCTTGGCCACCACGCCGTCGATCTCAAAGGGCAGGGTGTCGCGGCGCGCGGCGAGGTCGGCATAGTAGCCGGCCACCTGGGCGGGCGAGGCGCACAGCCGCGCCTCGGGCGCGATGGAGAAGCCAAAGCCCGCCAGCGTGCGCATGAGCTCCTCCTGCGTGGTCCAGGGCGGCGCGTCGCCGGGCCATTGGCTCACGCCCACGCCATAGGCCATAAAGCGCAGCCGCCGCCCAGCCGTGATGGCCGAGTCGTGCTGGCGCAGCGACCCGGCGGCCGCGTTGCGCGGGTTGGCGAACAGCTTGCCGCCCTCGGCCTCCTGCGTCTCGTTGAGGCGCTGGAATTCGTCGCGGGTCATGACGATTTCGCCGCGCACGTCCAGGCGCAGGGGCAGGGCCGCCGCGTCGCCCGCCAGGGTGAGGGGCAGGTTGCGCACGGTGCGCATGTTGGCGGTCACGTCCTCGCCGGTGTCGCCGTCGCCGCGCGTGATGCCCGCCGCGAAACGGCCGTTTTCATAGACCACCTCGCAGGCCAGGCCGTCCATTTTGGGGTCGGCCCAAAAGGCGATGGAGGGCGCGGGCACGTCCAGCAGCTTTTCCACGCGCAGGGCAAAGGCGTCCCAGTCGGACAGGCCCATGGCGTTGTCCAGGCTGTACATGCGCAGGGCATGGGCGCGGGAGGCGAATCCCTCGGCCACCTCGCCGCCCACGCGGCGCGTGGGCGAGTTGGGGTCGTCCAGCTCGGGATGCGCGGCTTCGAGGGCTTGCAGTTCGCGGAACAGGGCGTCGTATGCGGCGTCGGAAATCTCCGGCGCGTCGCGTACGTAATATAAGTGGTTGTGGCGCTCCAGCTCTGCGCGCAGGGCGCGCACGCGGGCGGCGGGGGATGTGTGGTTCACGGCTTCCTCTTGGCGCTGTCGGGCGCAGCCTTTGCTTATCAAATCTTTTCGCCATAAAATCAAGACGCGCGGAAGCGGCTCCCGCATTGACACCCCCGCCGCATTGCCGCACAAACAAGGCGCGGTCGGCCCTCCATGTCCGGCCGCGACAACCCCAACCCAGGCCGTCCCAGGTTCCCATGGACACACGCGTGCAACTCGTCGTCGCCCGGTATCAGGAGGATGTCTCCTGGCTTGCGGACGTGGGTTTGCCCGCCGTGGTGTACGACAAGTCCGGCGACCCGCCCGCCGCCCTGGCCGCCACCCTGCCGGACCATTGCGCCGTGGAGGCGCTGCCCAACATCGGGCGCGAGACGCACACCTATCTCACCCACATCCTGCGCCATTTCGACGCCCTGCCAGAGGCCACGGTCTTTGTGCAGGGCAGCCCGTTCCAGCACATGGAGGAAGGGGCCGGACCCGCCACCCTGGCCGCCGCCATTGCCCAGTGCCTGGAGAAAAAAACGCCCTTCAAGGGCTTCGCCTTCTACAAGCTGCGCTGCGACGGCCTGGGCAGGCCGCACCACCTGCACGATCCGTCGTCCCAGGGCCGCTGGGCCGGGTATGGCCGCGACATTCCGGTGGCCGCCACCTACGGCGCGCTCTTTGACGGCCCGCCCCCCGATTCCTTCCACGTGCGCGCGCCCGCCGGGTGCTTTCTCGTGCGCCGCGAACGCATCCTGCTGCGGCCGCGCGGGCTGTACGAAACCGCGCTCCGCCTCGTGGAGGCCGACCCCCATGACGCGGCCAACACGGGCCACGCCTTCGAGCGCCTCTGGTATCTCGTCTTCAACGGCTATGCCGCGCTGCACAAGGCCGCCTATCCCGGCTAGCCCCGCACCGTTCCGCTTCCGTTCCGCTTCCGTCCCGCATCGGTTCCCCCTGTCCGCCCCGCGTCCGTTTCCCACTGCATGCGTCACGGCACGCGATCGTGATGCCTGGATGTCGCCAGGCGCGCATCCGCCATGTCTCATGCGTGCGGCATGCTTCGTCTTGTTGTTGTACAACGCCATGGTGTGATGCGCGAACAAAAACGTCGTTGCCTGGTACAAGGTGTCACTGAAAGTGATATATCCGTGATATGTGCCGCCGTGATCTTGCTAACGGGCTTATAATTGGTAATAGGGAAATGTCCTGTACAGTGGTCCGCCATTTATGGAAGCGGTTCTGTTGGGCGTTTTGTTTGCAGTGGGCATGTTGTGGCGTTGAGTGTGCATGGCGATGCCGGGGGTTTTCGCCCACGCCAGGGCCGCCCAGTGGCATGGTGGGCGGATGCGCGGCGTTCGGCGGGCGAGGAGGGCGGATGCGTAACGGCAGCCCTCGCCCTTTGGGCAGTGTCCGTGCTGGGTGCGGCGGCGGCTGACGCCGCGACAACTGGATGTGCAAGGAGAGAGGGGCATGGCGACATTCGTGCTGGTGCATGGCGCGTTTCAGGGCGGCTGGGTGTGGCGGGACGTGGCCCGCGAGTTGGCGGGCATGGGACATGAGGCGCATACGCCCACCCTGTCCGGGTGCGGCCATCTGCACCACGGCTTCCGGCAGGGTATTGACCTGCACACCTATGTGCTGGATGTGCTCAATTACCTGCAATTCGAGGCGTTGCGCGATGTGGTGCTGGTGGCGCACAGCTATTCCGGCATGGTGTGCGGCGCCGTGGCCATGTGCGTGCCGCACCTGATCCGCCGCCTGGTCTTTGCGGACGCCGTGATCCCCGCCTCGCAGACGTCTTTTGCCGCCATGGCGGGCGAGGCCTTCCGCCATGTGCTCGACAGCCATACCGTGGGCGGGTGGAAGGTGAAGCCGTGGGCGCTGCCCATGTTCGGCGTGCCCGAAAGCAAGGCCGAATGGTTTGGGGCGCGGGTGTGCGAATTCCCGCTCGCCGCGTTCACCGAGCCCCTGCCCGGCGAATTCGACCCCAGGGTCGTGGACGGCGCCTGCATCACCTGCACCAACACCGCCAACCGGTTCATCAACGCCATGGCGGACAAGGCCTTTGGCCTGGGCTGGCCCGTGTCATCCCTGGAGTCGAACCACAGCCCCATGACCACCCATCCCCACGAGTTGGCGGTTCTGCTGCATGAGACTGCCCGGGAAGGCGCCGCATGAGCCTGCGGGCAACGGTGCGCAAGCGGTTGGGGCATTTTTGCCTGCATCTGGACATGGCCTGCGCCCAGGGTGAAACCGTGTGCGTGGTCGGGCCGTCTGGCTCGGGCAAGACCACGCTGCTGCGCCTCCTGGCCGGGCTGGACAGGCCGGACAGCGGCAGCGTGCGCATGGGCGACGCCGTGTGGCTGGACAGCGGGGCGGGCGTGTGCCTGCCGCCGCAGCGCCGCGAGGCGGGGCTCGTGTTCCAGGACTACAACCTGTTTCCGCACATGACCCTGCGCCAGAACGTGGCCTATGCCGCGCGGGATGGGCATGTGGTGGACGCCCTGCTGGCCGTGTTCGGCATAGCGCACCTTGCGGACGCGCCGCCCGCCCGCCTGTCCGGCGGCGAGCGGCAACGGGGCGCCTTGTGCCAGGCCTTGGCGCGCGGTCCCAAGCTGTTGCTGCTGGACGAACCCTTTTCCGCCCTGGACCTGGAAACCCGGCTCGGCCTGCGCCTTGTGCTGCGCCAGGTGCAGCGCGACACCCCGCTGTGCATGGTGCACGTGACCCATGACCTCAACGAGGCGCTGTTTCTGGGCGACCGTGTCGTGGCCGTGCGCCAAGGCCGGGAGGATGCGCCGTGGCTGGCGCGGCAACTCGGCCTGCTGCGCGAGGAACAGGCGGCGGTCGCGGCGCGGCAGGACCGATACGCCCCCACCTTGTCCCACCCCCAACCCGAAAGGAGTCTGTGACATGCGCAACCGCATAGCGCCCCTTGTTCTGGCGTGCCTGTTTCTGTTGTCCGGCGTCATGCCCTGCGCGCTTTGCCCGGCGCACGCCGCCGATGCGGTCACCGTGGCCTCGGGCGCGGGCTACAAGAAGCTGGTCATGGAGCTGGCCGCCGCGTTCACGACCCGTACCGGCATAACGGTGGAGCAGTTGTACGGCAACATGGGCCAGACCGTGGCCCAGGCCAGGAACAGCGGCCTGGTGGATTGCGTGATCGGGGACAGGCGTTTTCTGGACAAGTCGGAACTGGCCTTTGACGCCATGCATGAGATAGGGCGCGGCAAGCTGGTGCTGGCCTTTGCCAAGGGCGTGGACCTGAAGTCCCCGGCGGATATCGCGCATGCCGCCATCACCCGCGTGGCCATGCCGGACCCGAAAAAGGCGATCTATGGCCGGGCGGCGGACGAATACCTGCGCAATACCGGCCTGTATGACTCGGTGCGGGACAAGCTGCTGGTGGTGGGCACCGTGCCGCAGGTCAGCGCCTACGTGCTCAGCCGCGAGGTGGACGCCGGATTCATCAACCTGACCGACGCCCTGGGCATGAGCGACGCGGTGGGTGGCACGCTGCTGGTGGACGGGAAGGACTACGCCCCCATCTCCATCGTGGCGGGCAGCCTGGCCGCCGCGCCCCATGCCGACAGCCTGAAGCGGTTCGCCGCC
This sequence comes from Desulfovibrionaceae bacterium, assembly GCA_050251715.1. GTDB lineage: Bacteria > Desulfobacterota > Desulfovibrionia > Desulfovibrionales > Desulfovibrionaceae > JBFWMG01. The sequence goes on along the minus strand of JBFWMG010000046.1, from coordinate 7,991 downwards.
TTTTTGAGTACGCCCGAGGCCCAGGGCATCGCGCGCAAGCACGGCCTGTGATCCGGAGTCCGCTGGGTGTTTGACGCGGCCATTGCCGGCCCCCTCATCCTGTCCGCCAAGGTGGCTGCGGCCACGCTGCCGCTGTTTTTGACGGTCGGGGTGGGGCTTGGCTATGTGCTGGGCCGATGGCGCACCCCTCTGGCCGTGGTTCTGGATTTTGTGGTCACGCTGCCGTTGGTGTTCCCGCCCATCGCCACGGGATTCTTGCTGCTCGTGCTGCTGGGGCGCGACGGCGTGCTGGGCCGGGCGCTCAAGAGCGTGTGCGGCGTGGAGATCATCTTCAGCTTCTGGGGCGTGCTGCTGGCCGCGTTCGTGGCCGGGCTGCCCCTGGTGGTCAAGACCGTGCAGGCCGCGATCCGCAGCGACACGTTGCGGCTCATGGAGGTGTCGGCCGTGCTCGGCAAGTCCGCGCCGGTCACCTTTGTGCGCGTGACATTGCCGTCCATCCGCAAGAGCATCGTGGTCGGGTTGTTCCTGGCCCTGGCCCGCACCCTGGGCGAGGTGGGCATCACCCTCATGCTTGGCGGCAACATCGTGGGCCGCACCAACACCGTGTCCCTGGAAATCTACAACGCCGTGTTCACGGGCGAGTTCCACCAGGCCATGGTGCTGGCCGCCATCCTGGGCGCGGCGTCCCTGGCCATTCTGGGGCTGATGCGGTGGATCGCACGGGAATAGGACCGCGCGGGGCGCGGGGGAAGGGGATTACAGGGCGCGCAACGCGTCCAGCTTGCCCGCGAATTTGTAGAAGAATTTGATGTCGTTGCCCAGGATGTTGCCCAGTTGCGCGTCGGACACCCGGGACGCGAAGGAGGCGCCCGAGGCCTGGTGGTGCACGCAGGCCACCCGGCCGCAATAGGTCACGTCATATCCCGCCAGCCGCAGTTCCACGTCATGGGCGATGTCGTCGATCTGGGACGGCGAAAAACGCAGGTCAAAGAGGGGCGCGGCCCGCAGGTGCGCCGTGCGCAGCAGGTGGCAGCAGCCCATGACGTTCACCGTGTCGCGCGCCACGTCGTACAGCCCGTTGTCGTACAGGGCCACGGGAACGGGGTCGGACAGCTTTATCACGCGCGGTTCGAGCGTGGTGAAGCGGCGGTAGAGGTATTGGATCATGGGCGGCGCGCCCTCGAACAGGATCTTGCAGCCCACCACCGCCGTGTTGGGCCGCGCCTCGGCCTCGGTGAGCAGGTGCGCCAGCCAGTCCGGCGGCAGGGTCACGTCGTCATCCAGAAAGGCGATGTAGTCCGCGTCCCAGGTGGCGTCGCGGTGGATGAGCCAGTTGCGGGCCGCCGGAGCGCCCACGTTGCAAGGCAGGGCGATGATCTCGAACGGCGTGCCGGGAAAGCGTTCCCGCGCCGCGTCCACCACGGCCCGGCTGTTGTCCGTGCAGCCGTTCAGCAGCACGGTGACGCTGGCCGGGCCGATGTCCGTGGCGGCCAGCGAGGCCAGGGTGCGGGCCAGCATGTCGGCCTTGTTCCATGAGTACAGGCAGATGGAGACCTTTTTCTGGTGGACCAGCGCCGCGTCGGCCAGGCCGGGGCGTTCCAGTTCCGCCACGCGCAGGGCCACGGGCCGCTGCGAGGCGTCCATGGCCAGCGAGGCGCGGTAGCAGGCCAGGGCGCGGGCCGTGTCGCCCTGGATCCGAAAACATTCCGCCGCCAGATTCAGTTCGTGCGCCGAAGGCCCGGCGGCCTCCACCTGGGGCCACAGCGCCATGGCCTCGCCGCAGCGCAGCATGGCCGCGTGGTGGGCAAAGAGCCGCCGTGTCCAAAGCGGGCGTAGCGCCTCGGGGGGGCGCACCATGGCCGCCCACGCGTCCGGAGCCGCGCCGTCCAGATGGTCCAGAGAGAGCAGTTGGTTGGCCACCAGCAGGTTGCCCGGCGTGCGTTCCAGCCGCCGCATGAAGATGTCGCGCTTCTTGCCGCGTATGGCCGGACTGGACAGGCAACCGGACAGATCCCAGATGGTGCGGTCCGCGTGCATTTTTTCCAACAGGTCGCGGCGCGCGGCCAGGGCCGGGTCGCGGGTCAGCGGGCAGGCCAGGTCGAGCACGCGCACGTCGAGCGGCGCGCTGGCCAGCGCCTTGCCCACGCACCAGCCCAGCGCGGCCATGGCGTCGGGCGACTGCGGCCATGCCTTGTGGCGCACGATGGCCGCGGCATAGCGCATGGCCGTGTCCGCATCCACGAGAAACGAATCCGCATAGGCGTGCAGGTGCGCCACCACCTGGGCCAGGCCAAGGATATCCAGCTCCTTGAACGGGCCGGTGGGCATGTAGGCGGTGGCGGATGGCTCGGTCGTCACTGGGCGGTGCCGCTCTTTCCCTTGACCAGGTCGTTCAGCGATTTGAGGTTGTCGCCCTGGCCCACGATGAGCAGGGTGTCGTAGACCTGGATTTCATAGTCATGGGGCGGGTTGAAGACCATATCGCCGTCACTTTTCTTGATGGTGATGACAATGGCGTTGAAGCGGGCGCGCAGTTGCGACGAGGCAAGGGTCTTGCCCACCAGTTCGGAATTCGGGGAGATGCGGAATTCTTCGAGGCTGAGGTCGACCTTGCCGCGCTGGGCCAGTTCCATGAACGAGGTGACCGTGGGGCGCAGCACGGACTGGGCCATGCGCAGGCCGCCGATCATGTAGGGCATGACCACGCGGTTGGCGCCGGCGCGCTCCAGGCGCGGGATGGACGCCTTGGAACCCGCCCTGGCCACGATGTACATGTTGGGGTTGACCTGGCGCGCGGCCAGCACCACGTACACGTTGGCCGAATCCTGCGACAGGGCCGCGATGAGCGCCTTGGCCCTGGGCAGCCCGGCGGCCATGAGTATCTCGTCCGACGTGGCGTCGCCCGAGATGTGCAGGGTGCCGCTCGAGGCAAGGTCCACGTTCGCCTCCTGGTCGTTTTCGATGACCACCACGGCATGGCCTTCCGCCGTCAGCTCTTCCACCACCACGGCGCCGATGCGGCCATAGCCGCAGATGATGTAGTGGCCTTCCAGCTTGTCGATGCTCTTTTGCACTTTACGTCTCCCCAGTATCTTGTGCAGATTTGATTCCACCAGGAACTGCGACATGCAGGCGACCATGAACATGAAGTTGCCGACGCCCACTATAATAAGAAAGATAGTGTAGGTTCGCGCCCCATCCGACATGGTATGCACTTCTTGGAAACCAACGGTGGAAAGGGTGATGATGACCTGGTACAGGCTTTCCGAGAATGTCCATCCTTCCATGGTCATGTAGGCAAATATGGAAAGATAGACGAGCAGTACCAGCGTGACGAGGGAGAACGTGAACGGACCGAGCGATCCGTATCGTTGCTCCATCTTCGTGTAGCCGACACGCAGTTTTGTAAAGGCGTTCATCGCTTACCCCAGCTCAAGCAGACGTTCTCGCAATGGTTTGATGCGGTCGCGCAATGCGGCGGCGCGTTCGAACTCCAGTTCCTTGGCCGCCTCGCGCATGGCCCGCTCCAGGCGCTTGATTTCCTTGGCCAAGACCTTTGGCTCCACAAACTGGTTCGGGTCGGCGGCTTCGGCGGCCTCACAGGCCGCATCCCCCCGTTTGCCAGGCGTTCCTTTGCTCACGGTGTACAAGGAATCCAAGACATTGTCTAAATTTTTTCGAATGCTCACGGGTGTGATGCCGTGGGCCTCGTTGTACGCCGCCTGTTTTTCCCTGCGGCGCGCGGTTTCCTCCATGGCCGCCGCCATGGACCGCGTCATCTTGTCCGCATACAGGATGACCCGCCCGGCCACGTTGCGCGCCGCGCGGCCAAAGGTCTGGATGAGCGAGCCCGTGGAACGCAAAAAACCCTCCTTGTCCGCGTCCAGGATGGCCACCAGCGAGACCTCGGGAATGTCGAGTCCCTCGCGCAGGAGGTTGATGCCCACCAGCACGGCGAATTCCCCGGCCCGCAGGGAGCGGATGATGGCCATGCGCTCCAGGGTGTCGATGTCCGAGTGCAGATAGCGCGCGGCCACGCCCATGGTGGCGCAGTATTCGGTCAAGTCCTCGGCCATGCGCTTGGTCAGGGTGGTCACCAGCACGCGCTCGTTCCGGTCCTGGCGCGCCTTGCACTCGGCCAGCAGGTCGTCCACCTGTCCGGTGGTGGGGCGCACCTCCACTGCGGGGTCCACCAGCCCGGTGGGGCGGATGATCTGCTCCACGACCAGCCCTTGCGCCCGTTCCAGTTCCCAGGGGCCGGGCGTGGCGGACACGTAGATGGTCTGGCCTATGCGGCCCAGGAATTCATCGAAGCGCAACGGGCGGTTGTCCAGGGCCGAGGGGAGCCGGAAACCGTAGTTGACCAGCGTATTCTTGCGCGAGCGGTCGCCGTTGGACATGCCGCCCACCTGGGGAATGGCGATGTGCGATTCGTCCACGAACAGCAAAAAATCCTTGGGAAAATAGTCGATGAGCGTGGCCGGCGGCTCTCCTTCCTTGCGGGCGTCCAGGTGGCGCGAGTAGTTTTCGATGCCCGTGCAATAGCCCAACTCTTCGACCATCTCCATGTCGAGCATGGTGCGCTGCTCCAGGCGTTGGGCCTCCACGAGCATGTTTTCCGCCTCGAACCAGCGCAGGCGGTCGGCCAGTTCCTCGCGGATGTCGGCCATGGCGCGGTGCAGGTTGTCCTTGTCCGAGACGTAGTGGCTGGCCGGAAAGATCACGGTCTTGCCCACGCTTGCCAGCACCTCGCCTGTGAGCGGGTCTATTTCATGGATGGATTCGATCTCGTCGCCAAAGAAGTCGAGCCGCAGGGCGCGCTCGTGGTGGTAGGCCGGGATGATTTCCACCACGTCGCCGCGCACGCGGAAGGTGCCGCGATGGAAGTCCACGTCGTTGCGCTCGTACTGCACCTCCACCAGGCGCGCCAGCAGATCCTGCATGCGCATGGTCTGGCCCGCCTCGATGGGGATGACCATCTTGGCGTAGTATTCCGGCGAGCCGAGGCCGTAGATGCAGGACACCGAGGCCACGATGATGACGTCGCGCCGGGTGAGCAGGGCGTGCGTGGCCGCGTGGCGCAGCTTGTCGATGTTGTCGTTGATGGCGGAATCTTTTTCAATGTAGGTGTCCGACTGCGGGATATACGCTTCCGGCTGGTAGTAGTCGTAATAGCTGACGAAATATTCCACGGCATTGTGCGGGAACAGGGTCTTGAACTCGTTGTACAACTGGGCGGCCAGGGTCTTGTTGGGCGCGAGGATGAGCGCCGGGCGGCCCGTGCGGGCGATGGTGTGGGCCATGGTGAAGGTCTTGCCCGACCCGGTGACGCCCAAGAGCACCTGGTCCCGCACGCCAAGGGCGAGGTTGGCGGTTATCTGGTCAATGGCCTCGGGCTGGTCGCCGCAGGGCTCAAAGGGGCTTTCTAGGACAAAAGGTGCTGTCATGGGGGATCCTTGGGGATTGCATGCGGATGGCCGCCAATGCGGCGACCGGCGCATCATAGCCCGAGGCCGCGCGGGGGTAAACTCCCCGCTTCACACCGGGACGATTATGTCATACGCTGCAAGACGCGACACGACACGCGCCGAGCCCACGCCCAGCGGGCCGTGGCGAACCACTTTTTCGGAGGCATTTGATGGAAATCACGATCATTCCCCTGGAGACCCCCGCGCCCATCGCGCGCATACATGTTCTTTCCATGATTATCCGCACCTTCAAGGGCCGCCGCGACGTGGAGGTCCACCTGTTCCGGCCCGAACCCGACGCCGGGGACATGGCCGAAATGGAGGCCGCGGGCTGGGACACGCTCATCGAGGATACCCAGCATCCGGACATCGAATGCGATATGGACACCACCCGCCGCGTTCTCTTGGAGGCCTTTACCGAGGAGGAGCGGGACACGCTGCTGGCCTATTTGAGCGAGCGCTACGAGGGCAAGGTGTCGGCCATCACCGCCTGTCCCATGGTGCTGCCCATCCCGCTCGGACTCAAACCCCTGTCCTCGTTCCCCGTGGGCAAGACCATCGGCGTGATCCGTTTTGACGCGCTGCCCAACTATCCGTTGCCCTTTGCCGTGCACGGCCTGTACGACCTGGCGCAGCACGAGCCCCTGGTGCAGGACGACGAGGCCTAAGCCCCTGGCGCGGCATGGACAGGGAAGAGGCGGGAAAATGGGAGGCCGTGCGGGCCAAGGGGCGCAACCGCTATGTGTGGATGCGCGCCCTGTTCGTGGGCGTCTGCATGGAGCTTGTGACCAGCGCCGCGCTCGGCTCCCTTGACCCCGCTGCCGTGCCCGCCTGGGTGCTGGACATGTCCACCGGCTTCATCCTGTTCGCCGTGGTGGGATATGCCTGGGGCGCCTGGGTCTGGCGGAAGAACGAAACGCGGTATGCCCGGTTCATGGAGCGGCTTGACGCGCCCTAGGGCCTCTCCGTCGTGAAACATGACGCTGCCCTGGAACAATGTCCCATTGTTTCAGGGCAAAGCATAAGGGTGTCCCAACCTTTTCACGGTTGTGACGCCCTGGACCACACCCGCCTTTTCCGTTTGTTCGCGGCGCCACTCGCCGCACGGGGGCTGTTTCCCGCGCGGCGTGCGTGGGGCGCGGCCCGCGTGTGCCGGGCAGGGGGCGCATGAACCGCGGAGCGCATGCATATGGACGACAAGCTTTACATCGCCATGGTCGGATTGCCCGCTCGGGGCAAGTCCACGGTAGCGCTCAAGCTCAAGGAGACCCTTGAGAAGGACTGCGTCGCGGTCCGCATCTTCAACAACGGCGACGTGCGGCGCAGGATGCTGCGCCAGGACACTTCCCACGCGGGCTTCTACGATCCCGACAATGTCGAGGCCGTGGCGGCCCGCGAGGTCATTGCGCTCATCAACGTGAACGAGGCGCGCGACTATCTGGCGGGCACGGGCAAGGTGGCCATCCTGGACGCCACCAACGTGCGCAGCGCTCGGCGGCAAAAGATCAAGGAACTGTGCAACGACCACCCCATCCTGTTCGTGGAATGCCACAACGACGACGAGGAACTGGTGGCCGCGTCCATCGCGCGCAAGGCGCGCCTGCCGGAATTCGCCCATCTTGCCCCTGCCGAGGCCATGCGGAGTTTCCGCCAGCGCATCGGCTACTACGAGCGCATCGCCGATCCCATCGAGAGCGAGGAACGCTACGTCGCCGTGGATTCGCTCAACAACCGCATCCTCAAGGAACGGGTGGACGGCACGGTGCCGTATTACGCCAAGATCCGCGACATGCTCGTGTCGGACTGGGTGAAGAACCTGTTCCTGGTGCGCCACGGCGAGACCTATTACAACCTGGAGGAACGCCTGGGCGGCGATTCGCCGCTGACGCGGCGCGGGCAGAACCAGGCCCGCCAGTTGGCCGACCATTTCCAGAACATCCATTTGCCCTATGTCTTCATCAGCACCAAGCGGCGCACCTGGCAGATGGCCGAACCCTTGTTCGAAGGGCGGCCCGACCGCATGCCCATGGCGCTGGACGAGTTCGACGAGATCGACGCCGGGGTGTGCGAGGACATGACCTATGACGAGGTGCGCGACATCATGCCCGATGTGTTCGCTGCCCGCGCCGGGGACAAGTACAACTACATCTATCCGGGCGGAGAGGGGTACGCCACGCTCAAGGACCGGGTGTACCGGGGCGTGAAAAAGGCCTTGTACCTGTCGGGCAACGCGGACAACATCATGATCGTGGGGCACCAGGCCGTGAACCGCATGATCCTGGCGCACTTCCTGTTCCGCCGCACCGAGGACGTGCCCTACACCTACATCCCCCAGGACCGCTACTTCCATATCGTGAGCACCCAGACGAAAAAGCTCTTCCAACTGGTCGCCTTTGCCGGTTGCGTGCGCCCGGTCTCCCAACCCGGCGAAATGGAATAAAAAAATAAAGCACCGGGGGGGGGGGGGGGGGGGGGGGGGGGGGGGGGGGGGGGGGGGGGGGGGGGGGGGGGGGGGGGGGGGGG
>JBFWMG010000045.1:0-27548 GCA_050251715.1 Desulfovibrionaceae bacterium | reverse complement strand
GGAGGCCTTCTCCGCCCACGGCCCCATGCCGCACGCGGGCTGCTGACCCAATCCCGGGGGACGGAGAGAGGAGACCGAAACCCCCTTTTTCCAAGCATAAAAAGGGGTTTTCTCTCTCCTCACTCCTTCCCCCGGCCCCCCATCCTCTCTCCTCTCTCTTTCCCCAAAAACTGCTGGTTGGGGAGATGGATACGGTTGGGACAAGCACGTTCACCAGGCGGACTGCTGGTTGGGGAGGTGGATACGGTTGGGACAAGCAAATTCCCCAGGTGGGCGGTCTTGGTGTCTGTGGACGATGGCATGGAGGGCGGTTCATCTGGCGCCGTGAGCCGCAAGCCTTCGAGAAAAAAACAGCAGGGAGAGATGGCGGTTCGTCAACAATCCGGGCCCGCCGCAAGGCGGGCTTCGTCATGCATTCCGATGGGTTCCAGCATCATTTTCCCTTTTTTTTCAACGCGCCTTGCCTGCCGGACGCCAAAGGGGTATCCTGCTTGTTTCCAGCAGCGAACAACAGTCTTGCCGCATCGAGCGGCACTCTTCACGAGAACCAATTGATAACGAGTAGTTGAGGTTTTTTTCATGAGCGAGACACGCCACTCCGTCGGCGACATCATCGATTCCAAGTGCGGCACCTGCAAAGACGTGCGCCGCCACACCATCATGGCCATTGTGGAAGGCACGGTGGTCAAGGTCCAGTGCAACACCTGCGGCGGCATGCACAAGTACCGGCCCCCCATCAGCGAAACGCCCGCCCGCGCCGCCCGCGCCGCCGCGCCCAAAAAGGCCGGAACCAAGGCGCCCAAGGCGCCCCGCACCTCCAAGGCCGCGCAGCTGCTGCAGGACGAATGGGAAGCCCTGTCCATCAAGAACGACGCCGCCAAGGCCGTCGACTACACGAGCACCACCCCCTTTACGGCGGGCGACATGGTGCGCCACTCCAAGTTCGGCTTGGGATTCGTGAAAAAGACCTTCAAGCCCAACAAGATGGAAGTGCTGTTCAAGGAAGGCATCAAGCTCATGCTGTGCACGGCCCAATAGCCTTTCGGCCCACGGACCGCTTTTCACCCGCACGTTTTTTTCCTAACATCGTTCCGCTTGCGCAGGCCGGGGATTTTCCCCCGGCCTCGCGCGGCCCGTGAGGAAATCCTATCGTGGCAGCACCAGCGCCCCTTGTCCGGCTGGAACACGTTTCCGTCACCTATGCGGGGCAACCCGCCATCCGCGACGTCTCCTGGCGGCTCATGCCGGGCGAGCATTGGGCCGTGCTGGGCGAAAACGGCGCGGGCAAGTCCACGTTCCTGCGCGTGGTGCGCGGCGAGCAGTGGCCCGACGCCTCGTCCGCCCCGGAGGGGCTGCGCCTCTTCGGCCTGGACGGCAAGGAGCAGGCGTCGCCCATAGGCATGCGCCACCGCATGGCCACGGTCTCCGCCGGGCAGCAGGACATCTACATGCAGCAGGGGTGGGACATGGACGGGCTCACCGCCGTGCTCACCGGCTATTGCGACACCCCCTTTCTCTACCAGCCCGTGTCCGAGGCGCAACGGCAACACGCCGAAACGATCATGGACGCGCTGGGCATCGCGCCGCTGCGCGCCATGCGCCTGCCCGCCATGTCCCAGGGACAGCTGCGCCGCATCCTCATTGCCCGCGCCCTGGTGGGCGGCCCCGCCGTGCTGCTGCTCGACGAGGTGTGCGACGGCCTGGACGCGGCGTCGCGCCAGGCCGTGCAGGCCACCGTGGACACGGTGGCGGCGGGCGGGACCACCATCCTGTTCGCCGCGCACCGCCCCGAGCAGCTGCCCGCCGCCATCACCCATGTGGCGGTGTTCCAGGCGGGACGCCTGGCCCTGCAAGGCCGCCGCGACGACGCCACGGTGCAAGACGCCTTGCAACGCCTGTTCAGCGACGCGCACGCCGCGCAGCGCGCCCTGGCCTGCCCGCTGCCCATCCGGCGCGAGCCAGGGACGGACGCGCCCCCGCCCGCCATCATCGTGACCAACGCCGATGTCTTCATCGACCGCACCCAGGTGCTGTTCGGCGTGAACTGGCGCGTGGAGCCGGGCCAGCACTGGGTTGTGCTGGGCGAGAACGGCTCGGGCAAATCGACCTTGTGCAAGCTGGTGCTGGGCGAACACGTGGCGGCCTGGGGCGGCGGCGTGCAGCGCTTCGGCCTGGGCGAGCCCCCGGAATACGCCACGGACATGGAGGCGGTGCACAGGCGCATCGGCTACGTGTCGCCGGACCAGCAGGCGCTGTACGGCTATGAGAGCGGCTACGACCTGCGCGCCGAGGAGCTTGTCTGGAGCGGCTTTGCGGGCACGGTGGGCGTGTACGGCGCGCCCGACGCCGCACAACGCGCCATGGCCCTGCGCTGGATGGAGGCCGTGGGCGTGGACCATCTGGCGCGACGGCGCATCCGTTCCCTGTCCACAGGCCAGCTGCGGCGCTGCTTTCTGGCCCGGGCCATGGTGGGCGGCCCGGATCTGCTCATCCTGGACGAACCGTGCTCGGGCCTGGACGCCCGGTCGCGCGCGCTCTTCCTGCGCCTGGCGGGCCGCATGGCCACGGCGGGCACACAGGTGGTGCTCGTCACCCACTATCAAAGCGAAATCATTCCCGAGATAACCCACGCCCTGGTCATGGCGCAGGGGCGCGTCCGCGCCTGCGGCCCCGTGGCCGAGGTGCTGGGGGCGGCGCGGCCCGCCGGTGCCTGACCACCCATGGCCATGCCACGCCATCCCCTTGCCGCCGCCTTTCCGGGCTGCATCCAGATAGCCGGGGTGCACGACCTGGCCGAGGCGCGGCTCGTGGCCGCGGCGGGCGTCCATGCCGTGGGCTTTCCCCTGCGCCTGGCCGTGCACGCCGAAGACCTGTCCGAACCGGAGGCCGCGCAGGTTGCCGCCGCGCTGCGCGGCACGCCCCCCCATGCCGTGCCCGTGTGCATCACCTACCTGGACGCCCCCGGAGCGGTCATCGCCCTGTGCCGCGACCTGGGCATGGACGCGGTGCAGTTGCACGGCGACGTGGCCGAGGCGAACCTGCGCGCGCTGCGCCGCCTCGCCCCGGATATCTTCGTGATAAAAAGCCTGGTGGTGCGGCCGGACAACGAGGCGGTCCTGGCCGCGACCGTGGCGGCCAGCGCCCCGCACGTGGACGCCTTCATCACCGACACCTTTGACCCGGCCACGGGCGCGAGCGGCGCCACGGGCAAGACGCACGACTGGACGGTGAGCGCGCGGCTCGTGGCCATGTCCCCCAGGCCCGTGATCCTGGCCGGGGGACTGACTCCGGCCAACGTACGCCGGGCCATCGCCGCCGTGCGCCCGGCGGGCGTGGACGCGCACACGGGCGTGGAGGGGACGGACGGGCGCAAGGACGCGGGGCTGGTGGCCGCGTTCGTGGCCGAGGCGCGCGCCGGATTCGCCGCCCTGGCCCACCCCAGACCGCCGCGACGCTGAAAGTGCGGCCTCGCCGCCGTTCCCCGCTTGTCAGCCAGCCCGTTTTCTTTTATAAAGTCCCGCGAGGACATGAACGATCAACCAAAGGGAGCAGGATATGGACTGGCTTTTCGTTTTTCTCGGACTGGGTTGCGTGCTGACCGCCATCTATCACCTCAAGTGCTACACCAGTAAGATGTAGTCCCGCGGCGCGGCGCTGCCGCGTCCCCGGACAGCCACCCGCCCGGTTCACGGCGGGGTATATTTTTCACGCGGCGCGTCTGCGCCGTTGTGGTGCATTGTGACGCAAAGACCGGCCTGGCCGGTCTTTTTGTTGGCATGCGCCCAGCCGCCCGACTCCAACGGCGCCACCCCAAAAAAAGGCCGACGCGTGTCGGCCTTTTTATGTTCCGTATGCGCCGCCCAGGGGGCGGCATCGCTAAATGACCCAGGTCACGATGTAGAAGTCGGTGGCGTCGATCTCCTCGGCTCCCGGATCAAGTTGGGCCATGAGCTGCGCCCCCCCGGCGCTGTCGCCGTTGGTGTCGATCCAGAGCTGGTTGTTGGCGCTGTCCCAGACAATGCCGGGGTTGTTGTCCCCAAACCCGGCGCCGGTGCCCGAATAGGTGCCGCTGGTCCAGGTCTTGAAGTCGGCGCTGTCGAGCTGCCCCGAGTAGCTGAAAGAAAACGCGCTCTGGTTGAGGGCTCCCTTGTCGCCTTCCCCGCCGTGGATGTAGTCGCCCCCCTCGGACGTGCTGCCATAGTAATAGGTGTCCGCGCCATCGCCGCCGTACAGGGTGTCCACGCCATCACCGCCGAGGATAAGGTCGTTGCCCGCGTTGCCGTAGATGACGTCCGCACCGCCGTAGCCGTGGATCTCGTCGTTGCCCGTGCCGCCCCAGATGGTGTCGCCGGCCGTGCCGGACCCGTAGAGGGTGTCGTTGCCCGCGCCGCCGAATATGAGGCTGGAGCCTGCGTAGTACGCGTCGAGCGTATCCGCGCCATCCAGGCCGAACATGACGTAGTGCTCGCTGCTGGAACCGGAGGGCACGGTGTCGTAGTCGTTGCCCGAGGTGCCGGTGTAGGTGTGGGTTTCGTTGAACGACTCGTTGAGCGCATCGGAAGACCAGTAGCTCGCGCTCGTTTCGTAGTGGTCCGCCTTGTCTTCCATGGTGTCCGAGGCGGCGGCCACAGTGTCCGCGGGAACGATGTCATCATCGTCGTCATCATCGCCCGGGCCCGTGTCTTCGTTCAGCGGCCCGATGAGGTCGTCCCATTCCCCGCCGCCGACCAGGTCGTAATCAAACTCCGAACCGACCAGGATGCCGTCATCCACACCGGGAAAATCGAACAGGTCGCCAAAATCCGCGCCCGAGAACAGAAAGTCGCCGCCCATGGCGAACATGCCACCGGTATCGCCCTGATCGCCAAGCCCGCCCGCATCCGGCCCGCCGTCATCGGGTGCGCCGTCGCCAAGACCGGCATCCCCGGTATCAAGCACTTCGCCCTCGCCTTCCACGGGCTGGTCGCCCTCGCCCTGGCCTTCGCCCTCGCCTTCGCCCTCGCCTTCACCTTCGCCCTCGCCTTCGCCCTCGCCTTCGCCTTCGCCGCCTTGCTCTTCGTTGGTTTGCTCGGGCTGGTCCTGGGGCGGTTCATCAGGATCCGGTTCGCCCATGGAGGTCAGCGGCGCCAACTGGCGAAACTGCTGCTGTTCCTGGGGAGTGAAGGTGCGCACCGCGCCAAGAGGACGGCCAGGCGAAAAGTCCACCACGCCCATGGCAAAGGTAATCACGGCGGTGTTGCCGAACTGGTCGGTGAGCAGCAGGGAACGGCCGCCGGTCAGGTCTTCGGCGCCGTGCATTTCCGTGCCGTCCGGCAAGATCTCATGCACCGTGGTGGTGCCTCGGATGCCTATGCTCGCCAGGGGCGATTCCAGATGCACGCCATCGGGGTTGATGTCCGCGATCTTGCCAGTGACCATGCGGAACCCGCCCTGCGCCATCTTGAGCAGGTACTCGCCACTGCCGGGATCGGTTGGGTTATACACATAGCGGTCCACAACCAAGTGGCTGTTCTCGCCCTGCGAGAGCACCGACTCGTCATGAAACCGCACTTCAACCGAGGATCCGGAACCCGTGAACAATGCATCGTTTTCATGTACCGGGCTGCCCACGGAGAGAATGTGTTTCCCGCCATCCACCTCCGCATAGGCAGTGCCTCTGACAGCTACCACCTCACCGACAAGAACTCCCTGTGCCATGGCCGCCCCCTGCGTCTGCAAAAACCGTTTGCCGCCCCCTTGTCTTTTCCCTTGCCGCGTAAGGCGCGGCAAAAACCGCCCAGGCTCCTTTTACTTCATGCGTAATACTAGCACACATGCCTTGATTCTGTAAAATGTCAAGCCGGTATTCCTCCCCATGGCCAGCCCATGCTTTTGCTGGAAACGTCCTGGCGGCGTTGACTTGGAGCCGCGAGGAATTATTCTCTTTCCGCTCCGGCACGGTGCGCCGGACTCACCCCGAAACAAAGGATGCCTTGATGACGAGTCAAATAAAAACATTTTTGCTGCTGGCCCTGCTTTCAGGACTCATCCTCTTTCTGGGCGGCGCCCTGGGGGGCCCGGGCGGACTCATGGTCGCCCTGGTCTTCGCCCTGGTCATGAACGTGGGCAGCTACTGGTTCTCGGCCAAAATCGTGCTGTCCATGTACCGGGCGCGCGAGGTGGGGCCACACGACGCCCCGGCCCTGCACGCCATGGTGGCGGAACTGGCGCGGACAGCCAACATCCCCAAGCCGCGCATCTGTGTCATTCCCCAGGATGCGCCCAACGCGTTCGCCACGGGCCGCAATCCCCAAAACGGCGTGGTGGCCGTGACCGAAGGCATCATGCGCCTGCTCACGCCCGAGGAGCTGAAGGGCGTGCTCGCCCACGAGATCGGGCACATCGCCCACCGCGACATCCTCATCCAGACCGTGGCGGGCGTGCTCGCCTCGGTGGTCATGTTCATCGCCAACATGTTGCAGTGGGGCGCGCTGTTCGGGGGCATGCGCGGCGACGACGAGGACGGTCCCGGCATGTTCGGCGCGTTGGCCCTGGCCCTTGTCGCGCCCATCGCGGCCTCGCTCATCCAGATGGCCATCTCGCGCTCGCGGGAATATCTGGCCGACGACGCGGGCGCGCAATTTTCCCACAACCCGCTCCATCTCGCCTCCGCGCTGCGCAAGCTCGACGCGTACTCCCGCCAGCTGCCCATGCGCGGCGGCAACGAGGCCACGGCGCACATGTTCATCGTCCATCCCTTCACCACCTCGCGCATGGCCAGCCTGTTCAGCACCCACCCGCCCATCGCGGAGCGCGTGGCGCGGCTGGAGGCCATGGCGCGCAACCGCTGACCAGCGGCGCGCCCTCCACGCGGGGCCATGGCGCGGCCCCGGCGACGCGGCACAAAGAAAGCCAGGCTCGCGTCCTGGCTGGCCCATGCGGGCTGTCGGCGGTGGTAGCGCCACCTCGCGGACTGGCCCACAACGGCAGAGGCCCGCACCTTCCGGTGCGGGCCTCCTGTTTCACCTTCCAGCCACTCCCCTCATTGCGCGTTGGCTTGCACCTGCGCGGGAAGAATGATGCCGGTAACCTCGCCACGTGCGTGCGCCCGCGTGTCGTCCACGCTGGGGCCCACACCGGCCGGTTGCGAGGCGACCTCGATGATTCTGCTGGAAAAGGCGCTGCCCGCCAGCATGCAGCCGGTGGTCACCGCGAGAGCCAACAGTGCCTTGAGCACGAACGAGATCGGTTTGGCCATTGCCGCCTCCTTGCGAGAAGCTGGCGGGCTGATGGGCAATTTTTGCCCGCAACCCCGCCGCAAGGAAGGATTTTGCAACGTATATGCCACGCCCTCGGGGTACGGCGCGCTCTCTGGGGGAACAGACGCCACGCCAGGACGGCGTGGCCGCACAGCGTCAGCCGCCAGCCTCGCTCCAACCGGAAACATGACGCTCGATCTGCACGGCGACATCCGCCATGCCTTCCATGAGCTGTTCAAACCGGACCCGCACCAAGGCCATGTCGCCGCTTGCCACGGCTTGTTCGAAGCGCTGGGCACATCCACGCAACGCAATGGCGTCAATGGCGCTGGCCGCGCCTTTGAGCGAATGCGTCAGATCGCTCAGGCCGCGCAGATCTCCACGGCTTATGGCGTCCCTGAATTTCTCGATGCGGACCGTATAGTCCTCCATGAACGCCGCGTACAAATCCGTCAGAAACCCCGGATCACCCTCCACGCGGCGCAGGGTGGCCTCCGAGTCCAGCAGACGCGGATTCGGCGCACCGCACTTCTTACCCATGCCATGCAGGACGCGCTCCAGATCGGCCATGTCCAAGGGCTTGGACACATAGGCGTCCCCCCCCAGCTGTAAAAACCGTTCCTTGTCCCCCTCCATGGCGTGAGCCGTCACCGCGACAATGGGAATATCGGGCGCAAAACGCCGCTGCCCAACAGGCTGGCTGGCCTCGCCCCGAATGCGCGCCGTGGCCTCCAGGCCGTCCATTTCCGGCATCTGCACATCCATGAGCACCAGGTCATAGGGCGCGCGCGCCAATGCCTCCAAGACCTCGCGGCCGTTGAACACGGTCGTGACCGCATGTCCCATCCGGTCCAAAAGACGTTGCGCCAGGATCCGGTTCACCCTGTTGTCTTCCGCCAGCAGAATGCGCAAAGGGCAATGGGGCGCCTTGTCCTCTCGCACGGGCGCGGCCTTCGCCTCCAGCGGCAGATCCCGCCCGTCATCCGCCTCGCGGAACCTGGCGGTAAAGGAAAACGTGCTGCCCTTGCCCGGTACGCTTTGCAGCCAGACGCGCCCGCCCATCATGTGCACCAGCTGCTTGGAGATACACAAACCAAGGCCCGTACCCTCGCGTTGCGCCTCGGTTTGCGCCCCCACCTGGCAAAAACTCTGAAACAACCGCGCCTGATCCTCCTCGGCAATGCCCACGCCCGTGTCCGACACATCGAAGCGCAGCAGGAAAGAGCCGCGAGGCGCGCTTTCCGCATCCTCCCCCAGCACACGCGCCACGCGGACCGTGACGCCGCCCTGCCGGGTGAACTTGATGCCGTTGCCCACCAGGTTGAACAACACCTGCCGCAACCGCGCCACATCGCCTATCAGCACGGCGGGCACGGTCTTGTCCATGGACAAGGTGAGGGCCAGCCCCTTGGTCTGCACCCCAGGAACAAAGGATTTGCGCATGAAGTCGAGCAGATCGCCCAGGTCAAAGGACGCTTCGACGAGTTCCGTCTTGCCCGCCTCCAGCTTGGAGAAATCCAGGATATCGTTGAGCAGGGCCATGAGCACCGTGCCAGACTGGCGGATCATGTGCAGATATTCCCGGGTGGTGCCGCCGACCGCCTCCGAAAGCGCCAGATCGGCCATGCCGATGATGCCGGAAAGCGGCGTGCGGATTTCATGGCTCATGTTGGCCAAAAACTGACTCTTCACCCGTGCCGCGGACTCCGCCTTTTCCTTGGCCTCCTGCAAGGCCACTTCCATGCGCTTGCGGTCGGTCATGTCGCGCATGGAAAGAAGCACCCCCGTCACGGAGCCGTCCACGCCCCGCACCGGCGTGCGTACCGTATGCATGCAGCTCATGCCGGAGGAACCCGAGAGCATGTGGTCCGTGGCGGTCGCCGTACCGCTGCCCGCCACGGCCAACGACGCGCCAGCAAAGGCCTCCGCCTCTTCCGGCAGCAGAAACGAGGCCATATTGTGCCCCACAAGCTCCCGCTGTGGCAGGCCAAGGAAACGGCACAGCGCGGGGTTGGCCGCCCGGCAGTTGCCCTCCACATCCAGCAACGCCTGCAAATCGCCCGCCGCGTCAAACATGGTGCGGAACAAGTTGCGCTGTTCACGCAACGCCTCTTCCGCGTACTTGGTGGCCGAGATATCGGTGAAGGACAACACCGCGCCCCCGCTCCGCCCGCTAAAGGGCGCCACCTCGGCAAAAAACCATTGGCGGGCAGGGCCGTGCTCCACGGGAAGATGGCAACGGAATTCCATGGAAAACCGCGACGCCTCACCGGAACTCACCGCCCGCACACCGGCTTCCAATTTCTCGAGCAGTGGTGTCCCGTCCTGCTCGCAGGCGCATGGTTCGTGCGCCACGGCAGCGCCAGGGGCCGCGGTGGAGTCGCTCCGCTGCATGAAAAAGAGGCCGCAGCGGTTGTTCCGGAAGGACTGGGGCCGATTGGCCACCACGACCTTGCCCGCACGGTCCACAACCGCGACATGGGACGGCAGCGAAGCGAGCACGCCGCGCAACACCTCCTCGTTCTCGGCCAGGGCCGTGTGCGCCTTGTCCAGATTGCGGGCGTTGATGACCGCGTTTTCATACGTGGAGAGCAATAGCCCCGCCATGCGCGAGCGGGTGGTGGCCACGCGATGCCGCTTGCCCCCGGCCATGATCTCCACTTCCGTGGCGGGCTCGCTTGCCGCACCCGCCGCCCCGAGCAACCGCTTGAGCATGGTGGCAAGATACTCTTCGTCATACGGCTTGGTCACAAAGGCGTCCGCCCCACAGTCGAGGCCGTTGACCACGTCCTCCGGCCCGGACAAGGCGGTAAGCAGCACCACGGGCAGCGTGGCCAGGCCAGGCATGCGGCGCACGCGGCGGCACAATTCGTAGCCGTCCACGCCCGGCATGAGGATGTCGGTGACCACCGCGTCCGGCGGTGTGGCGGCTATTGCGCGCAACGCCTCTTCGCCGCTTCCGGCCTCGGCCACCACATAGCCTTGTTCCTCCAGCACAAGCCGCAGACGCAAGGCCTGGGTCTGGCTGTCCTCCACAATGAGAATACGCCCCCTCCCACTCATCACCCATCTCCCCCATCCCGGCTGTCGGGTGCACCCCCACCCCCCACCGGACATCCCAACGTCTTCGCCAAAAATGACGCGATATCATCCAGAGCCAGCACATGGCGCGCAGCCCGCAGCTTGATGGCCGCACCGGGCATGCCATGCACAATGGAACTGGCCTTGTCCTGGGCAATGGTCAGCGCCCCCTTGGCCGCCATATGCGCCAGCCCCGCCGCTCCGTCGCGGCCCATGCCCGTGAGCAGCACGCCCACCCCACGGCATCCCACCGTATCCGCAACCGAGTCGAACAGCACGGACACCGCGGGCTTGAGTCCCTCCACAGGCGGGGAATCCGAAAGCCGGACCACCAGACGGTCATCCACCATCATATGGCTGTTGTCGGGCGCGAAATAGACCGTGCCGCGACGGCACGTCTCGCCATGCACGGCAATCCTGACATTGAGCGGCGTCACCATGTCCAGCCATTCCACAAGACCGGGCAAAAAACCTTTGGCGATGTGCTGCACCACGAGCACGGGGACGGGAAAATCCCTGTGCAGCCCGGCCAGCAGGGCGCGAAGCGCCTGCGGTCCGCCCGTGGACGCCCTCACGGCCAAAAGCCTGTGGATGCCGGGCTTGTATATGGTGGGCCACAAAGGCACGGCAGGGGCGTCCGAAACACCACACGACGCGCGGGGCAGACTGGCGCCGCCCGGCAACCCGGCCTCCCCCGAGGCCTTGCCGCGGGCAAGCAGGGGACGGCGCCGCACCACGGGCACATCGCTCATCAAGCGCACGGTGCGGGCCACCGAGGCCATGGCCTCGGTATCAATGCCCGCATCCCCGACAAGGCGGGGCTTGGCCATGAGCGCCAGCGCGCCCGCTTCCAGCGCCTTGAAATTTTCCGCCACTTCCTCGGGATTGAGCACGCCGCTGACAATCACGATGGGCGTGGGCCGCTCCTGCATGATGAGGCGTGTCGCCTCCAGCCCATCCATGACCGGCATGCGGAAATCCATGACCACGACGTGGGGCGCAATGGCGTGCACCATGGCCAGGGCGGCTCGTCCGTCATGCGCCTCGCCAGCCACCCGCATGTCCGGGTCGCTTTCGATGATGGCACGCAACGCGGCACGGACCACGGGCGAGTCATCCACGATCAAGACATCTATCATAACGGCTGGCACCTCAAATACATCAGAGGGTTACAACAGGCGGGACACGACTTCCAGCAAATTGCCCTGGTCAAAACTCGACTTGACTATATACGCGTTGGCCCCCACCTCAAGCCCGCGCATCTGCTGCTCCCGTTGCGCCAGCGAGGTGACGAGCACCACAGGCAGGGCAAAGTGCACGGCGTCGGCCCGGATCGCCTCGGTCAGGGCGAAACCGTCCATGCGCGGCATTTCCACGTCGGACACCACAAGATCCACCTTCTCGCGGCGGAGCATGTTTTGCGCGTCCAAACCGTCCACGGCGGTCACCACCCGATACCCGGCGACTTCGAGAATATTCTTGAGCAGCATGCGCGACGTGATGGAGTCTTCCGCCACCAGCACGGTTCTGACCCGCTCGTCGTCAACCCGCCCCGATGTTCGCCGCACCGCGCCGCGAGCCTGTCCGGCGGACTTCAAGAGATCGGGCACGTGCAGCACCGGTGCAAAACGGCCATCCCCCAACAGCGTGAGGCCCGCCACGTTACGCACCCGCGCAAGCTGCACCCCCAACCCCTTGAGCATCACGTCCATTTCATCCACTATGCCATGCACCAGCACGGCGATGCGCCGGTCGCCAGCCTGGAAAATCAGGGCGGGCTTGCACCCCTGCGCGCGGCTGTCGCCCTCTTCGTCCTCTCGCTGGGGCAGTTCCAACAGGGCATCCAGCTTGGCCAAAGGCACGGGCTTGCCGTCCAGGAAGATGGTGTCCCTGTCTCCCAGGCGTGTAATGTCACGCTGGGCCACGCGCACCACCCGCTCAACGCTGCTCTTGGGCGCCACGAACAGCCTGCCCCCCGTCTCCACAACCAACCCCCGGAACGAGGTGAGCGCCACGGGCACGGACAGGGTGAAGGCCGTGCCCGTGCCCCGCTCGGAACGCATGGACACGAAACCGCCCGCCTTCTCCACCTGTTCCCGCACGATGGCCATGCCCAGCCCTCTGCCCGCCAGATCGGTGACCTGGCTGCTGGTGGAAAAGTCGGAAAGATAGATCAGCTCGAAGAGTTCCTCATCCGGCATGGACTGGACCTGCCCTGCGGAAAGCACACCCCGGCGCACCACCTCGGCCCGGATCTTGTCCGTGTTGATGCCCGCGCCATCGTCGGTCAGGACCACCTGCACGCGCCCCCTGCCCCGTTGGCTCACCGCAAGGGAAATGGTTCCCGCTGCGGGTTTGCCCTGCCCTCTGCGCTCTGCGGACGGCTCTATGCCGTGGGCGATGGCGTTGCGCAGGATATGGGTGATGGGATCCTTGAGCACGGCCAGGATGCGGCGGTCTATCTCCACGTCACTGCCGGAGATGTGCAGCACGGCCTCCTTGCCGCTGGCTTGGGCAATGTCGCGCACCATGCGGGGAAAGGCATCCAACAGCGTGGAAAACGGCAACAGCAGCGCCTGCTTCATGTCCAGGAGCAGGGCGTCCACCAGCCGGGACAACTCCCGGCGATCCCGTTCCGCCTTCTGGGCCAGGGGTTGCAGCAGGTCATCCATTTCACGGAAGCGCGTTTCGCACATGTCCAAAAACGCCGTGACGCTGTCCTTGTCCCCGCTCTCGCCGTTCCCTCTGCCGCTTTCGGTGCGCATGGCGAGTTCCAGCCCCACATCGTTCCATGCCTTGCGCCATTTGCCAAAGTTGTGGGCGGCGTCCTGCAGCACGGCGGTTCGCCTGTCCGCCGCCATGCGCGCGGCAAGCAGTTCTTCGGTCTTGAGCAAAAGCCGGTGCAACCGGTCAGCGGAAATGCGCACGGTCGAGGCAGGACCATCCACCGGAGAATGGGCGCCCTCCCTCTGCGTCACCTTTTGCGGCGCCGCAACGCCAAGCGGCGCGACGGGCAGCGCGGCAAGGGGCATGACGTGCGTCCCTTCGGGACGACGCGTGTCAGCCGCCTGGGGCTGCGGCACGGGCGTTGCGCCCACCTGGGCCGACGCGGACTCCCCTGAAGAGGCCGCATCCTCAGGGGACTCGGGCCGTGCACAGGCATGCGCCGTGGCCGCAACCTGCTCCAGCGCCGCGACACAGGCCGCCGTGACGGCGGCGGCGGGGGGGGGGGTGTTGGAGACAACGGCGGCCGCATGGGCCTGGACAGTGTCCAAGGTGCGTTGCAACAGGTCGAACAGATCGCGGGACAAGGGGATGCCGCCGCGTTTGATGCCGAAAAGCACGGACTCGGCAGCCTGGCACACCGCCTCGATGTCGTGCAGGGTAACGGTACGCGCCGCGCCCTTGAGGCTATGGAACTGGCGGTACACATCCTCCACCACTTCGCTGGCCGGACCATCGGACACGGTCTGGGCGTCCATGCCCTCCAACGCCACCAGGGCGCGGCCCAGCACGCCCAACCTGTCCGCCGCCTCCTGGTGGAAGGCCTGCAGCAATTTTTCCAGCAATCTGCTGTTGTCCGCCGTCATGCGCGTGCTCCGGCCTACACCTTGTACCGCTGCATAAGCCGTTCGATCTTTCTGGTCAGGCCGCTCAAATCCCGCATGGCGTTTTCCAGATGCGCGGCGCTTTCCAGATTCTGCTTGCCCGCAGTGTTGATATTCTCCACCGCGATGGACACCTGCTCCATGCCCACCAACTGCTCGCGGCTCGCGGCGGCGATCTGGGTGGCGGCGTTGGCGGATTCTGACACGCTGCTGGCCAGCGCGGCTATGGACTCGCCCGTTTGCCCCACCTGCCGTTCACCCTCCGCAACGGCCTTGATGCCCTGTTCGGTTATCATGACCGCCGAGGCCGTGGCCTTCTGAATGTCATCCAGGATGTCGCGGATCCGCGCTGTGGAGCGTTTGGACTGCTCGGACAGATTCCGAATCTCATGGGCGACCACGGCAAAACCCTTGCCTTCCTCGCCCGCCTTGGAGGCCTCGATGGACGCATTGACCGCCAGCAGGTTCGATTGGTCGGCAATGTCATTCACCGCGCTGATGATGGTGCCGATCATCTGGCTCTTTTCCGACAACCGGATGATTTTCTGGGCGATGACATCCACCCGTTCGCGGATCTGGCCGATGGCGCCCCGGATATCCTCCGTGGACTGCCTGCCGGACTGGGAGATGCGCGCCATCTTGCGGGCGTTCTCGGCAACGCTTTCCGCCTTGCCGCTCGACGTCAGGGCGGTCTGTTTGACTTCCTCCACGGTGGCGAACGTCTCATTGATGGACGCCGCCGCCTGTGAGGCCGTGGTGGAGAGTTCGGACGTGGAGGCGGCAATCCGGTCCAAGGTGCCCGAAAGCACCTCGAAGGCCTGCCGCATCTGCGCGTTCATCTCCTTGAGGTTGCTCACCATGTCCGCCAGCGCCTTGCCCACCATGTCCCGCTCGGACTGCGGCACAACCGTCACGGTCAGGTCGCCACCCGCCACACGCCGCATGGCCGCCACAGCCCCCTGCAAAGACATGGCCAGGTGCTCCACCGCCTTGAACAACGTGCCGAACTCGTCACGGGAGGACGCCCTGGCAAAGGAGACGTCCAGTTCGCCGGCGGCAATCCGTCCCGTGGCCGCAACCACCTCGGACAAGGGCTTGGTCACGCTGCGGCCGATAAGCACGGCCATCACCAATCCCACCAAAAGGGCCAGCGGCGTCAGCGCCTTTATCACGCCCAGATTCGTCACCGCGTCCAGAATGGCCACGTCCCGGTGGTGCTTCAGGTCGGAACGGACACTGTTTTCCATGGTGTCCACAATATGCTGAAAACTCGCCATGGCGGGCATGACTTCATGCACATAGATGGCATTGGCGGTCTCAACCCCCTTCTGGCCCTCCCGGGCATATATATCACGGATGGCGGCATAGCTGCGGTGCATGGCCAGGTGCGGTTCCTCCAATTCGGCAAGCTGCGCGTAGAGCCCCGGTTCGGCGGTTTCAAGCGTCTTGCGCCCCCCCCCATAATACCACCGGCCAAAAGGGCATTTTTGAGGATCGGCCTCCATGACGAACCGGTCCGGATCCTTGACCAGCAGCCCTTGCCCCAAATCCAGCGCCCAGGTCATATGGTCGGAGCTCCGCTTCTTCAACTCGGCCAGCTGTTCCGCGCAGCTGTTCAACTCCTCCACGCTTCCCCGCATGCGCTCCGCGCCCAACACCGCCACGATGCTTATGATGCCCATGAGAACCAATACAAGACCAAAGCCCACCGCGAGCTTGAATCCCACCGTCATATCCGACCATTTCATAACCATGCATCTCCTGGTTGCCCCGTGTACAGCCAGACGGGAAGATTGTCGGCGCTAGCGCATCCTCGCATTGAAACAATGCGAGGAATTGAAATAATGAAGCATTATTTCAACAAAATGCATAAGAGCATCTCATCTTTTTCAACGTTACGATGCACTAATCCACGTCTTCATGCACCACCAGCCTCTTGTCGGCCAGGATACGGCCCGCATCCAGCAACAACATGGGTTCGCCCGTCATGCCGACAATATATCCGGCAAGTCCGGACGGCATGCCCGAGACATCCCGCTGCAAATCCGCCAGGGCCACGGCGCGCACGCCCAGCACCGCGTCCACGGCCAAGGCGGTGGTCATGGCGCCGTTCGACAGCACGACAAGCGTTGCGGGCGCGATCCCGTGTCCGCACTCCAGCCCAAAAAAAACCACGGGATCGGTCACGGCCACAATCTGCCCCCGCACCCCCACCACGCCCAGGATGATCTCCGGTGTGCAGGGGATGTGCGTCAGATCGCCCAACGCCTCGACTTCACGCACAAACCGCGACGCCACGCCGTAGCGTGCGCCGCCAAGCATGAACTGCAACACGTCAATGACCTCGCCCGCGGCGAGGAGCGGCCCCTCCTTGGGCTCCGCGGCCAAGGCCTTGGCCCGCTCACGCAAAATGTGACGCCCCATGGCGTCCTTGCTGGAGAGAGGCGCTCCGCCTGATGCATCGCTCCCGTTCATGCCTTGTCCTTTGCGGCGCTGCCCGCGCCGCCGCCCCGCATGGCCTGCATGACACCCGCCAGCCGCCCGGCGGTCATGCCGCCCGTATGGGGCACAACGGCGTCATCCGCCATGCGCCGCACCAGCGCCAACCCGTTGTGCAGATGCCTGCTCCACGCCGTGTCACCCAACTGGCGCGTTATGCCCGCCAAAGTGAAATGCGCCATGATGAAATGCTGATCCAGGTAGATGGCCTTGCCCAGGCATGCCTTGGCCCCGGCCATGTCCCCCTCCTCCTGCATGATGGTCGCCATGAGGTAATGCAGGAGCGGGTCGAGCGCGTCCCGCTCAAGCGCCTTGCCGCACCACAGGTGCGCCTCGTGCACATGCCCCAGATTGGCCAGGCAATGCGCCGCCAGGGCATACAAGGCTGGCGCCGCCGCTGCCGGCGATGCATCCACCTCGGCCATGACCAGTTGCAATGCGGCGTGGCAGTCGCCCGCCGCAAAGGCCAACCGCGCCGCATCAAGGACCGAGTGGCTCGCCGAGGCATCCTGCGCCGCATCACGCCGGCCCTCGTCGCGCACATAGGTGCCGGACAGCCCCGCCGTGCGGGACCGAGACGGCTGTGCCGCATCGGTCGCATCGCGCTCCGCGCCCGCATCACTATCCGCGCCCGCGCAGGGAATTTCCGCCGCGTCCGTGCCATTCTCCGGGGGGGGGGCCGCAGCCGCAAAGCAGTCCCGCTCTTCTCCGAGGTAATCCGGCTCATCGGGATCGGCGCAATCCGCCTCCTGACGCGGGCAACAGTTGCGGAACAGCAGGGCATCGCCGCCATGCACCGGCGTGAAGATCCCCGTGTCCATGATGACCGCGGCCTCAGCCGGGCCCGTGACGAGCCATCCGTCCGGCGCGAGGCAGGCCTTGAACCGCCGCAGCACCGCTTCCGTCAGCGCCAGGTCGAAATAGATGAGCACGTTGCGGCACAGGATGATATCCATGGCCGTGGTGTTCGTGAGCATGCTCGGATAGGCGTCCGTGGCCAGATTCAGGGTGCCGAAGCGCACCATGGAGCGCACGGCGGGCACGATTTCGTACTCGCCTTCCCCGATGTTGCGGAAAAAATCGCGCTTGAGCCACTTGGGCGCGTTGCGGAACGACCATTCGCGGTACACGCCCGCGCGCGCCCGGTCCAGATACCCCTCATTGATGTCCGTACCCAAAATCTCCACATGCCATGTGTGGATGGCGGGCAACAGGCGAAACAGCATGATCGCCAGCGTGTAGGCCTCTTCCCCGGTGCAGCATCCCGCGCTCCATACCCGCAGCATCCGGTTGCCGGACCTCTGCCGCCGGAAAATGAGATCCGTCAGCGCCTGCTGGCGCATTTCGTCCAATGTCTTGGGTTCACGGAAAAAATAGGTCTCACCCGTGGTCAGGTGCGAGGCAAGCCTGCGGATCTCGTCCGGGGTCAGGTCGGCATCCACCAGCCACCGGGCGCAGGTTTGCAGATCCGCATGGCCAAAGGCCTGGCAGGCCGCGCGCAAGCCGCGCTCCAGATCCCTGAACCGGCGTGGGGGATAATGCAGCCCGATGCGCCTGCCGATGTAATGGCTGACGCGCGCCAACAATTCCTGGGAAAGGCAGGGAGGAGCCGGAGGCGGTGGGAACATCATGCCTCCCGCGGCGCGGGCTCGCGCAGGGCGGCATCCACCATGCGCGTTTCAGCGGCAGTGAAAAAACGCTCCAGGTCATGAATGGCCACGATGTCCGGCCCCAGGCGGGCCAGGCCGGCGGTGGCGTCAAACCCGGGCCACACCGCGTCGGCAGGCACCACGCCCAAGGCGTCGGCCTCCATGACGTCCAGGGTGTCGTCCACCCACAGCGCCACGTCGCGCTCGCCCGCGCGGGCGAAAATCAGCTGGTCGGCAATACGCACCTCGCGCGGCGGGAGCCCGAAACGCCTGCGGGTGTCGAGCACCGGAGCCAAGCGGCCTTTCACATTGATGGCGCCCAGCACCACGGGCGGTGCGCCGGACAGCGGGGAAACCTCCACCATGCGCTCCACGCGCCGCACCACTGCGAGCGGCAGGGCAAAACGGTGGTCATCGAGCACGAAGACAAGATATTTGGCGGTGTCTGCCATGCGCTCCCCAGACAATATCCCTTAATAAACAGACTGTTGCAAGAACAGCCCGTGCGCGCCTCAAGGCCGCGCCGAATCATGTTCCGACTTCAGGGAGTCCATGATCCGTGCGGGGTCACTCCCCCGCGTATGCCGCCCCGTGTCGAAAAAAACCAGGACGGCCAATCCCAACAGGCGTTAAGAGATACAACGACCGGACACGGCACACTCCCCAGGCCGCGCCCTTCCCTCAAGCACCGGCATTGCACTGCATATTCACCGTTTGGTCAAGCCGTATTTCCGCAGCTTATATTGCAACGTGCGGCGGCTCACACCCAGGGCGTCCGCCGTGCGCTCGCGATGGCCGCCATGCGCCTCCAGGGCGCGCCGGAGCGCGTCCTTTTCCGCCTCCTCCAGCACGCCGGGCGAGATGGCCGCGTGTTCCGCGGCGCCGCCCCGCCCCGCGCCCGCGCCCACACCCGCGCCGAACTGGGGCGGCAGGGTCTCGGGCCCGATGGTGTCCGACCGGCTGAGGATGATCGAACGTTCGAGCACGTTTTCCAGTTCGCGCACATTGCCCGGCCAGTCGTGCCGGGCCAGGCAGGTCAGGTATTCCGACGACACGCTGCGCACGCCCTTGCGGTTCTTGCGCGACAGCTTGTCGAGCAGGTAGCTGATGAGCTGTGGCAGATCCTCCTTGCGCTCGCGCAGGGGCGGCATGAGGATTTCGAGCACGTTGAGCCGGAAATAGAGGTCTTCGCGGAACCCGCCCGAGGCGACCTCGTCGGCCAGGTTGCGGTTGCTCGCCGCGATGATGCGCACATCCACGGGCACGGAGCGCACCCCGCCCAGCGGCTCCACAATCCGCTCCTGCAACACGCGCAACAGCTTGGCCTGCAACTCCATGGGCAATTCGCCCACCTCGTCCAGGAACAGGGTGCCGCCGTGGGCCAGCTGAAAACGGCCGGGCTTGTCCTTGACCGCGCCGGTGAACGCGCCCTTCACATAGCCGAACAGCTCGCTTTCCAGCAGGTTGCCGGGCAGGGCCGCGCAGTTGACCTTGATGATGGGCTTGTCGCTGCGCAGGCTGGCCCGGTGCAGGGCGTCGGCCACCAGCTCCTTGCCCGTGCCGGACTCGCCGAGCACCAGCACCGTGGCCTCGCTGGGCCCGGCCTGTTCCACCATGTCCATGACCCGGCGCATGGCCGCGCTGTCGCCAATGATGCGCGAGCCGCTCTCGCCCGTGGCTATGCGCCGCTTCAGATTGGCGTTTTCACGCAAAAGCCTGCCGAACTCGTAGGCCTTTTCCAGCACGGCGGACAACTCCTCGTTGTCCGCGGGCTTGGTCAGATAGTCGAACGCACCCCGCTTCATGGCCTCCACGGCGGTGCCCACGGTGCCAAAGGCGGTGAGCATGACCACGGGCAGCGACGGTTCCTCGGCCTGCAACCGCGCCAGCACCTCCTGGCCGTCCATGCCGGGCATGCGCATGTCGAGCAGCACCACGTCGGTTTCATGGTCTTCCAGAAAGGCCAGCCCAAGCTCGCCGGACCCGGCCTCGAAGACCTCCCATCCCTCGTCCTCCATCACCGCCCGAACCATCAGCCTGTGGCCCGGTTCGTCGTCGATCACCAAGAGCCGCTTCATGCCATGTCTCCTTCTTCGCCCTCGGGCACGCGGGGGGCGGCCGCTTCATCCGGGAAAAAAAGCCATACCGTGGCGCCCGCCCCCGGCTGCGTTTCAATGATCGCCTCGCCGCCGTGGTCGCGCAGGGTCTTGTGCACAATGGCCAGCCCCAGGCCGGTACCCGATTTCTTGTTGGTGAAAAAGGGCTCGAACGCCTGGGCCTTCTGCTCCTCGTCCATGCCCGGACCGTTGTCCGCAACACCGATGCGCACGCCGCCCGGCATCGCCTGGGCCACCACCTCGATGTGTCCCGCCCGCTCCGTGGCCGCCACGGCATCCAGGGCGTTGATGACCAGATTGAGCAACGCCTGCTTCAAGCCGTCGCGGTCCGCGTACACATCCGGCGTTTCCAACCGGAAGGAGAGCGTCACGCCCTTGGCTTCCAGATCCATGGCCAGGAGGCGCGCCAGTTCGTCGGCCAGGGAGGCCAGAGGCGTATGGGCGGGTTCCATGGGACGCGGCTTGGCCAGGAACAACAGGTCCGTGACCACGCGGTTCAGGCGGTCGGACTCGTGCACCATGGTGCGGGCGTAGGTTTCTTCAGGGTCGCGCCCCTTGAACTTCTTGGCGAAATGCTGGGCCAGCCCGCGCAGGGCGGACAGCGGATTGCGGATTTCATGCGCCACGCCAGCGGCCAGCGTGCCCACGGCGGCCAGCTTGCGGGCCTCGGCCAGCCGCGCCTCCAGCCGCACGTGTTCCGTGCGGTCGCGCAAGAGCACCAGCCGCCCCCGGCCCCCGCCGTCCTCATCCACGGCCAGCGACAGCACTTCCAAATGCCGCCCCATGTGGTCGCACCGCTGCCAATTCTGGCCCTGCTCCATGCACGCGCCGTTGTCGTTGGCATGGCTCAGGGGCAGTTCGCCCGCCAAGGTTCCCACCAGGGCGCCCGGCTCCATGCCAAAGATGGCGTGCGCCGCGGGATTGGCCGAGCGCACCACGCCGCCGCTGTCCAGGGTGAGCAGGCCGTCGGGCAGGTTGTCGAGAAGACGCGACTGGAAACGTTCCAGAATCACGGCGCGGCCCGCCAGCGCCCGCCGCCTGAGGAATCCCATGGCCAGGAACCAGATGAGCAGGCCTGCCGCGAGCACGAACGCGGACTGGTACAGGGCGTTGCGCCGGTAGCCCAGATAGACGGACATGTGCTTGGAGGTATCCAGCCCCACCAGCAAAAAAACCTGCGGCTGCGGCATCTGGCCGGGCGTGAGCAGCAGGCCGGGCCGCACCAGCTGGGCCAGGCCCGGACGGGTCAGCTGCCCGTAGACAAAGGAGGCGCGGCCATCCACGTTGACCATGCCGTGCCAGCGTGTATCCCGGGCCAGGTCGGCCAATGCGCCCGGCGGCAGCTTGACGGTCAGCGCCTTCTCGTCGCCGGAGGGTTCGTCGCGGGAACTGAGCAGCCTGCCGCCCTGCTTGTCGAAGATGCCCACAAAAAGCACTTCGCCGGACTCTTCCAATTCGCGGAAATAGGCCTGCGCATCGGGACGAAAGGCATCCCACTGGTTGGAAAACGCGGGCGCGCCGCCCTCCGCATCCGAACCGGCCCCCTGCTCCCGGCCGTCAGCCTCCCGGCCATGCATCATGCCCATGGAGCCGCTGCTCCATCTGCCGCGCCCCATGAGCATGGAACGCGGCATGCCGCGCCGGAGAGAGCCTTCCACCGCGTTCAACACGGCCTGGGCCGTGAGCAGCATGTGGCTTTCCACGGCCTCGCGCTGCCGCCGCAACCCCTGCCACGTGGACACGACAAGCAGCAGGCCCACCAGCCCCAAGGTGATGGCCGCAATGATGAGCGGCCCTTTTTCTTTTGGATTGTATGCGACTTCCATAATGCTCCCCTGTGGCGGCACAGCGCCCGCACAACTCCATCACGTTGCGTGCCAACACAGCAAGACTCATGGTATCGGCATGTTATGCCATTTCAGCCCACGGCCAACGGCCATCATGCGCAACATATTGCACACGCCACGGCCCGGATATGCGCAAATTATTGCACAACCCAGGACAAAGAACCAGCACGAAATGAAATCCGCAATGATACGGGGAATGAGGCCGCTTCACAAAGGCGGCACCGGGACGGCGAGGGGGGAGGAAAGGCGGGCCGCTACTGTGCGTCCGCCATCCATCCGGTCAGGGCGTCGACGATCTTTTGGGCCTGGTCCAGACTCGAAATGGTGAACTTGGACTGGGAACGGTATTCGCCGTTCATTTTGCGGTACCGGCGGATGACGAACTTGTCGGCGCCATACGCCTCTTTCTTGCGATCCCAATCCTGGTAGCGGAAGATGATGGTGGACCAGGCGCCCTTGGAAAGAACCACCTTGTCCAGCTCCTTGACGAGCAGGATGCCGTCTTCCTCGTAATTGACCGTTATTTCAGCGACATCTGTTGCCATGATATATCCTTTTGACGTTGCGTCCCTTACGGGGCGGTAACAGTGCGTCCCCGTGGAGCCGGGGGCCGATGGTGTGTGCCACCCCTATTGGATGGAGTCCTTGCCGGGCGCGAAGCTGGCCAGGCGCGCATGCACGTATTCGCGCACCGCGAGTCCCATGTCTTCGTCACCGGAATGTTCGCGGGCATAGGCTTGCAGGTCTGCGGCGATCTGCTGTTCCATGCGTTCGGATTCCATGAACATGAGGTAGACCAGAATGATGGAGGCGTTGTTGGCCTCGGAGCCGTCGCACAGGTCGTCGAGCTGTTCCGGCGTGGCGGTTTCGAGCAGCTTGTCCGCGAACATGTCCGCCCACCGCGCATAGAGGCCGGGCAGGAGCGTGGGCACCAGATCCGCCAGGCGGGCGGCCTTGGCGTCGTCAATGCCGGGCACGGTGAGTCCGAACACGTCGATGAGCGCCTCCCGGCGGTCATCGCGTTCCGTGGCGATCTTTTCCAGCACGGTTCTGGTGAGATGGCTTTTGTAGTCGCGCGGCGAGTCCGACATGCTCCCTCCTTGTTGCCTGGCGAAAAAAGCCTGCCGCCAGGGCGATGCGGTTACCTACAGAACCGCCGGGGCAAAGGTCAAGCCCGCCGTCCCTCTGCCCAGGCTCGCGGCAATCCCCCCGTCCGCGCGTACCGAGTCGCCAAAAAAGTCTTTGATACCGGATTGTTTCGCACCCCAGATTGTTCCTCTTGCCTCCCGGCCCCGGAAGCGGTACCCATGATCTATTCCAGCGGCAGGCATGGCCGCGACAACCCCAAGCGCCCCTATGCCAGTGGATAGAAGAACCTTTCTCAAGACAGTCTCCCTCGCCGCGGCCAGCGCGGCGACATCGCTCGCACCGCAGCCGGTCGCCGCCGCGTTGCGTTTTGTGTGCCTGACCCCCGAGCCGGGCAACTATGACGACCACATCAAGGACTATCTCCACAAAATGCAGCACTTCAACGAGCATTTTGCGGAAGACATGGTGCTGACCGGCGCTGACATGCTCAACCTGCGCACCACCGTGGCCCGGCTGAACCGGTTGCAGCGCACGGTGGGCTTTGGCAATTTCTATATCCTCGACTTCGAGGACGGCCTGCGCATCGCGGAGCACACCCCCGCCGTGGGCGCGTTCACCAAGCGCGAAATCGCGTTCCTGGAGATGATCTTCCATGAGGACGCGGCGCGATACGGTTTTTTCGGCGGCAAGCCCCTTTCGGACATCACCGACCGCATCCGCGAACAGGACGTGGTCAAGGTGCCGGGCACAGGCAATTTCCTGTACAAGGGCAAACCCCACGAAACGTACCGGAAAATCATAAGCGACGTGGGCAATGACGTGATCCTTACCTCGGGCGTGCGCAGCGTCATGAAGCAATTCCTGCTGTTCCTGAACAAGACGCTGGCCAGCGACGGCAACCTGTCCCTTGCCTCGCGCTCCCTGGCCCCGCCCGGCTATTCGTATCACGGCATCAGCGATTTCGATGTGGGCCAGATCGGCTTTGGCACGGACAATTTCACGGAGAAATTCACGACCACGGAAGTGTTCTGGAAGCTCGAAAACCTGGGATACGTCGATCTGCGCTATCCCAAGGGCAACCTGCTCGGGGTCCGTTTCGAGCCCTGGCACATCAAGGTGAGGCAGTCCTCATGACCATCCGGTTCCGCCCGGCAACCGCGCTTGCCCTTGCCGCCTGCCTCCTGGCCATGGTCCTGCCCGCGCACGCCATGAGCGGACTCAACTTCACCCTGCACCGCATGAACGGCGAACGGACGGGCAACACCCTGCTCGTGGTGGGCGGCATCCAGGGCGACGAGCCCGGCGGGTTCAACGCGGCCTCGCTCCTGGTGTCCCACTACACCATAAAAAAGGGCAACGTCTGGGTGGTGCCCAACCTCAATTTCATCAGCATCATCAACCGCTCGCGCGGGGTGTACGGCGACCTCAACCGCAAGTTCTCCGCCCTGGGCCATTCCGATCCCGAATACCTGACCATCAAGAAAATCAAGTCCATCATCATGGACAACCAGGTGGACATGGTGCTCAACCTGCACGACGGCAGCGGCTTTTACCGCGACGCCTTCGAGGATGCGTACCACAACCCGGACCGGTGGGGCCAAAGCGTCATCATCGACCAGGCCCAGCTCGGCGCCCCTTCGCCCTGGGGGGATCTCCACGACATCGCCCGCACCGTGGCGCGCACGGTCAACGCGCGCCTGTACGACCCGGAACACGCCCTGGGGGTGAAAAACACCCGCACCCGCGACGGCGACGAGGAAATGGCCAAGACGCTCACCTTCTTCGCCATCAACCACGGCAAGCCCGCCTTTGGCCAGGAAACATCCAAGGCCTTTCCCACGCACATCCGCGCCTTCTACCACCTGCGCATGCTCGAAGCGTTCATGGACACCCTGGGCATTGAGTACGAACGCGACTTCGACCTGTCCGCGGGCGGCGTGCGCCAGGCCATCAACTCCAACCTGGCCCTTGCGTTCTACGACAACCGCATCCTGCTCGATCTGGACAACGCCCGCAGCCGCCTGAACTACTTCCCGCTGCAAAAAGGCGCGGCCCTGTCGTTCACGCCCAGCAATCCGCTGCTGGCCGTGGTGGGCGAACCCGGGCGCTACAAGGTGTACTACGGCAACCGCAACGTCACGCACCTGCATCCCCAGTATTTTGAATTCGACCACAGCCTCGCCGCCCTGCACATGCGCATCGACGGCCAAAAACGCGAGGTGCCCATCGGCGCCATGGTCGGCGTGGGCGACAATTTCCTGGTGGAGCCCCACCCCGGCTACCGGGTCAACATCATAGGCTTCACGGGCATGGACACCCGTTGCGAGACAGGCGTCAACATCCGCCGCAACGACATAGCCGGAAGCTATTCCGTGGACCGCGACGGCCAGATCTTCCGCGTGGAGGTCTACCGGGGCGAAAAGTTCACGGGCATGGTGCTGGTGGACTTCCAGGGCCGCAACCGCGACGTGCGGCTCCTGGGCAACCAGGCCGTCAGCATGCTGCCCCCGGACCACGACGCGGCCAGCGCCCCGGCCAACCCGAGCCAGGGGCGCTAGCGGCCCAACGCCCGTCCCGGCACAAGCCAGAGCCGGTACCGGCGCAACGCCCGCACCGGCGCAACCCGGAGGAAACGCCATGCCCCGCAAGCCGCTCCGCATCCCCGAAGACGCCCTGTCCAGGCCCGACGCGCCCGCCAGGACGCCCCGGCCAGCCCCGCAACCGCTACTCGCACCCCACCCCGGTCCGGTCGCATCCGCCCACGACACCTGGTTTTACGACTCCGTGGGCACCGCGCCCCGCGCCCAGGCCGCGCCGCAACACCCCGCGCCCATGCTGGACGCCCTGGCCCGCACCATCATCGAACGCAACCGGCAGGCCCGCTCCCCGGCGGCCACGGCCAAACGCAGGAACCGCAAGGCCGTGAGCCGCGTCCTGGAACGCCTGTTCGACGAAGACGCATAGCCCTCCCGGCCCCACCGGACATCCGCCCTCCCGGCCCGCCGCCCCGGCGGCAACACCTGTCCCTGCCCTGACGCGGCCAGCCAGCGAACCGATGCGGCGCCGCATCCCCTCCCGGCACCGCGCACCTTCCCGGCGCTGTTCCCCTTCCCGGCACCGCCCACTCTACACCAAGACACATAACAGTACCCATTACCGCAATAGTATTTTGCGCGTTGCGAAAGTA
The DNA here is from genome assembly GCA_050251715.1 of Desulfovibrionaceae bacterium. Lineage (GTDB taxonomy): Bacteria > Desulfobacterota > Desulfovibrionia > Desulfovibrionales > Desulfovibrionaceae > JBFWMG01. Next base: position 1,233 of record JBFWMG010000045.1, on the reverse strand, counting down.
GTTACTGTTACAATAATATTTATTCACTCAATTATTGACAACATACTGCAATCATATGTACATATTCGCCCCACAAAAGCATCCTGCCTTATCGGGGATCACGTACGGCACACGCCACGCGTGGGTCTGGGGGATCATACATGCCGGTGTACTTGCAACGAAAACCATCAACACCACAGGAGACCTTTGTAATGATCCACAGCATCCCCCTTGCAAGAACCCGCACAGTCGCCGTTGCGGCGGCCCTCGTCGCAATGCTCTGTTGCGGCATCGGCGCCGCATGGGCGTACTCTTCGGCCCACAAGCCGTCTCCCAAGGAAGTACTGGCCCTGCTGCAACAGGGCAACGAACGCTTTGCCACCGGCCATGCCCAATATCCGCACACCAACGCCGCCAGGCTGCATCAGGCCGGAACGGAAAACCAGGGCGACCACGCCTATGCCACGGTCATCACCTGCTCGGACTCCCGCGTGCCGGTCGAACTCATTTTTGACGCCGGGGTCATGGACATCTTCGTCATCCGCGTGGCGGGCAACGTGGTGAAAACCGACGAGGCCGGTTCCATCGAATACGGCCTGGCGCATGTGAACACGCCCGTGCTCGTCGTGCTGGGACACACCCAATGCGGCGCGGTCACGGCGGTCACCGGCGCGGTGCAGGGCCACGGGCATGCGCTGGAGCGCAACATCCCGCCCCTGGTCGCGCCCATCGTCCCCGCCGTGCAGCACGCCATGGCCAACAATCCCGGCCTCAAGGGCAACGACGTCATCCCCGAAGCCATTGTGGAAAACGTCTGGCAGGGCATCAGCGACCTGTTCATGGCCAGCCCCGTGTCCCGCGAAATGCACAAGTCCGGCAAGGCCAAGGTCGTGGGCGCGCTGTATGACGTGGCCACGGGCCGCGTGCAGTGGCTGCCCGAGGCCAAGGTGGACGCCATCCTCGCGGACGTGGAAAAGGATCCGCACCGGGCCATGAACGCCATGGCCGAAGAGGAGCACGGCAAGGCTCCGGCAGGCAAACACGAATAACCCACCGGGCCCGACGCCCCTTGCACCGAATAAAAATAAGCCCCGGCCCGCTGGCCGGGGCTTTTTTTGTCTGCCGACAAAAAACCGGGGGGGGGGGGGGGGGGGGGGGGGGGGGGGGGGGGGGGGGGGGGGGGGGGGGGGGGGGGGGGGGGGGGGGGGGGGGGGGGGGGGGGGGGGGGGGGGGGGGGGGGGGGGGGGGGGGGGG
>JBFWMG010000044.1:0-27710 GCA_050251715.1 Desulfovibrionaceae bacterium | reverse complement strand
GCGCCCGCCCCCCGGGCCGGATACCTGACAACGCCCGGGGGGAAGGTGTGCGGAGAGGGAAACCCCCTTTTTCGGCGAAAAATGGGGTTTACCCTCTCCTCTCTCCTTCCCCCGGCCCCCCCTCCTCTCACCTCTCTCTTTCCCCAAAAACTGCTGGCTGGGGAGCAATATATCTCCACTTTCACCTCTTTCTTCCAAAAAACGCCAACAGGTAACGCCGCACCGGATGGCGGGACAGGCAAGCAACGGGCGAATGCAACGAGCAGCCGCGCCTTGAACCATCGGCACGGCGGTTGATGGGGGAAAAATGCACGGGGAACAAGCGGGGAAACAACGCACGGTGGGGGCGGGTATCAGGGAAAAAAAAGGCGCACCAAGCGCCCCGCCTGCGCACGCTCCCGGCCCGCGCAGGGGATGAACGGTCCACCGTCCGCAAAAAAGGCTACCAGCCAGGGGCGCGGCGCAACACCATTGCCCCCGGCCTGGGGCCGGGATCATTGCGCGAGCCGCGCCTTCACATCCGCCTCCAGCGCCGCCAGCACGTTGCCCAGGGCGGTGTTCAGGCCCGCCACCAGGCCGGCTGCGCTGCGCTCCCGCAGGGGAATGGCCTCGCTGTACTCCTTGTGCAGCACCAGGTCATAGGAGCCGCGCGCAAGAAACAGGAAAAACTGCGCCTTGAGCACCGCCTTTGCCTGCGGCGCAGTGAAATCGCCGTACAATGCCGTCAGCCCACCTTCCAGGACGAACTCGTTGCGCATGCCGCTGCCCGGCAGCCCCACGCCAGCAAAAAGCCCGGTGTCCCCCAGCCACTGCCGCACCGCCTGCGAGGCCATGTCCTCGGGCGGCACGATGAACTGGTTGTAGTAGTCGGGCTGCAAGCGGCCCTCCGCCGCGCGATACAGCAATTCGCGCGACTCATAGGCAGGCGAGACGGACAGCTTGCGCACGGTCAACGCACCGCCCAAGGGAGCCTGGACGCGCGGCGCGTCCACCGGCCTGGGGGCTTCGAGCACGAAATAGATCTTGTCCGGCGCCTGTTGCTTGATGGCGGGTCCGCACCCCGCCGCCAACGCCAGCACCGCCACCGCACAGCAAAGGAAGAATCGTCGCATGGCGCACCTCATGGCTGGGAATTGATTTGTTCGGGATCCACCCGGCGGGGCGGCTGGCCAAAAATGAGCCGCGACGGATTGCGCTTGGCGTCGCCCGTCAATTCCTCCAGGTTGTTGACCAGGTTTTCCGTGCGGGACAGGATCGCATCCACCTGCGTGCGCTGCGTCAGCGCCAGTTCGTTCAGGTTGCCAAGCAGGCTGGAAAGCCGCACCATGCCGCGCGAAATCTCCTGCACCGCCTCGTTGGCGTTGTCGAAGATGACGGGCAGCCGCTTCAGGCCTTCCTCCACCTTGCCGTCCGCCACAATGCCCTCCACCGCATGCAGCACGTGGTTGAGGCTCACGGTCGCCTCATGCATGCCCTTGGCCGCGGCCACCACCTCGTCCCCCGAAGCGTCGAGCACGCGATTGACATGCCCCACGGCCCGTGAGGCATCCGGCAGGATGGTTCCCGCCTCCTTGGCGGCCAGCAGTTCGTTGGCGCGGCGGAGCGCCGTGCGCAGTTCCACGAGATTCTGCGCCGCCAACGTGCCGACATCCTGCACGTTTGCCTCATCCAGCGCCCGGTTCACGCTGGAAAAAACCCCGTTCAGCGAGTCGGCCAGTTCCTTGAAATTGATGGCCTGGATATCCTCCAGCGTGGCGGCGATGGAGGTGAAGGTCTGTTCGAGCCGGCTCAGGGTGCTGGGAGCGGAGGGGATGAAGGGATCCGCCGGAGCCCAGGAAATGGGCAGGGGCGGATTGGCGGCTGGATCGAAGAAATTCAATTCCAGGTGGGCGATGCCGGTCAGTCCCTGCGTGGTCAGCCGGATGCGCAACCCCTTGGCTATCTCCTCGCGCAGCGCCTTTTCCACGGAGCCGATGTTCAGGCTCTTGGCCACGCTGGTGTTGAGATCCATCTCCACCAGCACGTAGCGCTGCGGCACTCCGGTCACGTCGGGATACTTTTCCGGCACGAATCCGATGTGCGCCACATTGCCGATCAGCACGCCCCGGTATTTGACCGGCGATCCGGTTTCCAGCCCGGCCACGGACTCGTTGAAGCAGGTCTCCGTGCGGATGGTGTCCTTGAGCATGGCGGTCATGCCAAAGAGCACGATGCCGCCCAGCAGCAGCACCGACCCGGCGATGATGAACACCCCCAGCTTGAAATAATTTGTTTTTCTCGACACGCGTCCCCCGATACTCCTGTTGCGGCGAGCCGTCACACGCCGCCGTTGTCCGCCGTCCGATGGAAGAACCCCCGCACCACGGGGTTGTCGCTGCCGTCGCGCAACGCGGCTGGATGCCCTTCGGCGATGATTCCCTTGGTCCCCTTGTCCAACATAATCACCCGGTCGGCAATGGCGTAGATGGACGCCAACTCGTGGGTGACCACCACAAAGGTGATGCCCAGGCTCTCGCGCAGTTGCAGGATGAGCGCATCGAGCGCCGCCGAGGTCACCGGGTCAAGCCCTGCCGAGGGCTCGTCCAGGAAAAGAATGGCGGGGTCGAGCGCCATGGCCCGCGCAATGGCCGCCCGTTTCTGCATGCCCCCGGACAGTTCGCTCGGCATGTGGTCCTCGAAACCGCCCAACCCCACCAACTTGAGCTTCATGCGCGCCAACAGGTCCATGGCGGGCCTGGGCAGCGAGGTGAACTCCTCCATGGGCAGGCGCACGTTCTCCAGCAGGGTCATGGAGCCGAACAGCGCCCCGGACTGGTACATGACGCCGATGCCGCGCAGGATGTCCCGCCGCTCCTGGGGCGTTGCGCGCACCATGCTGCGCCCGGCGATGCGCACGTCGCCCCCGGCGGGCTCATACAGGCCGATCATGTGCTTGAGCAGCGTGGACTTGCCGCATCCCGATCCGCCCAGCACCACGAACACCTCACCGGCGGCCACGTCGAAGGAGATGGCATCGAGCACCACGTTGCCGCCATAGGCGGCGGAAAAGCGCTCCACGCGGATGATCGGTTCCCGTGCCCCGTCCACGTCAGATCCCCAGGGTGTAAAACAGCACGGCGAACAAACCGTCCGTGACCGCGATGAGGATGAGGCTGGTCACCACGGCGGAGGTGGTGGAGTCGCCCACCGCGCTCGCGCCGGTCTGCGTGGTCAGCCCCCTGCGGCATCCCACGCCCGACACGATGAGGCTGAAGACCATGGCCTTGAACAAGCCACCCATCATGTCGCCCAACTGGATGGAGCCGTGCACCTTTTGGATGTAGGTGACCAGGGGATAGCCAAAGGACGTGATAACCAGCGCGCCGCCTACCAGCGCGAAAAGGTTGAAGAAGATGACGAGGAGCGGCATTACGGCCATGGCCCCGAAAATGCGCGGCACCGCCAGGAACCGCAGCGGATCGAGTCCCATGGTGGCCAGGGCGTTCACCTCCTCGTTCACGGTCATGGTGCCTATCTCGGCGGCAAAGGCCGACCCGGAGCGCCCGGCCAGCAGAATGGCCGTGACCAGCGGCCCCAGCTCGCGCATCATGGAAATGCCCAGCAGGTTGGCCACGAACAGTTCCGCGCCGAACCGCTGCAGGGGCACGGCGGACTGGAACGCGGTGATGAGCCCCATGAGAAAGCCGATAAGCACCACGATGGGCAGGCCGTTGGCTCCGGCGGTCTCCATGGTGCGCACCAAGTCCTTGCCCCGCACCTGCCCCGGATGCCGCAGGGCCACGGCCATGGCCAGGGTGCATTCGCCGATGAAGGAGACGGTCTCCTTCAGGTCGCGCCACGCGTGCGCGGCCTTGAGGCCGACCTCCTCGGCCAGGGGCGGATGGGGCTTCGCCCCTTGGGGCGGCGCCACGAACGAGGCGGGATCAAAGCGTTCGAGCATGGCGCGGTATTCCGGGGCAAGGCCACGCACGGGAATGCACCCGCCCGCGCAACCGCGCAGCACGCCCAGGGCCACGAGCAGCGCAAAACCCGCCCCGTCCATGGCCGTGACCTCTCCGCACTCCACCTCCAGGGCGCCGGACACGCCCCGCGCCAGGCGGTGGGCCTCGTCCCACACGCGGGCCACGCCCTCGCTGTCCAGCCGCCCGGACAGCACAAGCACGCCGCCGTTCCCCGCGTCGCGCAGGGTGACGGCCGCCCCGGAGCCGGGCGTGGAGGGGGATGACGACGCGACGTGCATGCGCTCTGGTTCTCCGGGCCTATCGGGCCATCTCCGGCGCCCACAGGTAATAGAAACCCGTGCGCGGCACGGCCAGATAGCGGGACAGCCCCATGCTCATGTCCAGCGCCGCCCTGGGCAGGCCGCCCGCGCGGGAGGACATGGTGTTGTACATGGTGTCGTTGGGATATTCGGCGTCGCGGTAGGCCACCAGGCGCACGGGGCCGTCAATGCCGGCCAATGCGGCCGCCTCGTCCACGGCGTCGTCCAGATAGCCGATGCGGTCCACCAGCCCGGCGTCCAGCGCCTGGGTCGCGGTCAGGATGCGCGCGTCGGATATGGCCTCGACCTGCTCGGGCGACAGCTCGCGGCCCGTGCGCACCACGTCGAGGAAACGGCGCATGTTCTCGTCGATCATGGCTTGCAGCAACGCGTGTTCCTCGGCCGTGGCGTTGCGGAACGGCGAGCCCATGTCCTTGAGGCGGCCCGACTTGATGACGTCGGCGCGCACGCCGACCCACTTCATGAGCCCCTCCACGTCGGGCCGCACAAAGATGACGCCGATGGAGCCGGTCACGGTGGTGGGATGCGCCACGATGGCGTCGGCCGCCGCCGCCACGTAGTAGCCGCCCGAGGCGGCCATGTCCATGAACGCCGCCACCACCGGGATGCCGGTGTCTTCCTTGAAGCTCTGGAGCTCGCGGTACAGGATGTCGCTTGCCGTGACCGAGCCGCCGGGGCTGTCGATGGCCAGCACCACGGCCTTGACCGCCTTGTCCTCGCGCACGAGTTCGAGCCGGGACACCACGGCCTGCACCGTGCCGGGCCGTTCGCCCCACATGTCTTCCTTGGGTTCGTCGCTTATCACGCCGCGCAGGGAGATGAAGGCCACCTTGTCCTTGCCCTCGCCCCACAGCGAAACCTCGCGCAGGGAATCATCGCCGCCGCCGAACATGGTGATGGTGGGCGCGCAGCCCGCCGCCAACGCGCAAAGCGCCAGCACGGCGATTCCTTGCAACAACCTGGACACACAACGCATCGTTTGCTCCTTGCGCCGCTCCCTGCCCGGGTGCGGCGGACTGTTATGCATGGTCGGTCTCCACGACCGCCGTACCCGGCAGTTGCGGCTCGCCGCCCTGGTTGCGCAGCGACTCCCGCTCGCCCAGCAGCCACTGGAATATCAACTCCTGCTCGCCCTTGTCGGCAAAATCGTACTGGGCGCTGCCGCACAGCGTAAACACGTGCTTGGCGAAGGAGATGGCCAGTTCCCCGGCCCGCATGTCCGTGCGCCCATCCAGGATCAACCCGCCGTAGCGCACGCTGGAGAGGATGAAGTTGATCTGCGAACGCGAGGCGGGGATGTTTTCGTCGTAACACATGTCGCGCACCACGTTGGCGGTGCGGGTGGACACCCCTTCCGCGTTGATCGCGGTCGCCAGCGCCTTGAAGATGAAGGCGTAGTCATCCGGCAACAGGAAGGGGATGTTGGTCAGCTTGTGGATCTTGAAGGCGACGGGCAGGATCTCCGGGAAATCCCGCTTGAAGATGTAGTTGCGGTCAAACACCTTGGGTTCGGGATGGCGTTCGGGATCGTACACGTAGCGCGGCTTGGTGTAGCTGAGCTTGAGGCCGCCCAGGTCGAGCTTGGACAGATAGGCGCTGAAGGAGCCGAAACCGAACCAGTCCTGGGTATCCACGCCCCGGTCGTGCATCACCTTTTTCACCGCCTCGGCAATGGTGGCTATGGGCACGGGTTTGGGGGATTTCGCCAGCAGCTCGGCCACCACGCCCTGCGCCAGGGGCGCGGCCTCGTCAAAATGCTCGTTGGATACCATGTCGCGCTGCAGGAGCACCTTTTCCACGAACACGTCCTCGGAAATGACCGCCGAACTGGCGGCGGCGTAGGCGGGCGACACGTAGCCGATGGCGCTGACCATGGTGCGGCGGTCGTTCTCGCGCAGGCGGATGAGCAGCGGCGTGAAATCCGCGTCGCCGGACAGGATGATGATCTCGTCGAAATAGGTCTTGTGGTTCAGGATGTCCAGGGCGTCCATGACCAGGTGGATGTCGGCGCTGGTCTTGCCCTGCCGGGTCAGCGGCGGACAATCGACCACGTCAAAGGCGGACTTGATGAAGTAGGGCCGGAAGTCGTGGTAGGCCTGGGGATTGAGATAGCATTTGCGGACCAGCAGGCGGCGGCACACCGCGCCCTTGGCGCTGCCTTCGGGCACGTATTGCCGTTCGAGCCAGCCCAGCCACAGCTCCGGCATCGTGACGAATGCCTTGGCCGCCTCCAGGTCAATATTAACCAACCCTGTATAAATGTTGTCAAAATCAACAAAAAGCGCACTACGCATTTCCACCATGGGTTTGCTCATAGGCATTGTCATGCTCCATGCGGCCACACAAGGGCAACGGGGTTGCAGGGGGATACGAAACCCCTTACGGGGCAGCCTTGGCCTACCATACTACCGGCGTGGCCCTGCCGCGCGCCATAACCATAGTGCGGCGCGCGGGCATGCCACCTGAACACGAAAAAACATAATGCATCACCTTGTAGCACGACGGCTGGCCGTCCGCCACCATCCGGGTATCCCCTCCCCTGCGTCAGGGAGCCGCGACAGCCGGCGCCTTGGGGGTGCGCGGCGCGCTTGGCGCGGCAATGCCCGGCCCGCCCCCGGCCTTGCCGGTCCCGGCGGCCCCGGCGACCCCGCCCTTGCCTTCCGGTGACAGCCTGTTGCCCTCGGCCTCCAGGCGCATCTTTTCCACCAGCGCCTTTTCCAGGGCTCTATACGCCGCCTCGAAATCAAACGGGGCACGCGGCGAGTCAGGCCGCACGTCCGTGGGAGCCATGTCCAACGGCTTCTCCGCGTTGCGCGCAAAGGCCACCCCGCGCGGCGCGGGCAGCAACAGGTACACGACCTCCACATCCGCCCGCACCCGGTACGCCACGGGCCGGAACCGGACATCTCCGGCGCGCTCCGCCGACGACCGGTCCGGCGCGGCAGCCGCCACGGTTTCGGCTTCGGCCCGGCGCACGAACACCGTGGCGTCGGCCACGGCGCGCTCCATGGCCAGGGGCATGGCGGCCATGGTGGCGTTGCCGTCCTGCCCCAAAAAGGCAAAGGCCAGATCCGCCCCGCGTCCCGCTATTTCCTCGCCCAGGGCCGTGCGCACCGCGCGGAACGCCCGCAACCGCGCGTCGGCCAGGGCAACCTCGTACCGCCGCCACGTGGGAACAGCGGCGGGCAGGGCGCTTTCCCCGGCCACGCGCAAGACCACGGACCGCATCTGGCGGTCCGCCGCCGTCACCAGGACGCGCGACGTGCCGTCAAAGGCCCAGGCGCCCTGGACAGCGGCCAGCACGCACAGGCACGCGGCCCCCAACGCCAGGAGCATGGCGCCGCCGCATCCCTTTGCGGCACGGCGCATGGCATGCATCAGCCAACGCATGGCGCACCCTTTTCCGATAATGGACTTCTCATGATACATGGCGTATACTAAAAGACTACAGGTGACAATTCAATCCAGAACCGGATGCGACCATGGCAGAGCTGCAACCATCCCCCGACGCCCCGAAAGCGGCCCGCGACAACGGGCTTCTCTCCGCTGACGCGGCAAAGGAAAACGTTGCGCTGGACAAGCTGGACCTGGAGGCGCTGGACGAGGATATTGAAGAGACGCCCACGGAAAGCGTACCAGAGGAAACGCGGCCCACCAAACGCCGCCTTGCCCTTCCCTTTGACCTGGCCGCATTGCGCAGGTGGATCAATCCCAAGGCGATAGGCAAGGTCGCGGCCCTCTTCCTGCTGGCGTTCGGGGCGGGGTTCGCCGTGTCGGCGGCAAAGGAAGCCCTGTTCGCCCCGCATGTCGAGCCGGTGGTCATGTACCCCATCTCCCTTGAAGGACCGCCCGAGCAGGACGCCCTGGACACACGCAAGATACTCATCCCCATTTTCTGGAACAGCATCGCGACCCTGGGCCGCAACACCACGGTCAAGGCATCGCACTACGTCTCGCAAAACCGGCGGCAGCCGCCCACGGTGCTGGATGAAGCCCTGGCTGGCGTCACCGACCAGGATCTTCCGCCCATACACCCTGTTGCGCGGGCCGACCGTTCCTGCCCCGACTGCCTCCCGGCCGACGTGGGCGACCTGCACGCCGTCTCCCTCTTTTAGACCGCCCCCGCCCGCCGATGGGACGCCCCGGTGCCAGCGCATCTTGACGTTGAAACAGATTGGATGCTCGTATGCATTTTTTTGAAATAATGCTTCATTATTTCAAATTCTCGCATTGTTTCAATGCTGAAATGCGCGAGTAGGGAACCAAACCAGGCCGCGCCCGACCTCCCATGGAGCGCCCCGGTGCGCGGGGGGAGCCAAAGCGCCAAGCCTGACCAAACCCGCCAACCGATGGAGCGCCCTCTTTCCGGCGTCATAGGCCTTTGCCCGCGCGGGACTACGCCCGCGCGGTATTACGCCGATGCGCCTGCGGACTTCCCCGCACGCCGGGCGCACGCGCGCCATGGCGGCCCACCAACCCGCTCGCCCCGGCCAAGCCGGTGAAGGATCAAAAAGGGAAGGCCGCGCCCGCGCGGTTACACCAGGCGCAGCGCCGCCATGCGGATGTGGAGTTCGCGGCTCACCCAGGCATCGGTGGCGGCGTAGGCGATCTGATCGGCGGATAGTTCCGCCCTGCCCCAGTTGGAGCGTTGGGCGCTCTTGGAGATGCGGAATCCGAGGAAATTGGCGGCCATGTTGCGCAGGCCGTTGGTCTTGAGCTTGAGGGCGCGGGCCACGTCGCCCAGATCGACAAACCCGGCGTCCGCAAAAGGGCTCACCCCTTGCAATCCCTTGATGTCGTCCCAGACGGAAACCCCGGTCTTGGTGATGCCAGCATCGGCCAGCACGGCCACCAGGCCCGGATGCAGCCCGGTGCGCTGCAACTGGAAAAGATAGACGCAGTCCGCGCAGGCCAGCTGCAACAGGGCGGGCGGATGGGATTCCCCCTTGCGGAAGGTGGGTTTTGTTTCCGTATCAAACCCAAGCAACGGTTCGGCGCGCAAGTGGGCGACCGCCTCTTCCAGCCCATCGCCGTTGCGGATGAGCCTGATGTCTCCCTCGTAACGGCGCAACGGCAACTCGTTGATGTCTTCCTTGCTCACCGTCCGCCGATATACTTCCAAAAACTTTTCCACAGCCGCCTCGCTGGCCTTGTCGTATCCTCTTGGGCCGCATCCGGATGAAACGGCGCATGGTTCAATAAAAAAAGGGCGCCAAGCCCTTTGCTCCACCCCCAATCCCTACCCCATCCAGCCCTGAAAATCCAGCCCTTACCGTTCCCATGGCCCTTGCGGCGATGCACGCCCCCCCACGCCCGGCCGCGTTATTTCATTTTACCTTTGCGGGTGAACACGCTAGTATTGCCACCGCCTGCGGCACGCATGCCGCGCGGCATTCCCCATACGCCATCCACAAGGAGTCCGCCCTATGCCCTTTTGCCGTTATTGCCGGTGCATTGCCCTTGCCGCGCTGCTCATCGTTCCCCTTGCCCTGCTGTCCGCCACGCCCGGCCATGCCGCGGCCAGCGCGCCCCGCGTGCTGCTCAAGACGTCGCTCGGCGACATCACCCTGGAGCTGAACGCCTCCAAGGCGCCCAAGACCGTGGCCAACTTCCTGGAGTATGTGAAGAGCGGCTTTTACAAGGGCACTGTTTTCCACCGCGTCATCAACGGCTTCATGATCCAGGGCGGCGGCCACGACACGGCCATGAACCTGAAATCCACCAACCCGGCCATTGAGAACGAGGCCGACAACGGCCTCAAGAACCAGGCCTACACCATCGCCATGGCCCGCACCCAGGATCCCCACTCCGCCACGGCCCAATTCTTCATCAACGTGGCCAACAACACCTTCCTCGACCACACGGCAAAGACGCCCAGCGGTTGGGGATATACGGTGTTCGGACGCGTCGTGGACGGCGCTTCGGTGGTGGACGCCATCAAGGCCGTGCCCGTCAAGAACGCGGGCTACATGCAAAACGTGCCGGTCACCCAGGTGGTCATACTCGACGCCGTGCTCCTGCCCGCCCAATAGGCGGACGCCTCGCGCAAACTGAAACGGCGGCCCTGGGCCGCCGTTTTTTTTGGGGGGGCTGCGTGCCGCCCTGGTCAGACCAGGGACAGCAGATGCTCGATGACCAGGCGCGGATCCAGGTAGGGGGCGCTCTCCTTGGTCACCAGGGGCACGTCGATCACGTCCACGCCAAAGCGGCGGATCTTGTCCAGTTCCAGCGGTCGCGGATACACGCCCTTCTTGGAATCGATGAGCACGAAATTGAGCAGCGCATCCCGGCCCACCTCGAAATCGCACCCCGCCTGCAAGTGGCTCAACAGCACCCGCACGCTGCGGAACAGGCTCATGCCCAGCATTTCCGGGTCCGTGCCGGAGTTGGGAATGTAGACCTTGGGGCATTCGGTCTCGCTCAAGGTCTGGCCCACGCCCTTGGGCAGCAGGTTGGCGACAAGGCTGGTGTAGAAACTGCCGTAGGGGTAGCAGATGACATCCATGTCGCGGATGATGTCCTTGATCTTGTCCTTGACCTCAAAGCCCACGGGCTGCGGATTGGCCAGGGAGTCGACCAGATAGAGGCGCTTGACCGGAGAGGCGATGGGGGCGTGCTGCTTGCCGGTGAGCAGGTGCTGCCCCACCACGGTGGAGCCGTCCTCCAACTCCGCCGCAAGATGATAGTCCCGGGTGGACACGGGCCGCACCATGCCCCGCACCTCCACCAGCTTGGAGAACATGTAGAGCACGGAATCGATGTGCCGCTGGGCGTTGAGGTAGCCGCCCACCAGGATGAGGTTGCCTATGGACGCCCCGCGCAGGTCGAACTGGGGGGGCATCTGGGACATGAAGAAGCCCAGGTGGTTGCGGATGAGTCCCTGCATGGGCTCGGGAACGTTTTCGATGAGCGGATCGCTGCCCGTGATGAGCACGCGCAGGCGCTCGCGCAATTCCTGCTGCGCCACGCTCTTGGGGAACCGGTAGGCGAACAAGTCGAAAATGGGGGGATTGCCCTTTACGGAGCGGTCGGCCAGCGCCATGAGCCGGTTGCGCATGTCGCCCACCGCGAGCATGCCGAAGGCCTCGCGCAGCTTGGCCGAACTGCCGCCCGAGTCAAAGGGCGTGATGATGTGCACGGAGTTGTGCGTGTACTTGATGAGTTCGCGGGACAGGCCGCGCAGGGCCGTGCCGCCGGAAAAGAACAGCATGCGCGGCCCCACTTCGGGCGCCTTGCTGTACCGGGCGATGCGCAGGGTGTCGGGCAGCCGCACACGGCGCGTGATGGTAATGTGTTCGTTCATGCTTCTCACGCCAGCAGTTCCAGGCAGCGATCCGCCGCCCCGTGAAAATCCACGCCGCCGCTCAACTCGAAAACAGGACAATCACCCAACAAGTCCAGGTACGCGCCGGGGTCCATGTCCCCGGCCACGGCCAGGGCATCCTGCTCCGGCGCATAAAAGAGGCCCGCCTGCTTCATGAACGCGGGCATCAGGTCCGGCCTTGTCCGCAGATCCACAGGCTCCATGCGCATGTCGCCGCCGCCGCGCCGCCAGTTGAGCAGCACAAGCCCGGTCATGTGGGCGGAAAGCGCAAAACGGCCCGGACCATAACACTGGTCGATAAAGCCGTCGTACTTGTGCTCCAGCCCCCACAATTCGTCAATGGGCAACGTGGCGAAACGGGTGCGTTCCTCATCGGAAATGACCGGGGCAAGGGCCGGGTTGTTGAGCACGGTGCCGGGGTTGATGCGCGGCATCTTGGCCACGCCATGCATGTGCAGGCCAGCGCCCGCCCGTCCGACCATCAGCCGGTCGTTGCTCACGAAGGTGGTGGCCGCGTCGCCCCGCGTCATGGCGTGCAGCGCCAGGGTGGACTTGCCCATGCCCGCGAACCCTGCCAGGGCCAACCCCTTGCCGCCCCGGCACACGCCTGCGGCGTGGAAAAGCAGGCATCCCTGGCGCAGCCGGTATTCAATATAGCGGTTATTGATGAAATTGACGACCTGATTGTCGTTGGCCTCGCACGGCCCCAGAGCCAGATGCATGCCCGCGCCGAACAAGAAGGCCATGCCGGTCAAACGCTTGCGGACAACGCGGCCGTCCGCGACATCCGCCCACTCCTCCTTCACGCGGGTCTTGCCCGGTTCGGGCTCCCTGGCCGCGAGCGGCGCCTCGATGCGGTCCGGCGGGATTGCCGGCGTTTCCAAGGCATACACGGCCACGGCGGGGGTACGGTTCTCTATGAGGAACCCGCCGAAATAAAAGGCGAGCCTCTCAAACAGCGCCCGCGAGTTCGTCCACACCTCCACGACCAGGTCGCCAAACGACAGGAGCAGGGTGTGCGTGGGCGGGTAGGCGGCCAGGTACTCCCTGGCCGTGGCCGCTATCGTGGGGGCAATGGCGGGTGGGGTTGCGGCCATGGCGGTGCTCACCCTATGTGCCGCAACACGTAGTCGGCATACAGCTCGGCGGCATTGAGGCTGTTGGCCTCCAAAAGCCCCCGGAAGCCCCCGAACGCGGAGACCTCGAAGACCTGCGGCCCCTCGGGGGTCTCCACCACGTCGACGCAGGTGAAGTCGAGGCCGAACAGCGCCTGGGCGCGGTGCGCCAGGGCGATGATTTCCTGCGAGGGCTCATACGCCTCGTAGCGCCCTCCGGAGTGCGTGGTGGTGTTCCACGAGTCGCCGTTGCCCAGGCGGGCATAGGTGGCCACGTAGGCGCCGCCCATAAAGGTCACGCCCAGGTCTTTGAACTCGCCGGGCTTGTGGGAGATCATGCGTTGCAGGTAGATGACGTCGTTGCCTTCGTCCTGGAAATCGCGCACGCGCGCCTCCACGTCGTCCTTGGCCGCGTCCACCACGATCATGCCCCGGGCCTTGGAGGTGTACAGCGGCTTGAAGATGGCGCGGCCCCACGCATGCACGTAGCGCACGGCCTGGTCCACCCGCTCGGTGAGCACGGTGGGCGGCATGGGGATGTTCCCGGCCCGCAGGGTCACCGTGCAGCTCATGCGGTCGATCATGCCCATGATACGCATGGGGTCGGAAAAGATGCGCACGCCATGGCGCTGGCGCACGTAGCGCAGCATCTCCAGGCGGTCGAGCAGCATGGGCGAATAGCGCGGCCCCACCTTCTTGACGATGATCGCATCCATGGCGGCAAGGTCGATATGGTCGTCGCGCACGGTGCCCGCGTCCAAATCAAGGACGAGATGCGCGGGATCCACGAGATGGCGCTTTCCTGTCCGCTCGGCCACGGTGTCGGCCAGCAACTCCGTTGACCAGCCGCCTGGGACGCCGATCACTGCGATATCAGGCATGTGTGTTCTCCTGGCGGATGCGGCGGGCAAGGCAAGCGCCCGTCCCTGCCGCAACTCCGGCATGGGTCAATAGGTCATGACGGCGTGGGGGAAGCGGAAATCCTCCCAGGGCTGTCCATGATGTTGCGTCAGGCGCTCCAGCAGATACATCCCACGCAGGAACATGACCCTGGCGAAACGGGGATTGAGTTCAAAGCGCACCGAGGTGATGAAGTTGCGCGCCAGGGAAAGGGCCAGGCGGGCGTGAAAGGCCGTGTCGCCCGCGCCGCGCGCATAGGTGGCGGCATACCGGTACATTTGCAGCCCGGCCCAGTTGAGCCTGCCCCGCATGGGCTTGTCGAAGATGGGCATGCGGAAGTTGGAGACCACGAACACGCCGATGTCCTGCAAGGGGTCGGTCATCTTGGACCGGTGCAGATCGACGTAGTGAATGGCCTGGTTTTCGTGGTCGTACACCACATTGTTGATGTTGAAATCGCCGTGGGTGAACACGCCGTAGGGGGAATGCAACGCCGCGGCCACCGGCTCGACCCGCTCCAGCAGGGACTCCAGGCTGGCCAGCCGCAGGCCGCCGATGTGGCAGTCGCAGCCCTCCAGGCTGGGGTTCAGGCGGTACACGTCGTCCAGGCGCGAACGGATCTGCCCCAGGTAGTCGGCGTCAGCCCTGGCCAGGGACTTGGTCTGGTCCCAGATGGCGGTCAGGGTCTGCTCGACCAGGAAAAACGCGTTGCGCACAATGTCCGGCTCCGCCGCCAGGATGACATCCTGCAGGGTGCAACCGCCCAGGAATTCGATGAGCAGCGAGGCCTGCTCGTCCTCCTGCTGGTGCGCCAGCACGCGGGGCGGCAGGCCAGGCATGATGGCCTCCCACCGCTCAAAATTCTCCTTTTCCTTCAAAAGCTTCTTCTTGTCGCCTTCCTTGAACAGCACCCCTGCGGAGGGTCTGGCGTCCTCGCCCCGGCTCACCTTGCTCACGCGGCCGATGCGGCAGCCGGAACGCGTGCCCCAGATGGACTGGAACTCCACGTCGGACAGGGGGATTTCCACGCCGCTCTTGGCCAGGTTTTCCTTGAGCGCCTCGTACTGGCGGATCTTGAACTTCTCGCCCACGGCGGCAAAGATGATCGCCTCGCCGATGTTGAGCAGCGAGTCGCCCATGCGTTCCAGATAGCGCAGGATGAGATGGCTGGTGATGAGATTTTCGGTTTCCATGCCGGAGCGCAGCTCCGTGAGGATGCGGTCGAACTGGACCTTGTACAGGGCGTCCAGGGTGAATTCGCTACGGCAGATGCGGAACGCCAGCGACATGTCCTGGTTCATCACCGCCTTGTAGACCAGGTCCAGCGCGCCCAGCACTTCCTTGAAGAATTTCCTGTATTCGTAGCGGTGGATGAACTCGGGGGTCTTCAGGTACGCGGTCTGGGCCACCACGTTGACCGCAAAGTCCGCGATGCGTTCCAGGTTGGCGGCCACGGTGGTCACGGCGCGCATCAGATCCACGGTGCGTTTTTGCCCCTGGCCCAGGCGGTAGATGGAGGAAAAACACTTGTCCTCGATCACGCTCTTCAGGTTGTCGATGTAGTCGTCGCGGCTGCTGATGGACGCCACCAGCTTGAGGCTGGGCGATTCGAGCTGCTTCATGGTGTTTTCGAGCTGGCGCGTGACTTCAAGCACCATGAACCGCAGGTTGTCGGCTATGCCTTCCTTGAACAACATCTGTCCCCTCCGCTAGCGGGCTTGTATGGTCAGCATGTCATCCGGCAAGTCGGCATCCAGGGCGGGATCGTGCCACGTGATCTTGAAGGCCAGCCTGTGCTTGCCCTCCTTGGACTTGCCTTCCAGCGAAAAGGTGACCATGCCCTCCGGGAAAAGCTCCAGGGTGTGCTTGCGCCCGGCCAGGGTGAGGTGGCCGCTTTGCAGCCCTTCCTTGATGGCGTCCAGGTACGGCAGCAGCGTGGCCACGTCCTGCACGGTTTCGTACTTGAAGGTATCCGACATGAATATGCTCGCTTTTTCTGGTTTACAGCGCCCCGGTCAACCCAGGCGCGCCTTGTATTCTTCAATGATCCCGGCGCGGCTGACACCACCCAGGATAAGACTCTTGCGGATGGAAAGGTCATCCCAGCCGGGTTGCAGGCCCACCTCGCGCAGCGCCTTGACCGGGTCCACGCTGTCCGCGACCCCGAGCTTTTCCCCCATGTGGCAGTCGTCGCCCATGAAGATGAGCAAGGGCCGCGAGGCGCGCCCGCGCGTCTGGTTCTGGCGGTGCACGGCGTTGATGAGAAATTCGGTGTATTCCTGGGACTGCGGGTTCCACACCTCGATGCCGTCCACGTCGTAGCCCGCCAGCAAGATGGGCCAGAACTGCTCGGGGTGGGGAATGACGATGCCCGCGCCCAGCGCCCGCGCCTCCTCGATGACCTCGGAGGTCCGGTAGAAAAACTGGAGCGAGAAGTTGCGCTTCACGATGTGCTTGACCGCCTTGAGATAGACCTGCGCCCGGCTTATCCACCGGTCGCCAAAGGTCTCCCGCAGGCAGTTGAAATAGTTGCGCACCAGCTTGTTCTTCATCATGTCGCGCGGCGTGTCGCCCCAGTTTTCGTCTATGAGGCGGCGCAGCTTGCGGGCGTGGATGGTGCAGAATTCCACCATGTCGGCGTCCGCGCCGGTTTCGCCGGCCGCCTCCTGGCGGCGGGCCTCAAAGGCCTTTTCCGTCAGGGAGTCCAGCAGCTCGAACAGCTGGGAAGACCGGTAGCGGAAGGTGTGCGCCAGCATGGACGACAGCACGCCCGCCTCCGCCACGTTGGCCTCGTTGAAATGCAGCAGCAGTTGCACCTTGCGGTTGAAGCCGTGGGCGTAGCAGTCCACCTCCACGCCCGCATAGCCGTTCAGCGCCATGAGCACGTTGTGTTGGGTGGGGATGATGAGTTCGGACCGGCTGTTGGGAAACATGGCGCGCACGCGCTCCATGGCCAGCGCCATGGGCACGAATTCCGGATGCCAATGCACAGCCAGGATCTCTTCCTGGCGGTGGAGCACCTGGGGCGGGGTGCGCACCAGCTGCTCCTGCACCGTGGTCAGGGCAATGGAGGTAATGGCCGCGAACCACCGCCTGTCCCAGTCGGTCACCTCGCGGGGAATGGCCGCCACATCCAGCACGTGGCATTCGTTGCCAACACCCAGCCGCACCACTTCCATCTTGCTTCGGGGCATGCGCACCTCCCTTGACTCGCCGCTATGTAAAACGGGCGTGGCATTCCTTCTTCAGTCCGTCAAGCTCCATCACCGCATCGCGCACCGCCTGCGCGTCGGCGGCGTCCACCGCGGCGAGGAAACGGTCCAGCAAGGCCGGGTCAATCTTTTTGGCCGGCCGCGACATGCTGGGAACCTCCCAGGTGAATGGGGCGGCGGACATCCATCAGGCAAGATGATCGCATTTGTGTTTGACGTTGGCCCCATGCACGACGAAAATAACCACTTCGGCAATGTTGGTGGCCAGATCGCACACACGCTCCAGGTTGCGCACCGCCAGAATGGTATGCACGCTCCGCTCGATGGCGGGGGTCTCATTAATCATGTAATCCATCAGCTTGCGCAGGACGAGCATGTCCAGCTCGTCAGCGCGCGCGTCCATGGCGCACACCTGGCGCGCCTGCTCGACGTTGTGCAGCTTGAAGGCGTTGATGCACGCACGCACCATGTCGCGCGCCACATCGGCCATGTCTTCCAGCACGTGGTTGAACGGCAGGGGTGGCCGCTGCGCCAGGAACATGGCCCGCTCGGCGATGTTCACGGCCTGGTCGCCCATGCGCTCCAGGTTGCCCGCCATGCGCATGCAGCCCACCACGAACCGAAGGTCCGCCGCCACAGGCTGCCCCAGGGCCAGCAGGCGCAGGCAATAGTCGTCCACCTCGCATTCAAGGGCGTCAACGGCGTGGTCGCCGTCCATCACCTCTTCGGCCAGCGCGGTGTCATAGGTTACAAGCGCCCTGGCGGCCTTGTCCACGGCCTTTTCGGCATAGGCCGCCATTTCCAGCACCTTCAGCCGCAACCCATCGAGTTCTTTTTGAAAATGTCTATCCATACTCCGTCCTTGCAAGGGGGCTGCGGCGCCGGCCACATGCCGCCACCTGGAATGAGGATGCGCGGTCGCGGTGTCTAACCGAACCGGCCGGTAATGTAGTCTTCCGTCTGCTTGTTGGTCGGCCGGGTGAACATCATTTCCGTGGCGCCCGTTTCAATGAGCTTGCCCATGTAGAAAAAGGCGGTGATGTCGGAAACGCGCGCGGCCTGCTGCATGCTGTGGGTGACGATGATGATGGTGTAGCGTTCCTTGAGGGAGTGGATCAGCTCTTCGATCTTCTGCGTGGCGATGGGGTCCAGGGCCGAGGCGGGTTCGTCCATGAGCAGGATTTCCGGCTCCACGGCCAGGGCGCGGGCAATGCACAGCCGCTGCTGCTGGCCGCCGGACAATCCCAGGGCCGTGGTGTGCAACCGGTCCTTGACCTCTTCCCACAGGGCGGCGTGCACAAGGCTTTCCTCCACCTTGTCCTCGAGGTAGCGGCGGTCCTTGATGCCGTTCACGCGCAACCCGTAGGCCACGTTCTCGAAAATGGTCTTGGGAAAGGGGTTGGGCTTCTGGAAGACCATGCCCACGCGGCGGCGCAGTTCCACCACATCCACGCGCGGGGCGTAGATGTCCTCGCCGTCGAGCAACAGCTCGCCTTCCAGCCGGGAAATGGGGATGAGGTCGTTCATGCGGTTGAGGCAGCGCAGAAACGTGCTTTTGCCGCACCCGGACGGCCCGATGAGCGCGGTGACCTCGCGCGCGTGAAAATCCAGGTCCACGGCATGCAGCGCCTGGAAGTCGCCGTAATAAAAATCGACCTTCCGGGCGCGCATCTTGATGTTCTTGTGTGCTTCCATTGCGTTCCATGCCTCGTCCGGCAAGGGGCGCAAACCCGTGCCGGACGATGGTCTGTAGGGATGATACGTGGTTGCGGCGTTACGCCTTGAATCGGTAGCCCACGCCCCGGACGGTCTCGATGTAGTCGGCATACCTGCCGATCTTCTGCCGCAGCCTGCGGATGTGGGTGTCCACCGTGCGGGCGTAGCCTTCGAACTCGTAGCCCCACACGGTATTGAGCAGATGGTCGCGGGTCTGCACCCTGCCCTGGCGCTTGAGCAGATCCACCAGCAGCTTGAACTCCGTGGCCGTCAGCTGCACGGGCTCGCCGTCCACCATCACGGCATGGGCCTGCACATCCACCACCAGGCCGTCGCGGCGCAGCACCGCCGCCTCCTCGGTGGAGGGCTGGGCGCGCTTGAGCACCGCCTTCACCCGCAGCAACAGCTCGCGGGGGGAAAACGGCTTGACCACATAGTCGTCCGCGCCCATTTCCAGGCCCACCACGCGATCCACCTCGTCGCCCCGCGCCGTGAGCATGATGACGGGGATGGCGCGCGTTTCCGGCTGCCGCCGCAGTTCGCGGCAGACCTCGAACCCGTCCATGCCGGGCAGCATGAGATCCAGGATCACGCACTGGGGCAGCTTGCGCAGCGCCAGGGCCAGCCCGGTTTCGCCGTCGCCCGCCGTGAGCGGCGCATACCCGGCCGCCTCCAGGTTGTAGGACAGCAATTGCAGAATATCTTCGTCGTCTTCAATGACGAGAACCAGTTCCTTTTCCATTGTTCCTCCGAAAACGTGCGTGCTCAATCCACACCCTGCGGGTGTCATCTGTATGGTCGCTTTGTGACGTTCTGATGACAACCCGCACCGAATGCCGGTGCACATGGTTTTACACGTATATAACGGGTTCTATTTACCAATGCAAAAGGAATCAAAGATAGCGCGGAGAATGTCGTCGGAGGTGATCTCCCCTGTGATGGCGCACAGCATGCGGCACGCGGCCTCAAGCCGCACGCCCAGGAGATCGTAGGGAACATGGGCGTCGATTTCCTCGGCCAGGGCGGCCAGTTCGTCCCGCGCCTCGGCCAGCGCCCGGCTCTGGCGCAGATTGGGGGCAAGCTCGCCGTATTCGGGCTCGGCGCAGGCGCCGCCGCCCTCCAGCAGGTGGGACCGGATGCGCACGGCCAGCGCGTCCACGCCCTCGCCGTTTTTCGCGCATACCCGCGCGCACCCCACGCCCAGCGCGGCAAGCAGGGTTTCCGTCTCTCCGGGCGTCCCGCCGCCCGCCAGGTCGATCTTGTTGGCCACGCCCAGCACCTTGCGCGCGCCCAGCCGCCGCGCCAGGTCCAGGCCGTCGGCATCCGGGGGCAGCGTGGCGTCCCACACCAGGCACACCAGGTCCGCCTTGTCGGCCAAGTCGCGGCCCAGGCGCACGCCTTCGCGCTCCACCGCGTCGGCATGCGCCGCGTCGCGCAACCCGGCGGTATCCACCAGCCGCACGGGCAGTCCGGCCAGATCAATGGTTTCTTCCAAAAAATCCCGCGTGGTGCCGGGCACATCGGTCACAATGGCCCGGTTGCGGCCCAAGAGCGCGTTGAGCAGGCTCGACTTGCCCGCATTGACCCGCCCGGCCAGCACCACCAGCGCCCCGTCGCGCCAGCAACGGCAGCGCGCATACCCGTGCAGCAGCCCGTCTATTTCCTGGCGCACGCCGGAAACGCCGGACACAAACTCGTCGCGGGACAGGCATTCCAGTTCCTCATCGGGAAAATCGACCGCCACGCAGAGCTGCTGGCGCAGGGACTCGAGCCGGGCGCGCAGGGCGCGGATGCGGCGGCCCAGGCCGCCCTCCAGCCGCGCCTGGGCCAGGCGCAGGCCGGCCTGCGCGGGCGCGGCGATGATCTCGGCCACGGCCTCGGCCTGGGTCAGGTCCATGCGCCCATTGAGGAACGCCCGGCGGGTGAATTCGCCCCGCTCGGCCAGACGCGCCCCCTGGGCGAGCACCGCCTCCAGCACGGCGGCCACCACGGCCTGGCCGCCATGGCAGTGGATCTCGGCCACGTCCTCGCCCGTGAAGGAACGCGGGCCGGGCATGCACACGGCCAGCACCTCGTCCACCGCCGTGGCCGGGTCGCCGGGCACGGCCAGCAGCGCCCCATGGTGCAGGCAATACGGTTTGAAATCGGAAAACGAGGGGGAATGGGACAGGAACAGCGCGGCCAGGATGGCGCGGCTGCGCGGGCCGGACAGGCGCACGATGCCCACGCCGCCCGATCCGGGCGGCGTGGCGATGGCGGCTATGGTGTCGGGTTCATGATGGTGCGCCATGCCCTGCTCCTTGCCGGGGTTCCGCATGGCGGCGCGATGACGCGCCGCCACGCACGCCTGGGCGGACGCCGCCCCGCTATGCCTGGCGCGCCTGGCGCGGCGCGCCCTTGTCCCGCTTGGGCAGGATGAGCACGCGCTTCATGGGGCCGTCGCCCTTGCTGCGGGTCAGGATGGCGTCGTCTTCCTGCAGGGCCATGTGCACCACCCGGCGGTGGTAGGAGCTCAAGGGACGGGTGGACTGCGGCCTGCCCTGCGCCTTGACCTTGTCGGCCAGTTCCAGGGCGAGTTGGCGCAGGGAGTCGTCCTGCCGCTCGCGGTAGTCGCCCGCATCGATGTGGATGCGCGGCGCTTCCCGCACCCGCTTGGAGAGGATGCGGTTGGCCAGATACTGCACGGCGGCCAGGGTCTGCCCCTCGCGCCCGATGAGCAGGCCGGAATCGGCCACGTCGCGGATCAATACCCGGATGCGGTCGCCGTCCATATCGGCCGAGGCCTTTATCGCGCCCACAATGGGATCGACAAGCCGCTCCACAATGGCGACGGCCATGGCCTTGGTCTCGGCCTGGTTGTCCATAAGCCTGGCGCGCACCACGGCCTTTTTCGCGCCCACCAGGCCAAAGAGCCCGCCCCGGGCGTCGTTGACGATTTCGACCTCCAACCGGGTCCGGTCGCAATCAAAATGGGCGCACGCCGCATCTATGGCCAGGTCTATGGTTTTTCCGTCAAATTCCTTGCTCTCGGACATGAAAGGGACAACTCCTCGTCTCCCGGGTGGCAACGCCGCGCCAAGGGATGCCGCGCCACGGTCCACCGGTGCGGGGCACATGGCGCGACGCCTTTCCGGAAGCTACTTGTTTCTGAGCATCCACCACTGCTGGGCGATGGACAGCACGTTGTTCACCAGCCAGTAGACCACCAGACCCGACGGGAAGTTGAGGAACATGAAGGTGAAGACCAGCGGCATGAGCATCATGATCTTCGCCTGGGTCGGGTCGCCCGGAGTGGGCGTGAGCTTCTGCTGGAGGAACATGGTCGCACCCATGATGAGCGGTGTGACATAATACGGATCCTTGGCGGACAGGTCGGCCAGCCAGATCATGTCGGTGAACGGCACATGGACGATAAAGGGGGCGTGGCGCAGTTCAATGGCCTTGAGCAACGCCTGGTACAGGCCGATGAACACGGGGATCTGCACCACCATGGGCAGGCAGCCTCCCGCCGGGTTGACCTTGTAGGTCTTGTACAGGCTCATGACTTCCTGGTTCATCCGCTCGCGGTCGTCCTTGTACTTCTCGCGGAGCTTCTGCATCATGGGCTGGAGCTTCTTCATCTGCTCCATGGACTTGTAGCTCTTGTGCGACAGGGGCAGGAAGATGATCTTGATGAGCACGGTGAGCAGGATGATGGCCACGCCCCAGTTGCCCACATAATGCTGGAAGAAGCGCAACGCGGTCATGAGGGGCTTGGACACGAAGTCGAACCAGCCATAGGTGGCCGATGCCGCGATGTCATTGGGCGCAAGGGCCATTTCCTTGTCCAGCTTGGGACCGAAATAATAGGCCACGGCCACGGAGGGCTGCCCGGATTCATCCACCATGCCGGTCTTCTGCATGGCCACGCGGAACACGTCGCCCTCGAACTTGGCCTTGAGGCTCAAATCGAGGCCCAGCGGCGCGAGGCCGAGCAGGAAATAGTTGCTTTCCACGCCCGCCCACTTGAGGCCCGCTTCGGAGGTGATGCCCTTGGCCAGATCGTCGCGGTCGGCCTCGGAGCTCACCTTGTCGCCCGTGAAATAGGCGATGGCGGTGGGATTGTACTTGTCTTCCTCGGACGTGAAGCTGCTGGCGGCCAGGGTGAAGCCGATGCTGGAGCCCGCGGCCTGGGCCGTGGTCGCGCCGAGCAGGCGCACCTTTTCCTCGATCACGTAGGAATCGCCGGAAAAGGTGAGTTCGCGGGCAAGGCGCAGCCCGTCGATATCGCCCACAAAGGTGAGCGTGCCCGTTTCGCCGGGCGCAAGGGTCAGGTCGTTGCCTTCGAAGGACCAGTTGGGATTACGCCAGGTGCCCACGCCGTTCAGCAGCACGCCCATGGGCGCCATGGCCAGGGCGTCGCTGGACACGAGGTCAACGGGCGGCGAATCGGGCTCCATGCTCTTTTTGTAGGCGAGCAGGCGAAAATGTTCGAGCACCGCGCCCACGGTGTTGAACTGTGCATCGTACCGGGACGTTTTCACGTGCACGCTGCGTCCGGCCGTGGGCACAAAGGCCGGGGCCACGGCGGGGGCGACGCTTTTCTCCAGTTCCGCCTGGGCCTGGGGCTCGGCTGTCTGGTTCTGGGTCTGGGCGGGGTTGTCCACAGCGGGAGGTGCGGGGAAAAGATAGTTCCAGCCGATGAGAACCAGCAGGGACAAGGCCACTGCGATGATGACGCGCTTGGTTTCCATGGATTTCTATTCGCTCCTGGGCACATGAAGGATGGGTTTCGTGGGTTCGGGCACGGGATCGTAGCCTCCCTTGAACAAGGGATTGCAGCGCATGAGGCGCCACGCGGCCAGAAGCCCGCCTTTACAAGGCCCGTGCAACGTAATGGCCTGCCGGGCGTAGTCGGAACAGGTGGGATGGAACCGACAGGCTGGGGGCAAAAATGGAGAGATGCACCTGCGGTACACCGTTATGCAAAAAAGCATGAGAACACGCATGTATGGTCGTCCGCCTGGCCGCCGCATGGGAGGCTTCCGCGTTAGGCTTGGGCGGTTTTATCACCGCCGGACCGGGACGCTCTGGCGTCCCGCATGGCTTTGGCGATCAGCGGGAGCACTTCCCGCTCCACGGTGTTCAGATCAAGAGCCGGGGCGTCAATGCCACGCCGGGCCACGACCACGAAATCCATGGCCCTGGCCGGACGTTTCCCATCGGCCTCTCCCGGCGCGCCGTCCGGCGCTTCGCGCACCGGCTCCAAGGGGAAACGAAACGTTTCCTGGTGGAGGCGCATGCATTCCCGGATCAGCCGTTTGATGCGGTTGCGCGTGACCGCCGCACCGACCTTTTTGCTGACCGCAACGCCCAGGCGCCAGGGCACGGGCCCACCGGGCCGGGGCAGCACAAAAAGAATGAAGCTTCTGGAAAAATAACGGCGGCCTGCGTCATAACACCGAAGAAACTCAGGCCGCCTTTTTATCCGACAAGCACGGAGAAAAACTAGACCGCTAATCTCTTGCGCCCCTTGGCACGCCTGCGCGCGATGACGGCGCGACCGCTCTTGGAACGCGAGCGGACGAGAAAACCGTGGGTCCGTTTCCTTCTGATCTTACTGGGCTGGTATGTTCTTTTCACGGCGAAACTCCTTGGTGCATGTAATGAAACGTCGGTACATACAGCGAAACATCCCCGCCGTCAAGTCCGTCGTTCGTGAACTCGCTCACCTCTACACTGTCCCGGCGGCCAAGGCAAATCATTCCCGTAGGCTTCCCCCCACCGCCCTCATGGCGGTGCGCCAATCACGCGCCGCCATCTTGCCAACCGCCGCGTTCAGCTATACTTTCCTTCGGCTGTGCCGCGCCATGCGGCACAAGAGGAAACCATGCGCACCATCGATCTGCATACCCACACCCGCCATTCCCATGGCCGGGACGACGCGCGGGCCAACGTGCTGGCCGCCCTGGACAAGGGCGTGGACGTGCTCGGCTTCACCGAGCACGCACCCAGGCCCGCCGCCTATACCTATCCCAGCGACTACCAGGACCGCCTGGCGCGCAATTTTCCCCTCTATGTGGCCGAAACCCGCGCCTTGCAGGCCGAATTCGCAGGGCGCATCGACGTGCTGGTCGGCGCGGAATTCGATTTTTTTCCCGGCTACGAGGCACATATCGCCCACGCCATCGCGGCCCACGCGTTCGATTTCGTCCTCGGGTCGGTCCATTTCCTGGAAAACTGGGGCTTCGACTTTGCGGCCCGCGACTGGGAAGACCTGGACAACGAGGTGCTGTTTGCCGACTACCGCCACTATTTCAGCCTGATGCGGCAAATGGCCTCCTCCGGCCTGTTCAACGTGGCCGCGCATCTGGATCTGATAAAAATCTTCTCCATCGGCGCCTTCACCGCCTGGGCGGCCACGGACACGGCCCAGGACTGCTTTTGCGACGTGCTGGAGGCCATGGCCGCGCACAACATGGCCCTTGAAATCTCCTCGGCGGGCCTGCGCAAGCCGTGCGCCGCGATCTACCCCTGCCCGCGGGTCATGACCCTGGCGCGCGCCATGGACCTGCCCATCACCTTTGCCTCGGACGCGCACACCGCGCGCGACATCGCCCACGGCTTCGCCGACCTGGTCGCCTACGCCCGCTCCTTTGGCTACGGCGAGGCGGTCCTCCCCCTGCGTTCCGGCTTTGTCTCCGTGCCGTTCTAGGGCATCTTCACCTTGAAAAAGACGTGATGCTCTTATGCATTTTGTTGAAATAATGCTTCATCATTTCAAATCGTCGCATTGTTTCAATGCTAAAACGCGCCAGCTCGTCTCCGTCCTGAAGCGGGACTCTTCCTTGGCATAACGCCCCCTTGCCCTGAGGCAATGCGCACGAGCACCGCACCTTTTTTCAGGGTACACGCTCCAGCCACTCGCCACCGAATCGCCACACACGTGTTGCCCACCCGTCACGCCGCCGCCATCCGCCGGTAACGTCCGCCCCGTAGAGAGTGCTCAAAAAGGCTGACACGCGCCGCATCCCGCGACGCAGCCGCATCGCCATGGAACACACCTCACCTCCCCCTTTTGCCTCACCACGCAAGGAGACCGCATGGAACGCACCGCTTGCATGACCTGCGACGCCGCCGTACCGGATGACGCCCTGGCGCTCGGCCTGCCCCAGCCCCCGGTCATCCGCCTGCCTTCGCCCGACGATTTCCGCTCCCTCTGGCGCATAGCCGGAACCGGCCGCGCCCCGGCCGCCAAGGCCGTGGCCGCCGTGCTGGGCAAACACCTCGAACGCCTGCTCGGACTCGACCGCATCAACGCCCGCTACGCCGCCGTGTCCACGTCCAGCACCAGCGCCACGGATTTCCTGCGCCGCTCCCTGGACAACCTCAACATCGACTGCGCCGTGTCGGGCGGCGTGTCGCGCATCCCGGCCCAGGGGCCGCTGGTGGTGGTGGCCAACCACCCCTTCGGCTGTATCGAGGGCATCATGCTCGCGGCCCTGCTCACCCAGGCGCGGCCCGACGTGAAGATAATGGCCACCCGCGCCCTGGAACCCGTGGCAGAACTGCGCGACCTGTTCATCTTCGTGGACAACTTTGGCGGCGGCAACGCCACCCGCCGCAACGTGGGCCCGCTCAAGGAATGCCTGCGCCACCTGAAAAACGGCGGGGTGCTGGGCGTGTTCCCGGCGGGCGAGGTCGCCTCCATCAATCTTGCCCACGCCGCCGTGACCGACCCGGCCTGGAGCCCCACCGTGGCGGGCCTTGCCCGGCGCGCCAAGGCCACGGTGCAGCCGGTCTTCTTTGACGGCGCCAACAGCGCGCTGTTCCACCTGCTGGGCCTGCTGCACCCCCGGCTGCGCACGGCCATGCTGCCGCGCGAACTGCTGCACAAGCGCGACGCCACCCTGTCCATCGCCGTGGGCAACCCCATCCCGCCGCACAAGTTCGCCTCCCTGGATTCCGACGAGGCGCTCATCGACTATCTGCGCCTGCGCACCCATATGTTGCGCGAGCGCCAGCCCCGCGCCTCGCGCGTCCCGCACCCCCTGCGCCGCCTGGGCGCGGCCATGCGCCCAGCCGGCGCCCAATGGGCGCCCTCCCTGGACCAGCCGCTCATAGCGCCCCTGCCCGAAGAACTGCTGGCCGCCGAGGTGGACGCCTTGCCGCCGCAGTGCCGCCTGGCGCGCAGCAAGGAGTTCGACGTGTGCTGCGCCACGGCGGACCGCATCCCCGCCCTGCTGCGCGAGATCGGCAGGCTGCGCGAGCGCACCTTCCGCCTGGTGGGAGAGGGCACGGGAAAGCCGCTCGACCTGGACCGCTTTGACGCACACTACCACCACCTCTTTGTGTGGAACCGCGAAGCGCGCGAGGTGGTGGGCGCCTACCGCCTGGGCCTCACGGCCGAGATCATGGCCGCCCACGGCCCCGACGGGTTGTACACGTCCACCCTGTTCACCTTCAAGAAAGCCTTCTTCGACCGCCTGGGTCCGGCCATCGAGATGGGGCGCTCCTTTGTGCGGCCCAAATACCAGAAGCATTTCGCCCCGCTGCTCCTGCTCTGGAAAGGCATAGGCCGTTTCGTCTGCGCCCACCCGGAGCACAGCACCCTGTTCGGGCCGGTGTCCATCTCCGGCGACTATTCGGCAACGTCGCGCGAACTCATTGTCCGCCACCTGCGCGCGGCACACCGCCTGGAGGATCTCGGACGGCTGGTCAAGGCCAAGACGCCGCTCCGCCTGGGCGCGCTCACGCGGCGCGAGGTCAAGCGTTTCGGCGGCATCCTCGGCTCACTCGACGAACTGACCGCCGTGGTGACCGACCTGGAGGAGGACGGCAAGTCCATCCCCGTGCTGCTGCGCCAGTATCTCAAGCTGGGCGGCGCATTGCTCGCCTTCAACGTGGACAGGGCGTTCAAGGACTGCCTCGACGGACTGCTGGTGGTGGACCTCCTGCGCACCGAGCCCCGCACCCTGGCGCACTACATGGGCAAGGAGGCGATGGAGGCCTTCATCGCCCACGGCCACATGCCGCACGCGGGCTGCTGACACAATACCGGGGGGGGGGGGGGGGGGGGGGGGGGGGGGGGGGGGGGGGGGGGGGGGGGGGGGGGGGGGGGGGGGGGGGGGGGGGGGGGGGGGGGGGGGGGGGGGGGGGGGGGGGGGGGGGGGGGGGGGGGG
>JBFWMG010000043.1:0-27819 GCA_050251715.1 Desulfovibrionaceae bacterium | reverse complement strand
TTTTTATGCTTGGAAAAAGGGGTTTTCCCTTCTCTCCCCCCTTCCCCCGGGGCGTCACAAAAAAAGGCGGGGCCATGCGGCCCCGCCTTTTTTCATATGCGTACGGGTGCGGGTTACACCTTGGCGGCGGTGCGCAGGTCGGCGACCGCGTCGGTGCGCTCCCAGGTGAATTCCTTGCGCTCGCGGCCAAAGTGGCCGTAGGCGGCGGTGGGCAGATAGATGGGACGCTTGAGGTCCAGGCGCTTGATGATGTGGTAGGGGCGCATGTCAAAGACTTCCGTGACCGCCTTGGTCAGGGTCTCGTCCGGCAGTTCGCTGGTGCCCATGGAAGTGACCAGCACGGAAACGGGCTCGGCCACGCCGATGACGTAGGCGATCTGCACTTCGCACTGGGGCGCAAGGCCGGCGGCCACCACGTTCTTGGCGATGTAGCGCGCCATGTACGCGCCGGAGCGGTCCACCTTGGAGGGATCCTTGCCGGAGAACGCGCCGCCGCCATGGGCGCCCATGCCGCCGTAGGTGTCCTGGATGATCTTGCGGCCCGTCAGGCCGCAGTCGCCCATGGGACCGCCGATGACGAACCGGCCCGTGGTGTTGATGAAGATGCGGGTGTTGGCGTCCATGTACTGCTCGGGCAGGGTCTTGAAGATGACCTCTTCCTTGATCGCATCCACCAGATCCTGCTGCGCCACGTTGGGCGAATGCTGGGTGGCGATGACCACGGTGTCGATGCGGGTGGGCTTGCCGTCCACGTATTCAAAGGAGACTTCGGTCTTGCCGTCGGGACGCAGGAAATCGAGGATGTTTTCCTTGCGCACGTAGGTCAGGCGGCGGGAAAGCTTGTGCGACCAGAAGATGGGGGCGGGCATGAGGGTTTCGGTCTCGGTGGAGGCGAAACCGAACATCATGCCCTGGTCGCCCGCGCCCATGGCTTCGGGGTCGGAGCGGTCCACGCCCTGGGCGATATCCGGGGACTGCTTGTCGATGGAGGAGATGACCGCGCAGGTTTCGTAGTCAAAACCCATGTCCGAGCTGTTGTAGCCGATTTCCTTGATGGTCTGGCGCACGACCTGGGGAAAGTCGCAGTACCCCTTGGTGGTGATTTCGCCGGCGATGAAGGCGAGGCCGGTGGTGACCAGGGTTTCGCACGCCACGCGCGAGTCGGGGTCTTGGGCCAGCAGCGTATCGAGAATCGCGTCGGAAATCTGGTCCGCCACCTTGTCCGGGTGGCCTTCGGTCACGGATTCGGACGTGAAATGGTATTTGCCTTTGTTGGGGATCATTGCAGCTCCTCCTTGGGTTGATGTACCGCGTCAGCGGCTCTTTTTCCTTGTTTTCGACTGGCGCTGTCCGGGCTTAGGATGCCCCCCGAAATAAGCAGCTTGAAGGCATCCTCCACGCTCATGGCAAGGGGGATGCACTCCTCTTCCGGCACCAGCAGGTAAAAACCTGACGTAGGATTAGGGGTGGTGGGCAAAAAGACGTTGAGGCAGCGGGCTGCGGTCTTTTCCTGGATTTCCCCTGTCGCTATCCCGGTCACGAATGCAAGTGCATACACTCCCTTGCGCGGATATTCAACCAGCACCACCCGCTTGAAATCGCGACCGGATCCTGACACGATGGTTTCAACCAACTGCTTGACAGCATTATAGAATGTACTGACGAACGGTATCCTGTTGACGATGGCTTCGCCCAGTCCGACCACCGCCCTGCCCATAAAATTTCGCACCAAAAATCCGACCAGCAGTAAAATGGCCGCCAAGAGCAGAAACCCCAATCCCGGAATTTCGAAGGGCAGCAGCGCGCCAGGCCGGTAGGGCGGCGGCAGCAACAGCAGCACCTTGTCCACCCAGCGCACCAACGCCTGGAGAAAGAACAGCGTGGCGGCAATGGGCGTGAGCACGAGCACGCCCGTGGCCAGATTGGCCTTGAGGCCGCGCTTTATCCAACCCGCAAGGGCTCCCACCCGTCAGGCTCCCTTGCCCGGCACGAGCAGCGTGTTGTCGATGAGCCGCGCCCGCTCGAAACGGTAGGCCAGCGCCATGAGCGCCGGGCCGTCCACCCGGTCGACCGGGACGATGGCTTCGGGATCCACCACGGACAGATAGTCTTCCTGGCCCAGGCCGATTTCCCGGCCCCAGTAGTCGCGCACCGCCTCGCACAACACGGCGGCGTCCCGCTCGCCCTGGTCCACCAGCCCGGCCGCCACCTGCAAGCCCTTGTGCAGATGCGGCGCCAGGGCGCGTTCGGTGGGCGAAAGGTACACGTTGCGCGAGCTCAAGGCCAGGCCATCGGCCTCGCGCACGATGGGGCGGCCCTCGATGCGCACCGGTATGTTGAGGTCGGCGGCCATGCGTCGCACCAGGGCGAGCTGCTGCCAGTCCTTTTGCCCAAAGACCGCCACATGGGGCATGGCCAGCATGAAAAGCTTGGTGACGATGGTGGCCACGCCCTTGAAATGCACGGGACGGCTGGCGCCGCACAGGTGGCGGGCCAGGGCGGGCACCTCCACCCACGTGGCGTGCTCCGGCGCGTACAGGGCGTCGGCCTGGGGCGTGCACAGCAGGTCCACGCCCGCGTCGCGGGCCAGGGCCGTGTCACGCTCCACGTCGCGGGGATAGCGGTCCAGATCCTCTTCCGGGCCGAATTGGGTGGGGTTGACGAACAGGCTGACCACCACCTTGTCCGCGTGCGCGCGCGCCCAGCGCATGAGGCTCAGGTGCCCTTCGTGAAAATAGCCCATGGTCGGCACCAGGGCCACGCGCTCGCCAGCGCCGCGCCATGCCCAGCAACGGTCCTGCATCGCCTCGGGGGAAACAATAACGTCCACTATGCAATCCTCTTGTCTCGCTCTGTGTGGGCGAGGAGTATACGCCGGGCCAGCAGGGCTGTAAACACGCCGAGGCATGGCGATACCTGGCTCCAATCGTTGTTCCATCAGCCGATCCGCCCGGTTCTTTACCCGGCATCCGCCACAAACCGGAGCCGTTGCGCCATGTGGCGGCGTCCGGGCCATAAAAAACGGGCCCGCGCTGGCGGGCCCGTGTGGAAACGGCAAAGGCAGGGGATGGCCTAGCTGACGGCATGCGCCTCGCGCGCCCGGGTGCCCTTGATGAAGATGAAGAACGCCACGGTCGCCACGATGGCGGCGGCAATGCCGATGGGCGTGGCGTAGTCCATGGGCAGGTTGAAGCCGATCTTGGCGTTGGCCAGGTAGGTCACGGTCACGGCGGTCATGAAGATGGCCGGGAGCGTGGCGATCCAGTGCAGGAGACCCTTGCGCGCCAGATAGGCGGCGGCGGTCCACAGCACCACGGCGGCCAGCGTCTGGTTGGCCCAGCCGAAGTAGCGCCAGATCACGCCGAACTCGGCCGTGGAGATGAGGTAGCCGATGGCGAAGAGCGGCACCGCGATGAACAGGCGGTTCATGACCGGCTTCTGGGTGTAGCTGGTGAAGTCGGCGACGATGAGCCGCGCGGCGCGGAAGGCGGTGTCGCCGGAGGTGATGGGAAGCACCACAACACCCAGCACGGCGAGCACGCCGCCAAAGCCGCCCAGCAGGGTGGTTGCGACCTCGTTGACCACGCTGGCCGGGCCGCCCGCGGCCAGGGCCGCCTGCAGCGCGGTGGAAGACTCGTAGAAGCCCATGCCGAGCGTGGCCCACACCAGGCCGATGAAGCCTTCACACACCATGGCGCCGTAGAACACGCTGCGGCCCTGGCGCTCGTTCTTCACGCAGCGCGCCATAAGGGGCGACTGGGTGGCATGGAAGCCGCTGATCGCGCCGCAGGCGATGGTGATGAACATGAGCGGCCACATGGGCAGGTTCTTGGGATGCAGGTTGGCCAGGGTCACCTCGGGGAACAGGTTGTAGCCCTTGAACATGAGCGCCAGGGGCAGGGCGATGGCCATGAAGATGAGCACCGCGCCGAACAGGGGGTAGAGGCGGCCGATGATCTTGTCGATGGGCAGCATGGTGGCCAGGAAGTAGTACAGGAAGATGGCCGCCACGAGCAGGCCGGTCTCAAGGCCGGTCATCTTGGCCAGCAGCTTGGCGGGCCCAAGCACGAAGACCACGCCCACCAGGAGCAGCAGCACGATGGAGAACACGCGCATGAACTGCTTGAAGCCGAAGCCCAGTTCCTTGCCCACCACGTCGGGGATGGACTGCCCGTTGTTGCGGATGGAGAGCATGCCGGAGAAGTAGTCATGCACCGCACCGCCAAAGATGGTGCCGATCACGATCCAGATGAGGGCGGAAGGACCGTATAGCGCGCCCAGAATGGGGCCGAACACCGGTCCCAGGCCCGCGATGTTGAGCAACTGCACCAGAAAGATCTTCCAGGCGGGCATTTCCACGAAATCCACGCCGTCGGCCATGGCGACGGCGGGCGTGGGCCGTCCGGGATCCGCGCCGAAAATGGCGTCCACAAACTTGCCGTAGGTCATGTAGCCGATAATGAGTGCGGCCACGCAAAGGAAAAAGATCATCATATGCATACCCTCCTTGACTGGTTGCGTTGTGCCCACCCAGCATCGCCGCATTTAATGATGGGGCGCAACGAACGCCGCACGAAAGGGATAATCAGGGGTATGAAACGACAACCGGACGCCCTGAAACGACAGGGCAAAGGGAGGGGAAAAAACGAAAAATCAGGGGGTTCCCATGGGCGGGATGCGGAAGGAGAGCCGGGTTCCCCGGTCAAGCGCGCTGTCCACGACAAGGCCATAGTGCGGGCCATAGAGTTGCTGCAGGCGGCGGTGGCAATTGCGTGCGCCAATGCCCTCGCTCATGGATCCCACCACGTCGGCGGACAGGATGCCCTGCACGGTCGCCGCGTCCATGCCCGCGCCGTCATCCTCCACCACCACGCACAGGTGGCCGTCCTCGCGCCGGGCGGTCAGGCGCACCACGCCGCCGCTCTCCCGCGTCAACAGGCCGTGCTTGACCCCGTTTTCCACCAAGGGCTGCACGATGAGCGGCGGAATGAGCCAGCCGCCCACCCCGTTCTCCAGATCGATCTCGGCCCGCACGCGGCTGCCGAAACGGGCCTGCTCAATGGCCAGGTACGAGCGCACCTGTTCCATCTCCTCCTCCAGGGGGATGAGCCCTCGGCTGCTGTCCAGGTTGCGCCGCATGTAGCGGGTCAGGTCCAGGAGCAGCTCCCGCGCCTGATCCGGCGAGGTGCGGCAAAACGAGGCTATGGTGTTCAATGAATTGAACAGGAAATGGGGGTTGATCTGGGCCTGGAGCCGCCGGATTTCCGCGTGGGCCAAAAGCTGGTTCTTGATCCCGATGTCTTCCAGTTCCAGCTGGGTGGAAAAAAGGTCGGCCAGCCCCTTGGCCAGTTCGAAACGGGTGTGGTCCAGCGGGCGGTCCTTGGTGCCGTAGAGCTTGAGCGTGCCCAGGATCTGCGCCCCCTTGCGCAGGGGCACGATGGCCGCGCTGACCAGCGGACAACCCGGTTCGGCACACCCCACGTCATCCAGCTCGCCCAGAAACAGGGGCACGCCGTCGCGCGTGGCGCGCAGGGTGGCCTCGGTGCGCACGGGATGGCCGGGCAGATGGTGGTCCGCCCCCTTGCCCACGTGGGCGAGGATGGTCTCGCCGCCGGTCAGGGCCACGGCCGCCACCTGGGTGTTGGCATAGATGATTTCCGCCGTGGCCTGGGCCGACTTGCGGTTGAGGCCGCCCCGCAGATAGCCCACGGTCTGGTTGGCGATGGAGAGCACCTGCCGCGCCTGGCTCGACTCGCGCAGGTCGCGCAGACGGATCTTGAGCGACAGCGCCTGCACGAACAGGGCCGCGCCCAGCGAGTTGACCACGATCATGGGCAGGCCGATGAGCTCCACCAGGGCCACGGCCTCGGCAAAGGGACGCGAAAACGCGAGCACCAGGCCCATGTGCAGGGTTTCGCCCACCAGTCCCAACATCATGGCCAGGCGCCAGTCCAGGCTTTGGGTGGGCAGCCGCCGCGCCAGCAGGCCCGCGGCCACACCTTCCAGCAGCGTGGCCAGCCCGCACGGAAAGGCGCTGAACCCGCCGATGTCGATGAGATAGCGGTGCCCGCCAGCCAATAGCCCCGCGCCGATGCCCACGGCCGGACCGCCGAACAATCCGGCGGCGATCACGCCCATGGCCCGCAGGTTGGCGTAGGAACGGAACACGTAGTTGCCGGTGTAGGTGCCCAGGATGCCGAACAGGCCGAACAGCACGATGAGCAGCGCCGTCACCTTGAGCGAACGGTTGCGGTAGGAGCCCATCTTGTCCATGGGCGAAAAGCTCATGATGGCGAAGCCGCCGGCCAGGATGAGGCCGAACCGCTGCGACAGATCGATGAACAGATCGGGTATGGGCGGAACCATGGACATGGCCATCCCCCAGCTTGCTTGCACTCCCAACTCCATACGGCGTTGCCGGCCATCACCGGACGCGTGGGCCCGGTCGCGGCGTTACAGACCCAGCCTTGTCTTGAAATCGCGCACCCTGTTGCGGCTCACGGTCACCTTGGTGCGCGCCTTGTCGTTCATTTCCACGTGGTATTTGCCGCCAAACCACGGCGCGCAGGCGCCAATGCGTTCCAGATTCACCAGCACGGAGCGGTTGGCGCGGAAAAACCCCTGGCTCTCCAGCCGCTCCTCCAGCCCGGCCAGGGAGGCCTGGCCGTGGCAGGCCACCGGGCCCGCGTCGGTCATGGCCGTCAGCCGCTTGCCCTCGGCCTCCACCAGCACCACGTCCGCCGTGGGGATGAGCCGTATGCGGCCCCCCTGCT
Organism: Desulfovibrionaceae bacterium; assembly: GCA_050251715.1. Lineage (GTDB taxonomy): Bacteria > Desulfobacterota > Desulfovibrionia > Desulfovibrionales > Desulfovibrionaceae > JBFWMG01. The sequence continues at coordinate 21,046 of JBFWMG010000043.1, read as the reverse complement.
CCACGGGCAGGCGGCACAGGCATTCCCGGCGGCCCATGCCCTCCAGCAACCGCCGCAACGCCCCGCGCTCGGTCGTGGCCCGCTTGCCGCCCAGCAGCGCGCGCACGCGCTCCATGCTCTTGGCCAGCCTCTTGGCCGCCACGGGCTTGAGCAGGTAGTCCACGGCGTTTTCCTCGAACGCCTGCACCGCATACTGGTCGAACGCGGTCACGAACACGAACAGCGGCGGCTCGGGCATGGCCATGGCCATTTCCAGCACATGGAAGCCGTCCTTGCCGGACATCTGGATGTCCTGGAACACGAGATCGGGCTGTTCGGCGCGGATCATCTGAAGCGCGGCCGTGGCCGAACCCGCCTCCAGCACCTCCACGTCGGGGTGCGCGGACAGCAGATACACGAGCTCGTCCCGCGCGGGCGGTTCGTCATCCACAACCAGGGCGCGAATAACCATGGCCGCAAACTAATACACGCCCGCCTCCCTGTCCATGCGTCCCAGCGGCCACGGGCACAATACCTGTTGCCTAATATTAATATTTCTGTATTAATGTCCTCAATAAGACGCGGCGATACCATGAATGCGCTTTGTTATTGCTTTTATCATTAATCTATTCGTCTATTAATGGCCGCCGCCCGGCAGGAGTTTCCATGCAGATCGACATGCACTATTACGGCACCTATGCCCTGGCCAGGGCGGCGGGACTGCACGGGGACGCGGCCCGCACCGTGGCCACCTGCGCCCAGTTCGTGGACGACTCCGTCCATCTCACGCACAAGGAGATGCGGGACCATGCCCAGGTGGATCCCGTGCTCACGGCCCACGACTTCACGGACCCGGACATCGGCCAGGACGACAAGCAGCGCCCGGTGTGGATTCCGTTCCACTTCCTGCCCGGCGGCGCGCCGGGTGGCCGGGAGGACGCCCCGTTCCTGGAAAGGATCGTCTGCCGCCAGGACAGCCCCATCGCGCGGGAAATGCTCGACCACTACCTGGCCCTGCCTCGCTCGTCCTACTCGCTGGCGCTCATGGGCGTGGCGGCCCACGTGTACGCGGACACCTTCTCCCACTATGGATTTTCGGGCATCGGGTCGCGCCTGAATTTCGTGCGCGGCGACTCCATCGTCTGCCACGTGGAAGACCAGGGCATCAAAGGATATATCGAGGACAAGGCAACGGGGTTCTTCGACAGCCTGAAGGAAAAGCTGAAACGTTTCGAGGTGGGGGCCGCCCAGGCGGCGGAACTGCTGTCCAGGGGGCTGGGCCACGGTGGGGTGGCCACCTATCCGGACCGGCCCTACCTGCGCTGGGAATTCACCTACGAGGACTCGGGACTGACCGTCTCGCGCGACAACCGGGCGACGTTTTTGGCCGCCTGCCGCAACCTGCACGAACGGTTTGCGCACTTCGTGGCCAGGCACGACCGCTATGCCGACGGCACGGGCAGGCCGTTTGCCGCCATCGAGGACGCGGTCAAGGCCATCCTGGCCGTGGAGGCCGACAAGGACGGCCGCATCGACGCCTGGCAGGACGCGGCCCGCACCGGCAGGCTGTGGGACGGGGAAAACCGGGAAATACCAGACTATGACGGAGAGGCGTGGAGCGATTTCGTGGAACGGCTGCCCCGGCGCGCATCCGGCGACGGCGTGCCGGACCATCCTGTCTACAGGTTCTTCCAGGCCGCTGCCTACCACCGCACCTATGTGCTGCGCGACCTGCTGCCCGCGCACGGCATCGTGGTGGTGTGACGCGCCAACCGCCGTTCGCTCCAGCCCCGCAACACACGGCGGGAAGGGGCAACACGCCGTCAGGTCGTCCTCCCGTACGCCTGCGCGGCCCTCAAGCGGGGCGGGCCCATCGCCCAACGTCGGCCCGCCCCCTTGCTCGCATCACGGACGCATTCGCGCCGGGGCGCGGCTTGGACGCGACCGGGGCGCGGCTCCGGACCCGGTTCTCGGCTGTATGGGCGGGAAAAACGGCTGGGGCGGGCAAAAGGCCCGGCGTGCCCAGCGTGCCCAGCGTGATCGGGGTGCAGCGGCGTGACCGAAGTGCAGCGGCCCGCCCGCAAGACGCGGCCCGCCCACGAGGCGTGGCATGGTGACGCGGCCTGGGGATGGCCTGGCGCATGTCCACATTGAAACAACGCGAGGATTTGAAATAATGAAGGATTATTTCAATAAAATGAATAAGGGCATCCACTCTTTTTCAACGTTGGGATGCCCTAATAGAAAACCTGCTTGAGGGTAAGTCCCTGGGGCGGGGCAGTGGGCGGGGCCAGGCTCCGGTCGCACGAGGCAAGGATGCCGGCCACCGCGTCCGGGGCAAGCTTGCCGCGCCCCACAGCCACCAGACACCCCATGAGGTTGCGCACCATCTGCTTGAGAAACCCGTCCGCACGGAAAAACCACACCTCTTCCAGTCCCGGGGCGGCGGGATAGCCGGTGGGCTCGCGCCATATCCCGTGCACGGTGCGCACGGTTGTCTGCACCTCCGTGCCCATGTTGCGGAAGGCCGCGAAATCGTGCCTGCCCGTCAGCAGGGCGGCGGCGGCCTCCATGGCCGCCGTGTCCAGCGGGCCCACGGCCCACACGAAATGGCGCCGCTTGGGCAGCACGAAATCGCGGGTAAGCCACAGATTGTAGGTGTAGATCTTTTCCCTGGCCAGATTCTGGGCGTGGAAGTCATCGGCCGCGCGCGAGGCCTCCACCACCACGATGGACCGGGGCAGATTGGCGTTGAGCGCGCGCCGCCAGTCCATGTCCGCCCTGGCGTCGGGCACGTCCACGTGGGCCACCTGGCCGTCGGCGTGCACGCCCGCATCGGTGCGGCCCGAGCCGTGCACCCGCACCGGCGCGCCCAGAATCACGCCAAAGGCCTTTTCCAGCTTGCCCTGCACGGTGCGGGGCTCCTCGCCAGGGGCGCAGGCCTGCACCTGCCAGCCATGGAACCGGGTGCCCTGGTAGGCCACAATCAGTTTCAGCCGCGCCACGTCCCGTGTCCCGCGCCTACTCGAAGGGCACTTGCATCTTGGTCAAGGCCTCGGACAGCCGCGCCGCCTTTTCCGCACCCACAAAGGTGAGGATTTCGCCCGCCTGCCTGCCGCGCATGCCGGCCAAGATCTTGACCGCTATGCGTTCGTCCAGGGATTCCAGCACGGTGGCCGCCTGCTTGGCCTTCATGTTCGAATACACGTCCACCAGATGCTTGAGCTTGGCGTCCTTGGTCGCCTTGGCCTCTTCCAGCATGCGGCCAAGCTTGGCCTCCAGCTCCTGCAGGCGCACCAGCTTGGCGTCCACGTCCTGTTGCAGCGACTTGAGATCCTGCTCCTGCCGGTTCAGCTCTTCCTGCTTGCGCAGCAGCGCTTCCTTTTCCAGGGATGACGAGGATTGGCCCGCGCCGGACGAAGAAGCCATGCCCTGGCCCGCGTTGTCGGCGCCCGCCCGCGGCCTGTCCTTGGGATCCTTGGGCGCATCGGCCGCGTTGGGATCCTGGGCGGCATCAGCGGCAAAGGCCATGTTTTCCTGCATGACCGGGAGGGATTTCGCCTCCTCGCCCTGCGCCACCACGCGCGTGAACCCGGCCATGTCGGCCACGGAGTCCATGGCGTTGCGGCCCAGCGCCCCAATATCCCAGACCACTGCCGAGAGGACGAGCAGCTTGATGCACGCGATGCAGATAAGTCCCTTGTACAACTTAGAAAGTCGTAGGCCGATACCGAACCGCGACCATCTCGTCGAATCCTTTCTGCTCTTTGTCCTGTTCGTCTTTGTCATGGCTTTTCTTCTGGTTATCCTTGAGTTTTTGCAGCAGCTTGCGGTCTTTCGCCCGCATCACCAACTCGCGCCGCGCCTTGTTGAGCGCCTGGGCCAGTTCGAGCACGGCGCGCTCGGCCTGCTCCACGTCGGCCTCCAGCCGCTCCTTGTAATGCCCCCACAGCCAGATGTCCGCAGCCGATGTCTCTTTCTTCCGGTACAACGAGTGGATATGGTCGTCCAGCGCCCGCCGGAGGTTCTCCACCACCTGCACCTGGGCGGCATAGGCCTGCTGCGCCTTGGCCAGGCGCATCTTGGCCTGGTCCTCCAGCTGCCCCCTGTACGCCAGCACCTTTTCCAGCGAAAACAAAAATGGCTTGGGCATCCGCGCTCCGTTCCTTGCCTTGTGTCCGAAAGCCGCTCAATTTTTCGACGCCCCGGCTTCCGTCACTGGGGATAAGCAAGGATCAGGCCAACCCCGCCATGCAGGGCTGTCGCGTCACGCCCCGGCAGCGGCACGCGGGGTGTTCACCCCCGCGCCCCTCCATGCCACATCCCCCATGCCGCATCCATGGTCCCGCAAAGCCCTAGGCCTGCCGCTGGCCCGCCCCATGCCGCACCCGCGCCTCCCAGACCATGCGCCCGATCCGGCGGCCCAGGTCCGTCTGCCGCGCGCGCACCAAGGCTTCCGCCGCCGCGTCGTCGCCTTGGGCCTTGAGCAGGCGCGCCGACTCCAGGTCGCGCAAATGCTGCTCGCATTCCCGAACAATCGCGGACAAATCCAAGGAGTGCAGCTCCTCGGGCACCCGCACGGACTTCACCTTTCGCATACGCACCTCCTGCATGCCGTATTACGGTATGTAAACACGGTATCCACTGAAAAGGCAACCGGGTATTTGCGCCCGCGATGCGAGTCGGCCATCCCCATCAATACTTTCCATTTTATTACCGACTTGTTTTGTGTGAAAAAGAATGCCCACAATCAGGCGCGCCACGGGCCCATGCGCCACGCCGCGCCACAATGAAGGAGACGTCATGAAAAAATGCCTGTTCACCCTTGCCTGCGTCCTGCTCCTGCCCGTCCTGGCCCACGCCGCCGACTTCAACTACATCAGCCAGGACGAGACGAAACAACGGCTTGCATCCGGTCCGGCCATGATCCTCGTGGACATCTGCCCGGCGGACATGTTCGCCAAGGGGCACCTGCCCGGCTCGCTGGAAACCAACGCCTACCCCGTGAAAACCGACGAGGAACGCGCCAGGCTGGACAAGGTGCTGCCCCAGGTCACCTCGTCCAAGGAGGATGTGGTCATCGTGTGCCCGGGCGGCGCGGGCGGTGCGCAGCGCACGTACACCTTCTTCATGCAGCATGGCGTGGACGAGGGGCGGCTCAAGATCCTGGAAAAGGGCATGAAGGGCTGGCCGTATCAGACGGAAAAGAAGTAGCACACCGGTATGGCACGATTTTCAAGGCGCTTCGCTGCTGGCGGGGCGCCTTTTTTCGCGCCCTCACATGCACTCGGGGGAAAACGCCTTGCAAAAAAACGCCTTCCCCCGCTGCTCCCCGGGTCTGGACAAACACTCACGAATTCGGCTTGGTTGCCGCCTCCGCGAATGTCGTTTCCAGCTTGCCGCGGTACTGGGCCACCGTGGTGGCGAAACGCGCCAACTGGTCCTTGGTCAACGACTTGGCGCGGGTGTTCTTGATGGAGGCGGGGTTCACGAGCCTGCCGTTGATGGCGATGCGGTAGTCCAGGTGCGGGCCCGTGGCCAGGCCGGTCTTGCCCACATAGCCGATGACCTGCCCCTGCCGGACCTTGGCCCCGCTTTTTATGCCCTTGGCATACCCGTTCAGGTGCAGGTAGCCGCTCACGTATCCGTTGGGATGGCGGATGTTGATGAATTTGCCCGCCTCGCGGGTGCGGGACACGCGGGTGACCACGCCGTCCGCCGAGGCCTTGACCGGGGTGCCGATGGGCGCGGCATAGTCCACGCCATGGTGGGGCCGCCGGATGCCCAGCACGGGATGCAGCCGCGAATGGCTGTAGCCGGAAGAGATGCGGCTAAAATCCAGGGGCGCCTTGAGAAAGGCCTTGCGCAGGTTCTGCCCGTCCGCCGTGTAAAAGCCCGGGCGGCCATCGGCATCCTCGAAGCGGAAGCCCTGGTACGCCTCGCCCTGGTTCACGAACTCGGCGGCCAGGATGCGGCCATAGCCCGCGAACTCGCCGTCGCGGTACCGTTTCTCGAAATAGACCTTGAAGGTGTCTCCGGAGCGGATGTCACGCACAAAGTCGATTTCCCAGGCAAAGATGTTGAACAGTTCAATGGCCAGTTCCGCGCCTTCGCCCTTGTCGCGCACCGCCTCGTACAGGCTCGACGACACCATGCCCTGCACCAGTTCATGGCGCACCTCATACTCGATGGGCTCTGTCGCGGCGCAGAACCCGTCCTCGCTTTTCTGCGCCACCAGGCGGGTATCCGCATCGATTTCATACGCGAATTCAGTGAACGCGCCATCCTGCAGCACGACCGCATAGGGCTGCCCGGCGCGGATCCGCGACAGGGGATAGGTCTTGCCGCAGGCTTGCGAAAGGTCGTGGATTTCCGAAGCGCTCAGATGGTCGTTGAGCATGGAGGACACCGTATCGCCGCGCCGCACCACGCCCTGCATGGTTTTGCGGACACTCGCCACGGGAGCCACGGCGGCCTGGGCATCGCCAGTACCGCTTGCCGCCACCACCGCCTTGTCCTGAAAAGAACTCCCGTTGAGCTTGGAAGACAGGGCGGGATACAAAAGCATGACACCCAGCGCGGCAACGAGAACGGCCACAACCGCACCACGCAGACCCTTGCCGGCTGAAGACTTTTTCATGACAATACTCCAAATAATTAATTAATTCGGATTGTTAACATAATAATTCAGTAAGTTTAAAAAATCTTTAAACTTTTTTTAGATTTTTGTCCATAAATATGGCAGCCCCCTTGCCGTTTCGCATGGCCCCGTTTTGGGAGAGAAATTGCCTCCAACGAAAAAAAAGTGGCGCCTGGGAACAGGCTTTTGTGGAATGACTCATAATTCATATAAATGCCAAGGTGTTTGGTGTGGTGTGCAACCTGCTTCCCAGCCGCGACAAACCTGTGGAAAACTTGGCTTGGCCGCGCTTTTTTGCTAGAAGGATGCGTTCTGAGGAACACATGAAAAAATATTGTTTTTGGCTGGTTGTCTTTCAGGAATGGTTTCTAGCCGCACACCTGTGCAACAACGCCGACACACACTGAATCCGTGCTGAAACAAACCCTACGCGCCCACTTGAGCCAAACCTGTTCCGATCAGGAATTGCGGCAATGGTTCGACCCGTTGCAGCTTTCCCTGAGTGATACGGAAAAGAAGCTGCGCGTGGGTTTTCCGCATCCCTTCTTTGCCCAGTGGTTTGAATCGCACGTGCAGGAAAGGTTTGAGGAACAGCTCACTTTTTTCTTCGAACCGGGATTCGTGCTGCAATACCTGGCGCCGCCGTCCGCCTCGCAGGGCGGCTTTCTCCTTGTGTCCGATCAAGGCGCTGGTGCGGCGGGCGTGGAAAAACAGCTCGATTGCCCCTTTGGCCGCTCCTTCACCTTTGAGACCTATTTTTCCAACAAGAAGAATAACTTCCCCTTGGCCTTGGCCAAGGAGGTGGCGCGCAACACGGGCAACCAGTACAATCCCTTCGTCATCTGCGGCGCCAGCGGCACGGGCAAGACCCACCTGCTCAAGGCCATGGCCAACGCCGTGTGCAAACGCCAGGACAAGGGCGACATCTTTTTCGGCAACGTGGGCGACGTGGTACGCATCTACGCGCAGCAATTCAAGGGCAATGCCGTGCAGGCGCGCAGCTATTTCCAGTCCTTTGCCCATTTTTTCATCGACGAGCTGCAGCTGCTGCGGGAGCACAGCGACTTTCAGGACGAGCTGGTGCTGCTGTTCAACGCCTTTCACGACAACAAGAAGCAGATGGTTTTCTGCTGCTCGGACAAGATAGCGGCCTGCTCGTTCCTGAATCAAAAACTCAGGTCGCGGCTGGAGTGGGGGCTCATCGTCAACCTCATGGAGCCGGATCTCGATATCCGCATCAGCTACATCAAGGAACAGTGCCGCAAGAAGAGCATTTCCCTGACCAAGGACCAGGTGCTCACCCTGGCCCAGCGGTTCCAGGATTTCCGCAATCTGCAGGGAATCATGCACAAGATAGCCGCCTTCAAGGAAATCATGCGCAAGGAGATCCGGGCCGAGGAATTTGAAAACATCCTGAACCATGCCCAGGGCGAGCCGTCGGCCATGCCCGACCCCAACGTGGTGTTGGACGTCGTGGCCGAGCATTTTGACATCCCCCGCGTGGAACTGCTGGGCGAAAAACGGCGCCATGACATTGTGCAGGCCCGGCAGGTGGCCATGTACCTGTGCCGCGACATCATTGGCTGTTCCTACCCGGCGCTGGGTCGCATCTTTGGCGGCAAGGACCATAGCACGGCCATGTATGCAGTTAAAAAAATTACTAAAATCATAGATAGGAACATGGAAATGAAACAGGTTGTCGCAACCTTGAAGAAAACATGTTCGTTCCGGGACAAAAAATGACGCTTGCGTTGCCGCGCTGGCTGGGCAATGTTTGTGCGTTCATAACATGTCGGTAGTTATGAAAACGAAATATTCAGTTATATCAAGCTAGTTACCGAATAATGAACAGAATATCCCCCTTGAATATTACAACAAGGAGAAGAATATGTTTTTGAAGGTTTTTAAGGACGACATCATCGAAGGGCTGCAGAAGTCGGCCAACATCATCCCGGCCAAGACCGGGGCCGCGTACTTGAGAACCATCTGGCTGAAGGCCGACGCAGCCAGCTTGCACATCCTGGCCACGGACTCCAACCTTGAATTCTGCGGCGCCTACGCGGCGAATATCGTGGAAGAGGGGCTGGCGGGCGTGCAGGGCAGGTCGTTCTACGATCTCCTGCGCAAGCTTCCGGCGGGCGAGATAACCTTCAAGCTCGATGCCGAGCGCAAGAACCTGCTCATCGAGCAGGGCACGCGCAAATACAAGCTGCCCACCAACGACGCGGCCTGGTTCCAGGATTTTTCCGGCTTTCCCGAGAACGAGTCGGTCTTCTGGTCCGGCGATTTTCTGCAGGAGTGCATCGACAAGGTGCGGTACTGCATCAGCGACGAGGATACCATGGAGGCCATTGCCTGCATGAGCATGAAGGCCGTGGCCGCCCCCGCGGCCGGGAATGAGGAGGCCAAGCATATCGAGGCCTGCGGCCTGAACGGCCACCAGTTCGCCATGCTCGGCTTTGTGAACGAGGATCTGAGCGCCCTGTTGCCCGAAGGCGGCATCCTGGTGCAGAAAAAATACATCGAGGAACTCAAGCGGTGGCTCACCACCGATGAAATCGAGCTGAACATCAGCAACAAGCGGCTCTTTTTCCGCACGGGCGACAAGAAGGAGACCTTCAGCCTGCCGCTTTCAAGCTACCAGTATCCCGACTACCACAACTTCCTGAGCAAGCTGAAGGGCGACGTCTCCACCCTGGAAGTGGACAGGCAGGAACTGCTCGATTCCCTGGACCGCCTGCTCATCTTCAACACCGACAGCAACCGCTGCACCTATTTCAACCTGAACGGCAGTGAACTGGAACTGACCACCCAGGGCCAGGAGGTGGGCACGGCCAACGAGTTCCTGGAAGCGGTGTACAACGGTTCCCTGCGCAAGATAGCCTTTCCCACGCGCAACCTCATCGAGATAATGAATCATTTCCAGTCCGAAAAACTGCTCTTCACCCTTACCGGCAGCGAAGGCCCGTGTGGCATATCCGGTTCCGACGACCCGGAATACACCGTCATCATCATGCCCATGAAGATTGTTGAAGAGACCTACTACAGCGAGGAAGACGTTTGATGACCGAACCGGCAAAACGCAGCTACAACGCGGACAGCATTACCGTTCTGGAGGGGCTTTCGGCCGTACGCAAGCGCCCCGCCATGTATATCGGCTCCACCGACATCAGGGGTCTGCATCACCTGGTGTACGAGGTCGTGGACAACGCCATTGACGAGGCCATGGCCGGATACTGCGACAAGATCGCGGTCATCCTCCACCTCGACAACAGCGTCACCGTCAGCGACAACGGGCGCGGCATACCCGTGGACATGCACCCCAAGGAGCACAAGCCCGCAGTGGAAGTGGTCATGACCGTGCTGCACGCGGGCGGCAAGTTCGACAACGACACCTACAAGGTGTCGGGCGGCCTGCATGGCGTGGGCGTGTCCGTGGTCAACGCCCTGTCCGAATACCTGGAAGTGAAGATCAAGCGCAACGGCAAGCGGTACCACCAGCGCTATGAGCAGGGCGTGCCCGTCACCAAGGTCACGGAAATCGGCGAGTCGGACAGCACCGGCACCATGGTCCGCTTCCGTCCCGACGAGGAGATTTTCGAGACCAATCAGTTCAGCTTCGACATCCTGCGCAAGCGGTTCGAGGAGCTGGCCTATCTGAACAGCGGCCTGGAGATCGAATTCAACGACGAGCGCACCCAGGAAAGGCAGACCTACAAGTTCGAGGGCGGCATCCGGCGTTTTGTCAAGGATCTCAACGTGGGCGACCTGGGCATCCACGAGATCATCTACGGCATGACCGAGGCGGACAACATCATCATCGAGTTCGCCATGCAGTACAACGCCGGGTACAAGGAGAACGTGCACACGTTCGCCAACAACATCCGGACCAAGGAGGGCGGCACCCATCTGGTGGGCTACAAGACCGCGCTCACCCGCGCCCTGAACAACTACATCCAGAACGCGGACCTGCCCAAGAAACTGAAGGCCAAGCTGTCCGGCGACGACGTGCGCGAAGGACTCACCGCGGTCATCAGCGTCAAGCTGCCCATGCCCCAGTTCGAGGGCCAGACCAAGACCAAGCTCGGCAACAGCGAGATCGCCGGCCTGTGCTCCACCTCGGTGTACGAGGCGCTCAACATCTTCTTTGAGGAAAACCCCAAGGACGCCAAGCTGATAGTGGAAAAGGTGGTGGACGCCGCCTATGCCCGCGAGGCGGCCCGCAAGGCCAAGGACCTGGTGCGGCGCAAGGGTGCGCTGTCCGACAACGCCCTGCCGGGCAAGCTGGCCGACTGCCAGTCCAAGGATCCGGCGGAGAGTGAGATCTTCATCGTCGAGGGTGACTCGGCCGGCGGCTCGGCCAAGCAGGGGCGCAACCCCAACACCCAGGCCATTCTGCCCCTGCGCGGCAAGATCCTGAACGTGGAAAAAACGCGCTTTGACAAGATGCTGGGCAACAAGGAGATCAAGGCGCTCATCACGGCGCTGGGCGCGGGCATCGGCCTGGAAGAGGACGATGTGGACCTGGCCAAGCTGCGCTACCACAAGATCGTCATCATGACCGACGCCGACGTGGACGGCGCGCACATCCGCACCCTGCTGCTCACCTTCTTTTTCCGCCAGTACGAAAAGCTCATTGACAGCGGTTATCTGTACATCGCCCAACCGCCGCTCTTCCGTGTCCATGGCAAGGGTGTGGACCTCTATGTCAAGGACGAGCCCGAGTTGAACGATTTTCTGCTGGGCCGGGCCGGAAACGATCTGGCCGTGGTCGCGGCCAACGGTATCGAATACCGGGGCGGCGAGCTCATGGAGCTCATCAAGGGCATCTCCTTCATCCGCCGCAAGGTGGCCGAGGCGGAAAACGTGGGTATTTCCAAGAAATTGTTCATGGCCTTCCTTTCCCATGACAGGAAGCTCACCCCGTCCACGTTCAGCAATGGGAACATGGAGGCCTTTGCCGCGTTCATGAAGGAGCAGGGGTACGAGATATTCACCACCGACGAGGAGGACGACATCGAGTCGCGCGTCTATCTGGTGGTGGAGGACGCCAACGGCCACCGTACCCGCCTGGGCGTGGAATTTTTCAACTCCCGGCTCTACAAGCAGCCCTACGACCATCTCGCCCTTGTCCGGGAGTGCTGCCAGGGGTTGTCCTTCAGCATCCGCAAAAAGGACGAGGAAGCGCCTGTCGAGGACTTCTTCGACATCTTGAGCGAGGTGCTGGACGAGGCCCGCAAGGGGCTCACCATCCAGCGCTACAAGGGTCTGGGTGAAATGAACCCCGAACAGCTCTGGGAAACCACCATGGATCCCGACAAGCGCACACTCCTACAGGTGACGATCGAAGACGCCCTGGAGGCCAACGACATCTTTTCGCAGCTCATGGGCGACAAGGTGGAGCCGCGCCGCGAATTCATCGAGCGCAACGCGCTCATGGTTCAGGATCTGGATATCTAACGCAGCCGTGTGCCGTGGGGGGGCGCCATGCGCATCCCCGCGCTCCTGGCGCAGCGCAGACACGAAACGAGGAACGCAGTGAGCAATACGGTCAGCATAGAGCAGGAAATAAAGAAATCGTACCTGGAGTACTCGCTCTCGGTCATCATAGGCCGCGCCATCCCGGATGTGCGCGACGGCCTCAAACCCGTGCACAGGCGCATCCTGTTCGCGCAGCACGAACTGGGCAACCAGTACAACCGCGCCTACAAGAAATCCGCCCGCGTGGTCGGCGACGTCATCGGTAAATACCACCCGCACGGCGACTCGGCGGTGTATGACGCCCTGGTGCGCATGGCGCAGGAATTTTCCATGCGCGACCCGCTGGTGGACGGCCAGGGCAACTTCGGTTCCATAGACGGCGACGCCGCGGCGGCCATGCGTTACACCGAAGTGCGCATGTCCCGCCTGACAAGCGAGTTCTTGGCGGACATCGACAAGAACACGGTCGATTTCCGGGCCAACTACGACAACACCATGCAGGAGCCCTCGGTGCTGCCCACCAAGGTGCCCAACCTGCTGCTCAACGGCTCGTCGGGCATTGCCGTGGGCATGGCCACCAACATTCCGCCCCACAACCTGGGCGAACTGGTGGACGGTTTGCTCATGACCCTGGACAACCCCGAGTGTTCGGTGGCCGAGCTCATGGGCGTCATCAAGGGGCCGGACTTTCCCACCTATGGCCAGCTCTATGGCGGCCAGGGGCTGTACGACGCCTATACCACGGGGCGCGGCACGGTGCGCATACGCGGCGTGATGGAGATCGAGGACCGCTCCAAGGGCATGCAGCGCCTCGTGGTCAGGGAAATTCCCTATGCGCTCAACAAGTCCACGCTGGTGGAAAAGATAGCGGCCCTGGTCAACGAACGCCGCCTGGAAGGCATAAGCGACCTGCGCGACGAGTCGGACCGCAAGGGTATCCGCATCGTCATGGACCTCAAAAAGGGCGTCATTCCTGAAATCATCATCAACGCCCTGTACAAGTACACCCAGCTCGAAACCTCGTTCGGCATCAACATGCTGGCCGTGGTGGGCAACAGGCCGCAGCTCCTGAACCTGAAGCAGATCCTGGTCTGCTTTCTGGACCACCGCCGCGAGGTCATCATCCGCCGCACGCGGTACGACCTGGCAAAATCCGAACAGCGGGCCCACATCCTCGAAGGTCTGCGCATCGCCATCGACCACATCGACGAGGTCATCGCGCTCATCCGCTCCTCGGCCACGCCGCCCGAGGCCAAGGAAAAGCTCATGTCCCGTTTCCAGCTGTCGTCGGAGCAGAGCCAGGCCATCCTGGACATGCGCCTGCAACGGCTGACCAACCTGGAGCGCGGCAAGATCGAAGAGGAATACGCGGAGCTGCTCAAGCGCATCGAATATTTCAAGTCCATCCTCTCCAACAACGACGTGCTCAAGCAGGTCATCCGCGAAGAGCTGGAGGAGTTGAAAAAGACGTTCGTCACCCCGCGCCGCACGGTCATCATGGCCGAAGACCTTTCGGGCATCAATGTCGAGGATCTCATTCCGGACGACGAGGTGGTCATCACCCTGTCGCGGCGCGGCTACATCAAGCGCACCACCCTTGACGCGTACCAGTCCCAGCGGCGCGGCGGCAAGGGCATCGCCGCGGTGCAGACAGCGGACGGCGACTTTGTGCAGAACTTCTGCACCACCACCAACCACCAGTTCCTGCTGCTCTTCACCAACAAGGGCCGCATGTTCCAGCTCAAGGTGCATCAGGTGCCCGAGGGCAGCCGCACGGCCAAGGGCGCGCACATCGCCAACCTCTTGCCCCTGGAGAAGGAGGAGTGGGTGGCTGCGGCCCTCACCATCCGCGACTTCCTGTCCGAACAGCACTTCCTGTTCGTGTCGCGCAAGGGCATGGTCAAGCGTTCCAGCGCCGAACTGTACGCCAAGTGCCGCCGCACCGGGCTCATTGCCGTGGCCCTGCGGCCGGATGACGAACTGATCGTGGTGCGCGAGGTGGATCCGTCCGCCGAGATCGTGCTCACCACCGAGCATGGCTTCGCCATCCGCTTTGGCTGCCGCGACGTGCGGCCCATGGGGCGCGGCGCGTCGGGCGTGAAGGGCATTGCCCTGCGCGCGGGCGACAACGTGGTGGCCTGCGTGATTCTGGACAGCGAGGCGCGGGCGGAAATCCTGGCCGTGTCCAGCCTTGGCTACGGCAAACGCAGCAAGCTGGACCTGTACCGGCAGCAGACGCGCGGCGGCAAGGGCGTCATCAACATGAAGATAACGCCCAAGACCGGCAACGTCATTGGCGCCATCAACGTCAACAACAGCGACGAGCTGGTCTTGCTGACGTCGGGCAACAAGATCATCCGCATGAGCGTGGGCGAAATCCGCTCCGTGGGCCGGGCCACCCAGGGCGTGCGCCTGGTGCGCATGGATGAGGGCGGCCATGTGGTGGGCCTGGATCTGGTGCGCGAAGAAAATGCCGTGGAATAACGCATGGGCTCGTGCATGGGTCGTCACCGTGTGCCTGCTCGCGCTGCTTGTCGGGGCGTGCGGCAGTCAGAGCGCCGAGACCACCATCCTTGACCAGGCCCGGGAGGCGGTCTCGTCCGGCAGTTATCTGCGGGCCGAAGAACTCTATGAACTCTACATCCAGACCTTTCCCCGGGGCAAACAGCGGTGGGAGGCCTGGAACAAGCTGCTGGACGTGACTCTGGGCGTGCGCGGCAATCAGGAAAAGGCCGCCAGCATCCTGGAGGCCATGTACCTGGAGTTTGGCGTGGACGGCAGGCGGGCCTGGGGCATCCTGTCCCGGCTGGCCGACGTGTACCGCGCCCAGCGCAAGCCGGACAAGGCCATCGAGACGCTGCAAAAGGCGCTGGGCATCCCCTCGCTCGAAGCGGGCGTGGAGCCCCGCATCTACCGGCGTCTTGCGCGCATCAATCTGTCCCGGCGCGAGTATGACCAGACCCGCGAGATGCTGGAGGCCTGCGTGGCCAAGGCCACGGATGTGGCCATCAAGGGCGAGTGCCTGTACGATCTGGGCCAGACCCTGGGTTTTATGAACCAGCATGACTATGCCCGCAAGGTGCTCCAACGCGTCATGAACCTGGACGGCGTGGAGATGGAGCGCCGCTCCCAGGCCGCCCTGCTCCTGGCTGACATGTATGAACAGGAAAACGACCTGTCCAAGGCGCGGGATCTGCTCATTTCCATCCTCGACACCTATCCCAATCCAAAGGTGGTGGAGACCCGTCTCAAACACCTGGAAGCAAAGATGCCATAGCGTGCGGCCGGAGCCGTCTCCGGCCGCACGCATCTTTTGAGCCCGGCGTCCGGCGCGGGCGGCCTCTTTTCTCTTCCTTGCCTCGTGGCGGCGCATCACGGCCGGAACACGTCCATGGCGTTCCCCACCGACACCCGGTCAGCCAGCGCGCGCAACGCCAGGTTGTGCACCATGGCATCCACCGATGCGCAGCAATCCCCCAACACCGTGACGGCGTAGGGTTCGGCCGACCGCGACAGGGCGGTGTGCGTGACGCAATGATGCGTCATCATGCCGCAGAGCAGTATTTCCCCCACGCCCCGCGCGGACAGGATCGCCGCGAGTTCCGTGTCCAGAAAACCGTCGGCATGCGCCTTGACCACCATGGCCGCGTCCGGCGCGGCCATGGTGATGCGCGGATGCACGGCCACGCCGTGCGTTCCCGCATTGAAAAAGGGCGCGGCGGTTGGAGAGGCCGGGACAACGTGCTGGACAACGATGACCGGCACGGCCCGCTCCACGGCCATGACCATGGCGGTTTCGGCATGGCGCAGGGCCGCTTCGGCGTGCCACAGGGGAAACGCGCCGCCTGGAAAATAGTCGTTCTGGATGTCGATGACCACGAGAGCCTGGGTGGACGCGGGCATGGCTGCCTCCTTTTGGGTGTGCGGGCCGGGGCGCGAAGGCGCAGTGCCCGTGTACGATCAAGGGATAGGGCGGTGCGGCGCTTGACGCCAGAGGCGGAAACGACAAACATATTGTCAAAACCGACAAGACAGGGGGATGCCGCCATGCGCACGGCTGTGCTGGCCTACGACGGGTGCCTGGCTTCGGGGGTGAGCGGGTTTGTGGACACGCTGGCCGTGGCCGACCACCTGCAAGGGGGACCGCTGGGTACGGTCCGTGTCTTGAGCGACGGCGGCGGCCCGGTGCGCTGCTTCGCGGGCGCCATCCTGCCGGTTGACGGGGCGCTGGACGGGCCTGGTGCGCCCGATGCCGGGTGGGACGTGGTCTACGTGCCGCCCGCCTTCGGGGTGGAGGAGCCGCCGCCTGGCGCGGCGGCGTGGGTCAAGGCGGCGCATGCCGCGGGTGCGGTGGCCTGCGCCGCGTGCGCCGGGGTGTTTGTCTTGGCCGAGGCGGGCATGCTGGAGGGGCGCGCCGCCACCACGCACTGGGGGCTGGCCGGGGCGTTCGCCGCCCGCTATCCAGGCGTGGCGCTCGAGCCGGACCGGATGCTCGTGGACGGGGGCGACTATGTCTGCGCTGGGGGCGTGACCGCGTATTTCGACCTGGCGCTGCATCTGGTGGCGCGGTTCGCCTCGCCGGACACGGCGGCGGCGTGCGCCCGCACGCTGCTGCTCGACCCTGGCCGCGAGCGGCAGACACCCTACATGAGCCTGCTGGCCCCGGCGGGCCATGCCGATCCCGCCATGAGGCGCGCCCTGGCGTGGCTGGAGGACAACCACGCGCGCCCGGTGCGCATCACGGAACTCGCCGCTGCCGTGCATCTGAGCGCCCGCACGCTGGAGCGCCGCTTCAAGGCCGCCACGAAGCGCACCCCCCGGCAGTATGTGCAGGCGGTGCGGGTGGAACATGCCAAGCGGCTGCTGGAATCGGGCGGCGAGCCGGTGGGCGTGATCGCGGGCATGGTGGGATACGCCGACGCCACGGCGTTTTGCAGCGTGTTCAAGACGCTGACAGGGTTGCCGCCAGGAGAGTACCGGCGGCGTTTCCGGTGCGGCGGCAGGCGGGAAGGCGTCTGACGCCGGGTGATCGATCCGTTTAAAACATTTCGTTCAACCTCCTCACATGACAGGGGGTTGGACCGCCTGGGCAAGAAAAGTGGCGGCCCGGCGCATGTGATGCCTTAATTTTTCCCATGCAGCTTCCGATAAGGAGAGCAACAGGTTGTGCGGTTGGGGCCGCACGACCGTCCGTGGGCGGCGTTCGCAGCCCCGGAGGGGAGAGAACCATTCGCGTCTTTGTTTCCGGCAGCAATGTCGGAAGCCTCGCATCCTGAACGGAGGGCAGGGTCTGTGCTCCGTGGCGGAACGGATGTGTTGCGGCGCGCGTGCAAACACAATGGTATGCGATCATGACAATGGACCAGAAAAAGCAGCAAGACAGCGTCACGGTATTGGGCAAGCCCCTGGTGGCCTCCCTGGAGGTGGTTGAAGAGCGCAGGCCACCGCCGCACATGCTTTCACCGGAAGACCGTGCGGAAAAGGTGCGTGCTCTCAAGCGGAAGGTGCAATCGGGCGAATACAAACCCGATGCCCTTGAAGTCGCCTACATTCTGACGCGGTTCCTTGATCCGGTGGAATGACCGCTTGCTTCCAAATGTGAAAAAAAACCCGCTTCGGCGGGTTTTTTTATGGGGGTGCACCACAGATGTCACGGAGCCGCCATGGCGGCGCAACAGGACCGTGTGACACAGCAGCGGTTGGCAAGGGTGTTGTACACAACAGGCAGTGCCGCACCGTTTCACACACCGGAGAACAGTATGCCGCCTCAAGCGAACGGGCACGAAGCCCCTGGGCGCGCGGACAATCCGCCACCGTATGGGTCCAGGGAGGCAACCCGCCACGCCGCGCCCCGCAGGCGCGGCGCAACGGCGCGCAGGGACATGGACAAGGCCGCCATCCGGCTGCGGCTGGAAGACATGCTGGCGTCCATAACCGGGCGTAGCGCGTCCTTTGAGCCGGAGCTCGGCGTCTGCCCGGACCTGAATGAGTACGCATCGCGCGTGAGCGACCAGCACGTGCTGCTTTTGCTCAAGGAGCGCGACGCCCGCCTGCTGGCCGACATAGCCGCGACCCTGGACAGGCTCGGCAGCGCTGATTTCGGCCTGTGCGAGGATTGCGGCGAGCCCATAGGCATGGCGCGGCTGCTGGCCCGGCCCACGGCGACGTTGTGCGTGGCGTGCCAGGAGGGCCGGGAACGCTGACCTCCCGGGGCCGGGGCCGCCCACGGCATGGTCCGCTGGCAGGTTTTCTTTCCAGTTCCCGCAGGCCGTGCTAGCATGGCCCATGGCTGGCTATCAGGCATTGCACAGGTCCGGCGAACTTGCCGCGCGGGCCAGGGAGGCCGTGGCGCGGCTTGAGGCGTGCGCCCTGTGCCCGCGCGCGTGCGGCGTCAATCGCCTGCAAGGCGAGCGGGGCATGTGCGGCACTGGCCGCCTTGCCAGCGTGGCCTCCTTTGTCCCCCATTTCGGCGAGGAAGCGCCACTGGTGGGCAAGGGCGGGTCGGGCACCATCTTTTTCGCCGGTTGCAATCTCCAGTGCGCCTTTTGCCAGAACAGCGGCATCAGCCGCTCGGCCAGCGCCGGCCAGGAGGCCACCCCCGCCCAGTTGGCGGCGATCATGCTCGAACTCCAGGGCCAGGGCTGCCACAACATCAACCTCGTCACCCCCACCCACGTGGCCGCCCAGATTCTGGAGGCGCTGCCCCTGGCCGTGGACCAGGGGCTCACCCTGCCCCTGGTCTACAACACCTCGGCCTACGACGCCCCCGAAACCCTGGCCCTGCTGGACGGGGTGGTGGACATCTACATGCCCGACGCCAAGTTCTGGGACGCCGCCATGGCCGGGAAGTATTGCCGGGGCGCGACCGACTACCCCGAAGCGGCGCGGGCGGCCATCGCCGCCATGCATCGCCAGGTGGGCGACCTGGTTCTTGGAGCGGACGGCATGGCCAGGCGCGGCCTGCTGGTGCGGCATCTGCTCATGCCGGACAATATCGCGGGCACGCGGGAGTGGTTCTGCTATCTCGCCTCCCTGTCGCCCGCCGTATACGTCAACATCATGGATCAATACCGTCCATGCGGCGACGCCGCCGCATATCCCGAGTTGCGGCGCACCATCCTGCCCGTCGAGTATGACCTCGCCGTGGAAGCGGCGCTCTCCATGGGCCTGACCCGGCTGGACGAACGTCCCTCTTCCCTGGCCCGGCTGCTCATGGCCTTGGCCAAGGAACACGGGCTGGAATAATCAATTTTGTAAATTGTTGACAAAAAGGTTGTGTTCCGTTGCGCATATTGTAAAAAAAATTATCGGGCTCTGCCCGTGTGCGCCATTTAAAAAACCTATATGATTGCGGCTATGCGCGAATGGAACCGTTCTTGTAGCGCCTTTGCCGCACCCATGGCGCACCCAGCGCCGGCAAGGCGCGCCGCATCGCGGCGGGATGCCCGGTGTGGGCAACGACAACCTGACGGAGGAGCAACATGGACGGGATTCCTGTTTTCAACTGCAAGAATGCGGATGACGTACTGAAGGCGGTCAAGGATTACAACGTCAGCTTCATCCAATTCTGGTTCGTGGATATATTGGGCACGCTGAAGAGTTTTCAGGTGACGCCCAGCGAGCTGGAGGGCGCCTTTGAGGAAGGGATGGGGTTTGACGGATCATCCATCCTGGGGTTCACGCGCATCGAGGAGTCGGACATGGTGGCCTGGCCCGATCCGGCCACGTTCCAGGTCTGTTCCTGGCGGCCCACGGACCGTCCCGTGGCGCGCATGTTCTGCGACATCAAAACACCGGACGGCACGCCCTATGAGGCGGACAGCCGCTATGTGCTCAAGCGCACCATCGAGAAGGCGGCGCAAAAGGGCTATACCTACTACGTGGGTCCGGAACTGGAGTTCTTCCTCTTTGCCTCGCCGCGCAGCCCCGAGGTGTTGGACCGGGGCGGCTATTTTGACGCGCCGCCGCTGGATTTGGCCAACGACGTGCGCCGCGACATCATCTTCAATCTCCAGGCAATGGGCATCCCGGTCGAATATTCCCACCACGAGGTGGCGCCCTCGCAGCACGAGATAGACCTGCGCTACCAGGAGGCGTTGACCATGGCCGACGTGGCCATGACCTACAAGGTCGTGGTCAAGGAGGTGGCGCGCCGCCACGGCTGCTACGCCACCTTCATGCCCAAGCCGCTGTTCGGCGAGAACGGTTCGGGCATGCACGTGCACCAATCCCTGTTCAAGAATGGCCGGAACGCGTTTTTCGACGGCTCGGATCCGCACCACTTGAGCGCGGACTGCAAGGCCTACATAGCGGGGCTGCTCACGCACGCCAAGGAGTTCGTGTGCATCACCAACCAGTGGGTCAACTCCTACAAGCGCCTGGTGCCGGGCTATGAGGCGCCGGTGTACATTGCCTGGGCGCAGCGCAACCGTTCGGCGCTCATCCGGGTGCCCATGTACAAGCCGGGCAAGGAAGCGGCCACGCGCATCGAGCTGCGCTGCCCCGACCCGGCGGCCAACCCCTATCTTTCCTTTGCGGCCATGCTGCACGCGGGACTGGAGGGCATCGAGAAGGGGTATGCCCTGTCCACGGCCGTGGAGGACAACATCTTCGCCATGGGCGAGGCGGATCTGACCACGCGGGGCATCGAATCGCTGCCGGGCAGCCTGTACGAGGCGGCGCGCCTGCTGGAGGGGTCGGAGCTCATGCAGCACCTGCTGGGCAAGCACCTGCACGGCAACCTGGTGGCCAACAAGCTGAAGGAGTGGGACGCCTACCGCACCCACGTGTCGGAATACGAGATAGAAAGATACCTGCCCGTGCTGTAGCGTGCGGCGGGGGATGTGACGGCTCAAGGCCGGGCGCGCGCGCCCGGCCCAAAGCCCGGGGGGGGGGGGGGGGGGGGGGGGGGGGGGGGGGGGGGGGGGGGGGGGGGGGGGGGGGGGG
>JBFWMG010000042.1:0-29141 GCA_050251715.1 Desulfovibrionaceae bacterium | reverse complement strand
GTAGGTGTCCACCAGGTCGGGATCGGCGTGGATGGCCTTGCACGCCTCGGCCACGCCGGGGGAATAGGCCAGGGACAGATCCTTCTGCGTGTTGCAGGGCTTGACCGGGACGACCTCGACTTTGCCCTTGCGGGGAAATTCGTGATAGTCGAGCGCTTCTTGCGTGGTAAACAGGGCCATGGCATCCTCCATATTACTTGATAGGGTGGGAAGTGAACGGTACTGTACCCTCGGACGGTTGACAAGCACACGCTGAAAACAAAACGGCCCGTTTATTGAAAATGTCCGTCCCGCAACCGTTTTGGGAAACAATTGCCGCCTTGATTGAGGAATCAATTAGAATATGAACACCCTTGTCGTCAACTGTACCCGGCTGGGCGATCTGCTCCAGACCCAGCCCGTGCTGTCCGGGCTCAAGCGGCGCGGGGATGCGGTCGGCCTGGTCTGCCTGGAGAATTTCGCAGGGGCGGCAACCCTGCTGCGCGACGTGGACCATGTCTATCCCCTGCCCGGTGCGTCGGTGCTGGCCGGATTGGACAGGGATTGGAAGGCGGGCCTGGGCGCGTTCTGGACATGGGGCACGGCGGCGGCGCGCGATTTCGCGCCGGAGGGGGTGGTCAATTTCACGGCCAGCCTGTCCGTGCGCCTGCTCGCCAGGTTCCTTGCGGCCGGCAACGGAGGGGGGGCTGCCGTGTCCGGGTTCGGCATCGACGCCATGGGATTCGGGGTGTGCTCCAATCCGTGGACCGCGTTCCTGCTGTCGTCCACGCGCAACAGGGGGTGCAGCCCGTTCAACCTGGTGGACCAGTTCTGGCAGGTGGCCGGGTTGGGCGCTGGCGAGCGCGCCTTTTGCCTGCGCACGCCGGACGCCGCCGCCACGGCCACAGCCGCCGCCTTGCTGGAGGCCGAAGCCCCAGCTGGCTGCAAGGGGTTTGTGGCCCTGCAACTGGGCGCGAGCAACGACCACAGGCGGTGGCCCGTGGTCCGTTTCGCGGCCCTGGGGCGCATGCTGTGGGAACGCCTGGGCCTGTGCCCGGTGCTGCTGGGCAGCAAGGGCGAGGCGGGGCTGGGCGAGCGGTACGCCGCTGCGGCGCAGGCTCCCTGCGTCAATGTCATCGGCCGCACGTCGCTTCCCGAGTTGGCCGCCGTGCTGGCCCGGTGCGGCCTGCTGGTGAGCAACGACACGGGCACCATGCATTTGGCCGCCGGGCTGGGCGTGCCCATTGTCGCCATCTTTTTGGCCACGGCGCAGCCGTGGGACACCGGGCCGTACCGCACGGGCGCGTGCAGCCTGGAGCCGGACCTGCCCTGCCACCCCTGCCAGTTCGGCAAGCTCTGTCCCAACGAGCATGTCTGCCGCCAGGCCATTGGCGAGGACACGGTGTTTGCCCTGGCCGGGCACTATCTGGCCACGGGAGCCTGGGCGGGCGTGCCCCGGACCGCGCTGGACGGGGTGCGGGTGTGGGAGTCGTGCCGCGACGCGCACGGGTTCATGGATCTTGTGTCGCATTCCGGGCACGAGCACGCGGACCGGACGGCGTGGGTGCGCTTGCAGCGCCATTTTTACCGCGCCTTTTTGGAGGCCGAGCCGCCGGGCGTGGCCGATCCGGGCTTGGCCGAGGCGCGCGGCGCGCTGTCCGCCCCGGCGCGGGCCACGGTGGCGGCGGAGTTGGAGCAGGCGGGCAGGCTCCTCTTCCTGCTGCACGAGCAGGGCAACGCGCTACGCGCCGCGCCGCTGCCGGTGCTCAAGAACCGGTTCATGACCACATGGCAGCGGCTGGAATCGCTGTGGAACGAGAGCCAGTTCTTCAATGTGCTTGGCTATCTATGGATGGCCCAGTCGCAGGAGGGGGGGCAGGACATGGACAGTGTCCTGGGCCTCGTGGGGCGCTACCGGGAGTTGGTATCGGGATGGGAGAGCCTCTTTGTCGGAAAATGACGTGTCCGTGCGGTGCTGTTGGCATGCATCTTGAATGAGTCCTGCCAGCGGCAAAGAGTGTCAATTTTCTATCGACATAAGAGGAGGAGTCCCATGATCGTTATCGACGGAACCCGCTCTGGGCTGGAAGTGACCAACTTCCGGAATCTGGAGGAGCTTCTTGTAAAAGTTATGGAAGACGGCTACTTGCAGGATCGCGTCGTCACGGATGTGAAGATCAACGACGAGACCTTTTCCGAAATTTATCCCCACCAGGCCGAGGACATCGAGACCCGGAACATCGATTCCGTGGAAATCATGACCGTGCCGGTGAAGGCCATGGCCGTGGACATCACCCGCGAGCTCTACAAGGTCGTGCGCCTGATGTACGAAGGCGGCAAGCACGTGGCCGAGCTGTTCCGCCGCGCCGATGACGCCGAAGCATTGGAGATGTATCAGGATCTTCTTGACGTGACCCGCGATTTCCTGGGCATGATCGGCGTGCTGCGCGATGAGTTCAGCCTCAAGGAGCACGCGGAGTTCAACCAGGCCGTGGCGGAAATTTCCAACCTGTTCAGCGAAATGGTCGAAGTCATGGAAAACGAGGACTGGATCCTGCTCGCCGACCTGATGGAATACGAATTCCTGCCCGCCGTGGACCGCTGGAAGAAGGTCGTGGCCCAGTTGCGCGAAGACATCCGTGACACGGGCAAGGCGTAGCCATGGCCGCGAGGCTCATGCTTCTTGACCAGGCGCTGGAGTTGGGCGAGCAGGAATTGACCCTGCTTGCCGCAGGCAGGATCGACGAGGCGGAGACGCTGTTCAAGACCCGGCACCGCGTCGTGCGCCAGGCGTTTGACGCGCCTGACGCCGAGGGGCTGGCGTCGTTCCGCGACAAGTTGCAGCAGCTGCAGGCGCTGCAAGGCCGGTTGACCTCCGAGGCGCAGCGCCTGCACGACGCGATCAAGGGCGATCTTGTGCGGACGCGCAAGGAGACCGTGCGGATGGCCGGATACCGTAAAGGAGCTGGCAAGACTCCCTCTTATAGCCGCTTTATAAGTAAACACAGCTGATCGTTCACTTTGGACTCTGTTTCCCCGCCCGCCATGGCCCCCCGTGGCGGGCGGGTATTTTTTTCCTCCCGGCCGTTTCCATGGTGATATCGTCCTTTTCATATGCTCGTTAATACAGTAGATTGTCCCCCATGTATCACGCAACCCGCTGCGTTCGCATCGACGCATCCTTGGACGGGGCGCGGCTGGACAAGGCGCTGGCGGCATGCCTGCCAGGGGTTGGGTTGCGCGCCCGCCGCCGGGCGTGGGAAACGCATGAGGTCCTGGTGGACGGGCATCCCCGGCCCAAGGGCTATACGGTGCGGGCCGGGCAGCTGGTGTGCCTGCGCCCCCGGGAAGGTGGGCCGCCGGATGCCCAGAGCCTGCTTGGTCTGGTGCGCGTGGTGGCGGAAAACCCGGACTGGGCGGCCCTGGCCAAGCCGGGTGGCCTGCATACCGAGGCGTTGGCCGGAAGGCCGGGTGAAAGCGTGGACATGGTCCTTGACCGGTTCTGGCCCGGTCGCGGCGCGGTGCTGCTCAACCGGCTCGATTGTCTGACCTCGGGGCTGGTGCTGGCGGGGTTCGGTCCCTTGGCGCGGGAGCGGTTCCGCGCCCTGGAGGACGCCGCCGCCGTGGAAAAACGGTATCTGGCCCTGGTGCATGGGCATGTGGCCGCACCCTTTGTGTGCGGCAACGCCCTGGATACGGCGGACCGGGCCCGCGCCAGGGTGCTGCCTGCGCAGGCGCCCGCCCTGCGCCACACGGTCGTCACGCCGCTGGCCCGCCCCGCCGAGGCGGACGCCACCCTGGTGCGTGCGGTCATTCTCAAGGGCGCCCGGCACCAGATCCGGGCGCACCTGGCGCACGCGGGTCACCCCATATGCGGCGATCCCGTGTACGGCCCGGCCGATGAGGCGACCGCGTGGCCGGTGATGCATCTGCACCACGCCCGCGTGTCCTTTGCGGATTTTACGGCATGTTGCGTGCCTGATTGGCCGCACTGTGCGGATGCCGTGGCCCGGGCCGTTGCCGCCGAGGGCATGGACAGCCGTTGAAATGTGCGTGGTGCTGTGGGAAAAGGTCGTTTCCCCGTTCCAAAATGCGGGGAAATAGGGTAGGGGATAGGATGGACAATGAGCCCCAAATGACTGGGGGAACCGTCGCAAGCATGGGGATGCCACATGAGAGCGTTGATCGCAGAAGACGAATTCATCAGCCGTACGGTGCTCAAGGAATTTCTTGCCCCGTTTTTTGAGCTTGATGTGGTGGTGAACGGCACGGAGGCCGTGGAGGCGTTTTTGTTGGCGCATGACCAGGCGGCGCCATACGCCCTTATTTTCATGGACATCATGATGCCCGAGGTGGATGGCCTTAAGGCGCTGGAGCGTATCCGAGCCTTGGAGCAGGAGCGCAACCTGCCCAAGACCAAGGTCATCATGACGACCGCCTTGTCCGATCCGAAAACCATCATCAAATCGTTCCACGATTGCGGGGCGTCCAGCTACATTGTCAAGCCGCTTGAAAAACAGAAGGTTTTGGAAGAGCTGGAACGTCTTGGCATCATAGGTAAATAGTGCGCGCGGCGCTCGCGTGGCGCGCGCTCGGGAGGGACCGGCATGGACCCGATGTTGGAAGAATTTCAAGCGGAACTGTATGACAAATACTATCCCCAGATCATGGAGGGGATTGAGCGCATGGAGCAGGGCGATGTGGGCGGCGGCATCGAGGTGCTGTCGCGGCCTTTGCATACCATAAAGGGCGTCACCGGCTTCATGGCCGGATTTGAGGAGGCGTCCCGGTTCACGCATAAGGTGGAAAGCTTTCTCAAGAAGCTTCAGTCCGGCGAAGTGGGCGCCGCCGAGGAGACCATCGGCGCGGCGGTGCGCGCGGTCAATCTCGTGTTCCAGGTCATTGAGCAGATCAAGGACGCGGGCGGGGCGGACCAGCAGGAAACCGCCGAGGTGCTGGCGCTCCTGGAGTCGTTGCAGACCAGCAAGGTCGACGTGGGGCCGACGGCGCAGTTCGATCTGCGCAGCGAAACGTCCCATGGGGTGCGCGTCATCCGCCTGGGTACGCCGCGCATCCACCTGGAGGCGCACCGCGCCCCGCTGGTCGCGGAACTGGGCGCGTGCGCCGAAGGCACCTGCGTGTTGCTCGACCTGTCCCAGGTCATATCCTTCAATTCCGCAAGCTGGGAGGCCGTGGAGGCCTTTGCGGGAAGCCTGTCCCTGTGTGTGTGCGGCCTGTCCCCGGTCACCAAGGAGACCTTCTATTCCTGGGGGTTTGACAAGGCGGTGCTCGCCTATGCCACGGAACAGGATTTTTGGGCCAGCGTGAGCAAGGAGCAGCCACTATCATGAAAGAGAGCATTCTGGAATGCATCGAACAGCTTGAGGCGGCGATTCTTCACCTGGAACAGAACAAGAAGTCCGGCGAGGCGCTGCATGACGTGCTGGACCGTCTGGGGCTCAACCACCTCAAGCTGCCTTCGGCACAGGTGGTGACGCTCTTCGACATGCTGGCCGACGGCATCACCCCTGTCTCGGAAAAGATGGTCAACGCCTTTTTGAGCATCTGCGAGGCGCACAAGCGCCTGCTGTACTCCATGGCCGGATTTGTGGAGGAACGCGCCAAGGCCATCCGCGAACGGCCCGTGGTGGAGGTGGAGGTGGAGGCGGCCCCCATGGCGGACGGCGCCGCGCCCGCCGCACCCGCCGCGCAGTCGGACGCCGAGGCGCCGGGGGGCGCGACCGCGCAGGCGGCCGCAGCTCCCGAGGCCGCGTCCGACAAGGGGCAGGGCGACAAGAACCAGGCCGCCAAGGCCAAGGACAGCGGGTTCTTCTCCATCCGCGTGAACACCGAAAAGCTCGACCGGCTCATCGAAATGATGGGCAAGCTCATGATTACCTATGCCGTTGTGGCGCATGGTTCGTCGCAGGGCGGCGCGTCCGGCTCGGAGATGAAGGAGCTCGACGCCGTCATCGATCAGGTGCGGGTGGAGGTGGAAAGCATCCGGCTGGTGGCCATGAAACAGATTTTTGTGCCCATGCACCGGCTTATCAAGAGCCTGACCCAGAAGATGGGCAAGAAGATCAACCTGGAGATGCTGGGCGAAGACCTGGAGCTGGACAAGAAGATCATGGAGTGCCTGAACGAGCCCATGGTGCACATTTTGCGCAACGCGGCGGACCACGGCGTGGAAGACCCGGAGGAACGCAAGGCCGCCGGCAAGCCGGAAATCGGCTCCATTGTGGTCAACGCCTTTCGCAAGGGCGATTTCGCCTACGTGACCGTGACCGACGACGGCAGGGGGCTCAATCCGCAAAAGATCCGGGCCAAGGCCGAGGAGCGCGGTCTGCTGGAGCCGGGCAAGCCCTGTTCCGACCAGGATCTTTTCCAGTTCATCATGCATTCCGGTTTTTCGACGGCGGAAAAGATCACCGACGTGTCGGGCCGGGGCGTGGGCATGGATGCCGTGCTCAACGCGGTCAAGGGGCAGCTCAACGGGGACGTGCGCATCGAAAGCGAGTTGGGCAAGGGCACGACCTTCACCATCTCCATTCCGCTTTCGCGGTCCATGAACGAGGGCATTGTGGACGCGCTCATCACCCGGGTGGCGGGGCAGACCTTCATCATCCCCAGCCGTGACGTGATCGAGGTGTTTTCGCCCGACCGCGACCAGGTGGTGACCATGCCGGACGGCAACCGCGCCGTGAGCGTGCGGGGCGAGATGTGCAACCTCATCGAACTGGGCTCGTTTTTCGGCCTGGCCTCGGACGGGGGCGACGCCGCCTACCTGCAGGCCGTGGTCATCAAGTTCGGCGACCGCCGCGCCGCCATCCTCATCGACGAGGTGCTCAGCCAGCAGCAGGTGGTCATCACCGGCTTCACCGTGCCCATTCAGGAGTTGTACGACGTGCCCATCCTTGGCTACGGCATGATGGGCGAATCCGACGCCCTGGTCGTGGACATCGACAACCTTGTGGACCGGTGCGGCAGCCTGGCGGCCTGACCGCCGCATGGGCCGCCATCGGCCCGCCGCACATGCAAACGCCGACGGCGCGGGGAGCGATCCCCGCGCCGTCGGCGTATTGGGCGGCAAGAGCCCTGCCTGGCTGTTGCAACAATCATGGTCGGCAGATCGTGCTTTTTCAACGGCCTGCTAGCGCATTTTCACATTGAAACAATGTGGCGAATTGAAATAATGAAGCATTATTTCAATGCAATGCACAAGAGCATCTAAACTTCTTCAAAGTTAAGATGCTCTAGTCCCGCATGCGGCGTTCCCAGTCAAAGTCGCGGCTGGTGACGATGTCTTCCATGCGCCGGATGCGGCGGTCGAGATTGTCGAAGGTGCGGCGCAGGCGGCTGACGGCCATGGGGCGCGAGGCGGTGTAGGATTCATAGAACTCGCGGGCCGCGTCGTCCTCCACGGGCAGCACGGGCTCCGGCTTCATGAGCAGGGCGGCCAGGAAGTAGAAGCCCGCCACGGGCCACAGGCCGGTGAACAGGAACATGACCACGATGATGGCGCGCAGCCAGAACAGGGACAGGCCGTAATAGTCGGCAAAGCCCTTGCAGACGCCCATGACCATGCCGCTGCGCGAGCGGTAGAGCCCCTCGGGCAGGCGCGGGGCGCGGTCGCGGCCAAAACCCCTGCCGCGTGGGCGGTCATGGGGGCCGTCGTCCGGGCGGCCCTGACCGAAGCGGTTGTTGCGGCGGCAATTCATGCGTTCCTGCCTCCCGGTGTTTCGCGGCGGTCTTCCAGCAGGATGGTTTCCAGCGCCTCGATGCGGCGTTCCATGCGGGAGAGGCCTTCGTATATTTCCTGGATCATGCGGGTCTCATCCACGGTTTCCTCGCGTTTTTCAGGGGCGGGGCGGCGGCGGAACATGCGGGTGAAAAGCACGATGACGCCCGCCACAATGGCCACGGGCAGGATGACGAAGAAGAAAAACAGCATGGCGGGAACATGGAACATGCGGCGGCTCCTTTTCTATCGGTGTAGCGCAAAACCCGGCTAGGCGCCATCCTCGCCCGGCTTGGCCGCGCTTGCCCGTCCCGCCTTCATGGCCTGCAATTCGTTCTCCACGCCCGAGTCGGTTTCCAGCCGGGCGAATTCCCCGTCCAGGGTGGTGCGCCGGGTCTTGGGCGCGCCGGCGAGCGTGGCCTCGGCCTCCATGCGCTCGATGCGCTGCTCCAGCTCCTCGAAGCGGATCACGGCGTCGGTGCTGTCGGCGCGGCGCATGTCGTCGCGGGCGCGCTTGCGCTCGCGGGCGCGGGTGTGGCGCTGGGCAAGCAGGCGCTGCTTTTCCTTGGCCGTGCGCAGCTTGTCCTCCAGCTGGCCTATGTCCTCCTGGGCCTGGGCCACCAGGGCTTCGGCCTGGGCAAGCTCCTCGTCCACGGCGTTGGCGCGGTCTTCCCAGCGGCGGCGTTCGGCAATGGCCTCGCGGGCCAGGTCGTCGCGGCCCTTGTCCACGGCCAGGGCGGCGCGGGTATGCCAGGTGTCGGCGGTGGCGCGCAGGGCGTCGCGTTCGCGGCCCAGGTTCTTGCAACCAGCCATGGAACCGGCGCAGGTGGCCTTGAGTTCCACGAGGGTGTCCTCCATCTCGCGGATCATGAGGCGGATCATCTTTTCCGGTTCCTCGGCCTTGTCGAGCATGGAGTTGATGTTGGAACTGACGATGTCCTTGAATCTGGTGAAAATGCCCATGGCGTGCCTCCGTGTGTGATGTCGCTGTCTGGTAAGCATGGAGCGTGCCATGGGTGGGCCGTGATTATAATGGCGCGCCATGATTGATGGATTGCGTTTGACCGCGTCGCAGTGGTGTGGTATTATAAAATACTATATGGTAAATATTCATAACTAGTGGCGCAATTGACCATGCAAGACCACCACCCCGCCGCCCCGCTCGAAGCCCTGGGCCAGTCCGAACCCTTTCTCGCCTTTCAGGAGGCGCTCTCGCGCGCCAGCCGCGCGGATCGGCCCGTATGCATCGTGGGCGAACGCGGCACCGGCAAGGAACTGGCCGCCGCGCGCCTGCATTATCTCTCCCGGCGCTGGGACGGTCCCTATGTCGTGTGCAACTGCGCCGCGCTCGCCCCCTCCCTGGTCGAGGCCGAGCTGTTTGGCCACGAGGCGGGCGCGTTCACGGGCGCGGGCGCGCGCCGCGCCGGGCGGTTCGAGGCCGCCCACACGGGTACGCTCTTTCTGGATGAAATAGCGGCCATGCCCCTGGCCGTGCAGGAAAAGATCCTGCGCGTGGTGGAATACGGCGAGTTCGAACGCGTGGGCGGGGTGGGGCCGGTGCTCGTGGATGTGCGCGTGGTGGCGGCGGCCAACGAAGACCTGCCCGGACTGGCCGCGCGCGGCAGGTTTCGCGCCGATCTGCTGGACCGCCTGAGTTTCGAGGTGCTCACCCTGCCGCCCCTGCGCGCCCGTGCGGGCGACGTGCCCCTGCTTGCCGCGTATTTTGCCGCGCGCATGGCCGGGGAGCTGGGGCTGGCCGAGACGCCCCGCTTTTCCAGCGCGGCCATGGCCGCCCTGTGCGGCCATGGCTGGCCCGGCAACGTGCGCGAACTGAAAAACGTGGTGGAGCGCGCCGTGCACCGCTGGGATCCCGATGAGGAAGAGATGGTGGCCAGCGTGGTGTTCGACCCCTTTGCCTCGCCCTTTCGCCCCGCGCCACCAGACGGCCGGACGCATGCATGGGCTGGCGAGCCAACCACTGGACCTGGCAGCGGACCTGACGGCGGGCTTGACAGCGGACCTGACAGGGGACCTGACAGCGGACAGGCCACCGGGCTGGGCGCGAGCCCCGTTTTCGACGTACAGGCCGGATCGCCCGGAGTGGTTGGCGACGCCGTGGCCGCGTTGGCCAGCCTGCCGCTGCGCGAGGCCATGGAGCGCCTGGAGTGCGCCGCCCTGCGCAACGCCCTGGCGCGCACCCGCCACAACCAGCGCCGCGCCGCGGACCTGCTTGGCCTCACCTATAATCAATTCCGGGGGCTGTACCGCAAGCACCGGAGCGCGATGGATTCATGACACATTCTTCCGCCACGGCGTCGGCGCCGCATCCCGCCTTGCCGCCGCTCTACAAAGACCCCAACCTGTACATGATCTTTTGCGTCACGTTCATGGTGGTCATGGGCGTGGCCTCGATCTCGCCTTCCCTTCCAGGCATGGTGCGCGCCCTGGGCATTCCCCCGGAGCAGGTGGGGCTGGTCATCACCGCGTTCACCGTGCCCGGCGTGCTGTTTCTGCCCCTGACCGGGGCGCTGGCCGACCGCCTGGGCCGCAAACAGGTGCTTGTGCCGTCCCTGCTGGTGTTTGGCGTGGCCGGGTTCGCCTGCGGTTTTGCCAGGGATTTCACCACGCTGCTCGTTCTCCGCTTTGCGCAGGGCATTGGCGGCGCGTCGCTCGGCATGCTCAACATCACGCTCATCAGCGACCTGTACTCCGGGCCGCGCCGCGTGCAGGCGCTTGGGCTCAACGCCAGCATCTTGTCCATCGGCGTGGCCGTCTATCCCCTCATCGGGGGCATGCTGGCCACGTTCGGCTGGTATGCGCCCTTTTTTCTGCCTCTTGTGGCCGTGCCATTGGCGGGCGTGGTGTGGTTCAAGCTGGAGAGTCCGGTCACGCCCTCCCGGCAGACCATGGGCGCCTATTTCTCCAGCACGCTGCGCGGGTTGTCCACGCGGCGCGCCGTGGGCTGCCTGGCCTCGTCCCTGGCTTCCTTCATCATCATCTACGGCCCGTTCATTACCTTCATGCCGCTGCTGCTGGACCGCGATTTCCATGCCCCGCCGTTCCTCATCGGCTGCCTCATGGGCGCGCCCTCCGTGTTCACCGCCACCACCGCCTCGCAACTGGGGCGCATCCGGCGGCATGCGCGGGACTCCACCCTGGTCATTGTTTCCTTCGTCATCCAGGCCGTGGCCATAGGCATTATCCCATTTATCCCATCCCTGTGGCTGCTCATTGTGCCCGCCATGCTCATCGGCTTGTCCAACGGCATCAATATCCCAAGCATTCAGGGCATATTGGCCGAGCTTGCCCCGCCGCAGCAGCGGGCGGGCGTCATGGCGGCCAACGCCTTCACCCTGCGCCTTGGGCAGACCCTTGGCCCGCTGTGCATGGGCATGCTCTTCACCCTGGGCGACATGCGCGCCGTGTACCTGGGCGGCGCCGCCGTGGCCGTGGCCATGTTTTTTGTGTCCATGGCGCTGATCCGGGAATAGTTTTCGTGTGAAAAGGTCATTTTGACCGAAGGGCGCCGCCATGCCCGCGCTTGCCGGAAGGGGCACGGGCATGGCGGAAGAGGCCGGTGTGCGGGCGCGTCAGCCGTTTTCCGCGATCAGGGACAGGCTGTCCATGATGACGCGGCTGTGTCCCTTTTCCTGCTGGGCCAGATCGAGAAAGGTGTGGGCCAGGTCCGCGTTCGTGGCGTTGCGGGCCAGGGCGCGGTACAGATCCTGGGCGTTGGCTTCCACTTCGAGGGCGAGTTCGGCAAAGGCCATGCAGTCGCCTGTCCGGGCCTTGGCGATCCATGGACCCAGATCCTCGACGCCTTTGCCCCCTTCCAGCACCTTGCCCGGCAGGGCGGCGAACATGGCTTCGAAAGGGGGCATGGGCAGGTCGCCCCAGGTCGTGCGCATGAGTTTGTAGAGCACCATGGCGTGCGCCTTTTCCAGGCCCACCAGCTTGTCCATGAGGCCGCACACGGCGGGCGGCCCCGCGTCGCGGGCCAGGGTGGCATAGAGGTCGTGCGCCGCCTTTTCCAGGTCCATGGCCAGCAGCAGCATTTCCCGCATGTTGGCGGCGTCCGCGAACAGCTCCACGCGGGGTACGTCCGGCACGGCTGCGCCGTCCCAGGCCAGCATGCCGCCCTCCAGGTTGCGGATGGCCAGGCCGGGCGCGATGAGCGCCGCGATGCGGCACGCCTGGCGCGAGCGGTTGCCCGAGCGGCAGTAGAACACGTATTCCCTGCCCCGGTCCAGGCCGGGCAGGGCGTCCTCCACCTGTCCCAGGGGGATGTGCCGCGCGCCGGGAATGTGCGCCTGTTGATATTCGGCAGGCTCGCGCACGTCGATGAGTTCGAATTGATTCTCGTTCACCGTGGCAAGAAAGGTCTTGAGCGCATCGGCGGTCAGGTTGCCGAAGGCGGGCGGGGCCATGAAGGGCATATGATCCTCCTTGGGGGCGGCTCGGGGCTGTAGGCATGCCTGATGGTAGGCGGGGCGGAAGCGAATGGCAAGTGGCTGGACGCCACCGCTGCGGCTTGCCGACCGGGCGGGCCTGGGCTAGAGTCCCGGCTCGGAGGTTTTATGCTCGCCAACACCTTTTGCCATATTCCCCGCCTGGGGCTGAAATCCGAGGCCAAGCTCTGGGAGGCCGGGTTCACCACCTGGCGCGCATTGCTGGACGCGGATGACGCCCCGGTGCGCTCGCCCGGACTGGACTGGATGAAGGCGCATCTCGCCGAATCCACCGCCCGCCTGGATGCCGCCGACGCCGCCTATTTCGCCCAGCGCCTGCCGGGCCAGCAGCACTGGCGGCTTTTCCCCGCCTTCCGGCACAGCACGGCCTATCTGGACATCGAAACCACCGGCCTCACGCCCCCGGACGACCACATCACCTCCATCGCCATCTGGGACGGGCGCACGGTGCAAACCTTTGTGCATGGCCGCAACCTCGACGACTTTCCCGCCGCCATCCAGGACTACAAGCTGCTCGTCACGTTCAATGGCCGCTGTTTCGACGTGCCGTTCATCGAGCGCGCCTTTGGCATCCGGCTGGAGCAGCCCCACATGGACCTGCGGTTCATCCTTAAGGCCGTGGGCATAACAGGCGGGTTGAAGAAGTGCGAAAAGCACCTGGGCCTGGACCGGGGCGTGCTGGAAGGCGTGGACGGCTATTACGCCGTGCTGCTGTGGAAGGAGTTTTTGGAAACCGGGGACGAGCGGTTTTTGCAAACCCTGGTGGCCTACAACGTGGAGGACGTGCTCAACCTCGAACCCCTGGCCGTGGCCGCCTACAACCTGCATCTCGACACCACGCCCTTTACGGACGCCCCGCGTCTTCCCGAGCCGCTGCCCCAGGGCAACCCCATCCCGGCCCACCCCGACACCATCGCCTTTATCCGCCGCAAATATTTCGGCATGTAGGAGCGGCTGGCTCCCCGGGACCGGTTGGTCCATGCGACCCGCGCGGCGTGCGCCGCGCGGGTGCGCGCATGGCCATTGCCTTGCTGACCCGGATTATTTCTCCCCCCATGTAACCATAGGGCTCTGTCCCGCGACCATATAAGTGTCATAACGCCGCTATTGTGTTCTTCTTTTTTTTAAAAAAACTTTCCATGCCAGGCCTAAAGCCTACAGAAAAGCATCCGATAGGACGTAATGCAGGGAACCAAGGAGGAATTGGGATGGTGGGCATTGCAGGTTTGAACGGAGATAATTGGCAGATACAGGCGAGTCTCAAGGGTGACGATTCCTTGGAATCCAGCCTTGCGGCGACCGAAACCAACTCGATTTTCAACATCAACGACACGGTGACCGTTTCCGACGAGGCCAAATCGTTGCTGGCGGCCCAAATCGCCTCCGGTTCGCTCGGTTCCGGTGAGGACGGCGCCACGCTCACGTCGGCGGCTGTGGAAACCGTGGACAACGGCGGCCAGGAGGGCGGGACGGGCACCACGGCATTTGGCGGCGACAGCGCGGCCTCGGCCTCCACCGCCTTTGCGGCGGCGGCCTCTGGCACGGCCACGACCACGACGGCGGCGACAGGCGTTGCCGCCACCAGCGGCGGCGCGGCGGCCTCGGCCAGTACGACGTCATCGGCCGGGACGACCAGTACGACCGGGACGACGGACGCCACGGACACGGCGTCCGCCAGCAGCGCCAGCGGCACGGCCACTGCCTCGTCCGGGGGCGCGGCGGCGTCGGGTTCCAGCGGTTCGTCGTCCGATGACGATGACGATGACGAGATCGAGGATGTGGAGCAGGATATCGAGGATCTGGAGGCGGAAATCCAGGAATTGCAAGGCAAGGCGGTCAACGATCCGGACGCCAAGACGGCATTGCAGACCAAGCAGACCGAGCTGTCCGTGCTGGAGGCCAAACTCGCGCTGCTTGAATCGCAGCAGTCCAGTTCTTAACCATGTTGCGCATCGTGCGGGGGGCCGATACGTCCATCGGCCCCCGGCGGGAAGCGCGAGCGCCACGTTTCCGATGGTGGCGCTCACACCCTGAGCCCGCGCAAGCGGGCTCTTTGTTTGCCGGGGGGCGCCGCGTACGGCCTGGGGTGGGGCGCGCCCTGCTAGTCCTTGGGGGTCTTCAGGCTGCGGTAGTAGCTGTCATAGGTGTACACAGCCGCCAACGGGTTGTGCCCCAGCAGCCGGTCCTTGACCGCCAGCACGGTCACCGGCGCGGCGGCATGGCGGATGAACAGCGAATCGTGCCCCACGCACAGCCCCAGCAGCACGTTCAGCTCCGCACCGCTGCGGTTGGCCACCAGCGCCTGCATGACCGGGTTGCACATGGTCTCCACCTCCACGGTGGGATCCACCTGGTTTTCCCGTTCGATGCCGATGGCGCTTTTGGGCACGCGGCCCACCTTGCAGATCACGGACACGGTCTCGAATCCGTGGTCCTCGAACATGCCGTGCACAATGGCCGCCTCCTTGCGCAGTCCCACGCAGAAGATGAGCGCCAGCTTGCGGTAGCCCATGCGCTGGGCGAATTCCACGATTTCCAGGAGGCGCGGCTTGACCGGATGGACGCGGGCGTACCCCTGTTCGCGGCCGCCGTAGCCAGCCGCCTCCTGCATGGAGCAGTTGCGCGAAAAGGCCAGGATTTCCGGGTCGCCGACCAGGGCGGCGGCCTCTTCCTTGAGGTCGCGCGCGAGCAGCGAGGGGCAGTTTTTCGGCCCCTTGCCCTTGTCGCGGCGGCAGTAGCGTTCGGACCAGTCGTAGGGGCACAGGGCGCAGGTGGGATTCTCCGGTGCGGACATGGCGGCTCCTTTGATCGTGCGGGCTGCGGGGTGGCGCGGCGCTGGGTTGATTGAGGGTTCAACGGGTTGTAAACCCCGCACGCAGTGGAGGACAAGAAGAAAATCGTGCGGACTCTGTGGGTGGTGTGGACCGTGGCATGGGTTTGGTCTATGCTGCGGGCCACCAACCGGCCCGGCATGGCGGCTCCCGCCGATCCCCGGCCCATGTGAGGATCCCCATGTACGACTGGATCTGCACCGACGAACTCCCCGGCCTGCCCGCTGACGCGCGGGTGGCGCTCTTTGGCGCGGGGCAGGGGAGCGTCGATTATCTGGCCCTCCATGCCCAGCGCGGCGGCCCCGTGGTGGTGGCCGTGGCCGACAACGATCCCTCCATGTGGGGCAAGACCCTGCGGGGCGTGCCCATCATCCCTCCGGACGCCATTGGCGGGCACGCGCCCGACGCGGTGATCGTGACCACGGTTTCCGGCCGCGACGCCGTGGGCGGGCAACTCGCGGCCATGGGCTACGTGGAGGGGGTCACGCTGTTCAAGGTCGGGGTGTTTCCCTCGGCCACGGTGCACAAGGTTCGGACCATGCACGCCGCGTTGGCGTCCCTGGGCGGGTTGCGGCCGGGGCAGCGCGTGCTGCACGTGGGGCCGGGCGGCTTTTTGGGGCTGGAGTGCTGCCTGCACGCCCTTGGCCTTGAGGCCGTGTCCACCGATGCCTACGCCTTTGCCATGGCCTACCCCGATATCGCGAAGTTCGCGGCGCGCTATGCGGCGCAACGCGCGCCGCTGCTGGTTTTTGCCGCCGAGATAGGCCGCGACCCGGCGGTCGTGGCCGCCCGGTGGGATGCGCTGTTCACCCATGAGGACGGACGCATTCTGCTGGACACCGGAGCCATTCCCTATCGTGCGCCCCACCGTTTCGGCTGCCTGCCCTTCGACGATGCGTTTTTCGATCTGGTCATGTCGCTTGAGGTGCTGGAGCATGTGCGCCGCCCGGCCATGGCCGTGGCCGAGTCGTGGCGCGTGCTGCGTCCCGGCGGCGTTGCCGTGGGGCAGATAACCACCTGGGACCACCGCGCCTTTGGCCAGGTGGAGGGGTACACCCCGCTCAGCTATCTGAACTATTCGGAAGAGGCGTGGGATCGGTTGAACGAGAACAAGTTCTACCAGAACAGGGTGCTGCCGCACATGTGGCGGCGGCTTTTCGAGGAGGCGGGCTTTGTTTTGCCCACGTGGCGCGTCACAGGCCGCTACGAACCTTCCGCATCCGAGCGCGCCGGGTACCATCCCGATTTCCGGAACATACCCCTGGCACAACTGGCGGACATGAACTGCGTGTTCGCCGCCCAAAAGCCCGCCTAGAGCATTTTACCCTTGAAAGGGTTTAGATGCTCTTGTGCATTTCCCTGAAACAATGGGACATTGTTTCAGGGGCGAGTCTTGTTTCAAGACTTAACTGCGCTAGCCAAGCGCCCGCCTGATTCAAAACGTCGCCAGCCCCAAAAAACGCTCAGCCGCGATTCCCGGCCATCTCCAGTGCGGGGCAAGCGCCGCGCCGTTTGGCCTAGGCCTTGTCCGGCTTCAGCGCCGGGACCGGCTCCTTGCCGAACAGCCGTTGCAGCCGCCGCTGCGCCGCGTCCAGATAGATGTAGTAGACCGGGGTGAAATAGAGCGTGAGCAGCTGGGAGACCATGAGGCCGCCCACCACGGTGATGCCCAGGGGCTGGCGCGCCTCGCCGCCCGCGCCGAAGCCGAGCGCGATGGGCAGGGTGCCCATGAGCGCGGCCATGGTGGTCATCATGATGGGCCGGAAGCGGATGATCGCGCCGTCAAAGATGGCCTGGCGCGCGGGAAGGCCGCTCCTGCGCTGCGCCGCCAGCGCGAAGTCGATCATCATGATGGCGTTCTTCTTCACGATGCCGATGAGCATGATGACACCCACGAATCCATAGATGTTCAGGTCCATGTCGAACAGCATGAGCGAGGCGAGCGCGCCCACGCCCGCCGACGGCAGGCCCGACAGGATGGTCAGGGGGTGGATGAAGCTTTCGTACAGGATGCCGAGCACCACGTAGATGACCAGGATGGACATGGCCAGCAGCAGCCACAGCCCGGTCATGGATTCCTTGAACGCCCCGGCCTCGCCCTGGAAGCTGGTGCTGATGGAGGCGGGCAGCACGTCGCGCGCCATGGCCTGCACCTGTTCCACCGCCGTGCCCAGCGACACGCCGGGGCGCAGGTTGAAGGACAGGGTGGCCGAGGGCAGCTGGCCCGAATGGTTGATGGACAGCGGGCCCACGCCCAGCTTGCGCGACACCAGGGTGTCGAGCGGGATGAGGTCGCCATCCGCAGAGCGCACGTAGAGCATGGCCAGGGCATTGGGGTTGCGCTGGTATTCCGGCGCGATCTCCATGACGACCTTGTAGGTGTCGCTCGGCGCGTAGATGTTGGAGACCGACTTGTTGCCGTAGGACGCGCCCAGCGCCTCCTCGATCTGGTAGGCGCTCACGCCCAGGGCCGAGGCCTTGTCGCGGTCTATGAGGACCGACACCTCGGGGTTGTTCACGTCCAGGTCCGAGCTCACGTCCTGCACGGCATCGAGCTCCTGGAGCCGTGCCTCCAGCAGGGCGGCGAAGCGGTACAACTCGTCGGTGTTGGGGCTTTGCAGGGTGAACTGGTACTGCCCCTTGCTGGAGCGGCCGCCAATGCGCACGGCGGGCGGGTTTTGCAGATAGAGCTTGATGCCGGGCACCTGGGCCAGCTTTTTGCGCAGCCGTTGCAGGATGGTGTCCGCGCCATCCAGGCGTTCCTCGCGGGGCTTGAGGCGCAGCATGAGCCGGCCCGAGTTGGCCGCCGCGTTGGGGCCGCCCGCGCCCACCACGGACATGTAGCCGTCCACGTCCGGATCCTTGTCCAGCATGTCCATGAGCATGAGCTGCCGCTTGACCATGGTGTCAAAGGGAATGCCCTGTTCAGCCTCCACCGTGGCCGCCAGCCGCCCCGTGTCCTCCTTGGGCAGGAACCCCTTGGGGATGTCGCGGAAAAGGACCACGGTCACGCCCAAGAGCGCCAGGGAAAAGAGCATGGTGACGGCATGGTGGCGGATGACGAAGCGCAGGGTGGCGGCGTAGAGGTTGCGCGCGCCGTCGAACAGCCGCTCCGTGGCCAGGTAGAGCACGCCGTGGCGCACGTCGCGGTGCGGCTTGAGGATGAGGTTGCACAGCATGG
The DNA here is from genome assembly GCA_050251715.1 of Desulfovibrionaceae bacterium. Taxonomy (GTDB): domain Bacteria; phylum Desulfobacterota; class Desulfovibrionia; order Desulfovibrionales; family Desulfovibrionaceae; genus JBFWMG01. Next base: position 10,940 of record JBFWMG010000042.1, on the reverse strand, counting down.
GCGTGAGCGTGAGCGACACGAAACCGGAGATGAGGATGGACGCCGTGATGGTGACCGCGAATTCGTGGAACAATCTGCCCACCACGCCGCCCATGAACAACACGGGAATGAACACGGCGGCCAGGGATATGGTCATGGACACGATGGTGAAGCCGATTTCCCGCGACCCTTCCAGGGCCGCCTCCAGCGGCTTTTTGCCCATTTCCAGGTGGCGCACGATGTTTTCGAGCATGACGATGGCGTCGTCCACCACAAAGCCCACGGAAAGTGTGAGCGCCATGAGCGAGATGTTGTCCAGGCTGAAGCCCACGAGATACATGAGCGCAAAGGTGCCCACCACGGACATGGGCAGCGCCAGGCTGGGGATGATGGTGGCCGAAAGGTTGCGCAGGAACAGGAAGATGACCAGCACCACCAGGCAGGCCGTGAGCACCAGCGTGAATTTCACGTCGGCCACGGAGTCCTGGATGGACTCGGACCGGTCGTAGAGCACGTCCAGCTTGACGGCGGCGGGCAGCTGCGCCTGGAATTCGGGCAGCAGATCGCGGATTTCGCGCACCACCTCCACGGTGTTGGTGCCGGGTTGGCGTTGGATGGCCAGCACCATGGCGGGCACGCCGTTGTACCAGTTCAGGCGGCGCGACGCCTCCACGCTGTCGGATATCTGGGCCACCTCCTCCAGGCGCACGGGCGAGCCGTTGCGCCACGCCACCACCAGCGGCTTGTACGCCGCTGCGTTCATGAGCTGGCCGCTGGAGCGCACCGTGTATTCCCGCGTGGAACCGGCCACCGTGCCCACGGGCAGGTTGACGTTGCCCTTCTTGACCGCCGCCGCCACCTCTTCCACGCCGATCTGGCGCGAGGCCAGGGCCAGCGGATCGAGCTGGATGCGCACCGCGTACTTCTTGGAGCCGTAGACCATGACCTGGGCCACGCCGTTGACCATGGAGATGCGCTGCGCCATGAGGTTGTCGGCATATTCGTTCACGTCGGACAGCCGGAGCGTGGGCGAGGAGATGGCGAGGTAGAGGATGGGCTGGTCCGCCGGGTTCACCTTGCGGAAGTAGGGGGTGGTGGTCATGTCGTCGGGCAGGTTGCGCGACGCCGTGGTGATGGCCGACTGCACGTCGAGCGCCGCGGCGTCCAGGTCGCGGTCGAGCTTGAACTGCAGGGTGATGCGGGTGCTGCCCAGCGAGTTGACCGAACTCATGGAATCCAGGCCCGCAATGGTGGAAAACTGTTTTTCCAGCGGCGTGGCCACGGCCGAGGCCATGGTCTCCGGGTTGGCTCCGGCCAGTTCCGCCCGCACTTCCAGGGTGGGGAAGTCGATGTTGGGCAGGTCGCTCACCGGCAGGCGCAGATAGGCCATGACCCCGAAAATGAGGATGGAGGCCATGACCAGGGTGGTCATGACCGGGCGGGAGATGAAGAGCGAGGCGATGTTCATTGCGCGGCCTTGCGGGCCTCGCCCGGCGTTGCGCCGTTGGTTTGGTTCGCGGGTTTGCCGGATGCCTTGGCCGCGCCGCCGGGCGTGCGCACCTCCACCTTCAGGCCGGGGGCCAGCCGGATGTGGCCGTCCACGACCACCGTCTCACCCGGCGCGAGTCCCTTGCTCACCACGCTCTGCCCGTTGATGATGGGGCCGCGCTCCACCTGGCGCGCCTCGGCCGTGGACTCCGGGGTGACCACATAGACATAGGGGCCGTTCAGCCCGTCCAGGATGGCCTGGGTGGGCACGAGCACCGCCCGCGCCAGGGTGCTCAGGCGCAGCGACACGCGCAGGAACTGGCCGGGCCACAGCCTGCGGTCCCCGTTGCCGTAGAGAGCGCGCAGGCGGATGGTGCCGGTGCGGGTGTCCACGGTATTGTCCACGGCGGCCAGGGCGGCGGCCACCGCCGTGGCGGAGCCGGAGGGCGTGATGTCCACCGTGAGCGGCGCGGCGGCGTTGCGCGTCATGATTTCGCCCAGATACTGCTCGGGCACGGAAAAGGAGACAAAGATCGGTTCGATCTGGTTGATGACGCACATGACGCGGTCGTCGTTGGCCTTGAGCACGTTGCCCCGTGTGAGCAGCACCGAACCGACGCGGCCGGAGATGGGGGAACGGATGGTGGCGTATTCGAGGTCGAGCTTGGCCCTGGCCAGCATGGCCTCGTTCAGCCGGACGGTGCCTTCCAGGGAACTGGCCTGGGAATACGCCTCGTCATACTGCTGCTGGGCCACCACGTTGCCCTTGCGCAGGGTGGCGTAGCGGGCCAGGTCGCCCCGCGCCTTGACCAGCAGGGCGCGGTCCTGGTCCAGCTTGGCCTGGGCCTCGCTCACGGCCAGGACATAGGGCCGGGGGTCGATGCGGAAGAGCAGGTCGCCCTGCTTCACGTCCTGGCCGTCGCGCACCTGCTGCTCCACGATCATGCCGCCCACCACGGGCTTGACCGCCACGGTGGCCTGGGTTTCCACGTTGCCCACCGCGTTCAGGGTGATGGGCACATCGCGCGCCACAACCATGGTTGCGGTAATGGGTACGGGTTTTACCGTCTTCGCCGCCTGCTTTTCCTGGCCGTTGCCGCATGCCGTCAGGGCGAGCAGCAGGCACAGGGCCAGCATGGGTATGGAACGGTGCAAGTGGGACGGTGTGGTCACGGATGGCTCCAAAGGGTTGGGTGGGTGGCGCGGCGCAAGGAAGGTGATGGCTGTTCAAGCGCCCGCGCGCGGGGCGTGGGGCTGCAAGTGGCGCAAGCGGAAGAAATTCCCGGAACACGTGCAAGGCATCCGTCTCTCCTGGCACGGGTCATGGTCCGTGCGGGGTGGCGAAGAAACATCTGGCTGACTTTCCATATCCGGGGAAAGGCTTGGGGGTCAAGGGTTCCAGACTTCGGCGGTAAGAAAAACAGGGGGACGATCAAAGGGCGCGCGCCGCAAGAAAGGCGGTGATGCGGGCGTTGAGCCGCACGGGCTGCTCCAGCATGAGAAAATGGCCCGGACCGTCCCACAGGTCGTATTCCAGATGCGGGAACATGGCGCGCAGCTTGGCCTTGAAATGGGGCGGCGTGTCCGGGGAGGCGGCGTACACGGCCAGGGTGGGCGCCTGCACCGGGGGGCCGCGCCACACCACCGGGTCGGTGAACGAGCGCATGGCCGACAACCGCACGTGGCGGGGCGTGGCCAGGATCGTGCCGCGCACGGTCGCCTTGAGCGCCCCGGGCGTGTCCTTGCCATGCAGGGTGTCTATGAACGAGGCGGCGAAGGCCTCGCCTTCCGGTCCCTCGAACATGTCCGCGAAGCGGGCGGATTCCTCCAGCCAGGCCGCCACGGCGGCGTCGTCCTGGGGCAGGAAGAAGAGCGCCCCGTCCACGAGGATGACGGCGGCCACCCGCTTGGGCGCGCGCAGGGCCACAAGGCGGGCCACCGATGCGCCCATGCTGTGCCCCGCCAGCACGGCCCGTTGCACGCCCGCATGGTCCATGACCGCCAGCACGGCGCGGGCAAAGAGATCCTGGGTATAGAAGATGTCGGGCGCGTCGCTTTGCCCATGGCCGGGCAGATCCACGGCGATGACCCGCCGTCCCTGCGCCAGGGGCCATTGCCCTTCCCAGAAGGAGGTGTCGCAGCCCCAGCCGTGGATGAGGATGAGCGGCACGCCGCCGGATCCCGCGGTCCGGTAATGCACGGCCATGGTGTCCAGCGTGGCGGTGTGGTCGGTGATGGGCGGCATGGCGGCCTGGTGCGCGGGCCGCATGGTGGCGCAGCCCCAGAGGAGCATGGCCGCGCAGGCGAGGAGCGGCAGGGCCGCATGGAGCACGCAACGGGCAAGAATCGCCCTCTTGGGGCGGCGGGCCGGTGCGGCGGCACGGGCGGGTGCGGTGCGGGGACAGGTCATGCGCGGTGCCTGGGGTTACACGTCGATGATCTTGGACAGCCTGGGGTGCGCGCGCTTGATGCGCAGGATCATCCGGTCCTGGGCGTGGATGCGGACAAAGGAGCGTATGAGCAGGTACGTGCCCAGGATGGTCAGGCCAAAGCAGAGGGCGAGCAGGGGGAAGAGCAGGTAAAAGACCTCGGTCATGTTGTAATATTTGGATGTGGCCACCAGCAGGCCCATGACGGAGAGGGGCAGGGCGAACACGGCGATGCCCGTGCGCATGGTGGCGAGCGAGGTGCGCTTTTCCGCCAGGATGAGCTGCGCTTCGCCGATGAGCAGGGATTCGGGCGTATCGCCCGTGGCTATGGGTTGTTCGTCCGTGTCGTGTTGCTGCGCCATGGCCCAATCCCCTCTGTCAAGAGTGTGGTCATCCCGGCATGGTACGCCTGGCTGCGGCAAGGCGCAACCGCGAGGGGTGCGGCGAGGGGAAAAAAAGACCGGGGCGCATGCCCCGGTCGGATTGCTGGCACGGTTCCATTCGTCAGGCTGTTGGGAAATCGTCAGCCGCGCCGCTATGATTTGCGCAGTTCATCCACCACGTCCTGCAGGGCGTCGGCCTCGGTAACCAGGCTCGATACGTCGTCGCGGGCATGCTGCATGTTGTCGGCGGTTTCACCGGAAATGCGGTTGATGTCCTCCACGGCGCGCACGATTTCGTTGCTGGCCGAGGATTGTTCCTCGCTGGCCGTGGCGATGGAGCGCACCTGGTCCGAGGTCGCGCCGACAAGATGCACGATTTCATTGAGCGCCCGGCCCGATTCGCCGGCCAGGGCGGTGGCCTCGTCCACGGCCTTTGCGGACTGGTCCACCCGGCCTATGTTGCGGCGCGTGCCTTCCTGGATGGCGGCGATGGCCTCGCCCACTTCCCTGGTGGCGGTCATGGTCTTTTCGGCCAACTTGCGCACCTCGTCCGCCACCACGGCGAATCCCCGGCCCGCCTCGCCCGCGCGGGCCGCCTCGATGGCGGCATTGAGCGCCAGCAGGTTGGTCTGGTCCGCTATGTCGCTGATGACATTCATCACCTGGCCGATGGATTCCGCCTGCTTGCCCAGTGTTCCCATGCCTTCCTTCAACGTCTCCGCCAGCTTGGAGACCTCGCCGATGGCGTTCATGGATTTGTCGACCACCTGTGCGCCCTCCTCGGCCTTCATCCGGGTCTGCTCGGCGGCTTCGGCGGCCAGGCTGGCGGACTGCGCCACCTCCAGCACCGTGGCGTTCATCTGGTCCATGGCCGTGGCCGTGGTGGCGGCTTGTTCGCGCTGTTGCTCCGCGCCGTTCGCGATCTCTTCGATCTGGTCGGCAATGGTGTGCGCCGCACCGCGCACGCGTTCGGCCACGCTTTCCACCTGGTCGGCGGCGGCGTTCATGCCCTTGCAAGTCGCCTCACCGGCTTGGCGGCGGGCCTCCTCGGCCTCGTTCAAGGCCTGCTGCGCCCGCTGCGCCTCTTCCTCGGCGTAGTGGGTCTTTTTTTCCACCTCGGCGATGTTCGCCTCCAAGGCCTTGGCCATGTTCGCGGTGGCGATGAAGGCCTTTCCGAGCGCGTCGTTGGCCGTGTAGGCTATGTCGAATTGGTATTTGCCGTCGGCAATGCCTTCCAGCGCGTTGGTCAGGTGGGTAATGGTGCGCACAATGAAGCGGGTGAGCAGGAAGGTGAGCACCAGCGCGAGGAGAATGCCCAACCCGCCGCCCATGGCGGCAAAGGTGAGGATGTTTTTGGCCTGGCGGGCAAGCAGTTCGTCGGGCACAATGGACATGCCGATCCGCCAGCCGAGCTTTTCGTCAAAGATGCCAACGGCTGCAAGCTTTTTGCTGCCTGCCAATTCATATTCGAGGATCTTGTTCTTGGCCGTGAGAAAAGGCGCCTGATCCACGCCAAGCGAGGCCAGATCCTTTTTCCCCGCCACCAATTCGGCATTGGGGTGGTACACCATGACGCCCTTGTCATCGAACACATAGCTGTAGCCGCTGCCGAACACGCGCGCGTTTTCCAGAATGCCGGTCACCTGGGTGTTGAGGATCTTGCGGCCCACGTAGATCACGGCCACGATGTCGCCATTGGCCGCATGCACCGGGAAGTACGCCGTCAGGTACCAGGCATTCACCACATACGCCTTGCCCTTGTACACCTCATCGTTCATGACGGCCTTGTACACGGGCGAATTGGAGGGAATATAGGTGCCCACGGCACGGGTGTTGTCCAGCTTCATGACGTTGGTGGACACCCGCAGCAGCTTGCCGGGCAGCACCTGGAAGATCGTCACCGTGCCGCCGCCCACCAGTTCGCGGATGCGGTCGACAAAGGAGAAGTCGTTGTTCACCGCGTAGTCGCCAAATGAAAGCGTAGGCATGGTGGCCTGCTCCTTCTCCTTGGTGACCTGGTTGACGATGGGCATGGAGATGGGGCGTGACGCATCCAGGGAGGGTGCGCCCATTTTTTCAATCTCCGACTGCATGGTTTTCATGTCGGAGTTGACTTGGCCTTGCGTCACGTCGTGCACCGCGCCGATGGCCAGGGCCAGGTCATCCAGTTTCCGCAGCGCCTCGCCCTTCGCTTCCTCGATGAGGGACGCCTCGGTACCCAAAAAATTGGGCACCGCCATGGAGATGACAACCAGGACGGCTGTGACGATCATTCCCAGGGCGATTTTGGTCTGTAGGGTGATGGCGGTGGTCTTTGTCTTTGCGCTCACGGGGTGACGGCCTCCTGGTTGTGTTGCTGGCTCTCAATATACCATGAAATAATATGGCAAGGCCAACAAGAAGACAAGGAATGAGGGAAAAATCATGAAACGGATACAGGGAGTATGGATGAGGGGGCAGGGATTGGGATATTGCGCCGACCCGGCGGGCGCATGAGGCGAACGCAGCCGCTGGAAGATCAGGGGCGCCACACATCAAGTAATTCATGGACCATGGCCCGGATGAGCGGGTCCTGCTCGCGGGTGCGCAAAAAGGCGAAGGAGAGCTCCAGCGTCACGGCCTCGCCGTCCCACACCGCCACGTCGCCCGCGCGGGCGGCCTCCAGCGCCGCGTCCTCGCGCAACAGGCCCAGACCGTCGCCCTCCGTCACCAGCGCCCGCACAATGGCCTCCAGGTCGGCTACCACCACCTGGGCGGGCTTGGCGCCGGCCTGCGCGAACATCCGGTTGGCCACCCGGCGGAAAGGGCAGGCCGGCGGCGTCAAAATCCACGGCAGGGCCGTCAGCCCCTTCCAGTCCAAGCCCTGGATGCGCTCGGCCCACGCCGTGGGGGCCACCACGCGCAGGCGGCTGGTGCCCAGGGTGACATGGCTCACGCGGGTCGACTCCGGCTGCATGAACACGAATCCCGCATCCAGCTTGCCCGACTTGATGTCCGACAGCACCACGCCCGACAACCCCTGGATGAGCTGGAACTCCAGCTTGGGATAGGCCGCGCGCATGCCGGTGAGAAACCGGGGAACCCGCAAAAACACCGGGTCCGTGTTCAACCCCAGCCGCACCCCGCCGCCCAGTTCGCCCCGCAGCGCCCGCGCCTGCGCCAGCAGGTTGCCCACCCCGGCCAGCACCTTGCGCGCCTCGTCGCGGATGGCCCGGCCCGCGTCCGTCAGCTGCACGCCCTTGGGCGTGCGCGCAAAAAGCTCCAGCCCCAGCCGTGCCTCCAGCGCCTTCACATGCGCGCTCACAGCGGGCTGGCTCAGATAGAGCCGCTCCGCGGCCCGCGTGAAGTGGCCTTCCTCCGCCACGGCAAGGAACGAGCGCAGCTGATGCAGCTCCAATGTTTCCGTCTGGCCGATCATGGTTCGTTATTCCCGTTATAACAAGAAACGATTGGATGCCCACCTCCGGCGGGCGTATACATGAGACATGAAAAATCCGTCGCCACTGTGCCATGGCGCAGCGGGCGCGTAAAGAACCAAAGTAGAAAATGATCCGCCGTCCGGCATATCCGGGCGGGCAAGGAGGCTTCCCATGTCCACGGCCAACACCGTCACCCGCTTCGTCACCTATATCTTTTCCCCCGAGCCCTCGGGCGGAGCCGAATGCTGGCAGCCCGTACACGAACTCGCCATGCCCGGCCATCGTGGAGCGCACATGGCCAAGGCCGCCTTCTGGCTCGCCATGTCCTTTGTCATCACCGCCCTGCTGTCCTCCATAGCCTAGTCTTCCCCGCCATAACCGCCGCCGCGCCCAGACCAGGGTGCGGCGGCGGTTTTTCATCCGTATCAGGCAAACCTGACGCCCCGGCTAGACATTCGTTGCCCGGCCTTGTAGGAAAACCGCACGGCAGACACGCGACGGCGTTGCCATCACCCCCCCCGGGGCTGTTGCGAGGCGGCCCGGACGCGCCAGGAAGGCGCACTGCGCGGCATGGACCGTTCCCTGACACGGTCCCGACGCAAAAGGGGGAACGCCACGGTTGTCCTCCCGTGTCGCCACGGGCCCGAACAGGCCTTGGCGACTGGTTGCCATGGCTGTGGCGCGCGGCTCGCCCGCCGCGCGCAACCGTGCAGAACCAGCTCAATTCCACATAAAAGGGGCATTCTATGGGATTTCACATTGTTGTCTGCGGCAGTATCGTGCCGGACCCGTTGCAGACCCTGGAACCGATGCAGGGGCCGCAGGGCTGGGCGCTGAAAAATGAAATGATGTTGCCTGCGGTGCTCGATCCGTGGGCAGGGCACGCCCTGTACGAGGCGGCCAATCTTGCCAAGAAAGTGCCCGACTCCAAGGTGTGGCTCGTGTGCGTGGGCCCCAAGGCCAAGCTGCAGCAGGTCATGATGAGCGTGGGCCAGAAAGTGCCGTTCCAACTCGTGGTGCTCGACGGCCCTGCGGGCGGATTCGTCGACGGGTTCGACACCGCCGCCGCCCTGGCCGCCGCCATCGACGGCATCGCGGATCTGGACAAGTCCAAGCTGCTGCTCTTCGGCGGCTGGCAGTCCGCCTCGCGCGGCACGGGCGCGACCATGCAGATGGTCGGCGAACGCCTGGGCGTGGCCGAACAGTTCCAGGGCGTGGACGTGTGCGCGCCCCAGGCCGACGGCTCGCTGACCATCAAGGAACGCGTGGAGGGCGGCAGCTACCTGGTCTCCACCCTGGCCGCACCCCCCGCCGTGCTGGGCTGGGCCACGGGCAACCTGCCCGAGCCGCCCAACAACCCCCAGATCGGCATGCAGAACATGCGCGCCATCATGCCCGCCATCCAGCAGGCCAAGCCCGCACCCATCAAGGGTGAGGGACTGGCCTGGACCGGCGTGGCCCTGCCCAAGCAGACCCGCACCACGCGCATCGTCAAGGACACGCCCGTCGATGACATCGCCAAGGAAATCGTGGACTGGATTCGCGGCTAGCGCATTTTGACATGGAAACAATGTGATGCGTTGAAATAATAAAACATTATTTCAACACAATGCATAAGAGCCGGAACCTTTTTCAAAGGTAAGACGCTCTAACCGCCCGAGCGGAGGAACATATGGAAAAAATACTCTTTCTCGCCACCGTGGAAGCGGATGGAACCCTGGCCAAGCCCGCCCTTGAAGTCCTGACCGCCGCCAAGACGCTGGGCGGCGAACTCGCCGTCGGACTCGTGGGCGGCACCGTGGACGCGGCGGCCATCGGCAATTGCGGCGCCGCGAAGATCTACACGGTCGCGGGCGACGCCTTTGCCCAGCCCCGCTACGCCTCCGACGCCGCCGCCTTCGAGGCCATCTGCAAGGCCAGCGGCGCCACCGTGGTGCTCGCCCCGGCCACCTCGCGCGCCAGCCGCGCCCTGCCCGGCGTGGCCCAGCGCCTGGGAGGCCGCGTGGATACCCAGCTCACCGGCCTGGCCGCCAACGGCGGCGCGCTTGCCGTTACCCGCTGGTTCTACCGCCAGCGCATGGAAGGCACGCTCTCCCGCACCCAGCGTCCCTGGTGCCTCACCGTTTCGCCCGGCTGCTTCGAACCCTTTGCCGCCGCGCCCGGCGCCGCGCCCGTGGAAGCCCTGAACGTGGACGTGGCCAGCAAAACCACCATCACCGGCCTCGAATCGCCCAGCGCCGACGCCCAGACCATCCGCCCCGACGCCGACGTGCTGTTCGTGGCCGGTGCGGGCTGGACCAAGAAGCAGGCCGACGGCCAGCCGCATATCAAGGACGCCGAACAGCACATCCTTGGCTTCATCAACACCGCCAAGGCGTCGCTGGGCAGCTCCAAGTCGCTGGTGGACATGTCCGGCGAAGGCCAGGACGTGCTCACCTTCATGACCCACCTGCACCAGGTCGGCCAAACCGGCGCCACCCCGCGTCATCCCAAAGGCCTGGCCACCTGCTGCCACGGCGAGGAACCCCACGTGGTCGGCTGGCGCTTCATCAAGGAACGCCGCGCCGTCAACCTGGACGCGGGCTGCGGCTGGGCCCAGGGCAAGGCCGACGTGCTCTACGTGGCCGACGCCTTCAAGGTCATGGCCAAGGTCAACGAGATGCTGGGCAAGTAACCGCCCCGCCGCGCTTAGGAAAACACAACGGCTGGCCCCGCGAGGGACCAGCCGTTTTTTTGTGTGAAAATGTCAGTGCGGTGGGTGCCGGGGCGTTGCCCCGCACCCCAGCCTCCGGCGGCCGGGGCAACGCCCCGAGCCCCAGCCTCCGGCAGCCGGGGCGTTGCCCCGAGCCCCAGCCTCCGGCAGCCGGGGCGTTGCCCCGAGCCCCAGCCTCCGGCAGCCGGGGCGTTGCCCCGAGCCCCAGCCTCCGGCGGCCGGGCTCTGCCCGGACCCGGCAGGGGGCGAACGGCCCCCTGCACCCCGAGTGGGCGGCGGATGGCGTGCGCAGGTGGAGCGTACGGCGCGATGGGGGGAGGAAGAAGGGGGGAACCGGGAGGAAGAGGGAGGTGAAACCGGGAGGAAGAGGGAAAAGGGAGGGTTGGGCCAGTACGGTAGGCGAAGAAGCGGCGCAATTTTTGTTTGATCGGCGGTTGCGCCCAGCGGGCTGCCGCCGCCCCCACCCCAAAATCCCCGCTCCCCCAAACATTTTTACATTCCCCCCAGCGGGTCGGCCAGCCAAAAAACT
>JBFWMG010000041.1:0-29906 GCA_050251715.1 Desulfovibrionaceae bacterium | reverse complement strand
CCCCCCCCCCCCCCCCCCCCCCCCCCCCCCCCCCCCCCCCCCCCCCCCCCCCCCCCCCCCCCCCCCCCCCCCCCCCCCCCCCCCCCCCCCCCCCCCCCCCCCCCCCCCCCCCCCCCCCCGGGGCTTTGTCAGCTATCCGGCCCGGGGGGCGGGCGCCCCCCGAGCCGTTAAATGCCGGGCCGCGTTAGTGGTCGCAGGTGTTGGCGCCGGTGGTGAGCTTGCCGCCCAGGTAGGCGGCCACCACGTCCATGGGCGGGGCGGCGGGCACGCCGGTGACCACGCGGATGCCGCTGTCCGTGAACAGGGACTGGGCGCGCGAGCCCATGCCGCCCGCCAGGATGAGTTCCGCGCCCTGCTCCTTGAGCCAGGCGGGCAGCACGCCCGGTTCGTGGGGCGGCGGGGTGACCATGGTGGTGTTGGTCACGGCCTTTCTGTCCGGATCCACGTCGATGAGGGCGAACTGCTGGCAGTGGCCAAAGTGCTGGCAGAGCATGCCGTCGGCCACGGGCACGGCAATGCGGCGCTCGCCGTTGGCGGGCACGGCCATGGTCTGGGCCGTGAGCGGGGTGACCAGTTCCTGCAACGAGTCGGACAGGGCGAGGATGGGCTTGACCACGCGGCCAATGGCCTGGGCCGTGGCCGATTCGTGGTTGACCTTCAGGAAGGCGAAGCCTTCGTCGCCCGCGCGCACCACTTCGGGGTCGAGCGGGATGGCGCCCAGGAAGGGCACGTGCATTTCCGTGGCCAGGGCTTCGCCGCCGCCGGCATTGAAGATGTTTTCCAGATGGCCGCACTGCGAGCAGACAAAGCCGCTCATGTTTTCCACGATGCCCAGCACCTTCGCCCCCATCTCGCGGCAGAAGCTGACAGAGCGGCGCACGTCGTCCACGGCCACGCCCTGGGGCGTGGTCACGATGACCACCTGCGCGTCGGGGATGAACTGGAGCACGGACATGGGTTCGTCGCCGGTTCCGGGAGGGCAGTCAACGACCAGGTAGTCGAGATCGCCCCACATCACGTCCTCGATGAACTGCTTGATGAGGCCGGACTTGACCGGGCCGCGCCAGATCACGGATTGCTCGGCATTGGGCAGGAGGAAGCCCAGGGAGATGACGGACAGGGTGTGGCTCCACGGCACGGGTTCGATGCCATCCGGCTCCATGTGGGGCTTGGCGTCGCGCAGGCTGAGCAGCCGGGGCGCGGAGGGACCGTGCACGTCCACGTCCATGAGCCCGACCTTCTTGCCCGCCAGGGACAGGGCCACGGCGATGTTGACCGCCGTGGTGCTTTTGCCCACGCCGCCCTTGCCGGACAGCACCACGATCTTGTTGCGGATGCGCGCGAGGCGCGCATGGAGTTTCTGGTCCGGATCGCCTTGGGAGCCGCAGCTCCCGCCGTGATCGCCGCAGCCGCCCTGGGACGAACAGCTGCCGCATGCATGGTCGCTCATAGTATCTTTCTCCTTCAGGGGTGTAATGCAGTCAGGGTGGGGCGGGCGGGTGCGGCCGCCATGGCGGTCTGCAGGCCTTCCCACATGGTTGCAAATGTTTCCAGATAGGTGTCCGGGGCGTACTCCGTCACGGCCAGACCCTGGATCTGCGCCTGGGTAAAGGCCGGGTCGTAGCCCAGCCTGCCGAGCACCGGCACGGAATGGGCCTCGAAGAACGCCTCGATGGCGTCGGCCATGGCCGGGTTGACCGTGCTCTTGTTGATGATCGCCGCGCAGGGCACCCGGAAATGGTTGGCCAGGTGCAGCACCCGTTCCAGGTCGTGCTGGGCCGAGCGTGTGGGCTCCGCTACAAGTAACGCCAGCCCCGCGTTTGTCAAGGATGCGATGACCGGGCAACCGATGCCGGGAGGCCCGTCGGTGAGGATGGTGCCGCAGTCGATGGCCTCGGCCAGTTCGCGGGAGCGGTTGCGCACCACGGTGACGAGGCGGCCCGAGTTTTCCTGGCCGATGCCGAGCCTGGCATGCACCATGGGGCCGAACCGGGTATCGGATTCGTACCACTCGCCGCACAGGCGGGGCGACAGGGTCACCGCGTCTTCGGGGCACACGTAGGCGCACAGGGCGCAACCCTCGCAGCGGGTCGCGTTGACGCCATAGCCTTGCAGGCGTTCGTCTATGGCGCCGAAGCGGCATTTGGCGGCGCACAGGCCGCAGGAACTGCATGCCTTTGTGTCGATGGACGCTACTTCGCCGCTCCAGAAGGCATGGATGTCGTGGGTGTTGGGGGCGAGAATCAGGTGCAGATCCGCCGCATCCACGTCGCAGTCGGCCAAGACCTTGGCCGGGCCCGTGGCGGCCAGCGCGGCGGTGACGGAGGTCTTGCCCGTGCCCCCCTTGCCCGAAAGAATGACGATTTCCTTCATGCCGCAAGCCTCCGGATGTTTTGCCACAGCGCGGACCATTGGGCGCGGGTGGCGGGCAGGGCGTGGTAGAGCAGTTGCCCCTCGGAGCAGGCGCTCGCCGCTTCCAGGCTGTGCGGAATGCGCCCGAGAATGGGCAGCTTTTCCTCGGCGCAGTAGGTGTCCACGCGGTCGTCGCCCATGCCGTCGCGGTTGATGACCACCCCGCAGGGGATGCCCATGCCGCGCACGGTTTCCACGGCCAGCCGCAGGTCGTGCAGGCCAAAGGGCGTGGACTCCGTGACCAGCACCGCCGCATCCGCGCCTTGCAGCGCCTCGATGACCGGGCAGGACGTGCCGGGCGGGCAGTCGAGGATTTGCAGCAGGCCATCCGATGCCTCGGCCTTGACCGCGCGTATGAGCGGCGGCGACATGGCCTCGCCCACCCGCATCAGGCCGCCGACCAGGGTGATGTCCACCTCGGCGCGGGATGGCCCGGTGTGTATCTCGCCCAGGACGCGGGCGCTCACATACAGGGCGCTTGGGCCGCACAGTTCGTAACACAGGCCGCAACCGTGGCACATTTCGGGAAAGATCATGAGTTGCCCTCCCATCATGGCCAGCGCCTTGTAGCGGCAGGCCTCCACACAGCGGCGGCACGCGTCGCCCAGGCAGCGCGATGGCGTGACATCCGGCACGGGCAGCGTTTCCTCCCGCTTGGTTTGCCAGTCGGGTTGCAGGAATATATGGGCGTTGGGTTCTTCCACGTCACAGTCCGCCACCGTGACCGGGAACCCGTTGTCCGCGAGAAAGGCGGCCAGGTTGACGGCCACGGTGGTTTTGCCCGTGCCGCCCTTGCCGCTTGCTATGGCTATGCGCATATCAATCCCTTTGCCAAAGATTATGAAGGCATGCGCGGCGGAGGACGGGAAAACCGCCGCCGCGCATGCCTCATTTTCCACCGGAGCGTGCTCCGGTGGCAACCCCCTGAGATTATTCCATGGCCGCCAAACGGTCGCGCACCTGGTCCGCGTCCCGCTCCAGGCGGTTGAGCAGCGCGCGCAGCCGGGCGCGCTCGTCTTCGGTCATGGGCCCGACCGGGCCCGCCCCGCTCGGGGTGGCGCCCTGAAATCCCTGGCCGCCGCCAAAGCCCGCGCCCATGCCTTTCCCGCCGCCCATGCCTTGCCCCGCGCCACGTCCCGCGCCGCGGCCGGCACCGCGTCCCGCGCCGCCGCAGGGGCCAAGCCCCTTGCCCGGCCTGCCGTTGCCAAATGGTCCTTGTCCGTTCATGTTGGGCATGATGCCGCTCCTTTCCGGCCTGTTTACCAGTGGCCGGGCTTGTCCGCTCCGCTGGCCTGCTCCAGGGTGCCGGCGGCCAGCGCCGCCAGCGCCTGGGCCACGGATCCACCCTCGGCGAAGTAGATGGCGATGTTGCCCTTGGACAGGGCGGTAAAGGCCTTGGGTCCCACGTGGCCGGTGATGACGGTGGTGGCTCCGGTATTGGCCACGTTCATGGCCGCCTGGATGCCCGCGCCCTGGGCCAGGGAGAGATTCTGCGCGTTGGTGGCGTAGGTCGCGGCGCCGGTGTCCGTGTCCACGACCAGAAAACCCGCCGCGCGGCCAAAACGCGGATCCACGGGGCTGTCCAGGGTTTCGCCAGACGTGCTGATGGCGATTTTCATTTTTCGAAGTCTCCTTTGGCGCATGTGCAGCGCCGTCTGCGGTGGCAGGTGCCGCCTTGCGCAAGTCCCCTGCCGCAGCCGGGCATGGCGACCATGTCGAGATTGTCCGTGGCCAGTGCGTCGAGTATCTGGGCGATGGTGCCGCACCGCCATGGCGTGAGCGCGATACCGGCCTGGGCAAAGGCGTGCTGCTCGCCGCCGCTTATGGCGCCGCAGATGAGCTGTTCCACGCCTTGGGCATGCAGGGCCGCGATTTTCGCCGCCGTGTCCGCCTGGGGCAGGGAGAGGCGTTGCGTGGGCGTGATGCCCGCGCCAGGCGCCATCTCGAACAGGTCGAACGCCGCCGCCGTGTCGAACAGGGCGGCCAATCGGTCTTCGTATGTGGCAAGGCATACAATCATCAGTGTGTTACGGAATCCGGCCGCCCGTGTGGAGGATGGCTCATGTGGTTGCGGGCGGCCGGATCCCGTCCTCGCCTGGATAAGAGCATGAATGATGCCAAACAATGTAAACCAGCAAATACAACGTATTGGCTGAACAGTGTGGGGCGGGGAGAAATGATATGGGCTAAAAAAACGCCCATAAAGGAGGCGAGAGGGCTAATTATTCGCCCTGATCGTCCAACAGGCGGCGCAAGGTGTCCTTGGTGATGCCGAGTTCGCGGCAGGCGGCCATGCGCTGGCCGTCATGGCGGACCACGGCGGCGCGGGCTGCGGCCCGCTTGATCGCATCCATGGTCATGGGGCCGGCGGGCAGGGTGGGCAGGGCCGGTTGCAGATGCTCGGGCAGGTGCTCCAGCTGGATGAAGCCCGACGGGCAGAGGATGAAGGCGTATTCGAGGATGTTTTCCAGCTCGCGCACGTTGCCGGGGTAGTCGAGGCGCATGAGCGCGGCCAGCACGTCCTCGGACGCGCCCTGCACCGTCTTGCCCTTGAGGCGGTTGAAGCGGTCCACGAAATGGGCCACCAGGAGCGGGATGTCCTCCAGCCGGTCGCGCAGGGGCGGCATGGCGATGCGCACCACGTTGAGGCGGTAGAACAGGTCGCGCCGGAAGGTGTCCTGCGCCACGGCCTCGTCCAGGTCGCGGTTGGTGGCGGCGATGACGCGCACGTCCGTGGGCAGGGGTTCCACGCCGCCCAGGGGCTCGAACACCTTTTCCTGCAACACGCGCAAGAGCTTGACCTGCACGCCGGGAGCCATGTCGCCGATCTCGTCCAGGAAGATGGTGCCGCCCTTGGCCAGTTGGAAGCGCCCCGGCTTGTCCTTGCGGGCGTCGGTGAATGCGCCCGCCTTGTAGCCGAACAGTTCGGATTCGAGCAGGGTTTCGGGCAGCGCGCCGCAGTTCACGGCCACAAAGGGTTTCTTGCGGCGAGGGGAGAGGTTGTGCAGGGCGCGGGCCACCAGTTCCTTGCCCGTGCCCGATTCGCCGGTGATGAGCGCGGTGGCGTCCGAGTCCGCCACCTGGGGCAGCAGGCGGAAGACCTTGGCCAGGGCCGGGCTCTTGCCCACGATGTCCTCGAAGGTGAAGCGGGCCTCCATCTCCTTGCGCAGCATGGCCACGTCGGACAGGTCGCGGAAGGTCTCCACGCCGCCCACCAGTTCGCCCGTTGCGTCGCGCAGGGGCGCGGCGCTGATGGAGATGGGCACGCGGCGGCCGTCGGGCCGCACGATGAAGATGGACTTGTTGGACAGGGTGCGCCCGCCCTGGATGCAGGCGTCGAGCGCGCAGGCGCCGTCGCACAGGCTGGAGCGGAACACTTCCCAGCATTTGCGCCCCAGCGCCTCGGACGCGGGGATGGAGGTGATGTGCTCGGCGGCCTTGTTGAAGAAGGTGACGTTCCAGTCGCGGTCAACGGTGAACACGCCGTCCGCGATGGACTCCATGATCGCCTCGCACGGGATGTTCTTGGGGAAGCCCATGGTCGCCCCTTTGCGCGCTGTGTGGCCGCGCCCCCCAAAACGGGGCGCGGTATCAGTCCTTTTTGGCCCGCACCTGGGCGCGCAGCCAGTCGTACCAGGCGTCCATTCCCTCGCCGGAGCGGCAGGAGAGCGGGAAGATTTCGAGGGCCGCGTTGGTGGCGCGGGCAAAGCGCGAGGCGCGCTCCGAGTCGAAATCCACATAGGGCAAAAGATCCACCTTGTTCAGGACCATGGCCTTGGCCAGATGGAAGAGCAAGGGGTATTTTTCCGGCTTGTCGTCGCCCTCGGTGACCGACAGGAGCGCGATCTTGCAGTCCTCGCCGCAGTCGAACTCCACCGGGCAGACGAGGTTGCCCACGTTTTCGATGAACAGGATGTCGAGGCCTTCGAGGTCGATGCTCTTCAGGCATTCAAGGATCATGGGGCCGGAGAGGTGGCAGCCGCCCTCGGTGTTGATCTGCACGGCCTGGGCGCCGGTGGCCGCCACGCGGCGGGCGTCGTTGGAGGTTTGCAGGTCGCCTTCGATGACCGCCATCTTGAATTCGCCGCGCAGGGCGGTGAGGGTCTTTTCCAGCACGGAGGTCTTGCCCGTGCCGGGCGAGCTTATCATGTTGGGAACGAAAATCTTTTTGCGGGCGAAGAGCGCCCGCAGTTCGTCGGCCACCTTGTCGTTGGCCTCCAGGATGTTTCTGACCACGGGGATTTCCATGAGACGCTCCTTGGGACGCCGCGCGAACGGCGGTTTATTCGGCTTCCAGGTGGTCGAGGTAGAGTTCCTTGCCGGAGATCACGGCATGGCCGAATTCCTCGCCGCATTTGGGACAGGGCATGTAGAGCACCGAGCTTTCGTCGCCCGGGGTGAATTCCGCGCCGCAGGCATGGCAGGCCACCAGCACCGGCACCTCTTCCATGATGATCCGCGCGCCCGCCAAGGGCGTGTCGATAATCATGGCGGTAAAGGCGAATTCCAATGCTTCGGGCACCACGTTGGCCAGTTTGCCGTGCTTGACCGAAACGGACGTGAGCCGCGTCAGACCGTGGCTTTCCATCTCTTGCCGGATGATTTCGATGAGGCTTTGCGCCAGGGAAGCTTCGTGCATGGCCCGTACTCCTAAAGAAAAAAAGGGCCAACGTCCAGCCGGTCGCCAGTGCGGCCTGGACGTGTCGTGAAAAGCGCTTTCCCCTTGACGCGGCGGGAAAAAAGAGGCTTTTGTAGCATGCAAGGTAGGAGGCTTATGCCGTTCACGACCGCTTTTGCGCCGTTCACGGAATTTTCCTCCCCCAAGCGGCAGAGGTCGGCTATGTGACCAGAGGCATTATCAACCGGCAAGGAGTTACCTATGTACGTTGGGCTGAAAATGCTCAAGCGCCATCAGTTCAAGACGCTCACGCCCGATTCGCCCGTTGCCGACGCCGAAAGGCAGATGCTTGAGGGCAGGTTGTGGATGATGCTCGTTGAGGACAATCAGGGCAAACTGATTGGCTACGTGAACAAGGAAGACGTGAAGGAGGCGCTGCCGTCGCGCGCCACCACGCTTTCCAAACATGAATTGAACTACCTTTTGTCCAAGCTCACGGTCGAAAAGGTCATGCGCACCGACGTGCCCGTCATCGCCCCCGAGGCGGATATAGAAGAGGCGGCGCGCCGCCTGTGCCGTGACAACCACGCCGGACTGGCCGTGGTGGATGCGAATCGTTCCCTCATCGGCTTCATCAACCGCTCGGTCATGCTGGAAGTGCTGGTGGAGGAGATGGGGCTCGAACAGGGCGGTTCGCGCATCGTGCTGGAGGTCGAGGACCGCAGCGGCGTGCTGCACGAGGTCTCCGGCATCATCAAGGAGATGGGCAAGAGCATCATTTCCACCGGCACCTTCTACCACAACAACCGCCGCATCGTGGTCATCCGCGTGCAGACGCCGGATCCCGCTCCCATCGCCAAGGCGTTGGCGGCGGTGGGCTACACCATTTGCGGTCCGCATACCTTTGAAGCGGAGTGGTGTTGATGCCGTTGTTGGAAGTCAAAAACGTCACCCTCACATTCAAGGGCATCGCGGCGCTCATGGGCGTGAGTTTCGCTGTCGAGGAAGGGGCCATCGCCTCCCTCATCGGACCCAACGGGGCCGGAAAGACCAGCATGCTCAACTGCATCAGCGGGCGGTACATACCCGACGAAGGATCCATTTCCCTGGGCGGGCGGTCCCTGCTGGATCTGCCCGCCCACAAGCGCACCACGCTCGGGCTTTCGCGCACCTTCCAAAACATCGCCCTGTTCAAGGGGCTTTCCGTTCTCGACAATCTTATGGTGGGCCGCCACAGCCGCATGCAATATGGCCTGTTGGCCTCCATCCTGTACTGGGGCGTGGCGCGGCGTCACGAAGACGCCCACCGCCGCCGGGTGGAGGACGTCATCGATTTCCTCGGCCTGTCCCCCTACCGCCATCACGTGGCGGGCCGTCTGCCCTACGGCGTGCAAAAGCGCGTGGAACTGGGCCGGGCGCTCGCGGCGGAACCCTCGCTCATCCTTCTCGATGAGCCCATGGCGGGCATGAACCTTGAGGAAACCGAGGACATGGCCCGCTACATCATAGACATCAATGAAGAATGGGGCGTCACCGTGCTCCTGGTGGAGCACGACATGGGCGTGGTCATGGATATTTCCGACCATGTCGTGGTGCTCGACTTCGGCAGCGTGCTGGCCGAGGGAGCCCCGGACGCCGTACAGCGCAACGCCGCGGTCGTCAGCGCCTACCTAGGCGAGGACGACAGCCTATACACAGGCAGGTAGCGCCGATGGCGGCGCGTCCCGCACGCGCGGCCGTCCGTCGATACTGCGGCCCGCGCGGTCTGCTTTCCCGGTTGTTCCGGGAGGCGGCATGGAGTTGGTGCATGGATATGTATCTGGGGGATAAGATAAATAATGACAGTAGATTACAATAAAACACTCCCTGGTTTGCTGTTGGAGAACGCGGCCCGCTACGGGACGCGCGCCGCCCTGCGCGAAAAGGAATGGGGGGTATGGCAGCCCGTGAGCTGGCACGATCACGCCCGCATCACTGCGGAATTCGCCGCCGGGTTGCGTTCGCTTGGGTTGGGCCGGGGTGACATCGTGGTGCTCATTGGCGACAACAGGCCGGAGTGGCTGTGGGCGGAACTGGCCATCCAGGGGCTCGGCGGCATGGCGCTCGGCCTGTACCAGGACGCGCCCGCCGACGAGGTGGGCTATATCTTCGACCTGGCCCAGGCGCGGCTGGTGGTGGCCGAGGACCAGGAGCAGGTGGACAAGATGCTGGCCGTGCGCGAGGCCTCGGGCGCGCTGGAATATATCGTGTACCACGACCCCAAGGGGCTGTCGCATTACGGCGAGCCGGGTCTCCTGAAATTTGAGGACGTGTGCGCCAAGGGCCGCGAGGCGGCGGCGCGGGGCGAGGGGCCGGAACGCTTTGCGGAATGGGTGGCGGGCGTGGCGCCCGAAGACCCGTGCCTCATCGCCACCACGTCCGGCACCACGGGCAGGCCCAAGCTGGCCATGATGTCCCACCGCAACATGCTGTCCATGGCCGCCAATCTGGGCGCGGTGGACGGCAAGCGGGCCTCGGACGAGTTCGTGTCCTTTTTGCCATTGGCATGGATGGGCGAACAGATGATGGCCGTGGCCTCGGCGCTGCTCTTCGGGTTCACGGTCAATTTTCCCGAGGAGCCCGACACCGTGCAGGAGAACATCCGCGAGATCGGGCCGCACCTCATCTTTTCGCCGCCGCGCGTGTGGGAAAACATGGCCGCCACCGTGCAGGTCAAGATCATGGAGACCACACGGTTGAAGCGGTTCCTGTTCAACCTGTTGCTGCCGGTGGGCGAAAAATGCGCCCAGGCGCGTTTTGCGGGCCGGGCCTTGGGGCCGGGGCTCGCCCTGGCCTGGAAGCTGGCGGACTGGGGGCTTTTCCGCGCCCTGCGCGACCGGCTCGGCTTCACCAACATCCGTTCCGCGTCCACGGGCGGCGCGGCCCTTGGGCCGGACACCTTCACCTTTTTCCACGCCATCGGCGTGAACCTGAAACAGATCTACGGCCAGACCGAGATCGCGGGCATCTCCTGCATCCACCGCGACGGGGCCATTGACTTCGACTCCGTGGGCGAACCCATTCCCGGCACGGAAATCCGCATTTCCGAGGAGGGCGAGATCCTCTCCCGCAGCCCGGCGGTGTTCATGGGCTATTTCCACAACGACGCGGCCACGGCGGAGACCGTGGAGGACGGCTGGCTGCGGTCTGGCGACGCGGGCTATTTCAACGAAAAAGGCCAACTGGTGGTCATCGACCGGCTGAAGGACGTGATGCACCTGCTGGACGGCACCCGGTTCTCGCCGCAATTTTTGGAAAACAAGCTGAAATTTTCGCCCTATGTGAAGGAGGCCGTGGTGCTGGGACGCGACCGTGCCGGCATTGCGGACATCGTGGGCCGCTGGGCGGAATCGAAACTCCTGACCTACACCACCTATCAGGATTTGGCGGCCAAGAGCGAGGTGTACGATCTGGTGCGCGGCCAGGTGCGCGCCATCAACGAAACCCTGCCCGAGGCCACGCGCATCGAACGCTTTGCCCTGCTGTTCAAGGAGCTGGATGCGGACGACGGCGAACTGACCCGCACGCGCAAGGTGCGCCGCGCCACGGTGGAAGGGCGCTACGGCGACCTTATCGCGGGGTTGTATTCGGATCGGGACGAGGTGCGGCTCGCCGCCTGCATTCAGTACCAGGACGGCCGCACGCGCGAGATGTGCGGCTCGATCCGCATCATGGACGTGTAGGGCGCCCGCCGCCGGGCGCGCAAAGGGGGCATATGGCATGGAATATTATCTGCAACTCATCATCAACGGCCTCGTGGTGGGATCCATCTATTCGTTGGTCGCCCTGGGGTTCGTCATCATCTACAAGGCGACCAAGGTCGTGAACTTTGCCCAGGGCGAGCTGCTCATGGTGGGCGCCTACATCTGTTTTTCGCTCACCGTGGAGTTCCAGCTCCCCTTTCCGGTGGCGTTTTTGCTGACGCTCCTCTTCTCCGTGGTCCTGGGCCTGGCCATCGAGCGCCTGGTGCTGCGTCCGCTCATCGGCGAGCCCATCATCAGCGTCATCATGGTCACGGTGGGCTTGTCCACGGTGCTCAAGGCGCTGGTGCAGATGTTCTGGGGCACGCAGATCCAGGTTTTTCCGCAGGTGTTGCCGCAGGAGCCGGTGTTCATCGCCGGGCTGCCCGTGTCGCCCGTGTATCTGGCGGCCTTTGGCATGTCGCTCCTGCTCTTCGCGGGCTTCTCGCTCTTTTTCAAGTATTCGCGCATGGGCGTGGCCATGCGGGCCACGGCCTATGACCAGCAGGCCGCGGCCAGCATGGGCATAGGCATCAAGGGCATCTTCGCGCTCTCCTGGTGCATCGCGGCCGTGGTGTCGAGCATCGGCGGCGTGATCCTGGGCAACATCAACGGCATCAATTCGCAGCTGGGCCACCTGGGCCTCAAGGTCTTTCCGGCGGTCATCCTGGGCGGGCTGGACAGCCTGCTGGGCGCGGCCGTGGGCGGCCTGTTCATCGGCGTGCTGGAAAACGTGTGCGACGGGGTGGCCAAGGATCTGTTGGGGATGAACGGCGTGAAGGAAGTGGCGGCCTTCGTCTTCCTGGTGGTCATTCTCATGGTCAAGCCGTACGGCCTGTTCGGCACGCACGAAATCGAGAGGGTGTAGCCATGTCCGGCAAGTGCGGTCTCTTCTTCACCAGCTATGGCCAGGAGTCGCGGTTTTTTCAGAGCGGCTTCCAGCGGTTGTGCGTCGGGCTGTTCATGGCGCTTCTGCTGTGCTGCCCCCTGTTTCTGGACAACTACTATCTGTCCGTGTGCAACCTCATCAATATCGCGGTTATCGGCGCGGTGTCCCTCAACCTGCTCACGGGCTGCTGCGGCCAGATTTCGCTGGGGCATGGCGCGTTCGTGGGCGTGGGGGCGTATGCGGCGTCGTGGTTCACCCTGGCGGGCGTGCCCTTTATTCCGGCGCTCATCCTGGGCGGCGGCGTGACGGCGGTGGTGGGCATGCTCTTCGGCATCCCGTCGCTGCGGCTCAAGGGCATCTACCTGGCCATAGCCACCCTGGCCGCGCAGCTGGTGCTGGAATACGTGTTTCTGCACTGGCGCGAGGTGACCGGGGGCAGCAACGGCCTTGCCGTCTATCCTCCCGAAATAATGGGCTACTCGTTTGATACGGACGCCAAGATGTTCTACCTCACGTTGACCGTGGCCACGCTTGTTGCGCTCATGGCGGCCAATGTGATGCGCACCCGGCCGGGCCGCGCCTTTGTGGCCATCCGGGATTTCTATTTGTCCGCCGAAATCGTGGGCGTGAACCTGTTCGCGGCCAAATTGCAGGCGTTTGGCCTGTCCGCGTTCATGGCGGGCGTGGCCGGCGGGTTGTGGGCGCACTACACCATGTACGTGACGCCCGAGCCGTTCGGCATCGGCCTGTCCATTTCCTATCTGGCCATGATCATCATCGGCGGGCTGGGATCGGTGCAGGGCGCCATCATGGGCGCGGTGTGCATCACCATCCTGCCGGAGATCCTCAACATCGCGTCGGGCGCGGCGGGCGGCTTGTTCCCGGATGTGAGCCAATACCTGCTGGCCATGAAGGAAGGTGTCTTCGGCCTGGTGGTGGTGCTGTTCCTTATTTTCGAGCCGGAAGGGCTGGCGCATCGCTGGCGGCTGATAAAGGCGTACTGGAAATTGTATCCGTTCGCGTACTAGGCGCGGGCGCGGCGAGTGGGGACGCGGCGTGCGGGCCGGGCGGCGGGGTGGAGTCGGAACACATGCAAAGGGAGAAGGGTATGAAACGGAGCGTGCAGAAAGTGTTGGCGGCGTGTTGTCTGTGTCTGGTCATGGTGTTGGGATTCGGGAGTGTGGCGCATGCGGAGGATGAAGTCCTCGTGGGCGTGCTGTCCGACCTGTCCGGCCCCACCTCGTCCGTGGGCAAGCCGTATGCGGACGGCATTTTGGCGTGTGCGAAGTACCTGAACGAGGTCAAGTACATTCCTGGGCATGTCATCAAGCCCGTGCAGGTGGACTATGCCTATAACGTGAACCAGGCGCTGGCCGCGTACAAGCGGTTTCTGACCATGGGCATGGTGGCCTTGCAGGGCTGGGGCACCGGCGACACCGAGGCGCTGACCCGGTTCGTGGCCAAGGACAAGATTCCCACCCTGTCCGCCTCCTATTCGGCGCACCTGACCGACCCGGCCAAGTCGCCCTACAATTTCTTCATCGCGGCGGACTATTCCACGCAGTTGCGCGCGGGCCTCAAGTATATCCGCGACAACTGGAAGGAACAGCGCGCGCCGCGCGTGGCCTTTGTCTATCCCGACCACCCCTATGGCCTGTCCCCCATCCAGGCGGGCAGGGCGTATGCCGCCGAACTGGGCTATGACATCGTGGGCGACGAAATCGTGGACCTGAAGGCCATGGACGCCACCACCCAGCTGCTGTCCCTGCAAAAGAAGGAGCCTGACTACGTGTGGGTGGGCGGCACCACGCCCTCCACGGCGGTGGTGCTCAAGGACGCCCAGAAGCTGCATATGAAGTGCACCTTCATCACCAACATCTGGGGTACGGACGAGAACGTCTTCAAGCTGGCGGGCGACGCGGCGCGCGGGCACCTGAGCCTGCAGGCCGCCACCACCTACAACCAGGATTCGCCCGGCAACGCGCTCATCAAGAAGCTGACCAACGGCGAGTACCAGATGACGCACTTCATCCGTGGTTTCGCCTCCATGTACGTCATGGGCGAGGCCATCCGCCTGGCCGCCGCCAAGGGCGAGATCACCGGCGTGTCCATCAAGGATGCGTTGGAGTCGCTGCGCGACTTCGACCCCATGGGCCTGACCCAGCCCATCAGTTTCTTCCCCAACGACCACCGGCCCACCATGGCCGTGAACATCTGCCGTCTGGGCGACAGCACCCTGGAGATGCTGGGATGGGAGACCCTGGACCGCAAGGCCGAGTGGCTGGGCAAATAAGCACGAACGCACGCGGGCCGGAAGACCGTTTCCGGCCCGCGACCGCCCTGAACCGGCGCAACATTATGGAGACGCATCACCGTGGATTTGCTCAAGGTTGAAAACCTGGAAGTGGTGTACAACGACGTGGCTCTGGTGCTGAAGGGACTGTCCCTCACCGCGCCCGAAGGCCAGATCACCGCGCTGCTCGGCGCCAACGGCGCGGGCAAGTCCACCACGCTCAAGGCCATATCCGGCCTGCTGGCCACCGAGGACGGCGAGGTGACCGACGGCGCGGTGGTGTATGACGGCGTGCCCGTGCACGGCCTGCAACCCGAGGCCATTGTGCGCAAGGGGATCTTCCAGGTCATGGAGGGCCGCCGTATATTCCAGGACTTGACCGTGGAGGAAAACCTGCGCTGCGGCGCCTACACCCGGCCCAAGAGCGAACTGGCCGATGGCATCGAGAAGGTCTACGGCTATTTTCCCCGCCTGCGCGAACGGCGCAAACAGCTGGCGGGCTACATGTCCGGCGGCGAGCAGCAGATGTTGGCCATTGGCCGCGCCATCATGGCCCGGCCCAGGCTGTTGCTGCTCGACGAACCCTCGCTGGGCCTCGCGCCTCTGCTGGTGGAGGAGATATTCGGCATCATCCGCCGCGTGAACGAGGAGGAGGGGGCCACCATCCTGCTGGTGGAGCAGAACGCCCGCGCTGCGCTGCACATCGCCTCGCGCGGCTACATCATGGAAAGCGGGCGCATTGTGCTGGACGGCGACGCGCAGGAACTGTTGCACAACCCCGACGTGCAGGAATTCTATCTGGGCATGGGCCACGGCGGGGAAAGGAAGAGCTACCGCGACGTGAAGCACTACCGCCGCCGCAAACGCTGGCTCGGCTAGCGCGTTTTATCGTTGAAACAATGCGAGGAGTTGAAATAATGAAGCATTATTTCAACAAAATGCATAACAGCCTCTCATCTTTTTCAAAGTAACGATGCGTTAACGTTGTGTGCGCGGCGCGCGCCGCAAGGCCGTGAACTCCGTGCCTGGGGGCATGGACGCCGATGCGCCGCATGGGCGCTGGCGGGACGCGGTGGGGTGGCGCCGCCGCCATGAACCCTTGGCGGGTGGGCCTGCCGGAGGGGCTGACAGGAGTGACTGCCGGGTTGGCTGACAGGTAGGACCGCCGGATGGGTCCGCCGTATGGGTCCGCCGTATGGGACCGCCGTATGGGACTGCCAGGGGCGGCTTGCGAAAGGCCAGCCCCACGGGGGGCGGCGGACGCAACGCGCCGTCCCGCAGGGCGTATGCGTTGCGACGATTCGACAGGCCGCGTTCCGCGGCTAGAACATCTTCCTGAACATGAATTTGACGCTCTTGTCCGGGTGCCTGCGCTGGTGCACGGCGATGGGAACGGCGGCCACGGCGAGGATGATGCCCGCCACAAGGTTCCAGTTCACGCCGTCGTCCTGGGCGGCCGGGTCGTCCTTGCCCGAGGCGATGGCGATGAGATCGGCGAAAAAATTGCCGGTCGCGGCCTCTGCCCGGTGCACGGGGGCGGCCACTGCGGCCAGGCAGGCCAGGGCAAGGGCGGCCAACGCCGCCCGGATGTGTTTTTTCATGACAACTCCTCGTACAAATCGGGTCGCGGCGGACCGTGCCCGCCCTCGGCATGTGGACCGTAGGGCAAGAGTGCGGCGAGCGCAAGGCGCGCATCCTGACGGTGCCCGCCCGGCCTGACTGGCGGCGGCGCAACGGGCTGGGCGGCCATGCGGGGAGGCGGCGCACGGGCGGCGTTTTCGTGGGGTGCAAATCCTGTCACCGGTTGCTTCGCGGCACGGCTTGGCGTAGTCTTGCATAAGGAAAATCCACGCGAGGAGCCTCGTCCATGGCTGAAAACAAGACGCTCGGCATTTATTCTTCCGAGGCCCAATCCTTCATCGGTACGGGGATGACCAAGCGCAAGGCGGTGACCAAGCGCTATTGGCTTGCCATGCAAAGCCCGGATGGGCGGTATTTTGTGCAGCCCGTCAACCGCAACATGGTGCCCACCGGCGATCAGCGGGAGGTGCCTGCCGAGGAGTTTGCCGCTTCCTATATGCACGAGCCGGAATTCTTTGTGGCCGGTGACCGCCGCATCTGGAAGAGCAAGGGCGGCGAGAAGGTCGTGGTCAGCGGCGCGGGCGATGGCGGCGGTATAGGCATTGACCTGGACGGGGAAGGGGACGACCCTTTGGGGATCGACCTGGGAGGCGAGGAAAACGGCTTTGCCATCGACCTTGCCGACGACGAGATGTTTGGCGGCGTGACGGACGGCGGGCAGGGCGGCCTGGCCATTGATCTGGATATGGACCAGGACAAGGCGCCGGTGGTGCTGGACGACGAGGATTATGCGCCGGAGCAGGATGATCCGCTGGAGCATGATGCCCGCGCCGAGTTCGGCATCGGGCTCACCTATCTCAAGCGCGGCGACAGGGGCAAGGCCAAGGAGGTCTTTGAGGAGCTTGCCGAACGCAAGGGGGATTATACCCGGCGGCACAAGCATATGTTCAATGATTTCGGGATAGGATTGCGCAAGTCAAAACTCCTGGACACCTCCATCAAGCTCTACCTGCGGGCGCTTGAACTCCATCCCGATGACGAGAACATATGCCACAACATTGCCCGCGTGTATTATGAAAGCGGTGATTTGGACCAATGCGAGTCGTTTTTGAAGCAGGCGTTGGAGCGCAATCCCCGCCACAGGGAATCGCAACTGTTTCTCAAGTTCTTGCGCAGGAAACAGCGCACCGGGCGCGGTGGGGAAGACGGCGGCAAGGGCGGCGGAGCCATCAAGCTTGGCTTTTGACGCGGCTGGCCCTGGCTGTGGGCGTTGGCCGCACGCAGGGCCGCGCCGCACGCCGGGAATAGGCGGCGTATCCATCACAGGGGCTGGCAATGCTGCAATACACGGATATTGCTGACGCGGCGCAGCAGGCTTTGGGCAGGCGCATCGCCGCATCGCCCGACATTCTCAACATCCCCGGCCAATCCCTGGCCTGCAAGATCGACCCCTTCTACTATCTGGCTCCGTGCCCCGGCTTTGTGGTGGCGCTGGCGCGCTGGAGCGGCGTGCTGCCCAAGAAGTTGCGCACCGCGCTCATCAAGACGGGCGATCTGCTGACCAGCAGCGCCGGGGACAACGCGGGTGCCTGGTGCGTGCCCGTGCGGGTGGTGTGGGGGCGCGGGCTGCTGCACCGCACCATGAACGCGTGCCTTGTGCACGCCTCCTTCATCGACCGCGCCGCCACGCTCTATGGCGGCATGGCCATCCCCCCCGTGTCCGACATGCAGGTGGCGGCCGCGTGCCGCGCCGGATTGGACGCCTTTTTGGAAGGCAGGACGCCTGTGGCCTCGTTGGCCTTTGCCCGTCAGGATTAGGACGCTGCCGCGCGCCGCGCGGCATAGTGGGCCAGCACCGCTTCAAGGCGGGCGCGGTCTTGATGGGGCGCGGCAACCGATTGCTTGAGCAGGCGGGCCAGCCCCGTTTCATCGTCCGGAGGCGTGGCGGTTGGGATGTCGGAGGCCACGGCCCCGACCGCCAGGACGTGGTGGGCATCGCTGTTGTAGAGCGGCGTCACGGGATAGCGCGCCAAGGCCTCCTGGTACAGGGGCCATGTGGTGGGAACGAACAGCCCATTGCACGCGGCATGGGCGCGGCGCAGGATATTGACCGAAAGCATTTCGATGCCGTCCATGTGCCCCAGGATGTACTCCAGGGCCGTGGTCCAACGGTCCACGAACCGGAACGGGTGGGCCACGAAGAGAAAGCAGTCGTCCCGGTGCGGAGCCAGTGTGCGCGCCAGCGACGCCATGGTGTGTCCGGCAGGGTTGGGAAGATGGGCGGCGTTGCCCACATGGACCACGTCATATCCTTCCGCCAGGGCGATTTCCACGCCCATGTAGATGCGCAAGGCCGGAAAACGGGCGCGCAGGGAGGCCAGGTCGCGCGGGTCGCGCCACGTGTCGTGCTCGGTGAGCACCACGGCGTCGAGCCCGTGCGCCAACGCCTGGGCGCACAACGCGCCGGGCGTGATGGTCGAGCAGTGCGACAGCGGGGATGTGTGCATGTGGCAATCGATGCGCATGGGCATAAGATGATGCCGACGGGGCCAATTGGCAAGAGGACGGCATGAAGGGCGTGTGCCTGTCGGTGGGGCCACCAAGGGCGTCCGCCGCCCCCGCTCCACGTGGGGGAGTGAGAGGCTTCTTTACAAAACACGGCGTTTTCAATATGTTACGCACAGAGAAATGACAACGCGCGCCGTGGCCGCCCGCACGAGGGAACAGGCCGTGGCGCGAAACGGGATGGAGCATGTGGTATGAATAAAAAAATGGCCCTCAGCGTCATGGTGGTGCTTCTGGTGTGCATGGGTATTGTGGTGGGATTGCAGGTGGTCAAGAAGAAAGCCCCGCAACCCCCGACACAGACGATGGCTCCAGTGGACGGCTCCGGCAACGGCTCCGAGGTGACGGGCCACATTGGCGCCGGGCCTGTGATTGGCGACGCGGTGCGGGAAGGGGACAAGATGCCGCTCACCCCCAGCGGCCTGCCCCAGCCGGAACCCGTGGGCGCCCAGGACGCTGCGGGCGCCCAGGACGCGGCGGGTGACCAGGGCGCGGCGGGCGCAGGCGGCGTTGCGCCGCAGGGCGATGTGGCGTCTTCTCCCGAGGCCGCGCCAGGATTTGCCCTGCAGCCTCCCGGCACTGCCGGGGAAAAGACGGTGGCCGACGCGAGCCTGGCCGCTGGCGCGGCCGTTTCGAGCCCCGCAGCCACCCCCAAGGCCGAGGAAGCGCCCTCTCCGGCGGCGGCCCCGCAAGCCACGGCCCCGGCCCGGGTTGCGGCTGCGCCGACCGCCCCGCCGGCAACAGCCGATGCGGCCAACACGCTGTCAAAAGTCACGGTGACGCCGCGCGCGGAGGATGTGGTGGTGCGCCTGCACGCCCTTGGGCCCGTGGGGCCGGTCACGGTTTTTTCGCTCAAGGCGCCCGCGCGGCTGGTAGTCGATCTCATGGGAAACTGGAAAGGCGTCCCCGACCCGAAGGTTCCGGCCAATCCGCTGGTGAAGAGCGTGCGCATGGGGCGTCATGCGGACAAGCTGCGTATCGTCATGGACCTGACCGAGGCCGCCACCGCCAAGGCCAAGGTGAAGATGGCCTCCCCCAGTGAGGTGGTCGTCACCGTCCGATGAC
The DNA here is from genome assembly GCA_050251715.1 of Desulfovibrionaceae bacterium. Lineage (GTDB taxonomy): Bacteria > Desulfobacterota > Desulfovibrionia > Desulfovibrionales > Desulfovibrionaceae > JBFWMG01. The sequence goes on along the minus strand of JBFWMG010000041.1, from coordinate 10,704 downwards.
CGGCGCGGCAGCGCCGCCATCCAGGCTGCCGCCCCTCTTTGCACAAGAAAACCGCCCCATGCCAGGGGCGGTCAGGCTGCTGGCAAACCACCAGATATTCCAGCTGTTTCTTGCGGCGTCGGGCAAACTGCCCTCCATGCCCTTATTCACTGATAACGGGAGCCCGCTTTTTCCAACCGTATCCGCCTCCCCCGCTCGTCGTCCGCCAGGGGAACGCACTTGTCCCAACCGTATCGCCCTCTCCTTCCCCCGGGGCGGGCCGCCGCTCCCAGGATGCGGCGCGCTAGAGTTTTGTCTTGAGCACCATGTCGGTGATGGGGCCGCGCGAACGGTCGCCCTTGAGCACGATATGGCCATAGTTGGCCTGCCCCTTGAGTTTGCGCACCACCCAGTTGAGGCCGTTGTTGGACTCGTTGAGATAGGGGTTGTCCACCTGGTTGGTGTCGCCCAGGCAGAAGCATTTCACGCTCTCGCCCATGCGGGTGAGCAGCGCCCGCACCTCGGTGCGCGACAGGTTCTGGGTCTCGTCCACAATGACCACCGCGTTTTCGATGTTCATGCCCCGGATGAACGCCAGCGGCAGGATTTCGAATTTCTTGGGATTATACCGTGGCGAGCCCTCGTCCGGGCTGGCGAAGAGCTTGTTGGCCGGGCGCAGGGCGTGCAGCTTGAGCAGCAGGTCGTGCACGTACTTGACGTAGGGCTCCATCTTTTCCTTGATGTCGCCGGGCAGGTAGCCCATTTTCGCGCCCAACTCGATGGTCGGCTTGACCATGTAGATTTTTTCGTAGGCGCGTTTTTCAAGCACCAGATAGAGCGCCGTGGCCAGGGCAAGGTAGGTTTTGCCGAATCCGGCCTCGCTCTGCATGCTCACCAGGTCGATATCTTCGTTGAGCATGAGGAAAAAGGCCAGGTTCTGGTAGATGCTGCGGGGTTTTACGTTCCAGGCCGAGACGGTGTAGTTGATGACTTCCTCGGACCGCGCGCCGTGGAAGACCGGCTTGCCCTCATGCCAGGTGAAGCTGTTGATGAGCGGGCTGTCGCCGTTTTCCATGAAGCCGGTATAGAGCTGCGACTCGGATTCGAACGGCTTGGAATCCTTGAACTCTTCGCTCTTTATGTCCGCGAGGCCCGCCTGCAGGCGCAGGATGCGGTCGTTGGTCACCAGGATGGGATCGTCGATGTGCGCGGACTGGATCTCCTTGAGGATGTAGTTGTCCACCACCTCCTGGGTAAAGGGCGACACGCTGGCGTCGTTCTGGATGAAATGGATGCGGTCCTTGTTGTCCAGCAGCACATCCACCACCTTGGACACGATATGCCGCAGGCGCTGGTTGGTTTTGAGCGAATTCAGCTCGATGAGCACATGGTAGGGGATGTAGATTTCGTTGTCTTCGCCGTTGCGCAGGCTCAGGATACTGTAGGGGTTTTCAATGAGGACGTTGGTGTCGAGAATGAAATTCTTGCTTTTTTCTGACATGGACGGGCTTGCCTTTCTTCTCGGATTTGTTGGGTGATGGCCGTGTTGCCGCGCCTTCTTTTCCCTGCTCCGTACGGTATTCTATTTCATCTTGGCCGTAAATAAGTGGGCGGCGAAACAAAACGCCGCCCGTAGTCCGGGCGGCGTTCTTTGGTCATTTTCCACGAGGCGGGGTGTGCTAGCGGAGCTTCTTGCCCAGGCGGGCGCGCAGGATGATGGCCAGCAGGTTCATGCCCAGCACAAGCACGATGAGCACCAGCGTGGTGCCGAACTGCATGGGCACGGTCTTGTCGATGTTGGTGCCCGCCGTGGCCAGCACATAGATGTGGTAGGGCAGGGCCATGACGTCGTCGAACAGGTTGCCGGGGAGCTTGCCGGTGTACATGACCGCGGCGGTGAACATGATGGCCGCCGTCTCGCCCGCGGCGCGGGATACGCCGAGGATCGCCCCGGTCAGGATGCCGGGCGCCGCAGCCGGAAGCACCACCCGGGAGATGGTCTGCCATTTGGTGCCGCCCAGGCCCAGCGACGCCTCGCGGTAGGTCTGGGGCACCGCGCGCAGCGCTTCCTCGCTGGCGCCGATAATCATGGGCAGGATGAGCGCGGCCAGCGTGCACATGCCCGCCAGCAGGCTGACGCCCATCTTGAGGATGATGGCGAAAAAGGCGAGGCCGAACAGGCCGAAGACCACCGAGGGCACGCCCGCCAGATTGTTGATGGCCAGGCGGATGACGTGCAGGAACGGGCCGGGTTTGGCGTATTCGTTCAGGTAGATGGCCGTGGACACGCCCCAGGGCAGGGCGATGAGCAGCGCGCCGTAGGAGAGGAAGATGGTGCCCAGGATGCAGGGCATGATGCCGCCCTCGGTAAGCGATGGCGGCGTCTTGGCCGTGAGGAATTCCCAGCTGATGGCGGGCAGGCCAAGGACAAGGATGTAGCAGCAGATGAGCGCCAGGGCCAAGCCGTTGATGCCGGTGGCGGCGCGGAACAGTCCGAACATGATCGTCTGGGTGCGCCTTCTTTTGTCCGCGTTCGCCGGATCCATTTGGGGCGGCGTGTAGCGGGAAAGCGAATCTGCCGAGGATGTGGTCATAACGTCGTCCATGGGTGTCTCGTCGTGTTGTGCGGGCGTGGCGCTACAGGGTGGCCGCGCCGACCTGCTTCTTTTTTTCCGCAATGACCGCCGCGATGATATTGAACGCCAGCGTAAAGAGGAACAGCACCAGGCCGATGGCGAAGAGCGCGTAGTAGTGGTCGGTCTGGTAGGGGGTTTCCGCCATTTCCGCCGCGATGGAGGCGGGCATGGGGCGGACGGGGTCGAATATGGACTGCGGCATGAGCGCCGCGCCGCCCGCCACCATGAGCACGACCATGGTTTCGCCTATGGCGCGCGACATGCCCAGGATGACCGCCGTGGAGATGCCGGACAGGGAGGCGGGCAGCACGACCTTGAAGATGGTCTGCCATTGCGTGGCGCCCAGGGCCAGCGACGCCTCGCGCAGCTCGTTGGGCACGGAGTAGATGGCGTCCTCGCTGAGGCTGGTGATGGTGGGCACCGCCATGAACGCGAGCATGATGGCCGCGTTGCACATGTTCAGCCCTGTGTCGAGATTGAACACGTCCTGAAGAAAAGGCGCCACGATGGCCATGCCGAAAAAGCCGATGACCACGGAAGGTAGCGCGGCGAGCATCTCGACCATGGGCTTGGCGATGCCGCGCATGCGGGGCCGCGCGATTTCCGCCAGATAGATGGAGGTCATGATGCCCAGCGGGATGGCCAGCATGGAGGAGAGCACGGTGACGGACAGCGACCCCATGATGAGCGGCAGGATGCCGAACTCGGGATTGGCTTCATCCGTGGGATACCAGTACTCGCCAAAGAGAAATTTGAAGGCGTCGTAGTGCTTGAACAGGGGCAGTCCTTCCTTGATGAGAAAGGCCATGATGAGGAAGAGCACCACGATGCAGGAAAAGGCGGCGATGAAGAAACCGCCCTGGATGAGTCTGTCTTTTGTTCTACGATGCATTGTCGCTCCGGCTCGTTGCAAACGCATGGTCCCGTCCTCCGCACCCGCAGGCGCAGTGCGGAGGACGGGGTGACAACCGGGGTGCCGTTGCGGTCCTGGCTAGTCCAGGGGCACGAAACCGGCTTCGCCCACAAACTTCTGGCCGGCCGGGGAAAGCATGAAGTCGATGAAGGTCTTCACTTCGCCCTTGGGCGCGCCGTTGGTGTAGATCTGCAACTCGCGGGAAATGGGGTAGGACTTGTCCTTGGCGGTCTGGGCGGTGCCTTCCACGCCGTTGACCTTGAGCGCCTTGACGGTCTTGTTCACGTAGCCGATGCCGTCATAGCTGATGGCCTTGGGGTTCTTGCCCACGGCGGTGAGCACCGCGCCGGAAGATGCCTGGAGCAGGGCGCGGGGGGTCACCCTGGCCTTCTTGCCCATGACGAAATGTTCCCAGGTCTCATAGGTGCCGGACGAGGTGTCGCGGGAGATGACCACGATGGTCTCGTCCTTGCCGCCCACTTCCTTCCAGTTGGTGATGTCACCGGCATAGATGCCGCGCAGCTGGTCGATGGTCAGGTTGGTCACCGGGTTTGACGGGTTCACGATGGGCAGCACCGCGTCCAGGGCCACGACGAATTCCTTGGGCTCGACGCCCTTTTCCTTGGCCAGGGTCACTTCCTTGTCCTTCATTTTGCGGGAGGCCATGGCGATGTCGGTGGTGCCGTCGAGCAGCGCCTTGATGCCGTTGGACGAACCGCCGCCGGACACGGAAATGGCCGCGCCGCTGTGGGCGCCCTGGAAGGCCTCGACCCACTTTTGCATGATGGGGAAGACGGTGGTGGAGCCCTTGACTTCGATGGAACCGGCAAAGGCGGTTCCAACCATGGCCAGAACAACGCACGCGGTAAGCAGCAGGTTCTTGATGCGCATTGCGAAAAATCCTCCAGATTTGAATTGAATGAATGATTGCCGCATTCGGCTGCACCATAGCTAGGACCGCACTGTTACGGATGTGTGACAGCGGTGGGGAATGTCTGTGACGGGGGAGGAAAGGTGCAATTACTGCCGGCAACATCTTGAAATGGCATTAGAAAATGTCGCCCTGAAGTGGCCTTCCAGAAGGTCGGCACCATGCGGTCCATCGCGGCGGAGGTGTTTTCGAGGCCTTGCGGTTTTTGGCCCCAAGCAGTTTGCTCTTCCGTCCTTCGCTATTTTCTGGTTATTACCGCTTTTCGCTGGGGTAACTCCCTCATTTAAATCGTATTACTCTTCCCCAACCCGCAGTTTTTGGAAAAGAGATGGGTGGAGGATGGGGGTCTGGGGGAAGGAGGCGGGAAGAGAAAAACCTTTTTCTGCGCGAAAAAAGGTTTTTCTCTTCCCGCCTCCTTCCCCCAGGGCTTTGCGCCCATCAAAAAGGCCGCCTTTGGGGCGGCCTTTTTGATTGCTCTTCGTAGGGCGGTTATGCCTGGGAGCCGAACAGGCGTTTGGCTATTTCCTTGGCGGCCTTGCGGCCCGCGCCCATGGCCAGGATGACCGTGGCCGAGCCGGTCACGATGTCGCCGCCGGCAAAGACGTTGGGGATGGCGGTTTCACCGGTTTCCTCGTTGGTCACGATGTAGCCCCGCTTGTTGAGCGCGAGGTCGGGCGTGGCTTCCAGCAGCACGGGGTTGGGCCGCGTGCCGATGGCGATGACCGCCATATCGCATTCCAGGTCGCAGGTTTCGCCTTCCAGGCAGACCGGGGAGCACCGGCCCGAGGCGTCGGGCGCACCCTGGGTCATCTTCTGCAGGCTCACGCTCTTGAGGAAGCCCTTTTCATCGCCGTGGAACTGGATGGGCGCGCGCAGGCATTCGAGCTGCACGCCCTCTTCGATGGCGTGCTCCAGTTCCTCGTGCCGGGCGGGCATCTCGTGCTTGGTGCGGCGGTACACGATGGACACGCGTTCCGCGCCCAGGCGCAGGGCTGTGCGCGCCGCGTCCATGGCCACGTTGCCGCCGCCGAACACCACGACCTTGCGGCCCCGGATGATGGGCGTGTCGTAGTTGGGGAAGTCGTAGGCGCGGCCCAGGTTGACGCGGGTGAGGTACTCGTTGGCCGAGAACACGCCGATGAGGTTTTCGCCGGGTACGCCCAGGAAATAGGGCAGTCCCGCGCCCACGCCGATGAACACGGCCTTGTAGCCCTGGTCGAACAGGTCCTGCACGGTGATGGTGCGGCCGCCCACCCAGTTGGTCTTGAATTCGACCTCGAGCTCCTGCAGGGCGTCCACCTCGCGCTTGACCACGTCCTTTTTGGGCAGCCGGAATTCGGGGATGCCGTAGACGAGCACGCCGCCTGTTTCGTGCAGCGCCTCGAACACCGTGACCTTGGCGCCGCGCGCCGCAAGGTAGCCCGCCACGGTCAGGCTGGACGGGCCGGAGCCGATGCACGCCACCTTCATGTCCGGGTCGATGATCGGGCACTCGGGCTTGCCGGTGATTTCGCCGCATGCGGACATGGCCGCGTAGGTGTCGGCCACGTAGCGTTCCAGGCGGCCGATGCACACGGGCTGGCCCTTCTTGTTCAGGATGCACGAGCCTTCGCACTGGTTTTCCTGCGGACAGACGCGCCCGCACACCGCGGGCAGGCTGTTGGTGGACTTGATGACCTTGTAGGCCTCTTCCAGCTTGCCCGCCGCGAGTTCACGGATGAAGTCGCGGATGGGCACTTCCACGGGGCAGCCCTTGACGCACGTGGGTTTCTTGCACTGGAGGCAGCGCTTGGCTTCCTCCATGGCCATGGCCTTGGTGTAGCCCGTGGCGACCTCGTTGAAATTGGTGATCCGTTCCTGCGCGGGTTGGCACGGCATGTCCACGCGTGGCTTCAGGGGCTTTTTCTTTTTGGGTGCGCTATTTTCCGGCATGGCTTTTCTTGTACTCCTCGTAGGAGAGCGCTTCCTGCGGCTTGAAGGCGCACAGGCGTTGGCTCAGTTCCTGGAAATCCACCAACTGGCCGTCGAACTCGGGGCCGTCCACGCAGGCGAACTTGATCTCGCCGCCCACGCTGACGCGGCACGCGCCGCACATGCCGATGCCGTCCACCATGACCGAGTTGAGGCTGACCGTGGTCTTGACCCCGAACGGCTTGCACACGCGGGCCACGGCCGCCATCATGGGCACCGGGCCCACGCCCACCACCTCGCCCACGCTCTTGTCCGTTTTCAGGCGTTCCTCCAGCAACTCGGTGACAAAGCCCTTGTGGCCAAAGCTGCCGTCGTCCGTGGACACCAGCACCTCGGGGCAAAATGATGTGAGCTCGTCGTGGAAGAGCAGCAGGTTCTTGCTGCGCGCGCCGATGATGGCCACCACATGGTTGCCCGCCTCGTGGTGCCCCTTGGCGATGTGGTGCATGGCAGCGATGCCCGTGCCGCCGCCCACGCAGATGACCGTGTCCATCTTTTCGATGTGGGTGTCCTTGCCCAGCGGGCCGCACAGATCCAGGATGTCATCCCCCTGCTCCAGGGTTTCCAGCAGCGCGGTGGATTTGCCCAGCACCAGGTAGACGATGGTGATGGTGCCGTTCGCCTTGTCCGTATCCGCTATGGTCAGCGGAATGCGTTCGCCGGTCTCGGTGAGGCGCAGGATGACGAAGTTGCCCGGCTTGGCCTTGGCCGCGATGTGCGGGGCGTCGATGACCAGCTTGCTGGTCTGGCCGGGTATGAGGCGTTCTTTCCGAATGATTTTGTTGGCCATGAATCTCCCTCGGTTGGCGGTTGCCATATGAGACTGCTGCAAAAGGCCATCCTGACCGTGTTGGCGCTGGAGGGCGGCGTTTGGCCGCGCCCCCGCGCGTCTATGGTTGCGGTTGGCCGGTAAAGGAAGCGGCGCGTTTGGCGCGCACAGGCCACGTGCGATGGCCTGATATGCGGAAACATAGAAGCGGGAACGGTTTTTTGCAAGGTGATTCGCACAGATCACAAGCGGACTGGCCGGGGCGGGTGCGCGCCAGGGCCGAGGCGTGGGCGCGGGAGGGCGGCCCGGCGTTGCGAATGCGCGTGACGTCAGAGGAGAGTATTATTATTTCGGTATGTTGATTGTAGCGGAACCTGCCGACGCGCCGCCGGGCTAGTCCGCCCACAGCGGTACGTAGCGCCAGGCCTTGGCCATGGCGCGGTCGATGCGCGCCATGTCCGGCGAGTGTCTGGCCACCTCGGCCCAGTAGGCGGGCGAGTGGTTCATGTGCCGTGTGTGGCACAGTTCGTGGACCAAAATGTATTCCACGCACTCGGGCGGCAGGAACAGCAGCTTGCAGTTGAGGCTGATGTGTTTTTTGGAGGAGCAGCTGCCCCAGCGGCTTTTTTGGCTGCGCAGGCGCACCGCCGCATAGGCCAGGCCCGTGCGGCGGGACACCGCCGCGAGCCACGGCGGGAGATGGCGCGCCGCCTGCGCGCGCAGCCAGCCCCGCAGCAGCGTGCGGGCCGCGCCGTCCGGGTCCGGGGCGTGCCCCAGTCCCGTCACCGCCACGCCGCCGGGAATCTCGGCCAGTCTGGCCTTGCCTGCGGCCTCGTCCGCATAGGCAACGGAAAAACGCTCGTTCACCGCGCGCAGCAAAATGGCGTCGGGCAGGCCAGGCGCAAGGCCCGCGGCGGCTGACTCGCGCAGCAGCCGTGCGCGCGTGCGGGCTATCCAGTCCGCCTTGCGCGCCAGCACCTCGGGCAGGCGGCGGGGATCGAATCCCCTGGGCGTGACCACCTCCAGCTCTCCCTGCCGCGACAGGCGCAGGATGACCCGCCGTGCCTTGTCGCTGTGCCGGATCGAATAGGGTAGTGATGCGAAAGCGTCTTGCATGGGGCGGTCTTACTGGTATCCCATTCAAAATATGAGCGTGAAGTTGTCTGTTTTCAAAATAGGAACTGATATGCTATGGCACGGCGACAGTGGTCGCCTCCAGGGGGGTCGGTGCCGGACAACAGCGTAAAATCCCATGCCGAGCATTGCAAGGAAATTGCGGCGCTCGAAAAAAAACTCGCGCATCTCGAATGTGAGAACGCGCAGTTGCGTGATGATATCGGCATGCTTCGAGTGGAAGGCTCGCGGGTGTTGTGGCGGCATGAGAGGTTGCGTCAGATACTCGAGTCCTGTCCGGATTCCATTGTCGAATACTCCCCCGAAGGCCGGATAACGTATGTGAACACCGCCTTTGAGCAGACGTTCAGCGTGGCCCGGCGTGACATGTACGCCGGTGCGTTCACGGTCATCCCCGCCGATTGCCGTAAGGAGCAGGAGGAGATCATTCAGGCCATGCGCGCGGGCGGCGTCATCCGGGGCAAGGAAACCCGGCGCATGAACCGCTACGGCATGGAGCTGCACATCCGGCTTACGGCCGTGCCCGCCCGCCAGGACGACGGCTGTTCCGCCGGACATATCGAATTCCTGACCGATATTACCGAAAACCGCATGATCCAGGAGTCGCTGGAGGAATCGCAGGAGCGGTTCCAAAGCCTCCTGGAGGCCTCGCCCGATCCCATCCTCGTGTATGACGGCTCCGGCGGCCTGTCCTACGTGAACCCCGCCTTTGAACAGGTCTTTGGCTGGCGGCGCGCCGTCGTGCTGGGCGGCACCGTGCCCAACGTGCCGGAGGACGCGCGCGAGCGGAACGAAAAGGCCGTTGCCCGCGCCTTGCAGGGGCATAAAATGGTTTTTGAAACCAGGCGGGTCACCGCGCAGGGGAACGAGCTGGACATGCTCGCCTCCATGGCTCCCTACACGGGGGTTGGCGAGGAAATCATCGGCTATATCGAAGTGCTCAAGGATATTTCCGACCGCAAACAGGCCGAGCGGGCGCTGGCCGACTTCAACCGTCAGCTTGAGCGGACCGTGGAGGAGCGCACCCGTGAATTGGCCGAAAAGGCGGCCGCCCTTGAGGAAGCGGTGGAACGGCTCAAGGAATTGGACACGCTCAAGAGCGACTTTTTGTCCATGATATCGCATGAATTGCGCACGCCGCTCACCTCGGTGCGGGGTTTTGCCAAGATGGTTGCCAAGCGCCTGGAGACCGTGGTGTTCCCCGCCATGCCGCCGGGCGATGCGCGGGTGCGCAAGGCCATGGATCAGGCAGGACAGAACCTGCATGTCATCGTGGCCGAAGCGGATCGGCTTGCCACCCTGGTGAACAATGTGTTGGATTTGGTTCACCTGGAATCGGGGCGCGCGGCATGGCGTTTTGAATCCTTGGCCGCATCCGAGGTCTTTGCGGCGGCGCTTGCCCCCCTGCGGCCCGCCATTGCCCAGCGTTCCCTGCGCCTTGTCGAGGAATATCCCCTTGGTCTTCCCCCTCTGCGGGGCGATGCGATGCGGGTGGTCCAGGTGCTGGGGCACCTGGTGTCCAATGCGGTCAAGTTCACGGATCGCGGCGGCATCACCTGTTCCGCCAGCGCCAGCAACGGGGATGTGCTGTTGACGGTCGCGGACACCGGCTCCGGTATCCGGCCCGAGGACCAGGACGACATCTTCAGCCGGTTCCGGCAACTCGGTTCGGTGGATACGGACAAGCCCGGCGGCATTGGCCTTGGACTCGCCATCTGCAAGGAGATCGTGACCGCGCACCAGGGCTCCATTACCGTGGAAAGCGCTCCGGGCGGAGGCACCAGGGTGCAGGTGCGGCTGCCGGCGGCCACATAGCCGGTTCCGGTCGTCGGCCCTTTTCCCTGTCGCACCCCGTGCGATTGCGCGCCATGCCACGCAACAGCCCGGCGAACCGGGATGTTTCGGGCTGCTGACAAACCGCCATCTCTCCCTGCCGTTTCTTTCTCGACGCCTTGCGGCTCACGCCATCGGGTGAACCGATTTCCATGCCCCCGTCCGCAAACCAAAACGCCGTCCGCTTGGGGAACCCGCTTGTCCCAACCGTATGCACCTCCCCCGCCAGCAGTTTTTGGGGAAAGGGAAGAGAGGGGGGATGGGGGGCCGGTATCTCTGTTGAGACTTTTTCAAAGCCTTGGGGCTCACGTCGTCGGTTGAACCGATTTCCATGCCCCCGTCCGCAAACCAAAACGCCGTTCGCCTGGGGAACCCGCTTGTCCCAACCGTATGCACCTCCCCCGCCAGCAGATTTTTGGGAAAGGGAAGAGAGGGGGGATGGGGGGCCGGTATCTCTGTTGAGACTTTTTCAAAGCCTTGGGGCTCACGTCGTCGGGTGAACCGATTTCCATGCCCCCGTCCGCAAACCAAAACGCCG
>JBFWMG010000040.1:0-30835 GCA_050251715.1 Desulfovibrionaceae bacterium | reverse complement strand
CCCCCCCCCCCCCCCCCCCCCCCCCCCCCCCCCCCCCCCCCCCCCCCCCCCCCCCCCCCCCCCCCCCCCCCCCCCCCCCCCCCCCCCCCCCCCCCCCCCCCCCCCCCCCCCCCCCCCCGGGCTTTGCCAGCGGCCCCTGGCCTCCAGGGCCGCAAAGGGAATTGGCATCCGCCGCGAACTCTGGCACAAGACGGGCGCGGGTCGTGCCGGAACCTTCGGCATGACGCGGAGCCGCACGCCCAGCCGCCCGCCGCCCGCCGCACGCGCCGCCAGCCGCCCGCCGCCCGCCGCACGCCCCGGTCGGCAGTGCCCCGGCCAGGACGTTTCCTCTTTTCAGGAGGACGCCGCTATGTCACGCTGGGCACAATAAAAATTACCGCGCGCCGAGCCACGCCAGGAGCATACATGACCATTGCCATAACCGCCCTCATCCCCAACCCGGACGCCATTCCCGACGCCTGCGCCCTTCCCGCGCCCGTGACGCAGGACACGAGCCTGGTCGATGGCCGCCTTGAACCCTGGACCGGCGAGACCACGCCGGTGCTTTCCCCCATCCATGTCATGCAAGACGGCGCACCGCGCCCGTACGTGATCGGCAGCTGCCCCGTGCAGGACGAGGCGGCGGCCGCGGCGGCCGTGGACGCGGCCTGGCGCGCCTGGGACCATGGACGCGGCCACTGGCCCACCCTGAGCCTGGGCGGCCGCATCCGCTGCGTGGAGCGGTTCGCCCAGCGCATGAGCGAAAAACGGGACGAGGTGTCGCGGCTGCTCATGTGGGAAGTGGGCAAGTCCCTTGCCGAATCCTATGTGGAATTCGACCGCACCATGGAATACGTTTGCGACACCGTGGACGCGGTCAAGGAACTGGACCGCACCTCGTCGCGCTTTGCCATCGAAAAGGGCATCTATGCCCAGATCCGGCGCGCGCCGCTGGGACCCGCGCTGTGCATGGGGCCGTTCAACTACCCGCTCAACGAGACGTTCTGCACCCTGCTGCCCGCGCTCATCATGGGCAACCCGGCCATCGTCAAGACGCCGCGCCAGGGCAAGCTGCTGTTCGGCCCGCTGCTCGAACCCCTGCGCGACTGCTTCCCCGCCGGGGTGGTCAACGTGCTCTACGGCACCCGGCGCGTGGTCGGGCCCATCCTGCAAGGCGGCAAGATCAACGTGCTCGCCTTCATCGGGTCCAGCAAGGCGGCGGACGCGTTGCGGCGCATGCACCCGCACCCGCACCGCCTGCGCTGCATCCTGGGGCTCGACGCCAAGAACGCGGCCATCATCCTGCCCAGCGCGGACATGGAATTGACCGGCCGCGAAGTGTTGCAGGGCACGCTTGCCTTCAACGGCCAGCGCTGCACCGCTCTCAAGATCGTCTTTGTGCACCACAGCCACGCCGACGACCTGCTGGCGCGCCTGTGCGCGGGCATCGACACCCTGCCCATGGGCATGCCGTGGCAGGAGGGGGTCAAGATCACCCCGGTGGCCGAGCCGGACAAGCCCGCCTATCTGACCGGGCTCATCGAGGACGCCAAGGCCCACGGCGCGCGGGTGGTCAACCCCGGCGGCGGCGAGACCGCGCACGGGTTCTTCCGCCCGGCGCTGCTCTACCCCGTGACCCCGGCCATGCGCGTGTTCCACGAGGAACAGTTCGGCCCCGTGGTGCCCATCGTGCCCTTCACCGACACGGCGGAGCCGGTGGAGGCGATCATCCACTCCACCTTCGGGCAGCAGATGAGCATTTTCGGCACGGACGCGGACGCGGTGGCCGAGTTGGTGGATCCCATGGTCAACCAGGTCTGCCGCGTCAACCTGAACAGCCTGTGCCAGCGCGGGCCGGACACCTTTCCCTTCACCGGACGCAAGGACTCGGCCGAGGGCACGCTGTCCGTGGGCGACGCGCTGCGCTGCTTCTCCATCCGCACCCTGGTGGCGGCCAAGGGCACGGCCGAAAACAAGGCGCTGCTCACGGACATCCTCAAGCACCGCCGCTCCAGCTTCCTGTCCACGGATTTTCTGCTGTAACGGCGCCCCAGACCCCCATCCCCTCTCTCATCCCTTTCCCAAAAAACCGCTGGTTGGGGGAGTGGGAATACAGGCGGGAAGCCGCATTGGGACGGCCACGCAAAAGGCCGGGGCTCGTGGCGCAGCCGCCTCAATATGCCGTGCACGCGTTTGGGTGCCGAGTGGTATCGGTGGCGATGGACCGAAGAACACGTCACCCACCGCCACGGCCCGCACGTCTTCGCGAAAAAAAGCGGCAATGCGCGGAATGGTGCCAGCAAACCGAAACACCCGGCGCATCCCCTGGATGCGCCGGGTGTTTTCCGTTGATTGCCGCACCGAAAAACGAGGGCATGCGCCGGTCCGGCACACAGGCGCGGACGGGATGCCGCGCGGCCCCCGGGCGCACGGAACGAAAATGGGCCGGACGCCGGGCGGGGAGGCGGGCGAACAAGGGGATGCAAGCGCCGGGTGAATCTGCTATTCAGGAGAAAGACGGCAACGCACGAGCGCGCCGGACACTACGAAAAGAGAGACACTATGGAATCAGGCAAACACAAATGCGGGTGGGTGGCGATCATGGGGCCGCCCAATGCGGGCAAATCCACCCTGCTCAACAGCTATCTGGGCCAGAAGGTCGCCATCGTGACCCCCAAGCCCCAGACCACGCGCAACCAGATCAACGGCATCCTCACCCACCCGGACGCGCAGATCGTGTTTCTGGACACGCCCGGCGTGGCCGACCTGCGCGGCAAGATGCAGCGCGTGCTGCTGCACACGGCCTGGCAGGCGCTGGCTGGCGGCGATGTGGTGCTGGTGGTGCTTGACGCGGACATGTACGTGCGCAAGCCCCAGTTTTTGGACAACGACCTGGAGCTGCTCAAGGAGCCGGTGACCAACGCCGCGCGCCCCATCCTGGTGGCCCTGAACAAGATCGACCTGTTCAAGGACAAGTCCCAGCTCCTGCCGCTCATCGAGCGGGTGCAGGCCGTATGGCCCGAGGCGGAGATGTTCCCGGTGTCCGCGCTCAAGGAGGCCGGTCTCGACGCGCTGGTGAAACGCATCAAGCAGATGCTGCCCGAAGGCCCGCCCATGTACCCGGCGGACCAGGTGGCCACGGTGCCGGTGCGCTTCATGGCCTCGGAAATCATCCGCGAAAAGCTCATGTTGTCCCTGCGCCAGGAATTGCCGTACAACGTGGCGGTGGACATCGAGCAGTGGGAGGAGGATCCGGAACGGAACCTGGCCCACATCGGCGCGATCATCTATGTGGCGCGGCCCAACCACAAGGCCATGGTCATCGGCAAGGCGGGCCAGGGACTCAAGGCCGTGGGCACGGCGGCGCGCAAGGACATTCAGGAGCTGCTGGACATGAAGGTCTTTTTGGAGCTGTGGGTCAAGGTCAAGGAACAGTGGACCGAAGATCCCACCTTCCTGCACGGCCTGGGCCTCACATCCGAATGATGGCGCGGCCTTGCCACGGGCAGGATGCATGCACGCGGCGTCCCACCCCACGGCGGCCCGCCCGGGGTGGGATGTTTTTTTACCCGCGCCCCACGGCGCGCCGCGCGGCGGCGTTGGCCGCCCCGGCCCCTGGGCCGCGCAACAGGAGAACCGGTGACCATGGAGCATGAAACAGCCGCGTTGTGCGCGCGGCGCGACGCCCTGCTGGAGCAGGTGGCCGCTGCGGCAAAGCGGTCGGGCCGCCGGGCCGCTGACATCACGCTGCTGGCAGTGTCAAAATACCAGCCTGCGCAGGCGGTTGCCGCACTGGCGGCCTGCGGGCAGACGCATTTCAGTGAAAATTATATTCAGGAAGCTCTCGAAAAGATGGAAGAACTTCATGAATATGAATTAAATTGGCACTTTACAGGGCACCTGCAAAGCAACAAGGCACGCTTCGCCGTGGGCCGGTTCAGCCTGGTGCATACGGTGGATTCGTTCAAGTTGGCCCAAGCCTTGCATAAACGAGCGTCAGCGCAGGGTATGCGCCAGGCGGTGCTGTTGCAGGTGAACATTGGGGACGAAACGCAAAAGGCGGGGGTTGCCCCGGAGGCGCTGCCTGAATTGGCGGAAAACGTAGCCGGATTGTCCGGCATCGAGGTGCGGGGGCTCATGTGCCTGCCGCCCTGGCTGGAAGACCCGGAGGCCGTGCGACCCTCATTCGCGCGGCTGCGGCGGTTACAAGAGGACGTGGAGCGGCGTATGGGCATGGCGTTGCCGGAACTCTCCATGGGCATGTCCCATGACTTCGAACAGGCGGTGGAGGAAGGCGCAACCATCGTCAGGATCGGCACGGCGCTGTTTGGGCCGCGTCCGGCCTCACGCTAGCTTCACGGGGAAGGCTCACGCATGGATCTCGCAACAGTAATAGGTCTGGCGGTCTCCTTCGGCCTGGTGGCCTCGGCCATCGTGATGGGCGGCAGCTTCATGATCTTCGTGGACGTGCAGTCCGCGCTCATCGTGCTCGGCGGCACCATCGGCGCCACACTGGTCAACTTCCCGCTGGGCAAGGTGCTCGGCGTCGTGGGCATTGCCAAGAAGGCCTTTTTCTCTTCCCTGGACAGCCCCAACGACCTCATCGAAAAATTCATGGAATACGCCAACAAGGCGCGGCGTGAAGGCATCCTGTCCCTGGAGCCCGTCATCAAGGAACTGGATGACGAATACCTGAAGAAGGGCTTGCAGCTCACGGTGGACGGCCTGGAGCCGCAGGCCATCCAGGAGATCCTGGAGACCGAGATCAGCCACCGCGAGGACAGGCATTCCGAAGGCCAGAGCGTCATCGCCGCGCTGGCCGCGTTCGCGCCCGCGCTGGGCATGATCGGCACGGTCATCGGCCTGGTGCAGATGCTCCAGACCATGAGCGACCCGTCGAGCATTGGCCCGGCCATGGCCGTGGCGCTCATCACCACGTTTTACGGCGCGGTTCTCGCCAACCTGGTGTTCATTCCCATGGAAGGCAAACTGAAGAACCGCAGCAAGAGCGAAATCCTGCTCATGGAAATGTCCATGGAAGGCATCCTGGCCATATCCAAGGGTGAAAACCCGCGCATCATCCAGGAAAAGCTGTCGAGCTACATGCCGCCCAAGGACAGAAAGGAAGCGGAATAGCATTGAAACAATACGCTGAGTTGAAATGATGAAACATTATCTCAACAAAAGGCATAAGAGCACCTAATCTTTTTCAACGCTACGAGGCTCTAACAACGGAACACGACCATGGCGCGCAAGAAGAAACCAGAAGAGGGCAGCGGCGACCCCCCGTGGCTGATTACCTTCACGGACATGATGACGCTCATGCTGACCTTTTTCGTGCTCCTGGTCTCCATGTCGGTCATGGACGAGCGGCGCAAGCTCGTGGTCATCGGCTCCATCATCGGCACCTTTGGCCTGGGCGAGCAGGGGTTCGACCCCCGCTCCATACAGGACAAGCGGCGGACCGTGGAGCCCGGCCCCATGGAGGACGAATCCCTGTCCACCGACGACCTGGAGCCGCTGAAGAACCTGATGTATGACGACATGGACAAGGATCTGAATTTCCAGTCCAACCGTTTTGTGCAGATCGTGTCCATCAGCGACGACGTGCTGTACAGTCCGGGGGAGACCGAGCTCAAGCCGGCGGGCAAGCGCATCATCGACCGCATGCTGCCCTTTCTGCTGCAAGTGAAGTATCCCTTGCTGCTGGCGGGCCACACCACCATTGTCCGCGACGAGATGGTGGCGGACTACAAGGTGACCATGGACGAAGAGGAGCTTGACCCGTCGTGGCGGCTGTCCATGCAGCGGGTGCTCGGGGTGTACCGCTACCTGCTGGAGCGTGGCATGGCCCCGAACATGCTGCGCGTCGAGGCGTTCGGCAAGTACCACCCCATGTACCCGGAGACCACGGCCACGGGCAGGCGCGCCAACCGCCGGGTGGACATCGTTCTGGACAAGCGCAACAGCCGCTGGATAGAACGGTTGGAGGCCAACCGGGAAGCGGCCAAGGCCAGGCGCAGCCGGTTCAGCTTCAAGGACTTTGATTTCAGCCTGGGCAACCGGGGTGAAGAGGCGCGGCCCGGGGAGTAGCGGATGGCCAAGCGCGCAAAAAAGGAAGAACCGAAAAAGGGCGCCGCATGGCTGGTCACGTTTTCCGACCTGGTGACCCTGCTGCTGACCTTTTTCGTGCTCCTGTTGTCCATGGCGTCCATGGACCGCAACGTGCTGACCAAGATCAACCTGTTCACGCGCGACGTGGCCATGAGCTTTCCGCGCGCGGCGGGGCGGATTCCCCAGCGCATACGGTTCATCACGGACCTTCTGGACAACCCGTGGGATATTTTGGAAAAGCCGGACAGGATAAAGGATCTGCTCTTCCCGGACGACATCCTGCCCAAGGACATCTCCACCAGCACCCTGGAAGAGAACATGAAGGTGCTGGTCAAGCCCGAGGGCGTGGCCCTGGTGCTGACCGACAAGCTGTTGTTCCCGCCCGGCGGATATGCGCTCACCCCGGCGGCCCGCGTGCTGCTCGACCAGGTGGCGCAGGTGCTGGCCTACATGACCGTGGACGTGAACATCGCGGGATTTTCGGACACCGAGGCAACGGGCATGGATCCGTATGCGCTGTCCGACCTGCGCGCCCTGGCCGTGCTGGAATTCTTCATGGGACAGGGGCTCGGGCAGTCGCGGTTCTCCGTGTCGGGCTACGGCCCCAATCTGCCGGTGGCCGACAACGACACCTCCCTGGGCAGGGCGCAGAACCGCCGGGTGGAAATACTGGTGAAAACAACCCCGCAGATCGGGGGCTATCTGTAACAGGACGTAGCAGACAAAAGGAGCTGACGCCGTGGCGGACGCAGGGCAGGAAAAAGAAAAAAAGAAAAGCGGCAAGCTGAAGTGGATCATTCTCGGCGTGCTGTTGCTGGTGTTGGCGGGCGGCGGTTATTTTGCCTACACCAAGTTCTTTGCCGGAGGCGGCGACGCGCCCGCCGACCAGGCCGCCGCCGATGCGGAAAAGGCCACGGCGGACGGCAAGGCGCCCAAGGAAGGCACGTCGCAGGTGGTGACCCTGCCCACGTTTCTGGTCAATCTGGCCGACCCGCTGGGGCGGCGCTACCTCAAGCTGACCGTTGACGTGGAGGTGGTGGACGAGGCCGCGGCCCTGGAACTGGAAGGCTCCACGGCCAAGGTGCGCGACAAGCTCATCCTGCTCTTGTCGAGCATGACCTACGCGGATCTGGCCTCGCTGGAGAGCAAGATTTTGCTGAAGACCAAGATCGTCAACAACCTGAACCAGGTGTTGGGCGGTTCCAAGGTGCTCGAAGTCTATTTCACGGACATGGTCATCCAGTAGTCCGGCGCACGGACGCGACAGGACGCCCGGCATGGCCGGGCAAGGGAACATATACCAAGGGAGCTTCGGTATGGGCAGCGATCAAGATCAAGACATGTTGGCGGCGCAGTGGGCGGCGGCCCTGGCCGAACAGGATGACGACTCGGGCGGGGCCAAGGGGTCCGACGAAGCCCTGGCCGACGAATGGGCCAAGGCGCTGGCCACCGAGGAAGAAGGCAGCATGAAAAAAGAAAAGGAACAGAAGTTCCTTTCCCAAAAGGCCAAGGACGCGGAATTCAAGGATCTGACGGACGAAGCCAAGTCGCCCCGCGTGGACGGCGCCAAGCGCGAACTGGACTTCATCCTGGATATTCCGCTCGACGTGAGCGCCGAGTTGGGCCGCACCCGGCTCATGATCAACGAGCTGTTGCAGCTCGGCCAGGGCTCGGTGGTGGAGCTGAACAAGCTGGCGGGCGAGCCGCTGGAAATCTTCGTCAACGGCAAGCTGGTGGCGCGCGGCGAGGCCGTGGTCATCAACGAGAAGTTCGGCGTGCGCCTCACCGACATCATCAGCCCGATCGAACGGGTCAAGCAGCTGGGGTAGGACCGTGACACCCGCTTTCGCCGCGACCGTCAAAAATGCGACCATGGCCTTGGCCCACAACGCCAGCACGGCGGCCGCCATGGTGCAGGGCGCCGTCAGCAGGCAGGGGCCAGCGTCCCTGGGTCTGGGCGAGGCCAACGCCACGTTCATGCACGGCGCCGGGCCCATGGAATACGGCTGGAGCGGCTATTTTCAGGCTATTGGCTCGGTATTCCTGATACTTGGCATCATCGTGTTCGGTTTTTGGCTGCTGCGGCGCTACGGCCCGGGCGGCGTGCTGGGCGGACGCAAAAGCGGCCAGCTCACCCTGGAAGCCCATTTGCCCCTTGGCCCCAAGAAAAACGTCGTTGTGGTCCGTTTCTTGAATAAGCGGTTGGTATTGGGAGTGACCGACTCCCACATCAACCTCTTGACGGAAATGGACGCAGACAATGACGACCCCGCGAAACATTTTTCGGACTCTCTGGAGCAAGCCAGGGACAACGACGCTTCTTAGCCTTGCGCTGTGCCTCGCCCTGCCGTCGCTGGCCCATGCGGCCAGCGACCTGGTGATGCCCAACCTCCAGCTCAACCTCTCCGGCGGGGGAACCGAGCCCGAGAACGTCTCCATCCTGCTGGAAATCGTCTTCCTGCTCACGGTGCTGTCCCTCGCCCCGGCGATCATGCTCACCGTGACCTCGTTCACCCGCATCATCATCGTGTTCCACTTCATCCGCCAAGCCCTGGGCACGCAGCAGCTGCCGCCCAACCAGGTGCTGGCCAGCCTCGCCATCTTCATGACCTTCGTCATCATGATGCCCGTGGCCACCCAGATGAACGACCAGGCGCTCAAGCCCTACATGAACGAGGAAATCGGCTTTACCGAGGCGCTGGAAAAGGCCCAGGTGCCCATGCGCGCCTTCCTGTTCAAGCACACGCGGGAAAAGGACCTGTCCATCTTCTACTCCATCTCCGGCATCGGCCGTCCCAACACCAAGGAAGAGGTGCCCACCACCCTGCTGGTGGCCGCATTCGTCATCAGCGAGCTCAAGACAGGGTTCATCATCGGCTTTCTCATCTACATCCCGTTTCTCATCCTGGACATGGTGGTCGCCTCCATCCTGCTCGCCATGGGCATGATGATGCTGCCACCGGTCATGGTCTCCATGCCCTTCAAGATACTGCTCTTCGTCATGGTGGACGGCTGGACGCTGCTCACGGGATCGTTGGTCAACACATTCACGCTTTGACGCCTAGCAAGGAGACAGGAATATGACGCCTGATTTCGTTATCGGCTTTGCCCGCCAAGCCATCGAGACCTGTTTGAGCATTGCCCTGCCCATGCTGGGAGTGGGTCTTGTGGTGGGTCTTTTCGTCTCCATCCTGCAGGCCGCCACGCAGATCCAGGAAACGACGCTGACCTTCATCCCCAAGATCGTGTCCATCTTTGTGGCGCTCCTGGTCTTCTTTCCGTGGATCATGGACAAGATGATCAACTACACGACCAACATTTTTCTCAATCTCAACAGCTTCATCCGATAGCCCTCAACCTGCGCGCAAAAAATGAGCGCCCCCAAGCGATCCTTGGGGGCGCATTTCTTTTGCCCGTTGCCGGGTGGAACAACCGGGCGGGCGAGCGGGGAAAGGACAAGGGCGAACCTAAAAGGACAAGGCGCGGGCCTATGCCTCGCCCAACAGCGCACGGGCGGCGGCCCTGCCAGACCACGCGGCAGCGGCCTGGCCCGGACGCGCGCAGACCGCCGCGCCCGCCAGCACCAGGCCCGTAAACGGCGTGCGCTCCCTGCACAGCCCCTCGCGCACGGCCACGCTCGTGGCCGCCAATCCCGGCATGGCGGCGGCAAAGGCGGGATGGCCGTCCACCACACACACGCCCCGCGCACCCGCAAGGCCGGGGAACACGGGATCAAGGGCGGCCAGAACCTCACGCAGCAACGCCGCGTCAAGCGGCGCGGCCCATGCCGCCCCGTGACAACGCAGGGTCATGGCGCGGCGCCCCTCGGGCGCGCTGTTCCCCTCGAAAAGAAAGCACTCCACCGCCCACACGCCGGACAGGGGCAAGGGCGCGTCCAACACCACCCGCGTCACGGTCCGCGCTTCCTGGTCAAAGATGTCGGGCACGCCCAGGCACAGGATGCGCATATCCGGGGCCGGAGCGCACGCGGCGGCCATGGTTGCAACATACCGCGCCGGAGCGGGGTCGCCCGAGTCCAGCAGGGCGGCCGCCGTGGCCAGCGGCACGGCCAGCACCACGGCGCGCGCCTCAATGGGCTCGGCCCCTTCCGTGCGCACGGCCCAGCCGTCCAAACGCCGCTCCACCGCCACGGCGCGCGCCCCCACCGCCACGCGCCCCCCATAAAAGGTCACGCAGGCCGCGAGCTTGCCCATGCATTCGCCCACCCCTTGCGGCGGCTGGTACAACGGCTGTTGCAGGCCGTCCAAGGCTGCGGCAAAGGCCTGGGCAGGAGCCTCGTCAAGCCCGCAGCCGCAGGCCATGCGGCACAGGCCGTCAAAAAACGTCCGGGCCGAACCGGAAACGTCCTCGGCCAATGACGCGGCGGGAGACGCGTCCCCGGTGGCGGCGTCGACCGCCTGCCCGGCCAGGGTGGTGGCGGCCCACCACACGCCGCCCGCCGCCTGGCCACACAGGGCGGCCACCGACGCGGCGTTGCGGCTTGCGGCGTCCGGATCCTCGTCGTGCACGGTCGCCGGCACAAACGCGCCGCCCGGCAGCACGCACCGGACCTCGCCGTGCAGTTCGTACACCGGCATGGCGAGCCCCAGCTCCTCCAGCACCCTGTCCAGCCCGCCGCCCGTCGCCAGGCCATCCAACGCGGCCACGCCGGGATGGAAGACATAACCGTCCCGCTCCAGGGCGGCGCAACGGCCCCCCACCGCGTTCCCGGCTTCCAGCAGCAACACCTCGTGCCCGCCACGGGCCAGGTAGGCCGCAGCCACCAATCCGGCCACGCCTCCGCCCACTACGACAACTGAATCCTTCACACGCCCTCCTTGCGCCATCCCATGCGCGCTGTTTCCCGGCTCTGACACCACACCCGCCGCCCGGCTTGTCCCGCCTCCACGCTGGCCGGTTCCGCCGCCGCGTTGGCCGGTTCCCTCGCCACGCTGGCCGGTTCCGCCGCCGCGCGCCAAGGCCGCGCCCCCCGCCATAGCAGGTTCTTGACCTTTTGGCAGCAGGTGCCTATTCTACATATGAACAATTGCTCATATGAGGGTACAATGAACATCGAGTCCGGGCTGGATATCTGTCAGATCAACGAGGTGCATGCCGAAGCGGTGGCCACCGTGGCAAAGGCCATGCCGCCCGCGGCCGTGGTGCAGGACATGGCCGAGCTGTTCAAGATCATGGGCGACCCCACGCGCATGGGCATTTTGCAGGCACTGGCCACGGCCGAGCTGTGCGTGTGCGACCTGGCGGCCCTGCTCGAACTCAGCCAGTCGGCCATATCGCACCAGCTGCGCGTGTTGCGCACGGCCAAGCTCGTCCGCTTCCGCCGCGACGGCAAGATGGTGTTTTACAACCTGGACGACGACCACATCCACACGCTCATGCGCGTGGGCCGGGAGCACGTCCGGGAAGGGTAAACGCGCACGCGCCGCACAGGCGGCCAAGACGGGCCGTGCGGACGGCATGCCCCATGCGGGCAACGGGTTGGGTGGGACGCGCTCTTGCGGAATGGGCCGCCGCCCGACGCCACGCGGACACGCCTTCCCAACGAGGCGCCCGTTTCTCGGCGGCCTGCGGACAGGGTGTGTGCCACGCCCGCACCAAGGCCCGGCGCACGGTGCACGCATTGCCGCATTGAAACAATGTAAGAAATTGAAATAACGAAGCATTATTTCATCAAAACGCATAAGAGCATCGCATCTTTTTCACAGTCAAGATGCTCTAACCAACAGGGAACAGACCTATGGAATGGATCATCGGCATTGCATCGGCATCATGGGAGGTGCTGCGCGCATCCGCCCCGTACATGCTGCTCGGGTTCGCCATGGCCGGACTGCTCAAGGCGTTTTTGCCCGATGACTTCGTGACCCGCCACCTGGGCGGCGGGGGCACGGGTTCCGTGCTCAAGGCCGCCGTGCTCGGCATTCCGCTGCCCCTGTGCTCGTGCGGGGTCATCGCCGCCGCGGCCGGGTTGCGCGGCCAGGGCGCGGGCAAGGGCGCCACGGCATCCTTTCTCATCGCCACCCCGGAAACGGGCGTGGACTCCATTGCCGTGACCTATGGCCTGCTCGACCCGCTCATGGCGGTCTTCCGGCCCCTGGCGGCGTTCGTGACCGCGCTCACGGCGGGCGTGCTCATCAACGCCACGGACAAGGGCACGAAAAATCCCATTCTCCCCATGGCGCCCTGCGCCCCGGGCTGCGCCCGCGACGGCCATGCCGCCCCCAGGCGCGGCGTGGCGGCACGGCTGCGGGGCGGCATGGGCTATGCGTTCGGCGAGCTGCTGCCGGACATCGGCGCGTGGTTTCTCTTGGGCGTGGCCATAGCGGGCGCGATAACCACGCTCATTCCCGACGCGTTCATCGAACGGTACCTGGGCGGCGGTCTGCTGCCCATGCTCATCATGCTGGCGGCGGGCATACCCATGTATGTGTGCGCCACGGCGTCCACGCCCATTGCGGCGGCGCTGGCGCTCAAGGGCATGTCGCCCGGCGCGGCGCTGGTGTTTCTGCTTTCCGGCCCGGCCACCAATGCGGCCACCATCACGGTCGTGTCCCGGCTGCTGGGCCGCCGCGCGGCGGCCATCTATGTGGGATCCATCGCGGCGTGCGCGCTGGCGTTGGGCGTGGCGGCGGATGCGTTGTATGCCGCGTTGGGGCTTGGGGTGGGCGGCTGGGCAACGGATGCGGCCCTTGACGGGGGGACATGGCTGGCCACGCCCGCCGCGTTCCTGCTGCTGGGACTGATGCTCGCGGCCCGCCTTGGCCTGTTTGGCGGCCATGCCCACGGGCACGGCCAAGGCCAGTCATCCGGCGCCGCGCCGTGCGGCTGCGGCTGCGGCACGGGACGCAAATAGCCCGCCTTCGTTGCGCGGGCCATGCACCGCAAGGGTCTGCGCGGCATACCGCCGACGCCCCGCGCCCTCCCAACAAAACAAGCCAGGATCGAAACGGGGATTCCCCACGTTTCGATCCTGGCAAATGTGCGTATCGCGCATCCGGGACGTTCCTTCAAACCCGTCCCACTATCCCCGAAAGCGGCCACGACCGCTCCGCACCATCACAGAGGCCAACCGCCGCCAGCGCACGGCGCGTACCGGGCCGCTGCGCGGCTTACGGAAAAGAGGCGTTACTTCTTGGTCCGCTTTTCCCAGAGCTTCATGTCCTTCATCTTCTTGCGGCGTTCACGCTGCAAGGCCTTGCACACCATGGGCATGCCCTTCTTGTAGCCCCACTTTTCACGATACTCTTCTGGCGTGAGACCGTGCGTGGCAAGATGCTTCTTGGTCAGAATTTTAAAAGATTTGCCACATTCGAGGCACGTAATGGATTTTTCCTTGATCGCCTTCTTCGCATCCTGGGCAGAAGAGGGTGCTTCCTCGGAAACGCCGCCTTCCTCGCTGATGTTGCGGATGCCGTCCGACAACTTCTTGACCATGGAGGTGATTTCCTCTTCGGTCATGTTCCGAACACTCGCCTGAGCCTTTACGATTTCCAGCGCTTCCTTCAAATAATCTTCCATCCTCGGACTCCTTTCAGTAGAATTGAGCTGTCCAGCATACAGCTTGTATTGGTGACAGTAACGTCAAGACAATAGTCCTACACGACGCAGCCCGGCATTGCAATAAAAAAACATTCTTCCCCTATACATTACACACAACTGCGGTGGAACCCCATGGCCGCGCGCCAGCGATACAGCGGCAAACGTCCATAACTGCATAAAAACACAACAAAAATGGGCAAAGCGGTGCAACGGCACCCTGCCATGCGTTCCATCGGCGCCCACCACGCTCCCATGCACCCCGCCCGTCCCCCCCTTGGCCCATGCCGTCGCGCGGCAACGCCCAGTCAGCGGCCAAGAGCGTATTTTCCCCTTGCACAGGCGCTGTATATCAACAATAATCACCCCATTCCACCTGGCGCGGCTCTGCAAGACGCTTTGCAATGAAAGAGCAATATCTTGCAAGACACGCGCGGTTCGCAGGCATAACAAAGAGGGATGCAACACGGACGCCACACCGCCCTTGGTGCATATTGGAACATAACCATGCAAGACACTGTGCAATTCTGGCGCGATCCCTCAATAGGGCACGTGGAAATCCGCCTTGCCCGAGGCCAGCGCCACGCCTTTCCCCGCCATACGCACGACGCCTACGCCATTGGCGTTATGGAACACGGCGCGTGCTGGTGCCTCAAGCCGGGAGCGGCGAACGGACTCGTCACCACCAATGGCATTGCCTGCATCAATCCAGGGCAGGTGCACTCCGGTGTGCCTGTTGGCTCCGACGCCCCCACATACCGCATGTTCTACATCGACGCGTCCTGGATGCGCGACGTGGCCGCCGACTTGTGCGAGGCGCCCCGCGCCGAGCCGGAATGCAGGCGCATGGTGGTGGACGATCCCCGCCTGCTGGCGTCTCTTGGACAACTCGCCCTGGCCTTTGCCCGCAGCCACGACCCGCTGGCCAAGGAAACCGCGCTGCTGCGCGCCGTGGGCAGGCTGCTCACGCACCACGCCGCCGTGCGGCCCGCCGCGCGCCGCGCTCGCCCCGAGCCCCGCGCCGTGCGCCTGGCCAAGGAATATCTGGCCGCCCACGTGGCGGACAAGATTCCGCTGGACACCCTTGCCAGCGCCTCCGGCCTGTCCAAATTCCATCTGTTGCGCGTGTTCAAGCAAAGCGTGGGCCTGCCGCCCCACAGCTTCCAGATGCAACGCCGGGTGGAACTGGCCCGCGCCCTCATGCGCCAAGGCATGCCCCTGGCCCAGGTCGCGGCCGAGGCGGGTTTTGCGGACCAGAGCCATTTGTGCCACACCTTCAAGCGGCTGGTGGGCGCGCCGCCCAGCCGCTATCTGGACGCCTGACCGCGACGCCCCTCAATTTCCCCTTCCTTTCCGGCCCAAGCGTGATTATGACTCGGGGCAGAGAGCGCACGCATTTTTTTCACCCCAGGCAGGGCATGCGCCCACACCGGCGCGGTTACGCGGCGAAGCCGGGGAGGCACAGCGCACCGCGTTGCGCTCCCGGCAATGCCTGCGGACAAAGCGGCGCCGTCCCACCCATGCCCGCACAGGATACGCCATGATCGAACTGCTGAACCTGCGTCCGGACGAATTGGACGCCTTTTTCCGCGAACTGGGCGAAAAACCCTTCCGCGCCAAACAGGTGTGGCAATGGCTGTGGGCCAGGGAATGCGACTCCTTTGCCGCCATGACCAACCTGTCCAAAGCCCTGCGCGAAACCCTGGCCGCGCGCGCCGTCATCCGCCACCCCGACATCCGCGACACCCGCGTGAGCAGCGACGGCACGGTCAAGCTGCTGCTCGGCCTGGCCGACGGCGAAACCGTGGAGACCGTGCTCATTCCCGAAAAGGACCACATCACCCAATGCCTGTCCACCCAGGTGGGGTGCGCGCTCGGCTGCGCCTTTTGCAGCACCGGCCAGATGGGCCTGACCCGCAACCTCACCCAGGCCGAGATATGCGGCCAGATATTGGCGGCGCGGCGCTACCTGCAAGGGGTGGGCGAACCCCTCACCCTGCGCAACCTGGTGTTCATGGGCATGGGCGAGCCCATGCTCAACTTCCGGGAGCTCATGCGCAGCCTGGCCACGCTCACCGACCCCAAGGGCATGAACTTTTCGCCCCGGCGCATCACCGTGTCCACGGCGGGCATCACCAAGGGGCTGCGGGAGCTGGGCGAAAGCGACATGGCCAATCTGGCCGTGTCGCTGCACGCACCCAACCAGGCGTTGCGCGAGCGGCTCATGCCCGTGGCCAAGACCGTGCCCCTGGACCAGCTCATGGCCGCCTTGCGCGACTACCCCCTCAAGCCCCGCCAACGCCTCACCTTCGAGTACATCCTGCTCGGCGGGGTCAACGACGGTCCGGAACACGCGCGCGAACTGGCGCGGCTGTTGGCCGGCCTCAAGGCCAAGGTCAACCTCATCGCCTACAATCCGCCCAAGGACGGCCCCGCCCCCTTTGCCGCCCCCACCGAGGAAGCCATCCTGGCCTTTGAAAAGGTGCTGTGGAACAAGGACTTGACCGTCATCCTGCGCAAGAGCAAGGGCCAGGACATCGCGGCGGCCTGCGGCCAGCTCAAGGCCGAACGGACCGCCGCCGCCCCCGACCCCGACCCCCAATAAAAAAACGGCGGCGGGACATGCGCCCGCCGCCGGATTGCCGACAAAACCCCGGGGGAAGGAGAGAGGAGAGAGAACACCCCTTTTTCCAAGCAAAAAAAGGGGTTTTCTCTCTCCTCTCTCCTTCCCCCGGACCCCCATCCTCTCTCCTCTCTCTTTCCCCAAAAACTGCTGGCTGGGGAGATGGATACGGTTGGGACAGGCGAATTCCCCAGGCGGACTGCTGGCGGGGTGGGTACGGTTGGGACACGCGAGTTCCCCAGGCAGGCGGCCTCTTTGTCTGGCGTGTCAGGACGAGGGCATGGAGGACGGTTCAGCCGACGCCGTGAGCCGCATGGCTTCGAGAAACAAACAGCAGGGATGAATGGCGGTTTGTCAGCAGCCTGACGGCGGCGGGACATGCGCCCGCCGCCGCGACAACAGTTTTCCGGCGCTCCCCCGTCCGGGGCGCGCCCGGCCCAGGCGCTACGTCTTGGGCGCGGCCTTGGCCTTGCCGGTCTTTTTGTTGTTCTTCCTGTCGTTGTCCCCGAAGTTCTTGAGCCCCACGGCAAACGCCGTGAGCTTGGCGTCCACCAGGCCGAAGAGGGAATCCTTGGGGTAGGCGCCGTTCTTGCCGCGCTCGCCCGCAGGCATGCCGGTGAGTATCTCGATGCCCTGCTCCACGCGTTCCACGGCCCAGATGTGGAAGCGCCCCTCGCGCACCGCGTCCACCACCTCGGGCTTGAGCATGAGATCCTTGACATTGGCCTGGGGGATCATGACGCCCTGGCCGCCGGTCAGGCCGAGCTTGGCGCAGGTCAGGTAAAAGCCCTCGATCTTCTCGTTCACCCCACCGATGGGCTGCACGTCGCCGCGCTGGTTCACCGACCCGGTGACCGCCACGCCCTGCTTGATGGGCACGCCGGACAGGCTGGAGAGCAGGGCGTACAGCTCGGTGCTCGACGCCGAGTCGCCGTCCACGCCGCCGTAGGACTGCTCAAAGGCGATGGACGCGGCCAGGGTGAGGGGCTTGTCCTGGGCGAACCGGCTGCGCAGGTAGCCCGCCAGGATGAGCACGCCCTTGTTGTGCGTGGGGCCGGACATGTCGGCCTCGCGCTCGATGTTCACGATGCCCTCGCGGCCCATGGCCGTGGCCGCCGTGATGCGCGACGGCTTGCCGAACATGTGGTCGCCCATGGAATAGACCGCCAGCCCGTTGACCTGGCCGGGCGTGGCGTCCTCCACGTCGATGAACACGCTGCCCCGGTCGATCATCTCCTGCAACCGGTCCTCTACCTGGCTGGCGCGGTAGACGCGCGCCTGGAGCGCGGCCTCCACGTGTTCGCCCATGACCGCCGCCGCTTCGCCGCGCCCGGCGAAATAGTCCGCCTCCAGCAGGATATCCTCCAGCTGCGGAAAGGCGGTGGAGACCTTTTCCTGGCGGCCCGCCATGCGTACCGCGTGCTCCACCAGCGCGGCCACGCCGCTCTTGTGGAAGGGGCGCAGGCCGTGGCTCACGGCCGTGGTTTTCACGAACCGGGCCAGCTGGCCCACGGCCTCGTCGGTCTTGTCCATGCTCTGCTCAAAGTCGGCCCGCACCTTGAACACCTTTTCCATGTCCTCGTCGTAGTGGAGCAGCAGGTGGTACAGGCGCGGATCCGTCAGCACCACCACCTTCACGTTCATGGGAATGGGTTCGGGCTTTATGCCCGTGGCGGTCATGAAATAGAAGGGATCAAAGGTCTGGATCTCGATCTTCTCGGTCTTGAGCGCGCGCTTCAGGGTCTGCCACACGCCCGGCTCCATGATGGCGTCGGTCAGGTTGACCACCAGATAGCCGCCGTTGGCCTTGATGAACGACCCCGCCTTGATCTTGGAGAAATCGGTGCGCCACAGGCCGGAGCGGTCCATGACGCGTTCCACGCTGCCAAAGAGGTTGCGGTAGGTGGGGTAGGACTCGATGAGCACGGGCGGGCCGTTGCGCTCGGCGTTGTCCACCAGCAGGTTGACCTGGTAGTCGTGAAACACGGCGTCGGCGTCCGGCGGCATGATGAACATGCCCGGGGCCGGGCCTTCCATGGGCTGCTGCCCCAGCCTGCGGAGGGCGTCCAGGTTGTCGGCCATGTGGTCCAGCATGGCTTCCAGGTGGCGCGCCACCTTTTCATCGACATACTCCTGCCGCACGGGTTCCAGCAGATCCTGGGCCGCGTTGAGGAAGAGCAGGCGGTCCACCTCCTCGTGCTTCCGCTTCACTTCCTTGTGCAGGTCGCGCACCTGCACGAAGATATCGTCTATTTCCTCCTTGAGCACGGCCTGCTTCTTCTTGAGCGCCTCGAACTCCTCCTTGGGGAAACGGCCCTTGTCCACCCGTTCCTCCAGGTTGAGCATGTGCACCGGCTCCTCATCCACCACGGGCACCACCTCGGGCCGCTGCGTGTTGCCCACCTTCATGTTGACCAGGACAAACCCGGAATCCTTGACCTTTTTTTCAAGCTCGGTAAAGAATTCGCGGGTCTTTTTTTCCTGCGCCTCAATGATCTCCTTTTTGCGGGAAATGTATTCGGCGCTCTCGAAGATTTCGGGCACGTCGCGGCGCAGGTTGTCCAAAAATTCCTGTATCGCCTTTTTGAAAGCGCCGCCCTGGCCCGCGGCAAAGCGCAGCAGGATGGGGTGCTCGGGCTCCTTGAAGTTGTTCACGTAGCACACGTCTTCGGGCACGCCGTCGCTGCCGGACAGCTCCTCCAGCAGCTTCTTGACCGTATACAGCCGCCCGGACCTGGCCGCGCCGGTGACCACGATGTTGTATCCCTTGCCGCCCATGCCCATGCCGAAGCGCAGGGCTTCCTCGCCGCGCTTCTGGCCGATGATCCCGTCCAGCGGATCCAGGTCGTCGGTGGTCTCGAAGCCCAGCCTGTCCGGATCGAGCACCCAGCGCAACTGCTCGATGGGCACCTCGGGGTGTTTTGCGCGCTTTGCCATGTATCGTCTCCTTCGCCCCGCCATCGGCGCGGTCGCTACTTGCAGTGGATGCAGACCTTGTTCCCGCTCCGGGCGGGCTCCTTGGGCAACGTGATGGTCAACGTTTCCTGTTCCAACGTGGCCTCGGCCTTGTCCGACGCCACCCGGCACGGCAGACGCAGCGAGGAGGCAAAGGAGCCCACTTCCTCGCCCTCCGCCGTGGTGCGGTGCATGGCGCAGCGGATGGTCAGCATGTCGCCATGCACTTCCACGTCCAAATCCTCGGCCCTTGCCCCTGGTATGGACACGGTGACGATTATGGCCGCGTCCGTCTCGCGCAGGTCCACATCCGGCCCGTCGTCGCAGGCATTGAATACCGAGGGCAGGCCAAAATCCTTGCACAGGCTGTCGAAAAGACGCGCCATGTCGCTCTTCAATCTACCCAGTTCCTGACGTTTCCAAAGGGAAATGTTCGACATCGCCGCAACCTCCTTCTCATGCGTCCCTGGCCGGATATTCCCGCCCGCCCCACGGCCGTGCGGCACCTCTGGCGGGCCGCGCAAGCCGTCTCTCGGAAAAGTTAAGTCCTAACCGACGGATGGCAACCGGCCACGGCGGCTTTGCCC
The DNA here is from genome assembly GCA_050251715.1 of Desulfovibrionaceae bacterium. Taxonomy (GTDB): domain Bacteria; phylum Desulfobacterota; class Desulfovibrionia; order Desulfovibrionales; family Desulfovibrionaceae; genus JBFWMG01. The sequence continues at coordinate 11,023 of JBFWMG010000040.1, read as the reverse complement.
TTGGCGGCCGATTGACACTCTTTTTATACATTCCTTCTTTATTCTTTGACAACTCTATGGCATAAAAATGGGGATAACTCCAATATCCGGATGGCAACCCTATGGCACTCTCATCGTTACATTCGCTCAACTTGAGGCAATCTCCCAAGATTTCCGATCAGGAATTCCAGGAGCTGCGGGACTTCATCTATTCTTCAACAGGCATAGACATCCCGGCCCGCCGCAAATACCTGCTGGAAACCCGGCTGGGAAAACGGCTCTCCGAACTGGGGCTGAAGACCTATGCCGACTATTACAAGCACCTGCGCTTCGCCCGCAACAAGAACGAGGAGATGGACAAGCTCTTCGAGCAGGTGACCACCAATGAAACCAGCTTCTTCCGCGACATCAAGCAGCTGGAGGTGTTCCAGAACTTCGTGCTCAAGGAGACGCTGGAAAAACAGCAGGCCACCAAGGACATCCACATCTGGTCAGCGGGCTGCTCCTCGGGCGAGGAGCCGTACACGCTCGGCATCTACCTGCACGAGGCGCTGCGCATGGGCGTCATGAGCTGGAAGGCGCGCATATCCGCCAGCGACCTGTCGCCCGCGGTGCTCTCCAAGGCGCGCCAGGGGCTGTATGGAGACTATTCCTTCAAGACCACGCAACCCGACATGCTGGCCCGCTACTTCACCAAGGAGCCCGGCGGGTACCGCATCCACCCCAAGGTGCAAAAGCTCGTCCAGTTCAGCCAGATCAACCTGAACGACAAGCTGGCCATAAAACGCATCCCCAAGTCGCACATCATTTTCTGCCGCAACGTCATCATCTACTTCGACGACGAGATGAAGAAGCGCGTCCTGGATTCGTTTTACGACAACCTGCTGCCTGGCGGCTATCTTGTGCTCGGCCACTCGGAAAGCGTGCACAAGCTCACGCGGGCCTTCAAGCCCGTCATCAAGATCGGCGGCGTGGTGTACAGAAAGGAAGAATGACATTTTGGCGGCCTGTCCCCTGCAACCGCTGCGATACGGAGAATCGGCGTGAAAAAGATATGCTTGGAACACCTGGAACCCGGTATGGTGCTCGCAAAGAACGTTCCTGGAGCGGATGGCACCGTTTTCCTGGCTGCGGGCACGGCCATCGAACCCGACCACATCGAAGCCCTGGCCAACCTGGGCGCGGGCGCTGTCTATGTGACCCCGCTGCCCACGCCCGCAGAGGAAGAGCAGGACTTGCTCCGCCGCGCGAACAGCCATGTGCGCAAATTCTTTCAGTATGTGGACCCGGATTGCGACGCCTTTGTCGAACTCTTCCGCATCTCCGTGCAGCGGGTGTTGGACAAGGCGGCCTCCGGCTGGGAGCTGCCGTGCGAAAGCGATCTGGAAGCCAAGAGCGTGGAGCACATGCGCGACCTGTTCTACAAGGGGCGCGGCACGGTGGAAGACCTGGTCCAGCACGAGACCTCCCTGGCCTCGTTCCCGGACATCTACTACCGCATCAAGGAGGTGCTGGACTCGCCCTCCAGCTCGGCGGATACCATCTCCAAGGTGGTCGGCACCGACCTGGGGCTTTCCGCCAAGCTGCTCAAGCTGGTCAACAGCCCGGTCTTCGGCTTTGCCACCACCATCGATTCCGTGTCGCACGCCATCTCGCTCATCGGCACGCGCGAGTTGTGCCAGCTGGCGCTGGGCATCTCCACCATCAATTTCTTCAAGGACATCCCGCCCGAACTCATCGACATGAAATCCTTCTGGCGGCACTCGCTCTCCTGCGGCGTGTTCGCCAAGCTCCTGGCCGGACTCATGGGGCTGAAGACGGAACGGTTCTTCACCGCGGGCATGCTGCACGACGCGGGCAAGCTCATCATGTTCAAGAACATGCCCTACGCCTCGGTGCAGGCCTTGCTCTACGCCCGGGGAAACACCGTGCCCATGATGGACGCCGAACTCGAAATCTTCGACTTCAACCACTGCGCCGTGGCCGACGTCCTGCTCGCGGAGTGGAAGTTCCCGGCGGAACTCAAGGACATGATCGTGGGGCACCACGATCCCCTGGCGGCGCCCACGCCCCTGGATGCGGCGGTCATCCAACTGGCGGACAACATGGCCAACGCCACCGACATAGCGGGCGGCGGCATGTTCGTCCTGCCCGGCATGTCTCCCGGCGCCAGGGAACTCTTAAACATTGACTCCTCCAAGCTGGCTGGTATTGTCCAAACCCATGACAGGAACATCGATGAGGTGACTGCCGTCTTTCTATAGTCCCTCACCTTCATGAACGATGGCCGCGCCCCTTGCGGGGGGCGCGGGTTTGGAACACAATGCCGACATGGCCTTCAAATACGACGTCAATTTCATAAATCCGTTTCTTTCCGCAGTGGTCAACGTGCTCACCACCATGGCCCGCGTCAAGATTACGCCAGGCAAGCCCTTCATAAACAAGGACCGCACCGCCGTGGGCGATGTGACCGGGCTCATCGGCGTGACCGGCTATGCCAAGGGCACCATGTCCGTGTCCCTGGAAGAACGCGCCATCCTCAAGATCGTCAACAACATGCTGTACGAGAGCTACACGGAGATCAACGACGAGATCGCGGACGCGGTGGGCGAATTGACCAACATGATCGCGGGCCAGGCGCGCGGCGACCTGTCCAAGCAGGGCATGAGCTTCCAGGCGTCCACGCCCTCGGTGGTGGTGGGCAAGGGCCATTCCGTGGACCACGCGGGCAGCGCCCCCGTGCTCGCCATCCCCTTCACCACCGAGGACGGCGATCTGGTGGTCGAGGTCTGCTTCATGGACAAGGAGGCGTGACCCCGGCCCGTTCCCTGTCTTGCCTTCGTGGCCCGGCGCCTTGCGCCTCGATGCCCCGCTCCTGTTTCCGCCCCGGCCTGTTTCCGCCCGTACCATTTCCGCCCCGGCCTGTTTTTGCGCGTACCTTTTTCCGCCCCGGCCTGTTTTTGCCCTGGCCTGTCTCCGCGCTTGCCATGTTCCGCTCAAGCATCTTTCCGTCCGTGCCCATGGGCGGATGGTATGACGCGCCGCTGATTGCGGCATATTCCCCCCTGCCCATGACCGCGCGCGCAAAGGCGCCGCGTCGTTGCCCCCCGCCGCGCGACCGGGCGGATGGCGGCGGCTCGACCGCCACGGCCTCCGGGGCGGATCGATGCGAGGCATGGACAAGGGACGGCAGGGGCATGGGGAACAGCAGGGGCGGCGCGGGACGCGGCACCCCAAAGGCGGCAGGGTGTCGCGGCGGTCAGGGCACCATGCCGCCCTCGGTGACAAAGGCGCCGTGGCGCACGGTCAGCAGATAGGAGGGGCGCATGACGTCCCCGTAAGCGTCCATGGACACCGGGCCCATGAGGCACGGCAGATCATGCACGGCGAGCAGCGCTTCGGGCAGCCCCACGGCCTTGCCCTGGGTCTGGGCCAGGGCGGCGGCCAAAACCCGCACCGCGTCATGGGCCTGGGCGGCCGCAAACGAGGGGCCGTACCCGAACCGGTTCGTAAAAGCCTCCTTAAAGGCCAAAAACGCGGCGGACCGGCAATTGGGATCATAATGGGTGGTCAACATGACGCCTTCCACCGCCTCGCCGCCTTGTTCCAACAGCGCCGGGGTCTGGGCCCATCCGGAGGCGTACACGGGTCCGTGCCACGGCATGGCGCGCACCAGCCGCGCCATGGCGGCCGTATCCGCCGCCGAGGCGATGCACAACAGGGTATCCGGCGTGGCGGCGAGCGCCGTCGTGAGCAGTGTGCCGAACGCTGGTTCCCGCGACGACGCAAAGCCGCTCCGTCCCACGATCGTCCCGCCTTGCAGCCGAAGTTCGTTGACGAACGCGCCCAGAAACGCGTTGGTGTAGACCGCGTTGTCCGTATCGTACAGCACGGCCACGCGCGTGGCGTTGCGCTGGAGCACCGCATGCCGGGCCAGCTCCCGCGCCGACGCGCCGATACTGGGCTGCACACGAAAAAAAAGATCCTTTACCCCGGAAAGCTTCGTGGTCGACGCCGTGGGCGACAGCAGCACCACCCCCGCCTGCTCGGTAACGGGCAAGGCCGCCACGGTCAGGCCGCTTGTCATGTGCCCGATGATGGCGACCACGCCCGAGGCAATGAGTTCCCTGTCCGCGTTGCGCGCCCCGTCCGGGGTGTCCTGGTCATCCCTGACCACGAGCTCCAGAGGCCTGCCCTCCACGCCACCCGCCGCGTTTATCTGCTCCACGGCCAAAATCGCGCCGTCGCGCCCCACAGCCCCGAGGTCGGCATGCGCCCCGGAGAGTTGCCCGGAAAAGCCTATGCGGATGGGCGCACGGTCCTGGCAGCCCGCCGCCGCCAGCGCCAGCAACGCCACGCACCACACCGCAACGCGCGCGCAACACACTGCAACGCGCGCGCAACACGCGCACATGTCTTTTTTTCTCAATGCCATGGATTCCCTTTGGGCCTGCCGCCCCTTGCGCACGGTTCGCAACCGCTGCACGATGATAATCGTGCCTATTATACCAAAGAACGCGAAAAAGAGGAAGCTTCTTCTCCAGTTGCAACAGCCTGCGAGGCATATTGGTACAATGGTTCTTGACCGCGCCGTGCGGCGCGGGCTAGCGTGCCCACGGGCGATTGCCCGCACCATCCCTCCCTGCCCGCATGTTGGGCGTGCCGCACCGCGCGGACCACGCCGACCATCGATCTGCCGACACCGAGGACAGCCCGGCCCCGGCGCGACCGCCGTCCGGCGACTCCTTCGAAGGTCCTCCGGGCGCCCGGCGCACAGGCAGCGCATCCCGTCCCACTGAAGGCTCCCTTCCCCACCCCCTGCTTTTCCGCCCACGGCCTCGCCGTCTGCGGAAAGAGGCTTGGTACCCATCATGGAAGCCCCCCCCTGCGTGGGCTGCGGCTGGTGCTGCCTGTCCGACCAGTGCGAGGAATCACACCGGCTGCACGGCTTCATGCGCCGTTGCCCGGAAGTCTACTGGAGCGAAGAGAACGGCTGCTACCGCTGCCGGTTGGCCGCGCACCCGGAAAAAGGCGCGCACTACCGCGCCACGCTGTTTATGGGAGAAGGTTGTTGCGCCCGGTTCAATACCTGGCGCACCGACGTGCGCAACCGGGATGCGGAATTGTAGGAAAGACTGAACGCGCGCGACGCGTCACACGCCCCAGGCCGACCAGGCCAGCGACCCGCCAATGCCCCACATGGTGCAGCACACCACACCATCGAGCAGCCGCCAGGTCACGGGCTTGGCAAAGAGCGGGGCAAGCATGCGCCCCCCCAGGCTCAGGGAAAAAAACCATACGCACGACGCGGCAAACGCGCCGCCGCCGAACCAATACCTGCCCAAGCCCGCATGCTGGCCGCTCAAGCCGCCCATGAGCACCACCGTGTCCAGATACACGTGCGGATTGCACAGGGTCACGGCCAGGGTCAGCGCCACGGTCCGCCCCAGGGTGGCGGCGGTCTCGTCCCCGGCCCGCAGGCTGCCCCCGGCCCACATGGACCGCAGCGCGCCCAGCCCGTACCAGAACAAAAACAGCGCCCCGGCCCACGCCGTGGCCCGCCCCAGCGCCGGACTGGCCGCCACCGCCGCGCCCACGCCGCCCACGCCCAGGGCCAGCAACACCCCGTCGCACAGCGCGCACACGGCCGCCACGGCCCAGATGTGGTTGCGCCGCACCCCCTGCGCCAACACAAAGGCGTTCTGCGCCCCAATGGCCACGATCAGCCCGCCTCCGGTTCCGAATCCCTGCATGAACGGCGTCAACATCCCTGCGTGCTCCCCGCGTGCCGGGCATGGGGTGGGCGCGGGTGCGCCCGGCATGGCCAGCTGTTTCCCCCCTCCCTACCCGCGTTCTCGAATCAAGGAAAACGCATTCTTTTCATTCTGCATAAGTTTTGCTAATGATCGACCATGCTCGACTACAAACTCGTGGAAGCCCTGGCCGCCGTGGTGCGGGAAGGGGGATTTGAAAAGGCGGCGCGCACGCTGCACATCACCCAGTCCGCCGTGTCGCAGCGGGTGCGCCTTTTGGAGGAACAGACCGGGCGCATCCTGCTGGTGCGCGCCACCCCGCCCGCGCCCACGCCCGCCGGGCAGCGCATGCTGCGCCATTACGAACAGGTGCGGTTGCTGGAAGGGGAATTGGACCAAGGAGGGGACGCGGCGCCGGGATTCACCACCCTGGCCGTGGGCGTGAACGCGGACAGCCTGGCCACCTGGTTTTTGCCCGCGCTGACCCCGTTTCTGCACGAGCGGCGCGTGCTGCTGGATCTGCGCGTGGACGACCAGGACCAGACCCACGCCCTGCTGCGCGACGGCGAGGTGCTGGGATGCGTGAGCTCGCGGGGCGAACCGTTCCAGGGCTGCCGCTGCACCGGCCTGGGCTGCATGGACTACCGCATCTACGCCACCCCGGCCTTCGCGGCCCGCTGGTTCCCCCACGGCGTCACGGGCGCGGCGGCGCGCCGCGCCCCGTTCCTGGTCTTCAACCGCAAGGACGCGGTGCTGCATCTGATGCTCGAACGCGTGCTGGGGCAGCGCCCCGACGACCTGCACATCTTCTGGCTGCCCACGTCGGAAGGGTTTGCCACGGCCATTGCGGCGGGGCTGGCCTGCGGCGTGCTGCCCGACCAGCAGGCCGCGCCGTTCCTGGCCGACGGCCGCATGGTTGACGTGGCGCCGGGCGTGGTGGAGCCGGTGCGGCTCTTCTGGCACCGCTGGAACCTGGACTCATCCCTGCTGCGGGATTTTTCCACGGCCATGGAAACAGGGGCCGCACCCCTGCTGCGCCAGGAAGAAGCGCCACAGCCCGCATAGGGCCGCCAGGCTGCCGACAAACCGCCCTCTCTCCCCGCTGTTTCTTTCTCGAAGCCGTGCGGCTCACGGCGTCGGCCCAACCGCCCTCCATGCCCTCGTCCACAGACAACGAGCCCGCCCGCCTGGGGAACGCGCTTTGTCCCACCCCCCCCGCCAGCATTCTGCCTGGGGAGACCGCTTGTCCCACCCGCCCCCGGGTCTCTAGCCGCTAGGCGTTCCCACCCTCGGCGTCGCGCTCGGCGAACACGGCCTTGGCCGCAAAGATGCCGTTGAGCGCGGCGGGAAAGCCCGCGTAGATGCCCATCTGGATCATGGCCTCCACCACCTCCTCGCGCGTGCAGCCCACGTTGAGCGCGCCGTGCACATGCACGCGCAGTTGCGGCGCGGCGTTGCCCAGCGCGGTCAACGCGGCCACGGTGCACAGCTCGCGCTCGCGCAGCCCCAGCCCGGGCCGGGACATGATTTCGCCAAACCCGAACTCGATGATATAGCGCCCCAGATCCGGGGCGATGTCCTTGAGCGAGGCCACCACGGCCTCGCCCGCGCCGCCGTCCACTTCCTTCAGTTTCGCCAACCCGCGTGCATACAAATCGTTCATGTCAGCCTCCTGTGTACTTGTTGCCTCCAGCGTAGGCACCGCGATTCGATTCGTCCAATATGTCTTTACAGCTTGATTGTTACTAATTACATATCAATCATGGACAAAAGACACCTGCGCTATTTCGTGGCCGTGGCCGAGGAGCTGCATTTCGGGCGGGCCGCCGTGCGGCTGCACATGTCCCAGCCGCCGCTGTCGCAGCAGATCCGGCAGATGGAGGAGGAGCTGGGGTGCGTGCTGTTCGACCGCACCAGCCGCAAGGTGGCGCTGACCCCCGAGGGCGCGTACCTGCTGGACGAGGCCCGGGCCATTCTGGCGCGGCTGGATATGGTGGAGGAAACATTGCGCGCCATGGGCCGGGGCGAAGCCGGACGGCTGGCCATGGGATTCGTGGCCCCGTCCACGGAATCGCTGCTGCCCGAGGCGATCAAGGCGTTCCGGCAGGCCAACCCGCGCATCACCCTGTCGCTCCACGAGCTGTCCACCACCGCGCAGCTCGACGCCGTGCGGACCGGGTCGTTGGACGTGGGGTTCATCCGGCTGTTCGGCCACGACATGACCGGGCTACGCAGCGAGCTGTTCTGGTGCGAACCCTACGTGCTGGCCATTCCCGCTGGCCACCGGCTGGCGCTGGAGCAGGGGCCGGTGGCGCTGGCCGAGCTGGCGGGCGAGCCGCTCATCACCTTCCCGCGCCACTTGCAACCCGCACTGCACGACACGCTGGGCGCCTGCTTCGCCCGCGCGGGCGTGACCCCGATGGTCGTGCAGGAGGCCATCACCAAGCTGACCACCGGCGCGCTGGTGGCGGCGGGCATGGGCCTGTCGCTGCTGCCCGCGTCTTCGGCGCGCCTGCGCCGCGCGGGCGTGGCCTACCGCCCGGTGCGGGACGAACTGCCGCTCATCGAAATCATGGCCGTGTGGCGCGCGGACCGCGAAACCCCTATCCTGCGCCTGTTCCTCAAGGCGCTGGCGCCCTTCCGGCAGGCCGCTCCCCATGCCGCAGCCTGAAAAAAACACATTTTCCCTTGACTCCGCCCAAAGGGCGGCGCTATCCCTGACGAACCAACGATTCACACAGGAAACTCCCATGCTACGCACCACGACCACGACCTCCCTTATCGCCGCCATTACCGCGCTGCTAAGCGTCGTCGTCGTAGTACGCATTGTATCCGTCGCGCCGTAGCGGGAAGATTCTTCGATCACATCAACCCCCCACCGGCGCGGCCGGCGGGGGGTTTTCCTTTTTTCCCCACCCCCGCGCCGGTCCCTGCCAGAGAAAAAGGAGCCCCTCTCATGGAACGACTCTCCGGCGCCCAGATCATCGTCCGCCTGCTCGAACGGCAGGGCGTGTCCATTGTCGCGGGCATACCCGGCGGCGGCAACCTGCCGTTGTACGACGCCCTGTCGGACAGCCAGGCCATCCGCCACGTGCTTGCCCGCCACGAGCAGGGCGCGGGCTTCATCGCCCAGGGCATGGCCCGCGTGTCCGGCAGGCCCGAGGTCTTTCTGGCCACCTCCGGCCCAGGCGTGACCAACGCGCTGACCGCCATTGCCGACGCCAAACTCGACTCCGTGCCCATCATCTGCATCACCGGCCAGGTGCCCAGCGGCCTCATCGGCACCGACGCCTTTCAGGAGGTGGACGCCTACGGCCTGTCCATCCCCATCACCAAGCACAATTTCCTGGTGCGGTCGGTGGAGGAGCTCCTGCGCGTCATCCCGGACGCCTTCCGCATCGCTGCCTCGGGCCGCCCCGGCCCGGTGCTCATCGACGTGCCCAAGGACGTGCAGACCCAGTGCATGGACGTGGCGGCCTGGCCCGAACCAGGCAGGGCCGACGCCCCCCCCGCCCTGGACGCGGCCACGCTGGACGCCGCCGCCGCACTCATCAACCAGGCCAAGCGGCCCGTGCTCTTTCTGGGAGGCGGGGTCATCGCCTCGGGCGCGGCCCCGGCGGCCCTGGCCCTGGCGGAAAAGGCCTCGCTGCCCACGGCCATGACCCTCATGGGCCTGGGAGCCATGCCCACGACGCACCCGCTGGCGCTCGGCATGCTGGGCATGCACGCCCCGCGCTTCGTGAACATGGCGCTTGCCGAATGCGACCTGCTCATCGCCGCCGGGGCGCGGTTCGACGACCGGGCCACGGGCAAGGTGGCTGCCTTCTGCCCGGACGCCAAGATCATCCACATCGACATCGACGCGGGCGAACTGGACAAGATCAAGAGCGCGCACGTGGGCATCATCGGCGATGTGGCCGACGTGCTGGGCAGGCTTTCCCCGCTTGTGGAGCGCGCCGGGCGCGAGGCGTGGCGCGAGCGCATCGCGGCCCTCAAAAAGGACCAACCCATGCGCTTCCCGGACAGCGCCAACCCCCGCAGCCCCTATGGCATCGTGCTGGAAACCGCCCGCCGCGTGGCCGCCGACACCATCATCACCACGGACGTGGGCCAGCACCAGATGCGCACGGCCCAGGCCTACCCCTTCCGCATGCCCCGCCGCTGGCTCACCTCGGGCGGGCTGGGCACCATGGGCTTTGGCCTGCCCGCAGCCATCGGCGCGTCCCTGGCCGACCCCGCCGCCAAGGTGGTCTGCTTTTCCGGCGACGGCAGCATCATGATGAACATCCAGGAACTGGCCACCGCCGTGGAAACGGGCGTCAACGTGGCCATCATCGTGTCCGACAACGGCGGTCTGGGCCTGGTGCGCCAGCAGCAGCAACTGTTCTACAACAACCGGCTCTTTGCCTCGGACTACCAGCATACGGTCGATTACGTGCGCATTGCCGAAGGATTCGGCATGCCCGCCTTTGACCTGGGCCGCGCCGACGATCCCGGCGCGCTGCTGGCCCTGGCCCTGGCGCATCGCGGCCCGTGCCTGGTGCGCGCGCCCATGGAATCCCTGGCCCACGTGTACCCCATGGTGCCTCCCGGCGCCGCCAACACCGAGATGATCGGAGGAGAAAGCCATGTCCTCGCCTAATGCCATGCCCGCCACCCCGTCGCCCGCCATGCCCGCCGCCTGGCCCGCACCCCAGGACCACGCCGACCCGCGCGTGCACCTGGCCCTGACCGTGAACAACCATCCCGGCGTCATGTCGCACGTGTGCGGCCTGTTCGCACGGCGCGCCTGCAATGTGGAGGGAATCTTGTGCATGCCGCTGGGCGACGGCGCGCGCAGCACCATCTGGCTGGTGCTGCACGACGACGAAAAACTGCCCTTGATGCTCCGGCAGGTGGAAAAGCTGGAGGACGTACTGTCCGTGCGCCGCCACGAGCCGGACGCGGCGGATTTCGCCGCCCTGGCCGCATTCTTCGCGGCGTCGGCGGCATAGTGCCGCTTGTAGCACCGGGGGAAGGAGAGAGGAGCGAGAAAACCCCTTTTTCCAAGCATAAAAAGGGGTTTTCTCTCCCCTCTCTCCTTCCCCCGGACCCCCATCCTCTCTTCTCTCTCTTTCCCCAAAAACTGCTGGTTGGGGAGGTGGGTACGGTTGGGATAAGCAAGTCCCCCAGGCGGGCGGGCGGGCGGGCGGCATAATGCCGCTAATAGTGGGCGGGAAAGGATTCCGGCCAGGCCGCAGACAATGCCCGCCCGACCACCCACCTCCCCTATACCACCGGGGACCGGCGTT
>JBFWMG010000039.1:0-31034 GCA_050251715.1 Desulfovibrionaceae bacterium | reverse complement strand
CAGCCCGAGCAGATCGGCGCGCACACGGAGCTGACATCGCTTGCACTCTCTATCTGCGAAAACATCACCACCTTGCACGAACAGAACAGCGCACTCACGGCGCTGACATCACTTCGTTTCTTGGACTGCGAAAACCTCACCGTCCTACCCGAACAGATCGGCGCGCTCACGGCGCTGACATCGCTTGATCTCCTGGACTGCGAAAACCTCACCGTCCTACCCGAACAGATCGGCGCGCTCACGGCGCTGACATCGCTTGATCTCCAGGGCTGCGAAAACCTCACCGTCCTACCCGAACAGATCGGCGCGCTCACGGCGCTGACATCGCTTGATCTCCAGGGCTGCAAAAACCTCACCGCCCTGCCCGAGCAGATCGGCGCGCTCACGGCGCTGACATCGCTTGATCTCCAGGGCTGCGAAAACCTCACCTCCCTGCCTGCAGGGCTTGGGAAATGCCACTCTTTGTGCAGCCTGGATCTGAGATCCTGCCACGCGCTTACCACAGCGCCCCCCTCCCTGGGCGACTTGCCAGATACCCTTGCCATACGGGCATCCGGCACCCCCCTGCGCGATCCGCCCTTGCAGATCGTGGAAAAAGGCCCCCAAGCCATACGGGAGTGGCGTGAGACTCGGAATGCCGCCCTACCCATGCCACGCTGGTCGTCGGAGGGAACCCTGACGCGGCGGCAGCCCACGTGGTTGGCCTGGACCGAGCTGGCGGTCATGCATGCGCTTGCGATCTGGTGCATACGGGCGGGATACGAGGCGTACTATTGGTATGTTGTCTGGCTCGCCCCGCTTCTCCTGTTCAAGACCTCCTTTTCCAAATTCAGGGCGGTGGGCTGGTACAAAAAGGCGGGCCGTACCTTTGGCCTGAAAAAGCAATGGAGTTATCACCATAGCATTCCATCATTATTATGCCTCCCCGTCAGACTCCTTGTTTTTGGCGCACTGTCCATCCTCATAAAAATCGGCGCCACTTTTTGGGAAACAATACGGCATCCCTGGATTGCGGCCTGCGCCATGCGCTCCAACTACAGATACCAGATGCTGTGCATCGACACCGCCTCGCCCAAGGAATTGATCCCTGGCGTGGAAGAGGCCTACGGCAACGGCGACTATAATCTTGTGCGCTTCAGCGACCTGCGAGGTAACATACTCCTCTCTGACGGCTCTTACCGCAGAGAACGCAACAATACCGTCGCCCGTATCGCCACGGCGTGCCTTTACCTCTTCTTTGTCATTGCCGTGGCATACCGCCTTGCGATCAAATCCACGGCATTCATCTATTTGCCGTTCCTTTTCGTCTTCACGGTGGGCGACAACGGCAGCGAAACGTTCAGGCAGCGCATGTTCAAGAAATGCGCGGCCCAGTCCAACAAGGCACACCTTGTCTTTGTCTTCCTAGTCTTTGCCACTCTCATGGCAAGCCTCTATTACCTGTGTACGCTGGCGGGCAATGCCATCGCCGCCACGTTGACAAAGCTGTATGGCAAGGCGTCCATCCTGGCGAACATGCTCCCCCTGAACACGGCGATCAAAATCTTCGTCTCCATGGCGTTATTCTGGTCAGCCTTGTATCTGGTCACGCAGGGCATCCTGCTGTTCTTGAGTGCAAAGGAGTGTTCCGGAGAACATGGCTTTGCAGACGACGCCCCCATCGGCGCCCCCCTGTGCGTCATCCAGGTCTGCTATGTCCTGTGCAACATCATATCCGCCACATTCATCGCCGCAGCCTTCATCGCCGCTTCCAAGGTATCCTTTGGCCATTGGCTGGCCTACCTGCAGGAAGCGCGGCAGTTCTTTTTCTGACGCGCGGGCGCAGTCCGCGCCGCCGCCACGGCCCGCCCGGTCCTTGCACAGCGGGCAGACGTTTTGACCTGTCGGCGTCCCCCGCGTATGCACTGTGCGGCCAAACGCCAATCGCCGCCGGAGAAACCCGATGACCACACCCTACACCTACATCCTCATGTGCGACGCCTGTTGCGACAACTCCGGAACCCTCAAGGAGATGCTCAAGACCGGCGGCTGCACCTGCGACATCTGCGGGTGGGCATGCCGGTGCGCCGGGGACGACTGCAAGCAGTTCATCAACAAGGTGCCGGTGCACCTCATCCCGGACGAGGGATGGGCGTATCTCCAGCGCAAGAACGAGGAAAGCAACCGCCCCATCGACTGGGAGGCGCTGTTCGCCCTGGGCGCGCACCGCGCCCGCAAGCAAGGGTCATAGCGCACCGCGCCCGCAAGCAGGGGGCATAGCCTCCCGCGCCCGCAAGCTTGGGGCATGGCCAGCCCACCCGTGCCCCCCGTCACCGCCGCACCGCGCCTCCGCCCCTCTGTCCGGCTGCACCGCGTCCGCCGCACCGGGCAACAAGACCGGCCTCTTCCCTGCGCCCGGCGGCAAGACCGTTCGCCCCGTGCATCTCCCTTTGTCCCGCGCCGCGCCCCTTCGCCCGCGCCGCCGCCCATGGCGCCCCCCCCGGCAGGCAATCGGCGGCCCGTCTTTTCCGTGCCGCCGCCCCGCTCCTAATCCCTGCTTTGCACTTGTGCCCGCCCTTGTCTTTGGCTACTATCCCGCGCACGCAACGCCGCCCCTTCGCAAGGGCGAAAGGCGTGTCCCCCATACAACCAAAGGAGACCTCCGCATGTCCCACGACTTCGCGTTCGCAACGGAATATGTTCAAGAAAAGCCCTGGCCCATCGCCAAGCATGTGTTCATCATCGGCGAGGTCGGCATCAATCATAACGGCGACATCAACATTGCCAAAAAACTCATCCTGATGGCCAAGAACGCCGGTTTCGACGCCGTCAAATTCCAGAAGCGGACCATCGACATCGTCTACACCAAGGAACTGCTCGACGCGCCGCGCGAAAGCCCCTGGGGCACCACCCAGCGCGAACAAAAGGAAGGCCTGGAATTCGGCAAGGCCGAGTACGACGAGATTGACCGCTACTGCAAGGAACTGGGCATCCACTGGTTCGCCTCGGCCTGGGACCTGCCCAGCCAGGAATTCCTGGCCCAGTACGACTGCACGTACAACAAGATCGCCTCGGCCATGATCTACCACAAGGATCTGCTGGAAATGGTGGCCAAGGAAGGCAAGCCCACCTTCATCTCCACCGGCATGACCAGCCATGACGACGTGGCCGACGCCGTGGACATCTTCCGCAAGCACAACTGCCCCATCGTGCTCATGCACTGCATCGCCGAATATCCCGCGCCCGAGGAAATCCTCAACCTGCGCTGCATTCAGGAACTGCGCGAGCGCTTTGGCGTGCCCGTGGGCTATAGCGGCCACGAGGTCGGCGTCATGCCCAGCGTGCAGGCCGCCGTCATGGGCGCGTGCTGCATCGAGCGCCACATCACGCTCGACCGCGCCATGTACGGCAGCGACCAGTCCGCCTCGCTGGAAAAGCGCGGCATGGAATACCTGGTCACCTACACCCGCAGCATTCCCGTCACCCTGGGCACGGGCGTGCGCACCCTCACGCCCAAGGAAGAAGAATGCGCCCGCAAGCTGCGCTATTACATGGAGATGTAGCCGGATGATCTATTGCTTCGACATCGACGGAACCCTGTGCACCAACACCAACGGTGCCTACGAGACCGCCGAACCCTTCCCGGACATGATCGCGCGGGTCACCGCGCTCTACGACGCCGGGCACACCATCAAGCTGTTCACCGCGCGCGGCACGGTCACGGGCATCGACTGGCGCGAACTCACCGAGTCGCAGATGCGCGCGTGGGGGCTCAAGTACCATGAGCTGATCCTTGGCAAGCCCGAGGCCGACGTGTTTGTGGACGACAAGACCATCAATGCATTGGACTGGCGCGCCCTGCCGGGATTGGACGCCAGCGCCGACGCGGGTTTCGTGGCGCGCGGCGGCGCTGGCGAGCGCAACGGCGCGCAGGAGCGGGAGGGCATGGCCGAAGCCGACGCCGGGCCAGGCGCAGCCGGGGCACAACCCTCCGCCTGCCGGGGCTCGGCCCTGGAGGATGGCGCCTACCTCAAGGTCACCTACTCCCAGGAGCGCGCGCCCGTGGGAGCCTATCCCGACCAGTTGGCCGGGCACATCGCGGCCACGGCCTTTGGCAGGCCGGGACGGCTTCTGGACATCGGCTGCGGCCGGGGCGATTTTCTGGCCGCCTTCTCCCGCCTGGGCTACGACGTGTGCGGCGTGGACATCTCTCCCAGCGCCCCGGCCATGTGCAAGGGGTACCACGTGGAGACCGTGGACCTGGAAGCCGGGGGCGGGGATGCCGCCTGCGCGGGCGGCGGGTTCGACTTCGTGTTCAGCAAGTCCGTGATCGAGCACCTGCGCACGCCCATGAACCTGGTGCGCGCGGCCTACGATGCCCTGGCTCCGGGCGGCGTGTGCGTGCTCATGACCCCAAGCTGGCGGCACAACGCCTGGGGGCCGTTCTATGTGGACCACACCCACGTCAGCCCGTTCACGGCCGTATCCCTGGCCGACGCCATGGACATGGCCGGATTCCAGGGGGTGGACGTGCGCCACTTCCGGCAGTTGCCCAGGTTGTGGCAGCGCCCCTGGCTGGAACCCGCCAGCCGCCTGCTCGCGCTCCTGCCCCTGCCCTACAGGCCGTTCTCCCCGTCGGCGCCCTGGCCGGACACCGTGAACAAGATCATCCGTTTCTCCAAGGAAGTCATGCTGCTCGGCGTGGGACGCAAGCCCCTGGCCAACGGCGGCACATAAGGAAGACACCATGCCCGCTGCATCCGTCTGCGCCCTGATTCCCGCCCGTGGCGGCTCCAAGGGCGTTCCCAGAAAGAATATCAGAAAGCTCGGCGGCCATCCCCTCATCGCCTACGCCATCATGGCCTCGCGGCTGTGCCCCGCAATCGGCAGGGTGGTGGTTTCCACCGACGACGAGGAAATCGCGGCCGTGGCGCGCGCCTACGGGGCCGAGGTGCCCTTTCTGCGCCCGGCGGAATTCGCCCGCGACGCCTCGCCGGACCTGGAGGTCTTTGTCCACGCCATCGACTGGTTCGAGCGCAACGAGGGCACGGTTCCGGATCTGCTGGCGCACATCCGCGTCACCACGCCCCTGCGTGATCCGGAGCTGGTGGGCCGCGCCGTGCGCGAGTTGGCCAATGCCCCCAAGGCCACGGCCCTGCGTTCGGCGCACGAGTTGCCCGAGCCGCCCCAGAAGATGTTCCAGATCGTGGACGGGCTGTTCCAGGGCTTCTTTCCCGACGACCCGCGTCCGGAGTACTACAACCTGCCGCGCCAGGCCTTTCCCGCCGCCTATCACCCCAACGGGTACGTGGACATCGTGCGCACCTCGGTCGTGCGCGAACGCGGCGTCCTGCACGGCCCGCGCATCCTGGCCTTTGTCACCCCACACGCCATCGAGGTGGACGGGCCCGAGGATATCGAAATGCTCGAATACCACATCGCCCGCAGCGGGCATTCCCTGATGGAGCGCCTCGACGCCGAGGCCCGTTCCTGACCGGAGCATTGATCCGTCGCCCGCGCGCGGCTCCTGCCGCGCGCGGGCGTCTTGACAAAACATGAAACGAGCTGTTTCCCTGACCCAACCATTGATCGCCTGCCACCATCGCACGGTCGCGCCCTGAGCGCGAAGGAGTTTTTCCATGGCCGGACACGGCTTTAGTCTAGAACCTGTGGATGTGCCCCAGGTGCGCACCGCGCACCGCAGCATCGTCACCCGGATTCCGGTTCCGGAATCCGTGCCCCTGCTCACGGAAATGGAGGAGCTGGAATCCCGCTCCATGCACGGCCAGCTCCCCGTGATCTGGGACCGCGCCGAGGGGTTTCAGGTGCACGACGCCTGGGGCAACACCTGGATCGACTTCACCTCGACCATCTTCGTGACCAACGCGGGCCACGGCAACCCCCGCATCGTGGCGGCCCTGCGCGACGTGCTGGACCGGCCCCTGCTGCATACCTACACCTATGCATCGCCCCAGCGCATCGCCTACCTCAAGAAGCTCATCGAGGTCACGCCGCCGCAGTTCGAAAAGGCCTTCTTCCTGTCCGCAGGCACCGAGGCCACGGAGTGCGCACTCAAGCTCATGCGGCTGCACGGCTGGAAAACGGGCAAGAAGCGGCCCGGCGTGGTCTGCTTCGAGGGCAACTGGCACGGCCGCACCCTGGGCGCGCAGATGATGGGCTACAACCCCGCGCAAAAGGAGTGGATCGGCTACCTGGACCCCAACATCCACCACCTGCCCTTCCCCTACCCCTGGCGCGAGGACGCCATGGCCGACCCGGCCGCCTATTTCCGCAAGGGCATGGACGCGCTGTTGGCGGAAAAGGGTCTGGATCCGGACACCGACCTGTGCGGCTTCATGCTCGAAACCTTCCAGGGCTGGGGCGCGGTCATGTATCCGCCCGCCTTCGTGCAGGAGGTCGAGCGCTTTGCGCGCGCCCACGGCATGGTGCTGGCCTTTGACGAAATGCAGTCCGGCTTTGGCCGCACGGGCACGCTGTTCGGCTACATGCACTACGGCGTGGAACCCGATCTGCTCTGCCTGGGCAAGGGCGCGGCCAGCGGCGTGCCCCTGTCCATCGTCCTGGGTTCCACCGGGCTCATGGACCTGCCGGACATCGGCTCCATGAGCTCCACGCACTCGGCCAACCCCTTTGTGTGCGCCGCGGGCCTGGCCAACCTCACGGCCCTGCTGGAGGACGGCCTGCTGGACAACGCGCGCGCCCTGGGCCCGGTGTTCCACGCCCGGCTGAACGCCCTGCGCGAGCGCTTCCCCGAACACATCTCCCACATCCTGGGCGTGGGCATGGTGGCGGCCGTGGTCTGCCGCGACCGGGACGGCGAGCCGCTCTCGACCCTGTGCGACCACGTGGCCGAAGAGGCCATGCGCCGGGGTCTCTTGGTGGTGCACACGGGCCGCGAGTCCATCAAGCTGGCCCCGCCCCTGTGCGTCACCGAGGCGGCCATGCTCGAAGGCATCGAGGTGCTGGCCGACTGCTTTGCCGACTGCATAGCGGCCCAGGCCAAGGCGGGCGCATGATTACCGCCACGCGCCACACGGGTATCGTGGTCCGCGACCTGGACACGGCGCTGGCCTTCTACCGCGACCTGCTGGGGCTTTCGGTATGGCGGCGCGCGGTGGAGGAGGGACCGTTCATCGAATCCCTGGTGGGCATGCCCGGCGCGCGGCTGGAGTGGGTCAAGCTCAAGGCGCCGGACGGATCGCTGCTGGAACTGCTGCAATACCATTCGCACCCCCCGGCCACCGAGGATCTCGTGGTGGTGGACGCCCCGTCCAACCAGCTGGGGTGCTCGCACGTGGCCTTTACCGTGGCCGACGCGGCCGCCACGCACGCGGCGCTGTGCGCCGCCGGGCACCATTGCGTGTCCGCGCCCCTGCCCTCGCCGGACGGGGCGGTGCTCGTCATGTACTGCCACGACCCGGACGGGGTCATCGTGGAACTGGTCCAGGAGTTGGGCGCGTAGGCACGCCGCGCGCGACCAACGAGAGCCGCGCGGCGGGGCGCTGAGCGAAGCCGGATAAGCGGGCAAGGACGCCGCAGGCCGCGCCCCCAGGCGCGGCGCAACACGGGAGGGAGCATGGACCTAGGACTCGCAGGCAGAACCGTGGTGGTCACGGGCTCGTCGCGCGGCATCGGACTGGCCGTGGCACGGGCCTTTTTGCGCGAGGACGCCGTGGTCGTGCTCACCGGCCGCACGGCCGGACCGCTGGAGAGCGCCGCGCGCGATCTGGGCCGGGAGTTCGGCCCCCATAACGTGGCCTCCTTCACGGGCGACCTGGCCGACCCGGCCACCGTGGCCCGGCTGGGAGCCATGGTGCGCCAGCGCTTCGGCTCCCTGGACCATCTGGTGGCCAACATCGGCTCGGGCCGATCGGTGCCGCCCCTGGCCGAGGACGCGGACGAGATGCGGCGCATGCTGGAGATCAACCTGGTCACGGCCCAGACCACGGCGGCGGGGCTGCTGCCCCTGCTGCGCGAAACCGCCGCCACCGGGGCCGACGCCTCCATCGTCTTCATCTCGTCCATCTGCGGCGAGGAAGCACTGGGCTGCCCCGTGGCCTACGCCACGGCCAAGGCCGGGCTCAACGCCTACGCCAGGAACATCGCCCGGCCCCTGGGCGCCCAGGGCGTGCGCGTCAACGTGCTGTCGCCGGGCAACGTCATCTTTCCGGGTTCCACCTGGGAGGCCAAGCTGGCCGCCGACGCGGACGCCGTGGCCGCCATGCTGGCGCGCGACGTGCCCCTGGCACGGCTGGGCAGCGACGCCGAAGTGGCGGACGTGGCCGTGTTCCTGGCCTCGTCGCGCGCCACGTTCGTCACGGGCGCGGACTGGATCGTGGACGGCGGCCAGACGCGGGCGCACTAGGACGCCTTGCCCGCCAACAGGCCGAGAGGCTTTGTGCATTTCCCTGACACAAAGACGCATCGCCTCCGGGCGGCGGCCTGTTCCAAGACAATAACGCACCAACTCGTGCGGCGCGGCGCGCCGCTTGCGGAGAACACATGCCTTCCGTGAAACAGACCTTTGATCTCGCGGGCCGCGTGGCCATCATCACCGGCGGCTGCGGCCTGCTGGGCAAGCGCCACGCCGAGGCCGTGGCCGAGGCGGGCGGCGTGCCCGTGCTGTGGGACATCCACCCCGACGCGGCGGGCGTGGCCGCCGCCATGGCCAAGGACATGGGCGCGCCCTGCCACGGCTTCACCGTGGACATCACCAACGCGGCCACCGTGGACGCGGCCCTGGCGCAGACCCTTGCCGCCTGCGGCCGGGTGGACATCCTCATCAACAACGCGGCCAACGACCCCAAGGTGTCCAACACGGGCGGCGTCAACGGCAGCCGCCTGGAGTACTTCGACCAGGCCATGTGGGACAAGGACATCGCCGTGGGCCTGACCGGCGCGTTTTTGTGCGGCCGCACCGTGGGCGCGCACCTGGCCGCCTCGGGCGGCGGGGTGATCCTCAACATCGCCTCGGACCTGGGCGTCATAGCCCCGGACCAGCGCATCTACCGCAAGGACGGCCTGGCCGAGGAGGCGCAGCCCGCCAAGCCCGTGACCTACAGCGTGGTCAAGCACGGCCTCATCGGCCTCACCAAGTACATGGCCACCTACTGGGCGGACAAGAACGTGCGGGTCAACGCCCTGTCGCCCGGCGGGGTGTACGTGTCCCAGCCCGACGATTTCGTGGCCAAGCTGGCCAACCTCATCCCCATGGGGCGCATGGCCAAGGGCGATGAATACAAGGGCGCGGTGCTCTTCCTCATCTCCGACGCCTCGTCGTACATGACGGGCGCCAACCTGGTCGTGGACGGCGGCCGTACCTGCTGGTAGACCGCATGCCCCACACGCCCGATATCGTCATCGCCTGGACCGCCGTGCACGGCGGCAGCTACCACAAGCTCTTCGCCCTGCAGGACAGGCTGGCCGAGGCCGGGCTGTCCTGCCGCGTGCTGCTGTCCGGCGACCCGCCCCTGGGCCTGCAGCCGGACATCGACCTGCCCCAGGGCGCGACGGCCCGGCTGGCGGAACGGGACGTGCACATCGTGTCCCTGGCCGACATGGCCGCGCGCGTGGCGGACGAACCCGCCCGCCTGTTCCTCTTTCCGTGCAGCAAGGAGCGGAACATCGGCGACATGGCCGCCACGGCCAAACGGGCCCACAATGCTATCACCGCCCAGACCGGCTACCTGCTCGACGACTTCCATTACTGGGGCGTGGACCATGTGTTCATGCAGATGCCCGCGACCCTGTGGTTCTCCATGGTCTATTACCGCCGCCACGCCTGCCGCGACCTGCCCAGGGCAAAAAAGATCCACTTCTGCGGCAACGTGTTGTACGAGGCCACGCCCAACCGCTGGACCAGCGAGGTGACGGACAAGGCCTCGTTCTTCGCCAAATACGGACTGGACCCGGCCAAGCCGCTGCTCCTGTGGCTGCCCACGCGCAGCGACGGCGAGGGGCGCGTCTACGGCGACGTGATCGAGGCGGCCAGGGTGGCGGGCATGAACCTCGTGGTCAAGCTGCACCCGTGGGAATACAAGAACATGGCCCACGGCAACGACCCGCGCTACGGCAAGGGCCGCACCTCGGCGGACAAATGGGGCGTGCGCGCCATTGACGAGCGCGACAGCTCGTGGGCTCAGGCCTTCTGCGACCTGGCCGTGGTGTCCGGCTCCACCGTGGGCATAGAGCTGGCCTACTGGGAAAAGCCCGTGGCCTACATCCGCCCCTGGTTCTGGTGCGGTGCGCTCGCGCGGCCCTTTGCCGTGCGGCTCAAGGATGCCCGCGCCCTGCCCGAAATCCTGCGGCGCAGGTGGCCCATCACCTTTCCCAGGCAGGCCTATGCCACGGCGCGCGCCTGGATGCACCCCGATCCCGACCGCGACAGCTACGCCCTGCATGTGGACGCCATGCGCCTGGCCCTGGACGCGGATCCCGCCGCCCCGCCCGTGGGCAGCGACGCGGCGGTGCGCGCCCTGTATGCGGGCCGGGTTCCCTACCTGTTCCGCGAGGGCAACACCGTGCTGGGCCGCCTCCTTGGCCGCTTCCGGGACTGTTTTTCGCGCGGCGTGCGCACGTGGTCCGACACATGATGGACTGCGGGCTCAAACCCACACGGCCCGTGCCCGCCACACGCAAGGAGGCGGACGTGGGCGAGGTGTGGTGCATCCGGCATGGCGAGAGCGACTCCAACGCGGGCAACGTGACCACGCACCCCGCCCTGTCCAATCTGACGGAGGCCGGACGCGTGCAGGCGGCGCGGGTGCCCCTGGCCTTTGACCGCGCCCCGGACCGCATCGTGGTCTCCTCCTACATCCGCACGGCCCAGACCGCCGCGTTCCTGCGCCAGCGCTTTCCCCACGTGCCCTGCGAGGAATGGCCGGTGCACGAATTCACCCTGCTCGCCCCAGCGCGCTACGAAGGCACCACCAACGCCTTTCGCCGCCCGCTCATGGAGGCCTATTGGGAACGCAACGACCCGCAGGCCAGCGACCTGGACCAGGCCGAAACCTTTGCGGCCTTCACGGCCCGCGTCCAGGCCATGGTCACGCGCCTGCGCGGCCTGCCGGGCTTCACGGCGGTCTTTTCCCACGGCCTGTTCATCCGCACGGTCCTGTGGCAGCTCATCACCAGCGACCACGGCTCGGACGCCCTGGCCATGCGGCGTCTGCGCGCCTTCAAGGACGCCACGTTCCTGCCCAACTGCGCCATCCTCAAGCTGCGCTTCAACGCCCCGGACGCGGTGTGGTGCAGCGGCTTTGTGGCCGGCCACCAGCGCGACTGATCCCCACGCCCTGCGATTCGCTGCACATATCCGTGCAACATGCTGCACAAGCATGTGCAGGATGTTGCGTCGCCCCCACCCATTCCCCCTGTCCTGCACAAGATAACATACCGTATTTAAACAATTAACACTGTTGGCACGGTCACTGCAATCTGATATGCAAACACGGAGGTTCCCATGCGGCACGTTCCGCGCCTTCTGGTTCTGGCAACCGCACTGACCCTGCTCACGGCCATTCCCGCCCTGGCGGATGGAGAAGGCGTGACAAACGCAGCCATGGGCCACCGGAACGCCCGGTACACGGCGCACGTCCAACCCGCGCCCAATCAGCCGTATGCCATGGTGAACACCCCCGGCAACGGCGCACCCCGTCCGGCCGACTGGAGGCCGGGACGCGCGGCTGGCTTGATATATTGGAATGTATCCACAGCCTTGCACTGCCTCCACGGCAGCGTCAGCTGGTAACCATAAACCCGTCCCGCCCTGCTGGCGGGCGCAAGGCAGGAGACAGATATGAACGCTTTTCTCGCAAGCTGGGGTAACGGAATATGCAACTGGGGCTACGGAGGCGGACCGGGCGGCGGCTGGCACATGCCGTTCATGGGCGGCCCCCTGATGCTGCTGCTGGTGGTGGTGGCGGTGGTCGTAGCCGTCAGGCTTTTCCAACGGCGCGACCCGCAACGCGAAACAACCGCCCCATGCGACGCCCAACGGGAATCGCCTCTGGACGTGCTGCGCAAGCGGTACGCGGCGGGCGAGATCGACAAGGACCGTTACGAGAGCATGCGTAAGGATATTGCCTTGTAGGCAAGACGGAAACCGGTGAGTGGCATGAACGGACAAGGGGCGGCGCGAGCCGCCCTTTGTCTGTTGAGAAACAGCCACCTATCCCTGCGTTTTTTTTCTCGAATCCTTGCGGCTCACGGCGTCGGCCGAACCGCCCCCCATACCCTCGTCCTGACACACCAGACAACGAGTCTGCCCGCCCGGGGAACGCGTTTGTCCCAACCATATCCCCCTCCCCAGCCACTATTCCGCCTGGGGCGCTCGCTTGTCGCAACCGTATCCACCTTCCCAGCCAGCAGTTTTTGGGGAAAGAGAAAGGAGAGAGGATGGGGGGCCGGGGGAAGGAGAGAGGAAAGGGAAAACCCCTTTTTATGCTTGGAAAAAGGGGTTTTCCCTTTCCTCTCTCCTTCCCCCGGGGCTTTGTCTTGCCCGGCGCGGCAGCTTACAGAAGCGTGATGCCCACCCTTCCGGCAGGGGCGTGCAGCAACAAGGACACCATGCCCGGCGGGCAGGGGGGCGCCTCTTCGGGCGTCGGGCTGTGGTGGCTCACCTGCGCCGCCACCCCGTCCCGGCCAAGGGCGTCGCGCAGGGCGGCGGCCATGGCCTTGGCAAAAAAGCCGCCCCCGGCCTGCGCCACGGCGGGATGGTCGCTGGCGTCGAGGGCGGGGTTGGCGTCATGCACCACGAGCCAGGAAATAACATCCTCCCCCGCGCAGGCGTCGAACCGCGTCACGGTCAGCCCCGGGGTTTGGGGAAACGGCGCGCCCACGTCCTGGAGCACGAGCCGCTGGCCCGTGAACCGCAAAAAGACGCGGCATACCGCGTCGCACGCCACACGGACCATGGTGGTCCTGTCCAAACCGGCAAGATGCTGTTCCACGCGACGGACATGCCGCGCACGACGGCCCACGAAATCGGCAATGGCGGCATCGCAGGCGTGCTTTTCCACAAAGCCCATGGCCACGCACATCTCGCCCAGATGCCGATGGCGCACAAGACGATGGAAGAGCAGCCGGTTGCGCTCCGCCTCGGACAGATATCCCAACGCCATGGCCGCATCGCCAAAGGCGAGGTCTTCCTCCTCCTGGCGGCACAACACCTCGGTGACCTGCTCCGGCGTCAGCAGATCCAGTTCCAGCGCAAGCTCGCCCATGCGTTTGTTGAGCGCCCGCTGCCGGAGCAGCGCGGCATCGCGTTGCTCCGGGGTCAGCGCGCCGCGCGCGATCAGATAATCCCCAAGATACTTTTGCGCCATGCCCACCGCCTACACATCCTGTGCCATGATATCGAAATCATCCAAGGGATCCCACACGGGTTTGGAGTCGGCCTCGGGCGCCGCGTCCTCCTCATTCGGTCCACACCCCCCGGAAACCTCGTCCTGTTCCGGCGGCACTGGCGCATCTTCGTAATCCGACGGTTCGTCAGCCGTGTTGGCGGGAGAGGCCTCGGGAGCATCCGCCATGGCGGGAGGCCGAAGCGCCGCCTTGCCCAGGGGGGCGTTGCGCCGGGGCACACCGGCAATCCCCCCCACTGCCCGGCGAACCACGTCCTGAAGCTGTTTGGCGATATCCAGGTCGGGGTTCAATTCCAGCGCCTGGGCCACCGTGGTCAGGCACAGGGCGTAGTTCCCGTTCTCATAATGGACCCGCGCCATGTTGTAGAGCAGATGATCGTCAACGTGCCCCACGGTCCTGGCCTGCTCGTAATAGCGCAAGGCCTCGTCATAAAGATGGGTCTTTCTCAGCATTATCCCAAAGTCATTGAACAAATGACGGTGGCCATCCTCAAAAGCCCCTTCAATGTCCAGAATGCGTTGGAAGATGATGCGTCCGTTCTCGATTTCGTTGCGTTGCAGATAGGTGAGCCCCAGCCCGAACGTGGCGCGGACATGTTCCTCGTCAATGGCCAGGAGGTTCTTGTATTCAAACTCGGCGGCGAAAAGCTCATGCCGCGCACGGTGGCGATCGGCGGTGTTCAGGGTTTCGCCCATCTGCTCCATGAGCGGCTTGGTCTTGGCCATGTACAGCATGGGTTCGGGGAGAAATTCCTTGAACAGCGTGTCCCGGGAAATGGCTTTCCGCGAGCCGGAAGGGACGAACTTGCCGTTCAGCGCCTGGGCGACGAGGTTGCCGGACGCATCCTCCTCCACATAGATGTAGACGTTCTGCTTGACCTTGCGCTTGGTGCCCCCATGGCCAATGTAGGCGGAGGATTCGCTGGAGAAGACGCCCTTTATGGGCATGTCGTTCTGGTTGGTCATAGGCGTCGTTCGTGCGGCACACCGGGGTGCGCGGCTAGGTATACAGGATGGCTGGCCAGCGTGACGGCGCGACGGTTTCGCGCCGCAGCCCTGAAAAAAACAAAGCCCCCGCTTCCCCTAGAATAGAGGTTCACGCCACGAGGTCAAGCCAATTAACGGCCAAAAATCAGGATGCGAAAACGCAAGAGGGGTAAGATCCGCGATTGGCAGGGTAAAACGGCCGCCCAATTTTTTCCGGCTCAAGGCGCATATACGCAATGCCATCACACGGGCGCGCCGCAGCCGACACCGGACCGCACACCAAGAACGCCATGCCCCGCCACCACCCGGCAATGTGCGCCGAGGCGCACCGCCGAAAGCACAAAAAAAACGGCGCACCGCCCGTCAGGGGTGGAGCGCCGCTTCACATCAATATCTCACGACATCCGCATCCCAGTCGGCGGCGGGCGGCAAGGGTCGGGGCGTCTTGCGCCCCTGCCCGCGCGGATGGCCGTTGCCGCCGCCCTTCCCGCCCCCTACCGAGAAATACGCCATGGCCGCTTGCAGGCGTTGGCTTTGGCTTGACAACTCCTCGGCAATGGACGCCACCTCTTCCGACCCGGCGGCATTCTGCTGGATCGTCTTGTCCAGATCCTGCATGGCGCGGTTGATCTCCTCGGCGCTGGTCAGCTGTTCCTTGCCCGCCGCGGCGATTTCCTCCACCAGATCGGATGTCTGGCGGATTTGCGGTACCACGGCGACCAGCATTTCCCCGGCCTTGTCGGCCAGGGCCACGCTGTTCTGGGACAACTCGCTGATCTCGGCGGCTGCCTGGCCGCTGCGCTCGGCCAGCTTGCGCACCTCGGCGGCCACCACGGCAAAGCCCTTGCCATGTTCGCCCGCCCTGGCCGCCTCGATGGCCGCATTGAGCGCCAGCAGATTCGTTTGCCGCGCAATGTCCTCCACTATGGAAATCTTGTCCGCAATGGTGCGCATGGCGTGCACTGTCCGGCGCACGGCCTCGCCGCCCTTCTCGGTGTCGGTGGCGGCCTGCCGCGCCAACGCCTGGGTCTGCTGGGCGTTCGAGGCGCTCTGGCGCACCATGGCGGCCATTTCCTCCATGGAGGCGGAGACCTCCTCCACGGTGGCCGCCTGCTCCGTCGCCGACTGTGACAGCGATTCCGCCGAAGAGGCAAGCTCTTCGCTGCCGCTGGACACGCTGGCGGTGGCGTCCAGCACATCGCCCACCACGGTGGTCAACTGCTCGGCCATGGTGCGCATGGCGGCATAGACGCCTCGCGGCTGCTTGCCGTTGTTGGCAAAGGACACGGCCAAATCGCCCTCCGCGATGCGCCCGGCCAGGCTGGCCATGGCGTCCGGCTCGCCGCCGATGGTGTTGGTTATGTTGCGGCAGAAAAGGATGCCGAACACGAGGATGCCCGAGCATACGGCGAGCGCCAAGCCCACCACCCACGTAATCATGCGCGAAATGGTCTGCGACAGCTTCCGCTGCTTTGCGGCGATGGCGGCGTCGATATCATCCACGTAGGCGCCCATGCCGATGACCCAGCCCCAGGGCTTGAACAGGCGCACATAGGACAATTTGGGAAAATCGCCCGTCTTGCCGGCCTTTGCCCAACGGTAGGAGACAAAGCCCTCACCCTTTGTCTTGCAGACATCGACCATGTCCGCGAACAAATGCTTTCCCTGCGTGTCGGCCATGCCGGACACGTCCTTGCCGTTGAGATCGGGATTCAGGGGGTGCATGACCATCCGGTGCGCCATGTCGTTGATCCAGAAATAGTTGCCGTCGGTTTGGCGCAGGTCGCCGACCTCCTTCATGGCGGTGCGCTGCATGGCCGTGGTGATGTCATCCACCCATGCCCCCGCGCCCACCAGCCAGCCCAATTCGGGCAGGGCGCGGACATAGGAGATCTTGAGCGTTGCCTTGGAGGCGCCGGACTTGGGCCACACGTAGTCCACCATGCCCTTGCCCTGCGTCCGGGCCACCTGAACCATCTCGGCAAACAGCTGCTTGCCGTTTGCATCGGTGGAGGACAGCAGGGCGCGGCCCTCCAACTCCGGCGTCTCCGGATGCATGATCATGACGCCCGCCAGGTCGTTGATCCAGAGATAATTGCCGTTATCAAAGCGGGCGTTGCGCACCATGTCCGCAATGTCACGCCGCAAGGCGGCATCCTGTAGCACGCCCTTGTTTTTGGCATAATACGCGGACGCCTGCCCGCAGACCGCATCGACCACCCGCATCAGCCCCGCCGATGTCTCCCGCTTCAAGGCCTCGACATCCTGGGAGCGCGCATACGCCCTTTCCACGGAGCCATAGGCCATCTGCACCAAGTCCTTGAGCTGCGCCTGCTCCTTGGCCATGGCGTCCTCGCGGTACTGGGCCATTTCCTCGACGGAATACTGATTGAGCAGCACCAAAAAGGCGACGCAAAGCGCCCCCACGGTCACCACCGAGGCCGCCGTTTGAAACAGCGTCATTTTCGTATTGAGCTTCATGTGTTAACCCATCCGGAGGTAGTCAGAAGGTTGGCTCAAGGGAAATAGCTTCATTACGAGAATCTGCATCAGTCGTAGCCCGCAATCTCAAGGTTACAAGACCATAATGGTCGGATGAATTTTGTGAGGACGAGTACAAATATATTTCATTCATGAAGTCAATAGGATTATCCCGTAAAAACACAGGGATCCTTATGCCGCGTATGTGGCCATCGCGTTAAAATAATGTGACATTATACGGCGCGGACAGGCCACATAGCCCATCGGTTCCGCCCACGGCCGTTGAGGCGCGCACCATGCACTGCGACCATGATGCATGCCTCTTGCCTAATACCCCGCTACACAGCATAGTATGGATACGCATTAATCATTGTCCCAGCGGAGGATCATATGAAGCAGAACCCCACGCAGAGCGCGCATACAACGCCCACCCGTCTTGAGTCGGACAGCATGGGAGCCGTGGCGGTTCCGTCGGACAAGTACTGGGGCGCCCAGACCCAGCGCGCGGTGGCCCATTTTTCCCTGGGAACGCAGCGCATGCCCACTGGCATGGTGCGCGCCTTTGGCCTGGTGAAAAAGGCGGCGGCCCTGGCCAACCGCGACCTGGGCACACTGGACCCCACGCTGGCCGGGGCCATTGTCCAGGCGGCGGACGAGGTGGCGGCGGGCACGCTGGACGACCACTTCCCCCTGCACGTCTGGCAGTCGGGCAGCGGCACCCAGACCAACATGAACGCCAACGAGGTCATCGCCAACCGCGCCATCGAACTGGCCGGGGGCGTGGTGGGCTCGAAATCCCCCATCCACCCCAATGACCACGTCAACCGCTCCCAGTCCACCAACGACATGTTTCCCACCGCCATGCACGTGGCCGGGGCGCTGGCGCTGACCAGGCGGCTCATGCCCGCCGTGGCCGCGTTGCGCGACGAACTCGCGGCACGGCAGCGCGACTTCGCGTCCATCGTCAAGATAGGCCGCACCCACCTCATGGACGCGGTGCCCCTTACCCTGGGCCAGGAATTCTCGGGCTATGTGGCGCTGCTGGACGAAAATATGGAGCGGTTGCAGGCCGCCCTGCCCGGCCTGTACCGCCTGGCGGCAGGGGGAACCGCCGTGGGCACGGGCCTCAACGCCCCCACCGGATTCGCGGAAAAGGTGGCCGCGCACCTGGCGGCCATGACCGGCCTGCCCTTTGCCACCGCGCCCAACAAGTACGCCGCCCTGTCCGCGCACGACGCGGTGGTGGCCGCCTCCGCCGCCCTGCGCACGCTGGCGGGCTCGCTCATGAAGATAGCCAACGACGTGCGGTGGATGGCCAGCGGCCCGCGCTCCGGGCTGGGCGAGCTGGTCCTTCCGGCCAACGAGCCCGGCTCGTCGATCATGCCCGGCAAGGTGAACCCCACCCAATGCGAGGCCATGACCCAGGTGGCGGCGCAGGTGTTCGGCAACGACGCCACCGTGGCCTTTGCCGGATCGCAGGGCAATTTTGAACTCAACGTGTTCAAGCCCGTCATGATCCACAACCTGCTCGAATCGGCGGACCTGCTGGCGGACGCGTGCGACGCCTTTTGCGCGCATGCCGTGGCCGGGCTCACCGCCAATACGGCGCAGGTGGCGGCGCATGTGGGCCGCTCGCTCATGCTGGTCACGGCGCTCAGCCCGGCCATTGGGTATGACAAGGCGGCCCAGATAGCCCACAAGGCCCACCACGACGGCACCACCCTGCGCGAGGCGTGCCTTGCCCTGGGCTACCTGTCCGCCGAGGCCTTTGACGCGGCCGTGCGCCCGGAAGACATGGTCGGACCGTAAACGCCACGGGGGCCGTCCGCCCCGCACCCCGGCACCCCGGCAACGCGGCGACGCGGCGCCCGTTCGGCGGCAAGGACGATCGGACTGGCGCGGCACATCGCCGCCGAGGCGCGCGGGGAATGGCGGCTGGGGGTACGGCGACCGCCCCCCCCGGCATGCGGGTTCGGGAAGACCGGAACACCCTGGGCGGGCAGGATGTCGAAAGAGTCGGCCAGCCCCGCCGCTTTCGTGATGCGCCGTTCCGCCGCCCCGCCCGCCGTCGGCTCCCCTGGCCCCCCTTTTCTACCCGCTCCGCACCGTTCCCAAAAATAAATACACCATACCTTCGTGTTTTAACTTGCCTTCTCTGGGCCGACCTTATATGAGGGCTTCCGCCCGGAGCATACTGGGGAAAAAGAACCTCGTATCCTCCGGGTTTTGTTGCGCTGTTTGCGCTGTTCGGGCATACGCCGCGCCCACAGGCCCACTGCCTCGCGTCCGCCCCGTACCCGCTACACACATACCGCGCCGTAGCACGGTACCTATCACCTGGCCCTGCCCCGCAGGTCGGCAAGACCATCTGGTATCTACCTGATTTTTGTTTAAAAAATCAATTAGTTATCACGCCAGGAGAAGCACATCGATGAGTTCGCACCTTATTCCCGCAGCCTACTCCGTCTGGAAGGAAGGCTATGACTTCAAACGGTTCACCAGCGACGCCATGGCCGGCATCCTGGTGGGCATCGTGGCCCTGCCGCTGGCCATCGCCTTTGCCATCGCCTCGGGCTGCAAACCCGAGCAGGGCATCTTCACCGCCGTCACCGCCGGCCTGTGCATCTCCGCCCTGGGCGGCAGCCGGGTGCAGATAGGCGGTCCCACCGGGGCGTTCATCGTCATCGTGTTCGGCATCGTCAGCCAGTTCGGCTATTCGGGCCTGGCCATCGCCACGCTCATGGCGGGTGTTATGCTCATCGCCATGGGCCTTGCCCGCATGGGATCGGTCATCAAGTTCGTGCCCTACCCCATGACCGTGGGCTTCACTTCGGGCATCGCGCTCATCATCGGCAGCACGCAGATCAAGGATCTGCTGGGGCTGCCCACCAAGACCGGCTCCGCCGAGTTCGTGCACAACATGATCGCCTACGCCAAGGATCTGCCCAACCTGAACCCCTATGCCCTTGGCGTGGGAATCATCTCCCTGATAATCATCCTGGTCTGGCAGCAGTTCATCAAAAAGATCCCCGGCTCCATCGTGGCCATTGTCGCGGCCACGGCCATCGTGCACCTGCTCAACCTGCCCGTGGACACCATCGGCTCCCGCTTCGGCGCCGTGCCCAGCGCCTTGCCCGTGCCGTCGCTGCCCGCCTTCGAATGGAGCCGCCTGTCCGAACTGGTGCAGCCCGCCGTGGCCATCGCCCTGCTGGGCGCCATCGAATCCCTGCTGTCCGCCGTGGTGGCCGACGGCATGATCGGCACCCGCCACCGCTCCAACATGGAACTGGTCGCCCAGGGCATCGCCAACCTCGTGTCCCCCATCTTTGGCGGCCTCCCGGCAACAGGCGCCATCGCGCGCACCGCCACCAACATCAAGAACGGCGGCACAACCCCCGTGGCGGGCATCATCCATGCCATCACGCTGCTGCTGCTGCTCATGTTCCTGGGCCCCTGGGCCCAGCTCGTTCCCATGGCCACCCTGGCCGCCGTGCTGCTCATCGTGGCCTACAACATGAGCGAATGGCGGCATTTCGTGGGCCTGTTCAAAGCGCCCCGCCCGGATATCCTGGTCATGCTCGCCACCTTCGGCCTCACGGTCTTCGTGGATCTGGTCATTGCCATCGAGGTGGGCATGGTGCTCGCCGCCATGCTCTTCATGCACCGCATGGCCAACGCGACCGAAGTGCGCCGCATCGTGGCCGATGCCGACGAGGACTTTGACCAGGAGGACTTCAAGGGGTTGCGGCCCGACGAGGTGCCGCCCGGTGTGGAGGTGTTCGAGATCCACGGCCCCTTCTTTTTCGGCGCGGCCAACAAGTTCAGCGACACGCTGAGCATCGTGAAGGAACCGCCCATGCTGCTCATCATCCGCATGCGCCACATTCTTTCCATCGACGCCACGGGCATGCGCGCCTTTTCCGAAATGATCGACAAGTTGCACGACGGGGGCACGCAGGTCATGCTGTCCGGCGTGCGTCCGGAACTGCACGCGCAACTGCAAAAGGCGAGCATTCTGACCAAGGTGGGGCCGAGCAACGTGTTCGCGCACATCGACCTTGCCCTGGAGCGGGCACGCCAGCTCATCGCCACGCGCCATGCCGCGCAGCGCACCGTGGCGGGTTCAGAAGGATAAGCCTCCCGGACCATGGAACAAAAAAAGCCCGCCGAAAGGCGGGCTTTTTGTTTGCGCGGAAATGTCGTTTAGTAACGGGGGCGCTTTTCGCGGGGCTGCGCCTCGTTCACCTTGAGGGTACGGCCGCCGATGTTGCTGCCGTTGAGTGCCTGAATGGCCTCGGAAGCGCCGTCTTCCATCTCGACAAAGCCGAAGCCGCGGGAGCGACCGGTTTCACGGTCCATGATGACGCGGGCGGAAATGACTTCGCCGTAAGAAGCGAACATGGAACGGAGGTCTTCGTCAGAAGTAGCCCAAGCCAGATTGCCAACATAAATGTTCTTAGCCAAGAAAGTTCTCCAAGAAAGTAAAAGGATCGTAAGCCATGCGCAATCAAAACCGGGAACCGTTCCCTGACAGCGCGCATGTACGACAAAACCTTCGTTGCCCTGCAACGAATGACATGTCGCATTCTCCCAAAGGCAAAGCTGCTATATACGAACGCTGAAAGCGGTCAACACCCATTTTGCCTGTTTTTCCCGTTTTTGCCCCGCCACAGGCAATAAACCCCCTATAAATGCAGCCATAACATACCGTAATATTGGATTTATGTCGCCGCGATTCTCGTCTATAAAAAAATATTAATATTTTTTCGCCCGGCCCCGCTCTCCGGCCCTTTCCCCCCAAAAAAGCCCCCTGCCATGCGGCAGGGGGCTGATGGACAGTCCGCAAAAGACAGCGCAAGGGCTTACGACGTGGCCGCCGCCTTCTTCTTGGGCTTGGCTTCCTCCGCCTCCATATCCGGCGCAAAGGCCAGCAGAATGGGGCTGGCCACGAAGATGGAGGAATAGGTACCCACGCCGATACCGATGAGCAACGCAAGCGCGAAGTCGTGGATCACGCCGCCGCCCAGGAAGTACAGCGCCACCACCACGAGCAGCGTGGTGCCCGAGGTAAGCAGTGTGCGCGACAGGGTCTGGTTGATGGAGGAGTTGATCGTCACGCCAAAATCATTGGATATCTTGCCCCGGATGTTCTCACGGATACGGTCGAAGACAATGATGGTGTCGTTCAGCGAATAGCCGATGATGGTCAGGAGCGCGGCCACAATGGTCAGGTCGAACTCCTTGTCCATCAGCGAGAACAACCCCACGGTGATGAGCACGTCATGCACAAGGGCCACCACCGCGCCCAGGGCGTAGTTGAGCTTGAGCTTCCAGCACAGCACCATGGTGATGGCCAGGGCCGCCAGGGTCATGGGGCCGGTGGCGATACCCGCCATGTCCAGCAGCTTCATGGCCGTGGCCAGCGCGCCGGCCATGAAGGCCGCCGTCCACCACCGCTGCTCGAAGCGGCCCGAGATGTAGATGGCGATGAGCAGCACGGCGTAGAACATGGCGTTGAGCGCCTGGTTGCGCAGGTCGGCGCCCACCTTGGGGCCAACCATTTCCAGGCGCTGGATGGCGCCGCCGTAGTCGGACAGTTTTTCCGACAACGCCGTGGTCACCTTTTCGCGCACCATGTTGGAGGTGAGGTCCGCAACCGTGGGGATGCGCACCAGGTATTCGTTGTCGCCGGGCAGGCCAAAGCGCTGCACCACCAGGCCGGACACGTCCATGGTGTCCAGGGCGTCCTTCAGGGTGTTGAGTTCCGCTTCCCTGTCGAACTTGAGCTGCACCATCATGCCGCCCGCGAAGTCGATGCCGTAGCGGGGTCCACCCTTCATGGTCAGGGAGACCAGCCCCACCAGGATCAGCACGGCGGAGGCAATGAAGGCCGCCTTGCGGATACCGACGAAATTGATATTGATATCAGGCTTTACCAGCGTGAGTCCCATGTCTTGCGTCTCCTTGGCTAGCGCATTTTCGTTTTGAAACAAAACTCTTCCCTGAAGCAATGTCCCATTGCTTCAGGAAAATGCATAAGAGCGTCAAACCTTTTCAAGGCAACACGCTCTAAATGCTCAGCGTCTTCGTGTCCTGCGAGCGGTCAAGCCACAGGTCGAAGAGAATGCGGGATACGAAAATGGCCGTGAACATGGAGGCCAGAATACCCAGGCTGAGCGTCACGGCAAAGCCCCGCACGGGACCGGTGCCAAACTGGTACAAAATGACCGCCGCGATGATGGTGGTCAGGTTGGCGTCCAGGATGGTGAGCGTGGCGCGGGAATAGCCTTCGGCCAGCGCCTTCTTGGCGGTCAGCCCGTTGCGCAGCTCCTCGCGCACGCGCTCGAAGATGAGCACGTTGGCGTCCACCGCCATGCCGATGGTCAGGATGATACCCGCGATGCCCGGCAGGGTGAGCGTGGCGCCAAACGCGGCCAGGCCCGCCATGATGAGCAGGATGTTGAGACCGAGCACGAAGTCGGCCACCACACCGGCAAAGCCGTAGTATATCACCATGAAGACCAGGACCAACGCACCGCCGATGAGCGCCGCGCTGACGCCCTGGTCAATGGATTCCTGTCCCAGGGAGGGACCGACGCTGCGTTCCTCAAGGATGGTGACCGGTGCGGGCAGCGCGCCGGCGCGCAGCACGATGGACAGGTCGCGAGCCTCTTCGACGGTGAAGCGGCCCGTGATGGAGGCGCGGCCGCCCATGATCTTTTCCTGGATGGTGGGCGCGGAATAGACCTTGCCGTCCAGCACGATGGCCAGGCGCTTCTTCACGTTGTCGCCGGTCACGGTCTCGAAGATGCGCGCGCCCCGGGCGTTGAAGGTCAACGACACGTAGGCCTGGTTCATCTGGTCGAACTGGGTCTTGGCGTCGGTGATGTACTCGCCGGTGAGGGCCGCGTCCTTCTTGACCACGATGGGCTCGCCGGAATAGTCGCCCGCGGCGTTGCGGCGCTGGAGTTGCAGCACCTCGTCGCCGGGCGGCACGATGCCCTGGGCGGCCCTGGCCAGGTCGGCATCCTCGTCCACCATGCGGAATTCCAGGTGGGCGGTCTTGCCGATGATCTGGATGGCGCGCTGCGGATCCTTGAGGCCGGGCAACTGCACCTGGATGCGGTAGTCCTGCTGCTTGCGGATGTCCGGCTCGGCCACGCCGAACTGGTCGATGCGGTTGCGGATGGTCTTCACCGCCTGGTCAAGGGCGAGGTCGGCCATGTATTTGCGGTAGGTGGGCTTGAGCGCCAGGGTATAACGGATCTTGTCGCCCTCCAGGGTCTCGGTCGACTCCACGCTGAACTGCTCGCCATAGCGTTTGAGTATCTCATCCAGCACGGAGCGGCTGTCGGCCTTGATGAGCACGAACTGCATCTTGTTGCCGGGCAGCACCGTGGGCCGCAGGATGTGGATTTCCTTATCCCTGGCCTCGGAACGGATGTCCTGGCCGAGTTGCGCCAGCGAGTTTTCCACGGCCTTGTCCACCTCGACCCCCAGCGTCAGGTGGATGCCGCCCATCAGGTCCAGACCGAGATTGATCTTGTCGTCGGGCAGCACGCTGCCCAGGGACGACGACTTCACGGACGATACGCTCGGCAGGACGTAGAGTATCCCCAACAGGGCGATCACCAGCGTCAGGCCGACACGCCAACCCAAGCTCCCCTTCATTGCAACTCCTTAGGTGCGCCGCGTTACGATTTGCCGGGATGAGGCCGACGCGGCATGCGGGACGTCACGCCCCCCGGTGCCACGCCCCCGGCGGGCGCATTGTTTCATAAGCCATTCCCACATGATGCGCACGTTTTTTTCAAACCGGCGCAAGGGACGGGAACACTGTTTAACGACCGCCATGATGCGGTTCGCAACCGAATCCGTTAAGAAAAATATGGGATTTTCGCAAGCAAAAAGGCAAGCGCCGGTTCCGCTGGCTCCGCTCGGAGCGCACCGGAACCGACGCTTGCCATGGGATGCATGCTGTTTCGAAAAAGAAGGTTAGTCCTTCTTTTCCGCTTCCTTTTTATCGTCCTTGTCCTTTTTCTTCTTACCGCTCACGCCGGGGTTTTCCACCTTGCCGGACACGAAGTTGCGGTTGACCTTGATCTCCAGGCCTTCGGCCAGTTCGACGGTCAACACTTCCTCGCTGGCGCCGGTGATGCGGCCGTAAAGCCCGCCCGAGGTCAGGATATAATCCCCCCTGCCCAGTTCGGTCAGCATCTGCTTGTGCAGCTTCTGCTTTTTTTGCTGGGGACGGATGAGCAGAAAATAGAAAATGGCGAACATCAGGATGAGCGGCATGAACGCCGCGAACGCGCCGCCCTGACCGCCGCCGCCCGCCGCGCCAGGAGCCATGGCGTGGGCCAGACTTTCGAAGAACATATTGCCTCCTCAATTAGGTTGATGCTGTCGGATACTCAACGGACCGTGCCCAACACCGGGCCACGGCGACCAGAGTGACAGGAAGGGTTGAGCGATGCGCCCTCCAATGTCAAGTCCAAATTCCCGGCGCAGGCCATGGCGGGGCTCGTCAGCGGTCCACGGCAAGCTGTATGCCAAGCCCCACGAAAATCGCCCCCGTAACCCGCGCAACCCACGCGCTTGAACGCTCCAGCGCCCGCGACACGCCCGGCACGGTCACCAGGCACGCCACCGTGCCGTACCACGCAAGCGACACGCCCACCACCAGCCCCACCAGTCCGGCCTTGAACCACAACGGCGCCAGCGGCGGCACGGATACGGTGAACAGGCTGGTGAAAAACGCGGCCGCCTTGGGATTGCCCAGATCCACCACCAGCCCGTGCCGGAAGGCCGCCCAGAGGGTGAGCGGGCGCACCGTGGCGCCGTGCGCCGCCCTGGCCTTGCCCGCACCCCACACCGTTTTCACGCCCATCCAGACCAGATAGGCCGCGCCGCACCATTTGACCACCTGGTACAGCCAGGAGGCGGCCTGGAACAGCAGGCCCAGGCCCAGCAGGCTGCCCGCGGCCCATAGGGCCGTGCCCGCGGCGACCCCGGCGGCGGTGGCCATGCCCAGCCCGCGCGAGCGGGCGGCGGCGGTGTGCGCGGTGGCGAAAAAATTGGGTCCGGGCAGCAGCACGGCAATGCCCCAGACCGACAGGATGGTGACGGCGCTTGTCATCAATGTGGTGTCCATGCCCTCCCCTTACTCCGCCCACGCCCCGCCGTCAAAGCCAGCACACGGGCGGGCGACAACGCGTCTGCCCCTGGCCGCGCCGCGGGAGCGAAATCCTCAGCCTGTCTCCCCTTCCCCCACGCCCTGCGCGCCCCCCATCACCAGTTCCACGGCCCAGGCCGCGATCTGGTCGCGGGTTTCGCGGTGGGTGGTGAGCTTGTGATGGTTGGTCACGGTTTCCGTGATGCGGGGGTACTCGACTCTCTTTTCCATGGACGACACGCCGTCCAGAATGGCCTGCGCGTTGCCGGGCGGGGTGGTGGCGTCGGTGGGGCAGTGCACGGCCAGCAGCGGGCAGGTTATGCGCGGCAAATCGCGGCGCACGGCCTTGAGCCCCTGGATGAAGCTCCACAGGGCGTTGAGCGGGGTGACGCCCTCGTAGCCCTGGAACGGGGCGATGGCCAGTTCTTCGGGCGTGTGGCGGCGCGCGGGCCACAGGGGGCGGACATGGCGCAGAAAACGGACCAGGGGCAGGCGCCTGTCCGTGCCCTCCCAGGGAAAAAGGCGGTAGAGGTAGACGGGCGTGGCGATGGTCATGAGCGCGGCGGGGTCGTGGCGCTCGGCCAGGGCCAGGCCGATGCTGCCGCCCAGGGACATGCCCACCACGCTCACGCGCGCAACGGCGCGCCGCAGATCGAGGAACGCTGCCTCGGCGGCGGCGACCCAGTCGGCGAACGTGGTGGCGTCAAGGTCGGCCAGGGTGGTGCCGTGGCCGGGCAAGAGCACACTGTGCACCCGCACGCCCGCCCCGGCCAGGGCGCGGGCAATGGGCTCCATCTCAAAGGGCGAGGAGGTGAAGCCGTGTATGAGCAGGCAGGCGGTGTCGGGCATGGCGTACTCCCAAAAGGCGTCCGGGCGGCGTTGTTCCGGCATAGCCGCCGCGCTGCCGCCGGTCAACCGTGGCCCGCGTTGGAGAGACGCGGCATTTTGCCGCCCCCTCCTTGCCAAGGCCCGCAAAGCCGATTACAGCGCATGGTATAAAACACCTTCACGGCAGGAGGGGTATCATGAAACAGTTCCTCAAGCATTACTTCCACTTGGACGAGCTTGGCACCACCATTCCCCGCGAATGCCTGGCCGGGCTGACCACCTTTGTGACCATGGCCTACATCATCGTGGTCAACCCCAAAATCCTGGAGGCGGCGGGCCTGCCCTTTGGGGCGAGCATGGTGGCCACCATTCTGGCCGCTTTTTTCGGCACCTTCGCCATGGGCGTGTACGCCAAGCGGCCCTTTGCCATCGCCCCCTACATGGGCGAAAACGCGTTCATCGCCTTCACCGTGGTCAAGGTCATGGGCTATTCGTGGCAGACCGCGCTGGGGGCGATCTTCATCGGCGGCGTCCTGTTCACGCTGCTCACGCTGCTGGGCGCGCGGGCATGGCTCATCAGGGCCATTCCCAAGAATCTGAAACTCTCGTTCATCGTGGGCATCGGCCTGTTCCTCACCTTCATCGGCCTCAACACCACGGGGCTGGTGCAGCTGGGCGTGCCGGGTGCGCCGGTCATGGTGGGCAACCTGCATGCGCCCGGCGCGCTGCTGGCCATCGTGTGCTTCCTGCTCATGGCCTGGATGATGGCCAAGCGCGTGTCCGGGGCGATCATCATCGCCATCCTGGTCACCACCTGGCTGTCGTTCCTGTTCGGCGTGGCGCAGGCTCCGGCCTCGTGGTTCAGCGCGCCGCCCTCGCTCGACCCCATCCTGCTGCGCTTCGACCCTGTGGGCGCGCTCACCTGGGGCTTTTTCTCGGTCATCCTCACGGTGTTCGTCATGGATTTTGTGGACACCATGGGCACGCTGTACGCGGTGAGCTACCGCGCCGGGCTGCTGGACGAGAACGGCGACCTGCCGGAGATCGAAAAGCCGCTGCTGGTGGACGCGGTGGCCACGGTGGTGGCCGCGTGCCTGGGCACCACCACCACGGGCACGTTCATCGAATCCGCCACGGGCATCGAGGCGGGCGGGCGCTCCGGGCTGACCGCCGTGGTCACCTCGCTGCTGTTCCTGCTGGCGCTGTTCCTGGCGCCCTTTCTCACCGCCGTGCCGCCCTGCGCCTACGGCCCCAGCCTCATCATCGTGGGCATGCTCATGCTCTCGGCCATGAAGGACATGGATTTCGACGACCTGAGTGAAACCGTGCCCGCCTTTGTGGTGGTCGTGCTCATGTGCTTCACCTACAACCTGGGCATCGGCATGACAGCGGGATTCGTCACCTATCCGCTCATGAAGCTGATGACGGGCCGCCAGCGCGAGGTGTCGTCCGGTCTGTGGGCGCTGGCCGCGCTGTCGCTGGTCTTCTACGTGCTCTACCCGCACTAGAGCATCTTATCTTTGAAAAAGATGCAATGCCCTTATGCATTTTGTTGAGATAATGCTTCCTTATTTCAACTTCTCGCATTGTTTCAATGCGAAGACGCGCCAACCCGCGCCGCAAAAAAGCCCCGCCCGGAAAAACTCCGGGCGGGGCGTATCCAGCACGGCCATGTTCGCGTCAGGATGCCTGCGTTTCCTGCGCGTCCAGTTCCTTGCGCAGCATGCGTTCGCCGCGTTCCAGCGCGCCGAGCAGCTGTTCCATGTCGTCGTCCACGAATTCGCGCCCCATGGCGCTGACGGTGTTGCGCTCCGGATCCTGCTGCCGGATGTTTTCAATGATGCGCAGGTACCGCTCAGCGCCCAGCGCGGCGATGCGGCGGTGCACCTCGCCCACGAAACGCAGCGCCACGCGCTTCACGTCCGGGTCTTCGTACACGTCGAGCCAGAGCACGGTGGAGCCGCCATCGTCGCCACCCTTGGTATGCCGGGCGATATAGCCTGACAGGGCGGCGCGGCATTCCTCGTACAGTTCGTTGCCCTCGCCAAAGAGCATGCTCTTGGCCTGAAAGCCGTCCAGCCCCTCGATGGTGCCCCGCACGCTGACCAGAAAATGGCGCATGAACGGACGGGGAATCACGCCGGGCGTGAACGCGGCCCGGGCCTCGTCGTCCTCGCGCGTTTTTTCCGGAAAAATCAGGCGGCTGTCGCCTGAACGAATGAGGCAGAATTCCACGACCACCCGGCCCATGATGTCGCGCACCGTGGTGCCGGGCAGTTCGTACAGATGCAGCGCTTCATCCACGGCAAAGGCGCATTCGCGCTTGATCCGGCTCATTTCCTTGTACTGCGCGAGAGTGGCCTGCCACGCCCTGCCGATGGTGTCCTTGTCCACACCCTGCTCGTGCAGCGCCCGCTTCATGAGCCGGGCGAAAAGCTGCATCTGCCCCCTGCTTGCGCGCAACGCCGCCTGCAACACCAGTTCATGCACATCGGGTTGCCCTGAACCCCGCGCCGATGTCTCCGCCATGTCGCCTCCATTGCTTGCCACGTTCATATACGTGCCATATATCCATACCATTTTCACCAACAATGTGGCAACTCATTCCCGGCCCCGCAATCCGGTCGCCAAAACACAGCCGCAACGACCTTTGACCAGAACCCCGTTTGCGTGTACCAAACCCATGGTGCGCCGTGCGGGCAACCTTCCGCCCGGCCACACAATCCACACAGTACACAACAGGAGGCGCCATGGACCTGCGCAGTTTCATCCGTGACATTCCCAACTATCCCAAGGAAGGCATCACCTTCTTTGACATCACCCCGCTTCTGGGCGACGGCGCGGCATTCCAGGCCGCCATCGACGCCATGGCCGCGCGCTTCGCAGGCACCGAAGCCACCAAGATCGTGGCCGCCGAAGCACGCGGCTTCATCTTTGGCGCGCCCCTGGCGTACAAGCTGGGCCTGGGTTTCGTGCCCGTGCGCAAACCCGGCAAACTGCCCTACAAGACCATGTCCGTGACCTATGATCTGGAATACGGTTCCGACATGCTGCAAATGCACACCGATGCGGTGCAGCCGGGCGAAAAGGTCATCATCATCGACGACCTCATCGCCACGGGCGGCACCATGGACGGCATCATCCAGCTGGTGCGGCAGGCCGGCGCCGAGATCGCCGGCATGGGCTTTCTCATCGAGCTCAGCTTCCTGCCCGGCAAGGACAAGCTGCACGGCCTGCCCTACGAATACATCGTCCAGCTGTAAAAGGAGCGCGCCATGACCATGATCGGCATCATCGGCGGCAGCGGCCTGGACGACCCAACGCTGCTCAAGGAGCCGCGCGACATCCCCGTGGACACGCCATGGGGGCCGCTGACCTCGCCCCTGCGCGCGGGGGTCATCGGCGGCAAGGAGGTGCGGCTGCTGGCCCGCCATGGCCGTCAGCACGCCGACCCGCCCACCCAGGTCAATTTCCGGGCCAACATCCACGCCCTCAAGGCGCAGGGGTGCGACTGCATCATCGCGGCCACGGCCGTGGGCTCGCTGCGCCAGGAGATCGACCGGGGCCATCTGGTCATCCTCGACCAGTTCATCGATTTCACCCGGTTCAGAAAAAACACCTTCATCGAACACTTCGAGCCGCACCTGCCCGCGCACCCGGCCATGCCCGACCCGTTCCACCCCGCGCTGCGCAAGGTGCTCATCGACTGCTGCAAGCGGCAAGGCGTGCCGCACCACGACAAGGGCACCATCGTGACCATCGAGGGGCCGCGCTTCTCCACCAGGGCCGAATCGCACATGTTCCGCGCCTGGGGCGCGGACGTCATCAACATGACCTCGGCCACCGAGGCGGCGCTGGCCAACGAGGCGGGCATCCCCTACGCGGCCGTGGCCATGAGCACGGACTACGACTGCTGGAAGGACGACGAACCGCCCGCGTCGTGGGAACACATCATCGCCACGCTCAACCAGAACGTGGACAACTTCCTCAAGGTGCTGCTGGCGGCCATCGACACCGTGGACGCCGCGCTCTTCGCCTAGCGCACCTCCCGACGGCTCCCGGCTCCCAACGCCCCGGGGGAAGGAGAGAGGAAAGAGAAAACCCCTTTTTCCAAGCATAAAAAGGGGTTTTCTCTTTCCTCTCTCCTTCCCCCGGACCCCCATCCTCTCTCCTATCTCTTTCCCCAAAAACTGCTGGCT
>JBFWMG010000038.1:0-32178 GCA_050251715.1 Desulfovibrionaceae bacterium | reverse complement strand
CAGTTAAGCCCTCCATCGCCGATGATACTGCAGAGTAGTTTGTGGGAAAGTAGGTCACTGCCAGGGCTATTTTTTAAAAGCCCCCGCTTCGAAAGAAGCGGGGGCTTTTTGCGTTGCGGGGGGAGGGTTGACGGAATGGAGCGTATGCTATACTTGTATTGTAGACAAGGAGGCGATTGATGCTTGCCATACGACTGCCTGCCGAGGTGGAGGAGCGGTTGGCCGCCCTGGCCGAAAAGACCGGGCGGACCAAGACGTTTTACGCCCGGGAGGCGATTCTCGCTCATCTTGAGGAACTGGAGGATTACTATCTCGCCGCCGAGGCGTATGCCGAGTTCGTGGCTGGCAAGGAGAATGCGGTATCCTTGGATGACGTAGAGAAGCGCTTTGGCCTGGCGGATTGAGTTCACGCCGCGCGCGGCAAAGGAGCTGGCGAAGCTGGGCACGCGGGAGGCGCGGCGGATCGCGACGTTTTTGCGCGAGCGCGTGGCGCCCGACCCGCGCGCCATCGGCGGCCAGCTCACGGGCGAGTTGCGTTACTTCTGGCGCTGGCGGGTTGGCAACTACCGCATCCTGGCCCGAATCGAGGATGATCGCCTGCTCATTCTGGTTGTTGCCGTTGGTCACCGCAGCAAGATTTATCGAACGGGTCAGTGAGCGTCTGGGGGACGGTAGCTGCCATGCCCAACACGGCAGCTGCGGAGGAGCCGTGGGGGAAGTAACTAGCTGTCAGGGATAATTTTTTTTAAAAGCCCCGGTTCGAAAGAACCAGGGGCTTTTGCTTTGCGATGGCGGTATTGCGAATTTAATTATAGGTATTGCAATTTATAATGTGACAAGGTATCCACCTGTGAGTGGTTTTGCAACAACGCTCGTGCCTGAACTTTTCATTTTGGGGGCTATATGGCTCTTATTAAGTGTCATGAATGTAAGCGCGAGGTAAGCACAGAAGCAACTATATGCCCGCATTGCGGTGCAGCGATTAAATCAAAGAGGAAAATTGGCTGTTTGTCGCTCATTGCGATCGTTCTATTCCTTGGTTGGATAGGGTCGTCTACGGACAAGAAGAATGATACTAGTTCGGGGCAAGTGGTGAAAAGCCAGAATGCAAGGCCTGAGACGCGAAAAGAAAGAATTGAAAAAAGCTTTAGCGCGTGGGATGGTTCCCATAGGGGCCTCGAAAGGCTGATTAAACAGGCGATGAATGATCCGGATTCCTACGAGCATGTATCAACGACTTATAGCGATCAAGGTTCGGAGTTAATTGTTAGAACGACGTTTCGAGGAAAAAATGCTTTCGGTGGTGTAGTGATAAATTCGGTAGTTGCCAGGGCCGATCTAGATGGCAATGTACTTGAGATTATCTCTCAAAACTAAACGTGACTTGTCTCCTGTGGAATTAAGACAATATTCCCCAACTCCAATCCTGGGCTTGGGGCTTCGCCACTAGTAGGCATTTTCAATCAGGACTGAGGGCAACCGCTCGCACCCCCAGCTGTTCTCCTCATCTCCTCCCGTTCGCGGTACAGCGCTCCCGGCGGCTACCAGCTGCGACGGTCCGCCAAGCATAAGTGTATGGGCCCAGCCATCGCCGAGGTCCAGGGCGAGGAGCACTCGCCTCGCGTAGCGCGGCGTCTTTCTTTCGCCGTCTCCTCGCCCCGGTGTCTTTCCCTTGCCGCGCCTACGCCTTCCATCGCTCCGCGTGCACGCGGTTTTCCTGGTAGCGGTCGATCGGCGGCACCGTCTCCTTGGGATGCCCGATGACCACCAGGCACATGGGCACGATGTGTTCCGGAGCGCCCATCAGGGCGCGGAAAGCTCCGATCCGCTCCTTGAGCGGATAGATGCCCGTCCACACCGCGCCCAGGCCCATGGCGTGGGCCGCCAGAAGCATGTTCTGCGTCGCGGCGGACACGTCCTCGATCCAGTAGCCTCCGTACTTGTCCTCGCGCATGTCGCCGCAGACCAGGATCGCCACGGGCGCGTCCACGGCGTAGCGCACGTACTCGTTGATGGCCCCGGCCTGCTTGAGGGTGGCCTTGTCGCGGATGACGATGAACTGCCACGGCTGTTCGTTGCCCGCGCTGGGCGCAGCCATGGCCGCGCCCAGCAGCTCGCGCACCTGCGCGTCGGTCACGTCCTGGTCGGTGTAGGCGCGTATGCTGCGCCGGGTGCGGATGGCGGTCATGGCGTCCATGGCAGGGGTGGGCGTCCACCACGGCGCGGCCGGACCGGC
Source organism: Desulfovibrionaceae bacterium (assembly GCA_050251715.1). Taxonomy (GTDB): domain Bacteria; phylum Desulfobacterota; class Desulfovibrionia; order Desulfovibrionales; family Desulfovibrionaceae; genus JBFWMG01. The sequence continues at coordinate 29,942 of JBFWMG010000038.1, read as the reverse complement.
CGCCCGGGCCGTTCGCGCCCCGCAGAAGGCCATGGCGGCAAGCGCGCCGCCGAGCAATTTGATGGACGTTCTTCTGGATACTGCCTTTCTGTCGTGTCGCATGGATATCACTCCTTCGGTCGGGGGCCGATTGCAAATCGATTGGGCAATAGATGTATTGCTTCTACGGTGCGCCACTTTCGGCTCGGCGGCAACAACGTTTTTGAGCGCGATCGCAACAGGGAGGTGGCCAGGGGCATTCCCGCGGACGTCGGCCATTGTGGCAACATGTATCGGAAGGGATGGTGAATCGGGGCGCACGATACGGCTTGACCAAAGCGTGCACGGGTCTGTTTCCCCGTCCAAAACGTGGCAAAAGCTCCGTCCAGAGCCGATGATACGCCATGAGAACGGTACGGATGCCCGCTCCGTGCGCCTCGAACAACGGCAGGACATCCTCGTTGAGCACATGCGCCGCCGCCTGCGGCAGCTTGGAGGTGTCCGCCTCCATCAGGACGCCGGTGTGGTGGGCCTCGACATGCCGCTCGCGGCATTTTGGCCTGACCCCCTCCCAAAATCGCGCATGCGGGGGCAGAAGAACGTGGCTGGCCTGATCCAGCGGGCTCAGCTTCCTTCGCGCAACAGCATTCGTGGTCATGTCCATCCGCCGCGCAGAGGGCGATGAGGCCGCAACGTCCTCCCTGCCCCAGCCAAGGGCGGCATGGCTTCTCCATCTGCGAAGGGGCGCGTGTCAGGTTATGACCATTTCCCCTCCGCCTTCTTTCCCTCCACTACGGGGGGGCAAATGCCCCCAACGCAGCATGCCGTAACAATTAAGAGTATCGTTACAAGTCTGTCCCATTTTTCATGATCCCATTGATACGGACCGAGTTTCTGTCACATGGTCATTACCCAATCGTAACAAACGCACTCATTATCGAGCGGCCCAGCACAAGGGGGGGAAGAGAAAGATGAAATGTGTCGCCAAAATCCTGTTCACGGAGATGGTGCTGCCCCTGGACTTCACCGGCCACCAATGAATCAGCGCCTCATGGTTCGGGAGAACGAAGTGTTCCACGTCAGATCGAAAAGCGCTGTTGTCGACGTTTTCGACATCCGCCCCGAAGAACGGCCCTACGTCCAGGAAGACGATGACCAGGTAATCGAAGCATTGAAACGGCATCCGGCATACGCCCGAACGCGCCGGGGTGAGGCGCCGAGTGGCCGAAGTGGGGCGCGCGGGACGCCGGGTCGCGATCATCCGCGTTGCCGAGGCGGGCGTTCCCTATGCCGAGTTTGCAGACATCTTCAAGCCGTTCCATCGCCTGGGGCAGGACGTGCGCGCCGGGCGGACATGGGCCTTGGCTTGTCCATCGCGCGGCACGTGGCGCATAAGCACGGTGGCCGCATCCACGCCGACAACCTGGAGCAGAGAGGATTCGTGGCATGGAGCTGCCGCTCACCGACCGGCGCGAGCGCGTGCGCCTTTTTGAGTGCGCCGCAGGCGAGTCCCTGCCGTCGCTTCTGGTGGCGAACGGCTCGTAACCCTTCCGGCGTGACAGGGCGTTGCCCAGACGTGGACAAGGCTCCTGGAGTTTCCTCCAGGAGCCTTGTCCGCGTCTGATCTCCGGCCCGGCAATGCGGGCTCGGCCGTTGACCCTATCGTTCGGCCACGGCCTGGTCCTGCATCTGCTCGATGCGCATGTTCAGTTCCTGCGACAGCACCGTGTGCGCGTCCATGGCTTCGAGGGATTGCTCCATGGAGTTGAATGTGGAGGCCGAAATCCGGCTGATCTCGGTGGTGAACGCCTCGATCTGCTCCATGGCCGCGGACTGCTGCTCGGAAGCGGTAGCGATGTCGCGCACCTGGTCGAAGGTATTGCGCGAGACCTCCACGATCTCCTCCAGCGCCTCGCCCGACTTTGCGGTCAGCGAGGTGCTCAACGCCACGGCCTCGGACGCCTTGCCCGTGACCTCGACGCTCTTGACGACTTCGGTCTGGATGGCCTGGATGGCGTTGCGCACTTCCAGGGTGGCGTTCATGGTTTTTTCGGCCAGCTTGCGGACTTCGTCCGCCACCACCGCAAAGCCCCGGCCCGCCTCGCCCGCGCGGGCCGCCTCGATGGCGGCGTTGAGCGCCAGCAGGTTGGTCTGGTCCGCGATGTCCGAGATCACTTCCACGATGCGGCCAATGCCTTCGGCTGTTTCGCCCAGGCCGCTGATGCTCGCGGACAGATCCGTGGCCAACACCTGCACCTGGGCCACGGCGGCCGCGGCCTGGCGCACCACGTCCGCGCCGTGCTGGGCGCGTTCCTTGCTGTTTTCCGCGTTCTGGGCGGCGTTGGCCGCGTTTCGGGTGATGTCCAGCACGGCCGCGCTCATCTGGCCCATGGCCGTGGCGGCCTCCTGCGCACGCTCCTGCTGCAACTTGACGTCGTTGCGCGAGCTCTCGATCTGGCGCGAGAGTTCCTCGTTGGCGTCTTCCACCTTGTCGGAGATCCGGTTGGACTCAACGACCAGTTCCTGGATTTTGCGTTGCATGGTCATCGCTTCGGTCTGGTCGATGATAATCTCGTAGGCGCCAATGACCTGGCCGTTGCGGTCGATGTTGGGCATGCCGATGTACTTGATGTCCATTGGGGCTTCGCCGGGCCGGGCGATGGTGTCGGAGTGTTGTGCGCTCTGGGATCTCATGGCGTGTCCGCACGCGCATTGGGCGGTTTGGCAGTCTTCGGTGTGGAACAGGTCGTAGCAACGCCGGCCCACGATGTCGTGCATGCTGCGCCCCAGCAGTTTTGTGCCGGGCCTGTTGAGGTAGGAGACGGTGTGGTCGTTGTCCATGGTCATGAAGATCGCGGGCATGCTGTCGATGTAGCCCAGCAGTTCCTCGGCAATGCTGTTGGCGCCCTCGAGCAGCTCCTTGTAGGCGCCCTTGAACGTGTCGACTTCGCACCGGCTCAGCAACTTGCCAGAGTCGATATCCGAGACGACCCTGGCGAATTCCTCGCGAGCCTGCTGCAGGGTGCGCGGGATTTCGACCAGCGACTGGCATATCTGGCCGACCTCGTCCTTGCGGTTCACCTCCAACGTGCCTGAAAGATCGCCGTTGGCCACGGCGTGGGCAAAGGCTGCGCCCTTGACCAGGGGCTTGGAGATGGCCCGCGACACCAGAAAGGCCACGAGCAGGATGCCCGCGATACCGATTATGGCCATGATGCCGATCGATTTTTCCAGGGCCGTCAGGTCGGCGAAGGCCTCTGTCTCGTGGATTTCCGCGATGAGCGCCCAGACGTGGCCGCCGATGGCGACGGGCGCGTAGGCGGCCAGGACGTTTTCGCCAAGGTAGTCCTGGGCGAGGTTCAGGCCCGATTTTCCGGCAAAGGCGGCCTTTACCGGGCCGGTGTCGACCTTGATTCCCTCCAGTTCATGCTCGGCGTCCGTCAGGTCGCCGTTGGTCGGGCTCGTGAGCATGTGAAGGTCGTCGGAGACGAGGAAGACGCGGCCCGTCTCGCCCAGGCCGGAGCGGCCATGCATGATGGCGTTCAGCCTGTTCAGGGAGATCCGAACCGCCACAACGCCCAGAAGCTGCTCGTCGCGCTTGACGACATGGGCCATGAACGCCTTGTGCCCGTTGCCGGCCGGCGCGTATTCATCGAAATCCGCGAACCAGGAGTTGTTCTCCATCGCATGTGCATAGGCTTCGCCCAGGGGCGTCTGGCGCATGCCGTTCTTGGTCACGTTGGTGCCAAGATCCTTGTCGCCGTTGACCGTGTAAATCACGTCGCCCTTCAGGTTGATCAGGACGATGTCGTCGTACTCGGCGACCTTCTTGGTGCCGGCAAAGACGTTGCCGTACTCTTCCGCCGCTGCGGCCCAGATGAAGCCTTCGGCCTTGCCCCCCTCGGCAAGAAAGGCCGCATCAAGCGTCTCCATGGCCTGCTTGGTGTTGGGGCTGCTGGATAGTATGTCCATGCCGTTGTTCATCGTCTTGATGAACTGGCGCATCTGGCACTGTTTGATGTCAAGCACGGTCTGCAGCCGGCTCGAAACAAGCTCCGTGATCGCATTCCCCGTCTTGTGTTGCGAGATGTAGGAAATGGTAGCGAACGGAATGACTCCGACACACAAGAAGACCGTCAGCAGTTTGGTTCCCAACTTCATGATAGGTATCCCCCCCAGGCGGCCATGCGGCGCGTGAAATGGTACGCAGCGCGTGGTTCGCCATCTCCGCCCGGCCGATACGACGACCGGGCGGAGTGCGTTACGTTCGTTTGGATGCAGCCATCTACACGCCGGACATGCCGGAAGACGTGATGATCGCCTGTCCCTTGTCCGAGTTCAGGAAATCCATGAATTGCTTGGCAACACCCGCAGGCGCGCCCTTGGTATACAGATACATGGTCATGGTCAGGCCGTATTTGCCCGCCTTGGCGTTCTCGGGCAGGGGCTGCACGCCGTCCACGGCGACGACCTTGATCCCTTTGTGCTGCTTGGCGAGGCAATAGGAGTTGAAGGTGATGCCCGGAGCGAATTGGATGACCTTGTCCACGGTCTCGGGCGAGCTCTTGACCGGAAAGCCCTTGGTCGTCATAGGCTTGTCGCCGAGCACCTTCTTTTCCACGGTGCTCTTGGTCGAGGATTTTTCGGGCTGGAAGACAAGCAGGACCGGCGCGTCGTCGCCGCCGACCTCTTTCCAGTTGGTGATTTCACCGGCGAGGATGCCCTTGAGTTGGGCCAAGGTCAGGTTTGACACGGGATTTTTGTCGTTGACCATGAAGGCGATGATGTTCAGGGCGATGGGGGTCTCCACGATCCCCTTGTTCTTTTCCTCGGGCTTGAGCGTGCGTCCGCCGCCCGCAATGGCGCATTGGCCGGACATGATGGCCAGAAGACCCTTGCCCGTGGAAGACCCGGCAGCCTGGAATTTGATGCCGGTGTCAGCCTCGAAGGCCTTGCCCGCGTTTTCGAGAAAGCTTTCCAGCAGGGTGGAAGAACCCTGGTAAACCAGCGACTCCGCCTGCACGGGTACGGTATAGGATCCCACCAGAACGCACAGCGAAAGAAGAACAAGCAACGACTTGGCCAGGGTAGCTTTGAACATGATGTACAGAACCTCCTCGATCCCTCCAGCGGAGGGGTTGTGCGGACGCGTCACACTTTCGTGCCGGCTTGCCCTCGGCGAGATCGTGCCCCCCCGCGTTCTCCGGGGCATGCGCCGGCGTGCGTCCCGACTGTGTGTTTTTGCGCGGGGCAAAGGAACAAGAGCACAAAGCAAACCCCGCGCCGATATGAACGAAGGCAGCGTTCGTATCCAGCCATATGTTTTTATTGACAATGATTATTACCGTCCGGGGATGCCTTCGGCTGAGCCGGTAATGTGCTCAAAAACGAGCGCTTACTATTGAGCACATTGTTGGTTTACGAGCGATGCAAGAGGGGGCGCTGGCAGGCGCAGCGAAAAGAGCGCCCCCACATGCGGAGGATGCCATGCAACGGATCAGGAAAGCGTTTCTTCTCGCCCTGACGGTGATTGCCGTCTTCACGCCTGTCTTGGCGTCCGCATCGAACCTGGCCGAAGGGCAAGAGCCTTTCTTCCCGCGCCGATTCGAGGACGCTCACGTGACGTTCGACGCCGAGTTGCAGCAGGATACGCTGAATCCCCTCGGGCAGTATTTCCGGACCCTCACCCACTTCAAATCGCACAGGCTGCGGGAAGCGAAAGCCGGTTTCGAGGCTACCCTCAGGCTCAAACCCGGCCACACCTGAGCAGGCTGTACTTGGTCCGCACATGCACGGAATCCGGCCAATGGCGAAGCTGCTTGAGAACGTGCGGCCGTTGGGCTACATTCCCCCCACATCCCGTTCTGCGGCGTAACGTTCCACACCTTTGCCGCGCGGCCCACGTGCAGCGCCTGGAACGGCCCTCTGTCCGGCTTGCTCGGCAGTAGGCCGCGCGTGGTTTCCAAGGCAACAGTTCTATGCGCGTCATCGGAACGGTGCTGGATGCACTCATCTGCGGGGGACAAGACGACGCGTTACGAACCTGTGGAAGCCCTCCAAGGAAGATCCTGACCGCTGGCGTTATGACACCCAGGAACGATCCAAACAGGATTCCCGGCACATGGGGCTGACGCCCTATGGACATCGCCAAGCCGCGCCTCGAATCCGTTAACAAGACGGGTGAAGAGGATAATTCCTTAATCGTGGGGGGAAGGGTGAAGGAACTCACAAAAGACGAAGCCCAAGCGCTCCTGGAGCAGACCAGGAGCCCGTTGCAACGGGAAGTCCCTGAACAGTTCTTGACCCTTAACAGCAAGTTGGGTGAATTGTTTTGCAATCATGCGGCCAGTTATGGCCCCATTGTGGGCATTCGCCTCCTGGATGTGGTCATTGACAACGAATGGCGTGGGTTATCTTCTGACGCATGCATCTTTCACCGGCTGATACAACATGGAGAAACACTTTACCTTGTCAACGATATGCGCTTTGAGGCGCTCACACGGCAGTTTGTTGAAAAGGAGGAGTGGGAAGGGCATAAGATGTTCATTGAACGGGCCATCGGTGTCAGCCAACTCTTAAGCAAAGGGTTCAATCTGTCGAACGGTAGAACTGTCATACATCCTGGATGCGAATTCCCTCAATCTGGCCCGTTCCATGTGATGGTTTTTTTTCAGGAAGAGTATGAAATTGGCACATGTGGCTTTATGATCGCCTGGCCATTGACACTCTACAAGCTCATTACAAAGCACTATAGACAGTGATGCTTTCGAACAAGCCATCATGTTGGGCATCATTGAACAAATGACAGCCATGGTATCCCCCCCTTTTTGCGGAACTCGAAAGGAGGGATACAGCGTCGTGACCGCGAGAAAATGGTCATGCGAGGCTGGTATAAAAAGCCCCAGCACAAAGACCTGTGCGGGGGCTTTTTGCGACGCTATGCGCCATGGCGCGGGCTAGGCGGGGCAGTCTTGCTGCATTCGTCCGGCACGAACGGCTACAGGTGGTTGGCATCCGCGCGCCATCTAGGGCCGCGCATGGAAAACCTGCCAGGCGATGTAGCCTCTCCACCCCGGGTTTATCCCGTGGGCGCTACTTTTTCTTGTTGGGATCGTAATCCTCGCCAATGGTGATGCCGATGGCGCCCTTGATGGACGTGCCTTCGGTGTTATGCTGCAAAGTGTTCTTGTCGGGCTTGGTCGATACGCCGTTGAGGCCGTCCACTTTCTTCGCTTCTTCCACACGTCCAAGACTGTGCTCCTGGCTTGGAGTTGCCTGAACGGCCTGCTGCGAGTTGTTGAGCTTCATGAACGTCAACACGGCGATGATAATCACAAAAATAATGATACCCTTCCGCATGTCATTCCCTCCCATGGGTGAATAATAATGTGTTAGCCTGCTGTGTACGGATGCAGAAACGCTTCGGTCGTTGCAAGGTGGTAGAGGTCGACTATCTCGAAAAACGATAGACGTTGTCCCTTTGTCGAAATGGCCAGCATGTCCCGCAAGATATTCTTCCCATTGCGTGCCGCCGCCTGGCTGAAGATGAATCGTCCGGCCTGCAGGTACATGACATCCTGCATGGTACCCTTGTACAACGCGAAGGGGATATCGAAATCAATCTGCACACGGTCGGCGTCCTCATAAAGAGAGAGCGCTTGGCGTTGCAGGGAATCCTTGATTTGCGCCGGGGTTTTTCTCTCCCGGTAGCGGAAGAGATTCTCCGCATACACGGCAAAGCCTTCGGTGATGAATTCGGGCATGGCCTTTATGAATTCGGTGGTTTGATAAAAGGCGTGGAACAACTCATGCACGAGTACCCGCTGTTCCGACTCGATCAGGTTGACGTGGTACAGGAATATGCTCCGGTGGTCGTCCCGTGCATCAGACCACGTCATGCGTCCGTTGTCTTTGGATGAGGCGGTTATCGTAAGGGTGACATCACCGGGAAACAGCGGAGCCCCGAACTCGTTCACCAGAAAGCGCAGGCAATTTTCAACAACCAGACGGTGTTGAGGGTCGCTTTGCACGCCTTTGTACTGTATGTGCGTCCGCGCACTCGTGGCGGTGACGACTTTTTGCAGGTTTGGAGCTTCTTTTTTGGGAGGCAACAGTGTCGGAGCCGCTGTCTTGACAGGGGGAGCCTCTTGGGGCGTCGTGGCAATGATCGTCTTCTCGGGAAGACATCCGGGCACACAGCATATGCATGCCGCGACAATGATAAGATACAACAGGTGATGGCTTTTGGTCATTTCGAGGCCTTTTGCAGTAATGCGTTGATTGTCCACTCCCCATCCCCTTGTGACGCAGAGGGTAATTGTGCCGCCCACAGCTCACCGGGATAGAACGCGTTTCTGAGATATAATATGCCCTGAACATACTTGGATACCGTGAACTGTCCCCACCCCGGGTGCGGGTCCACGATTTCCGCGTCGATGATTTTCTTTTTCTTGATGGTCAGGTTGATGGGGATGTTACTCGGCGGTGTGGCCGGTTTGGGCGCGGTGCCGTGCTCTTGGAACAACTTGGCGGAGATGGTGAACTCGCCATTGGCTTCCGTGGGCAACACGGCCAGCCAATAGTTGTTGGGGAATTTGGATGACTTGAATTTAAGCACGAAGTTGCGGGCGTACCGGTATGTTCCGTCATAACGGAATTTTCCCCATTCACCCGAATAATCGAGCACGGAGTTGTCGATGATCTGCCAATCCTGGATCGTCAGGTGGACGTTGACTTGTTGTGGCGGCTGTACTTCTTCCACCGCGGGTGGTGGAGGGGGCGTCGGGGCAGGTCTTGAGTAGCCACCGCCACCGCATCCTGAAAAAAGAGCCACACACAGCAGGGCAAGCAGCGGCACGAAGAGACGTTGGGAGTGTTTTGCGTTCATGATCTTATTTTGAGGGTTTGGGTGCGATTAAGGATGAGGCGGTGCCGCGCATGGGCGCGACAACTTGCACATGGGATACCGATTCCCCAAGGACTTCGATCTTGGTTTGGTTGTCACGCAACGTCTTGATTTCAGAATACACATCTTCAAATGCGCCATTTAAGGCGAGTTTCCGCTCGCTGCTCAATTCCTGTGTTCTTTGCTTGAGGACAAGGGCATCGAGCTTGCGCTCCAGTTCATGGATCCTGGCCTGAGACGCCTTTAATTTGTCCATCGTATCCCGGTTTTTCAGGATGCGCTGTACGTCGTTTTCCAGGTTGTCCATATCCACAGTGACCAGCGACTTGACCCTGACATGGAGCAGGCCGCTGATGATATCCGGCTTTGACTCAATAATATCCACTTTCACAAGGCCGGCGGCGATGGCGGTTACTTCATCGCCGGTGAGCATGCCGCTTTCAATCTGAGTCTGCGAGATGATGTAGGTGCCCGCCTGTTCCAAGGCTTCCCGAGAGGCCTTCTGCTGCGCGAACTTGACGACTTGATCCTGCGATTGGTTGTTGGAAACGGGTTCACACAACTCGATATTGAACGTTTTGACCTCGCCAGAGGCAGAGACCGGTACGCCCCATAAAAGTATGAGGGTCAGTAAGAACAGCGCAACATGTTGCGAAGCAATGCGAAAAGGCATGCATCCCCCCCAATATCTGAGATCCATGAAGTGTGTGTGAGCGGAAATTAAATTATTCTTGTTTTTTTTAATAAATGTCAATCTGTAAGCTTGTATTTAAATCGCGACATACACTTTGGACTCTATTTTGCCGTTTTAACAAGCTGTTTTTATTACCTTTAATTTTGTTCAGCCTTGTGATGGGCGGTGCCGTTCGCTGTTTGGCTGGGATGGGCAAACCGTTCAAAAAGATGCTTGCCTCAGTTGCCAACCACGAAGGAAGCGCACACGCTCGGCGGTCCGCGATGCTCCATCGCGCCATCATCATTTTCCTCCGAACCCTTTTCCCCCATCACGGGGGGGGCGCTCACCCCAACGCAGCATGCCGTAACAATTAAGAGTATCGTTACAAGTCTGTCCCATTTTTCTTGATCCCATTGACACGGACCGAGTTTCTGTCACATGGTCGTAACCCAATCGTAACAAACGCACTCATTATCGAGCGCGGCCCAGCACAAAAGGGGGGAAGAGAAAGATGAAATGTGTCGCCAAAATTTTGTTCACGGTGATGGTGCTGGCCATGGCGGCCAGCGCGTCGGCTGGCACCCTGGAACGCATACAGCAAAGCGGTATCCTCAACCTTGGCGTCAGCGAAGGCGTGGCGGGCTTTTCCGCCCCGGATTCCAATGGGCGCTGGGTGGGCTTTGACGTGGATATGGGCCGCGCCGTGGCCGCCGCCGTGCTCAAGAACCAGGACGCCATCAAGTTCGTGCCCCTGGCATCCAAGCAGAAGATCGTGGCCGTGTCCTCGGGCCAGGTGGACCTCGTTTCCAGAACCACCACCTGGACCATGAAGCGCGACTGCAAGCAGGGCGTGGACTTTACCGTGGTCGTTTTTTATGACGGCCAGGGGTTCATGGTGAAGAAGGAGCTGGGCATCAAGAAGCCCCTTGAACTCAACGGCGCGTCGGTCGCGGTTGTGTCCGGCACCACCAGCGAGTTGAACGTGGCCGACTTTGCCCGCGCCAACAACATCAAGCTGGAAACCGTGGTGTTCGACAGCAAGAAAGAGGCGTTCAACGCCTATCTGGCCGGCCGTTGCGATGCGTTCACCACGGACGTGAGCCAGCTTGCCTCGCTGCGCTCCGGCGCTCCCAAGCCCACCGACCACGTCATCCTGCCCGGCACGTTTTCCAAGGAGCCCCTGGCCCCGTATGTGCGCCACGACGACAACCAGTGGAAAGACCTGGTCACCTGGGTGCTGTACGGCCTCATCGAGGCCGAGGAAAAGGGCATCACCCAGGCCAACGTCATGGAGCTGAAGGCCAGTTCCACCGACCCCGAGGTGCAGCGGCTGCTCGGCGTGTCCGGCGACATCGGCACCTTCATCGACCTGGACAACGACTGGCTGGTGCGCGCCATCCAGGCCGTGGGCAATTACGGCGAGATATACGACAGGTATTTCGGACCTGAAACCGTCCTGAACATCCCGCGCGGCCTGAACCATCTGTGGACCCGTGGCGGTTTGCTCTACGCCATGCCCATCCGCTAGGTCCGTTGGTTGCCATTCTGTTTCTTCACCGCTCCGGCCGGGGATTCCCGGCCGGAGCGGTGATAGACTTTTTGTTCAAGAAAGCCGCGCCATGTCACTAGCTTCTTATGTAAAAAACCAGCTTCCCATGCATTTGGCCCAGGCCGTGGTCATGGGAGGGGTGCTCTTTGTCGCGGTGCAGCTGTTCCACAACACCCAGGCCAACCTGGAAGCGCGCAACATCGCTTCCGGCTTCGGGTTCATGTCCGTGGAAGGCGGCCTGCCCATCAACGACACGCTGCTGGCGTACGAGCCTGCCGACACCTATGGGTACGCCTTTCTCATCGGCACGCTGAACACGCTTTTCGTCTCCATCCTGTCCATCGCCCTGTCCACCATCCTGGGCGTGATGGTCGGATGCGCGCGGGTGTCCACGAACTGGCTCGTGGCGCGGCTCGGCGCGGTGTACGTCGAGGTGCTGCGCAACATCCCGCTGCTGCTGACGCTGTTTTTCTGCTATTCGGTGGTGCTGGGCTCGCTGCCCCAGCCCCGGCAAAGCCTTGCGCCATGGAGCGGCGTGTTCCTCAACACGCGCGGCATCTACCTGCCGCGCCCCGTCTTTCTGGACGGCATGCAGTGGGTGTTTGGGGCGCTGGCCGTTGCGGTGGCGCTGTCGCTCTATGTCTTCCACAGATCCAGGCCGCTGCGGGACAGAACGGGCCAGGGGTTGCACACGGGCTGGATATCCCTTGCCCTGTGCCTGGGGCTGCCCACGGTCGCGTACTACCTGGCGGGCCAGCCCCTGTCCTTTGACCAGCCCGTTCTCCAGGGCTTCAATTTCAAGGGCGGCATGGTCATGCGCCCGGAATTCAGCGCGCTCATGGTGGGGCTTGTCCTCTATACCGCGGCGTTCATAGGTGAAAACGTGCGCAGCGGCATCCAGTCCGTGGACCGGGGGCAGCTGGACGCGGCCAAGGCGCTTGGGCTCAAGTCCGGCATCATCATGCGCAAGGTCATTTTGCCCCAGACGTTGCGGGTCTGCATTCCCGCCACCACCAACGACTACGCCAGCCTGGTCAAAAACAGCTCCCTTGCCGTGGCCATCGGCTACCCGGACATGGTGTCCGTGGGCGGCACGATCATCGGCCAGAATGACCAGGCCATCGAGATCATCGGGCTGTGGATGGCGGTGTACCTTGCCATCAATCTGGTCATTTCGCTGGGCATGAACTGGCTGAACGCCAGGGTGCAGGTGGTGGAACGATGAACGGCGCGTCCCGACAGGAAACCCTGGTCTTCACCCCCACGCCGCCCGCGCCCGCGCCCATTGCCGCCAAGGGCGTCATCCACTGGCTGCATGCCAACCTGTTTGACGGGTGGCTGAACTCGCTGTTGACCGTCGTTTGCGTGGCGCTGCTGGCAAGGGCCGTTCCTCCGTTGGTGTCGTGGGCGCTCGTCAACGCCAACTGGCTTGGCGGCCCGGAGGGGTGCGCCGGCGCGGACGGCGCCTGCTGGGCGTTCATCGGCGCCAAGCTGCGGGTGCTCATGGTGGGCACCTATCCGCAGGAATACCTGTGGCGGCCCGTGGCAACGGGCGTGCTGCTGGCGGGTGTCGTGGCGGCCACCGTGTCGGACCGCTGCAAGAACCGCTATCTGGTCGGGCTATGGCCCCTGTTTTTCGTGGCCGCCCTGTGGCTCATCGGCGGGGGCGCGGGGTTGCACGCCGTGGACCAGTCCATGTGGGGCGGCCTCATGCTCAGCCTGGGCCTGGCCGCCGTGGGCATCATCGTGTCCATTCCCTGCGGCATCCTGCTGGCCCTGGGGCGGCAGTCCACGCTGGTGGGGATCCGCACGCCGTGCATCGGGTTCATCGAGCTTGTCCGGGGCGTGCCGCTCATCACCATCCTGTTCATGGCCTCGGTCATGATGCCGCTTTTCCTGCCGGTGGACATGCAGATCAACAACCTGCTGCGGGTCCAGATAGGCATGATCCTTTTTTCCTCCGCGTACATTGCGGAAGTGGTGCGCGGCGGCTTGCAGGCCATCCCCGCGGGCCAGTACGACGCGGCCAAGGCCTTGGGGCTGAAGCGGTGGATGATTACCGTCTTCATCGTGCTGCCCCAGGCGTTGCGCCATGTGCTGCCGTCCCTCATCGGCCGCTGCATCGCGCTCTTCAAGGACACCTCGCTGGTCATCATCGTGGGGTTGCTCGATTTCCTGGGCATGACCAAGGCCGCCGCGCAGGATCAGGCCTGGCTTGGCCATGACGCGGAGGGGTATGTGTTTTGCGCCCTGGTGTACTGGTGTATCTGTTTCAGCATGAGCCGCTATGGCCGGTCCCTGGAAAAGCGCGGGGCAAAGAGTAAAAAGTAAAGGGCGTTGCCATGGAATCTCGAAAAGTCATCATCGACGTCAAAGGGCTGAACAAGTGGTACGGCGACTTCCACGTGCTCAAGGGCGTCAACCTTGAGGTCCACGAGGGCGAGCGCATCGTCATTTGCGGCCCGTCCGGCTCTGGCAAGTCCACGCTGATCCGGTGCATGAACCGCCTGGAGCGCCACCAGGAAGGGACCATTGTGGTGGACGGCATCGAGTTGACCGGCAGCCTCAAGGGCATCGAGAACATCCGCCGGGAAGTGGGCATGGTTTTTCAGAATTTCAATCTGTTCCCGCACATGACGGTGATGGAGAATCTGACGCTGGCACCCATCTGGGTGCGCAGGATGCCGAAGAAAGAGGCGGAAAAGACGGCCATGCATTACCTGGACCGGGTGCGCATCGCGGAGCAGGCGCACAAATATCCCGGCCAGCTGTCCGGCGGCCAGCAGCAGCGGGTGGCCATTGCCCGCGCCCTGTGCATGAGCCCCAACGTCCTGCTTTTCGACGAACCCACGTCGGCGCTTGACCCGGAGATGATAAAAGAGGTTTTGGACGTGATGATCGAGCTGGCCAGGGAAAAGATGACCATGGTGTGCGTGACGCACGAGATGGGCTTTGCCCGCACCGTGGCGGACCGGATCATCTTCATGGACGGCGGCGAGATCGTGGAACAGAACACCCCCGAGGCCTTCTTCAACACCCCCCGGTATGACCGGACGAAACTGTTCTTGAGCCAGATTTTGCAGCACTAGGTGGGCTTTTTTCTATCAAGAAGCCCCCCGCATCGCCGATGCGGGGGGCTTCTTTTGTTTGGGGAAGCGGTGCGGATCGGGCCATGCGGCCCTCGGCGCGCTGTTGGGTCGGGCGGCCTGGGCGAGTGAGGGGGCGTGGCAAAACGGCAGGGTCAGGGCAGGGTGACGGATGGGGCGGGGTGGGCGTCCGGCGCGGTCCAGGTGAGGGTGATGGCGCCGTGGTCCGAGGTGGACAGAAAGCGCGCGCCGCGTGCCTCGAGGGCGGCGCGCACGGCGGGCGCGGGAAAGCCGTAGGCGTTGCGGTATCCGGCGCTGGCCAGGGCCAGGTGCGGCGCCACGCGGTCGTACAGGGCGGGGTGCAGGCTGGCGGCGGAGCCGTGGTGGGGCAGCACCAGCACGTCGGCGGCCAGGGGCGCGCCGTCGGCGATGAGCGCCGCGATGGCGGGCGGTTCGATGTCGCCGGTGAGCAGGGCGAGGCCATACCCGCGCCAGACCAGGCGCAGCACCAGGGAGCGGTTGTTGGTGCTGGACAGGCGGCCTCCGGCGGGCGGGTGCAGCACGTCGAGGCGCAGGTCCGGGGCCAGCTCGATGGAATCGCCCGCCTGGGGAAGGCGCACGGAGATGGCGGCATCGGCCAGGGCGTCGCGCAGGGCGTCGTCCTCGTCCGGCCATTGCCCGTTGCCGATGAAGGCGTCCACCGCAAAATGGCGCAGCAGGTGGATGAGGCCGGGATAGTGGTCGCGGTCCGGGTGGGTCATGACGGCGGCGGCAAGGCGCGGGGCGCGGTTGGCCGTGAGCGCGGGCGCGACCACGGCCTTGCCCATGTCGAAGCCGGACCAGCCGCCCCCGCCGTCCACCAGCACGCGCATGGCGCCTGGGGCGTCCACCAGCACGGCCTGGCCCTGGCCCACGTCGAGCAGGGTGAGGGTGACGCTGTCGCGGGCCGCGTCCAGGGCGCGGGTGATGGCGGGGCCGCCGGCAAGCGCAAGGCCGCAGCAGAGCAGCAGGGCGGCCTTGGCATGCGGGCGGGCCGGAGTTTGCGGGTTGGCCTGGGCATACGGATGGCCGGGTTGCGCGGCGGGGCGCGGCAGCGCGAGCAGCACGGTCAGCAGCAGGGTCCAGTAGCCAAGGCTGGCAAAGGCGTTGGGGCGCAGGGTGGCCAGGATGGGCAGGCCGTGGTGGGCATCGAGCCAGGCAAGGGAGGTGGTTCCGGTCTGCAGGAGCGTTGCGGCGGCGTGCAGCGGCGCGTGGGACACGGCCAGGGGCAGGGGCAGCGCGGCGGCGGCCAGGCCCAGAAAGCCCAGGGGCAGCACGAGCAGGCCCAGGAGCGGCAGCCAGAGCATGTTCAGCCACTGCGACAGGCTCAGAAAGCCGAAGACGCGGGCGGTGAGCGGCAGCAGGGCCACGGAGACCACGCAGCTCACGGCCAGCAGGCCCAGCGCGCCGCGCACGGGAACAAGGGCGGCGTGTCGCCAGCGGGGCAGGGGCGCGCCGGGGTTTGCCCATGGCACGCGCTCCGCCACCCCGCGCAGCAGCGGCAGCAGCACGATGATGCCCGCCACGGCCAGGGCCGAGAGTTGCAGGCCCAGGGCATGGACGGCCTGCGGGTCGGGCAGGATGAGCACGGCCAGGGCCAGAAACAGGCCGTCGATGAGCACGCGGTCGCGGTTGGCCAGCAGCAGCGCGCCCCACATGGCGAACATGACCGCCGCGCGCGTGAGCGAGGGCGACGGCCCGCCCAGCCACACATAGGCCGCCACCAGCGGCGCGGCCAGGATCACGCCGAGTTTGGGGCGGGGGATGCGCAGAAGGAGCGGGGGGCGCAGGCGGCCCGCCAACCCCGCCAGGCCGAAGCCGAATGCCGCCACCAGCGCCAGATGCAGGCCGGACAGCGCCAGGCTGTGCGCCAGCGAGGCGCGGGCCATGCGGTCCACGGTGTCCTGGCGCAGCAAGCTGCGGTCGCCGAACAGGAGCGCCACCAGCATGGCGCTGCCCTGGTCGCCGCGCCAGGCGTTGCCCTGGCCTTTTGAAGGAAGGGGCGGCGTGGGGCGGGGCTCTGGTTGCAGCTGCGCCAGCACCCGGCGCAGCAGCCATTGCCGGGCGTCGTGCAGCGCGGCACGCGGCGAGGGGAGGGCGGATGCGCCGTGGTCGGCGTTAACCGTCTCGTCCTGGGCCGCGTCCTGGGCTGTGTCCTGGGTTGCGACTTGGGTCGTGTCCTGGTCCGATCCCACGACCGCGTCCGCCTGTGCGCCGCGCGCAAAGGCGCGGAAGCGCATGCCGCGCCGCGCCCAGTAGCGGGCCGAGGCATCGGGCACCTCGTTGGCAAAGCCTCGGATGGGTTTGATCTTGAGCCACGCGGTCAGCCGTTGCCCCGGAGCCGGGATGGTGACGGGGTTTTGCCATGTCCACACCAACCCGCCGGGCAATACCAGCCCGCCGGGCAACGCCTGCCCGCCTGGCTCGTCCGGCCTGCCTGGCGCATCCGGCCTGTCGGGCTGGGCGGTGGCCTGGCCAGGGGGCACCAGGCGGCGCACGTCTTGCAGCAGGATGCGCAGGCGGTTGTCGGGGAGGGGCTCTGCGGCAACCACGCGGCCGCGTACGGCCACCCGGTCGCGCAGGCCCACGGCGGCGTGTTGTTCCAACCAGAGGGGCGTGGGCGGCGCGGGACCGGGCGCCGCGCGCCAGCCCACCGCGCAGCCCACGGCAAGGCACAGTAAAAAGCCGCACCGGACGGTGCGGCTGGTCAGTATGGGCCACATGAAAAGCAGGGCGAGCGCTGCGGCCATGGCCACGGCCCAGGGCAGGCCCGCGTCGCCGCCCAGGAAGGCTGCCTGGGCCGCGTCGCCCGCCAGCAGGCCGATGCAATACGCTGCGAACAGGCATTGCCACGGCAGCAGGGCGGGCAGGGCGGTGCGGCGCATGGCGTGCTAGCGCCGCGCCCTCGGCATCCGCGCGGCGGCGGGGAGGGGAGGCGTCGGTACAACCTGCCCAAGGCGGGCCGTCGCGGGCCGGGACAGGCGCGGTGGGTGGTTTCCGGGCTGGTGCGTGGCGGGCCGGGCGCAACGCGCCGGGGCGCGCACGGGGCTACTCCGGTTCGCGCCGGATGTTGGCGCCCACGGCGTTGAGTTTCTTTTCAATGTTCTCGTAGCCCCGGTCCAGGTGGTAGATGCGCTGCACCTGGGTTTCGCCTTCCGCCGCCAGGCCCGCGATGACGAGGCTGGCGCTGGCGCGCAGGTCGGAGGCCATGACCGGTGCGCCCACCAGCCGCGAAACGCCGCGCACCATGGCCGAGCGGCCCGAAAGCTTGATGCGCGCGCCCATGCGCGCCAGTTCCTGCACGTGCATGAAGCGGTTCTCGAAAATGGTTTCCTCAATGACGCCGGAACCTTTGGCAAGGCACATGAGGGTCATCATCTGGGCCTGCATGTCCGTGGGAAAACCGGGGAAGGGCAGGGTCATGATGTCCACGGCCACCAGTTCCGTGCCGCGCCGCACCAGCACCTCGTTGGCGGCCAGTTCTTCGAGCCACACCCCCATTTCGCGCAGCTTGCTGACCACGGCGTCCAGTTCGTAGAAGGGACAGTCCTCGATGATGAGTTCGCCGTTGGTGATGGCGGCGGCGCACATGTAGGTGCCCGCCTCGATGCGGTCGGGCATGATCTTGTAGGTGCGGCCGGACAGGCGTTCCACGCCGCGCACGCGGATGACGCTGGTGCCCTGGCCCTGGATGTCCGCGCCGCAGGCGATGAGGAAGTTGGCCAGATCCACCACCTCGGGTTCGCGGGCCACGTTTTCCAGGATGGTTTCGCCCTTGGCCAGCGAGGCGGCCATGAGCAGGTTTTCCGTGCCGCCCACGGTGGGAAAGGGGAAGGTGATGCGCGCGCCCTTGAGCCCGTCGCAGCGGCCCACGATATTGCCGGAGTCGAGATCGAACACCGCCCCCATTTTTTCCAGGGCGGACAGGTGCATGTCCACGGGCCGCGCGCCAATGGCGCAGCCGCCGGGCAGGGCCACCTGCGCGATGCCCAGCCGCGCCAGCAGCGGCCCCAGGCAGAGCACCGAGGCGCGCATGGTCTTGACCAGGTCGTAGGGCGCGTCGTGTTGCAACGGGCCGGGGGCGGTGGCCACGGTGTCGCCCTCGAAGGTGGAGTCGTACCCCAGAATCCTCAAGAGTTTGAGGGTGGTGAAGATGTCCCGCAAACGGGGCACGTTGGTGAAGGTGATGGGGTCGTCGGTGAGCAGCGCGCCCATGAGGATGGGCAGGGCCGCGTTCTTTGAGCCGCTGATGCGGATGCGGCCGTGCAGGGGCGCTCCGCCTTGAATGACGAGTTTGTCCATGCGTTGTTTCTACTCCTTCCTTTGTAAAACAGAAAGTCTTGACTGCCGGAGTCTCTTCGGTTAGGTTCCCACTTCTTTACGAAGTGGCCGCCTTGCGGCGGCCGCCTCACAAGGTTGCTCCTGGCAACTGATTATGGCGGGTGTAGCTCAGTAGGTAGAGCACATGGTTGTGGCCCATGTGGCCGTGGGTTCAAGTCCCATCACTCGCCCCATCCAAACATCAGGCCGGAAGGGTCACCCCTTCCGGCCTTTTTTTTCTGGTGGCGGCTCCATCCTGCCCCGCGTGGCCGGGGCGTGCACAACGCACTTGCCCCCGTGGCGGGAACAGGGCACGATGGAACGGCACCGAGACACCTCACACCAACCAGGGAGGCACGTTGGCAAAGACCAAATATACATTCGAGAAGCGGCAAAAGGACCTGGCGAAGCAGAAAAAGAAAAAGGAAAAACTGGAAAAGAAGCAGGCGCGCAAAAGCGGCACGGAAGGCGGTCCGGAGATTGCCCTGGACGAGGAATCCCTGGCGGGCCTGTTCCCCGAGGGCATGGCGCCGGGCATGACCGTGGCTTCCGACGACGCCGAAGCGCAGGACGACGAGGCATCCAACGGCGCATCCGGCGAACCCGGCGCGTAACGACACCTCTTTCCTTGTGTGACCGCGCACCCCGCCCTTTTGTCCGGCGGGGACTGTCGCGCGGCGCGCCCTATCCGCCCCGGCTCCGGCCCCTCTTGTCCGTATGACCTCCCGGTGCGCTTCGTTTGTCCGGCTTGCCCCGTTGGCAAGGGCCGTCCGATTTCCATGGCTGTTTTGGGCTCCCCTGGCGCGCGTGGCGCGTTTGGATCGCCTGGCTTCACCCGCGCGCGATGTCATGTCATGCCTGGCGGAACCGCCTTGGATGTATCCCCGGCCCGGCGTGGTTCTTCCGGACCTCACCCCCGCTTCGCTCCGCCGCCTGTCAGGCCCGCCCAATCTATCCTCTAAAGATGAAGTAGACCGCGCCCATGAGGCACAGGCTCGCCCACAGGTAGTCCCACTTGAGCGGCTGGCCCATGTACCACACGGCAAACGGCGCGAACACCACCAGCGCCACCACCTCCTGCATGATCTTGAGCTGCGGCAGCGTGAGCTGGGTGTAGCCCAGCCGATTGGCCGGAACCTGGATAAGGTATTCGAAGAGCGCGATGGCCCAGCTGGCCAGCGCCGCTATCCACCACGCCCTGCTGTGCAGGTTCTTCAGGTGTGCGTACCAGGCAAAGGTCATGAACACGTTGGAAGCGCCGAGCATCAGGACGGTAAGCAATGTGACGCGCATGGAGCCCACCTCGTTGGAGCGGACAATGGAATGCGCCGCTTTCACAGGAAGTCCCGCGCTTGTCAATGCGCCTGGCAATGCCCGTGGCTGGCCGCTTCGGGGGCGCACACCGCGACCGCCTATCCGGCACGGACAGCGTTGCGGACACACCGGCGGGCATGTTGTCCCGCTGCCTGGCGCTCCCGTGGTTTCGGCAGCGTCCGTGCCGCCCGGAACGGTGCGCGCCGCGCAGGATGGCGCACTTTTTCGGCCAGCGGGGAGGGCGCGGCCATCTCCATGAACGGCAAAAACGCCGGTGGACGGTCGCAGGGCGGGGGTGAGCGGCATGCTCCCATGCCCCGAAAGCCTCGCCAACCCCCGGAACGCACGTCACGGCCCGGTTCCTGCCGTTCACCCATAATCGCTCGACGCGGCGCACGAAACCGCTCTATTGCGAGCGTCATCGGGCACGGCGGGAATTCTGGCAGGGGGTTCGTGCCCGGAGAACAGCCCACGCGAGGGAGGCTCACATGGACAGTCCACAGGCCGCAGGCAGCATCAACATCGAAAAATTCAACGACCTGGTGGCGCGCCGCCGCCGCTTGTCATGGTGGCTCACCGCCACCATACTCGGCATCTACTACGGCTTCATTCTCATTCTCGCCTTCAACAAGAGTCTGCTCTCCATTCCCATTGGCGAACACGTGACCCTGTGGCTGCCCGTGGGCATCGGGGTCATCATCACCGCATGGGTCCTCACGGGCATCTATGTGCGCTGGGCCAACGAGACGTACGACCGCCTGGTCGCATCCGTGAAAGAAGGCATGAAGGAGCGGGCATGAACACCTTTACATCCACCATCGGCGAACCCAATGTGGTGTCCATCATCTTCTTTTTCGTCTTCATCACCGCAACCCTGTTCATCACCTATTTCGCGGCCCAGCGCTCGCGCACCGCGGCCCAGTTCTACACCGCGGGCCGCAGCGTCACCGGCCTGCAAAACGGCCTGGCCCTGGCCGGCGACTACATGAGCGCCGCCTCGTTCCTCGGTATCGCGGGCCTCGTGTCCCTCAAGGGCTATGACGGCCTCATCTATTCCATCGGCTTCCTGGTGGGCTGGCCCGTCATCATGTTCCTCATCGCCGAGCCGCTGCGCAACCTGGGCAAATTCACCTTTGCCGACGTGGTGGCCTACCGCCTGGGCCAAAAGCCCATCCGCATCGCGGCCTCCATCGGCTCGCTCATGACCGTGTCCTTCTACCTCATCGCCCAGATGGTCGGCTCGGGCTCGCTCATCACCATGATGTTCGGCCTGCCCTACGAACTGGCCGTGATCTGCGTGGGCGCGGTCATGATCGCCTACGTGCTCTTCGGCGGCATGCTGGCCACCACCTGGGTGCAGATGATAAAGGCCGTGCTCCTGCTCATGGGCGCCACGGTCATGGTCTTCCTGGTGCTGCAACAAGTGGATTTCAACCCCATCAACCTGTTCAACATGGCGGCGGCCAAATACGGCGACAAGGTGCTCGCCCCGGGCGGACTGGTCTCCAACCCCTGGGACGCCGTGTCCCTGGGCCTGGCGCTCATGTTCGGCACCGCCGGGCTGCCGCACATCCTCATGCGCTTCTACACCGTGCCCGACGCCAAGGCGGCGCGTAAATCCGTGTTCGTGGCCACCGGCTTCATCGGCTACTTCTACATCCTCACCTTTACCATCGGCTTTGGCGCCATGGTGCTGGTGGGTACCGATGTCATCACCCAGTTCGACAAGGGCGGCAACATGGCGGCCCTGCTGCTGGCCGAAGTCACGGGCGGCACCATGTTCCTTGGCTTCATAGCGGCCGTGGCCTTTGCCACCATCCTGGCCGTGGTGGCCGGACTCACCCTGGCCGGAGCCACCACCCTGTCCCACGACCTCTATGTCAACGTGTTCCGCAGCGGCAAGTCGTCCGAGGAAATGGAAGTGAAGGTTGCCAAGCGCGCCACCCTCGGCCTCGGCGTGCTGGCCATCGTGCTCGGCATCGTGTTCAAGGGCCAGAACGTGGCCTTCATGGTGGGCCTGGCCTTCGCCATTGCGGCCAGCGCCAACTTCCCGGCCCTGCTCCTGTCCATCATGTGGAAGCGGCTGTCCACCTTCGGCGCCACCCTGTCCATCGCCACCGGCACCATCCTGGCCGTGGTGCTCATCATCCTGAGCCCGACCGTGTGGGTGACCCTGCTGCACAACCCCGTGGCCATCTTCCCCTGGAAAAATCCGGCCCTCATCTCCATGACCGGCGCATTCGCCGCCGCCTGGCTTGGCTCCGTCCTGCGGCCCGAACCCGTAGCCGAAGCCAAGTACGCGGAACAGCACATTCGCAACTATTTGGGCGTGGGCGCGGAATAGGCGACTGGAAATCAAACACTCCCCCCACGCTCGAAGCCCCGGCATCGCCAGACGCCGGGGCTTTTTTTGTGCGCGGAGGAGGGGACGGGAGAAAGATTTCGCGGCGAAGCGCCGCGACCAGGCTGCGCGCCTGGACTGCGGCAGCGTGACGACGCTGCACCCGTTTGGGCGGATGGGGTTGGCGGACAGGACAGGCCGGTTGCCGCCGAGACGTGTGTGGGCGGGGAAGGGGTGGCGAGAGAGCGTGCGCGCGCCCCAGTCCACTCCTTGAAGCAAAGGGGTTTTCAAGGCAGCGGGAAAACGGCCTCCCGCTGCCTTGAAAACCCCTTTGCCGCAAATGGTGAACTGCCCCCATTGTGCCCCCATTGGGGCTTCGCCCCAAACCCCGGTGTACGGTTGTAAAGGGGTGGAAGAAAAAGACGGGTGGGCAGAGTGTTAGGCAATGGGTATCAACTGATTTGTCTTGTCCTGTTCACTTTCTGCGCCAGCATATACCGGGGTATGGGGCGGTAGCCCCATTGGGGGCAGTGCAGCATTTACAATGCAAGGTGGGTTTGACGAGGCGGGAGGTCGTTTTCCCGTCTCGTCAAACCCACCTTTCTTTGTGAATACTGGACTGAGGCTCACCCGCGCCGTTCGCCCCACGCGCCCCTGCCTCCACCCTCATCGCGCCACCCCCTCAACCTGTCCACCCCACCACGCCGCCCACTCGGGGTGCAGGGGGCCGTTCGCCCCCTGCCGGGTCCAGGGCAGCGCCCTGGTCGTGCGCAGCGCGCAATCTTTCCGTTCAGCTTTTCATGTTCACGTATTGCAGGGGCATGTCCACCTTGGCGTCGCGCATGAGGGCGATGACGTCCTGCAGGTCGTCGATTTTCTTGCCGGTCACGCGCACCTGCTCGTCCTGGATGGCGGCCTGGACCTTCAGTTTGGAGTCCTTGATGATCTTGACCAGCTTTTTGGCGCTGTCCTTGTCGATGCCTTCCTTGATGGAGATGGTCTGCTTGAGCTGGCCCTTGGAGGTGGGTTCGGGGTCGCCGAACTCCATGACGCGGGAGTCCACCTTGCGCTTGGTGAAATGGGAGATGAGCATTTCGCGGATGGCGCGGATCTTCATGTCGTCGCCGGTGGTGACGGCAATGCGCTTGTCCTTGCGGTTCAGGTCTATTTCCGTGGTCACGCCCCGGAAGTCGTAGCGGGTTTCCACTTCTTTCTTGACGTTGTTCACGGCGTTGTCCACTTCCTGCAGATCCACCTGGCTGACGATGTCGAATGACGGCATGGGCTGTTCTCCCTTGTGTGCTTGGATTGTGCGCCCGGGGCGCGAGGGGATTCGTCGCGTGTTGTGGCGCGGCTGTCAAGTCCGGCCTTGACACGTGGCGCTGGCTGGGGTTCAAGAGGCCACGTCCGCAATGTCCAACCTTGCACAGGATCCATCATGAACGAGACCCATGCCCGTGTTGTCGCCCAGGAATTGAAGATCGGCCCCGGCCAGGTGGGCGCGGTGATGCGCCTTTTGGACGAGGGCGGCACGGTGCCGTTCATTGCCCGCTACCGCAAGGAGGCCACGGGTTCGCTGGACGAGGTGGCGGTGGCCGCCATCCGCGACCGGGTGGAAAAACTGGCGGAGCTGGACAAGCGGCGGGGGGCGATACTGGCGTCGCTGGAGGAGCGGGGCTTGCTGACCGACGCGCTGCGGGCCGAGGTGGAGGCGGCGGCGGACATGGCGCGGCTGGAGGACGTGTACCTGCCCTACAAGCCCAAGCGGCGCACGCGGGCGGCCATGGCGCGGGAGCGGGGGCTTGCGCCGCTGGCCGAGATGCTGTTCGCCCAGCGCGGCGTGGATCCGGCCACGGTGGCCGCGCCGTTTGTGGTGGCGGACGAGGATGCGGCCAAGGCGGTGCCGGACGTGGACGCGGCCCTGGCGGGCGCGCGGGACATCATTGCCGAGCAGGTGTGCGAGGATGGCGGCGTGCGCGGGGCCATGCGGCTCTTGTTCCAGCGGCGGGGGCGGTTCGTGTCCAAGGTGGTGAAGAAGAAGGAAGAGGAGGGCGCGGTGTTCCGCGACTGGTTCGCCTGGGACGAGCCGTTGCGCGCCATTGCGGGCCATCGGGCGCTGGCCATGTTCCGGGGCGAGCGCGAGGGTTTTCTTTCCTTGTCGCTGCGGCCCGAGGACGAGGAGGGCGTGGGGCTGGTGGTGCGCCACGCGGTCAAGGGCAGGGGCGCGGATGCCCGCCAGGTGGCCATGGCCGTGGAGGACGGGTACAAGCGGCTGCTTGCGCCGTCCATGGAGAACGAGATGCGGGCCATGGTCAAGGAACGGGCCGACGCCGAGGCCATCAAGGTGTTTGCGGACAATCTGCGCGGCCTGCTGCTGGCCGCGCCGCTGGGGCAGCAGCGGGTGCTGGCGCTCGATCCGGGCTTCCGCACCGGGGCCAAGGTGGCCATGCTGGATGCCCAGGGCGCGCTGTTGCACCACACCACGGTGTATCCCACGGGGTCGGTCCGGCAGGCCGAGGAGGCCGCCGCCACCCTGCGCGGCATCGCGGCCCGGTTTGCGCCCCAGGCCGTGGCCGTGGGCAACGGCACGGCGGGGCGCGAGACCGAGGCATTCGTGCGCGGGCTGGGGCTGGGCGTGCCCGTGGCGCTGGTCAACGAGGCCGGGGCGTCCATCTATTCCGCGTCCGAGGTGGCGCGGCGCGAATTTCCCGATTTGGATCTGACCGTGCGCGGCGCGGTGAGCATTGGCCGCCGCCTCATGGACCCGCTGGCCGAGCTGGTCAAGATCGACGCCAAATCCATTGGCGTGGGCCAGTACCAGCATGACGTGGACCAGGCGGCGCTCAAGCACGCCCTGGACGACGTGGTGGCTCTGTGCGTCAACGCGGTGGGCGTGGACCTGAACACGGCCAGCGCCGAGCTGCTGGCCTATGTGGCGGGCCTGGGCCCGGCGCTGGCCCGCAACGTGGTGGCGCACCGCGAGGCCGAGGGGCCGTTCGTGTCGCGGCGGGCATTGCTCAAGGTCAGCCGGTTGGGGCCCAAGGCGTTCGAGCAGGCGGCGGGTTTTTTGCGCGTGCGCGGGAAGAATCCGCTGGACGCCAGCGCCGTGCACCCGGAGCGCTACGGGCTGGTGGAAACGATGGCCAGGGACGCGGGCTGCGGCGTGGCCGACCTGCTGGCGTCGGACGAGGCGCGGGCGCGCATCCGGGTGGAACGGTATGTGAGCGGCGATGTGGGGTTGCCCACGCTCACGGACATCATGGCCGAGCTGGGCAAGCCGGGCCGCGACCCGCGCGCCGGGTTCACGGCATTCGCCTTTGCCGAGGGCGTGCACGACATCAAGGACTTGCGGGTGGGCATGGAGCTGCCGGGCATCGTGACCAACGTGACGAAATTCGGGGCGTTTGTGGACGTGGGCGTGCACCGGGACGGGCTGGTGCACGTGAGCCAGCTGGCGGACCGCTATGTGTCGGACCCGGCCCAGGTGGTGAGCGTGGGCCGCGAGGTGCGCGTGACCGTGACCGAGCTGGACCTTGGGCGGGGGCGCATCAGCCTGACCATGCGGCGCAATCCCGGCGTCGGGGGCGGGGCCGGGGCGCGGCGCGATTAGGGCATCTTAACGTTGAAAAAGTGTGGATGTTCGTATGCATTTCCTGAAACATGGGGACATTGTGTCAGGGGCGCGTCTTGTTGCAAGACGAAGATGCGCTAGTAGATCTTGCGCTTGGAAAAGCTCGATCCGAGCACGTTGAAGGTGTTTTCCACGATGAACATGGCTCCCTCGTCCTCGCCAAAGGTGATGGATTCGAGTTTCTTCAGCTGCACGTTGTTGACCACGGTCATCAGCACGTCGCGCTCCTGCCGCGAATAGGCTCCCACCCCCTTCAGAAACGTGGCGCTCTGCGCCAGCTCGTCCAGCACGCGGGCCGCGATCTGTTGCGACCTGTCCGAGATGATGAGCACCACCTTGCGCTGGTTGAACATGGCCAGCGCGTATTCCACGGACATGGAGGAGATGAAGACCATGATGATCGAGGCCACGATGAGGTCGTTGGAGAGCACGCTGGAGCTGGCCAGGAACAGGCAGAGGTTGAACATGAAATAGCACTTGCCAATGCCGATGTTGTAGGTCTGGTACAGCCACACCGCCACCAGGTCCAGGCCGCCGTTGCTGCCCAGGGAGCGCAGCACGATGCCCGAACCCATGCCGCAGACGAATCCGGCGGCCACAGCCGCGTAGAACTGGTTGTGCAGCTCGATGGGGATGTTGACCACGCGGTAGATGAGGGAAATGGCGGCCATGGCGTACAGGCTGTACAGGCAGAACCGCCGCCCCACCTTGACCCAGGCGAAGATGAAGATGGGCAGGTTGAGCAAAAAATACAGGGAGCCGGGGTCGAGCAGCCCGGAGGCGTAGTAGATGAGGGAGCTGAGGCCGAACAGCCCGCCGGGCACGAAATGGTGCGGTATGGCGATGGACCGGGCGCCCACGGAAAAGAGCAGCGAGCCAAAGGTTATCAACAGAAGATTCCACCAGACCGACTGCGTGATGTCGTGCTTTATCATGTGCGACCTTGTGTTTGGCGGGCGCGGCTGCCGCCCATGGGCTGATCGGGGCAGCCTAGCCCGTGCGGCGGGCGGGCGCAATGCTCGGGGCCGGAAATAAACGCGGCGGGCTGGCCGGCGAGCCGCCGCAGGGAGTGCGGGCCAAAGGGCGCGAGCGGCAGGAAATGCTTGAATTTTTGGAGGCAGATGGGGTAATATGCGCCCAAAGTCCATACTACAAGGAGGCCTGCCATGTCGGAGCATAAGGAATCGGAACTTCCCCTGAGTCTCGCCCACGGCGAGGTGTTGTATCTGGACGGCGGCGGCAGCATCCGTTGGGAATCCAACGGCGAGGCCAAGGACGTGTTTTTTGGCGACAGCTTTGAGAGGGACACGGAAATTTTTCCCGGCAACGAGTACGAGTATGTCTACCAAGGCAGAACGTTCCGGCTCAAAGCGGACTTTGGGGACGACCTGTTGATTGAAAAGGTGTGACCGCGCGGCGGGGCTGTGGCGCGGCTGCGGCCGGGCGTCACTCCCGCGCCGGTATCCCAGGGCAGCGTGACGCGGCCGCCCGGTGCGAATCGGGCGGCCTTTCTTGTGGCGGGGGGACGCGCTTCGCCTTACGCGCCAAGGGGCACGCCGTCGCCGCTCCAGCCGCGCAGGGCGTAGTATTCGCGGACCATGGCCGCCACCTCGGCCTCGGTGACCGCATGGCCCGAGGGCAGGGCTTCGCGGGTGAGGCGGGCGGGCAGGCGGTCCATGGCCGGGGTCCATCCCTCCCGGATGTTGAAGCGGCGGGTCATGGCGCTGATGCGGCCCGCCATGGCCTGGATGGCGGCCCGGCTCCCGTCCAGCCCCGTGGCCAGCGCAATGGCCTGGCCAAGCGGCTCCCAGGTGTAGATGTCGCGGAAAAAGCGGCACAGGATGAGCGTGTCGAAGAGGATGTGGCGGTCCTCGAAATCGATGACCAGCGCGGCCTTCCCCTCCGTGGCCGCCGGGTCGGCCTGGCCCGACAGCTCGGCGCGCAGCACCGTGGCGCGCAAATGGCACGCCCCGCGCGGGCTGATGGCATAGGTCAGGCCCATGCCCTTGAGCACGCGCGGGTCGTAGCCGGGCAGATCCAGGCCTTTGACGTGCACCGCCGTGTCTTCCATGCCCAGGGCGCGGGCGGCGGGCACGATGCCGTCCGCCAGCATGGCGCCCGGTCCCGAGCGCACGGCCATGCCGCGCAGCAGCGCCGCCGTGGCCTCGGCGTCGCCCCAGGCCAGGGGGATGTCCAGCTTGCCCTGTGCGGCGGCCTCCATGGCAAAGGCGCACAGGTTGCCCGCGCTGATGGTGTCCAGCCCCAGCCGGTCGCACAGGTCGTTCAGCCAGGTTATTTCCCCCACATCCGCCACCATGCACAGCCCGCCAAAGGCGAACAGGGTCTCGTATTCCGGCCCCAGCATGGTCAGGCCCGCGTGGCGGCCCGCCTGGATGGTCGTGTGCCTGCCGCAGGCCATGAAGCAGTGGGGGCAGGCGTGGGCCGCGACCGTGTGCTCGCGGTGCAGGGTTTCGCCGTTCACGCGCTCCCAATGCGCGGCCTGGCCCTGCGCCCAGTAGCGGGTGGGAAAGGTGTGCTGGGCGTTGGTGATGGACACCATGCCCGTGGTGCCCATGCCCCGGAACGCCTTGGCCGAGGGCGCGTCAAAGCTGTCGGCGCGCATGGCGCGGGCAAAGGCCGCCACGCCGTCCGGATCGGCCAGGGGGCGGCGCTGGCCGCCCTGGAACACCACGGCCTTGACGCGCTTTGCGCCCATGACCGCGCCCACGCCCGCGCGCCCCGCGCAACGCCAGCGGTCGTTGGCGATGATGGCGCAGCGCACCAGGTTTTCCCCGGCCGGGCCAATGACCACGGCGCGGGGGCGGCAATAGCCGGGCGCGCGCAGGCCGAACCGGGCGATGGCCTCCTCTTCCGCCTCATAGGTGTCCATGCCCCACAGGGCGGCGGCGTCGTGGAACGCGCAGCCGTCCGGATGGATGGAAAGCGCCGTGGGCGCGCTGGCCGCGCCGTGCAGGATGATGGCGTCAAAGCCCGTGGCGTCCACGGCCTGGGGCGTGGCCCCGCCGGAATAGGATTCGCAGTACAGGCCGGTGAGCGGCGACTTGGTGAACACGCCATAGCGGCTGGCGCCCCACAGGGGGGAATGGCACAGCGGCCCGGTGGCGAAGATGAGGCGGTTGTCCGGCCCCAGCGGATCCACGCCGGGCGGGTTTTCGTCCAGCAGCAGGCGCGTGGCCAGCCCCTTGCCGCCCAGCAGCGAGGCGAACACCGCATCGGGCGTGGGGCGTATGGCGAAGGTGCGGCTGGTGCAGTCGATGGAAAGAATGCGTCCGTGGCTTCCGTGCATGGCAAAACCTCCGTGGGGCCGCGCGGGGCGCGGCATGCCCTGCGAGTGTAGTCGCCTGGGCGGCGGGGCGCAAGGCGTGCCGGGCCATGCCCGGCGAGAGGGAAAAAGCGGTTTTTCCGCCCTGTTGCGCTGGCGGCATATTGTGTTACTGTGGCGCGAAGCGGGCTGCGGGGGCAGGTTACAAGGAGGTGGGGGAATGTTTTTTGACGGTATCATCATCGTGGTGGTGCTGGTGGTGGCGCTCATGGGGGCCATGAACCGGCTGTTTGTGGAACTTTTGACCTTTGCGGGCATGGTTGCGGGCGTGTACGTGTGCAACCATGGATTCGTGATTTCCCAGTTCTATGCCACAGTGGTGCCCAACGCACCGGGCAACATGGCGCCCAACGTGTATGTGGGGCTGCTTGTGGCGTTAAGTCTGGCGGCGTGGTTCATCGCCAAGGTCTTTGGCAGGATTCTGCGCATCGATTTTCCCCTGGGCTTCGACCGCTGGGGCGGGGCGCTGCTGGGCGCCGGGCGCGGGGTGTGCATCAGTGCCGTGCTGTTCTACATGCTGCCGTTCTACATCCAGGTCCATGCCTTGTTTTCCGGATCGTTGCTGGCGAAATACGTGAGCCACGTGTCGGACATGCTGCTGGGGCTGTAGGCCCGGCCAGTGCGCAAAGAATAAAGATCCGGGGGGGGGGGGGGGGGGGGGGGGGGGGGGGGGGGGGGGGGGGGGGGGGGGGGGGGGGGGGGGGGGGGGGGGGGGGGGGGGGGGGGGGGGGGGGGGGGGGGGGGGGGGGGGGGGGGGGG
>JBFWMG010000037.1:0-32183 GCA_050251715.1 Desulfovibrionaceae bacterium | reverse complement strand
GCTGGTTGGGGAGGCGGATACGGTTGGGACAGGCGCATTCCCCAGGCGGACGGCTGGTTGGGGAGGCGGATACGGTTGGGACAGGCGCATTCCCCAGGCGGACGGCTGGTTGGGGAGGCGGATACGGGTGGGACAAGTGCATTCCCCAGGCGGACGACTGGCGGGGGAGGGGGGATACGGTTGGGGCACGTGCGTTTCCCAGGCGGGCGGCCCCGAAGCCTGTGGACGAGGGTATGGAGGGCGGTTATCTGGCGCCGTGGGCCGCACGATTTCAAGAAAGAAATAGCAAAGAGACATGGCGGTTTGTCAGCAACTTGAGGCGGCTTTGGCCGCCTTTCGTGCGTTGAGGGGACCGGCAGGGAGTCAGGGCATCCTGATGAGACGCAGGCCCAGGTAGCTGCACCGGCTGTACGGCGCAAACCAGTAGCGGTTGGCGGCGCGGGCAAAACTCGGGCCGCTGCTCCAACTGCCGCCACGGAACACCCGGTACGAGCCGCTGGCCGGGCCCGTGGGCTTGTTGCGAGGGCTTGAGGCGTAATACTCCTTGCCGTACCAGTCCGCGCACCACTCCCACACATTGCCCAGCATGTCATGCAGGCCAAAGGCATTGGCGCGGTATGAGCCCACCGGGGCCGTGCCCCAATACTTGTCGGTACACGCAAACGAGCCACCCCACTTGCGCTTCGAACCACTGGGGAAGGCCGTCAGGTCCGCCACATTGGCATAAGAGCAGGCCTTGGCTTCGCTGCCCCAATAGAACATTGTCGTGGTTCCCGCCCGGGCCGCATATTCCCATTCCGCCTCGGTGGGCAGCCGGAACGAGCCGCCGCCCTTGCCGGAAACCCAGCGCACAAAGGCCTTGGCATCGTTCCACGACACGTTGACCACCGGATGCCGGTCGTCCTGGGCAAAGCCGACATCGCGCCACGACTTGCCATCCACTTCCTTCCACGTCCATTCCGTGCTCTCGTCAAAAATCCAGGCCTTGCCCTGCTGGTCGGCATCGGTGCGGTATCCCGTGGCATCCACAAACGCGCGGAACTGGCCCACCGTCACCTCGTTCTTCCCCATCCAGAACCCGTCCACGCACACCTCATGCAGCGGGCCTTCATCGGGGTCGCGGTGCGCCTCCGTGTCCGGGCTCCCCATCTGGAAGCATCCCGCGGGCACCCAGATGAAGTCCATGCCCGTGGCCGGTTCGCGCCAGGCCGCGCCCGGCGTTGACGCGCCAGGGGCGGTTGGGATGGCGGCAACCGGTTTTTCCTCTTCGGGCAGGACATACCCCGGCAGCATGGACGCCCTGCCCAACGCCGGCACAAGCAACACCATCACCAGCAACGCACACCAATATCTGCTCGTCATCACGCATACCCCTTCCGCATTCCGTGCACAGCCGCTCTCCAGGCCACAGCGGCCAAAACCTGCCCCGCCCCGCCTGGCCGTCCCCGCCCGCACCAACCGCGCGGCCCGCCAATGACACGATGGCGTATTCTTACAACATGATACGTTTTTCGTCCATGCCGCCCCACCTGGCCGCTCCCGCCCAAACGGGATTGCCTGAACGCGCTTGCCGCACGCAGGCCGCCCCGCGTCCATGGTGCCGTGGGCAAAACGGGAAAGCGAGGGGTGAAATGCGCCTGCCCACCCCACGCTCCCCCCCCCCGCGAGGGCCACGACGCGGTGCGGACAAGGCAAGGGACACGCCCGGGACCGTGGCGCCGGGGCGGGCGGCGCACAAAACCACGGGGGGGAGGATGGCATCGGAAACAGCCTACAGCGGGGGCTTGATCTCGCCGGAGACCCACTTCTCCGCCTCCATGTGATTCAGCGGCTTGGAGAAGAAAAAGCCCTGCACATATTGGCAGCCCAGGTCGTCCAGGATCTCCAGGTGGTATTCCGTGCTCACGCCCTCGGCCACCACGCGCAACGACAGGGCGTGGGACAGGGACAGGATGGCGCGCACGATCTCCCGGCTTTCAGGGTCTTCCTCCATGCGCATGATGAAGCTGCGGTCGATCTTGAGGATGTCGAGCGGGAAGCGTTGCAAATAGCTGAGCGAGGAGTAGCCCGTGCCAAAGTCGTCCACACTGACCTTGATGCCCAGCTTCTTCAACTGCTTGAGGGTCATGATGGCCTTTTCCGCATTCTCCATGACCACGCTTTCCGTGATTTCCATGGTCAGCGAGGCCGGATCCACGCCCGAGGCCTGGATGGCGTCGTACACCACGTCGCGCAGATCCTCATGCACGAACTGGCGCGCGGACAGGTTGATGGCCAGGGTCAGGTTCTTGGCCTGTTCCGGGTAGGTGCGCTTCCACTCCGCCATGCGCTTGCAGCCGCGCCGGATGATCTTCTCGCCCATGGGCACGATGAGCCCGGAATCCTCGGCGATATGGATGAAATCCGCTGGGTACACAAGGCCGCGCTCGGGATGCTGCCAGCGCACAAGCGCCTCGAACCCGGACAGGGTGCGCGTCTTGAGATTGAGGATGGGCTGGTACACGATGAAGAACTCGTCGTTGAGCACGGCCTTGCGCAGATCGCCCTCGATGAGCATGGCGCGCACCGCCGCCTCGCGCATGCTCGACTGGAACACCTTGACCTTGTCGCGGCCCAGTTCCTTGGCGTGGTGCATGGCGATGTTCACGTCGCGCAACAGCTCTTCCGGACTGTCGTACTCGTTGCCGTTGAGCAGCACGCCGATGCTCGCGGTGGTGTGGACCTCGTGCCCGCCCAGGAAAAATGGGGAACGGATGGAGTCCTTGATCCGCTTGGCGATCTGCACCGCCTCGCGCGGGCTCTGGATTTCCTCCAGCAGCACCACGAACTCGTCGCCGCCCAGGCGGCAGACCGTGTCCAGGGTGCGCACGCTTATCTTGATGCGCAGGGAGGCCTCCACCAGCATCTTGTCGCCCATGCTGTGGCCCAAGGAATCGTTGACCACCTTGAAGCGGTCCATGTCGATGAACAGCACCGCGTACAGGTAGTTTGTCCGCCGCTTGCCGCGCTCGGCCGCCCGCTCCAGCCGCTCCAGCAGCATGGCGCGGTTGGCCAGGCCCGTCAGCGGATCGTGGAAGGCCTGGTATTGCAGCCGTTCCTCAACGCGTTGCCGCTCCGTTATCTGGTTTTCCAGCTCAAAGGTGTAGTTGGTCAGCGTCAACTCCGCTTCCTTCAACGCCTCCACCCGCTGCTCCAAGTCGGCGATAAGCTCGCGCGACCGGGCCACCATGGCATTAAAGGCCACGGCCAATGCCCCCACCTCGTCATCGTGCCCCACCCGCGCTTCCACATACAGGTCGCCCCCAGCCGCCCTGGTCGCGGTTGCCGCCAGTTCGGCCAGCGGCGCGGCAATGCTGCGGGTGATGTACAACGCCGCCAGCACGGCCAGCAGCAACGCCGCCAGCGTCACCCCCACGTTGATGCGCAGCGACGCCGTGGTGCTGGCAAAGGCCGATGCCTGGTCCTCTTCCACCAACAAGCCCACTTTCAATTCCGGCAGCCAGCGCCACACGCCCACCACGGGTACGCCCCTGTGGTCCTCATAGATCGCCGCGCCGTTCACATGATCCACAACGGCCGCACGGCTGGCCAACGAATCCACAAAGACCCGCACCGCGTCATGGACATCGCTGTCGGACCTGACCTGCAGCAGGTCCGTATCGACCAGGACGGTGCGCACCGGGACACTCGCATCATGCGACAACAAGAGCGCATCCAATCCCTGCAAACTCATGCGCGCCACCAGCACGCCCAACGGCTCACCTTCTTTGTCGCGGATGCAGAAGGCCAGCACCACGCCCGAGCTGTCATCCCCCGCCCGGGATTGCAATGCCACCACCACATCCTTGGAGGACACGGCCTGCCGCAGATACGGCGCGTAACCGCTGAATTCGCCTTCCATGGACGGCGACAGGGACACGACGATCCAGCCGCCCACGTCGAGCAGTTCCACGGACTTGAACTGCGGACTGCGCTGCAACGCCACCCGCAACAGCATCGCATCCCTATCCTGCCCAAACGGCTTCTGGCTTTTCGCGGCCTGCTCCAACAGGCGCTGCATCAATGCTTGCACGCTCTCGTCCTGCACCATGCCGTGCACGCCGTCGCGCAATTCGCGCATCCAGGCGGCAATCTCCTGTTCCCGGAGCGATGCCATGGTTTCCAGCTTGCTTTCCGCAAAGGCACGCACGCTTTGCCTGTCCACCACAAGCAGCGTGGCGATGGTGATGAGGGATGGCAGCAAGACCACGGCCACGAATGCCGTGAGCAGACGGAACCGGATGCTGCCAGCGGTGCGCCAGGCGCGGATCGCGACAAACCCCATGCCCGAAAGAAAGATGAACGCCAGCATGGCCATGTACGCCACGGGCGGCAACAACGTGGCCACATCATAGCGCGGCAGAAGGGGATACCGTTCCAGGCCTATGAGCACGGCGGCATAGACACCCAAAAGCGGCGTCCAGACACGCCAGCAACCGGGCATGACCAGGACGCAACAGATGCCGGCCAGGCCGATGCCGCCCAGGGTATGGATCGTTACCGCGCCTGTGAGGAAGAGTGCGCCCGCGATGAAGTCCAGGGCAAGAGCCAGCACCAGCCACATGCCTGCGCGTTCGGTATGCGCGGCGGCCATGCCCCACCTGGCGGGGACCAGACACGCCGACGCGATGCCAAGCCCCGCGGCGAGAGCCAAAAACTGCCACGCGGCAATGGAGAGATACATGATGACCGCCAGAAGGATGGCGGCCATGTTGACCACAATGCCAACCCGCAGCAATCCCGCAGCCATGGGATCCTGGACCGCAAGCTGGGTGTCACTCTGGCAAGGTGCCCCGGAGGGAGTGCGGTCCCCTGGCGACAGGGGGTCAGGCGTGCTTTCGTTCATGGGTATCCGTCGGTTCCACGGTCAGCAGCCGGGTTGAAGCCACTCCATGTATGGGATACATGGCATGGGTATTGCCGGAGGGCAAGGGCTGTGCCCAGTCAGGCCACCCCACACCCGCCCCGGCCAGAACCTCCCACCAACCAAGAGGTCCGCCATGTTGCTCGAAACCATCACCGCCGACCGCATCCGTCTTGATCTTGCCTGGAGCGGCGAACGCCTTGCGGGCATCCGGCTGCTGTGGGCCGATACGGCCTTGCCCACCACCGCGCTGTCCAGCCAGGGAAGCGCCATGGCCGCCGCCCTGGCGCGCTACGCTTCAGGCCAGGACGCCCGCTGGCCAGACGTGGCCTTGGCCGACGACACCTTGACCCCTTTCTCGCGTGCCGTCCTGGCCACGCTGCGCCTCAAGGCGCCGCACGGCGCCGTGCTCACCTATGGCGGACTGGCCGCCCTGGCGGGCTATCCGCGCGCCGCCCGCGCCGTGGGCCGCGCCATGGCCGCCAACCGATGGCCGCTCCTTGTGCCCTGCCATCGCGTGGTGGGCGCATCGGGCGCACTGACCGGCTTTACCGGCTCCGGCCTGGGCATGAAGGCCCATCTGCTCGCCCTGGAGGGGATTGACGTGGCGAACAACACCATCGCTCGCCACCTCCCGCCCCAAGCCGCCGGCACCGGCCACCGCTAGCGCATTGTACCATTGAAGCAATGTTACAAGTTGAAATA
Source organism: Desulfovibrionaceae bacterium (assembly GCA_050251715.1). Lineage (GTDB taxonomy): Bacteria > Desulfobacterota > Desulfovibrionia > Desulfovibrionales > Desulfovibrionaceae > JBFWMG01. The sequence continues at coordinate 26,575 of JBFWMG010000037.1, read as the reverse complement.
ATGAAGCATTATTCCAAAAAAATGCATAAGAGCGTCTAAACCTTTTCAAAGTTAAGATGCTCTAATAGTTCTCGTCCTTCCACAAGTCCTTGTGGAAGCGCACCACCCGGTTGCGGCCGGTATTCTTGGCCTCATACAGGGCCACGTCCGCAAACTTGATCGCCTTGTACAGCGCCATGGCGTCATCCGGGTACTCGGCCACGCCCAAGCTTATGGTCTTGTGGATGCCCCGTCCGTCCGGCAAATTGAACAGATGCTGCTCCACGCCGGAGCGGATCTTTTCCGCCACCTGCTCGGACATGCCGGGCTTCACATCCTGCAACAGCATGAGGAATTCCTCGCCGCCATAGCGGATGACAAGGTCGGAACGGCGTACGCTGCCCTGCATGATGGCGACCACCTGCTTCAGGATGGCATCGCCCGACTCATGCCCGTATTTGTCGTTGACCTCCTTGAAGAAATCGAGGTCGGCCATGAGGAAACCGGTCTTCCGGTGTTCCCGCTCGGAAAGCGGTTCATACTTGGTGATGAACTCGTCCAGGAAACGGCGGTTGTGGCAATGGGTCATGGGATCGCGCAACGCCTGTTCCTTGGTGACCTTGAGCAGGCGCAACGAGCTGAGCACGGGCGCGCATTCGTCCAGGTACTTGCGCACGACGGGCAGCAGGGGGCGGACCTTTTCATCCCATTCCCGGCGCGGCGCCAGGAAGGAGAACACCGCGCCCACCTGGCCGCCCATGACCATGGGCAGACAGCACCGCACCTCGCTTGTGTGGTCGCAGTTGAAGTAGGGACACAATTTGGGATTGTAGAAGGAGACGACATCCTCGGCCACGCGCCTGGCGCGGCAGATGTCGCCCGCCAGCACCACTTCGCGCTTGCACAAGGGAATGGAAGGCATCTTGTCCACGGCCACCAGACTCATTTCCGTGTCCGGATCCACCTCGAAAAGCACATATTTCGTGATGCCGAAATCCTTCTGGAACACGTAGGAGACCTGCTCGTACACCTCGCTCTTTTCCAGGACGCCCTGCAGGTCGTGGTTGAAGAAGGTCAGCTTGGCCATCTGCTCCAGACGTTGCGACACGTCGTCCAGACTCATGACCCTGCCGTACTGCTCCTGCGCGCGCAACACATACGCCAGCTGATGGCCGACCCGGGAGAGGAAGTCGCACCACAGGCGCATCATGGTGTTGATGACGTTGCGCGCCTCCACCAGCTCGTCGCCACGGCGCATGGCATAGACCGGACAATTGCTGCAGCGGTCGTACTTGTTGAGGTAGATACAGGTGTCGCGCCAGCGGGGTGAAATCGCTTCCGAGCCGGTCTCCAGATAGCAGACCAGCTCAGGATCCCGGTACACCGGACATTCCTCGTTGTTGCAATGGAGCACATCCAGGCAATGGATGTGGTCGCTTTCGAAGCGCTGTGAAAAATCATTGGCGTGGGAGGCGATGATGATCTTCTTGAGCCGCCGGAAAAACAACTCCATGCGCTCCACGTTGAAATACAGGATGGCCAGGATGAGTACGGACCCGGCCAGGAAAAGGCCGGACAGCAGCAGCACGTTCTGCCATTTGTCGCGCTTGAGTTCCGTGGCGTCAAAGGCCACCACCACGCTGCCCACAATGGCGCTGCCGGCATCGCGCAGGGGCAAGGCCATGAAATACGCGTCCAGGGCTCGCCGGATGTCTGATCCCGGCTCCACACGGCTCGTCAGCACCCGCTGGTCTATCTTGCCCACGCGGCCCTGCACGTCCCAGGGGACGAAGACTCCCGACTCCTGCCCCTCGACGGCACGCGGGGGCACCAGAAGCGCCACGCCTATGCCATCCACCCTCGGCAAGCCCTCCAACGCCTCGGCCACATCCGCGCTCGCGGCCACGGTGCCCAACAAGTTGCCGCCCATCACCATGGGAGAGAGGCCTCGCAGGGCCAGTCCCCTTTCGGTGACGAACATGTCGCGCATGGGCGTGCGCTCCCGCATGGTGCGCACCACCCCGATGTCCGCCGACTCGTCGTCGCCCCACTCCTCCACGTTGACCGTGCGCGCCAACACGAGGGCCGGCGGCGTATGGCTGTACAGGGTCAGGGACACATAGCCGGTGTGCAGCCGCATTTTATCCGCGTAACGTATAAGAAAGTCGCGGGTGCTGTTGTGGTCGGGCACGGAAAAGGCCACCTGCAATTCGGCGGCCTGCGACAAGGCGACAGACTGGGAAAGAAGAAGGTTCTGCACCTGGCCCAGTCTGTTTTCCACCAGAAGCGCATACGTGCCCAGGCGGTCCTTCACTGTGCGCGCCACTTCGTTCTCCAGCGTGAACAGGAAAAAGGCCATGAGACTGAGATTGCCGCAAATGAGCAACCCCAAGGTCACGTACACGAAGCGCCACCGCAAGCTCCAACTACGCGGATCGATGAGACGTGAATACCGCTCACGGCGACGTGCCCACCGTGAGCTGCGCTTACTTCCTGACTTTTTCTCCTGCTTCGCTGCGGCCTGCTGCTCCGTCATCGGCTTCCCTCCCTCTCCCCATCCCCATGATAAAAACCCCTCGCATCTAGGATGTATGGCGTCAACGTACCCCAATTATGCACATAACTCAATATGGTTACAGGGAAAACCAGCGGACACCACGAAGCCCCGTTCCCGCCGCGTCCAGGAAGCCCCGCCCCCCCCCAAGGCCCACCCCTTGAAACGGGATAAATAATACACTTATTTCAGTATGGTAGTGTTAACGATATAAGGACGGCCAAACGGATGGCCAGGGAAGAAAAACAAGGGGGGGGAAGCGCCTACTGATAGTAAAACTGCCAACGCGCGCCTCCCGCCCGCTCCAGCGGGCGCAGGGAAAGCGCCGACGAAAGGATGTCGCGCAACCAGTTGGTTTCCTCGGGCGGCCCTTCCAGCAGGGAAACGTCACCCGTCATGCCGCACCGGTCCTTGAGGTCCGCCAACGCGTCGCGCAGGTCGCCCAGCTGGTCCACCAGCCCAGCCTCCTTGGCCTGGCGGCCCGTCATGGCGCGGCCATCGGCTATGGCCTTGACCTGGGCCACGTCGAGCCCCCTGTCCCCGGCCACGTCGCCCACAAACTGGTCGAACATGTCCATGACCAGGGAGTCGAGATACCGCCGTTCCTCGTCGGACAGGGGGCGGAAGGGCGAGGCGGCGTCCTTCAGGCCACCGCTGGCGAGCGTCTGGTGCCCCACGCCTATCTTGTCCATGAGTCCCTGAAAATTGGTCAGCTCCATCTTCACGCCGATGCTGCCCGTGATGGTGCCCGCGCTGGCAAAGATGCGGTGGGCGGGACTCGACAGGTAATAGCCGCCGGAAGCCGCCACCGACCCCATGGACACCACGACCGGTTTTTTGCCGGCCAACCGTTTCACGGCCCGGTGCAACTCCTGCGACGGCCCCACCCCGCCACCGGGGGAATTGACGCGGATGAGCACGCCCTTGACCCGGTTGTCGTTTTCCAGCGAGTCGATCCAGTCGCCCACCTTGCGCGCGTCATTGATCTCGCCATCCACGTGCACCACGCCGATAACCTGGGAGGAGAAGTGAAAGCCCTTGCCGCCAAAGAAAAAAAAGCGAGCGGCGGCCATGGCCCCCACAAGGAGGACCGCGGCCGCCGCGATAAATGCGAATCCGAATACGAACGGATGCCGCTGGCTGAAGCTCAGCTTATTCTGCTGCATCCTCTTCCAGCTTCTGCTTGATGAGATCGCCCAGGGTGTGGCCGGTGTCGGAAGGCCCGGAAGAGCGGAATTCCTTGGGCTTCTTCTTGTCCTCGTCGTCCTTCATCTGCTTGATGGACAGGCCGAGACGGCGCTCTTCGGCGCTCACGTGGATGACCTTGGCCTCGATGGTCACGCCTTCCTTGAACAGCTCGGAGGGGTTCTTGACCTTCTTCTGGCTGATCTCGGACACGTGCACCAGGCCTTCGATGCCTTCCTCGACTTCCACGAACAGGCCGAAGTCGGTGATGTTGGTCACCACGCCGGACACGATGGAGCCGACCGGATAGGCGCCGGGAACCTTGGACCACGGGTCTTCGGTGAGCTGCTTCACGCCCAGGGTGAACTTCTCGTTCTCCTTGTCCACGGTCAGCACCTTGGCCTGCACCGCGTCGCCCACGTTGTACATCTCTTCGGGGTGGCGGATCTTCTTGGTCCAGGAGATGTCGGACACGTGGATGAGGCCGTCGATGCCGTCCTCGATGCCGATGAACAGGCCGAACTCGGTGATGTTCTTGATGGTGCCCTCAAGGATGGTGCCCTCGGGGTACTTCTCGGCCACCAGATCCCACGGGTTGGGCTTGACCTGCTTCATGCCCAGCGAGATGCGCTTCTTGTCCTGGTCAACGCCCAGGATGACGACATCGACCTCGTCACCGGCGCGCACCATCTGCGAGGGGTGGCGCAGCTTGCGGGTCCAGCTCATCTCGGAGATGTGCACCAGGCCTTCCACGCCCGCTTCCAGCTCCACAAAGGCGCCGTAATCCACAAGGTTGGTCACCTTGCCGGTAAAGCGCGCGTTTTCGGGGAACTTGGCGGAGATATTTTCCCACGGATCGGGGATGAGCTGCTTGAGACCCAGGGAGACCTTGTGGCTCTCCTGGTCGAAGGACAGCACCTTGAGATCCATTTCCTGGCCCATCTGGACCATTTCCTTGGGATGCTTGATGCGCTTCCAGGACATGTCCGTGATGTGCAGCAGACCGTCGAGGCCGCCCAGGTCCACGAACACGCCGTATTCGGTGATGTTCTTGACGCGGCCCTGGATGACCTGGCCCTCTTCGAGGGTGGTCAGCAGTTCGGAGCGCTTGGAATCGCGCTCTTCCTCGAGCAGCACGCGGCGCGACACGATGACGTTCGAGCGCCGGCGGTTGATCTTCAGGACACGGAACTCGAAGTCGTCGCCCACCAGGGCGTCCATATCGGGCACGGGCCGCAGATCGACGTGGGATCCGGGCAGGAACGCTTCCACGCCGCCCAGATCAACCGTGTAGCCGCCCTTGATGCGGCGGACGATGCGACCGTTGATAACGCCGTTCTTTTCCTGGACATCTTCCAGGGTATCAAAGAGCTGCATCCGCTTCGCTTTTTCATGCGACAGGACGATCGTGCCTTCCATTTCGTTCTTGCGAACCACGAAGACGTCGACCTTGTCACCCACGGACACCATGCAATGCCCTTCGCTATCGGTGAATTCCGCGACCGGGATCTGGCCTTCGGACTTGAAGTTCACGTCGACGAGCACGTGCTCGGCGCCGACCTTCACCACTTCACCGCGAATGATCGTTCCTTCGTCCATGTCCCCGAAGTCGGGGTTCAAATAATCTTCGAGAGCGCTCTCGAAGTTGAGTTCCGCTTCTTGGGAGTTTTGAGAGTTGTTGTTCAAGCGTTCACCTGCGACGTCCATGTACATTACCTCCACCAAGTGTATTTTTTTCCTTTCCCAGTGGGAGCAGAAAGGGTGTCGTTACCAAAAAGCAACACCGATGACAACCGGAAAAACACTCACACCAAGGCCACCAGGTCGTATGCCTTGGCTTCCTCCACGGTTGCCGTCACCAGCATGCCCGGCGCCACACCCTCGCCGCTCACGTAGGTCACGCCGTCCACTTCCGGCGCCTGGAACCACGTCCGCCCCACGTGCAGTCCGGGCCACTCCGGGTGCGCGGCGTCCACCAGCACCTCCACGGACCGGCCCTCCCACTCGGACAGAATATCCTCGCTTATGGCCTGCTGCATGGCCATGATCCGGTCGCGCCGCGCCTCCTTGACCGCCGCGCCCACCTGGCCGGGCATGCCCGCCGCGGGCGTGCCCTCCTCGCGCTGGTAGGCGAACACGCCCAGATGGTGGAAGCGGGCGCGGGCCACAAAGGCCTCCAGCGCCTTGAAATGGTGCGGCCGCTCGCCGGGAAAGCCCACGATGAGGCTGGTGCGTAGCGCCGCGTGGGGCAGATGGTGGCGGATGCGGTCCACCACCTCGTCGGGGTCGTGCGCAAAAGGCCGCCCCATGCGCTTCAGGATGTCCGGGTGCGCGTGCTGCAACGGCACGTCGAAATAGGGTACGAGCGGCCCGGACGCCGTGGCCTCGGCCAAAAAACGCAGCAGGTCGTGGGTCAGCCCCGCCGGATACAGGTACATGAGCCGCAGCCGCGCCAGGTCCGGCACGGCCATCAGCCGCGTGAGCAACGTGATGAGCCCCCGGCTTTTGCCGCCCGGCCCACGATCCGTCACGCCCGCCGCCTCGCCGGGATAGGCGGTCACGTCCTGGGCCACCAGCACGAGCTCCTTGATCCCGGCCCCGGCCAGCGCGCGCGCCTCGGCCTCCAGCGCGTCGATGGGGCGCGGATTGGGCCTGCCCCGGATGGCCGGGATGGTGCAGAAGGTGCAGTTGTGGCCGCACCCCTCGCTGATCTTGAGATAGGCATAGGACGGCATGGTGGACACGCAGCGCCCGTCCGGCCCCGCCGGGGCGGGCAGTGCCCGCAGCCCCAGGGCGCGGGCAATCATCTCCGGCCACGCGTCCAGCTCCCAGGTGTGCAGCCACAGGTCCACCTCGGGCAGGGCCGCGGCCAGTTCCGCCGTCCCATACCGGCTGACCAGGCACCCGGCCACGGCGACCAGGGGCCGTGCCTTGGCCTCGCCCGCCTGCCGCACCACATCCACAATGGTGTCCACCGACTCCTCCACCGCCGGGCGGATGAAGGAACAGGTGTTGATGAGCACGAGATCGGCCCGGGCCGGACTGTGCGCCGCCACGCACCCCGCGCCCAGCGCGCCGAGCATGCGTTCGGTGTCCACGCGGTTCTTGGGGCACCCCAGGCTGATGGTATGCACGCGTATCATAAAATATATGCGCCTTCCTTGCGCGCCGCCCAACAGGGGCGGCCATTGAAAAAACCTTCACCTTGGCATCGATACAGGGTATGTTGCCTGATATACGGCCACGCTCGGCCCGTCTCCGTCCCGAACCGCACGCCCGCCGCGCCACACGCGGCGGCCAAACCGCCGCACACGGAAGCATGGCATGAAACACGCCGGCAGCCAAGAGCCGCAGACGCACTTCTCCATCGGCATCGTCCTGGGCGATACCGTGCGCGGCACCCTGGCCGACATTTTCATGCGCCCCGACTTCGCCGCCTCGTTTCCCGACGTGCGCGTGGCCGGGGCCGTGGGCACGGGTGACACGGCCAGGCTGCTGCGCGAGGCGGGCATCCCCGTGCACGACACGCCCGAAGCGCTCCTGGCCGCCGTTCCCGGCCTGCACTGCGTCATCAACCAAAACGACGACCCGGCCATGCAGGACACCCTTGACCGCCTTGCCCCGCCGCGCACCACGGTCATCGCCCCGGACTGCGCCACGCCCCTCCACGACTGGATCGTGTCCGAAGTGCTGTGCCCGGCCTGCAAAACCCACCTCGCGTACACCCGCAACCTGTTCCGCGTGCTGGTGGACGAGGTGCACGAAGACATGGTTCTGCTCGACACGGACGGCCGCATCGTGGACATGAACCGCCACGTCCTGGACCGCAAGGGAGGCGAAAAGGAACACTACCTGGGCCTGCACTGTTCGGAACTGGACGGCGGCCACAACTGCTGCGAACCCTCCAACACGCACTGCCCCATACGCGCCGTCCAGCAAACGCACCGCCGCGCCGAGACCACGCACTCCATGGTCGACGAGCACGGCCACGTGCGCTACCTGCACATAACCGCCTTTCCCGTCTTCGACCAGGATGGCGCGTTCAGGAACATCATCCTGATCCGGCGCGACACCACCCAACGCACCCAGATGGAACTGCGCCTGCAACAATCGGAAAAGCTGGCCGCCATAGGCGAACTGGCCACCTACATCGCCCACGAAATCCGCAACCCGCTCTTCGCCATCGGCGGCTTCGCCAATTCGCTGCTGCGTGTGCCCAACCTGCCGGACGAGGCGCGCGAAAAGGTGCGCATCATCCTTGAGGAAGCCCGGCGGCTGGACAAGATACTGAAAAGCACCCTCAACTTCGCCCGCCCCACCGAGGCCCGCGAAGGCAACCTCGACATCAACGACGTGATCACACGCACCACGGACCTGCTCGCCCTTGGCTGCCGCCAGCAGGGGGTGGATCTGCGCGTGCACGCCGACCCCGGCCTGCCCCTCATCGAAGGCGATCCGGAACTGCTCAAACAGGTGCTCATCAACCTCGTCAAAAACGCCCAGGAAGCCACGCCCGAAGGCGGCTCCATCACCGTGTCCACCGCCCTGGCCCACGAACGCGTCGTTGTCAACGTGGCCGACACCGGGCGCGGCATCCCGGCCGAACTCATGGACAAGGTCTTCAATCCCTTTTTCAGCACCAAGGACCAGGGCGCGGGCCTGGGCCTGGCCATGACCCGCAAGATCATTACGGACATGGGCGGCGACGTGACCCTGGACAGCACCCAGGACAAGGGCACAACCGTCACCGTCACCCTGCTGCCCGTGCTTGCGGTCCCCGACAAAGACGAGTAATCCTCTCTCTAAACTTCTTCTAGCGCATTTTAACATTGAAACAATGTTACAAGTTGAAATAATGAAGCATTATTTCAACAAAATGCATAAGAGCATCTAAACTTTTTCAAAGTTAAGATGCTCTAGATATCTTCCGGACACCCTGCCGCCACGCGCCTTGCGTCCGGAATGCGACCATTAGCCGGACGCCCCCGCGCCCGCCCTGGAGGACGCCGCCCGTGCCCCATCCCGCCACCGCCATTGTCCTGGCCACCCGCAACAAGGGCAAGATCGCCGAACTGTCTGCCATGCTGTCCGGATTCGGCCTCACCGTGCTCGGCCTCGACGCCTTTCCCCAGGTGGGGGAGATAGAGGAAACAGGCGCGACCTTTGCCGACAACGCCCTGCTGAAGGCGCGCGCGGTGTGCCGCCTGACCGGACTGACCGCCGTGGCCGACGACTCCGGCCTGGAGGTGGACGCGCTCGACGGCGCACCCGGCGTGTACTCGGCCCGCTACGCCGGACCCGACGCCACGGACGCGGCCAACAACGCCAAGCTGCTGCACGCCCTGGCCGGCACGCCCGACCCGGCGCGCACCGCGCGGTTCCGTTGCGTCATGGCCGTGTGCGCGCCCGGCGGCGCCACGCTCACCACCGACGGCGCCTGGGAAGGGACCATTGCCCGCGCGCCCAAGGGCCAAGGCGGTTTTGGCTACGATCCCGTGTTTGTGGACGCCGCCAGCGGCAGCCACGCGGCCGAACTCTCCCGCGAGGAAAAAAACAGCCGCAGCCACCGGGGCCACGCCCTGCGGCGGCTGCTCGAAGCCTGGCCCGCCTTCTGGGCCCAGGCCGGAGTTGAACCCGCGTGAAGAGTGGTATACGGACCATTTTTTACCGTGGCGCCACCCCATGGCGCCGCGCCCAAACCCAAAAAGAGGACGCATCATGTGCGGCATCATAGGCTATTCGGGGCACAGGCCCGCGGTCCCGCTCATCATCGAGGGACTGCGCCGGTTGGAATACCGCGGCTACGACTCCGCGGGCGTGGCCTACATCCAGCAGGACGGCATCGAGGTGGTGCGCGCCAAGGGCAAGCTCAAGGAGCTTGAAAACAAACTGGCCGAGCACAACGTCAGCATGGCCACCTCGGGCGTGGGCCACACCCGCTGGGCCACCCATGGCGTGCCCGCCGAACGCAACGCCCACCCCCACCGCGACAACGCCGGACGCCTCGCCCTGGTGCACAACGGCATCATCGAAAACTTTCAGGAGTTGCGCACCGAGCTGATCGCCAAGGGCTACGCCTTCCACTCCGAAACCGACACCGAGGTGCTGGCCAACCTGGTGGGCGAAGGCCTCAAGCTCCATGCCTCGGTGACCGAGGCGCTGTCCTGGGCGCTGGGCCGCGTGGAAGGCGCCTACTCCGTGGTGCTGGTCACCCTCAACGGCCCCGGCGGCGCAGTGTACGGCGCGCGCAAGTCAAGCCCGCTGGTGCTCGGCGTGGGCACGGGCGAGAACTTCATCGGCTCCGACATCCCCGCCTTTTTGCCCTACACCCGCGAAGTGGTCTTCCTGGAAGACGGCGAACTGGTCAAGATCGAGCCCAACGCCTGGTCCGTCTACAACGTCGCCACCCTGGAAAAACTGGACAAGGAAGTGCACCACATCTCCTGGGACGTGCAGTCCGCCCAAAAAGGCGGCTACAAGCACTTCATGCTCAAGGAGATCTTCGAGCAGCCCCGCGTCATCGCCGACTGCCTGGCGGGCCGCGTGGACAAACGGGCGCGCACGGTCGTGCTGCCCGAACTGGACGCCATCGCCGTGCCCAAACGGCTGCATATCGTGGCCTGCGGCACCTCGTACTACGCGGGCATGTGGGGCATGCACGTGCTGGAAAACTGGGCCCGGCTGCCCGTTTCCGTGGAAATCGCCTCGGAATTCCGCTACCGCGCCCCTGTGCTCGACCCCGACGACATGGTGCTCGTCATCAGCCAGTCCGGCGAAACCGCCGACACCCTGGCCTGCCTGCGCATGGTCAAGGCCATGGGCATCCCGGTCATCGGCCTGTGCAACGTGGTGGGCTCGTCCATCGCCCGCGAGGCCGACCATGTGGTCTATACCCAGGCCGGACCAGAAATCAGCGTGGCCTCGACCAAGGCCATGTGCTCGCAACTGGCGCTGCTCACCCTCATGGCCCTTTCGTGGGGCGAACGGCGCGGCGTGCTGCCCCTGGACGTGCGCACCAACGTGCTCGCCTCCCTCGAAAGCCTGCCCACCCTGCTGGAAGCCGAACTGCCCAAGATGCGCAAGGAGGCCGCCCGCCTTGCCCGCGCCTACTCCGACAGCCGCAGCTTCCTCTACCTGGGGCGCGGCCCCTGCTACCCCCTGGCCCTGGAAGGCGCACTCAAACTCAAGGAAATCTCCTACATCCATGCCGAAGGCTACGCCTCCGGCGAAATGAAACACGGGCCCATCGCCCTCATCGATCCCCAGTTCCCCACCTTTGCCCTGGCGCTGTGCGACCCGCTCTACCCCAAGGTGAAGTCGAACCTGGAAGAAGTGCAGGCCCGCAGCGGCCGCATCATCGCCCTCACCCACGCGGGCCAGGACATCCGCACCGAGGATACCTGGGTCATCCCCCAAACCTGGGGAGAAATGAACTCGTTCCTCGCCCTGCCCGCCCTGCAACTGTTCGCCTACGAACTGGCGGACTACCTGGGCAAGGACGTGGACCAACCCCGCAACCTGGCAAAAAGCGTGACCGTGGAGTAGAAAGAGGAAGAAACAACCGAAAACCGGACGGACGAAAGAAAGGGAACCCCTTTTCTGCGCGAAAAGGGGTTCCTGTTACCATAATCGGTCCTTCGACACCTCGCCCCAGCCCCCTCCTTGTTCACCGCCCTTCCCCTAAAAAACGCGTATTGAAAAAATATCGCGTCCATTCCGGATGGTCACGCAATGGAGCCGTGTCCGGATACTATTCCAACGTAAGGCGATCAACACCATAATACTTAAACGCCGCCCAAAAGAATGGTTCCTGGAAAACAGGTATCATCTCGCGCTGGGCCTGGTTCAAAGCCGCCGCACTAGAAATGCTCTGCTTGAAGTTGCGGTACATCGAGGTCATTACATCATATGTGCTCTCATCGCTCACCTCCCACTGTGTAGACACGACCGCTTTAGCGCCAGAAAGGATGAAGGAGCGGACGAGCCCTATTTGCTCGTCGCCAGGAGCCGTTGCGCCCAAGGCGGTCTGGCAGGCGCTGAGCACGACGAGTTTGGCCCTATTCGCACTTTGTCCCATGAGGGTTTTGGCCATGAGCTTCACGTCGCGCCCGTTGTCACTCAACAGAATGTACGAGTCGAGAGGATGGGAATTCTCGTAGACGGCATGCCCGGCAAAGTGAACCAGATCATATTGTTGGAGGGCAGCCAAGAACCCCTCTTGAGTACAGTCATTACTCAAGAGGTTATCTTTCGAGCCAAGAATTGCATATATGTCTTTTACTTCTTTTGTTGCGTATGGAATTTGAGGAAATGCTGAATTCAATGGTGTTATAGGATTAAGCAATGCGCTTTTTTCTATAGTTTCATTTTCCGCATGTTGCATTGCCCATAGGTTTGCACTGTAGCTGTACACTTGGTCATGCTCATTTATGAAAAAACCATCTTTGCTCATAAGGCTTGCAAAGCTGACATTATGCAGAATTCCATGCGGAATGATTATGACATGCTTACGCAACACATTGTCAACTGGGCCAACCAGCTTGTCGTACAGCTCTCTAGAAATGGTGCGTCCTTCTGTCATGACTTTCCTGGCATGAATAAGGACGTTGTATTCATTAATTAGGTTCGCAAGCTCCTCCATGGAGACAATCGTCTTCCTCACCGTTACATGGTCTCTGTCAAGAACGGAGATGTAGACACCATCATTCGCAACAAAATAATTTACAATAGAGACATCTGGAAGAACAAGCGACTGCAACTCTTGTATGGATGCGACTTTTGCCGAGTGCAATATCTTTAATGAAAGAGGCAAGGATTCCACAATTTTTACAGGAGGAGACACCATAGTGCCTAACCCTCGAACCTGGCTATCGCTGATGGCCGCGCTCGACAACAGGAAGCTATCCATCATCTGTTCCCGCTGTAGTGACTTGTAGATATCCTGATGCGCATCATTACCGGCGAATACGATATTGGATGAATATATGTAGTCAACGAGCGTCCTGGACTTGTACTTGTCAATATACTCAAAGACTTCGGCATCCCTCTTGGCCTCTGCCAGCAGAGAGATTAACAAGGCATATACCCTGCCCTTGTCGCCCATAAAGAAAATTCTGTTCTCTTCACTCGAGGCCGTGCTTCGTTGGCGGTTGATCAGGGAGATGACTTCTTTGGCATAGAGTATCGCCTTATCCTTGTCGCCTTGGTCGCGATAGGCCTGAGCCATGCGGAGAAGCAGCTCAAGTTGCTGATACCCTGAGAGGTGCCGGTTCAGCGTCTTAGACATCTTGGTCTCGTCGGCAAGCAGCATGCTTCTAAAAAAAGTCTTGGACATTGCGTCGTGCATGTTGACCATGTCTAACGATGTGTCAGTAGCGAACGCATTTATCACGAGGGGCGAAACCGGAACGATCAACGCGGCGGGAAGGCTTAGGATGGTCAAAGATTGCGCGTACTGCTTGAGGAAAAACAGATCTTCTTCATTGTGTGAGGCCCGTTTATTGCCGTAATAGGCACGGAGCAGGTATTTTTTTCGAGCCGTGTCCTCCTCATGGCTCAATGCCTTTAAAAAAGATTCAAAAAACTGTATCGCATCAATATTGCTGTTTCTACACAATGCCGATAGGCATGATGATAGGCAAATTGAAGACTCAATATTACTCTGACACGACAACTGAACGCTCAGTGCGCCAAGCCCTCCTTCCTGAGCTCTCATGTACGCGGCGTAGACATCTGTATGTGCGTATTTTGAAAGTTGATTGGCATCGTTCAGGTTGTCATAAATAGTAATATAGCGAAGCACAATCTTGTTGCGCAAGGTCACTTCGAGCTTTACTCCATTCTCACCAGCCCTACCGAGTATGTCGTTGCATGTGAGCGCCTTGTCAAAATCGACCAATCGGAATGTATAAATATCGGCCAAAATATCCAAGAGCTCATACTTTTCGCATGTATCATTGGGCATGGAACCGAGCACATCTTCGATCAGGTCGACGGCCTCCTTGTAGTTGCCGTTTGCAACGAGTTTGACCACGTGGGCTTTTATCTCGTCAGAGCCCATCTGGGCCATATATTGGTCAGTGCTAATCTTGGTTGTTACGCAACCAACAAGCAGTAGGACAATAAGCAGCACATGTCTCATTGCCAGGCCTCGCGATGGTGACGATGGATTTATTCGCCCCTGATTTTTTCCAGGTAATACAAGTTGAGATATGAAAGGATTTCGTCCAGCAACCTATACGCCACGGCCTGTTCGTGGTCGATATATGTAGACCAAGGATCCATGTTGAAGTTAGGATTGTAATTCTTCGATTCTGATACTGAGGCTCGCGCGATCGATTTCTCATTATATAAAATAGTAAACTCACAGAATGATGCCTGGCCAGACACTTCATAGGAGAGAACATTGCATGTGACTTTATTTGCACTTCCTCCATGCACCGCAAAGATATCCTTGTATAACATCTTTTTGTGCTGCAAGGCCTTCCGCAAGAAGGGCGATATGTCTTTGTAGGCATCGCCCCCAAACTCCAAATTCAGCGGAAAATAGCCGATCTTGCCGAGGACATCCACGGCTTGAAAAGAGACCTCACGCACATCGTCAAGCGTAGACATCAAAAAAGGAACATATTTCTCAGCATTGTCCAGAGTGGAAAACCTGCCAAGAATTTCTTTGCGTTCCAATGGCGCTACCGAGGTCATAAGCAAGTCGACGAGATGATCCCCTACCGCACCGTCGGGCACCCCCCGCAATTTTGACGCCACGGCAGTACTCGCAGCGTCGCGGTCTTTTTGCGTATATTGCTTGGCGCATGACACGCACACCAACAGTAAACAGGCAAGTAGAGGAAAAAGGCGGAGAGAAGGCATGATCGGTTTACCCCTCAACGGTGCCATCGGATTGAACGGAGCCCCACAATACGTCCGGGCACAACAAGGTTGTTTGTTGCGCCCAGACGACTGGGATTCGATTTAGTTGTACTCAATGATAAGACGTGGCTGGACAAGCGGATCCAACGCCTTTTGCGCAATATATACGAATTCGCAGTTATTGGAGTTTGTGTGGGCGATTGGCAACGTCAAAAATAGATTCATTTCCATCTCCATTTTTTCCCTGAGCTTCTTGTCAACATAACTGGTGATGTCGAAAAAGAGCCAGGAGGACTCGACCTGGAGCCGGGCACCCACGGATGTATAATCGGGAAGCAGCCCTGTTACCTGCCTGGGTGATCGCAGGACGATATTGTTCGCTTTTTCAAACCCTTTTAGTCCGTAGACGGCCAATACCGCCCTCTTTATGCCGGATTCATTGGCAATCTTATTGAGATCAAAAGAAAATCCAGGCTCTTTGTGCCACACGTTGTCATAGTTCCAGTCAAAGCAGGCTGAGACACTATCGACCTTCGTTTTCGGGTCCAGGTCGTTGAATCCGCGATAAATATTCGGGATGGGAGAGCAGAAAATAAACGTAAAGCTCTTTTGGGGTTCCATAAGATTGAAACCTGTCGCCTGGAAGGTCTTCTTATAGACATCTTCAAGCGAGGCCGGGGGGGAAACATAGCTCGCCTCAAGCAGCCGAGCTTCCTTGGAACCGCACGCACAGAGAGTGAAGAGCGACATGAACAGGATAAGCATCCGTTTCTTCATTGGAAATCCTTTTGTTAATTGTTGCCGAAGCACACTCTTTTGTCTGCAATCGACAGCCCGTTGTTCTATTTCAATTACATGAAAATTGTTTACGAATTATCCAAGAAATAATGTCCGGTCAACTATCTTGTAAATATTGCCCCCCTCCGCCACAAAGACATGTGCACCAAGAGCATGTTGCGCATGGGAGACTCCTTATCAAAAGGCGCTTGCGGCTGCCGCCCCATTCGCCCGGTAAGGACAGATCTCATGGCAAGACCCCTTCCGCCGTCACGCTCAATGCGACGGCAACCACCAGGCACGCTGCGTCATTACATTGGATAGTACCCCGACATTCATAAGATGAAACAACACGAGATCCTCTCGCCTTCTTGGCGCAATAGGGCGTCATGTTTCACGAATCACAAAACTCTACGTGGCGATGGAACTCGCTTGCGGAGACGTTGCAGATCAATCGCGGGGGGGCGCCCGACGGCGACGCAAGGAGGGTGTGACAGCGCCCTCCTACGCGCCGCCCACGTCAAAGGGCGCAGGCCAGTCCGGGACCGCTTCAAACGTTTCGCCACCCGGCAGCGTGATGCGCCATGCGTGCAGAAACAGCGTGCCGCGGGCGGTGGGCACGGCCCGGCCGCCGTACTTGCGGTCGCCGAGGATGGGGAAACCCCGCGAGGCGAGTTGGACGCGGAGCTGGTGGGTGCGGCCTGTGAGCAAACGGAGTTCCAGGAGCGAGGCGTCGCCGTCGGGCGTGGCGATGGTGGTGCGGCGGATGACTTCGCACCGCGCCTCTTGTCCGATGCCATCCTGTTGCACGCGCACCTTTTCGTGGCCGGGGCCGCCGTCCTTGGCCAGATGGTCTTCGAGCAGCGTGGGGGCGGCGTGGGGCCAGCGGCCAGCGACCCAGGCGAGGTAGCGCTTGTCCAGTCCGGAACCGGGGCCGGAAGCGGCGGCGCGGTCGCGGAAGGCGGCGTGCAGGCGGGCCTGGGCGGCGAAGGTCTTGCCCGCCAGCAGCAGGCCGGTGGTTTGTTTGTCCAGGCGGTGGGCCGGGGCGGGGATGTAGGGTGCGCCCGTGTAGAGGGCGGCGAGGCGGGTGGCCACGCTGTCGGCGTGGCCGGAGCCGGGCTGCACGGGCAGGCCAGCGGGCTTGGCGATGACGAGGAGGTCGGGGGTTTCGTGGATGATGGTGAGGGCCGCGTGCGCCGTGGCCGGGCGCGCCTCGGCGGGTGTGGGGCCAGCGGATGCGGTGGCGGATGCGGTGGCGGGAACGTCTGTTGCGAACGGCGGCACCCGCACCATTTGGCCCTCGGCCACGCGCTGGAAGGGTTTGGCGCGCCCCCCGTCCACGCGCACCTGGCCGGTGCGGATCCAGCGCATGAGGGCGGTTTGGGGCACGTCGCCGGGCAGACGGCGGCGCAGGAACTGGATGAGTTTCTGTCCGGCTTCGGGGCCGGTGACCGTAACGTGCTGCACTGACGCCATGGGGGGCTCCGTGGCCTGCGGCGGGGGCTAGGCCTTGTCCCGCGCGGCCTGCTGGTAGAGCAGCGACCCGCCCAGGATGGCGAAGGGGAAGAGCAGCAGGTTGAGGAAGGGCACGAGCAGCGGCAGGCCGAAGCCGAGCATGCGGGCCGGGTTGGCACGCACGAAACGGGCGCGGGCGGCAAAGGTGGGGGTGTCCAGGGAGATGGAGAAATCGGTGAAATCCCAGGCGATGAGGAGCATGGCCAGGAGCAGGCCGCAGGCCTGGCCCACCACGGGGATGAAGAAAAGCGGGATGGGCAGCACCACCACGAAGAGGGCTTTTTTCAGTTCTTCGAGCACCACGCGCACAAGGCTCATCTCGGCGGGCGGCGGCAGGGCCACGCCCAGGCGTTCGGCCTCGCGGCGGCGCACGCGGCGCGCCACGCTGTCGTACAGGGGCGAGGCGATGATGTTGGCCACCACCATGAACAGGAAATACATCAGACCCATGAGGGCCGCGTAGAGCAGGTATTTGAACACATAGGCATAGAGCCATTGCAGAACGGCCATGAAAAAGCCGTCGGAACCTGCGGCCTCGGGCCGCCACAACCAGGCCAGCACCTGGTCGCTGTGCGCGGTGAACGTGGAGAAACCCGCCACGAACAGGACAATGGTGACGATGAAGGGGATGAACAGCACGGGCAGATAGCCCTTGTGGGTCATGGCGAAGCGGATGCCCGCACCATGGGCGGACAGGCCTGCGGCGAAATGGCGAATGGGTCGCACGTAGTCTCCTTGTGTTGACGGTCCGTGGCGCGCCGCCCTGCCTGGCCCGGCGTGGTTCAGCCGGCGATGCGGGCCAGCGCCTCGCGGGCCAGGTCGCCCACAGAGGGGTGCAGCAGGCGGCGATCGCAAAAATGATCGACCTCGGTGGGATCGGCCAGCAGCGGTTCCAGGGCGACGCGGGCGGCGGCGCGGCTGGCGGCGTCCAGGTGCGGGGCCATGATCCCCAACGCCCAGGCGGCCATGCCCCGGCAGGGGATGTCGGCATCGGCCAGCCCGGCCAGCAGTTCGGGTGCGGCCTTGGCCGCCAACCGGGGCCGCGCCTGGGCCAACCGTCCCACGCCCCAGAAGGCGCAGCGCCGCAGGGGGGCATGGTCCAGAAAATTGCCGGGATCGCGGTCCAGGATGTAGGAAAGCAGGATGGAATGGAACTCGTCTGCCAGGCCCGCGTGGCAGGCCATGACCTCGGCCATGGTTTCCGGCGCGCCCCAGCCCAGGGTGCCGGACTCCTCGTTGAGATACCACATGAGTTGGCGCATGATGACGCGTCCCGCCTCCATGCGTTCGTCGGCGATGCGGGCGGCCACAAGCCCCAGCGCGGTCACGGCGCGCCATTTCAACGCGCCGCCGCGCATGAGAAAGGACAGGAGCGGCCCCACGGCGTCCTTGTCCGCCATGGCCTCGATGGCCGCAAGCTCCCGCTCCCAATCCTCCCGCATGAGCATGTCATGCAGGCGCAGCTTGAGTTGCCGGAGTTTCGCCACATCGGCCCCCTTTGTTGCGCGATCAGCCATGGGCGCGGCGAAGGCCGCGCCTAGGGGCGTCAAACGCCCATCCGGCCACCGCGCGCGTGGTCCCTTGGCCCGCGCGCGGCACGGCCGCGACAGGCAGGGACCGCGCCGCCGTCACGCTAGGCGCGGTATGGCGCGACCTGTTCGAGGAGCGCCGGCGCCACGTCAAAGCCGGTTTCCACGGCCTTGTCAATGGCCTCGACGGCCTTGGCGTGCTCGCCCTTTTCCAGGTGGCACAGGGCCAGGTTGTTCCAGGCCGGGCCAAACTGGGGCTCGATCTCCAGGGCGCGCTGGCACGCGGCCTGGGCGCGCTCCACATCCTTTTCCATCAGGTAGCCGCTGGCCAGGGTGCAGTGCGCCTGCACGAAATTGGGGTCGTAGCGCACGGCGCGCTCCAGCGCGGGCATGGCTTTTTTCACGTCGCCCATTTGCAGGTACACAAAGCCGATGTTGCCCCAGGGCGTGGCAAAGCGGGGGCGCACCTGGGCCGCCTGCTTGTTGTAATTGAGGCAGCCTTCCAGGTCGCCCTTGTGCATGCACAGGCCACCCAGCTGCACATAGCCCTCCACCAGGGTGGGCGAGTTGGAGATGGCGGCGCGGAATTCGATCTCGGCGTCGCGGAACTCGCCCTTGGAGAGCAGCGCCACGCCCAGGTTGTAATGGGTCATGCCGCACTCGTTGTTGCTCTGGAGCGAGGCCCGCAGTTCGGCAATATATTCGTCAATGTTCGTATGATCACGCTTCATCTAGTCTAACCCCTTCTTTTTCCAATAATTTAGCATACCAGACGCAGAAATCGAACGTGATGCGGAACTGTTCGTCCCCACGCAGGAGGGCCAGGGCGCACTCCAAGGCCACGGGGCCGTGGTTGCCGGACTCATGGCGGGCGTTCATGTCGGACAGGAATTCCCGGACGAGTTGGTGCGCCGTGCGCTTGGACGGGTCCGTGCGCATTTCGATGGGATGCTTGGGTTCGGCGAACGGCTCCCAGTTTTCGTACCCGATCTTGTCGATGAACTTGCGCCGCCGGGGGGCCATTTGTTCATACATGGCCCGCTTGGCCGCTTCCATCTCCTCCGGCGTGCTCATTCCTGTTCTCCAACCTCGGCGGCGCAGCCAGCGGCTGAAGGACAGCTGCGGCACCCCGCTCCGGCGGGGGTGATCGGCTCGAGCGAGTCGCCACCAATGGTCCAGGAATGGCCACAGTTGGAGCAATTCGAGCCGCCCACCAACCCCAGATAATCATGGTCGTAATTGGTCAGCAGGGCCATGGACACGGGCACCAGCACGGTATGCAACTCCTTGTGGCGGGTGGCGATGCTGGACACGAGGTCGAGGCTGAGCTGCATGAGCCTGTCCTGGATCGCCTCCACGTTCACCGTGGGATAGGCCTCGCCCTTGACAAAGCCGCTCTTGCCGCAGGTGCGGGATTCGCCGCCAAAGGCGGTGGGGATGCCGTACACGCGGCAGGTGATGGGGCGGTGGTCATACAGGTCGCAACGGCTTTCCGCATTGAGCAGCGGGCAGCGCACCTTGGTGCGCGCCACTTCGGCCAGAATATCCGCCGTGCTGCCGCCCGACTGGGACGCCTTGAAGATCTTTTTCTTGATCTTATAGCTCTCCCGGTCCGCCTCGTCGGCACGGTCCAGGATGGCGTCGCGCTCCATGCCGCTGTATTTCCTGTGGAAGTGATAATTCAGATACATGGCCTCGATGAGGCTGAGGTCGAACAGGGCGTAGCAGCAGTCGTCGCACCCCTCGCCGCAAGAGACGCAACCGGCATGCTTGGCCTGCACCTTGGCGAACACGGCGTCAATTTCACGCGCCAAGGCCTCGTATTGTTGAAAAAACGGCGAAAAGTCCAGAGCCATTCTCGCTCCTTGGGTTGCTTGCGCCGGGCGGCTGCACGCCTTTGCGGGCCGAGCCGCACGACTTGGGAATATGGATGCCGCCCTGCCGAAACCAGTCCGGGCAGGGGAGTGCCGCAGAATATAAGACCGCCGGACCGGCTTGTCACGGGCGGGACGCAAAAAAAAAGCCCGGCCTTCGGGCCACGGAGTCGGTGGCGGCGTGTGGCGTATTCGGGATGCGGCCCGTGGCCGCGCGCGATAATCCCTGCCCGAGGTGTTGAAAACGCCGGACCGCGACCTGCGCGACCCGGCGTGTCAACGTCCTTGCTGCGCCGAAAACAGCGCTATTCTTCGGTGATGGTGATGGCGTCCTGCTCGCAGACTTCCACGCAGGACTCGCAGCCCAGGCACTCTTCCTCGTTGACCGGAACGGCCTTGCCGTCCTGCAGTTCGTACACTTCAACGGGGCACACGTCCACACACTCGCCGTCGCCCACACACTTATCCACGTCGATTTTTACGCTGTAACCCATTGTCTTCCTCCAAACTGTTTGCTGTATCTCGCCCCTCGGCACACCCGCGCCGCCCAAAAGGCGGCGCACGCCGAGAAGTATGAGTCAAAAGAGTCTGTCGCCACCTGCACAGGCAGTTTTCGCCTCGACCGGAAAATCAGCTGATAGCCTTCCGGTCTTGGGGTGTCAAGCCACCCTGCCCCCATCCCAAACGTCCATTGTGAACAACATGTTATGCCTAAAAAGGCAGCATGCGGCCACTGCCGTCCCCCCTGGCGCGGCTAGATGCGCATGCGCACGTAGTACGCCCGCCCCGCCCGGCCTACCACGAGCAACAGGTTGGTATTCATGCGATAGCGCATGACCGCGTGCACGAAATCCGCCTCGCTGGACACGTCCAACCCCCCGATCTTGAGGATGGTGTCGCGGGCGGCGATGCCGAGCCGGTCCGCCGGACTGCCGCTGCGCACCGAAGACACGCGCACGCCGCCGTCATTCCCGTCCACGCGCTCAAACTCCAACCCCCAACGCGTGCGCGCCAGATCCCGCGCCAGCGTGGCGGAAAACACCACCGGGGTGACGGACACGCGGCGCGCGCGGCCCTCCCGGAGCAGCTCCAGCGCCACGGTCTCGCCGCGCACGTAGTTGCGCACCACTTGCAGATAGTGGTCCTTGTCCTCGATGGCCACGCCGTTCACGGCCAGCACCACGTCGCCGGGGCGCACGCCCGCGCCCGCGGCGGGCGTATCGTCGTAGACCTCGGTGACCAGCAGGCCGCGCACCGCGTCGAGCCCCAGATAGCTGGCCGCGCGCTGGTCCAAATTCTGGCCCGCCAGGCCCAGCCACACCGGGCTCACCGAGCCACGGTCCAGCAGTTCGTCCACCACGCGTTTGGCCTTGTTGATGGGAATGGCGAAGCCGATGCCCTCGGCATTGGCCTGTATGGCGGTGTTCACCCCCACCAGCCTGCCCAGGATATCCAGCAGCGGCCCACCGCTGTTGCCCGGATTGATGGCCGCGTCGGTCTGGATGAAGTCGGTGAACACGCCCTGCTCGGTGCGCACGGTGCGTCCCAGGGCCGAGACCACGCCCGTGGTCACGGTATGCGTGAAGCCGTAGGGATTGCCGATGGCGATGACCGTCTCGCCGATCATGAGTCCGGCGCTGTCGGCCATGGCCACCTGCGGCAAGGCTTCGGCCTTGTCCAGGCGCAGCACGGCCAGATCGAAGTCGGGATCGGCGCCCACCAGTTCCGCCGCAAACTCACGACCGTCCATGAGCCGCGTGTGGATGGCGGTGGCGCCGGTAATGACGTGGGCGTTGGTCAGCACAAGGCCTTTTTCGCCGTCGATAATCACACCGGAGCCCAGGCTCTGGCGCTTGAAGGTCTGCTTGAAGCCTTGGCCGCCGAAAAATTCGCGCATGAAGGGCGAAAGCGCCTCATTGGGAAACAGGCCGCCAAAGGGGTTCACTTCCCGTTCCACCACGGTGTCCGTGGTGATGTTCACCACGGCGGGCGCCACGGCCTTGACCGCGCGCACCACGGGCGTGAAGCGCGCGGCTTCGCCAGCGGGGACCGCATCCCCGGTCATCGCGCCTGTCGCATTGCCCGGAACCGGCCCCTCGGCCGCCTGCGCGGACCACGCCGCAACCACCAGACAGACCAGCGACACAGCCACGATCAATGCGGCAAGCCAAAAAAAGCGCCCCCCCACGCCGCCAAGCCGTTTGCGATCCTGCACCAGCGCCCAGCGCCCGTCGCCGCCCCAAGAATCAAACAATTTTCTCATATCCCCGTCCTGTCAGTTCATACTCCCAATCTCCAAAAGGCGACTCATATGTAGTAGGCATAAAACACACCCTGTCAATGAAAAACGGCGGCTTGCCTTTTGCCCTGCCACAGGCTACCGAGCATCCTTTCCTGTTCAAAACCCGCTCGCGGCCACCGCGCCAAGACCACCATATCCAGAGGAGAAGACATGCCCGCCACGCTTGCCCAGTCCCTTGCCGCCATCACCCCTGTTGACGCCTCCCTCGCGCCGCGCGGCCAGGCGCACCTCGACGACCTGACCAAGCCCCAGGGAAGCCTGGGCAGGCTCGAAGAGCTTGCCCTCAAGCTCTTTCTCATCCAGAACGGCCCGGAAAAGATCGGCGCCGACCCGGCCCGCATCTACACCATTGCGGGCGACCATGGCGTGGCCGACGAAGGCGTGTCGCTCTTTCCCCAGGAAGTGACGCGCCAGATGGTGCTGAACTTCCTGAACGGCGGCGCGGGCATCAACGTGCTGGCCGCCACCGCCGGGGTGGACCTCAAGGTCGTGGACGCGGGCGCCATGGGCGGCGCGTTTCCCGAACACCCCAACCTCATCCAGCGCAAGGTGGGACCGGGCACGGCCAACCTGGCCAAGGGTCCGGCCATGACCATCGCCCAGTGCACCGCCGCCCTGGAATTGGGCATCGACCTTGCCGACATGGCCCACGCCGCCGGATGCAAGGCCGTGGGCACCGGCGACATGGGCATTGCCAACACCACGCCCTCCACCGCGCTCTACTGCGCCTATCTGGGCCTGGATCCCGAAGAGGTGACCGGCCCGGGCACGGGGCTTGCGCCCGAGGGCGTGTCGCGCAAGGCCGCCGTGATCCGCCAGGGGCTTGCGGCCAACGCCGGCGCGGTGTCGTGCGGCGACCCCCTGGCCGTGCTCGCGGCCCTGGGCGGCTACGAAATAGCGGCCCTGGCCGGCCTGGTGCTGGGCGCGGCCAAAAAACGCATGGCGGTCGCCGTGGACGGCTTCATCTCCACGGCGGCGTACACCGCCGCCTGGAAGCTGTGTCCCGCCGTGGCGGACTACGCCTTCTTCAGCCACGCCTCGGCGGAGCAGGGCCACAAGAAAATTCTCGCCGCGCTCAAGGCCGAGCCCCTGCTCCATCTGGGTTTCCGCCTGGGCGAGGGCACCGGCTCGGCCATGGCCCTGTTCGTGCTCCGGGCGGCCGCAAACATGTTCAATGATATGGCTACGTTCTCCCAGGCTGGCGTCAGCGTCGCCACCAGCTGAACCATCCCCCTTCCTTCCCGTGGGGCGGCCCTGGCCGCCCCATTCCCCTTGCGAAACACGCCACACATGGCGGCATCCCTAAAGATACGCGGTCCTTGGGCCGATAGGATGGGTAACGCATACGGAAAACCCAACCACTGTTTTCCAAGGGGTCACGACCATGCTGGAATACTACAAGTACAAAGAGGTATACGACCTCTTCGTGCAGGGGAAATTCGACGACGCGAAGCGCCTGCTCTCGCATCTGCAGCAGCGCTACATCGAAACCTGCGACGAAAGCACCGTGCTCAAGACCCAGATCCAGGAATATGAAGACATCCTCTACCTGGCGAAAAACCTGGTGCACGACGGCGACCACTACTGGCTCATGACCGGATCCATCAAGCAGGGGCCGTTCTGCCAGCACTGCTACGACCAGAACGGGCAGCTCATCCGCCTGTCCGAGCATGGCAGCAGCCTCAAATGCTTTGTGTGCGGCTCCCACTACGCGGTCGAGGACAACCGGCCCGATCCTGTCATGGCCATGCGCCAGGAGCGCAAGCCGACCTCCAACAAAGTCATTCCGCTGTACAAATAGCGGGGAACACGTCCATCCCCAAAGACGGCGCGCGGCCACACACCGCGCGCCGTCTTTTTTGGCGCTGGCGCGGAAAAGAGCCTAAAGCGATGCCAGGAACAACCGATACGGGAGGTATCACCAGAGCACAACGTTTTGTAACGTTGCCGCTCCCGGCCATAACAACGGCGAATAACCGACACGCTGCAACCACGGACGCCACGCCATGAACAAGAACGACCCCCTCGGCCCCCTTACCGGATCAATCACCTCGATTCTGCTTGTCTCCGGCAACCCGGCCATCACCAAGCGGGACAGGGGCATCTTGCGCAGCCTGGGACTGCCCGTGCGCGCCGAACAGGCCCAGGGCGTGCGCGCGGCCCGCTGGCTGCTCAAGCATCCCGTGGACATGGTGCTGTGCGACCACGACCTCGACGACATGACGGGCCAGGAATTCGTGGCGCTCATGCGCCTGCATCCCGACTTCACGGCCCTGCCCATTGTTCTCGCATCCACGCGCAATACCCGCGCCGCCGTGTACCAGGCGCTCGAATCCGGGTGCTCCGGCTATCTCATCCGCCCCTATTCCATCGCCGGCATCTGCGGCCAACTGGAGCGCGCCCTCGAACTGTCGCTGCATGTCCAGGCGCACCAGACCGGATTCGAAAGCGACGACACCACCGCCTTCGAGGAACGCCTCGCGGCGCTCATCCATCCCGATGCGACCGGCGGCACCGGCGGCACGCCACACCAGCCCATGGATCCGGCCCGGCAATACCTCCGGCTGGGCAACCAGCTCATGATGCGCCAGCGCTACGAAAAGGCCATCGCCGCGTTCCGCTCCGCGCTGGAGGCCAATCCGCGCCTGGCCGAGGCCTACGACGGCCTGGCCTGCGCCTGGAAGGCGCGGGGATGGCCCGACAAGTTCCGCGAATACATGCACAAGGCCGCGCTCGCCTATCTGGCCGACGACGACATGACCAAGGCGCGCAAGGCCTATGAACAACTGCGCAAGATCGATCCCCACACCCCAAGCCCCTTCCACGAACGGGCGCGCCTGGCGCTGGCGGGCGGCGAATGGGCCATGGCGGCCCGCGCCTTTGAATTGGGCAGCTACTATGAGGAAGAAGCCGACACGGCCAAGGGCCGCCAGCACGCACTGGCGCGCAACATAGCCCGCGCCTGCCAGCATGTGCACGACCCCGCCACCGCGGCCCTGCACATCTGCGAAGCCCTGCACGCGCGCGGCCGCATTGCCGATCCCTCCGCGCTCTTCCAGCAAATCATGGGGCCGGACCCGGCGCGCCGCACCGTGGAGGCCGCCGCCCTGGCCGCACCACACGCCATCCCGGCCAAGCCGCGCCCCAGCGCCCTGGCCGCGCACCTGCCCCTTGTCAACGACTTCCTCACCGTGGCCAAGTACACGGTGAAGGCCTACCTGGGCGGCCGCCCCCAACCCGCCGCCCCCCTGCTCGAAACCACCAGCGACGCCGGGGCATAGGCCGCACCATTGCTCACACTCGGACCGCCCGCACGCGCGGGCGGACCACACAAGAAAGGGGCTGATGAAGCCCTTTCCTTGTGTGATGTTGGGGGCGGCGCGACGGGAGGAAAACGGCATGAAGATTTCGCGCTACGCGCGACCAGGGCTGCTCGCCCTGGACCTCGGCAGGGGCGAACGGCCCCTGCACCCGTTTAGGCGGATGAGGACGCGGGCAGGACTGAAGTGACGGCGCGATGAGGTTGGGAAGAAGGTGTAGGTGGCGGCGGTGGTGTGTGGTGGCGGAAGGCGTGCGTGCGCCACAGTCCACTCTTGAAGAAAAAGGGTTTTCTGGGCAGCGGGAAAACGACCTCCCGCTGCCCAGAAAACCCTTTTCATCAATGGTGAACTGCCCCTATTGGGGCTACCGCCCCAAACCCCGGTTCCCGGTGGTATGAGGGAGGGGGAGAAAACGGGTTGGCAAGGCTTTCGGGAACGATTGTTTCTCTTTGTTCTTTTCCCCCACCCTCCGCGCCAGCACAGGCCGGGGTATGGGGCGGAGCCCCATGGGGGGCAGTGCAGAATTGACAAGGTGAAGGTGGGGTTCGGCTGGATTGGAGGTCGGTTCCCCAACCAGCCGAAACCCACCGTTTCTTTGCCAAATATGGACTGAGGGCCCACCGCGCCATCCGACCGCGCTCACCCGCTCCCGATCTCGTCGCGCCGTCACG
>JBFWMG010000036.1:0-33222 GCA_050251715.1 Desulfovibrionaceae bacterium | reverse complement strand
AGACCCGGGGGAAGGAGAGAGGAGAGAGAAAACCCCTTTTTCGGCGAAAAAAGGGGTTTTCTCTCTCCTCTCTCCTTCCCCCGGACCCCCATCCTCTCTTCTCTCTCTTTCCCCAAAAACTGCTGGCTGGGGCGGTGGATACGGTTGGGACAAGCACGTTCCCCAGGGCGGGCGGCCTTGTCTGTGGATGAGGGCATGGAGGGCCGTTCGCCCGACGCCGTGGGCCGCAAGGCTTCGAGAAAGAAATCGCAGGGAGAGATGGTGGGTTGTCAGCAATCTGAACCACCCATCACAATGGGCGGCCTTGAAATAGAGCCTTTCCGTCGTCAGGCAACGACATCGGCCACATGCCCGGCAAGTTGCTCATAGCCCGCGTTGGGGCTGCTGTCGCCCTGCACATGGCTGGGATATTGATTGGAGGTGCCGAGCGACCACATGAACGCGGAGGCGTGTTTGTCGGCCACCATGAGCTTGCGGCCCAACGCCACGTCCTCGCGCAGGGTTTCCTCCAACATGTGCATACCGCTCATGGTAACCACCGTGGACTTGATGATGGACATGCGCACCTCCGGTCGACAGACCTCATGAACTGGCACATCGTACCATCCTTTGACCGCCCGGTCCATACGCCCCCGCATCGCCGCTCCCCCCCGATCCCCCTGCCCGCCTTGCGGCAGAGCCCCCGTGTCGCGCCGTCGCAATAAATACATGCCAATAGTGATGACGCCACCACAGAATGTCTTATTTTTCCTTGAACGGCACGGTGCGGTCCCTCATGGACGCGGCACTAGAGCATCGTAACTTTGAAAAAGATGAGATGCTCTTATGCATTTTGTTGAGATAATGTTTCATTATTTCAACTCATCGCATTGTTTCAATGCTAAAATGCGCTAGCGCGAGCACGCCAGGCGGGTCAGCTCGGCCAGGGTGACCCACTCCACGATGTCGTCCGTGTCGCCGGACACATCCACGGGCACGGCGGCAAAATCCACATCCGCATCCTGCCGCTTGCCGTGGCTTCCCACCACAAAGGCCACGTTGGCGATGACGCCGTCCCGCGTCCGCACGGACAGGCTTGTGACGCGCAAACGGCAAAAGGCGGACCGGGTCAGATTGCTCTTGGCCAGCTCCGCGGCGGAAACATAGATAAGGGGACGGTTCCAGGCGTCGAGTTGACCGGCAATGTGCGCGGCTGCGGGCAGGAACACCTGGTCCGCGTTGGGCGCGCCCTTGTCCTGGGCCGGAGGGGAAACGAAATAGCCGATGAGGTGGTCCTTGGCCGCCTGGACTTCCAGTTTGGCTCCGGCCAATTTGTCCCGGTCCAGGAGATTGAACACCATGGGCACGAGAATGCCCGCCAGCACGGCCATGATGACGCACACGATGGCCATCTCGACAAGGGTGAAGCCGCCCCCCCGCGCACGCACGCCCCTGCCTGGGGTATTGGGCAGGACGCCGCCCGCGCCGATGGCCCCCCGCGCGCGCACGCACCTACTCCCTGAAGGCGAGGTCGAACTTGAGCAGGGTCAACTGCTGCTGCGCGCCGCCGGTGCCCTCGGTCCAGCCGATGAGAATGTTGTCGAACAGGTCGTGGTAGCTTTCCGTCAGCTCAATGGTGTCCATGATGGTGGGCGCTTCCGCCGTATAATCCCTTTCCGTGTCGTAGAAATTGGAAAACGCGGTCTGGTCGCGCTTGACCCACGCCTTGAGGATGTACCGGTAACGGCCTGTGGAGGTGGTGGCCGTCTCGTTGCGCGACACCTCCATGCGCACGATGTACCTGCCGCCGCTGTCCGCCGGGGCAAAGGTCTGGCCAGCCAGCGTGCCATAGAACACGGCGTCGGAAGAGTTGGAGTCCAGACGCCAGTTGTAGGGGGCCAGCGGCGTGTACGACAGGCCATCGCCATGGCGGTTGTCGTCCCATGTATTGGAAGACGGGCTGCAGTGGTCTTCTTCGTCGTCGCCCCAATACACGAAGGCCATGGTGTCGGTATAGAAGGCCGAAGGGTCGTTCCGATTGCCGCTGGGAGTGCACACCAAGCCCCAGCCGTTATACCAGGTGTCGAACTCGATGGCGATCTTGGGTGCCTGGATGCCCTTGCCCGTGGTGCCCGGCCCGGCATAGCCCAGCAACTCGCCGGAACTGATGCCGTCGGACCGGCCGCCGCAGGCGTTGGCCTTGTTGCTCTCCGAGCTGATGGCCGCAAAGGTGAACCCGTCGCCCTTGTCCGTGCCCGTGCTGTTGAACTCGAACTGGAAAAAGGCGCGGAATCCGGTGCCAAATGTGCAGTTGCCGGTGGTGCACAGGCTGTTGGAACCGGTATACCACACACAGCCATAGGAGTTGTACAACCCCCCGCCCAGGGTGATGGTGCCGTCATTGTTCACGCTCACGGAATCCACGGCCTGTCCCTGGGAATTGTACTGCACCGGGGAGGCGAAATCATCGGACATGGTCGAATCGGAAAAGGTGATGTGCGTGCTCGCTCCGGAACTGGTATCGCCGGAGCACAGGTTTTTCAGATAACTCAAGGTCACGTAGTCCACGATGTCATCAAAATTGCCCGTGGAACTGGCGCTTTGCTCGTCATACCCTTGCACGGTGTAGGTTGTCGTGCCGTTGCTGGTGGAGGAGGAGAGATCAACGACCTTGTTCCTGCCCGGACTGTACACCAGGAACGCGACATCGGACACGGTCCGCCCCCCAATGGAGACATCGACCCCGGTGGAGGTGACGGTGGTCAGGTCCACGCCCGACAGGGCAGGAGGATAATCATAGCCGAACGTCTCGCTCCAACTGCCCACGGTATGCCCCGAGATAGCCGTGGGCAGCTTGCAGTCGTTGCCCACCACATAGCCCACGATCTCGTCGCGCGCCGCGCGCAGCTGGGTCTTTTCGGTCTTGAGAAAGTCCTTTTGGATGCTCTTGATGACGCGGGGCATGACCGCGGCGAGGATCATGCCCACAATGACGACCACAAACGCGATTTCGACAAGCGTGAAACCGGCGGCGGCGCGGGAGGCGCCGTCGCAAACGGCATGGCGCGCACGCCCGCTCACTGGACGCGCTCCATGAAGAAGAACACGGTGTCCACGCTCATGACCAGGGTATCGCCCCCAAAGAACAGCAGCCGGTCAAACCCCGTGATGGAGCAGTTGGATTTGACCAGGGTGAACGTGGACGCGGCAATGCCGAGAGACAAGGGGCCTGTGTGGTGATGGGCATGGAAATAGGTGGCCGTGTTGTGCTCTTGCGACTCGAAATTGACCCCGCACGTACTCGCCCCAAAGGTGATGGCGTGTTCCTCGATGCGCACCGTGCGGTTCAGGAACAGCTCGGCATATTGGTTGCCCCAGGCGGAAGCGC
Organism: Desulfovibrionaceae bacterium; assembly: GCA_050251715.1. Lineage (GTDB taxonomy): Bacteria > Desulfobacterota > Desulfovibrionia > Desulfovibrionales > Desulfovibrionaceae > JBFWMG01. Next base: position 29,855 of record JBFWMG010000036.1, on the reverse strand, counting down.
CGGACATCTTGTAGGAACGGATGATCCAGGTGCCCACCGGGATGTCGGCGATCACCATGGACCGGGCCGGGAGCGCCCATGCCGCCATCATCACAAGAGCCGCCACCGCGGCGGGTATCCATGCCGTGCGTCGCATCATATCATCCCTGTCGCGCCATGCGGCCCTACAGGCCCGCGTCCTTGGTCGCATCGTAATAGGCCTGTATTTCCGCCTGAGACACGGTGCGGGGGTATATGCCCACGCCGTCGATCACGCCCTCGAAACTCAAGGTGCCCCACCCGCTCGTGCTGTCGCCCTGCGAGCCGATCTGCACATCGCCGTCCGTAATGCGGCAGACAGGCGTCTTGGTGGTGTCTTCACGCACCTGCACGCCGTTGAAGTAGATGCGCATGCCGTCGGGATCCCACACGCCCGCCACGTGCGTCCACTGGTTCAGGGGCACATAGGTATTGGGGGTGTTGGTGTAGATATACTCGTTGTTGGAGGTGTTGTTGATCCGCGCCAGCAACAGGATGCGGCGGTCGCTGTAGAATTGCAGGGAATACGCCTCGTCGTTGAAATAGGTGCCGGAGGTGGAGTCGCCCTTGTGGATGATGCCCATCCATTCATGGAATCCGGTCAGGTAGACCCAGGCCATGAGCGTGCCGTTGGTGGTCAGGTTCAGGGAAGGGTCGGCGGCGATCTTCACATAGTCGTTGCTGCCGTCAAAGGACAGGCCGTTGCCGGTCTTGCCGTAGGTGGTGGTCACGTCGCCGGAAAGGGTGCCGGTCAGGTCATTGGTCGCGTCGGTCACCGTGCCGCTGTCCGTGGTCTCGAACTCGAAGGCCGCCACCGACCCGGTGGGCAGGACGGTGTCCGTGCTGGTGGTGCTGCCCGTGGAGGACGAGGCGCTATCGCCGCCGCACTGCATGGCGCCCTTGAGTTGGTTGAGCGTCAGATAGAGCACCAGGTCGTCGCCGGGCGAGGTGATGTCGTAGGCGGGGGTGACGGTGATGTCCCGGTTGCCGTCGTGGCCGTTGGAGGCCAGGATGAAGGCCACATCGGACACCGTGCCGCTGGGCGTGACCACATTGTCCATGTCCGTCAGGTCCGCGCCCGTGGCCGCGCAGATATCGTTGTTAACCAGGTAGCTGTCAGGGTTGTACAACACAGTGTGCTGCCACTGGTCGCGCAACAGGGCGATGCCCCCCAACGTCGCGACCGAGGGCAGGACATTGTTCTGCAGCGCGTAGCCGATGACCGCGTCACGCAGGGCGTTCAGGGAGCTTTTGGCGGCGGACCGTTTCTCGCGTTTGATGCTCTCCACCAACGGCGGCATAACCACCGTGACGATGAGGCCGAGAATAATCAGCACCATCGCTATTTCCACGAGGGAAAAACCTGTCCTGTCACTGCGCCGCATGGCTTCTCCAAATGGGGCGGCCCCCCGGATGCATGTGGTATTATACCCCCCGCGGATGGCGTTGGCAACGACGCCGCGGCCCGTGTTCACCGCCTGATCTGGGAAAGCAGCTCATAGGACGTGACCACCAGTTCCACGTCTTTCTTGGTGCTGTCCGTCTCATAGGAAAAGTCGGGAGCCGGGGTGGGCATGGGGCGCACCTGGACGTTCAGGTCGGCTTCGAAGAGCGCCTTGTAATGGGTGTTGGCGTCCGGGCCGTCCGGCGTGCCGTCCTCGCCAAAGCTGAGCAGCACAAAGGCCACATCGGAGCGGGTGGCTCCCTGGTGGTCCGTCACCTGCGAGGAGGCGCCAGGCTCGGTGCGGGTCTGGCCACGGGCGTCGTCAGCGACCACGTTCCCTCCGGCCAACACATTGTTGGACGAGTCTCTGCCATCCAGAAAATAGATGCGCCGCCCCCAGGCGTCGTGCAGGGCGCCGCCGCACAGGCAGGCATCCACGTCGTTGTTGTCGTTGTCGTTCGAGCCACAGATCAGGCCCGTGGTGTAGGAGGGGTATTGCTCGCTCACAAAGGATCGCTTGAGCAGGCACATCTTGGCCTGTTGCAGCACGGACACCGTGGTGGCGTACTTGCGCACGCTGAGCATGCCCATCCAGGTGCTCACGCCCACGCCCACCAAAAGACCGATGATGATGAGCACAATGGCCATCTCGATGAGCGTGAACCCGCCTTGGCCGGACGCACGGCTGCCCTGGGGGCGGGACACGCCTGTCCGCCGGTGTTGCAATACCGCCCACCTGGCGTATGATTTGTTGGCGCGTATCATCTGTTCCACTTGCGCCTTGTACCATTTCCATGCGACAAGTGTCCATCTTTATGGGAGGGAGTTGTCCATGAGTTCAGAGGTCTACCAGGCGCTTGGCCTGCAATCCAACCCCTTTCCCGCAGGCGCGTGCAGCGACCATTATTACCACACCGAAGCCACCCGGCGCATTTTGGAGGAGTTGCATTACGGCCTGCTGTCGCGCAAGGGTTTCCTCGTCCTCATCGGCGAGGTGGGACTGGGCAAGACATCGCTGCTGCTCCAACTGCTGGACCGCCTGGGAACGGAAAACCTGGCCACGGCCTGGGTGTTCAACACCGCGCTCAAAAAAGACGAGATCCTGCACGCCATAGCCCGCGACTTCGGCCTGGACGTGCCCCCCTCGGCCAATCTTTCCCAGACCATCGAGGTACTGCACCAGTTCTTCCTGGAAAACCACCGCCAGGGCAAAAACAGCGCCATCATCATCGACGAGGCCCACAATCTCGACTTCCAGTCCCTGGAAATGCTGCGCATGCTCTCCAACCTGGAGCTTGCGGGCGACAAGCTGGTGCAGATACTGCTCGTGGGCCAGCAGGAGCTGAAGGCCCGGCTGTGGCAGCAGGAATTGCGCCAGTTCCGCAGCCGCATCAACATCTTCGTGGAAATGCCCCACCTCACCCGCGCCGAGACGGCGGGCTATGTGAATTACAAATTCCATACCGTGGGTTCGCTGCTCCAACTGGAAGGCCGCGCCCTCGATCTGGTCCACCTCGCCTCGCAGGGCAACCTGCGCATGATAAACCTCATCATGGAAAAGACGATCTACGCCATGTTTTCCATGGGACTCAACCAGGTGGGCCAGCAGGCCGTGTCCGCCTCCATCGAGGACATCGCCCCCTGCCAGCCGGAGATCGCGGACAGGCTGCGGCGCAACCGGCGCTCGAGCCTGATGACCAAAAGCATTGTGGCGCTGGTCTTCACCGCGGCCCTGGCCACCGCCCTCATCCTGCTCGTGGCGCCGCACCTGGACGCCACGTATCTGGCCCGGCAGGCGCACGCGGTACTCAGCCTCCTGCAAGGCGGCGCGTCCGCCAAAACCGAAACGGCGCAGCCCGCCCTGTCCGCACCCGTCACGCCCCCGGCCTCGCCCTCGCCCGCCCCGAAAGACGTGGCGCCCGAGACGAACACGGCGGCCTCGCAGGCAACCATGGCGGCCTCGCAGGCATCAGCGCCGACAACGCCCCCGGCCAAAAGACCGACCGCCGATACGACACCCACGCCGCCCGCTGGCGGCGATGCGCTGGACGCGGCGGCCGTTGCCCTGCTCGCCCCCAGCGGCACGGCCCAACCGGCCCAGGCGCTGGCCGACGCCATCGCCGCGCTCGACCCCGCCCAGCTTGCCGCCCGGTTGCCCAAGGGGTGGCAGCTCGTGGAATTGGACGCCCTGCCCCCAGCCCTGCCCGGCCTGTACACGTCCTTTGCATGGAAAGGCCATGTGGGCAGCGGCCCGCAATGGATCGCCGTGTGGAAGCCCCCGTTCTCGCTGCCCCGGTATGAACCGGACTATCGCGGCGAAGAGGTCAAGACGCTGCAACGGCTCCTCAAACGCCTGGGGCTGTACGACCGCAGCATCGACGGCACGGTCGGATCGGGCACCTGGCGGGCGCTCAACGGCTTTCAGAAGGATCACGGCCTGCCGCAAAGCGGCCTGCCCGACCCCGCCACCATGCTGTGGCTCAACGCGCTGGATCAAAGTCGATGACACCGGCGCGCCATGCGGCGTGGCGCCACGGGAAAACCCGTATTTCGTTGCAAAGCCCTTGACACGATATGGCAGTTATGCCACGTCTTTAAAAATTGTCTAAACTTTTTTATGCCGGCATGGCAGGGGGGAGGTCGGTGCCCATCCAAGCATGCCACGATTCCGAACGGTTACGGGCCGCATCCAAGGGGGGAAGCGCGCACGGGGGAAGACTGTGGGAATGCGTGCGCACACGTCGTTTGGCGCTTACACCTCAACGAGTAGCCAGCATGAAACAACGCATACGCACGATGGCGCGGCATGGGCGTGCCGTGGACGTCTCCACTATGGTCTGTGCGCGATACGCGCCCGCCCTGTGGCCAAGCGCTTCGGACGCCTGCGCGGGTGGCGAAAAGAAAAGGTACGTGAGGTAGAGAATGGCTGCGCCCATTAGACTGGGAGACCTGCTCAAGGAAAAGGGATTTATCGGTGACGAACACATCCGGTACGCCCTGCAAGTCCAGAAGGTCACCCGGGAAAAACTCGGTTCCGTCCTGACCCGCGTGGGCTTGGTGTCTGAATACGACCTGGTGTCCACCGTGGCCAAGCAGCTGGAGCTGCCCTATATCGACCTGACCAAGGTCGAACCGGACAATGAGCTGCTGCGCCGCTTCAACCGCAACGTCTGCCTGACCCACCGCATCTTTCCCCTCAAGATCGAGAACAACCGCGTGGTGATCGCCACCAGCGAACTGCCCGGCCCGCAACTGGAGCAGGCCGCGCTGCGTACCGCCGGGCTGCGTCCCACGTTCGTGCTCGCGGAAGAAAGCCGCATCGTCTCTTCCGTGTACAACTACTTCTTCTTTCTCGAAAATCCCGTCGAGAAGCTGTTGCAGCGCGAAATAGACACCCTGGCGGCGGACAGCACCATGACCGTGGCGCCGGACAATTTCATCCAGTATCTGCTGCTGCTCGCCGTGAAAAAGCGGACCACGGACATCCACCTCCGCCCCATGGAGCAGGGCATCAGCGTGGGATTCCGCATCGACGGCGTGCTGTCCAACGAACACTTCCTGCCCCTGCCGCTCATGCGCGCCATCACGGCCATCAAGCTCACGGCGGGCATGGACATCTCCGAACAGCGCCTGCCCCAGGACGGCCGCTGGTCCGTCATGCTGCTGCAACGCCGCTACGACGTGCGCGTGTCCACCGTGGTCACGCCCTATGGCGAAAACGTGGTCATGCGCATGCTGTCCCAGGAAAAGGCGAGTTTTAGCCTCATGGCGCTGGGCTTTTTGGAAGAGGATCTGGAAAAGCTCAACAAGTCCTTCGAGGAGCCGTTCGGCATCGTGCTGCTCACCGGCCCCACGGGCTCCGGTAAATCCACCACGCTGGTGGCGGGCCTCATCTCGCTCGACCTGTTGGGCAAGAACGTGCTGACCATTGAAAATCCCATTGAATACAAGGTGCCCCTGGCGCGGCAGACCGAAGTGAACGTCGCGGCGGGCTATGACTTTTCCAACGCCATGCGCTACTTCCTGCGCCACGACCCCGACATCATCCTCATCGGCGAAATGCGCGACGAACAGACCGCGAAAACCGCGCTGTCCGCCGCGACCACGGGCCATATGGTGTTGTCCACCCTGCACTCCAACACGGCGCTGGGCTCCATTCCCCGCCTGCGCGGACTCGGCCTGGACAACCTGACCCTGTCCGAATCCCTGGTGGCGGTGGTGAGCCAACGCCTCGTGCGCACCATCTGTCCGCACTGCAAGGAATCCTACACCCCGACGCAGGAAGAGGTGGACTACCTGGGCGGCGACGTGGACCTGCTGTACAGGGGCCGCCGCTGCCACGCCTGCAACCAGACCGGCTATCTGGGCCGGACGCTGGTGTATGAAATCCTGGTGCTGGACAAGGATCTGCGCGACATGCTCGAACAGGACGCATCCATCGGCGCAATTGAAAAAGCCGCGCTGGCCAAGGGATTCCGCACCATGTTCCATGTGGGGGTATACAAGACCAAATTGGGTATAACCACCGTGGAAGAACTGTACCGGGTGCTGGGCAAAACCAGGTACTAGGGAGCGACGCGAACCGTGGCGACCACCATGCGGGCATTCCGCTACAAGATCCTGGACAAGGACGGCAAGACCATCAGGGGCATGGTCGAATTGCCGTTCGACCAGACGCCGCCGGCCATCCGCTACCTGGAGCGCCAGGGCGGCACGGTGCTCAACATCGCGCCCGTCGATCCGGTCACCAACTTTTTTCTGAACATCTCGAAATCAATGGCCAAGGTGGGCCGCAAGGACATTGCCGAGGTGCTGAACAACCTCTCCATGCTCCTGTCCGCGGGCGTTCCCGTGCTCACCGCCATGAACGACGTGCTGAGCGACATGAAGAATCCGGTGCTCAGCCAGACCCTCAAATTCGTCATCACGGACATCGAGGGCGGCCAGACCTTTTCCGAGGCCATCCAACGCCACGACAAGGTGTTTTCGCCGCTCATCCAGTCCATGTGCCGCATCGGCGAGGAAACCGGCCAGCTGGACCGCATGCTCAAGATGTCCAGCGAGCACCTGCTGCACCTGGAGGAGATCATCGGCGGCACCAAGCGCGCCCTCATGTATCCCTCGTTCCTGCTGGTCGTGGTGGTGGGCGCATGCGCGTTCTGGTTCCTGTTCGTGGTGCCGTCACTGGTTTCGCTGTTCAAGGACATGGGGGTGGTTCTGCCGCCCCTGACGCGAGCCCTGATCGCCATTTCCGACTGGTTCCAGAACTATTTTTTCCTGTTCATCGGAAGCGTGGTCGGCTTCTTCATGTTCCTCGGATTCATCAAGCGCAAGTTCAAGCGGGTGCGCATGGCCATGGACTGGGTGTTCCTGCACATACCGGTCATGTCCATGATTATCGAGACATCACTCGTGGCGCGCATTGCCGAATACCTGGGCATTCTCCAGTCAGCGGGCATCGGTGTCATCCGCACGCTGGACATCATCTCCGAGTCCATTGGCAACACGGTTTACGAGCGGCGGCTTTTGGCCGTAAAGGACGGCATCAAGAACGGCCAGACCCTCTCGGTGTCCCTGCGCCAGGCCAACGCCATGCATCCCTTTGCGGTACGCATGGTTTCCGTGGGCGAGCAGACAGGCAAGATCGAAGAACAAACATCTTATGTCGCACATATTTACCGTGAAAAGCTATCGAATCTGGTCGAGATGCTGGGCAAGAGCCTGGAACCGGCCATGCTGGTGTTTCTGGGAGGCATTTTCGCCCTTGTTATCGGTGGGTTGCTCATGCCCATTTATGACTTGATTTCAACATTGAAATAGCGTCCAATTCAAAAGATGAAACTCTGGCTTATTTGCATATTCTTCAGCCTGGTAACCGCACTGTGCATGTACGGTACGCACTTCTCGTATCAAAATTACCAGGCACAGACCGACTATACGCAATTTTTGCAGAAAAAGCTCCGCGACCTGCAAAACCAGGAACAGCAACTCATCCAGGAAGCAAAAAGCATCGAGGCCTGGAACACGCTATGGGCCCAGGTGAATGACGCGCGCATCGATCCGGACCACTGGTTCATCAACACCATCGACATCAGCCGCAGCCTGCCCTGGACCGACCTGGAGCAGCTGTTCGTTTTCCTGTCCAACGGCAACCCCAAGACAACGGGTTACTGGTTCAAGCCGGAATTCCTGAGCGTGACCCGGGGCGCCGCCGCGGCGCAGGCGCCCGCTCCTGGCGCGGCGGGCGCGGCGGGAGCCCAAGGCGCGGCCCGGCCCGGCACGCCGCCCCCGGCCAGGACCGACAAACCAGCCGACGACGCGGTGGAAACCTACACGTTCAGGGTCCGTGGTCAATTTCTCATCCCCAAGCTTGGGGTACTGTAGCAACGGTAAAGGCGCGCAACGAGCATGAGCGACGATAAGCATCCCATGCATACCGACACCGTGGTCGAAATTGATCCCGATATGGTGGAAATCGTCGAGATTGCGCCGGACATGATCGAGATATTGGACGAACCACCCGCTGGAGCGGCTCCTGCGCCCGCCATTGTCGACGACGCCCCCCCGCCTCCCGCCTCCGAAGCCGAGCCCGAGACTGCGCCGCAGCCCATGGGCCAAGGCAAGGAGGACAGGCCGGACCCGGCGCAATTCAAGGAGCTGCCGGCGGATATCGAGTGGCCCGGCCTGCCGTCTTCCTTCGAGTTGCCACAAAAGGACGACGCCCCCCCGGCGCCCGAGGCAATGCCCCAAGACCTTTCCTTTGCCGTGGAAGCGCCCATGACGCCAGAACCGTCCCTCACGGCGGCCGTCCCCCTCATCGAGGACGATGTTCCGCCCTTGGACGAGGTGGACACGACCGCCGTGCTCGACACGCCGCCTCCGATCATCGAGGACGACGTGCTGCCGCCCTTGTCTCCCGACGCCATGGCGGAACTGGAGTTATCGGAATACGGCATGGGCATCGTGGATAACGGCCCGCCGCCGGAAGAGGTCGGCGTGGAACCCCTCGATGCCGTCGAACCGGTCCCGTCTTTGGACGGCGAGACAACGCCCATGCCCGCCTTTGCCCCTGCGGCGCCGGAACCGTTGGGCGTCATGCCCATGGACGCGGACCAGGCCGCCATGCTGCTCATCGAGGACGACTACATGCCCGAGGAGCCTGCCCCGTCCTATGAAGATCTGCCCCCCAGGGAGGTTCTCCCCCAGGAGGCTCTTCCCCTGGAGCCCTTGTCCTCGGATCAGGCGGCCCTGCTGTTCATGGACGACGAGCCGCCCCCATGCCCCGCTGGGGAGGATCTGGGAGTGCCCGGTGCGGCGGACGAAGACGCCCTGCCCGCCGCCATGCCCCTTGAAGTGGAAGCGCCCGCCGACGCGGCAGGGGGTGCCCTGGACTCCATGGATGCGGCCATGGCGACCGGCGCCGATGCCCCCTCCGAAGCGCCTAGCCTGACGGAGCCCAAAGAGGGCGAGACGCGGATGGACACCTTTGAGGCCGATACGGACCAGGAGTATCCATCCACACCCGGCTATGCCGACGATGACGACGACGTGGAGGAGACCCGTTCCGACTTGCCCGGAGCGCCCCCGCCGCTGGAATTGTCCGAGGCCGACGATGCCGGGGAAGAACCGTTCGTGGACGAGTCGGCCTCCATGGTCGCCACCATCGGCGCGCCCTTTGAGACCGAAGAGGAATTGAGCGATGCCTTCCCGGAAGACGAGGACGGCCTTGCCGACCTGACCGGCCAGGAAGAGGAGGAAGAGGAAGCGGAACCCGAGGAGGAAGAGCCGGAGGAGCCGCAGGTCGATACCCAGTGGTCGATCACCGATCCAGGCAAGTACCAGCCGTTCCTCATGAGCCTTGTGGAAGACCAGATGCTGCTCTTCAGCGGCCCCACGGTCAAGCAATTGCAGAATATCGGTGAATGCACCTCATATTTCAACTATCTCATTGACTTCGAGTCGTCCAATTCCATGGGGGTCATCGACATTCAGGGCGAATTCAAGTTCGCCGAAGTCATGCTGCGCAAGTCGCTGGAAGAGCAAGGCGAGCTGGGACGCGATGACGCCATCCACATCTACTACAAGCGGCGCAAGACAAAATCGCTCACCTCGGTCCTGTATCAGGTATACCCCAAGCGCCGCCTGGAGATGGTCCAACGCGCCTATGAGTTCTACCAGGACGGCTTTATCATCTTCGACACCCTGGGCATGCTGTACGGCTACATGCGCACATTGGATCCCAAGGTGACGCACGCGCTGGCCCTGCGCACCAGCGAAGCCATTCTGTTCCTTGTCGGCCAGGGTTCCGAGGTCTTTTCCGCGCGGCGCATCGTCATGCTGGGCGACGACGAGGGTTCGCTCACGGAAGGCATTTTCGCCCTGCAACGCGAAGCGGATGCGATCAACGCCTCCATTCCCGGCGAGCTGGAGCACATCGAATGGATCCTGCCCTACAGCGAGCAGCTCATCTGGAAGCCCCATCCCGCGTGGAAAATCCCCATAAAACTCCGCCCCGTGACACGCATGAAGCACGGGGACAAGACGATGTATACGGCGCTGCCGAGCATCATCGACAAGCTCAAGCCCGAAGCCTCCCTGGGCCCCAAGGAGGAAAAGCTGCTGCGCCCCATGGAAAAGGCGGAACGGTGGCTGTGGGCCGCGCTGTTCCTGCTCAGCATCGGCTTCGCCGCCAGCTACTACTACGTGGCGGGCATGTCGGACGCCGCCACCGACGAAAACAACCGCATCAGCATGCAGATCAAGGCGGTCGAGCGCCGCATGCCCCAATTGCCGCACTACATGGCCAAGGACATCAAGCCGGTGCTGACCATGGCGGGCACCATCAACACGGCCGCGTTCGCATCCCCCCTGGCCGAGGTATGGAACAAATTGGCCCTGACCAAGCCCAAGGCGTGCCGCCTGGACAGCGTCACCTTCGCCTACCGGGACGACGGCATCACCCTTGGCCTTAGCGGCGAGGTGGAGTTGGGGCTTGCCCATGCCCAACGCGTGTTCGCGGAATTCATCGAATCGCTTGGCAAGGGCGGCTTCCAGGTGAAAAATCAGAGTATTTCCCTGGACATCCAGGGCAACCATTTCCAACTTGACCTCCTGATGCCCGAGGAGAACAGGTAGGCGCCATGCACAAGCAACGACGCCATATCCTCTTGCGGTGGATCGTCAGCGTGGGCATTGTGCTGGGCACGGCGGGATGGCTGGGCTTTTCCGCCGGCGAACAACTCATGCAGCAGCAGGATCGCAGCCGGGTCTCGGCACCTCCGGCCAAGATTCCCCTGCCTTCCCAGCAGGAGACGCAGACCCTGCAAGCCACGATACGGGCCTTGCGCACCTTGCGCGCATCGAGCGATGACGCGCGTGCGCGGCTGCGCCCCTCGCCAAATCTCATCACCGAGGCCAAGGCGCCCGTTGTTTCTCCAACGAGCAAGCCGGGGGAACAGGGCGGTCAAAACAGCAACGCGGTCTCCGTCAGCCTTATCCTGGTCAGCCCTGGGCGAAGCTTCGCCGTGCTGAACGGCAAGGTCTACGAGGAAGGCGGCATCCTACCGGACGGTCGCCAGGTGACCACCATCCAGATGGACCGCGTGGTGCTGGAACTCGAGGGGCAGGAAGACATCCTGCCGTGGATACCGCCCCAATCGGTAGGTCTGGTCAAGGTCGAGCCCAAGCCGCTGGTCACGAAGACGGAGCAGGCAACAACCGCGGCCACGCCAGCCGAGGATGCGGCCAAGGCGCAGCCGTTATCGCCCGAAGAGGCACTACAAAAAGCAAAGGAAACCTTGAAGCAATGACCATGGACCTCTGCCATGCCACTCACGGAAGCCCCACGGCTCCGCCCCACGCCACGCCGCAAGCGGCCATGCGCAGGAGGAAACGTATGTCTTCGTTACGCATCATCTGTCTCATCATCGCGGCGGCGCTGCTGCTTGCCGCATGCGGCAAATCCAAACAGCTCGAAACGACGCTGCAATACGAACCCTTGCAGAACGCGACGGCCCTTGAGAATGAACGCCTTATCAAGCTGCGAGCCACGGAACAAAAGTTGGAAGCGCCGGCCCCGGCGCCAACGACCGACCTGGAGCCCATGCCTCCCGCGTTCAACCCCTTGGAGGAGATTCCCATCACGTTGACCATGCAAAACGAGACCCTGCACAACGTCCTCTACGTGGTGGCGCGCAACGCGGGGCTCAATCTGGTCATCGATCCTGAAATCAGCCTTGAGAACACCATTACCATCAGCTTTGTGCAAACACCTTCCTCCGTGGTCGTGAACAAGCTGCTCAAGGCCTACGACCTGGGCTGGGAGGTGGAGGACAACACACTCTTCGTCAAGCGATTCGTGGACAAGACCTTTCTGCTGGAGTTCCTGAACACCAAGTACGAAGCCACGCTGGACAACGGCGGAGACATCTACGGCACCCTGTCCGGCGCCGGCACCGGCGGGCTCAAGGGCGACTTCAACATGAAGGCCACCCTTGGCATCGGCATCGAGGAAGAGGATTCGTTATACAAGTTCCTCGCCTTGAGCGTGGAACACATCATTGAGGGCGGCAAGGACGGCACCCCCGTGGAGGGCGAATACTACGCCCTGGATCCCATCGCGGGCTCTTTGTACGTGCGCTGCGCGCCGACCAAGATGGCGGCCGTGGACAAGCTCATTACCGAGCTCAAGCTCAAACTCTCCAAGCAGATTCTCATCGACGCCCGCATCCTGCAGGTGACGTTGTCCGACGAGTTCAGGCTCGGCGTGCAATGGAGCGCCATTTTCGAAAAGATGGCGGGTCTTGGTTCGGGCTCCATCCAGTGGGGGTCGTCGCACACCATCCCGCCGACATCGTTGGCCTCCAACACGGCGGTCGTGCCCACCACCGAGCCGGTAACCATCGCCTCCTTCGGCCGTACGGCCAACGACGTGACCATTGCCGCCACCATTGACGCGCTCAAGACCTATGGCGGGGTCAAGGCCATTTCCAATCCGCACATCAGGGCGCGCCATGGCCAGCCCGCACTCATCACCTCCGGCACCACGCAAAGGTATATCAGCGAAATCACGCAAACAACGACGGACACCGCCACAAACTACTCCACGACCCAGGCGTCCGCGTTCACAGGCATCATGCTGGGGGTGTACCCCTTCATCAACGACAACAACGACGTGGATCTGCTCGTTTTCCCCATCAAGAGCAATTCCGACCTCTCCACCACGGCGGATGTCAACGGCAACACCATCACCCTGCCCAGGACCGAGGTGCAGAACGTCTCCACCAGCATCCGCGTGCAAAGCGGCGCCACGGTCATTCTGGGCGGCCTCATCGAAAATGACCACTCTAACTCGGACCAGGGAGTGCCCGGCGCCATGGACGTGCCGCTCCTCGGCTGGCTTTTCAAGCAAAAGGTCAAGACCGAAGAGGTGAAAGAACTTGTCATCATCATGCGGATACAGGTGATCTAGATGAGCGTGATCTACCGCAGCCTCGAACAACTCCGCCGCAAGAAAGCGGCGGAAAGCCCCAAGCGCCCCCGCGCCGCCGCCGCGCCGCCGGGTGAGACGAAGCAAACCAAACCCCTCAAGGGGCGGCGCAAGCTCATTGTCATCTTTGCTGGCGGGTTCGTGTTGCTGGGCATTTTGGCCATGGCGGGCGTGTATCTCATGCAGGACCAGATCGAGACCATGGTGGCGTCTCCGTCCACGCCCATGGCCACGCAGGATGAAATGCGGGACGCCAAGTTGGAGGCGCTGAAAAAGAAGGCCGAGGAGAAACGCGCGCAGGCACTTGCCGCCGCGCGGGAAGCCGCGCTCAAGGCGCGGGAACAGCTTGAGCAGGAACGCCAGGCAGCGGAGACCGCCGCCCGACAACAAACGCCGGGAGCTCGTCAAAATACCGACGCGCAGCGCGCGGGCAACGGCAAGGAACAAGCTGCGGCGCAAAAAGCTCCCACACAAGAGCAACTTGATACCATCATTAATGAAGTTGACGAAAAAACAGCCCAGGGGAATGTCGGCACGCCAGCCGGGGGGCAGATGGACGCCGCCGTGCCGCAAACCGACACCGCCAAGAAAAAATGGGAACTTGAAACCCACTTCACCAACCAGGCCGAGCGCAACATCCACATTCGCGCGTTGGAAGTGGAGGTGGCCCAGGCCGCCAGGACCGAGGGGGTTGACAAGGCCCGCGCCGATCTGGACAAGTTGGTCGAGACCGTGGGCGTGGAGAGTCTTGCGGCCACCAAATGGCGGGGCTACCTCGCCCTCAAGGAAAAACATTTCGAAGCGGCTGAGGCACTGTACCGCCAAGCGTTGTTACGCAGTCCCAACGACTTGGATAGCCGCTACAATCTTATTCTGGCACTTTTCATGCAACACAAAATTGACGTGGCCAAGGAGGTTTATGGCATTCTGCTCGCCCGGCATCCTTTGGACGACCGGGTCCAGGCAATGGGAAGGACGCTTGGCCTGAAATAGCGCCAAGATGTAACCGCTGTACCGTTGGCGACGACGGTACCTATAACATACTAAAAATCCACACACACTCTAAGGAGGGGGACAATGAACACTGTAAGGGAAGCCATCAGGAAACGTAAGGCCGGACAGGCTGGTTTTACACTCATTGAAATGGCCATCGTGCTCATCATCATCGGTCTGGTGATCGGCGCGGTGCTCAAGGGACAGGATCTCATCAGCAACGCCCGCGGCAAACGGTTCGCCAGCTACATGCGCAGCTACGAAGTGGCCGAGTGGACGTACTATGACCGCTTCGGTACATTCATGAACGCGACCGCCACGTTGTCCGCCCAGGTTCCCTCCTTTTCGCCGAACCTGCGGCTTGGCTCAAGCTCATTCTATCCCCGGATCGGCCTGACCTCCACCGGCTCGCGCATGGTGCTGCTGCTCTGCAAGGACGAGGACGCCACCCTGGCGACAACCTTCACCACTGACGAGGTGAACTTCGCCAGAGCCCTTGATACCGCCATCGATACGGAGGCCGACGCCGCGTCCGGCAAGGTTTTCGCCATCACCTCCGGTTCGGTTTGGGACGGCACATCCTTTTTCTATACGGTCACGGACGACAACATTGCCGGAGCCACCGCCAATGTTGACTGGGACACCACAACCATGGCGGTCGGCTACTTCTTCGACGCAGGCCAAGCCACCGCTGGTGCTGCCGAGTAACATCCCGACAGATTGCACCACGTAAAAAAAAGGCGCAGCCATCCGGCTGCGCCTTTTTTTTACGTGAGAGTCTCACACGACGCGGACCTATCCATAACACATTGCCTGCATACATGGTCCTGAAAACCCATGCGGCCCATGCCTGCGCTACCCCTCCGTGGCCACCTTGGCCTTGGCCAGGTGCAGCAGTTCGTAATACCGCTCATATCCCTTGAGCGCGTCGGCCAGCAGGGTATCCGCGCGCGTGGCGTCCGCCGTGTGGATGTAGCTGTTCAATCCGCGCTGAAAGGCCATCTGGGGATCCATGCTCGACGCGGCCGCGCCCACGAGCACCAGGTTCACCTCGCGCCGCCGCAGGCCGCTCCACGAACCGATCTCCTCAAGCAGCGCGGCATTGTCGCCCCCATCCTCCAGGATGACCAGGGCATACTCGTTGAGCCGTAGCTTTTGCACGGCCTTCCCGGCGTCGGCGGCCTCGCTGTGGTGAAACCCGGCCGTGTCGAGAAAGGCCATGACCCGTTGCGTCCAGGCCGCGTCGAACAGGCGCACAAAGGCCACCTTGGCGCCGGGCGGAAATATCTCGGGCTCTTCTCCGCCCGCGCCCGACGGCGCGTTCGGTCGCGAAACGGCCGGGGCGGCGGCGGGAGGTGGCGGCGGCACGGCGGCGGCCTGGGGCGTACCGGCGGCAGGCGCGGCAGGGGGTGCCGGCGGCACAGGTGCGCTGGGCGGGGCTGCCTGCGCCGACGCGGCCTGTCCGGCCCCGGCGCCCAGCTCGTCCATGAACCGCGCCGGGCTTTGCGGGTTTGTCTTGTCGATGAGCATTTTCTTCTGGCAGAACGGGCACTTCATGGCGAACTTGTCCGCCGCGGGCAGGTTCTGGTCCGGGATGTTCATCTGCTTCAGGCCGCAGGGGCAGGTAAACTGCATGCAAACTCCTCTGCTCTCGCGTGTGCGCCGCTACGCCTTGTGGCCGCACCGGCGGTGCGCCACCGGGACGGCGGGCCGACGAAAACGCGCCTTGCTACAAGTCATTGCCCCGCCAAACCGGTGGGGATCGCCGCGGCGCCGGGCCAGCGGGCCAGGCTACGCCTTTTCCCCGCCGTATTCCGCGTCCAGTTCCAGGCCGGTGATGTTCGTCACCTGCTCGCCGCGCTGGGCCTTGATGCGGTCGAGCATCTGCCCCAGCCGCGACTTGTCGCTGGCGGCCAGCATGGCGGTCTCTTCGGAAACCTTGCCCTCGATGAACAGCCGGGCGATGTACTGGTCAAAGGTAATCATGCCGTAATTCTCGCCGGTGGAGAGCACGGACTGGAACGTCTTTTCCTCGGTTTCGCCCTTGAGGATCAGCTCCTTGATGCGCAGGTTGTTCTTGAGCACCTCGAACGCGGCCACGCGGCCGCCCCCTTCCTTGCGCAACAACCGCTGGCCCACCACGTACTTGAGCGATTCCGCCAGCCGCGACCGGATGAGCTGCTCCTCGCTGATGTCGAACATGCCCACGATGCGGCCAATGGTCTGACCCGCGTCCGATGTGTGCAGCGTTCCCAGCACCAGGTGGCCCGTCTCGCCCGCCTGCAGGGCGATTTCGATGGTCTCGCGGTCGCGGATTTCGCCCACCAGGATGACCTTGGGCGCCTGGCGCAACGCGGCGCGCAGGCCCGAGGCAAAGGTGTCGAAATCCACGCCCATCTCCCGCTGGTTCACCGTGCCCATCTTGTGGGGGTGCGTAAACTCCACCGGGTCTTCCAGGGTGACGATGTGGATGGGGAACTGGGCGTTCATGGAGTCGATGAGCGCGGCCAGCGAGGTGGATTTACCGGACCCGGTGCCGCCCGTGACCAGGATGAGCCCGAATTTTTCCTTGGCCATGTCGGTGAAGATGGGCGGCAGGTTGAGCTGTTCAGCCGTGGGGATGGAGGTGGACAGCTGGCGCAGCACCATGGCCAGCGACCCGCGCTGGCTGAAGATGTTGACCCTGAACCGCGCCCGCCCCGACAGGGCGTAGGCCAGGTCGCACGAGCCATGGTGCATCAGGTCTTCGTAGAGCCGCTGGTTCTGCCCCATGAGGCAGAAGGCGATGGCCTCGGTGTGGTAGGGCAAAAGCGGCCCCAGGGCGGGATTGAGCGGCACATCCACCAGTTTGCCGTGCACTTCGGCCTGAAGAGGCTTGCCCGCCGTGAAGATGATATCCGAGGTGCCGGGTTCGAAATCCAGCACCTGATGGATGATATGGTCGAGTTGTGATCGCAGCATGGCGTTACTGGTTGAGCACGCTGGGCGGCTTGCTCAGGAACTGTTCGAACTTTTTCTTGTCCACGGCCTTGGCATAGGCCTGTTCCGGGTCGATCATCTTCTTTTCCAGCAGCTTCAAGATCTCCGCGTCGAGGGTTTGCATGCCATAGCGGCTGCCGGTCTCCATCACCGAATCCAGCTGGAAGGTCTTGCCCTCGCGGATAAGATTGCGCACGGAGGGGATGCCGACAAGGATTTCCAGGGCCGCGCACCTGCCCTTCTTGTCGACGCGCTTGAACAGGTTCTGCGCCACCACCGCACGCAGCGACTCGGCCAGCCCGTTGCGGATCTGCCCTTGCAGGTCGCCGGGAAAGACCTCGATGATGCGGTCCACGGTCTTGCTGGCCGAGATGGTGTGCAGGGTGCCGAAGACCAGGTGGCCGGTCTCCGCCGCTTCCAGGGCGAGGTGGATGGTTTCCAGGTCGCGCATTTCGCCCACCAGGATGATGTCCGGGTCTTCGCGCAACGCGCCGCGCAGGGCGGCCTTGAAGCTTTTGGTGTCGCGCCCCACCTCGCGCTGGTTGATGAGGCACTGCTGCGGCTCGTGCACGAATTCGATGGGGTCTTCGATGGTCAGGATATGGTCCTTGCGCATCTTGTTGGCGTAATCGATGATCGCGGCCAGGGTGGTGGACTTGCCGCTGCCCGTGGGCCCGGTCACCAGCACCATGCCCTTGGGCAGCAGGGCCAGGTTGCGCAGCATCTCGGGCAGGCCGAGCTGCTCCACGGTGAGAATGGTCTGCGGGATTTCGCGGAACACCGCCGCAACGCCCCGCCGCTGCAAGAAGAAGTTGGCCCGGTACCGGGCAAGCCCGGGCACCTCGTAGGCAAAGTCCACGTCGCCGGTCTCTTCAAAGACCTTGACCTTGCTCTCAGGCGTGATTTCATACAGCAGTTGCTTCAGCTCATCGGGCTCAAGCACCTTGTATTTGATCCGTTGCATCTCGCCGCTGATGCGGATGATGGGCTGCGAACCGCTCGACAGGTGCAGGTCCGAAGCCCCCAGGTCATGCATCATCTTGAAAAACGCATCTATCTGCGCCATGCGCGTCCCCCCGGACCCCACGCGGCGCGGCGTCTTGAACCGCCCTGCCGCCGTGTGCCCGTATGTCCTGAAATTTCCTTCGACTTCTTATACGTGATGCCTCCATCCGAAGCAAGCAGCGCAGCGCAAAGCCGTGGGCTTCCGGCACAAAAATCCGCCCCCCATGCCTGACGCAATAAAAAGACACCGCCCCAGCGCCACGGCGCGCACGCCCGCGCTGGCAACGGCGTCCGCGTGCGCCATCCGGGGTTCCCTGCCCGGCCTGCCGCGCCAACGGGCCGGGAAAACGCCCATCAGCGCCTTGCCGCGCCCCCGCCCTCCGCAGGGCCGGACGGAGCGCCCAAACCCCTTACCCGTTGGAAAACATCCGCTTGCCGACCTTTTCCACGATCTCCTTGGCGATCTTGAGATCCGGATCCTGCTCAAGCGCCTGCTTGGCAAAGTCGTATGCCTTGTCATAGTTGCGCCATTCCAGGTACATGCGGCTCATGCTCTGGTAGGTGCGCGGGTGCGCGCCAAACTGCTTGAGCACCTTGAGGAACACGTTCTCACACGCCTCGAACTCGCGCATCTGCATGTACGCCTGCACGGCCACCGAGTACGGCTTGGGATCCATGCGAAACTTTTCCATGGCCCGTTCCGCGAACTCCGCGGCCTCGCGCCACTGCTTGGCCTTGTACAGCCGGTCCGCGATGTCCACCAGCAGTCCAGGTTCATCGCCATAGGCCTCGGCGGCGCGGCGAAGCGCCCCCTTGCCGCGCGGAAAATCCTCCTGGTCCAGGCATTCCTGCCCCTTCTGCAACAGTTCCTCCTTGCGTTGCTCCTGCTGCTTTTCCGCCTGCTCCTCGGCCTGCTTTTCCGCCACGGTCATGTCCCGCTCAATGGTCTCGAACTTTTCGAGCAGCTTATTTTCCTTGCCCTTGGCGTACTTGATGAACGGCATGGCATGCACGCCATGGGCGTAAAAATACTCGCGGATCACGGGATGGCGGTTGAAATCGCCCAGGAAATCGGAGATGAGCGCCTCTATCTCCATCTTTTCCTTGCCCATGATGCGGCTGTTGATGCAGTGCTCCAGGCCGTTTATCGCGGCGGACACCGCCTTGAGCACCTCGTCGCGCGACAGCGTGGAGCGGGCGCGGGCAAAGTGTTCCCTGACAGTCTTTCCTGGCGTGGCAAGCATGAATCATCCCTTTGGTGCTTGGAGGTGCGCACGGGCGGACCACCCTGGATCCTGCCCCGAACAATGCCGTAGGCAAACCGTGACCAAACAGCGTGCGCGCCGGACGGCGCACCGCTTCATGAACCGGCCAAAGAACCGTTCACGCCGCGGCGCATCGGCCCCCCCCTGCCAACCCTGGTTGCCAAAGGCCAAAACGGCCTTTCCAACGCGCTTGCCTGGAAGAGTGACAAATTTTATCCCCCAAATCAAGCACAGGAGACAAATACCCCCGCAATTCGACGCCCGCCGCCTCCTACGCCCTGCCGCAAGGCGCGCCCGCCCGCCTGATGCGCCCCTCAAGTGTGTCATAAAAAACTCTAGACATTCTTAAGAGACCTAAAGCAAATCCCAAACCCGCCGAAATGATGGATACACGCGCGGCACAACGGCAGGAGAGAGGCCGTTGCGCGATACGGACGCGTGTGGTTTCCCGAATCCGGGCCATTGGCCCGAACCCGCCTTTGGCGGCATTGGAGCACTATCATGGCCCATGTCATCGCCATGCGCGACCATATTGCCAACAAGCAGCGCGCCATGCTGGAGCGGCATGCCCACGCCCTGGCCAGCCCCCATATCTCGGACACGGACATCTATGCCCGCGACTACGCCAAGCTGGAGGACATCATCTTCGGCGTGGTCAAGGTACGCGAGATCATGGAGGCGCATCTGCCCTTTCAGGAAGAGTGGAAGCACTATCTGCTGGAGGTGCTGGAAGCGGCGTACCGCAGCGCGGGCCACGGCTCCGCAGCGCTGCACAACGCGGTGGACGTGCTCAAGGACTATATCCGGCGCGAAACCTACGCCCTGAACCGCAAGGATCTGGACGCGGCGGCGCTGCTGCTCGACCTCATTGAAAAGACCCCGGCCTACCGCCGCGCCACGGCGGCGCAATAGCCCTTCGCGCCGCGCAACGGTGCGCGCCTCTCGTGTCGCGTCCTCATAATGAGGAGCTACGAATTGTGAGGGTAATACATCAAGATATATTATTCTTCCTTGAAGAACATGGTCCTGTGCTTCAAGGGCGCGCCCCTAGCGGCGCAAGGCGGCCTTCAGCCGCATGATCCGCCTGTACGACGCCTCGATGCGCTCCAGTGGAATTTCCCGGCTGGCCACCAGTTCCTTGAGCAGGCGATGCGCCGTGGCGGGCAAGACCGGATCATAGGACAGATTGTTGCCGAACAGCAGGATGTCCACACCCGCGTTCACCGCCAGGGCCACGGCCTGCCGCAGGCCGTACATGGCCGCCACGGCCCGCATCTGCATGTCGTCCGACACCACCACCCCGTCATACCCCAACGTGCCGCGCAACAGCCCCGTGATGGTGGCGAAGGACAAGGTGGCCGGATGCGCCTGGTCCAGGCGCGCATTGAACAGGTGGCCGGTCATGACCATATCCGCACCGCCCTGGGACAGCAGGCGGCGATAGGGAACGAGCTCCGCCTCGGTCCAGGTGGCGGTCACGTCGGCCATGCCGAAATGGGAGTCGTTCCACGCGCTGCCGTGGCCGGGAAAATGCTTGAGGCAGGCCAGCACCCCGGCGCCGCGCAACCCGCGCGCAAACGCCGCCGCATGCAGGGCCACGGTTTCCGGGTCGGCCGAAAAACTGCGCTCCAGTTTGCCGATGACCGGATTGTCGGGATTGACGTCCACATCGGCCACGGGCGCGAAATCGAGGTTTGCGCCCGCGTCCGCCAGCACCCGCCCGGTGGCCGCCCCCATGGCCTCGGTGACCGCCGGGCTGCCCTGGCCCAACGTCCGGGCCGCAGGCAGGGGCGGAAAGCCGTTTTTGGGACCAAGGCGCATGACCCTGCCCCCTTCCTGGTCCACGGCCACGAACAGCGCAATGGCGGCGCGCCGTTGCAGCGAGGCCACGAGCGCCGCCACCTGCGCGGGGTTCGCCACGTTGCGGGGACCGGGCCTCGTCAGGTCGCGGTCAAAAAGGATGACCCCGCCCACGCGCCCCGCCGCGATGTCCTGGGCAATGGGATCACTGTCCGCCACGGTGAGGCCGCGAAACCCGGCCATGACCATCTGCCCGAGCATGGCGTCCAGGCTGGGCGCCGGCAACGTGGCGGCCGAGGACTGGGGCAACGCGCCCGGCACCGCATCCGGTGACGCATGGGGCTCGGCGGCGCATGCCGACGCAACGCATACGCCGAACAGGGCAGCCGTCCACACGCAGCATGCGAACAAAAGACCTCGTACCCGGACCATGATGCCTCCTTCAGGGGATACGCGCGGGCCACGGCTCGGCGCGCCTTTGCCATGCACTACGCCCTCGCACGACCCGGTGCAACACCCGGAGTGCCGCCGCCCTCCCCTTCTCGCACAGGAACACGTTTGCTATTAATAGGTTGCAGCCCACCGCACGGCATGATGGACAGGCAATTAATTATTAACACATAGCAAAGGAAGCTCGTATGGCTGTAGCGAAAGACACCTGGGTGATCTATACCGATAATAGTGGGGAATGGCGCTGGCGTTGCACGGCGTCCAACGGCAGGATCGTGGGTGCGGCCACGCAAGGCTACAAGAATCGCGCCGACTGCGTGGAGAACGCCAAGCGCTTCGGCTATACCGGAAGCTAACCAAGGGGCGGCTCGTGGGGCGTGCGGCCAGGGGTAGTGCGGGCGGCCAGGGGTAGTGCGGGCGGCTCGTGGAGTATGCGGCCTGGGGAAATGTGCAGGGGCACGGGCGAGGCGCGTAAGGGCATTGGAAGGCACGGGCGGCTCGCGGCCTCGGGGTCAAACGAACGGTGACGGCCTCGGGGTTGAACGGGCGGTGACGGCGGCGGGGTTGAACGGGCGGGACGGCCTCGGGGGGGGGTAAACGGGCAGGCGGCCCCGGCCAGGAGAAGAACGCGCGGCGGTGGCCAGGAAGGCACGCGCGGTCCGTGGTGGAACGAGGCTGGCTGCGTCATGCCGCCCCCGTCGCGGTGACGCCCGCACGGTCCGTGGCGGGCCGGGGGGGACGCCCCCTCACGCGGCAAGGGACTGGAGCAGTTCGCGCGCCTTGGCAAAGTCCGGATCGAGTTGCAGCGCCACGTCAAGAAAGCGGTGCGCCGTGCGCGGATCGTCGAGCTTGGCGAAAATAACCGCGATGTTGTACGCCACGCCCGCTTCATGGCGGTGGAACTCGGGGTTCAGCTCCAGGGCCGCGTGGATGCACTCGGAGGCCTCGAAAAACCTGCCGCCCTCGGCATAGGCCATGGCCGCGTTGTAGGCCAGGTTTTCATCCTTGGGCGCAATCTTCATGGCCTTTTTGTATTCCACCACCGCCTCCTTCCACTTGCCCTGCCGCCGCAAGGTGAGGCCGAGCTGGTTGAAAATGGCGATGTCCTCGATGCTCAGGCGCGTGCTGCGCGATTCCAGCGTGCGGCGGTAGTAGCGCTCGGCGCGGGCGGGATCGTACTCGCTGTACACATCGGCAATACGCCGCGAAATCTCCTCGGCATAGTTGAGCATCTCGTCGGAAGCACCCCGCACCGCCGCCTCAAACAGGCTTTCAGCCTCCTTCTCGTTGCCCAGTTTCACGTTCAGGTCGCCCATATCCACCTTGCGGTCCATGTTGTAGGGATTGATGGCGTCCAATTTTTCCAGATATGACAGGCCAGTGGCGTTGTCTCCCTCCTCGCTGTACAGTTCGGCCAGGCGCTTGAGCGGCTTGAGGTACATCCGCGCATGTTCGGACGCGAGCTGGTACGCCTCCAGCGCCGCATCGCGCTGCCCCTGCAGATGCAGGGAATCGCCCAACAGCACATAGGCCGCCGCGCTCCGGGGATTGAGTTCCAGCAGATAGCGGGCAAGTCCCTGCGCCCTGACGGCATCCCCCTCCGACAACAGCGTGGTGCCGGCCTCCAGAAGTTGCTCGGCCTTGCCGGGTGGTTGCAGCGTAACAGCCGTCTTGGCGATGAGGGTGTTCACGGACACGGGCTTGAAGATGAGGTTGTCCGCGCCCATTTCGTAGCACATGATGAGCGACTCGGGTCCGGCGGGCCCGGTGAGCACCACGATCTTGAGGTCTCCCCCAATTTCCTTGGCTTTCTTGATGAAGGCATACGTCTTCTTGCCCCGAAAGATGCGGTCCACATAGACCACCATGGGCACGCCCTGCTCGCGCATGGCCGCCAACGAGGACAACATGGTGCGTTCCTGGGCCAGATGGACGATATGGTCACCCTGCAAGGACAAATGGCGATACACCGTGCTGCGCAACACGCGCAGAAAAACCCCATCCTCGGTGACGGCGACAAACACGCCCCCCTTGGTCTTCACAAAGGTGAAGATGGTGCGCTCGTTCTGCCGCCGAAGGGCTGCCTCGTTTTGCTTGACCACGGTGGTTCCGCCTGGCGGGGCAAGGATTCGTGGACATCCCGTCCACACGCCCCTCGTGCCTTATGCTAGCTGCTATCGGCTTATTTCGCCAGAGCACTACCCCTGCCCGGAGCTACACACCATAACGACCCGCAGGGGCGGGTCGTTGCGCACTCTTCCCCTCGCCCGCGCCACAAGGGAGCGGGTCCGGCCTGCCGCCTCCGCAATGGGGGGCTACTGTGAATCAGGAACGCCTGTCGGGCCTGGCACGGCGCTGCCTGCGCCGCCTGTCCATGCTGCCCAGCCGCTGGTCGCCCCGCCGGTCGCTGGCTACCCGCCGCTCTTGCTGCCGACGGTCGTTGCCCTCACGGCGTTCCTCCGCAATGTTGGTATCGCGCACGGTGGCCATGGTGCCTCCTTTATCGACCACAGGGAACCAACTCCACCTTGATTCTACCACACACCCGCCATAAACGGCAAGGGTGGCCGCCCATTAGGACAGCCACCCGAACAAGGACGCAAGGAAGGGAGGCCTATTCCTCGACAATGTAATCCGTGATGTTGGAGATGGGGTGACCGTTGCCGGAGGCGGCATGCCCGCCCTTGGCGGGGGCAGAGGCCTTGGCCGGGGCGGCAAAAGGCTCCGCGCCCTTGGCCTGCGCTGGCGCGGCCGGTTTTCTGGAGCCCGTCACGGGGCCGCGCGGCGCGCCAGGCGCGACATCCCGCCCCTGCGCGCGCAAGGTGCTGAGTATCTCGAATTGCACGCGGATGAGATCCTCAAGCTGTTGCCGCACGCCGCCCACGGTGTCCTCCATGTCCTGCCGGCCCTGGACAAGGGACTTTTTCAGTTCGTCCACGCTGCGCCAGAACAGGAAGAACATGAGCACCAGCAGACAAAAACTCAGAAAAATGAAAATCATGACCGGGGCATTGCCGGACAACACAAATTCATTCATAGCCATTCCTCTTCACTTCCCGACGTCGTGAACTCCCGCCCCCAGGCACCACGCCCTTTTGGCCACGGTTGCCCGCAAGGCGCGGTTCCAGTATGACTCGCGAACGACGCGCCCGCGCGGCGCTGCCGCCCAGAACGACGTCACATACCCACAGGCGGGGAATCTTCCCCGCGTGAACTCTATACAAGACGGGAAAAATTGCAAATGGCCAGCAACACCAAGCCGCGTCCCCACCTCCTGGTTGCCGATGCCCAGGGACAGATATTCGACCATCCGGACCTGCTCATGCTCTCCCGCCAGGGTCGCCAATTCGGCCTGCCCCGGCCCGACGACATCATCCCCCTGCCCGAGGAAAGCCGCATCTTCCTGCTGCCGGGCCGCCGCGCCATGGGCCTTGACCCGGAAACCGGCGAGGTGGAGGTGATGGACGAGACCGCCGTGGCCGCCTTTGTGTGCCCCGGCTATACCCTGACCGGCGTGGCCGCCTACCACTCCGATGATGGCGACGTGCCCACCCTGCCGCTTTTCGCCTACGGCGCGGTGGGCTACGCCAACGGCAAGTTCTGGGTCGCGGCCAAACAGGTGGATACGGACAAGCGGCAGGTGTTCACCCACATCCCGGACGCGCGCATCAAGGACGGGGCGCGGCGCTGGCTCAAGGAATTCCCCAACAACCGGCTGGTCGAGCACCTGGCCGGATGCGCGCTCACCTCCTGCTGCCCGGCGGCGCGCAACCTGGCCCTGGGCCGGTTCGAGGCGCCGCTGCCCACGGCGCGCACCTGCAACGCCCGCTGCCTGGGCTGCATCTCGCAGCAACCCGAGGACGCGGGCTTTCCCGCCACCCAGAACCGCATCGCCTTCACGCCCACGCCCGAGGAAATCGTGCAGATCATGGTACGCCATGGCCGCAGCGAAAAGAAACCCGTGTTCTCGTTCGGCCAGGGGTGCGAGGGCGACCCCATGACCGAGGCCGCGACCATCGCCGAGGCGATCCGCCAATACCGCGCCCACCCCGAGGGCGCGCCGCGCCGCACGGCCACGGTGAACATGAACACCAATGCGAGCCTGCCCCAACACATCCCCATGCTGGCCGAGGCGGGACTCGATTCCATGCGCGTCAGCCTGAACAGCGCCCGGGCCGCCCTGTACGAGGCCTACTACCGCCCCAAGGGCTACGACGGGCTGGCCGACGTGGAGGCGAGCATCGCGGCGGCCAAGGCGGCGGGCATGTTCGTGTCGCTCAACTACCTCTTCTTTCCGGGCGTGAACGATACCGAGCGCGAATATGAGGCGCTGGCGCGTCTGGTCACCACGCACAAGGTCGATTTCATCCAGCTGCGCAACCTGAACCTGGACCCGGAACTGTATCTGGATCTGGTGGAAAAGACCCTGGGCACGGAGCCCGACCCCTGCATGGGCCTGGTCAACTTCCGCAAGCGGCTGCGCAAGGACTGCCCCTGGCTGGCGTTCGGGTATTTCAATCCGTATCTGGGCGAAGCGAACTGACGGTTCCCACAAACAAGAAGGACTACCGGATTGGCCAATACGCCGATCCATGCATAAGGAGTGTGTGCATTGGACATCCCGCGCATCTTCACCATCACCGAAAGCGCCCACCGCATCCACAACCCGTTCACACCGGAAAAGCTCGCCACGCTCGGCGCGGCGTTGCGCCTGGAACCGGGGGCGCGCGTGCTCGACCTGGGTAGCGGTTCGGGCGAGATGCTGTGCACCTGGGCACGCGATCACGGCATCACCGGCGTGGGCATCGACATGAGCCGGTTGTTCTCCGAACAGGCGAAACGCCGCGCTGAAGAACTCGGCGTCGCCGATCAGGTCACGTTCATCCACGGCGACGCCGCCGGCTGCGTCGCCGATGAAAAGGCCGATGTGGCTGCCTGCCTCGGCGCCACGTGGATCGGCGGCGGCGTCGTCGGCACCATCGAGCTGCTGGCGAAGAGTCTCCGTTCCGGAGGCATCATCCTCATCGGCGAGCCCTACTGGCTGCGGTTGCCATCGACGGAAGACGTTGCCAAGGGCTGCCTGGCCACGTCCATTGCCGACTTTCTCATGCTTCCGGAACTTCTCGCGTCCTTCGACGACCTCGGCTACGACGTGGTGGAAATGGTTCTGGCAGACCAGGAAGGCTGGGACAGGTACGAAGCGGCCAAGTGGCTCACCATGCGCCGCTGGCTCGAAGCGAATCCTGGCGACGATTTCGCGAAAGAGGTCAGGGCCAACCTGACGTTGGAACCCAAACGCTATGCCGCGTACACGCGTGAATACCTGGGATGGGGCGTATTCGCGCTGATGGCGCGGTGACGTGGGCCGCCGGGATATGCGGCGGATCGCCCCGGCCGGGGCGGTGGAGCCCCCCCCGTGGCCCGTACAGCGTGCGTTCCTGTGTGATGACGGAACACCCGGGCGGCAACCCGAACCGTTGCGGCTGTGGGGGCCGTATAAAGCACGCATCGCGTACAGCCCCAAAAACAAAAAAGCCCCTGGTCCGCGAGGACCAGGGGCTTTGTCATATTCTGGGATGCCGGGCGGGCTAGCAGGTCTCGCCGGGGAACACGACCTGGACCTGGTCCGCGCTCGACTCGTCGCCGTCCACGATCTCGCCGATGCGCCACGCCTTCTGCTTGAGGCCGGACAAGCGCTGCATCACGTCGTCCGCGATCTTTTCGGACACGATGAGCACATAGCCCACGCCGCAGTTGAAAATCTGCAACATCTCGGGCCACGTCAGGCCGCCCGTGGCGCGCAGCCAGTCAAAAACCGGCGGCATGTCCCAGGAGCCGAAATGGATGCGGGCGTCCACGCGATGCTGGCCGTGCGGCAACACGCGCGGAATGTTGTCGTAAAACCCGCCGCCGGTGATGTGCACCATGCCCTTGATGTCGAAATCGCGCATGAGGTTGCGCACGGTGCGCACGTAGATGGCCGTGGGTTCGAGCAGCACCTCCCACGCCTTCCTGGTCGTGCCCGGAAAGATATCATCGGCCTTCAGGCCCGCCTGATCCACCAGCTTGCGCACCAGGGAAAAACCGTTGGAGTGCACGCCCGTGGACGCCAGTCCGATGAGCACGTCGCCCTTGCGGATGGCCGAGCCGTCCACAATGCGGGCGTTGTCCGCCAGGCCCACGCAAAAACCCGCCAAATCGTAGTCGCCTTCGGCGTACATGGAGGGCATCTCGGCGGTCTCGCCGCCCAGCAGCGCGCATTCGGCCTGCTTGCACCCCTTGGCCACCGAGGCCACCACGGCCTCGGCCACGCCCACGTCCAGCGCGCCTGTGGCAAAATAATCAAGGAAGAACAGCGGCTTCGCACCCTGCACCAGCACGTCGTTCACGCTCATGGCCACCAGATCCACGCCCACGCCCGCATGCTTGCCCCAGGCGGCGGCCAGCTTGATCTTGGTACCCACGCCATCGGTTCCGGCCACGAGCACCGGCTCCTGGATGCCCGCCATGTCGAGCTTGAACAATCCGCCGAACCCGCCGATGTCGGACAACACGCCCGGCGTATACGTTTCGGCGACAATGGCCTTCAGACGCGAGACAAGGGTGTCCGCTGCGCGGATATTAACCCCGGCGTCGGCATAGGCTTTGGAACGATCCGGCATACACATTGCTCCTTTCGGGCATTCACGCTACTATTCTGACGGTGGAAACAGTTTCGCCAGCCATTTTGGAAAGGCATCTCACATAGGCGTTTCCACCGTCAAGCGCAAGAGGAACCCGCCATGGCCGCAGTGCTCCAGACAGCCCACACACACGCCCCGGACGCGGACCGCCGCCCCCTGCCCCCGGCGCGGCTGGCCGCCTTGTTCCTGGCCGCCGTCCTGTTCGCCCCGGTCCTCCCCGCCCTGGCCGCCGAAGACGGCGCGGCAGGCGCGGCGCAGGACGGACAAACGGCCCTGCGGACCGCCCCGCCCGAGCAGGCCGCGCCCCAGCCCCGGGACAACGTGTTCGGCACCCTGCACGAGGGCATGGTCATGGAACGAGATCCCGACACCGGCGACCAGATCATCCAGATCCGCTCCCGGCCCAAGGCCACGTCCCAGGGCAACGGGGTGGAGGGCGACCAGCCGCTGGTCATCACGCCGCGGATTTCGCCCCGGATCAAGGTCAAGTAACGCGCCCGCCCCGGCGTGCAACCCATCCGCGAGAACGCCGCCATGCATCTGGCTATGCTCTGGAAACCCCTGGCCAACGGCGTGACCCAATGCCGCCTGTGCAGCCACTATTGCCGCATCCAGCCCGGCGCCACCGGACGGTGCGGGGTGCGCGTCAACCAGGACGGCGCGTTGCACACCCTGGTCTTCGACCGCGTGGCCGCGCTCAACCTGGACCCGGTGGAAAAAAAACCGCTGTTCCATTTCCTGCCCGGCACCGTCACGTTCTCGCTGGGCACCATGGGATGCAACCTGTCCTGCTCCTTTTGCCAGAATTT
This sequence comes from Desulfovibrionaceae bacterium, assembly GCA_050251715.1. GTDB lineage: Bacteria > Desulfobacterota > Desulfovibrionia > Desulfovibrionales > Desulfovibrionaceae > JBFWMG01. The sequence goes on along the minus strand of JBFWMG010000036.1, from coordinate 921 downwards.
TTCCCTGTCCCAGCCCCCGCGCGAGGGACGCCCCGTGCAGGGCCAGCACGCCACGCCCGAGGACATCGTGGCCGGGGCGAAACGGTTGGGCGCGCGCTCCATATCCTATACCTATTCCGAACCCACGGTGTTCTCCGAACTGGTCCTGGCCACCGCCACCCGCGCCGTGGCGCAGGGACTCAAGAACATCCTGGTGTCCAACGGCTTTCAGAGCCCGCAATGCCTGGATGCGCTGGGGCCATACATCCACGCGGCCAACATCGACCTCAAGGCGTTCACCGACGCCTTCTACAGGCAGCGCTGCGGCGCGCGCCTGGCGCCCGTGCTCGCCACGCTCAAGCATATCGTGCGCCTGGGCTGGTGGCTGGAGGTCACCACCCTGGTCATCCCCGGCCTCAACGACAGCGCCCCGGAACTGCGCGATATTGCGCGATTCATCCACGACGAACTCGGTCCGGACGTGCCGTGGCACGTGTCGCGCTTCCACCCCACGCACCGCCTCACCGACCGGCCGCCCACACCCGTGGCCACCCTGGAACGCGCCTGGACCATCGGCCGCGACGCGGGCCTGCGCCACGTCTACCTGGGCAACGTACGCGGCCATCCGGGCGAGCATACCTTGTGCCCGGCCTGCGGCGGCGTGGCCGTGGAGCGCGTGGGATTTTCCGTGGCGCCCCTGCGCGGCGCGCCCGGCGTGTGCCCGGCCTGCGGCACGGCCATCGCCGGTGTGGGCTGGGACACCCTTGAGGCGCGCCCTTGAAGAGCATAGCCGTGTTCCAGATTGCCGCAAAGCGCCGGGGGAAGGAGAGAGGAAAGGGAAAACCCCTTTTTCCAAGCATAAAAAGGGGTTTTCCCTTTCCTCTCTCCTTCCCCCGGACCCCCATCCTCTCTCCTATCTCTTTCCCCAAAAACTGCTGGCTG
>JBFWMG010000035.1:0-34904 GCA_050251715.1 Desulfovibrionaceae bacterium | reverse complement strand
CCCCCCCCCCCCCCCCCCCCCCCCCCCCCCCCCCCCCCCCCCCCCCCCCCCCCCCCCCCCCCCCCCCCCCCCCCCCCCCCCCCCCCCCCCCCCCCCCCCCCGGGGCTTTGTCGGCAATCCGGTTTTTTCTAGAAAACCTGCAACTGCGACCGCAGCCCCTGCACGGCCAGCACCGCGTCCACGCCGCTGACCGGAGCCAGGGGCCGGAACAAGCCGTCCACCGCCCCCACCCGCATCAGCCCGCCCGTGGTGCAGAACATGACCGCATTGAACGCGGCGTGGTCCGCGCGCACGTCGGCATAGGGGCTGGCGCGGCCTATGAAACGGGTGCGCAGCCCGTCGTCCCGGCCCGCCTGGGCAGCCACGTCCTCCAGCACCATGGCCAGCTCGGCGCGCGAGACAGGCTCATCGGGCCGGAACATGCCGTCCGGGTAGACCATGAGCCCACGCAGGCCGTAATCGAGCACCTGCGCCACGTCCGCCGCCAGGGGATGGCCCTCCAGGTCGCGGGGCATAAGGGGCGACGTCACGGAACCGGGCGTCCTGGGCGGGCCAAAGGCATTGCCCTGCGTGTCGCGGGTGCGGGCAAAGAAGCGGTCCGCGCCCAATTCCTCGCGCAGCAACGCGGCCAGATCGGCCCGGGAAAGCGCGTCCACCAGGGCGATGTGCTTGCCCACCACGGTACGCGGCGCGGCGCGCATCACGTCCTGCACAAAACGCCAACGGGCGTCGGCCTTGTCCTCCATGCCCTCGCGCAGGGCCACTATGCGGGCATACAGGTCCGCCGCGTCCTGAAAGCGGTACACCGCGAGCAGGGATTCCGCGCGGTAATAGTACAGGGCGGGCTCGTCGCGGCGCAGGGCATGGGCGGCATCGTCCTCCAGGATGTCCAGGCTCTCGTCGTACAGGTCGCCGGAAAGGGAAAGCATGGTGGCCTCATCCTCGGCCCCGGCGCGCGCGAGCAAGGCATGCATGCGCAGCCCGGCCGTGGCCACCAGCAGCAGTTCCCGGTCGTCGTCGGCATTGTCCAGGGCGGTGTCCAGCAGGGCAACGGCCATGTCGGCGGAACCGTTGCCGGCCGCCACCACCGCCCTGCCCGCCAAGGCGGGCGCATAGTCGGGTCGCAGCTCCAGGGCGGTGTCAAAGGCGCGCAACGCCGGGCCATAGGCGGCGGCGTCCAGAAAGTCGTTGCCCGTGCGGCAATGGTGTTCAGGGGTATCGAGTACGCCCACGGGCGTGCGGGGCGCCTTGCCCGAGCATCCAACGGCCAGGACCGCCAGCGCGGCAGCCAGAACCAGAACCACCACACGGCCCATACGCGAATCGCTCATGCCATCTCTCCGGTGTTGCCCCTCCCCAGGTGCGTACCGCTGCCGCCGAGCCTCTCCCGTGGCGCGGCGGCGTCCCTCTCCGCTCCGGGTATCAATCAACCACGATCATGACCCGGCATTTCTCTAAAAAATTATTCTTTTCCGCGGCATGGCGCAGCGAAGCAGCCGCGGCCATGCCCAGCACCAGGTCGGTCTTGGCCTGGCCGGCGGCGGCCATGGCCTTGAGCAGCAACGGATTGCCCGCCACCCGGGGGTTGCCCTTGGCGGCGTCCATATCCTTGGCATACCCGGCCATGCCCTGCTGCACCGCGTATTCGCGGCTTACCTGGGCCGCGCCGTAGACCGCGCCGCCCTGCTCGTCCACGATGCGCGGACTGAGTGCCGGGCGCAGGCCCAGGCCACGGGCGTCGATGACCACGCCGGTGAACGAGGGGGCCGGGGGCGGCGTGGCGGCGGGCACGCCGGTGGGCGGCGCCTGCAACGAGGGGGTGGCGGCAAGGCTCTTGAAGGGCATGGTCTTGGGCATGACCGCGTCGGCAAAACTGCCGCGCAGGGTGGCGCTGACCGTGACCTCGATGGTGCCGTCGGACATGTACGCCGTGTCCAGGATGCGGGAATTCTGCAGATGGCCGCGCACCTGGGAGACCACGGTATCGTCGGTGACCATGTAATTTTCCACCGTGGTGGCGGAATCGATGTGCATGCCCTTGAGGATTTCCAGCAGGTTGCGCCGGGCCACCACCGTGGCGGCGCGGATGGCCATGGGCCGCGACTGCGCGCTGGACAGGGCGCTGGGCGGCGGCGCGCCGATGCCCACAGCCACTATCTGCCCGGTCTGCCAGTCAATGGTACCGTTGTCGAACTGCTCCACAAGGCCTGCGGACTCCTCGGCCAGAGCCGGAACCGCCAGACAGACGAGCAGAGCCAGGGTCAACGCGCACACCATGCGAACGTGGCCTTTTAGAACGCCTTGATGCATGTAATCCTCCTATCTCGCAGACAAAAAACTTTGTTCCGGCAAGCGATGCGCCTGGACCGGACACCCCGTCGCGCCTGGGCGGCACCTCTGGAAAGGTATCCTGCCCCCTGCGATTGCGCAAGAGGCAGCCCCGGCATGGCGCGTGCTCCCCGTTCTCGGGGCGCGGGCAGATTTTTCCCTTTCGGGCCGCGCCGATTTCAGGGCCGCAACGCCGCGCCGGGCCTTCCGGCGCCGCAACATGCGGCGGATGCTCACGAACCGTGAACCACCTTGCCCGACAGCCGCCGGTCTGCTACGATCCACGGACGCCTTGGACATATTCGCTGCAAAAGCCGGGCCTGCCGATCCGGCGCGCACCCGGGCGCGGGCACAACAGCAACACACGGAGCACGGGGCATGGATCTGTATTTGATGCAACACGGCGCATGCGTTTCCGGGGAAATCGACCCTGACCAGCCCCTGACCCCCCTGGGCGAGGAAACCGTGGCCCGCAGCGCCCGGGCCATGGCCGTGCTGGGCGTACGCCTGGACGTCATGGTGTCCAGCCCCAAGACCCGCGCGGTGCAGACCGCCGCCATCGTGGCGCGCGCCCTGCACTACCCCGAGCGGGACATCGTGCGCACCGAGACGGCCAAAGCCATGGCCCGGCCCGAAGGCACCCTGGAATTCCTCGCCCAATACATGGAAATGGAGGCCGTGGGCCTTTTCGGCCACCTGCCGTCCCTCGGGCTCATCGCCTCCATGCTTGTGGCTTCCGAGACCCGCGACATGTTCTGGATCGAGAACAGCGGGCTCACGCGCATCCGCATCGAACGGCTGCACCCCTCCCCACGCGGCTCCATCATCTGGCACCTCACGCCCCGGCTGCTGGGCCTCATCGCCGAGGAAAAGGCCAGCGGCCCGCTGCGGCGCTAGCCAACCGCGCCGTCTCCAGCCCGCCGCCGCACCGTTTCCAGCCCGCCGCCCGCGCCAACGCACGGTGCGGGCGCTTCGACCGCCCCACCCGCCGCAGCGGCGGGTTTTTTTCAGTTCCGGCCGCCGTTCTTTTCCGCAACGCCCCCTAAAGATCGCCCCTCCCTCTGCCGATATGATTCTCGAAAGCCATAAGAGTCTTTCGGGAGCAGAGCATGGCCCTTACCGATCTGGAAAAAAACTTCATCTACGAATACACCTCGCAGCTCCTGACCCAGGACATCCTGACCAATTCGCTGTTCGCCAACTCCGGCGTGGGCCGATCCCTGCGCGACCTGGTGCTGGCCAAACAGGAAGTGCAGCCCCTCACCTATCCCACGGAAGCCGCGCTCACCGGCACCATGCGCGCCGACTCCGCCGCCGTGCGCCAGAACAGCGCCAACGTGAGCGAAGCCGCGAACATGATGGGCATCGCTGCCTCGGCCATGCAGCAAATCGCCGATTCCCTCACGGCCATGGAAGACATCATCGACCAGATCAACGCGGGCGAGCTGTCCGCATCCAGCTCCGTTGTCCAGGCCGACTATAACGCCCTGCGCGACAAGATCACCGGCATCATTGGCGGCACCGACTACAACGGCATCTACATGCTCGACGGCTCGCAATGGGGCACCGACCAGATCGACGCCTCGGGCAACGTCTACATCCAGGCCTTCAAGAACGGCGGCTTCAATATCACCTTCCACAACCTGGACGGCATCACCTGGTCCAATCTTGATGGGGCGGATCTGGCGGCGGCCGACACCCGCGCCACCCAGCTCTCCTACGTGCAGGACTTCGCCTCGCAGGTGGACACCATTCTCGACCTGTACACCAACAAGCAGACGGCCCTGGAAAGCCAGGCCGCACAGCTCTCGTCCCAGGCCGACCTGCTGGACCAGGCCGTGGCCAGCCGTTCGCCGCGCACCGCGTCGCTGACCACGGAGCAACTGCTGCTCAACCTCCTCCTTTCCGACACCGGCACCATCGTGGATTCGTCCGGCTAGTTCGGACCAGCCCCGGCCAGTCATCCCCTCCCTCGCCACGCCTGCGCCTCAAGCGCCGCGCCCGCGTGCCGCCATGCCGCGCCCCCTGTCGCCCCCCCCCGCCGACGCTACGCCGTCTGCCCGCATGGCGTTTGCTCGTCCCTCTCCATCGGCGCGCAAGACATTCCCCCAGCTCTTCAATCCCAGATCATAAGTCCACCGTATTGGAATACAATTTCATTAATCGTTGACACTTCATGCTACTCTTTTATAATTCGTATTCAGTGCTACTTGACCCATTACCTTTGGAGGAACCCATGACCAGACGAATTTCCCTGCTGTGCGCGGCCCTGTGCCTTGTCGCCGCCACCGTGCTGCCGGCGGCCGCGCATGAATTCATCCTTGTCCCGCAGACATGGAACGCCTATGCGCCAGGGCAGGAACTTCCCTTTGCCGCTGCCTCGTCGCACGTGTTCATGAAGAGCGAAGAGCTGGAAAATCCGGCCAACGTGAAGGTGGATTACCTGGGCAAGGACATCCCCGTGGCGGCGGACGAGGCGTTCAAGACGTTCAACGGCGTGGTGAAACTGGGTGATGCGGGCGCGGCGCTGCTGCACGGCCACCGCCTGGGCGAGGTGTGGAGCAAGACGCCCAAGGGCGTGCTCAAGGGCGACCGTTCGACCCTCAAGGGCGTGGTGTGGTCGCGCAAGTACGAAAAATTCTGCAAGACCCTCATCCCCGTGGGCGGCAAGACCAAGGGCTGGGACAAGAAGACCGGCGACGCGCTGGAAATCGTGCCCCTGAACAACCCCCTGGAACTGCGCGTGGGCGACATCCTCACCGTGCAGATCCTGCACAACGGCTCGCCCGTGTCCCCGGACGCGGTGACCGCGACCTATGACGGGTTCACGGACACGGCCAACGCCTATGCCTATTTCACCGAGCCCTACGGCGAGGGCAAGGCGGACATCCAGATCTCCGCGCCCGGCCTGTGGATGGTGCGCGTGCAGTACATCGTGGACCAGAAGGGCGGCAACTACGAGCAGCACGCCATGCGCAGCGTGCTGGCGTTCCCGGTAAAATAGCATGGGCAAGGCGGTGTTCGCGGCGCTGTGCGCCACGCTGCTGGCTGCCACCCTGGCCCACGGCCATGGCGTGAGTTTCGGGGTCATCCCCAACCGCGCCGTGGCCGTGCGGTTCACCTATGCGGGCGGCGAACCCATGTCCTATGTGGAGGCCAAGGTCTTTGGCCCGGACAGCACTCCCGACCTGGAGTTCCAGAACGGGCGCACGGACGCGCACGGGGTTGTCAGCTTCGTGCCCGACATGCCGGGCACCTGGACCGTGACCGCCTGGGACGAGGCGGGCCACAAGGGCACGATCGACGTGCCCGTGGACCATACCGAGGCGGGATTCGCCGCCGGAGCGCAGGCCGCCGCGCAGCAAGGCCCGGCCATAATAAAGGTCGTTTTCGGATTGAGCGTCCTGGCCAACCTGGCCCTTGCCGCCCTGCTGCTGCGCCACCGCAGGCAGGATGCGGCATGACACGGCGGCGGTGCGGCCACAGACAGACAAAGACCCGGGGGAAGGAGAGAGGAAAGAGAAAACCCCTTTTTCCAAGCATAAAAAGGGGTTTTCTCTTTCCTCTCTCCTTCCCCCGGACCCCCATCCTCTCTCCTATCTCTTTCCCCAAAAACTGCTGGCTGGGGAGATGGATACGGTTGGGACAAGCACGTTCCCCAGGCGGACTGCTGGTTGGGGAGGTGGGTACGGTTGAGACAAGCGAATTCCCCAGGCGGGCGGCTGACGGGGGAGATGGATACGGTTGGGACAAGCGGGTTCCCCTGGCGGGCGGCTGACGGGGGAGATGGATACGGTTGGGACAAGCGGGTTCCCCTGGAGGGCGGCTGACGGGGGAGATGGATACGGTTGGGACAAGCGGGTTCCCCTGGCGGGCGGCCTCGTTGTTTGTGGACGAGGGCATGGAGGGCGGTACACTGTTCACCCAACGCCGCGAACCGTAAAAAAAATCAAGAAAGAAACAGCAGGGACAGGAAGACATGGCGGTTTGTCGGCAGCCTGAAAGGCAGGGGGCATCCCCAGCCTTTGTCGTTGCGGCAAGGCGCGGTCAATAGCGCCGCACGAGCGTGACGCCCGGATAATAGCGCGCCAGGATGGCCCGGTAATCCGCTCCGGCCAGCGCCATGCCCTGCGCCCCCCACTGGGACATGCCCACCCCATGGCCAAAGCCCCGCCCCTGGAACACGAAATTCTCCCCGTCGCGGACCACGGTGAACAACGTGCTGCGGACCTTGTGGCCGTCCAGCATGAGCCGCAAGGTGTCGCCCGGCACATCCAGCGGGCCCGCGTCGGTGGCCAGGCGCACAACCCCCACGCGCCCCGACGCGGTGCGCGTGAGCGCCCGCACGTCGTCCACGTGCGCCAGCGCATGCCCCTTGCCGCGCAGCACGCGGACCAGCTCCCGGCCCGAGACCCGGTGCTCCCACGCCATGTCCCTGGCCCGACTGGACACCGCGTCCTGGCGCACCGCGTAATACGGCTTGTCCATGTGCCACAGGGCGGCGTCGTCCTCCAGCACGCCGCCGCTGTGCGAATGGAAAAAGGCGGCAATGGGCGCGCCGTTGTCCATGAGCATCCGCCCCGCCGTGGACGCGGCCGCATGCCGCGTGAGCGCGTTGCCCGCCCGCGCGCCGCCGAACACCTGGCTCGCCTCGCCGTCGGTCACGTCATAGGGCTTGCGCGCGTTGGCCGCCGCCGCGTTGGCCGCGTAGGTGCGCGCCGCCACGGCCTGGGCCTGCAAGGCGGCGGGCTCGAAGGACACCGGCATCTCCATGGGCACCACGCCCGCCACATACCGCTCCAGCGGCAGGGTGAGCACGGCCAGAAGCCGCCCCTTGTCCGCCAGCAGGCGCAGCCCGCCCTCATACCGCTTGCCGCCAAGCACAAACCCGCCCGGCGCGCGGATGGACGCATCCGGCCCCACCCGAAAACCCTTGATGCGCACCTGGCCCGACGCCACGTCCAGCCGGTACGCGCCGGGCAGCAGCCGCCGCCGCTTGCCCGAGGGCACGCGCACCTCGGCCGCCGCGTCCAGCACCAGCGCCATGCGCGCCCCGCGCCCCAGGCTGACCCGGATGTCCGGCTCGTTGGCCGCGCGTGGCGGCCCGTCCAACGCGGGCGTGTCCGCGCCCTGCCCCTTGACGGCGGCCTTGGCGGCGGCGGCCAAATCCTTCATGCGCCGCTCCATGTCCCGCGCCGCCGCACGCCGCGCCCCGCGTCCAAACGCGCCCCGATAGCCCCGGAACGCGGCGGCGGCCTCGGCGTACCGGCCTTCCTCGTACAGCAGCATGCCGCCGTTGAAATAGGCGTTTTCCAGATAGGGACTGCGGGGATGGTCCGCGATGGCGCGGGCGTACAGGGCAATGGCCTGCCGCCGCGCATCGAGATACAAGGCCTGGATGTCCGCCAGCCGCACCAGGGCGAACGCCTTGTCCGCGTCGCTGCGGGCCTGGCGGTAGATGCGCTGGTACGCCTCGGAACTTTCCAGCACATTGCCCGCGTCGAGCAGTTCCTGGGCCTGGGCGAACAGGGCGGCGGGATCAAGGGGCGCGCCAAAAACGCCGGACGTGGCATTGGCCGAAAATGCGGTCGTGGCCGGGGCGGTGAACGCCGGAGAAGACGCCTGGCCGGACGTCGCGGGCGCGCCGCCCTGCGCGCCCTCCCCGGCCGCAACGGCCGCCAGCAGCAGCGCGGCGCACAGCGCGAACCGGGCTGGCGTCCCGCCCATGCGCTACCCCCGCCGCTCCAGAAAGGCGTCCGCCAGCGCGTCCATGGCCGGATAGTCGCCCGGTTCCACCCACGCGATGTCCGGGTCGGCGCGGAACCAGGTCAGCTGGCGCTTGGCATAGGCGCGGGTGTTGTGCATCCACTGGCGGCGCGCCTCGTCCAGGGGCAATGCGCCCGTGATGTAGCCGAGCATCTCCCGGCAGCCGATGCCGGACCAGCCGGGAGCGGCGGGATCGGGACACGCGGCCCAGGCGCGGCGCGCCTCGGCCTCGGCCCCTGCCGCGAGCATGGCGTCGATGCGCGCCCCCAGCCGGGGCGCGAGATCGTCCAGCTCGATGCGCAGCCCGATGACCAGCGCCCGCCAGCGCGGCGGCGGCACGGGCTGGGCGTGCCAAAAGGACAAGGGCTTGCCCGAGGATTCGAACACCTCCAGGCCGCGCATGATGCGCTGCTTGTCGTGGGGATGCACGCGGGCCGCGAACACCGGGTCCACCCGCGCCAGCAGGGCGTGCGACGCGGCAAGCCCCCGCGCCTCGCAGGCCTGCGCCACGCGTGCGGAAAAGGCCGGGTCCACGTCAGGGATGGGCGCTATGCCCTTGAGCAGGGTGCGCAGGTACAGCCCGGTGCCGCCCGCCAGGATGGGCAGCAGCCCGTCGGCCCGCGTGGCCTCGATGGCCTGGGCGGCCATGTCGGTGAACACCCCGGCGGAGATGCGCTCGCCGCAGCCCAGAAAGCCGAACAGCCGGTGGGGGCACTGGGCCAGCTCATCGGGCGACGGCTGGGCCGTGATGATGGGAAAGTCGCGGTACACCTGGCGCGAGTCGAAATTGACCACCCCGCCGCCATGGGCGCGGGCCAGGTGGATGGCGGCCTCGGTCTTGCCCGACCCCGTGGGGCCGGCCAGGCAGATGAGCGGCGGCAGGTCGTTGTGCGGCATGGCCAAAGCCCGGCCAACGGGCGCTATTCGCGCCCCATCTTCTGCATCAGGGCGCGGCGCGACGCCTCGGGCACCAGGCGGGAGATGTCGCCACCCGCCTTGGCCGCCTCCTTGACGATGGTGGAGCTGATGTACAACCACTTGTAGTCCGTAATGAGGAACACGGTCTGCACCGAGCGGCTCAAGTGGCGGTTCATGAGCGCCATCTGGAACTCGTACTCGAAGTCGGACACGGCGCGCAGCCCGCGCAGGATGACGCTCGCCCCGCGCCGCTGCACATAGTCCACCAGCAGGCCGTGGAAGGGCTCCACCACCACGCGGGGATACTCGATCAACGCCTCGCGGGCTATGGCCGCCCGCTCCTCCAGCGTGAACATGGGCGCCTTGGGCGTATCCTTGGCAATGGCCACGACCACGGTGTCGAAGATGCGCAAGCCCCGTTTGATGAGCGAGACATGGCCGTTGGTCAAGGGATCGAACGTGCCGGAATAAATCGCCACTCTATTGCTCAAGCTATCCATATCACAATCCTTGTCTGCCCATAGGCGCGGTCGGTGACCACCGTGAGGGACGGATCGGCCAGGGCCGGGTCGTACCGCAGCCCGGCCTCTATTTCCGCCAGGATCAGCGCCTCCGGAGCCAGCCAGCCATGCCGCACCACGCCGCCCAAGGTCTTGGGCAGCAGATGCTTGCCATAGGGAGGGTCGATACATACCACATCAAAGGGCGCATCGCCAGGACCGGCGCCCAGCACCGTGGCCACATCGCGCGGCAGCACCTTCCAGCGCTCCTGGGCAATGCCCAGCGCCTCGGCGTTTTCCCGGATGCAGGCCGCCGCGGCCTTGTCCTTTTCCACGAACCAGACCATGGCCGCGCCGCGCGACAACGCCTCGAACCCAAGGCTGCCGCTGCCCGCGAACAGGTCGAGCAGGCGCGCGCCCTCCCACGCCACGCCACGGGCATGCAGCATGGAAAACACGGCCTCGCGGACCTTGGAGGTCGCGGGGCGATAGCCTGGGCCGCTCACGGTCTTGAGCACGCGGCCCCGCAATGCACCGCCGGTGATACGCATGGATTGTCCTTGCCGCCGCGCCGCGCGCCCCGGCCGCCGGACGGGATCCGGCGCGCCGGGCGTGCGGCGGGCGCGAGCCTACAGCTCGGTAATGAGTTCTATGATTTCGCGGTGGATGTCCAACAACCGGTCGCGCAGATCCACCTGGTCCACCCACGGCTTGGCCTGCACGTCGCCCAGGCGCTGGCGCAATTGCTGCAAGCGGTGCTCGGTCTCCTGCACCATGAAGGTCCAGTCGATGCGCGGCTCGGCCCTGTCGATGGATTCCACGACTTCCATGTCCGTGCCGGGGCGCAGGTAACACTCCTCCAGATAGCTGGGAGTGTGCACCTTGTAGGCAAACTCCTTGCGGATGAGCCCGGCCAGAACCTGCTGGGCCTGGGGCTCGCCGTGCACCAGGAAGATCTCCATGTCCGTCTTGGGGATGGCGCGCAGCCAGTCGAGAATCTGGCTCTGGCCCGCGTGGGCGGAAAAGCCGCCAATGGTGAAGATCTTGGCGCGCACCGCCACCTCGTCGCCCAGGATGCGGATGTGCTTCAGGCCATCCACGATCTTGCGGCCAGGGGTGCCCTGGGCCTGATAGCCCACGAACACGACGCTCGCGCCCTCGCGCCACAGGTTGTGGCGCAGGTGGTGCTTGATGCGTCCCGCGTTGCACATGCCGCTGGCCGAAATGACAATGGCCGGGCCGGGCGTGGTGTTGATGGCCTGGGATTCACTGGTCTCCTTGGTGAACTTCAGGTTGGGCAGGTTGAGCGGATCCTCGCCGTGCGCCAGCAACGCCTTGGTCTGCTCGTCGAAATAGCGCGGGTACTTGCGGAAGATCTCCGTGGCGCTGATGGCGAGCGGACTGTCCAGGAACACGGGCATGTCCTGGGGCAGCTTGCCCGCCTTGTGCAGCTCGTACAGGGTGTAGATGATCTCCTGGGTGCGCTCCACGGCAAAGGCGGGGATGATGACCTTTTCGCCCTTGTCGTAGCTGTAGCGGATGGCGGCGGCCAGTTCCTCGCGGCTGGAGTTTTCGTCCTTGTGGTCGCGGTTGCCGTACGTCGATTCCAGGAAGAGATAGTGGGCCGCCGTCGCGTCATCCGGATCGCGCAGCAGCAGCGCGTTGGGCCGCCCCAGGTCGCCGGAAAAGACCAGCTTGGTGGTGTCGCCGTTTTCCTGCACGGTCAGCTCGATGAACGCCGAACCGAGGATGTGCCCCGCGTCCTTGTACAGCACCGTGATGCCCGGCGCGGGCGTGATGGGCTTGTCGTACTCCACGGGCGAGAGATAGTACGGCACCTTGAGGGCGTGCTCCTGGGTATAGAGCGGCGGCACGCTGTTCTTGCCGTGGCGGGTGGCCTTCTTGGCCTGCCATTCCGCTTCCATCTCCTGGATGTGGGCGCTGTCGAGCAACATGATCTCCAGCAGGTCGCGGGTGGGCGGCGTGCAGTATATCTTGCCCTTGAACCCTTCCTTGACCATGCGCGGCAACAGGCCGGAATGGTCGATATGGGCATGGGTCACCAGAATAAAATCTATTTTTTCAGGCAGGTAGGCATCCGTCAAACGGTTGCGCTTTTCAATCTCCTTGTTGCCCTGATGCATGCCGCAATCAATGGCGAACCGTTTTCCCGCCGCTTCTATGATGTAGCAGGAGCCGGTGACGGTCTGGGCCGCGCCGAGAAACTGAATCTTCATGAACACATCCTTTGCTGTGAAAGTGCAGCTGACAGGCTGTTGCGACACAGCCTGTGCGCGCCAGGAAGACGCGTCGGATCATGGATGGAGCACGGAGCATTCCCTCGATCCGCGCGGACGGACACAACCACACTGTTGCCGACCCGGGGCGCATGAAGCCGCCCCGCTGTCGCACCAGGCTCCTACAGGCGCCCGGCAGCCCGGGCGCCGTACATCCTTACCCCATGATCCCCCGCATTCCAAGTGTTGCGAGGGGGGCGGCAAAGGGGTATCGTCACAAAATAGCGATATTTCGCCCGGCGGCGCCGAGAAGGCGCCGCCTTTCGGCTTTGCGGGCGCGCCCCGGCGCCTTCCCCATTCAGGCTCGCACAAAGGAGTATCCCATGCCCAGCATCAAACGGGGCCAATACGTCATCGACGACCTGTCCACCAAGGAATCGTGGCGGCTGTTCAAGATCATGTCCGAATTCGTGGAAGGATTCGAAACGCTTTCAGACCTCGGCCCCGCCGTCTCCATCTTCGGCTCGGCCCGCGTCGCGCCCGACTCGCCGCTGTTCGCCGAGACCGAGCGCATGGCGGGCCTGCTGGCCAAGGCGGGCTACGCGGTCATCAGCGGCGGCGGCCCCGGTCTCATGGAGGCCGCCAACAAGGGCGCCAAGGAGGCGGGCGGCACCAGCGTGGGCCTGCACATCAACCTCCCCCTGGAGCAGGCCGCGAACCACTACCAGACCGTGAGCGCCGCGTTCAACTACTTCTTCGTGCGCAAGGTCATGTTCGTCAAATACGCCATGGCCTACGTGGTTATGCCGGGCGGCATCGGCACGCTGGACGAGTTGTTCGAGGCCTTTGTGCTGACGCAGACCAAACGCATCAAGCCCTTCCCCATCATTCTGTACAAGAGCGACTACTGGGCGGGCATGGTGGACTGGCTGCGCGACAAGATGGTGAGCCACGGCTTTGTGGGGGCCGAGGAACTGGACATGCTGACCCCCATGGACACGCCGGAGCAGGTGGTCGCCTACATCAAGCGGCACGTCATCGTCTAGCCCCGCCCGCGCCATCCGACAAAAAAGGGCATCCGTCAGGATGCCCTCATTCTTTTCCTTGAGACGCCGCACAGCGGGCCGTGGCGCGAAAACGCCGCCCCCCCGGCTCCGGGCGGGTCAATCCCCCCAGGACGCCTCCAGCACGACATGGCGGTAATCCGTTGCCGGGGGAGCGGCGTCGGCAAGCGCGACGCGGTGCACGCCATTGCCGCGCAGCAGAACGGCCACGGACGTCCCATCCGGCGACGTGAGCAGCACATAGCCGCCGCCCGTGCCGTGCAAGGCCGGTTCATGCGCGCCAGGGGCAAGCCCCCACACCGCGTCGCCCTCCCGGCAGGCCAGGGCGGGCCGCGCGGCGACCGGGGCGCTGTGCGCCACAAAGCCCGCATCCCGCCCGGCCAGCACCACCACGGACGTGCCCTGCGCGCCATGCGCCAGGAACGCCGCATCCTCAAGGCCGTCGCCGTTCATGTCCAGCGCGCAGCCCGCTTCGGCATGGGCCATGGCCGCAACGCCCGCCCAAAACGCGCCGCACAGGACAAGAATCACCAAAACGCGAACGCCGTACCTCATCCGCCACCTCCGTCGGTTAAGGGTGTCACATGATGCGTATCGATTCCGCGTGCGCGCCCCGCATCCCACGGTTTGCGCCGCCTTGCGATCAACCCCGGCCCGCTGGGGCGAACCGGCGTGCGGCAACCAGCGCACCGCCGGGCGCGCCGGGTACGGCGTGATGCCACTGTTCCGCTCCACGTTGCCCCGCAAGGGCTACGCGCCGCACTTGACGCGACCGGCCTGCCGCGCGGCCGACATGGCGCGCCGTGGGCCTGGTCCGCCCGCCGGGAGCATCCCTCTCCCGGCCCGGCCCATGCCCGAAGCATACGTTTTTGTCGTGGAGTCTTGCCTGTTCCTACGCCAAAAACAACCTGCCGGTCAAACCAACCGTCCCGTTTTTCCACAGGACGCCTTGCCCGCCGCCCCCTGCGGCAAACGGGTGGAGCCCCGTCCAGCGGCGCACCGGCCCGGTCATTCCGGGCCGTTCCACGCACCGCAGTGATCGCAGACAAATCCCTGAAAAATGACGCCACCGTCCTTGTCCACGCTCACCCCCACCACGTTCTGCTGGCCGCAGGACGCGCAATACAGCAGCGCCTCCTCCGCCACCGGATCAAAGGGGCAATCGTCCCCCAGGATGACCACTTCCCGCGTAAACCTGCCCGTGTCCTCAAGCATGTCCGCCTCCATGTCTTGCCTTGGCCCACCGCGCGCCGGGCGCACGATTCAAAAAAAACGCCGCCTCCACAATACCATGTGGCGGCGGCGAGTGCCAGACATTGCGAAAACGAGGCGTCAGGACCGGGCGGCCTCCCGCACCAGGGCCAGTTCCGGCTCCAGGGCGTCCAGGTACCGCGCCAGCATGGCCGGGGTCAGATCGCCCATGTGCCCGATGCGGAACACGGCGGGACGCCCTTCCGCCTCCAGATAATCGTTCATTTTCATGTACCCGGTGTCGAACAAAAATCCCTTGGCGCGCATGGCCTCCTTCAGCGTCTTGAGCCGCGTCGGGGTGACGCCCGCAGGCGCCTCGATGGCGGTCATGGTGGGCGCGCGGTGCCCCTCGGGGGCAAAGAACCGGTATCCGTCCACGCCCGCCAGCCATGCCGCCAGTTGGTCGCGCATGGCCGCGTGGCGGGCGAAGCGGTTTTCCATGCCCTCGGTGTGCACGATGTAGTCGAGTTGCACGCACATCTGGTTGGCCAACGTGGTGTTGGGCGTGGTCAGCGTCTGGTTCTTGCGCGCCCGGCCCAGCTGGGTGAGGATGTCCGAGGCATACCCCCGGTTGGCCACCTTTTCCGCCTTGGCAATGGCCGTCTGGTGCACAAAGGCGATGCCGAACCCGCCGGGCAGGCCCAGCGCCTTTTGCGTGCTGGTGGCGTACAGGGCGGGCATGGCCTCCATGAGCCGCACGTCCACGCCGCCAAAAATCGACACGCCGTCCACCAGGGGCAGCGCACCGTATTCGCGCACCAGCTCGCAGCAGGCCACGATATCGTTGGTCACGCCCGTGGAGGTTTCGTTGTGCGTGATGGTGACCACCCCGGGCCTCGATTCCTCCAGCGCGGCGGCAAGGCTTTCCAGATCCACGGCCCGCCCCCAGCCAAAACGGTATTGCCGGGCCTTCTTGCCGTTGACCTGCGCCATCTTGTGCCACAGGTCGCCAAAGGCGCCCACGGAGACGTTGAGCACGGTCTCGTCATCCGCCACCAGGGAGCGGATGGCGCTTTCCAGCACGGTGGAGCCGCTGCCGTTGTAGAGGATGACCTCGTAGTCCCCGCACCCGGCTGGAATGCCCGCCAGGGCGCGCAGGTTGGCGAATATGGGCACGAACCGCTTGTCGTTTTCCGCATCGCGGTGGCCAAATTCGGGCAAAACGCCCGCGTTGCGCACGTCGGGACGGATATAGGTGGGGCCGGTGATGAAGAGTTCCAGGTCGGCAAAGTCAAACGCGCTCATGCGTGCATCTCCTAACCAGAGTGAAATGAAGGGATATCGCGCCGATCAGCTGTGACCGCGCACAAGAAGTGCTTACCCGCAACATGTGCCGTTGTCGAGAAAACAGACGCCCCACGGGCCGCTGGACGGAAGGGAAATGCGGGCCTGGAAAATCAGTCCGGCATGATGACGACCAGGATGTCCTCCATCCCGGCCAATTTGTCCAACTCGTTGCCCGACTGCTTGTCCGCGGGCAGGAAGATGGTGCCTTCGAACCGGTTGGAGGCCCGGTCCAGAATCTCATCCGGCTGCACATAGTTGATGCGGCCAGACGAGATCATGACCATGCCGTCACGCTCCACGGACTTGCGCGGACCGTGCAGCAGCATGCATTTGCGGCCCCGGATGATCTCGCCGTGCAACAGCCCGCGCACCGTGACCATCAACTGGTCCATGTCCACGGCGCGCACGGGGCGGGCCTGCCGGTCCTGTTGCATGCTCCCCGGAAAAGCGGCGGCCACGACGACGGGGATGTGGGAGGTGATGGCGTCGCGCCGCAGGCGGCGTATGGCTTCGCCGCCCTCCAGGCCGGGGGCGTCCAGCTCCATGAGCACCAGGTCGGGCAGCACGTCGCGCGAAAGCTCCAGGGCGGCCTGCGCATCCAGCGCATGGATGACGCGGAATCCCTCGTCCGTGAGCACCCGCTCCATATGGTTGCAGGTCTCGGGTTTCCCATCCACCACGAGGATAAGGGGTTTGATCGCCTCGCTCCAGCCAGCGTGCCCCTTGTCGCCGCCGCACCGGTCCATCCCGGCGTGGCCCAGCTGCGGCGCTCCGGCCACGGGCAGATGCATGACAAAGGCGCTCCCCTGGCCCAGGACGGACTCCGCCCAGATGCGCCCGCCGTAGTGGAGCACGATCTCGCGGCAGATGGCAAGGCCCAGCCCCGTGCCCTTGGTGTTCTTGGGCTCCAGGGTGTCGGCGCCTGAATACTGCTGGTATTTGTTGAACACGGTTTCCAGGTTGTCGGCGGGGATGCCCAGGCCCGTATCCTCCACCCGCAGTTCCACGGCGCCCGCGTCCACGGCCAACGCCCGCACGGTCACCCGCCCCTGGCGGGTGAACTTGGCGGCGTTGTTGAGCAGATTGATCATGACCTGCATCATGCGGTCCAGATCCAGTTGGAGCGGCGGCAACTCGGCGGCAACCTCGACCACAAGCTCCACATGGGGCTTTTGGGAAAACTGTCCGCTCACGGCGGCCACGGCATGCTCCACCAGTTCGGCGACGGTGATCTCCCGGTCATGCCATTCGATCTGCCCCGCCTCGATCTTGGACAAATCCAGAAAATCGTTGATGAGCCGCGTCAGCCGCTCTCCCTCGCGCACCACGATGTCCAGGTTGTCGCCCACGCGGTCGGCCTTGCGCTCCAGTACGTCCCGCCCCGCCACCAGCGGCGTGAAAAGCTTTTTGAAATCACGCCGTATCAATTTGACGAACCCGAGCAGGGAGGTGAGCGGGGTGCGCAGTTCATGCGACACGGACGACAGGAACGTGGACTTGAGTTCGTCAAGTCCCAGCAACCTGCGGTTGGCCAACTCCAACTCCGCCGCCTTGCGGGTCAGGTCGCGGGTGCGCACCGCCACCAGCTGCTCGAGGTGGTGGTTCATGTCCGCAAGCCGTTCCTGCGCGAGACGGCGCTCGGTAATGTCGCGCACCATGAGCAGATAGCCGCCCGGATCGCCCGCCGCGTCCCAGATGCCGGCGACCTCGGCCTTGAGAATCCGGCAGTCGTCGCCCTGGCCGTGACGGAATTCGAAGGTGTAGCGGGATTCCTTGGCCGCCACCGCGATGGCGCGGTTGAGCCGGGAAAGATCGATACCCCGGGCGACATGGAACTCGCGCACATCGCGCCCAAGCACCTCGTCCGCCGTGCAGCCCATCAGGGTCTCGGCCAGGGGGTTGCAGAAGGTGATGCGGAACGCGTGGTCCACGGCCATGATGCCCATGTCCATGGCAGAGCGCAGCATGTTGTCGAGAAAAAGGGATTGTTCCTCAAGGCGGGCCGTCTTCCTGTCCAAATGGGTGCGCAACGTGGACACATAGCGGCTTTCCAACCCCCGCACCACATCCGTCTGCGTCACCACGCTCAGCGCCCTGCCCTGCGCATCCACCACCACCACGCGCCTGAAGGGCTTGTCCACCATGAACAGCGCCACTTCATAGGCGGGCATGGTCTCCACCACGGTCTGCACGGGCCGGGACATGACATCGCCCAGAACCAACCCTCCCATGGACGCGCCGTCCGCCACAAACGTGACCACGTCACGCTCGGTGACGATACCCACGGGGAACTCGTCCTCCACCACCACGATGCAGCTGATGGAGCGGGCCGCCATGAGGCGCACGGCCTCGGCCAGGGTCGTGTCCGGGCTTCCGGTCACCAACGAGGCGGACATGATGGACGCCACCGTGCGCACCTCGGCCAGATAATCATCGCCGATCTCGGCCACCAGGTCGGTCTGCGTCAGCACGCTGACCGCAAGGCCTCGTTCGTCCACCACGACAAGGTGGCGCACATGGCTGGATGTCAGGAGGACATAGGCGTCATGCACGGAGGTGCCGTGCGGCACCGTAAGGACAGGGGAACTCATGACGGTGCGGACGGTGACGTCGTGCGCGGACACGGTGCAATGGGCCGCGGCCCACAGGACGTTGCGTTCGGTGACGATGCCCACGGGCATGCCCTTTTCGAGCACCACCACGCAGGATATCCGCTTCGACCGCATGAGCCGCAGCGCATCCGCGAACAGCGCGTCCGGCGCCACGCCGATAACCCCTGGGGTGAAAAGGTCGCGCAACGATTTGTTCGTCATGGACCGTCCGACACTTGTTTTGTTGCATGGCTCCGGAGCCACCGGATGGCGCCATGCCGCAACGAACCTGGCGGCGGGATTGGCATTCCCGCACACGCCGCGACCAGCGGCGCAGGCCGTCCGTTACATTCCATTTGGATATAAGGAGCATGATGCACGCGAAGCCCGCCCCCGCTGACGGACGACACGATATACTCTTCGTCGAATGAAACCTCCCCGTTTTGCACAGGGGGGCATCCAATAAGGAATTTCCTACCAAAATGCAAGCAATAGAGCCCCGGCCCGCCGCCGCCCCCCGACCGGTGCGGCGCAAGGCCCGTCATGCCCCCGGTCCGCGCCCCGCGTCGTGCGTCAAACGCTTTCCCGCTGGAGACAACGCCTGGCCAATTCAACCATCATTTCCGTGGCCATGGCCTCGGTCTGCGGCTTGGGGAATTGCCCGTCCGCCCCCACGGACGTCCCCTTGTGCATGGTTTCCTTGGTCACCAGCGAAGAGAACAAAAAGACCGGCAATTGCTTGAGCACCGGGTCTTCCTTGATTTTCCGGCACATCGTATAGCCGTCCATGACCGGCATCTCCACATCGGTCACCACCACATCCACCAGCGAACCAATGGGCACGCCGCCCGCCTCGGCCTCGCCCTTTTTCTGGAGCAGCCAGTCCAGGGCTTCCGCGCCGCCGTTGGCCGAGTGGACGGTGAACATGGGATTGCGCTCAAGCGCCCGTTTGACAAGCTTGCGCACCACGACCTGGTCATCCACATGCAGGATGGAGACGGGCCGATCCGCCTTGATGTCCACCGCGCCATGACCATACAGCATCGAGGCGGCGCGCGGGTTCAACTCGATGACGATCTTTTCCAGATCCAGGATGAACACGACCTGCTCATCCAACCGCACCACGCCCGTGAAGGCATTGTGGCTGTAGGCGTTGACCAGCCTGTCGGGCTGCTCCACATCCTTCCAGCTCAGGCGGTAGATGCGGGTCACGCCGGAAACCAGAAAGGCGGTGGTCACCTCGTTGAATTCCGTGACGATGACCTTGGGCTCTTCCTGTTCCACCCGCTCCGATTCCAGATACTTGGCCAGCCCCACCAGGGGCACCACCATGTCGCGGTCCTTGAAGTGGAACGCGCCCAGCACGGAGGGATGCGCCCGTTCCGGAGGCTTCATGAAGCTTTCGGGCATGCGCATGATCTTGAGCACCTTGGCGACGTTGACACCATAGTAGGCGCGATAGACGGACTTGCCCTGCTTCACGTCGAGATAAAAACGCATGATCTCGACCTCGTTGGTCCCCACTTCCGTCAACGCCATTTTCTGTTCTTTCATATGTGCTCCGCTGCCATGACCGGCGGTTCACGCCGCAAAAGGCCGCTCTATCCCGTCAGTTTCCGACGTCAGGAATGGACAATACGGCATGGTAAACCATGTTTTCTCCAAAGTCTAAAGAAATGACAGGACTGGAGAAGTGTTGCTAGGCGCTCCCTTTAGAAGGAGGAGATGGACCATACAACAGCGGGGGGCGCGGCGCCATGCAAAACCGCTCCGCCCATTCCGGGGGCAGACAAAAAAAAACGGCGCGCCGCGCCGTTTTTTTGAAAGAACAATACGGTGGCTACAAAAAGTCCGGGTCGATGGCGGCCTTGCCGTTGGCCAGCATCACCTTGACGAACCGCACGCCGCGATCGTCCACGGGCACGATGGGAAAATGCTGGCTGCATGCGTCGCACTGGGCCATGGCGGGCTGGGTGGGGCTTATGAGCGGCACCTTGCGCTCGCAAAAAGGGCATTCATACAAATAGATAAGCTCCATGCCGGTCGGCTTGACCGGCGTAAGCGGCTTGCGGATCGCCACCATTACGCGTCTCCCTTGTGGATAAGGCTGCCGCCGGTCATCTCGGCGGGCGGCGTGACACCCCACAGGCCCAGGATGGTGGGCGCGATGTCGCCCAGCACACCCTCGCGCATGGCCACACCCTTGCCGTTTTCCGCACCGCGTTCAATATAGACGAAGTGCACGGGGTTCATGCTGTGGGCGGTGAAGGGGTGGCCTTCCTCGTCGAGCATGCGCTCGGAGTTGCCGTGGTCGGCGGTCATGAGGATACGCCCGCCAGAGGCGAGCACCGCGTCGCGGATGCGGCCCACGCACGCGTCCACGGTTTCCAGCGCGGTGATGACCGCCGGGATGATCCCGGTGTGCCCCACCATGTCCGGATTGGCGAAGTTGCATACCACGAGGTCGTACACGCCCTTGTTCCACTCTTCGAGGAGCGTGTCGCACACCTTGTCCGCGCTCATCTGCGGCTTGAGGTCATAGGTGGCCACGTCACGGGGCGAGGGAATGAGCCGCCGCTCCTCGCCGGGATAGGGGTCTTCCACGCCCGCGTTGAAGAAATAGGTGACGTGGGCGTATTTTTCGGTTTCCGCGATGCGCAGCTGCGCGTTGCCGCGCGCGGACAGGAACTCGCCCAGCGTCCTGGTGATGTGCACGGGCGCAAAGGCCACGGGCAGGCCAAAGGCGTTCTCGTACTGGGTCATGGTGGCAAGGCCCGCAAGCGCCGGGCGTTTTGCGCGCGCAAAGCCGTCAAAACCGTCGTCGAACAGGGCGCGGGTCATTTGCCGGGCGCGGTCGGCCCGGAAGTTGAAGAAGAACACCGCGTCGCCGTCGTCGAGCGTGGCCACGGGCCTGCCGTCGCGCTGCACGATGCGGGGTTTGATGAATTCGTCGGTCTCGCCCGCCGCATAGGCGGCTTCCACGGCGGACGCGGCGTCCGCCACGGCCTCGCCCTTGCCCAGGGTCAGGGCGTCGTAGGCCATGCCCGTGCGGTCCCACCGCTTGTCGCGGTCCATGGCGTAATAGCGGCCCGTGACCGTGGCGATGCGCCCCACACCGTTTTCGGCCATGAAGCGCTCCAGGTCGGCCACAAATCCCTTGCCGCTGTCCGGGGGGGTGTCGCGGCCATCGGTGAACACATGCACCACCGGCTCCACACCGGCCTTTTTGGCCAGGAGCAGCAGGCCGAACAGATGGCGGATGTGGCTATGCACGCCGCCGTCGGACAACAGGCCCATGTAGTGGATGCGCCCGCCCTTGGCCTTGGCCGCGGCCAGCAGCGCGGCCAGGGTCTCGTTCTCGTCCAGCTTCCCTTCCTCGATGGCGATGTCGATGCGGGTCATGTCCTGGTAGACGACGCGCCCCGCGCCGATGTTCATGTGCCCCACCTCGGAGTTGCCCATGAACCCGTCCGGAAGCCCCACGGCGCGTCCGCAACACGCAAGCCGCGTGCGGGGATACGTTGCCAGCAGGGCGTCGATATTGGGGGTGTTGGCCAGGGAAACGGCGTTGCCCGGTCCTGGAGGCGCAATGCCCCAGCCGTCGAGAATGAGCAGAAGCGTGGGGGTGAGACCGGCCATCAACCATCCTCCTCCTGCGCCGCGCCAGCGGCGGCATCCGGGCTGTCCGACCTGCGGTCCAGCAGGACGGGCGCCTTGCTCCACAGCCCTTCGAGATTGAAGAATTCACGCGAGGTGCGCTGGAACAGGTGCACGATCACGTCATTCATATCCAGCAGAATCCATTCGCCGGTGCGGTATCCTTCCATGCCGAAAAATTCGAGCTTGGCGTCGTTCGCCTTGTCCAGCAGGTAGTCGGCCAGTCCCTGGCCGTGCCGCACGTTGGTCACCGTGGCGATGACCATGGCCTCGGAGATGCGGTTGAGCCCCTTCATGTCCAGGGCCATTACGCCTTCGGCCTTTTTCTCGTCCAGCCATTCGGCCACCATGGCGACCTTGCTGGGCGTGTCTATCTTTGCAAAATCTTTTTTCTTCTTACTGGGCATCCTGTTTCCTTGCTATGACGCGCGGGCGTCGAAGTCCTGTTTCTCCGCAACGGAGCGCCGTCCCTCATGTGGAGCGGGTAACGCGCGGGGCGTCATTCGTACCCGGCAACGATGATTTCGTCCAGCGCCCGTTTTGGGACGTGGTGCACCCCGCCGTCGTCGCGCCAGTACTTGATGCCCCCGTCCTCTCCCACCGGGTCCATGACCACGGTTTCGCCGGGCACGCCCAGGGCCAGGACCAGCAGGATATCCAACCCCTGGGGAATGTCCAGGGCGGCGCGCAGCTTGTCGCGGTTCACCGAGCCCATGATGCAGCCCCCCAGCCCCTTTTCCGTGGCGCCCAGCATGATGGTCTGGCTCACGATGCCCTGGTCGCAGTGCGGGGTGTCGGCCACGCTGGTGTCCAGGCAAATGATGACATATCCCGTGGGGCGCTCGCCCTCGGCGGGACCGGCCCAGTGCGGCATGTAGGCCGCCCAGCCCAGGGCCGGAAAAATGGCCGCGTTGGTGGCCGGGCTTGTGGACAGGATATATTTGAGGGGTTGCTTGTTGGCGGCCGACGCGGTTTGCCGCGCCAGGTCCACCAACGCCTTCAACGTCTCCATGGCCACGGGCTCGCCCTGCTTGAAACGGCGATAGCTGCGTGTACGCGTCACCAATTCCTTGAAATCCATAGCGCCTCCAAGGCTGTTGCTCTGTTGGAATATCCGCCCCGCGTCCCGCGCGCGGAACACGCGCACATGGAGCCGGGCGGGCGGGAACAGGTCCGCGCTACTGGTCTAGCGCATTCAACGACCAGTCGAAGGGCAGGTATTCGATCCGTATGGTGTCCTTTCCAGCCACCAGACGGCGGAGAAGATCCCCCTTGGCGTACTTGATCACAAATGCCAGGACACCGTTCGGGAATTCGGCTTCATGCAACTTGAACAGCTCGGAAAGATACAGGACGTTGCCCTCAAGACGGTTGCAGTCCTTGTCGTTGACAAAGGCGGTGGCGACCTTGTCCAGCTGCGTATCGACACTGTGCCCTTCATACGGTTCATCGACAAGCTGCGGGCAGCTTTTGCAGGCGCAATTGATGGCGAAGAGGACGCGCGGATCCTTGAACTGCTTGACCAGTATGTCGGATTCCAGCTGCGCCAAGGTCAGCACGCCGGATGTCATGCGCACGACTTCCTGGTCCCAGGGCCCCTTGAGGAACCAACCGATGTCCTTGATGGATTTGATGCCTGGATAATGCATGAGCACCAGCTTCAGTGTCCATGCATTGTACATGTTGATGTAGTAGGCGAGCCTGTCCCTGCGGGACAGAAGATCGGGTTCGGTGGCTCCCATGAGCAGCAGGTAGTTGTCCAGCTCTCCTTCGTAGACCTTGAGCCCCACATAATCGACCTGTTTGCCCCATACGTTCTTCTTGAGCAGGATGAGGTACAGAGCGCCATCCACGGGTTCTTCGTCGGCGGCACGGCTAGGGGCGGCCGCCGCGCTGGCGAACAAGAACGCGCAGGCGCACACCACAAGAGCACACCGCCAGGACAGGCGGGGATTGTCGGACATACTCACCCCTTCGTGTTTCATTCCCCTTCGCAAGCGTACACGTTTTAAGCATCATAATGCAAGTATTTCCTTACACGCAAAGACCTTGACCAGCCCCCCCGTTTCGGGCACTTGTACCGTGATACTTGCCATATCAGACTTTTTTCCATTTTGGTCCCCGGCCCAAACCAGGGACGGGAAACGACAAGGAGCGAGCGGAGATGATTTACGACGTGAACATGGAGACGTTGCCGCGTGAGGATCTGGAATCGCTGCAACTGCGGCGGTTGAAAAACCTGTGCGAACGGGTGTACGCCAACGTCCCCTTCTACCGGAAAAAGTTCGAGGAAAAGGGGCTCACCCCGGCGGACATTCGCACCCTGGACGACCTGAAGAAGCTGCCGTTCACGGAAAAACAGGATCTGCGCAACAACTACCCCTACGGCATGTTCGCCGTGCCCAAGGACAACGTGGTGCGCGTGCACGCCTCTTCCGGCACCACCGGCAGAGCCACCGTGGTGGGCTACACCAAGCGCGACGTGGACACCTGGGCCGAACTCATGGCCCGCTGCTTCATGTGCGCCGGAGCCACCCGGTCCGACTTCGTGCACAACGCCTACGGCTACGGCCTGTTCACCGGCGGCCTGGGCGCGCACTACGGCGCCGAGCGCCTGGGCGCGACCATCATCCCCGCCTCGGGCGGCGCCACCAAGCGCCAGATCATGCTGCTCAAGGATTTCGGAGCCACCGTCATCTGCTGCACGCCCTCCTATTTCCTCTACCTGCACGAAACCGCCTGCGAACTGGGCATCGATTTCAACAACGACCTCAAGCTGCGCGTGGGCATCTTCGGCGCCGAACCGTGGACCGAGGAGATGCGCCGCGACATCGAGGCCAAGACCGGCATCAAGGCCACCAACATCTACGGCCTGTCCGAGGTCATGGGGCCGGGCGTGTCCATGGAGTGCATCGAACGCCAGCGCGGCCTGCACATCTGGGAGGATCATTTCCTGCCCGAAATCATCGACCCCCAGACCGGCGAGACCCTGCCCCCCGGCGAAACCGGCGAGTTGGTCTTCACCACCCTGACCAAGGAGGCGCTGCCGCTCATCCGCTACCGCACGCGCGACATCACCTCGCTCAACTACACGCCCTGCCGTTGCGGCCGCACCCACGTGCGCATGAACCGCATCACGGGCCGTTCCGACGACATGCTCATCATCCGGGGCGTCAACGTGTTCCCGTCGCAGATCGAGGCGATCCTGCTGGAGACCGAGGGGCTGACCCCGCACTACCAGATCTTCGTGCGCCGCGAAGGCAACCTCGACACCCTGGAAGTGAAGGTCGAGATGAGCGAATCCATGTTCACCGACGAGATCAAGGGCTTGCAACGCCTCGAGAAAAAGATACAGAATACCATCAAGGAATTCCTGGGCGTGACCGCCAAGGTCACCCTGGCCGAGCACAACAGCATCGAACGCTCCCAGGGCAAGGCCGTGCGGGTCGTCGATCTGCGCAACAAGGCCTAGGGGCCGCACGCAGCCAACCGGAACCAAGCGAGGAACAACATGAAGGTCGAACAAATATCCATCTTCCTGGAGAACAAGGCAGGCCGCCTGGCCGACGTGACCCGCTGTCTGGCGGAAAACAACATCAACATCCGCGCCCTGTCCCTGGCCGACACCTCCGACTTCGGCATCCTGCGCCTCATCGTCACGGACATCGAAAAGGCCAAGGCCGCGCTCAAGGACAACGGGTTCACCGTGGGCCGCACCACCGTGGTGGCCGCCGAGGTGCCGGACAAGCCGGGCGGGCTGCATTCCATCCTGGACATGCTGTCCAAGAACGGCATCAACGTGGAATACATGTACGCCTTTGTGCAGCAGTCCGGCGAGCAGGCCATCCTCATCTTCCGCTTCGACCGCACCGACCAGGCCATCGAGGTGCTGCAAAAGAACAACATCCGCATCATCCCCGGCGAGAACATCTACAACCTGTAGTTTTCGCCCGATGCATGGCATCATGGGGCCGGGTCCGCTGGATCCGGCCCTTTTGCGTGGCGCGGCCAAAGGCCACGGACCACACGCCCCGCGCCCGTCGCGCAGCCGGCGCATCGCCGCTGGCGGGCGGCGGAACGGCGTACGGAACGCGCCCCCTTCCCGGCGCCTGCCACACGGGTCGCGCGCACTGCGCGCCCTGTGGGCCGCCCAGGCCGCCCCAGGCCGCCCAGACCAGCACCCCACGGAGGTCGCATGCCCCCAGCCGGACTCGTCCAGACCAGCCCCATCGAATGGCGCATCCCCAGGCAGGGGCGCATGCGCGTGGACGGCGTGCTCCTGGCCGACGCCGCGCTCATCCACGCCATGGACGCCAAGGTGGCCGACCAGGTGGCCAACGTGGCGTGCCTGCCCGGCATTGTGGGCGCGTCGCTGGCCATGCCCGACGCCCACTCCGGCTACGGCTTTCCCATCGGCGGCGTGGCCGCCTTCGACGCCGACGCGGGCGGCGTGGTCTCGGCGGGCGGCGTGGGGTTCGACATCGCCTGCGGGGTGCGCGCCCTGACCACGGGCATCGATGCCGAGGACATCCGCGCCGTGCAAAAGGAGCTGGCCGACCTGCTTTTTGCCCGCATCCCCGCGGGCGTGGGCGAGGGCGGCCCCATCCACCTGGACAGGCGCGGCATCGACGCCATGCTGGCGGGCGGCGCGCAGTGGGCCGTGGCCCAGGGTTTTGGCGAGCGGGCCGACCTGGACCGCATCGAGGAGGGGGGCCGCATGACCGGCGCGGACCCGGACGCGGTGTCCGACGCGGCCAAGAAACGCGCGGCCCGCGCCATCGGCACCCTGGGGTCGGGCAACCACTATCTGGAAATCCAGGAGATCGTCGAAATATTTGACGCACAGGCCGCCGACGCCTTTGGCCTGGTGCGCGGCAAGACTCTGCTCGCCATCCACTGCGGCTCGCGCGGCCTGGGCCACCAGATCGGCAAGGATTATATGGCCGTCATGAAAAAGGAGGCACCCAAACACGGCCTGCGCCTGCCGGACAAGGAGCTTGCCTGCGCGCCCATCCACTCGGCCCTGGGCCAGCGCTACCTGGAGGCCATGCATGCGGGCGTCAACTGCGCCCTGGCCAACCGGCAGGCGCTCACCCACCTGGCCCGCGAGGCCTTTGCCGCCATCCTGCCCCGCGCCTGCCTGCGCCTCGTCTACGACGTGTCGCACAATACCTGCAAACTCGAACAGCATGTGGTGGGCGGGAAAAGGAAGATGCTCCACGTGCACCGCAAGGGCGCCACGCGCGCCTTCGGCCCCGGCCACCCCGACCTGCCGCATCCGCTGCGCGCCGTGGGCCAGCCCGTGCTCGTGGGCGGCAGCATGGGCACGTCGTCGTACATCCTGGCGGGGCTCGCCTCCAGCATGGAGCGCAGCTTCGGCTCGGCCAACCACGGCGCGGGCCGCTGCCTCAGCCGCAGCGCGGCCAAGAGGCAATTCAACGGCCCCGACACCATCGCCGCCCTCGCCCATCAGGGCATCGCCATCCGCGCCCATGATTTCCGGGGCGTGGCCGAAGAAGCCCCCGGCGCCTACAAGGACATCGACGCCGTGGTCCAGGTGACCGAGCAGGCCGGGCTGGCAAGGCGCGTGGCGCGGCTGCAACCGCTGGTGTGCGTGAAGGGATGACGACATCTGGGGGAAGGAGGCGGGAAGAGGAAAACCTTTTTCTGCGCGAAAAAAGGTTTTCCTCTTCCCGCCTCCTTCCCCCAGACCCCCTTCCTCCACCCATCTCTTTTCCAAAAACTGCGGGTTGGGGGATGGTAATGGCGGGTAGTTGAGGTGCGTTGCCCTGCGGGGGGCGTGGGGACGAAAAAAAGACAGAAGTTGCTGGAAGGAAAGAAAAAGCGTTCTGGAGCGGCGTGGGGAGATGAGAAAAAGGAACGACGGCGGGGTGAGGAAGAACGGCAGGAAAAACAGCCTCAGCCTGCGCTCCGCAAAGACGCCCCGCGCTGCCGCGCGGCAGGCTGAAAATTTTATTTTAAGTCATTTCAAATTTTTGGAATGATATGATCCACGCATAGCCTGCCAAACAGACGCACTATAACGCCAGCCTCTTACATGGCGCGACGGTGATGTGGTAAAACCACGCCGGACTGTGGCGATGCTGGCCGCATCGCCGCTGTCCGAGACCCGCGAGGCCCGCTTCCGGCCAAAGCACACGCCTCCCCTCTTCTCTTTATGATCGTCGCCGTGCCCGCCCCGCTGCGGATACCGGGCATGTCGGCACTCTCCCTTCACGCACGCGCGCCGCCGCGCGGACGTCTTGTTGCGTCCGTGGCACGACTCCCGCCGCGTCCGCCACCGTGCCACACCGTGTCGCGAATGTGCGGGGAGACCACGTCAACCTTTTGCCCGTAAAGGAGAATGCCCTGACGTATCCCATGCCCAACCAACCCCGGTTGTTCCGCGTCCGTTTTAGCGACGGGTCCGCGCAGGTGCTGGAACAAACAGCCATCGACGCCCTGCCGCGCGGACGCGGCCACATGGATTTCTTTGTGGAGGACGAGGTCACCGGCCAGCCCGAGGCCCAACTCCAATCCCAGCCCTCGCAGCAGGCAGCGCCAGCTTCGCCCCTGCGCGACGGGGCCGAGCCGCCCTACGCCTGTTTCGTGCGGCCCGGCCCGGATGGCCGCATCGCGGCCAAAACCGAAATCTGCAACGGCAGACGCATCGAGTGGGCCTATGGCTACGACAAGGCCGGACGCCTCGCCTCGGTGGCGCGCAACGGCATCGTGGTGGAGGAATACGGTTATGATGCCAAGGGCCGCCGGTCCAACGAGCGCAACCTGCTGCGCGGCGTGGAGGAGCGTCATTACCGCTACAGCGATGCGGGCGATCATCTCGACGCTGCCGGACCGCTGTCGTTCCGCCACGACATCCGCGCAATATGCAACCAAAAGTACGTGCGCGGCGAGCCGATCGACTACGAGTACGCCAACGATGGCCGTCTGATGCAGGTCACGCGGCCCGATGGCGTGCTCGTGTCCTACGAATACGACGGCCAGGGCAACCGCACCGCGCGGTACGAGAATGGCCGCTGTACGGCCAAGTACCTGTGGGAGACGCCGCAACGGCTGGCCGCCGTGTACGACGCGGCATCGGGCGCTATGCTCGCATTCGCCTACGCGCCCACCGCGCGCCTGCCGCACGCCGCGCTGGTGGATGGCGAGCCGCTGCACCTGTTCTACGACCAGGTCGGCTCGTTGCGCGCCGTTGCCAGCGCCGCAGGAAAGGTGATACATGAAATCGAGTACGACACCTTCGGCTGCATCATGGACGAAACCGGGGCAACGCCGCCCATCCCGTTCGGCTATGCGGGGGGCTTGCACGACCGTGCCACGGGCCTCATCCGCTTCGGCGTGCGCGACTACGACCCCGAGGTGGGCCGTTTCATGGCCAAAGACCCGCTGGGCCTCAAGGGCGGCGACCCGGACGTGTACGGCTATTGCCTGGACGACCCGGTCAACCGCATCGATCCCACGGGGATGGAATGGAAAGGCTTGGCCGAGACAGGAAGCGCCATCGCCTCCGGCGTGGGCCAAGCGGTGACAAAGGGCGGGCAGGCCGCCGGAAAGGCGGTTGCCAAGGCTGCGGACATCTTTGCAAACGATCCGGCAATGCATGCGGGACTCAAGCAAGCAGCACAATACGGCGCAGTGGCAGCGACCGTGCCGATCGCAGCCACTGCGGCAATATTGGGAGCGGACGCAGTCGCACCATGGGCATTGGCCAATCCATATACGGTGAACAAGGCAATTGAATATGGGCTTGACATAGCACTCCCCGGAATCCCTGCCACCACACCGGGAAAACTGAAAGAATCCGCTGCCCAGATTTACGAAAAAATAACCCAGAGGCACCCGTGAGAAAGCCACGCACAGGACAGCTTGCGCTGTCGATCGCCTGCCTATGCTTTGGACTCTACCTGTATGGCACCGACTATTGGTGTGTGTATCCATGGGGTTCTGATGTGTGGTGCGTCGACATCCATGAATACAGCACTATCTTATCAATCCTATTCATCGTGATCGGTGCATTATTCGGGCGTCTCGCTTTTGACAAGAAGGCTATGCCCAACATTACACCGCTCATTTGTCCGAAATGCGACGCTACATATATGCGTGGAGAATTCGGACAAGAACTTGCTTGCAAGCAATGCGGCACCCGTCTTGAATTGCTTAAAGGATTTTACGATCGCCATCCTGAATTGCGAGACAGACAGGACAGCAAGCAAGAGAAATAGCGCTTACTCTTCACCTATCGAAAAGTCCGCAACCCTTTGCAGGAATGCGGACTTTTCTTTTTATCACACGATACGATACGCATAGGTCGCTAGCGCCATCCTCAGAAATGATCCTTGCGCCTGCCGCACGCCGCGCTGGTGGATGGCGAGCCGCTGCACCTGTTCTACGACCAGATCGGCTCGCTGCGCGCCGTTGCCAGCGCCGCAGGAAAGGTGATACATGAAATCAAGTACGACACCTTCGGCTGCATCGTGGACGAAACCGGGGCAACGCCGCCCATCCCGTTCGGCTACGCGGGCGGGAGGTGGCGACCTCTGCGGCCTGCACGACCGTGCCACGGGCCTCATCCGTTTCGGCGTCCGCGACTACGACCCCGAGGTGGGCCGCTTCATGGCCAAGGATCCACTGGGCCTCAAGGGCGGCGACCAGGACGTGTACGGCTATTGCCTGGACGACCCGGTCAACCGGATCGCCCTACGCAACAGCGCAGTCTTGAAGACTTAATCGCCGCAGATAAAAATGCGCCTCGACAGGTGGCGGGCAACGAAAAGCCGTCACTCGTCGCCCCCCGCCCGCCACGCGCGGTCCTTCTTGCGGGCGGCGTGGCGTTTGTTGGTGGTTTCGCGGCGGCGCAGCGCGCCCTTGGGTACGCGCGTGGCCGTGCGCGGGCGCGCCACGGCCAGCGCCTTGCGCAAAAGCGCCACGAACCGCGCCAGCGCCTCGTCCTTGTTCGCGGCCTGACTGCGCTCGGACTGCGCGCTGACCTGCAAAAAGCCGTCCTGCCCCACCCGGCCCGCCAGCCGCGTCACGACGCGCTGGCGCTGCGCCTCGGTCAGGCTGGGCGACGCCGCCACATTGAACCACAACGTCACCCGCGACGCCGTGACATTGACGTGCTGCCCGCCAGGCCCGGAGGCGCGGCTGGCCGTGTACGAAATCTCCCAGTCCTGTATGCCCACGGTTTCCGTGATCTGGATCATGTCCCGCTCCCCCGCTCCCCGGCTCCCCGGCCCCTTGGACGCGCCAGCCGGCGCGGTCCGCTCTGATGTAAGATCGCAATAGCCGCGCCCGCCCTCGGCCCCGCGCGCACCCGTCTCATTCGGCCCCCGCCCCAGCGCGGTATTTGACGGGCGGCCCACGCTCCGTGTACTGCCAAAGACGGCAATGACACAACCTTTCCACGGAGACCAACCATGACCCTGTGCCCCTGCGGTTCCGGCCTCGCCTTTGCCGACTGCTGCCAACCCATCCTGTCCGGCGCGCCCGCGCCCACGGCCGAGGCGCTCATGCGCTCGCGCTACTCCGCCTTTGCGGTCAACAACATGGATTATCTGGAAACCTCCATGGCCAGCGCCACCCGCCGCGAATTCGACAAGAAGGACGTGTCCGAATGGGCCAAGGGCGTGGACTGGCAAGGCCTCGACATCCTGCGCACCGAGGCGGGCGGCGAAGGCGACGACACGGGCGTGGTGGAATTCACGGCCCGCTTCAGCGTCAAGGGCGACGACCGCGCGCTGCACGAAACCAGCCGCTTTGTGCGCGAGGACGGGATGTGGAAATATCTGGACGGCGACACGGCGAAAACCGGCACCGTGGTGCGCGACGCGCCCAAGGTGGGCCGCAACGAACCCTGCCCCTGCGGCAGCGGCAAGAAATACAAAAAATGCTGCGGCCGCTGACCGGGCCTCGTCCCCCCCGCTGACCGGGCCGCAGGCGGCCCCGCTGACCGGGCCGCAGGCGGCCCCGCTGACCGGGCCGCAGGCGGCCCCGCGCAGCACCACACCGTGCACTGCCAGGCGGCCCCTGGCCGGGCGGCGTTGGCGGCCCTGTGTCAATCAGGGCTGGCAACGCCGCCCGGCGCAATCGTTTCCCAGCCAGGCCAGGCGCATCGCGCCCCGAACCGCGCGACCGCCGCAGGCCTGGCCAAGGCGCAGCCCGCAGGCCGACGCGTCGCCCCTACCCCGCCTCGAACCCTACCTTGACGATGGCCGCCTTCACAGCCGCCACGTCCACGGGCGTTGTTTCCTCATAACTGGCCGTTCCGGCCATCAGGTCCACCTTGACGTTGGCCACGCCCGCGACGGCGCTCACGGCCTTGGTCACCGACTGCACGCAATGCTGGCAGCTCATGCCTTTCACTTTCACGGTGGTCATTTGCATTCCTCCGCTGGATGGTTATGTTTTCGCTGTCGGCCCACGACATTTTTTGCCGACGGCCACAGTATGAAAGATAAGACACATCCCGGAGCTGCGCAATGAACGATTCCGATAAAAGCACACGCACCGCGCGCATGGCCGTGAAGGGCATGCACTGCGCATCCTGCTCCTCGCGCATCGAACGTGTGGTGGGAAAGATGGACGGCGTGGCCGAGGTGGCCGTGAATCTGGCAGCCGAGACCATGAAGGTGGATTTTGACCCCACAACCCTTCAGCTGGACGCCATTGTGGCCGCCGTGCACGACCTGGGATTTGAGGCCGTGCCGCCTGCGGCCGCCCCGGCAGCCGCCCCCGCCCCGCCGGACGGCCCCCTGCGCTTCGCGGTCAAGGGCATGCACTGCGCGGCCTGCTCGGCCCGCGTGGAGCGCATCACCGCCGCGCTACCCGGCGTGGCCGCCTCGTCCGTCAACCTGGCCACGGAAAACGGCACAGTCGCCCTCGCACCCGGCGCATCGCCCGACGCGGTGCGCCACGCCATCGAGACCGCCGTGGCCGACGCCGGGTTCACCGCCATCTTCCAGGACGCGGCCTTCGCCACGCGTGGCGACGCCCCGTCCGACGCCGCCGCCCAATGGGAGGAACGCAAACGCGAGACCGAGGCGCGCCTGGCCGCCATGCGCCTGCGCCTGTACACCGCGTTCCTCTTTGCCGTGCCCCTGCTCACCCTGTCCATGGGCGAGATGATGGGCCTGCCGTTGCCCGGCGTCCTGTCGCCCCACGCCTCGCCCGCCTCGGCCCTGCGTTTCGCCCTGCTGCAACTGGCGCTGACCCTGCCTGTGCTCTGGTCGGGCCGCGACTTTTACCGCCTGGGCTTTCCCAACCTGTGGCGGCGCACGCCCAACATGGACTCGCTCATCGCCGTGGGCACGGGAGCGGCCTTTGCCTACAGCGTGTGGAGCACCCTGGAGATATGGCTCGGCATCGACCCCATGGCGCGCGTCATGGATCTCTATTTCGAGTCCGCCGCCGTGCTCATCGCCCTGGTCTCGCTGGGCAAGTATTTTGAAACCCGCGCCAAGGCGCGCACCTCCGACGCCATCAAGGGGCTGCTCGACCTCACGCCCGACACCGCCACCGTGGTGCGCGACGGGGTGGATCGGGAAATCCCCGCCGGCGACATCGTTCCCGGCGACCATGTCCGCATCCGCCCCGGCGAACGCATCCCCGTGGACGGCAGCGTGATCCACGGCTCCTCCGGCGTGGACGAATCCATGCTCACCGGCGAGTCCCTGCCCGTGACCAAACACCCCGGCGACCCCGTGGCGGGCGGCACCATGAACACCCACGGGGTCTTTGTCATGCGCGCCGAACGCGTGGGCGCGGACACGGTGCTGGCGCGCATCATCCGCCTGGTGCAGGACGCCCAGGGATCCAAGGCGCCCATCGCCCGCCTGGCCGACACCGTGAGCTACCACTTCGTGCCCGTGGTCATGGTCCTGGCCGTGGCGGCGGGTGCGGCCTGGATGGCCAGCGGCGCGGACTTCGCCTTCAGCCTGCGCATCTTCGTGGCCGTGCTGGTCATTGCCTGCCCCTGCGCCATGGGCCTGGCCACGCCCACGTCCATCATGGTGGGCACCGGGCGCGGCGCGCAGCTCGGCGTGCTCATCAAGTCCGGCGCGGTGCTCGAATCCGCAGGCCATGTGCAGGCCGTGGTCTTTGACAAGACAGGCACCCTGACCGTGGGCAAGCCCTCGCTCACCGCCATCATGGCCGTGGGGGCCGCCGCCCGCCACAACGGCGCGCCCGCCGAGCCGCCCGCCATTCCCACGGACGACAACGCGCTCCTCGCCCTGGCCGCCTCGCTGGAGGCGTCCAGCGAACACCCGCTCGCCCGCGCCGTGGTCGAGGCCGCCTCCCTGCGCGACATCCCCCTTGCGCCCGTGGCCGATTTCGAAGCCGTGCCCGGACGCGGCGTGCGCGGCGTCGTCACCATGCCCAACGCCGCACCGCGCCCCGTGCGCATCGGCACCCCCGATTTCATGCGCGCCGAAGGCATAGACCCCGCGCCGTTCGCCGACATGGCCCGCCATTTCTCCGACCTGGGGCAGACCCCCATCTGCATGGCCGTGGACGCCGCCCCGGCCGCCGTGCTGGCCATCGCCGACACGCTCAAGCCCGAAGCGCCCGCCGTGGTGGCCGCGCTGCAAGCCCAGGGCATCCAGGTCATCATGCTCACCGGCGACAACCGCCGCACCGCCACGGCCATAGCCCGGCGGGCGGGCATCATCCCCGGCACCGCCACCGAGGCCCAGGCCGCCGACCTGGTCTGGGCCGGCGTCATGCCCGAAGACAAGGCCGACCGCGTGGCCGCGTTGCAGGCCCAGGGCCTGCGCGTGGCCATGGTGGGCGACGGCGTGAACGACGCCCCGGCCCTGGCCCGCGCCGACGTGGGCATGGCCATGGGCACGGGCATAGACGTGGCCGTGGACGCGGGCGACATCGTGCTCATGCGCGGCTCCCTCGACGGCGTGCTCACCGCGCTCGCCCTGTCGCGCGCCACCATCCGCAACATCAAGCAGAACCTGTTCTGGGCGTTCGGGTACAACGTGCTCGGCATCCCGGTGGCGGCGGGCCTGCTGCACGCCTTTGGCGGCCCCACCCTCTCGCCCATGCTCGCGGGCGCGGCCATGGCCATGAGCTCGGTATCCGTGGTCGCCAACGCCCTGCGGCTGCGGTTTTTCAAGGGGTAGATGGAGAGAGGAAAGGAAGAAAACGACGATGCGGGGGGGGGGGGGGGGGGGGGGGGGGGGGGGGGGGGGGGGGGGGGGGGGGGGGGGGGGGGGGGGGGGGGGGGGGGGGGGGGGGGGGGGGGGGGGGGGGGGGGGGGGGGGGGGGGGGGGGGGG
>JBFWMG010000034.1:0-36470 GCA_050251715.1 Desulfovibrionaceae bacterium | reverse complement strand
GGCCCTGGCCGCGCCGGGGGCGTGACGGATAAAGGCAACTGGGGGGACGGGGGGAGAGAGGAGAAAACCTATTTCTGCGCGAAAAAAGGTTTTCTCCTCTATCCCCCCTTCCCCCCAGACCCCCCATCCCCTCTCTCACCTCTTTCCAAAAACTGCGGGTTGAAAAGATGATGCATGGGGCACAATCTCCTTGGGGGCGGCTTGGATTTGACAATGTGCGGTGGGCTTCAACAGGATAGAACGGCGTTTTCTCATCAGCCTGCGCGCCCGCTCGCCATGTATGCCCCTGACCTTTCCAGTCAACGCTGATCTTCTGTCTATCAAACAGGATAGCTTCTTTTCCCCCCTTCCCCCGTTGCCAATGGCGCGCCTCCGGCGCAACCGTCCTTGGCGCATCCACGTCTGCCGCATCAGCGGACCTCGCCCATCCCACCGTTACCCCCAACCTGAAAAGTTTTGAGGATGGGGTCCGGGGAAGGAACTTTTTCAAAAGTTCCTTCCCCGGCCGCCGGAGGCATTGCCGTTTCTTCTCCCCGCTACGGCGTGACGTTCTCGAACACCACGTTGTCCGCCACCCGCCGCGCCTTATCCAAGTCCGTCTCGCTGCGCGCGGTCCAGGTGAGGACCGGCAGGCCGTCGCGGCGTGCGTGCAGCGCCGCAGGGTTGGGCAGGCCGCGCAGGTCGTAGGCGATGGCGTGGGGTGCGGCCACGGCCCGCATGCGCAGGTTGGCAAGCAGCCTGTGGCGCGGGGTGGGCGGGATGACGCCGCCCTGCCAGTGGTTGGAGGCGATGAGGCAGCGGGCGATGGCAGGAGCGTTGTGGTTGAACCAGCCGAGGCTGGCGGGACTGAAGGAGGCGGCGAAGCAGGGGCCGGAATAGGCGTGCAGCAGTTCGGCCACGCGGCGTTCGAGGGGGCCGATAAAGCGCAGGGGTTTCAGTTCGATGTACAGGGGCACGCGGCCCGCCACGAGGTCGAGCAGGTCGGCCAACAGGGGGATGCGCTGGTCCGAGTCGAGCAGGCGCACGGCGCGCACGGACGAGGCGGTGTGGGTGAAGAGAGGCTCGGGGCGGCCAGCGAGGCGGTCGAGGGTCAGGTCATGGAATACGGCGGTTTCGCCGTCGGCCAGGAGACAGACGTCGCATTCGATGCCGTATCCGGCGCGCACGGCGGCCTCGAAGGCGGCCAGGGAATTTTCCGGGGCGCGGGCGGCGCGGCCCAGGGCCATGTCGTGCAGGCCACGATGGGCAAAGGGGCGCGCGGTCATGCAGGCGGTATCCATCATGCTTCTCCGTAGACGGCTTTACGAACCCGTGGGGTGTGGGGCATAGTACGTGTTCCCATACATGCCATGCCACGCCCCTGGAGGACAAGACGTGACCACCCCTGCCCTGGACGACATCCGCGACAAGCCGTGGCTGGCATATTACGATCCCGAGGTGCCGCGCACGTTCGCGTTCGAGCCCATGGCCCTGCACGCGCTGCTGGACCGGGCCGCCGAGGAGTATCCGGGCCGCACGGCCATCATCTTCCGCAACTGGAAGATGTCCTATGCCGCGCTGCGGGCGCGGGCCGAGGCCATGGCCGCCGCGTTGCGCCGTCTGGGGCTCAAGCGGGGCGAACGGGTATCGGTCATGCTGCCCAACCTGCCGCAGACGATCATCACCTTTTGGGCGATTCTCAAGGCGGGCGGCGTGGTGGTCATGACCAATCCGCTATACATGGAATCGGAATTGACGCACCAGCTTGGGGACGCGGATTGCCGCATCATGGTCACGCTGGACCACCTGTGGCCGCGCATTGCGCCGCTGCGGAATCGCCTTCCGGTCGAAAAATTCATCATTACACGCGTTTCAGACTGCCTCGGCTTCCCCCTCAACCTGCTGTACCGGTTCAAGGCCCAGCGCGACGGCCTGCCCCGCGACGTGCCTTTGGACAACCGCACGGTCCTTGCCTGGAAAGAGCTGGCCAGGGGGCGCGAGCGGGTGAACGAGCCCGTGGCCGACCCGCTGGGGGAGCTGGCGCTGTTGCAGTACACGGGCGGCACCACGGGCGTGTCCAAGGGCGTGATGCTGACGCACGCCAACATGGTGGCCAACGTGCGGCAATGCCACGCCATGCTGCACGACCTGGGCAGGCGGCCCGAGGTTTTTCTGGGTCTGCCGCCCTATTTCCACGTGTACGGGCTGACCGTGTGCCTGCTGCTGGGCACGGCGGTGGCGGCCACTATGCTGCCCTTCCCGCGCTATGTGCCGCAGGATCTGCTGGACGCCATCGAAAAGCTCAGGCCAACCATCTTTCCGGGCGCGCCGTCGGTGTACATTTCGCTCATGCAGCAAAAGGGCATCGCGGACCGCGACCTGTCGTCGCTCACCTATTGCGTGTCCGGCTCCGCGCCCATGCCCGTGGAGATCTTGCGGCGGTTCGAAGAGAAGACGGGCGCGATCATCGCCGAGGGGTACGGGTTGACCGAGGCGTCGCCCGTGACGCACCTGAACCCGTTGCACGGCGAACGCAAGGTGGGCGGCATCGGGCTGCCGCTGCCGGGCACCGAGGCGCGCATCGTGGACATGGAGGTGGGGTCCATCCCCCTGCCGCCGGGCAAGGTGGGCGAACTGGTCATCCGTGGGCCGCAGGTGATGCGGGGGTACTGGAACCGCCCGGACGAGACCGCTGGCGCGCTGCGTAACGGCTGGCTGTACACGGGCGACATCGCGGTCATGGACGAACAGGGGTATTTCACCATAGTGGACCGCAAGAAGGACATGGTCATCATCGGCGGATACAACGTGTACCCGCGCGAGATAGACGAGGTGCTGCACACGCACCCCAAGGTGCTGGAGGCGGTGTGCGTGGGCATGTCGCACCCCACGCGGGGCGAGAGTCTCAAGGCGTTCGTGGTGGTCAAGCCCGGCGAGGAGCTGACGCGGCCCGAGGTCATTGCCTGGTGCCGCCAGAAGCTGGCCAACTACAAGGTGCCGCGCCAGGTGGAGTTCCGTGACGACCTGCCCAAGAGCATTGTGGGCAAGGTGTTGCGCCGGGCGCTCAAGGAAGAGGAAGACAGGAAGCAAACCGACTGACGGCGGGCCACGCCCGCTTTGCAGGCTCACATTTTTGGGGAGGAATCATGACCAGATCGTACCGTATCGCGGCGTTGGCTCTTGCGGTTCTGCTGCTGTTGCCCGTGGGCGTCCAGGCAAAATCGCGGGGGCAGACCATCTATGTGCCGTGCTATTCCCACATCTACCAGGGGCCCAGGTCCAGGCCTCTCAACCTCTCGGTCATGCTGAGCGTGCGCAACGTGGATATGGTCCACTCGCTCACGCTGACGGCGGTGGAATACTATGACACAAACGGCAAGATGGTACGCAGTGAGCTGCCGTCGCCGATCAGCCTCGCGCCGCTGATGACGCGGGAATTCATGGTGCAGACGCAAGACACATCGGGCGGTTCCGGCGCGAACTACATCGTGAAATGGCTGGCGGAAACCCCGGTGAACGCGCCGCTGGTGGAGGCGGTGATGATCGGCACCCAGTCCGGCCTGGGCATCTCATTCGTGCGCCAGGGCCGGGTGCTGGAGGAATAGCGTCCCCATCTCCCACACGAATGCGGAACGCCTGTCCGGGGTGCCGGACAGGCGTTCCGCATTCGTTCCCAACGAGAACCGTAACCGCATCGTCCACCGCGTCCGTTCTCTCCGACCCGCATCATGGGGACGGGAGGGAGGCGGCGCCTTATTCCCCTACCAGCGCCTCCACGGCGCGGCGGATGCCCTGGCTGTCTATGCCCACCTTGGCGCGCAGGGCGCGCTGGGGGCCGTGCTCCACAAAGGCGTCGGGCAGGCCCAGGCGCGTGATGCGCTGGCCGGCCAGTGCGCCCCGGTCCGCCAACAGCTCCAGCACAGCGGAGGAAAATCCGCCGCTGATGGTGTTTTCCTCGACCATGACGATGCGGCTGTGCCGCGTGCACAGGTCAAGAAGCTGCGCCTCGGGCAGCGGCTTGGCAAAACGGGCGTTGAACACGGCTGCCTGCACGCCGCGCTCGGCGGCCAGCGCCTCGGCGGCGGCCAGGGCCGGGTGCACGCGGTTGCCGATGGCGATGATGAGCGCGTCCGCGCCCTCGCGCAACAGTTCGCCCTGGCCCAGGGGCAGGAGCGCGGGAGGGGTATCCAAGGGAACGCCCACACCCACGCCGCGCGGATAGCGGATGGCCACCGGGCCGTCGTGGGCAAGCGCGGTGTGCAGCATGTCGCGCAGCGCGCCCTCGTCCTTGGGCGCCATGACCACCAGATTGGGGATGTGGCGCAAAAAGGAGATGTCGAACGCGCCGTGGTGCGTGGGGCCGTCCTCGCCCACCAGCCCGCCCCGGTCCAGGCAAAAGACCACGGGCAGGTTTTGCAGGCAGACGTCGTGCACGATCTGGTCGTAGGAGCGTTGCAGGAAGGTGGAATACACGGCCACGACCGGCCGCAAACCCTGGGTGGCCAGTCCGGCGGCAAAGGTGACCGCGTGCTGCTCGCAGATGCCCACGTCCACGAACCGGTCGGGAAAGCGCTCGGCGAACGAGGACAGGCCCGTGCCCTCGGGCATGGCGGCGGTGATGGCCACCACGCTGGGGTTGGCGGCGGCCAGCTCGCACAGGGTCGAGCCAAAGACCTCGGTATAGGTGGGCAGCGAGCACGCGCCGTACTTGAGCGCCTCGCCGGTTTCCGGCTCAAAACATCCCACGCCGTGGAAATAGGTGGGGTTGGTTTCGGCGGGTTCGTATCCCTTGCCCTTCTTGGTCAGCACATGCAGCAGCACCGGGCCGTCCAGTTCCTTGATGCGGGCAAAGGTCTCGGTGAGCGCCTTGAGGTCGTGGCCCGGCACCGGGCCGATGTAGTTGAAGCGAAACGCCTCGAAAAGCATGCCGCCGGGCGTGAGAAAGCTTTTGAACGAGCCCTCGCCGCGCCGGGCGTAGTTGATAAGTTCCTCGCCCAGGCCGGGGATATGGCCGAGCATCTTTTCGATGTCCTTCTTCATGCGCACGACCCAGCGGTTGGAAAGCTGGCGGGACAGGAAGGAGGACAGTGCGCCCACGTTGTGGGAGATGGACATTTCGTTGTCGTTGAGCACCACGGTGAGGTTGCGGCCCATGTCGCCCGCCTGGTTGAGCCCTTCGAAGGCGAGCCCGGCGGTCATGGAGCCGTCGCCGATCACCGCGAGCACGTGGTTGTCCTTGCCTTCGATGTCGCGGGCCATGGCCATGCCCAGGGCGGCGGAAATGGACGTGGACGAATGGCCCACGCCAAAGTGGTCGTAGGGACTTTCGCTGCGTTTGGGAAAGCCGCTCACCCCTCCCAGGGTGCGCAGGGTGTGAAAACGGTCGCGGCGGCTGGTGAGAAGCTTGTAGGCGTAGGCCTGGTGCCCCACGTCCCAGATGATCTTGTCGCGCAGGGGATCGAAGACGTTGAGCATGGCCAGGGTCAGCTCCACGACGCCCAGGGAGGGCGCAAGGTGGCCGCCGTTCTTGGAAACCGTCTCGATGATGGTTTCGCGTAGCTCCTGGGCCAGCTGCGCCAGCTCATCCAGGGAGAACCCCGCCACCTCGGCGGGCGAGGAAAGGGAGGCGAGCAGGCCGTGTGTCTGCGGTGTTTCGGGCATGAGCGGTTCCGGGGCGCGCGGGGCGCCCGGTTTGCGAAGCGGGTTCAGGACACCCGGTCCACGATATAGCGGGCAAGTCCCCGCAGGAAATCGGCCTGGGGGCCGACATAGGGTTCCAATGCCGCCAGCGCGGCGGTCACGCGGTCCTCGGCCATGCGGCGGGAGGCGTCTATGCCCAGGAGGCTCGGATAGGTCACC
The DNA here is from genome assembly GCA_050251715.1 of Desulfovibrionaceae bacterium. GTDB lineage: Bacteria > Desulfobacterota > Desulfovibrionia > Desulfovibrionales > Desulfovibrionaceae > JBFWMG01. The sequence goes on along the minus strand of JBFWMG010000034.1, from coordinate 30,632 downwards.
TTGCCCTGCTCGCGGTCGCTGCCCACGGGCTTGCCGAGTTGAGCCTCGTCGCCCACCTCGTCCAAAATATCGTCCACGATCTGGAAGGCCGACCCCACATTGGCCCCATAGTCGGCCACGCGGGCCAGGTCGGCGTCGGACGCGCCGCCCAGGATGGCCCCGGTGAGGCAGGCGGTGCGCAGCAGCGCCCCGGTCTTGAGGGCGTGCATGTGGCGCAGGGCGTCCAGGTCCACGTCGTCGCGGCCCGTAAACGCCATGTCCAACGCCTGGCCGCCCACCATGCCCGCCGCGCCCGCGGCGCATCCGGCCTCGGCCAGCGCGGCCAGCACGCGGTCCGCCGGAACGGCGCCGCCCAGGCCCGCCGCCGTGGCGGCCATGGTCACAAAGGCCTCTGTCAGCAGGCCGTCGCCCGCCAGAATGGCCAGCGCCTCGCCAAACATCTTGTGGTTGGAGGGCCGTCCCCGGCGCAGGTCGTCGTCGTCCATGGCGGGCAGGTCGTCGTGGATCAGGGAATAGGTGTGGATCATCTCCAGCGACGCGGCAAAGGGCATGGCCTGGGCGCGGGGCAGGCCAAACAGCTCGGCAAAGGTCAGGCACAGCGCCGGGCGCAGCCTCTTGCCGCCGCCAAGCAAACTATAGTCCATGGCTTCCAGCAGCCCGGCGGGGATGTGGCGGTCCTTCAGGGAGCCCGCGAGCCAGGCTTCGATTTCGCCGCCCAGTCCGGCCAGCGTCTTTTTAAGCGTCGCCGCGTCCATCATCGCCGTCATCTCCCTGTTCCGCCTCCGCTTCCGCTTCGGGCTCGAAAGGTTCCAGCACGCCACGCGCGCACGTCTCGATCTCGTTGCGCGCGGCCTGCAACTGGTCGCGGCACGCCTTGGCCAGGGCCAGGCCTTCCTTGTACAGGGCCACGCCCTTTTCCAGGGGCAGGTCGCCCTGCTCCAACTGGTCCACCACGGTCTGCAACCGCTTCAGCCGTTTTTCAAAATCCATTTCCTTGGCAACCGTCATATCAGTCCCCTATTGCCGTTCGCCGCACCGCTGTTCAAACAGCGGCATGGGGTCGATTGCGTTGCGCAGCACATTCAGGCCGAAATGCAGGTGCGGTCCCGTGGCGCGGCCCGAGGAGCCTACAAGCCCCACCACATCGCCCGCCTTCACTTCCTGGCCGTCCTTCACCATCACCTCGGACATATGCACGTAGACCGAAACCACGCCCTGGCCGTGGTCTATGAAAACCTCGTTGCCCCCAAAAAAGAAATCTCCCAGCAGCACAACCCGCCCCGCGGCCGCCGCATGCACGGGCGATCCCATGGCGGCGCGAAAATCCACGCCGGAGTGCGGGTTGCGCGGTTGGCCGTTGTAAATGCGGCGCAGCCCGTAGTCGCTGGTCACCGCGCCCGGCACCGGACGCACAAACGGGCACAGCCAGAAACGCCTGGGCGTGATGGTCTCAAGCGCCTTGACCACCAACTTCCTCTCTTCCGTGGCCCGGGCCATATCCGTGGCGGACAGATCCACGAACTTGCCGTCGACATTGAGCTTTTGCTCGGGATATTTCTTGCGCGCCACGGCCACGACCATGGCGATGTCCGCGTCGCCCGCCGTCCCGTGCGCGGTCACGCGCAGGGGTTGCGACGTGGCGTTCCGTTGCAGCCCCACGCCCAGCAGGGCGACCGCCTCACACCCGCCTCCGGCAGCCGGGGCCACGTCAAGAGGAACCCTCTTTTCCTGCCAGACCATTTCCGCCGCGTCGAGGGCTTTTTCCGAGGTGATGCGCACGAAAAACGGCTGCCCCTCGTATACGGTCCGCGGCGCCTTGATGGTCACGCCATTCATGGTAGCCACAAGGTCACCTCCCAAGGCGCGGCGCGGCGCGGCCACAACGGCCATGACGCACACGGCCACGCACAGCGCGACGAATCCTTTCACTCCCTGTATCATAACGGCAATAGCTCCTGGGTCGCCGCGCCATCGGCACGTTTTGTCTTCGCTTTGGGGCCGGCCACGGCAGCGGTCACCGTACCGTCCTTGACGTGGATGTCCAACCGGTCGCCGGGCGCGACATCGGCGGCGCTGCGCAGATAGGCCTTGTTTTTTGGTACGTACACGAGGCTGTAGCCCCGTTCCAGGGGCCGTTGCGGATCGAGGCCCGCCAGGGTGGCGGCCAGCAGATCCAGGCGGCGTTCCCTGTCGGCGGCGCATTGCCCTCCGGCCCGCAGCAGACGGCCCGCCAGCGCCTCCACCGCATCCGCCCTGCCCTGCAACCGCGCCGCGCCAAAAAGCGAGGCCACGGCCTGCCCGGCGCGGGCCACGGTTTCCTCGCGCCGCTCCAGATACCGGCCCACGGCGCGGTCGAGCCGCTCCCGGGCCTCGGCGAACTGCTCGTCCAGCCTGCCCAGCCGCGCGGCGGGCGAAAGCCAGGCCAGCCCCTTTTCCAGGGATTCCAATGCCTGCCGCCGGGCGGTGAAAAAGCGCCCCCAGGCCGCGTGCAGATCGGTTTCCAGCCCATCCACGGCCTGCTCCAGCAGGCGGCGCTCGGGCCAGAGCATCTGCGCGGCGTGGCTGGGCGTGGCCGCGCGCACGTCGGCCACCAGGTCCGTGATGGAAATATCCACCTCATGGCCCACGCCGCTCACCACGGGCACGGCGCAACGGAACACGGCGTCGGCCACGGGTTCGGTGTTAAAAGCCCACAAATCCTCCAGCGAGCCGCCGCCCCGGATGACCACGGCCACGTCGGCCCAGCCCTGGGCGTTGACCGTGTCCAGCGCGGCGGCGATCTGCGCCGGGGCATCCGCCCCCTGCACCAGGCAGGGGTGGATGCGGATGCGCGCGCCGTATCCCCGCTCGGACGCGATGCGCAGGAAATCGCGCAGAGCCGCGCCCGCCAGGGCGGTGACCACCGCCACGCGGCGCGGGTGGGGCGGCAGCGGCCGCTTGCGTTCCAGGTCAAAGTATCCCTTGGCGGCCAGGGCGCGCTTCATGGCCTCGAATTCCAGGTACAGGCGGCCAAGGCCCATGTCCTGCACCACCTCGGCCACCAGCTGGTACTGGCCGCGCGGCGGGTACACGTTGAGCCTGCCGCCGCACATGATCTCCTGGCCGTTGGCCAGGGTGGCGGCAATGCTTGCGGCGGGACGCTCCACCACCTCGCCGGTGAGCGGGTCGTGGCCCGCGTCCGCAGTGCGCTGGCTGCCCTTGAACCAGACCACGTTCAGGCTCGCCTCGCCGTCCATGAGCGAAAAATAGAGATGCCCGGAACCGGGCCGCGACAGGCTGGACACCTGCCCCTTGACCCAGACGAACGGGAACTCCCCTTCCAGCACGCGCTTGATCGCGCCGGTTATCTCGCGGACGGTGAAGATGTGGGCCATGGCTCCTCGTGAAAACGAACCGGGCCGCCCGGTCGGGGGGACCGGGGCGGCCAGTTCGCGTATCATACGTTATGTCGAATGGTTAGGTGGTCGCGCGCCAGCCTTCCAGCACGGCTTTGCGCCAGTCGGCAAAGGCGGCGTCAAAGCCGTCGATGGGCAGTTCGGCCCGCTCGCCTGTGCGGCGGTCCTTGGCCTCCACAACGCCCCGCGCCAACCCCTTGCCGCCCACCACCAACTGCATGGGCAGGCCGATGAGGTCGGCGTCCTTGAATTTCACGCCGGGCCGCTCGTCCCGGTCATCCAGCAACGTGTCCACGCCCTGCCCGCGCAGGGTGGCGTAGACCGACTCCGCCGCCGCGACCACGGCCTCGTCCTTGGCGCCCAGGGGGATGACCATGGCCTCGAAGGGCGCGATGGGCGGCGGGAACACGATGCCGCCGTCGTCATGGTTCTGCTCGATGCACGCGGCCACGATGCGCGACACGCCGATGCCGTAGCAGCCCATGATGATGATCTGGTCCTTGCCGTTCTCGTCCAGGTAGGTGGCCTTCATGGCCTCGGAATACTTGGTGCCCAGCTTGAACACGTGGCCCACCTCGATGCCCTTGGGCAGCTCCAGCGCGCCGCCGCACTTGGGGCACGGGTCGGCGGCGGTAATCATGCGCAGGTCCGCATAGCGCTCCACCTGGGCGTCGCGGGCCAGGCTCACGTGGGCCAGGTGCGTGTCCGCCTTGTTCGCGCCCACATACCAGTCCGTGCCCGCCAGAAGCTCGTTGTCCGCGAACAGGCGCATCACGCCCAGCCCCACGGGACCGGCAAACCCCACGGGCGCGCCCGTGGCGGCCTGCACCTGCTCGGGGGTGGCCAGTTCCACGACCTTGGCGCCCAGCAGATTCTTCAGCTTGATGTCGTTCAGCTCGCGGTCGCCGCGCACCATGGCCGCCACAACCTCGCCGTCCGCGTCAAAGAGCAGCGTCTTCACGATGCGTTCGGGGCCGACATTGAGGAAGGCGCACAGCTCGTCCACGGTATGCGTGCCGGGCGTGGCCACCTCCTGGGCGGGCGGGCAGGCCGCGTCAGCGGGAACGGGGGGGGCAAAGACGGTGACGATGGGCGCGCGCTCCAGGTTGGCCGCGTACTCGCAGGCCGTGCACACGGCGATGGTATCCTCGCCTGTATCGGCCAACACCATGAATTCATGGGAGAAATTGCCGCCAATGGAGCCGGAGTCCGCCTCAACGGCGCGGAAGCGCATGCCGAGCCGGGTGAATATCTTGGCATAGGCGTCGTACATGGCCTTGTAGCTCTTGTCCGCGCCCGCCTCGTTGGCGTCAAAGGAGTAGGCGTCCTTCATGACGAACTCGCGGCCGCGCATGAGGCCGAAGCGGGGGCGGATCTCGTCGCGGAACTTGGTCTGCACCTGGTACAGGTTGACCGGAAGCTGGCGGTAGGAGCGGATTTCGTGGCGCAAGAGATCGGTGATGACCTCCTCGTGCGTGGGGCCCAGGCAGTAGTCGCGGTCCTTGCGGTCCTTGAAGCGCAGCAACTCCTTGCCATAGAAATCCCACCGCCCGGTTTCCTGCCACAAATCGCCGGGCTGCACCGTGGGCATGAGGATTTCCAGGGCTCCGGCTGCGTCCATCTCCTCCCGGACGATGTTGGCCACCTTGTTCAGGGCGCGCAGGCCCAGGGGCAGATAGGTGTAGATGCCCGAGGTGAGCTTGCGGATCATGCCCGCGCGCAGCAAGAGCTTGTGGCTCACGACCTCGGCGTCGCTCGGGGCTTCCTTGAGCGTGGGAACATAGTAACGGCTAAAACGCATTGTCTTTCCTCTCTTTGAGAAATATATCAAGCTCTTCCATGAAGGCTGGCAACAGGTTCTCGTTGCCTTTCACTTTCCTGATGACCTCTCCCTTGCGGAAGATGATGGCCAGATCGCGGCCACCGGCAATGCCGATGTCCGCCTCGCGGGCCTCGCCGGGGCCGTTGACCACGCAGCCCATGACCGCGACCTTGAAGACCTCGGTCACCCCGCGCAATTTTTCCTCGACCTGCTGGGCCAGCTCGATGAGGCCTATCTCGGTGCGGCCGCAGGTGGGGCAGGAGATGATCTCCGGCCCGCGCGACCGCAGCCCGAGGGCGCGCAAAATCTCGTACGCCACGCCGGGTTCCGCCGTGGGGTCGTGGGTCAGGCTCACGCGCAGGGTGTCGCCTATGCCCTCCCACAGCAGGATGCCCAGGCCCACGGCGGACTTGATGGAGCCGCGCAGCAGCGTGCCCGCCTCGGTCACCCCGATGTGCAGCGGATAGTCGCAACGGTCGGCCAGCAGGCGGTAGGCGGCCACGGTATCCAGCACGGACGAGGATTTGAGGGAAATCTTCGTGTCGTAAAACCCGCGTTCCTCCAGCATGGCCACGTGGCCCAGGGCGCTGTGCACCATGGCCTCGGGCGTGGGGCCGCCAAATTGCCTGAGCAGCTCCTTTTCCACGGACCCGCTGTTCACGCCCACGCGGATGGGCGCGCGGTGCGCCTTGGCCGCGTCCACCACCCGGTCCACGTGCTCGCGGCCCCCGATGTTGCCGGGGTTGATGCGCAGGCCGTGGATGCCCGCCTCCAGGGCGCGGACGGCCAGGCGGTGGTCGAAATGGATGTCCGCCACCAGCGGCACGGGCGACGCGGCGCAAATGGCGTGCAGCGCGTCGGCTGCCTTGTCGTCGAGCACGGCCAGGCGCACGACCTCGCACCCGGCCTCGGCCAGGGCGCGCACCTGCGCCAGCGTGGCGTCCACGTCGCGGGTGTCGGTGTTGGCCATGCTCTGCACCATGACCGGGGCGTCGCCGCCCACGGGCACGTTGCCAATACGGATCTGACGGGTCTTGCGGCGTGTGGTCATGCATCCATTCCTTACGTATATCCTGCGCGCGCAGGAACCGTCCTGATACTGCATTTCCCCACGCAAGCCAAGGCCGGTGGGCGGGGGGGCGTGGGCGGGCTTGGCTCCCGCCTTGCCGCCGGACGCCCCGTCAGCCCTCCCCTTCCCCGCCAAGAGCCCCTCTTTTCCGGCGCCCCCCGAAACACCGCATCCTGCCTCGTTTCTCACACATTTTGAGATAATAACTTGAAATTCTCTAGAAAAATATCCCTCGCCACCCGCTATGAGCCCGCGTCTTCCGGGTGCGGTCCGCTGCCGCCAAGGACCGGTATTCACAGCACACACCTTGCCCGTGGCGTGTGCACCGCCGATGATAAAAAATCATCAAATCAGCATATTGGACTTTTTTAAGAAATATTCTAGAAAAAAAAGTCAATCAATTTGTCGCAACCAGTATGAAATAATACCCCATCCAGACAAGCTATACCGCCAAACGTGTCATCCCCCTGCGGCAACGCCCTCATGAAAAGGCGGCAATTGCCGAAAGGAGAGGTATGACGCCGCACGCATGGGTGAACGGCGGCTCTTTTCCCCAGGCCGCCTGTGGACACGGTGCGCGCGGGCGGGTGCGCCACGGCGCGTGGCCCAGTCCGCCGCAGGCAAGCCGCGCGCCGGACGCACACGGCCAAGCAAGGAAAAAGAACCGCAAAAAAGGCCGCGCACGCCCTAATGGGATGGCGGGAAAGGCCGATACGATGCGTAGAACACCGCATACAACCCGCCCGGCCCGCCTCGCGGCGTGGCAAGGCGGCGGGAACCCGGAGGTCCCTATGACCCATAGCCTGAAGACGACCCTGGCCGCCACGGCGGCAGCCCTGCTCGCCCTGTGCCTGCTCGGCACGGCCTATGCCGCCGACAAGACCCCGGCGCCCGTGGTCGCGCCCATGCCCGGCAACCTGGTCGCCGCCGCGCCCATGTCCCTTGATCCGGGCGCAGGCGTGGTCACCTCGCGCAGCCGCTGGGCCAATGTGGACGGCAAGACGGTGCTGGTGCACAAGCAGGAAGGCTTCCATTCCGGCTATTTCATGCCCGACGGCGTGGGCGGCTACATCTGGGTGACCACGGCCACGCCCATGGCCCCGCCCCAGGCCGTGCACGACGAGGCGCGCGAACTCAAGCTCAAGGTGCGCGAACTGGCCGACCAGCTGTTCAACGGCGCGGGCGACCTGTTGCGCGGCATGGTGGCGCTGCCCACCAACTTCGTGAACCAGGACAACTTTGACGAGACCTCGTCACTGGGCCGCTACATGGCGGAGCAGATGTTCTATGAATGCAACCAGCGCGGCCTGCCCGTGCGCGAATACCGCGCCGACATCAGCCTGACCATGCGCGAGAACACGGGCGAATTCCTGCTCACCCGCAAGTACGGCTCACTGGACGTGGCCAACCCCTACACCGTGGTGCTGGTGGGCACCTACTATGCGGACAGGGACAACCTGTTCCTCAACGCCCGCCTGCTGCGCGGCGCGGACGGCATGGTGCTGCGCTCGGCCATGCTGGTCATGCCCCAGACCCTGGTGACCAAGCGCATGGTGGCCGCCGGGAGGCAGCTCCTGGAATCCACCTTCGTGGGCCTCAAGGATTTCAAGACCATGACCAAGGATGCGGACATCACCAACATCGACCTGGGTGAAGACCTGCACTAGGAGCGGCAGATGGAAACCAAGCACTTCATTGTCGGCATGTTCCTGATCGTCGGCATCTATCTGACCTCGGGCTGCGCGGCGGTCGCCCCCGAACCGCCCGCCCCCGCACAGGTATCCCAGCCCCAGGGATGCGCGCCCGGCGGCGCCTGCCTCGACGGCAAGCCCGAGCCGCCCGCCTGGACCACGGGCCTGACCAGCATGCCCTACCATGAGCACGCCCTGTACAATTTCCAGCTGGGCCGGGGGTATATGGCCCAGGGCCGCTACGAGCTGGCCCGCGAGCGCTACCTGCTGGCCCTGGCCGTTGCCCGCGACGACGCCATGCGCATGCGGCTGTCCGAAGAACTTGACGCTGTGGACAGGCTCATCCTGTCGCAGCGGTAAGGAGCAAGCGCCATGAAGAGATTGTTTGCCCTGACCGCCCTGTGCATGCTGCTCTGGTCGCCCTGCGCGGCCGCCGCGCAATCCTTGCAGGACGTGGCCGTCAGCATGGCCGGAGACCTGGACGCCCAGCTCGTGGAGCGCCTTGGCCTGCCCGAAGCCCCCGCCAAGGGCACCACCATGATCGTGACCACCCCGGTCAACATCAACGACCTGGGTTCCGCCTCGCCCCTGGCGCGGCAGGTCGCCGAGGAAGTGGCGGGCATTTTTGTGCGCGCCGGTTACCGCGTGCAGGAAATCCGCAAGGGCAAGAACATCCTGTTCGGCCCCGGCCAGGGCGAAATGCTGCTCACCCGCCGCGTGGATCTGCTGGACCAGGGCAACGTGCGCAGCGCGGTCATCCTGACCGGCACCTATACCGTGACCCAGCGCCACGTGCGCTTCAACCTGCGGCTGGTGCACGCGCCCACCAACGAGGTGCTGGCCATGACCGCCGCCACCCTGCCCGTGAACATAGAGATGTACCCGCTCCTGGCCGAGCAACCGGCCATGGGTCAGCAGGGCGGCATGCGGGGCGGGTTCAACACGGGCGTGCAGCCCTCGGTCGTCACCCGGCTGACGCGGCCCGTGCAATAGACCGCCTGGCCGCGCGCGCCGGCGCGGACCTGGCGAGCAACCTTCCCTTTTCTTTGGCTCCGGCTGTGGCGATCCACGCCACGTCAACTGCCGCCAGCCAGTGCGAAAACGGGCCGCATTCCAGGGAATGCGGCCCGTTGCCAATTTTCGCGTCCCGCCCAGGTCAGAACTTGTAGCCGATCTTGCGCAAAAATCCCTTGCGGTAGGCCTCGTCCTCTTTGGTCTCCACGCCCAGCGGCGAACCGCCGTCGATCACGCCCATGATGCCCCGTCCGAGTTCGGTCTGGGCCACCACCACGTCCACGGGATTGGCCGTGCAGCAGAACAGGCGCACCACCTCGGGCACGGCCAGGAGCGTGGTCTTGATGTTGATGGGGAACATGTCGCGCATGAACAGGATGAAGCTGTGGCCCGCGCCGATGGCCAGGGCGTTGGCGCGCGCCAGTTCCACGCACCCCGCGTCCGTGCCGGACAGGCGGACGAGGCGATTGTCCGACGCCTCGCAAAAGGCCAGGCCGAATTTGGCGAACGGCACCGCGCCCACCACGGCCTCGTGCACGTCCTCCACGGTCTTGATGAAGTGGCTCATGCCCAGAATCATGTTCAGGGCTTCGGGATTTTCCACGGATACGGTGTGCAGTTCCATGTCATGACCTCGTTGTGCCGCGCGGCCCGGGTTGGGCGCGCAGGTTGTGGCGTTGCTGGATGGCCGTCATTCTTACCCCATGGGACCGCGATTGCAAGCCGTGGCGGCCTTTTCCGTCCACGGCCTACAGCGTGATGCGCCACGTATCGCCCGGCGCGGCGTAGCGGAACCATTGCCCCGGCGGCAACGCGGCCTTGTCCGCAAAGGCATGCAGGCTCGCGGTGTCGCCAAAGGCGTGCATGGGCACGAAATAGCGCGGGGCCGCGCGCCGGAAAAACGCCTCGCCGCCCGCCCAGTTTCCCAGCCGCCTGTCCGCGTTGTGAAAGGCGAGATCCAGCGGCGCGGCCAGCACCGGCGCCAGGCTTTCCCAATACATCGCCTCGGCGTGCGCACTGGCGCGGGCGTCCATGCGGTCCCATGTCCACAAGGCCACATCCCCGCCGAAAAAGAGCCGTTTGCCCTGCCACGCCACCAAAAAACCCACGCCCTGATCCATGCTCTCGATGCCCGTGATCTCCATGCCGCCCATGCCCGGCGCCTGCGCGGTCTCCTCGGGCTCCACCACCACGGCGTCCGCCAGGTCCGCATAGGCCGGGAACATGGCGGGCACGTCGTAGGACAGCACCCAGCGCCGCGTCCGGGCCGTGGCGGTCACGTCCGGCAGGTCGGGCGCGCAATGGTCCGCATGGCCGTGCGACACGAAAACCACGAGGTCCGCGCCGTCCAGATGGGGCCGCGCCGCAGCGGCGGCCACAGGGGGCAGGTGCGCGGCGGACGGATAGTCGAACAGCAGCGTGCGCCCCGCCGCCAGCAGGATGAAACAGTTGTGGTGGATGTAGACGACCGTGACGTCCATGCAAGCCTCCCACGCGCATTGTAGCGGGGAGCGCGCCAACGGACAAGGCCGAGGCCAGGGTTTTAGGACGCGGCCAGGGGATTGCGGACCATAGCGCGCCAGCAAGCCGTGCGGCGCATGATATTCAGGCCGTATCGAGGGGGAACCCAGCTAGAAAAGCACGGTATGCGCGAGGCCCAAAAAGATGAGGAAGCCCAGGGTGTCGGTGAGCGTGGTCAGGAAGATGGACGAGGCCTGGGCAGGGTCGCGGCCCAGTTCGCGCAGGATGAGGGGGATGGAGCCGCCCGCCACCGCGCCGATAATCATGTTGCTGCCCAGCGCCAGGGCCATGACCATGGCCAGCATGGCGTTGTTCATGAGCAGCAGCACGATGCAGAACACGATGCTGCCGATGACCAGGCCGTTGGAAACGCCTATCTTGAACTCGCGCGCCACCGCGCCCCAGGCGCGGCCCCGGTCGAATCTTTCCATGGCCAATTGGCGCACGATGACCGCCAGGGATTGCTGCCCCGTGTTGCCCGCCTGGTTGGCCACAATGGGCATGAGCGCGGCCAGCACCGCCATCTGGGCGATGGTGCCCTCGAACTTGAACACCACCCACGCGCCCAGCGACGAATTGAGCACGTTGAGCAGCAGCCAGGGCAGGCGTTGCAGCGTGGACCGCTTCCACGGCGTATCCACGGTCTCGTCCTGGCCCGCGCCCACCATGCCCAGCATGTCCTCGCTGGCCTCTTCATGGATGATGTCGATGATGTCGTCGTGCGTGACCACGCCGAGCAGCTTGTTGCCATAGTCCACCACAGGCAGGGCCAGGAAGTTGTAATGGCGCAACTGGTGCGCCACCTCTTCCTTGTCCACGTCAAAGACCACGGTGATGAGGTTCTGGCCCTTGACCAGATCCTTGAGCAGGCGGCCCGGCGGCGAGGTGAGAATCTCGCGCATGGACGCCACGCCCACCAGGCATTCGTTCTCGTCCACCAGGTAGGCGTAGTAGGGAATTTCCTTGTCCTCGATCTCGCGGCGCATGATGCGGATGGCCTGGTCCACGGTCAGCCCATGGTCCAGGATCACGATCTCGGAGTTCATGACGCCGCCCGCCGTGTCCGGGTCGTAGCGCATGAGGTCGGATATGCTGGTGGCGTCCTCGCGTTCCAGGCGGCGCATGATGTCGTCGCGCCGGTCGTCGTCCATCTCGTCGAGCAGGTCCGCCGCGTCGTCGAACGCCATCTCGGACATGAGGTCCGCCACCATGTCCGGATCCATGCGGTTGAGCAGTTCCAGGCGGGCGTGCTCTTCCATTTCGCCCAGGCCTTCGGCGGCGTCCTCCAGCGGCAGGGCGAGCACGGCCTCGATCTGCTCCTCTACCGGCATGGCCTCCAAACGGTCGGCAATGTCGGCGGGGTGCAGACTCTCGGTGTCGTCGAGCGCCTCGAAACGCAACGCCTCGTCGCCGCAGTTGGTCACATCACCGTCGGAAACATAGTGCGCTTCGCACTCCTCGTGCTCTTTTCTGTCCGCATTGGCCATAACCCGAATTTCTTATCCCCATTCATCTGCGGCGTCAAAAGACAAATCAATGAGGCACGTTATTTACAATTCCGTTACAACATGCCGCCGTCTGTGAATAATGGCACAATTGTTGAGCCAACCGCCTGAAACCAGTAGAGGGTTCGGATGTTGCACACCACATTCGACGATTTTTTCCAACTCAAGGCTCGCAAATACCTCATCGGGGCCATTTCCCTTGCCTTGGAAGAGGATGGCCACGACCTCACGTCGCTGGGCATATTCAATCTCGAAGAGACGCTGCATGCCCGCATCATCGCCAAGGAAGACACCCTGGTGGCGGGGCTGCCCGTCATCCCGCTGGTGCTGGAACGGTGCGCGCCCAAGGGCAGCTTCTCCTATGAAATCCTGGCCGAGGAAGGCAGCCGCGTGACCCCGGATCCGGGCCATCCACCGGATTATCCCCCAAGCTATCCCCCCAATTATCCCGTGGTCGCCACCATGTCCGGCCCCGCCGCGGCGCTGCTCAAGGCCGAACGGGTCATCCTCAATTTCGTCACCCACCTGTCAGGCATAGCCAACCTGACCAGCCGCTACGTGGCGGCCATGGGCGACACGCGCACGCGCCTGCTGGACACGCGCAAAACCCTGCCGTGCCTGCGCTATCCCGAAAAATACGCCGTGCTCGTGGGCGGCGGCTGCAACCACCGCCTCAACCTCGAAGAGATGCTCATGCCCAAGGACAACCACGTGGACCGGGCAGGCGGCATCACCCCCACGGTGACGGCGCTGCGCAAGGCCTATACGCCCTGCCCGCCCATAGAGGTGGAATGCCGCACCCTGGCCGACGTGGACGAGGCCGTGGCCTGCGGCGTCAACCGCATCATGCTCGACAACATGGACCTGGACACCATGCGCCAGGCGCTCGCCCGCATCCCTGAATCCATTGAAAGCGAAGTCAGCGGCGGCGTCACCCTGGAAACCATCGCCGCCATCGCCGCCATCGGCCCGGATTTCATTTCCGTGGGGCGCATCACCCACTCCGCCCCGGCGGCGGATTTCAGCATGCGCGTGAGCGCGATGCCCGCGCCCCAGCCATAACCATAGACAAGACGGACACCATGACGCATTCATCTCCCGCCGCCCGCATACGATGCGCGCGCGAACGGCTCGGCAACACCGTGGCCTTACTGGGCCACCACTACCAGCACGACGATGTGATCCAGCATGTGGATCTGCGCGGCGACTCGCTGGAACTGGCGCGCCAGATCCCCTGCCTGGAGGCGCAACACATCGTGTTCTGCGGCGTGTTCTTCATGGCCGAATCCGCCGCCATCCTGGCCGAACCAGGGCAGCACGCCTACATTCCCCATACCGCGGCGCACTGCGTCATGGCCCAGATGGCCCCCGCCGCGCTGCTGGACATGGTGTACGCGCGGCTCACACGGGGCGGGCGCACGCTCATCCCCCTCACCTACGTCAACTCCTCCGCCGCCATCAAAGCCTTTTGCGGCCGCCACGGCGGCTCGGTATGCACCTCGGCCAACGCCCGCACCATGCTGCGCTGGGCGCTCAACCAGGGCGACGGCGTGCTCTTTCTGCCGGACAAAAACCTGGGCCTGAACACCGCCAACCAGCTGGACATCCCGGCAGGCAAGCGCACTGTGCTGGACATCCGGGCACGCGGGGCCGTGCTCGACCTGGCAGGCGCGGACCAGGCCGACCTCCTGCTCTGGCCCGGCTGCTGCGCCATCCACAACCGCTTCAAGGCCGCCCACGTGGAGGCCGCCCGCGCCGCCCATCCCCACGCCACCATCGTCGTGCATCCCGAATGCACGCCCGACGTGGTGGACGCGGCGGACGTGGCGGGTTCCACCACCACCATCATCCGCGCCGTGGCCGAAGCGCCCGATGGAGCCACCGTCATCGTGGGCACGGAAGTTCATCTGGTGGACAGGCTGGCCGCCCAGTACAACGCCACAAAAACCGTGCTCCCCCTGCTCCGCAGCGGCTGCGCCAACATGGCCAAAATCACCGAGGAACGGCTGGCGGACCAGCTCGACGCCCTGGCGGGCAACGGCCCCGCGCCCGAACCCGTCACGGTGGCCCCGGACGTCGCCACGCCCGCGCGCCTGGCCCTTGAGCGCATGCTCGCGGCCTGCGCCTAGCAGGCTGTTGAAAAATGGCAATCTGCTGCGTTGCTGCAAAGAATGCAAACCCTTGCGTACTGGAAGTACGCTTCAGCCTTGCATTCTTTTTGCGCCTTGCATCGCACCTTTTTTGAACAGCCTGCGATTTCAACTTTTTCAACGGCAGGCTAGCATAAGGAACACGCCATGAACGACCACCGCCTTTCCACCCAGGTGCTTGTCATCGGCTCCGGCATCGCGGGAGCCACCACCGCGCTGGTGCTGGCCGACCAGGGGTTCGAAGTCACGCTGCTCTCCGCCGGGCCCGCGCTCGACAGCGGCAACACCGCCCTGGCCCAGGGCGGCATCGTCTACCGCGCCGAGGACGACCCCGCCCAGTTGGAAAAGGACATCATGATCGCGGGCTGGCGGCACAACTACCCCCGCGCGGTCAAATCCCTGGCCCGCAAGGGACCGCAGTCCGTCCAGCAAATCCTCGTGGAACGCCTCGGCATCCCCTTTTGCAAGCAGGCCACCTGCGACGAATGGGACATGACCCGCGAAGGCGGCCACGCGGCCAAGCGCGTGCTCTACTGCATGGACTACACGGGCCGCGCCATCATGGACGGCCTCATGCACGCCGTGCTCGCCTCGCCCAACATCCGCGCCCTCACCCAGCGCACCGCCGTGGACCTGCTCACCAGCCAGCACCACGCCAGCACCCCCGACTTCAAATACCAGCTCGCCAACCAGTGCGCGGGCGCCTACGTGTTCAACGAAACCACCGGCCAGGTGGAAACCGTGCTCGCGGACTTCACCGTCCTGGCCACGGGCGGCGTGGGCCAGATATACCTGCACTCCACCAACGCGTCCTCCGCCATCGGCTCGGGCGTCAGCATGGCCTGGCGCGCCGGGGCGCGCGTGCTCAACGCCGAATTCGTGCAATTCCATCCCACAGCCTTCTACCACCGCTCCGAACGCCGCTTCCTCATCACCGAGGCGCTGCGCGGCGAAGGCGCCCGCCTCGTCAACGCGGCGGGCGAACGGTTCATGCAACGGCACGACCCGCGCGGCGACCTGGCCCCCCGCGACATCGTGGCCCGCGCCATTGTCGAGGAAATGCTGCGCACCGACGAACCGTGCGTCTACCTGGACGCGGCCAACCACGTACACCACGACCTGCACGAACGCTTTCCCACCGTGTTCGAACACTGCCTCAAACACGGCGTGGACATCCGCCGCGACCCCATCCCCGTGGTGCCCGCCGCCCACTACTTCTGCGGCGGCGTGCTGGTGGACCTGCACGGCCGCACCATGCTCGACCGCCTCTACGCCGTGGGCGAATGCTCCTGCACCGGCCTGCACGGCGCCAACCGCCTGGCCTCCACCTCGCTGCTGGAAGGACTGGTGTGGGGCCAACAGGCGGGCCAGGACATCGCCCGCCGCCTGGCGGGCCGCTCCGCCCTGTCACGACGGCTCAAGGCCGCCATGCCCGACTGGGAACACCCCGGCGAAAACCACAACGAAGACCCCGCCCTCATTGCCCAGGACTGGGCCACCATCCGCCATACCATGTGGAACTACGTGGGCATCACCCGCAGCACCCCACGCCTGGAACGCGCCCACGACGACCTGCGCAACCTCTACAAACATCTGGTGGACTTCTACCGCCGCACCCCACTGTCCAAGCCGCTCATCGACCTGTTCCACGGCAGCCACGCCGCCTACATCGTCACCCTGGCCGCCATGCGCAACAAAAAAAGCCTGGGGTGCCACTATCGGGCGGATTAGGGGAACGGAAAACGGCAAGATTTCGCGCTGTCGCGCGACCAGGGCGCTGCCCTGGACCCGGCAGGGGATGATCCCCTGCACCCCAGTAGGCGGCGTAGGAATCGGGTTGGCTTGAGATGACGACGCGATGAGGTCGGCAAGGGGAAGGCGGCGTAGGAAGGCGCGGTTGGCCCTCAGTCCAGACTTGGCAAAGAAAAGGTGGGTTTCAGGGGGATGGGAAAACGACCTCCCATCCCCCTGAAACCCACCTTCACTTTCTCAATTCAGCACTGCCCCCCAGGGGGGGTAGCGACCCCTGCGAGGCTACGCCCCATACCCCGGTCCGTGCCGACGCAAAGAGTGGAAATAAAGACTGCAAAAAATGGGCTGAATCAAGCCGTGCTCACGGTATGAGTACAGCCCAACAGACCAACTACATATTTCCGAATCCTCTCCACCGTTCCCGTAATCTTTGCCGACCCGTTTTCTCTCTCTCCCTCATACAACCGGGAGTCGGGGTTTGGGGCGCCAGCCCCAATGGGGGCAGTTCACCATTTGTCGTTAAGGGGCGTTTGGGCGGATGGGGGTAGGCGGCCTTTCGCGCCAGCCCCCATCCCCCCCAACCCCCCTTTGCGGCGAAGAGTGGACTGTAGCGCTCGCACGCCTTCCCGCCACCACACCACCGCCGTCACGCATCCCGACCTCATCGCGCCGCAACGTCGGCCTTGCCCGTACCCTTTGCCGCCCACACGGGTGCAGGGGTAGTACCCCTGCCGAGGTCCAGGGCGAGCAGCCCTGGTCGCGCCGCTCCGGCGCGAAATCTTGCCGTTTCTTTTCCACACCTCACACCACACATTCCTTGACACGCCCCGCGCGCACGACAACAATGCCGCCCATGAGCAAACGAACCCTCACATCATTCGATGCGCTGACGAGCGCGACCACTCCATCGCAAAAAAAGAAGAAAAAGAAGGCGTTGCTCATGGAATCCATTGAAGCGTCGCGCCAGGCGGCGTTGGCGCGCGCGGCGGCCAGGACCGAGGACGCGCCAGAATCCGCCGACAAGCCGGAGTTACCCGCGCCCAAGCCTGCCGAGGACGAGGACACGACCATTTTTTTCGGGGCCATGCAGGGTGTGCGGCAGATGGACACCGCCGGTGGGCGCAAGGTTCAGCCTGTGACGCCTGCGGCCGCAAGTGGCGGCGTGGCGGACCCGGACGCGGCGGCGCGCAAGAAACTCAAGGATTTTGTGGCGGGCAAGGTGGAGTTCGACCTGTCCTTCACCACGGAATTCATCTGCGGCAGCATCAAGGGCTTGGACGCGCGGCGCATTAATCAGCTCAAGGCGGGCCAGTTCAGCCCGCAGGGGCATTTGGACCTGCACGGCTGCAACATGATGCAGGCCCACGCCGCCCTGCTCGCCTTTATCCGCGACCACTATCTGGAGGGCAGCCGGTGCGTGCTGCTTATTCCGGGGCGCGGGCTCAATTCGCCCGAGGGGTATGGCGTGCTGCGCGAAAAGGTGCAGGACTGGCTGACGCGCGACCCGTTCAAGCGGGTGGTGCTGGCGTTTTGCACGGCCCAGGCCAGGCACGGCGGCGCGGGCGCGTTGTATGTGCTGCTGCGCAAGTTCAAGAAAAGCGCGGGCAAGATCCAGTGGGACCGGTATGTGGACGACCCTGACATGTAGCCCGGGTTTGTAACGGACACGCGACCTCATGGCGAAAGACACCCTCAGATTGTCCCGCACCGACCTGATCCGCATAGCGGAGCAAGGGGTGCTGACGCAGGACCAGGCCCACGACCTGTGGTATGCGCTGCGCGCGTTGCATGAGACGCGCCCGAAGTTGGGTGCGGCGCATGTGGCGTCGTACAGCGGCGCGTTGCTGGTCATGGGCGCGCTGGGCTGGTGGATGACCAGGGCGTGGGACGCGCTGGGCGGGGGCGGATTGTTCGCCATTGCCGTGGCGTGCGGCGCGGTGTTTGGGTTTGCGGGCTGGAAGCTGTGGCGGGGTCGTGGGGGGCGGATATCCGGCGGGCTGCTCATGACCTGCGCGGTGAGCATGACGCCGCTGGCCGTGTATGGGCTGGAGCGCATGCTCGGCATCTGGCCGCAGGGCGATCCGGGCGCGTATCCGGGCTTCCATCTGTGGATCAAGGGCAGCTGGTTCCTCATGGAGGCGGCCACGCTGCTGGTGGGCGCGCTGGTGTTGCGCTGGGTGCGTTTTCCGTTTCTCACCGCGCCGTTGGCCGTGACGTTGTGGTACATGTCCATGGATTTGACGCCGTTGTTGTTCGGGCTGCGCGATTTCACGTGGCATCAGCGCTCGCTGGTGTCCATGGTCTTTGGCGGGATGATGCTGGCGGCGTCGTATCTGATCGACCGGCGCACGCGGGACGATTTCGCGTTCTGGGGCTATTTGTTCGGGCTGATGGCGTTCTGGGGCGGGTTGTCGACCTTGGGCAGCGACAGCGAATGGGGGCGGCTGGGCTATTGCGGCATCAATGTACTGCTGCTGGGGCTGGCGGTCTTTCTGCAACGCCGGGTATTCCTGGTCTTCGGCGGCCTGGGCGTCTGCGGCTATGTGGGCCACCTAGCCTGGACGCTCTTCAAGGATTCCGGCTTGTTCCCGGTGGCGCTGGCCGGGCTGGGGCTGTGCGTGCTGGCGCTGGGGCATCAGTTGCATAAGCGGCGGGAAGGGATTGCGGCGTTCCTGGACAGGTTGCCGGAGGGGATCAAGCGGTTGCGGCCTCGTCACTCCACAAACAGGAGAACGGCATGAATGATTTTTTGTCTGCACTTACTAACGCTGTATTTGTAATTATTGGCGCTTTATCCGCAACGGCTGGCACTTATTTTCTTAAATCGATGGATACAAAAAAGGCAGCCAGATACTTGGCTATCCGGGTCGTCTGCATCTTTGATAAATATTTGGGAGCTTGTTTTGCCGTAGTGGAAGACGATGGACTTTCATGTGGCCAGCGCACGCCTGAAGGGTGTTTAGAACCTCAGGTAAAGTCGCCAGGCGCTCCTGTCTTTCCGAATGATGTTGATTGGAAAAGCATCGACCACGACTTGATGTACAAAATTCTATCGTTTCCTTCGAATGTCGAAGCAGCCGATAGAGACATCGCGTTTACATGGGATGTAGTAGCATCACCTCCCGATTACGAAGAATACTTTGAGGAGCGCGCCTTCCAGTACGCGGACCTTGGGTTGCAGGCTATTGATTTGGCAAACGACATACGAAACGCGTACAATATTCCTCAAATAAAGTATGGAAAGTGGGATCCTGCCTCTGAACTGCAAGAAAAAAGGCGAAAGATCAAAGAAGCACGTGCCCACAGGCGCGACGTCGTACCGTGGGATACTTAAATGATTCAAGCCAACACAGAGCTAATAACTATTTATTTTCTCTAACAAAATACGATCTTCACCTCTTGCAAGAACGGTCATCTCGTATCTCTTAGTGATAAAATGCAAGAAGGCCGGGAAGCTCACGCTTCCCGGCCTTTTCATATCGGTTGTGATGTTCTGCGGCCTAGTGCTGCGTATGGTTCTCCGCGTGCTCGGGCTTCAGGAGCGACGTGTGCATGGGGACATAGGCGCCCTTGCCGCAGAACAGTTGGTCAGGGTCCGGGGCAATGATCGCTATCTGCAACACCTCATCCATGTGCTCCACAGGGATGATTTCGAGGTTGCGCAGGATCTCGTCCGGAACCTCCTTCAAATCCTTGATGTTGTCCTTGGGAATGATGACCGTGGAGATGAGGCCGCGATGCGCGGCCAAGAGCTTCTCGCGCAGGCCGCCAATGGGCAGCACCCTGCCCCGCAACGTGATCTCGCCGGTCATGGCCAGGTCGTTGCGCACCGGCATGCCCAGCAGGCACGACACAATGGCCGTGCACAGCGTAATGCCCGCCGACGGACCGTCCTTGGGCGTGGCGCCCTCGGGCACGTGCACGTGGATGTCGATGTCCTTGTGGAAATCGGGCTTGAGCCCGAACATCCCGGACCGCGACCGCACGTAGGACAGCGCGGCCTTGGCCGACTCCTGCATCACGTCGCCCAGCTTGCCCGTGATCTCCACCTTGCCCGCGCCGGGCATGAGCACCGTCTCCACCATCAGCATCTCGCCGCCCATCTCGGTCCAGGCCAGGCCCGTGGACACGCCCACCTGCGCCACGTTCTCCTTCTCGCCGTAGCGGAACTTGAACACGCCCAGGTACGAGGCCAGATTCTGCTTGGTCACGGTCACGGTCTTGTCCAGATCGCCGATCTCCACCAGATGCTTGGCGCTCTTGCGGCAGATGCGGGCCAGTTCGCGCTCCAGGTTGCGCACGCCCGCCTCGCGGGTGTAGCGCCGGATGGTCTCCAGCACCGCGTTGTCCGAAAGGCTCACGTTCTCGGGCTTGAGGCCGTGCTCGCCGATCTGCTTGGGCAGCAGGAACTGCCGCGCGATCTTGCGTTTCTCGATCTCCAGATAGCCGGGCAGCTTGATGATCTCCATGCGGTCCTGCAACGGCAGGGGAATGGTGTGCAGGCTGTTGGCCGTGGTGATGAAAAACACCTTGGACAGGTCATAGTCCATGTCCAGGTAATGGTCGTTAAACGTATAGTTCTGTTCGGGGTCCAGCACCTCCAGCAGCGCGGCGGACGGGTCGCCCCGGAAATCCATGGACATCTTGTCGATTTCATCCAGGCAGAACAAGGGGTTGTTATAGTCGACCCGCTTGAGGGACTGGATGATCTTGCCCGGCAGCGCGCCCACATAGGTGCGGCGGTGGCCACGGATCTCGGCCTCGTCGCGCACGCCGCCCAACGACAGGCGCACGAACTCGCGGCCCGTGGCTCGGGCGATGGATTTGGCCAGCGAGGTCTTGCCCACGCCGGGAGGGCCGACAAAGCAGAGGATGGGCCCCTTCATGGTGGTCACGAGCTTTTGCACGGCCAGGTATTCGAGGATGCGCTCCTTGGGCTTTTCAAGGCCGTAGTGGTCCTCGGCAAGGATGGCCGTCGCCTTTTCCAGGTCGATGTCGATGTCCTTGTGCACGTTCCAGGGCAGATCCAGGATCCAGTCCACATAGTTGCGCACGACCGTGTATTCGGCCGAGGACTGCGGCATCTGGCGCAGCTTCTTGATTTCGCGCAGGGTCTTTTCCCGGTTCTCGTCGGGCATGACCTTGTGCTTGAGCCGCTCTTCCAACTCGGCCACTTCCTGGGCCGGATCGTCTTCGCGCCCCATTTCCTTGTTGATGGCCTTGAGCTGCTCGTTGAGATAGTACTCGCGCTGGTTGCGTTCCATCTGCACCTTGACGCGCGACTTGATCTTCTTTTCCAGCGAGGAGATTTCGATCTCGGCCTGGAGCAGCTTGTACACCTCTTCAAGGCGCGCCACCGGATCGAGTTCTTCCAGGATCTGCTGCTTCTTGAGGTAGTCCACCTTGAGATGCGGCATGATGGCGTCGGCCAGCTTGCCGGGATTCTTCATGGTGGACACGGCGGTCAGGGTTTCGGGCGCGATCTTCTTGTTGATCTTGCCGTACTCCTCCACCGCCTCATGCACGGTGCGGATGAGCGCGGCCGCCTCGGCGGTCTCGCCGTCGCGCTCCATGAGGCGGCGCACGGCGACCAGCGGGTATTCCACGTCCGCGCCTTCAAATTCCTCATCCGTGGCGTCCCACTCGGCGCGGTACAAGCCCTCGAACAGCACCTTGATGGTGCCGTCGGGCAGGCGCAGCAGTTGCAGCACCTTGCTCACGGTGCCGGTGGCGAACAGGTCGGCGGCCTCGGGTTTTTCGATTTCCGGCTCGCGCTGGGCCACCAGGAAAATCTTCTTGTCGTATTTGTTCAGCGAGTCCTCAATCGCCTTGATGGACGCCTCACGGCCCACGAACAGCGGCACGATGGACCGCGGGAACATGACCACCTCGCGCAGGGACATGAGCGGCAGGTGGGTCTCAAAGGGATGGGCGTCGTCAGCCAGCGAAAAATTGGACATGCAATCCTCCGAAATCGTTAAACGGACCCTCTGCATCGCACAGGGGGGATACGGCCTAATCAGGGTAACGCCGGATCAAGGTTTGTCAATCCGGCGCGGACGCCGCGCCCTGCCCCCGCGCCCGGCGAACGGACGCGGCGGGGCCGGGGCCGGCGCACAGGCGTCAGGACGCCGTCTTGGCTTCCTGTTGGTAGATGAGCATGGGCTCCACGCCCTTATCCACCACGGCCTTGTTTATCACGCACTCCTTCACGCCTATCAGGGACGGAAGCTTGTACATGATTTCAAGCATCACGTTCTCCAGCACGTTGCGCAGGCCGCGCGCGCCGGTCTTGCGCTCGATGGCCTTGGTGGCCACGGCGCGCAGGGCGTTGGACGTGAAGCGCAACGTGATCTTGTCCAGCTCGAACAGCTTTTGGTATTGCCGGGTGAGCGCGTTCTTGGGCTCGGTCAGGATGCGCACCAGATCGTCCTCGCTCAGATCCTCGACATGGGTGACCACGGGGATGCGGCCCACGAACTCGGGGATGAGACCGAACTTGATGAGGTCGTTGGTGTGGATCTGGCCGAGCAGCGAGGAGAGATTCATCTCCGTGCGCGCCTCGATCTTGGCGCCAAAGCCCATGGACGTGCCCCGGGCGCGCTGTTCGATGATCTTATCCAGGCCAATGAACGCGCCGCCCATGATGAACAGGATGTTGTTCGTATTGAGGCGGATGAACTCCTGCTGCGGGTGCTTGCGGCCACCCTTGGGCGGAATGTTGGCGTCCGTGCCTTCGATGATCTTCAAAAGCGCCTGCTGCACGCCCTCGCCCGACACGTCGCGGGTGATGGACGGACCGTCGCCCTTGCGCGCGATCTTGTCGATCTCGTCGATGTAGATGATGCCCTTGGACGCGGCCTCGATGTCGTAGTCAGCGTTTTGCAGCAGCTGCACCAGGATGTTCTCCACATCCTCGCCCACATAGCCCGCCTCGGTCAGCGTGGTGGCGTCGGCAATGGCGAACGGCACCTTGAGGACGCGGGCAAGGGTTTTGGCCAACAGGGTCTTGCCGCTGCCCGTGGGGCCGATCAGCAGGATGTTGGACTTCTCCAGTTCCACGTCCTCGGACACGGCGGAGGAGAAAAATACGCGCTTGTAATGGTTGTGCACGGCCACGGCCAGGATCTTCTTGGCGTATTCCTGGCCGATGACGTATTCGTCGAGACGTTCCTTGAGCTCGGTGGGCGGCAGCAGCACGCCGCTTTCCACATCCTCGTCCATGCTCTCCTGGGCAATGATTTCATTGCACAGGGAGACGCACTCGTCGCAAATATAGACTTCCGGCCCGGCTATGAGCCGTTGTACTTCTTCCTGGTTCTTGCCGCAGAAAGAGCACGACAATTCGGGCGGCATGCCGACACGTTTGTTGGTCATTGAGCCTCCTACTTCCCGTCCGTGGGCTGCAACTCGCTGCGCGAGGTCAGAACGCGGTCGATAATGCCATAGTCCTTTGCCTCTTCCACGCCGAGGAAATGGTCGCGGTCGGTGTCGTGGGCAATGGTTTCCTGATCCTTGCCCGTATGATGGGCCAGGATGCCGTTGAGCCGATCCTTGAGGCGCAGGATTTCACGGGCCTGGATGTCGATGTCCGAGGCCTGGCCCTGCGCGCCGCCCATGGGCTGGTGGATGAGGATGCGGCTGTTGGGCAGAGCGTAGCGCATGCCCGCCTCGCCCGCGGCGAGCAGCAATGCGGCCATGCTGGCCGCCTGGCCCATGCACAGCGTCGAAACGGGCGACGAAATGTATTGCATGGTGTCATAGATGGCGAGTCCCGCCGTGACGACGCCGCCGGGCGAATTGATGTACATGCTGATCTCTTTTTCCGGATTCTCGGACTCGAGGAACAGCAACTGCGCGCAGATGAGGCTCGCCACGTGGTCGTCGATGGGGGTTCCCAAAAGGATGATCCGGTCCCGCAGGAGCCGGGAATAAATATCATAGGCTCTTTCCGTCCGGCCCGTCGTTTCGATGACGATGGGCACCGCCGCCATGTTCATAATGCCTTCTCCTGGCCTGTTGTATGGGTTACCTGTCCGTAGCAAGAAACGCGCCCACCTGGCGCCCCCGCCCCCCCGAAGCATTAACGGCGGTTGCGTGGCAAGGAATCCTCGCCCAAAAAAAGTACCATAGCCCATTGTCTATCGGAGCCTCAAGCCCTGAAACGCCACTTTTTCGACGCCTGACGGCGGGGCATGACAACGAGAGGTGGCGGCAAGACGGGGCGGCAAGGCATGGGAACAGGCGGTCATACCGCGCCCCGCCTGGCTTTTCCTACCGGCGCATCATGGAATCAAGGGGGGAAATAATGCTTTTGTCATAAAAGGAAAGGGGCGGGCGCTAAAAAACACCCTGCCCGGCCCTTTTTTCATCCCCGGCCGTCCGTATGGCGCAGTCTCACGCAGCGCCTCGACACCGTTGTCCCGCACACGATCATAATATATGCCGCGTGTCGCGACCGGCTGCAAGACACGCCCCCATCGCATCGCCACATGCGACACGACAAGAGGCCGCCCGTCAAAAAAATCTAGCCGCGCGGTCTGGCGTGCCACGCCAGCCGCAGCAGGGCCAGCGCGCCGAACACCGCGTTGCCGGTCCAGACAGCGACAACCGGGGGTAAAAGTCCTTTCTGGCCCGCGCTCACCCCCACCATGAACACCGCATAAAAGGCGAAGGTCACCACCAGCCCCAGGGCGATGTTCACATACACGCTGTCCCGGAAACTCACCAGCGCCAGGGCGAGAAGGCCCATGACCACGATGGAGAAGGCATAGGCCAGCTTCATGTGCCACACGGTTTTCAACCCCTCCACATTGGAGCCCGAGGCCTCCAACTGCGCGATGACGCCGCCGAGCCGCCACAGCGGCAACGTGGCTGGATCGTGCGCCGGATCCACCACCAGAAACGTGGCCGGATCCTGGGCCAGCGGCAGTGTCAGGCGCGCGGACCGCTGGTGGGAATAGGCCATGGGATCGAACTCGTCCGCGTCGGACAGCACCCATTCGCCCGGCCGGGCGGTAACGGTGCGCGCCGTGATGATCCGCGCGAGCCGCCGCTCGTCCGGCGTCAGCACGCGCACCGTAATGCCCGTGCCGAGCCCCCGCTGCGGCCACAGCCGGTCCACCTCCACCACCTGGCGTCCCTCGCGGAACCACACGTTTTCCAAGGCCTGGCGGTCGAGTTGCACGCTGCGCACCTGTTCCTTCCAGATGCGCCGCGACCGCTCCTCGCCCTGCACGCCCACGACCTGCGAAAACACGAGCTGCACAACAAACCACGCCACGCCGCACAAGGCGAAGAAACGCACCATGTTGCCGAACGAGACGCCGCCCGCCTGCAAGGCGAGCAATTCCCGGTTGCCCGCCATGATGGACAGCTGCAACACGCACGAGAGGAGGAACACCGCGGGCATGAGCTGCGAGATCATGAGCGGGGTCTTGACGATGAAATATTCCGCAATGACCGCCGCGCCCAGCCCGGCTTCCAGAAAATCGTCCAGGCGGTCGAACAGGTCGGACAGCAGATAGATGCCCACGCCCACGCCCAGGCACGCGAACATGTAGAAGCAATTCTGCTTGAGCAGATAGCGGGACAGACGCTTCATGCCCGCCGCGCCCTCCGTATCCAGCGGCGCACGTCAAGGTGCCCAAGCCACCCCATCAGGTGCAGGCCGCGCTCGCGCGCCGTGAGCCGGAACATGACCGCCCCCAGCCCAAGGAACAGCAGGTTGGGCGCCCACACCCCGGTCCCGGCGGCCACGGCCCCGCCCTCGCCCAAGGTCAGGCCCAGTGAAAACAGCGTGTAGTAGACAAGGAACATGCCCATGGCCAGCACAAAGCCCAGATGCCGCTTGAGTCCCTCGAAGGCGCAGGCCAGCGGCATGGCGAACAGGCCGAGCACCAGGCAGGCAAAGGGCAAGGCCAGCCGCTTTTGCCGCTCCAGCACGATCTTGCGGTAATAGTTGCCGCCCTTGTCGGCCACGCCCGAGGGGTTGGCCTCGATGTCGCCCAGTTGCTCCCAGCGCATCTCCTTGGGTTTGACCTCTTCCAGGCCGGCGTTGCCGAACAGGTTGCCCAGGTTGAGGCGCACCGCATAGGCGCCGAACTCCAGCACGCTCACCCGGTCCCCTTCCTGGCGGTAGATGGAGCCGTCGCGCAACACGAAGGAGAGGCGGCCCGTGTCCGTTTCGGTGCGCAGCAATCCCCTGGGAGCCAGGATGGTCGCGGTCATGTCCGACCGGGTGCGGTCCTGCACCAGCACGTCCTCCAGCAGCCCCGTGGCCGCGTCCGCCTGGCGCGCATAGACCACCAGGCCGGGGAAATCGCGGTTGAAGATGCCGGGCTGCAAGGCAAGCTGCGTCTTGGTCTTGGCATAGTCGAGGATTGTGGCGCGGAAATTGTCCATGCCCCAGGCAATGCCGTGCACCGACACCCACACATTCAGCACCGTGCACAGCACGCAGAAAAGCAGGGGCGCGGGAAGCATCTGGTACAGGCTCACGCCGCCCGCCTTGAGCGCCACCAGTTCGCGGTCCGTGCTCATGCGCAAAAACGTGAGAAACACGCTGAGCATGCATGCGATGGGGATGAGCAGCAGCAGAAAAAACGGCCCAAGATACACGAACAGCAACCCGAGATCCATGATGTCGAGGTTGAGGCTCATGAACAGATCGCGCATCTGGAGCACCCGTCCTATAAGGATGAGGCTGAGCAACGCCCCCAAGGTGAGCGCAAAGAGGGACAGGAGCTCCCGAAAAATGTTGCGATGCAACAGACGGATGGACGAATGCAGGGCTAGTCCTTCTTTTCCTTGAAGAATTTCATAAGGAACTCCGCATCGACCGGGCTCAGGTTGAAACGCACGGCAGCGTCCTCGACCAGGGCGTACAAGGGGCGGTCCGGGGCGTCGGCCTGTTGTTCGGCAATGAACTTCACGGCCTTCCGCACCAGCTCGCTTTGGGGCATGACTGTGGACATGGGCGCTCCGAGGGGGCAAGCCCCTGGTTGTTGGTTGGTGCGCGGACGGCGGGCGCGTCCGCGCACCGCCGCAAGCATGGGGCGGAACCTACATGATTCCCCTTGCCCTTGCAACGCGGCGGACGTTGCGATAGCACCAACGCTGCGGCGCGCGCCGCGCCGTGCAACAAGGAGCCATTGCCGTATGGGCGACATGTACACCGCCGTCATTCTGGGCATCGTGGAGGGGCTGACGGAGTTTTTGCCCGTCTCGTCCACGGGGCATCTCATTTTGGCCGGCCACCTGCTCGGATTTACCGGCGAAAAGGCCGCGACCTTTGAAATCGTGATCCAGCTGGGCGCGATTTTGGCCGTGGTGGCGCTGTATTGGCGCCGCTTCTGGGGGCTGGTGCGGCCCCAGCCCAGGCAGCGTTTTTCCGGCCTGCACGGGCTGTGGCTGCTGTTCCTCACCTCGCTGCCCGCCTCGGTGCTGGGGCTGGCCACGCACAAGGCCATCAAGACCTATCTCTTTGGCCCGCAGACCGTGGCCTGGGCCTTGGGCGTGGGCGCGCTGGCCATCTTTGCCGTGGAGGCGCGCCCGCGGCGCGAGCGGGTGTACACGCTGGACGAGATCACGCCGGGTTTGGCGCTGGGCATCGGCTTTTTCCAGTGCCTTGCCCTGTGGCCGGGCTTTTCGCGCTCGGCGGCCACGATCATGGGCGGCATGCTGCTGGGCGCGCGGCGCAAGGTGGCGGCGGAATATTCGTTCATCGCGGCGGTGCCCATCATGTTCGCGGCAGTCGGCTACGACCTGTTGAAGAGCTGGCGGCTGTTCGAGGCGGGCGACCTGCCCTTCCTGGCCGTGGGCTTCGCGGTGTCGTTTTTCGCGGCGTGGGCGGCGGTGGCGCTCTTCATCCGGCTGCTGGGCGCCATGACGTTGCGGCCCTTTGCGGTGTACCGTTTGCTGCTGGCCGGGGGCGTGCTGTACTTTTTGGCGCACGCGGCGTGACATGCCTTATTTTTGGGGTTGCGTTTTTTTCAAAGTGTAGCTACAAGGCCCTTCTCCGCGCGGGAGAGCACCTGTTTTCCGCCGGATACGAGAGTGGCGAGGTAGCTCAGACGGTTAGAGCATGCGGCTCATATCCGCAGTGTCGGGGGTTCAATTCCCTCCCTCGCTACCAAAGACATCGAAAGCCCCTGTGAGAGCAGGGGCTTTTTTTGTGCTCTGCCTGCGTCGGCCTTGCAACCGTTGGTTTTGGGGGCCATTGCGGCACACCGTGTCTCTGCTCACCCGTTCCGGATCAAAGTGGATCGTGACGATGCGGGTCTCCATGCCAGCCTCCTTGCTGCACTATTGAGGGAAGCGCCTCCATGTTCATCCATTTCGCCATATATCACCGGGAGCGGAAAAGACGAACATCCCGCTCCCGCGCGGCTGCCGCCGCGGAGCGCGTCGTTTGCGTCTTTTGCGCTCCAAGTTCCATATGCCTGCGGCATATATCGGAAGAATAAACGGCACGAAAAATGAAAGGCCGCTTTCCAGCGGCCCTATAGGTAAAAAGGCTATAAGCCAAAAGGTCAGTTTGTTCTGAGAAGGCGAAAGCCGAGGTCGTTGAACGTGTCCGAAGGGGTATTCCTGTAGCGATAGGCTGAGCGAACGTCCCCCGGTTCGCTGCTCCAACTGCCACCACGGTCCACGCGGATCGCGCCTCCGCCCGGGCCTCTGGGGTTGGACCGGGGGCTGGAGGAATAGTAGTCTTTGTCATACCAATCCTGACACCACTCCCACACATTGCCCATCATATCGTAGAGCCCAAAGGCATTGGGCTGATAATTCGCGACCGGAGCGGTTCCCCAGTAGCCTTCATCGCATTCGAATCGGGGGCTCCACACTTTACCCGGCTCTTCGGGAAACGCCGTCCTGTCTGCTGCGTTCGCATAGCGGCACGCAACCGCGTCATCATTGCCCCAATAACGCATCCCACTTGTCCCGGCACGGGCCGCATATTCCCACTCGGCTTCGGTCGGCAGTCGAAAACTGCCCACGCTTGCGCTCGAAAGCCACGTTGCCATGGCTGTCGCATCATTCCACGACGTATGTACCACAGGATGCGTGTCGTCTTGGGAAAAACCGGCATTCTTCCAGTTGAAGCCGGGCATGGATTGCCATTCCCACCCCGATGCCTTGTTGAAAACGAATGAACTCCCCTTCTTCTCTGCTTCGGTTGCATATCCGGTTTGTTCGACAAAGCGCCGGAATTGACCTCGGGAAACTTCGGTTTTCCCCATCCAGAACCCGTCCACGCACACCTCATGCACCGGCCCCTCATCGGCGTCACGGTCCTTCTCCGACGCCGGGCTCCCCATCTGAAAACATCCGCCCGGAACCCGCACGAACTCCATGCCCGTGGTGGGGTCGGTCCAGATGTCGCCTTTGCGAGGTTCGGACGGCGTAGGAGCCTGCTGAGGGCGTTGATCCATGGCGACCTCTTGCGGACGTGGTGCAGACGCTGACGCGCCGGACGGCGAGCCTCCCGCCAGATAGATATCGTCATAGATGCCGAGCGAGAGCCAGGGACGTTGGTCGTCGCCCGTGGCCTGCGCCACGTCCCTGCCCGTGCGTTTGAAGACCTGTTCCAGTGTCAGGCCGGGCTTGTCGACGTATTTGAGGAAATGCTCCGTGAAAAGCCCGTTGCGGCCACGGCCGTCCGCCGCCACATTGCCCGGCGACGTGGCGTACACCACGATGGAGCCGTCCAGTTCGGGCATGCGCGCCAGCCCGCGCGCCGACGAACGGAACGAACGCGCGAACGGATTGTTGCGGCAGGCGTCGAGGATGACGATGTTCGCCCCCTTGCCCGCCGCGGCCATGTGGTCCAGCACGCGCCCGGCATCCACGGCCTTGTACTTCACGTCCTCCTCGTACTGGGCGTCGATGTCCACCGGCAGGAGGTAATTGACCCCCTTTATCTGCATCCCGTGGCCCGCATAGTAGAACAGCCGAATAGCCGCGCCGGACAACTTTTGCCGAAATGCCCCGATCTGCGAGTCCATGGTCCGCTGGTCGGCGTCCCGCACAAGCATCACATCGAAGCCGAGCCCGCGCAGTTTGGCCGCGATATCCGACGCGTCGTTGACCGGATTGCGCAATGGGCCAACCTCGTACGCGCCGTTGCCGATGACCAGCGCCACCCGTTGCGCCGCCAATGCAAGGGACGGAGCGGTACAGACCAAGACGAGTGCGGCCATGAGGCACCATGCCGCGACGTGACGAAAGCGCATCCTCTCCCCCTTCACCAGCGTATACGGCATGACGAGGCTACCGTCAGTGCCGTCCAAGGGAACGCTCGACCGCACGGCCACCGGCAGGAACCGATTCCTTCCCTTCGCCACGACCGCCATGCACCCTTACGCATAACGTCCACACGACATCAAGGCAACCATGAGCCTGCCTCCGCGCTTACCCAATCCCCGCATGCGCGGAGGCATATCCTGTCGCAGGAACACGTGACTCGCTTGGTCACTGTGCGTTAAACGCCACATTCCTCCTCCCGAACGCGCCACGAGCATCAAGGCATGGCCGTCGCCCTCTCCCGTCCCATCTTGTGTCCAGCGAGACACATATAATACAGCTTATGCGTTGACGGGGAATGGCGGGGAAGGTAAGAATGTCACCAAATTCGTCGCTCTATCAACTCGAAATACGAAACAAAAACATCACGAGGCGCGCATGGCCAAGCTCATCAAGGAAAAATCGG
>JBFWMG010000033.1:0-40583 GCA_050251715.1 Desulfovibrionaceae bacterium | reverse complement strand
AAAAGGGGTTTCCCCCTCTCTCCCCTCCCCCCGGTTCGCCGCAGGCGATCCACATTACTATGAAAATATCGATCCAGGGCATTACCAAGGCATATGGCGGGCGGGATTTGTTCCGCGAGTTTTCGCTGGAGGTCAACTCGGGCGTGCGGTTGTGCGTGGTCGGCTCCAACGGCACGGGCAAATCCACGATGTTGCGCATTTTGGCGGGCGAGTCCGAGCCGGACAGCGGCAAGGTGGTCTATCCCAAGGGTGCGCGCGTCGGGTATGTGGCGCAGGATTTCGGGCGCGAGGATCTGGAGCGGTCGCTGGTGGGCTGGGTCATGGACGTGTTGCCGTCGTGGCATTCGTTTTGGGACGAGTGGGAGGCGGCCACGGCTGCGGGCGATACGGCCACGCTGGCCGAGCTGGGCAGGCGGCAGGCGGAGCTGGAGCAGACCTACGGCTACAATCCGGAACACCGGGCGCATGCGGTGTTGTCGGGTTTGGGATTCGCGGAGCCGGTGCACGGGCAGGCCATCAAGACGTTTTCGGGCGGCTGGCGCGAGCGGGCCAAGCTGGCGCGGGTGCTGGTGCAGGGTGCGGACGTGCTGCTCCTGGACGAACCCACCAACCACCTTGATCTGGAGGCCATCGAGTGGCTTGAGCAGTTTTTGCTCGACTACCAGGGCGTGCTGGTGCTGGTGGCGCACGACCGGGTGTTCATGGAGCGCCTGGGCACGCATTTGCTGTATCTGGGGCTTTCCAAGCCCATGTACCGGCCGGGCACGTTCGCCCAGTTTTTGGAGTGGCAGGCCGAGACCGAGATGCAGCGCGAGCGCGAGGCCAAGCGGTTGCAGACCGAGATCGACAAGAAAATGGCCTTTGTCACCCGCTTCAAATACAAGGCCACCAAGGCGCGGCAGGCGGGCAGCAAGCAGAAGCAGGCGCGCAAGCTGGAAAAGGAGCTGGAGGGGTACGCGTCGGAGCAGAAGCAGAAGACGCTGGCCTTCAAGTGGCCGGAGCCCGCGCGCGCGGAAAAGACCATTTGCAGCGTGGTGGACCTGGAATTTTCGTTTTCCGGCAAAAAGAGCATGTGGAGCCGCTTGAACTGGAACCTGTTCCGGGGGCAGAAGGTGGCGTTGTGCGGACCCAACGGGTGCGGCAAGTCCACGCTGCTCAAGCTCATCGTCAAGGAGCTCACGCCGTCGCACGGGTATACGGAAATGGGCACCACGGTGAAGATGGGCTATTTCAGCCAGCATCAGGTGGAGATTCTGGATCTGGAGCGCACGGTGGTGGCGGAGATCCGGCGGTTGTCCGACCCGCGCACCACGGAAGAGGAGCTGCGCTCGGTGCTGGGGTTGTTTTTGCTGGGGCAGGAATATTTCGACCGGCCCGTGAAGGAGCTGTCCGGCGGCGAGAAGAGTCGGCTGGTGCTGGCCACGCTGTTTTTGCGGCGGTCCAATTTCCTGGTGCTGGACGAGCCCACCAACCATCTGGATTTGGAGAGCCGCGAGGCGCTCATCCAGGCCTTGGAGGATTATACGGGCACCATCCTCATGGTGGCGCACGACCGCTGGCTGCTGTCGCGGGTGGCGGAGCAGGTGTGGGCGCTGGGACCGGGCGGGCTTGAGGTCTGCCTGGACGGATTCGAGGAGTACGACCGCAACCGTCGGGCGCAGCTCAGCGAGGACGCGGCGGCGCGGCGCAAGCCCAGCGAGGACCGGGAGGTTTCGAAGCAGCGCAAGCGCGAGCAGGCGGAGCTGCGCAACACGCTGTACAAGGAAATCAAGCCCAAGAAGGCGGAGTACGAGAAGATCGAGCAGGAGCTGGAAGCGCTTCTGGAGCGGGTGGGCGAGCTGGAGCGCACCATGGCCCTGCCCGAGACCTATGCGGACGCCGCAAGGATGAACGCCATGCTCAAGGAATACGCCGAGGGCAAGGCGCGCAGCGAGGCGTTGTTCGAGCGCATGGCCGAGTTGGAGGCCGAGCTGGCCGACCTGGAGGCGCAACGGGCTGAGCTGGCGGGATAGCCCGCAGGGCCAGGTTGGCGGGCTCCCCCGCCATTGGGGCGGAACCGTCCCGCATAAGACTTCCCACCCTCGGCAGAGCGTGCTCTATCCGCTCTAGACTTTTGCCGCCGCTTGATGAATATTCATAATGTCCGAACCGCCTGCGGGTGCCGTTGCGTGTTGCATCTTCTTTACGCATAGGGGGGCATTTGAACCTGCAACTATTGAAAACTCTTTTTCTTCTTACGCTGTTCCTGGTTTTCCCGGAGGTGGTTTCCGCTGCGGAAGAGGTGCACGTCGCCGTTGTCGGCCCCATGGGCGGCACCAGCGTCGCCGTGGGAATACAATACAAGGCTGGCGTCTCCGCCGCCTTGCGCAGTCTCCCCGGCGGCATGCTGCTGGACCGCCCTGTTGTCGTAAGCCTGTACGACGACGGCTGCGACGCGGCCATTGCGGAGGCCGTGGCCCAGCAGATTGTGGAGAATCCGCCCGCCGTGGTGATCGGCCATTCCTGCTCGGGCGCCACGATAGCCGCCGCCCCGGTCTACGCCAGCCACAAGGTGCTGCAAATCACGCCGGCCTCGACCAATCCCAAGGTCACCGGCATGGGCATCGGCACCATCTTCCGCATGATCGGCCGCGACGATGTCCAGGGCGAACTCGCGGCCCGGCGCATAGCGGAAAGGCATGCCGGACAACGGGTCGGCGTGCTGTACTTTCCCCGCGCCTATTCGCTGACACTGTCTCGAACCGCCATGGAGAGCCTTGCGAAGCGGGGCATCACCCCCGTGGTCACGGTGCAGGCCAAGTCCGGCGAAACGTCATACACCGATGCGATCGAACAGTTCCTCAACCATCACGTGGAAGTGCTGTATATGGTGGGCGGGGGTCTGGATAGCGGCATCTTCATGCGTCAGGTCAGGCAGATGGGGGCGGCCTTCGACGTCATCGGCAGCGACACCCTCGTCTCCGAAGTCTTTCAGAAAACCGCAGGGGACGCGGCGAACGGCGTGCCCTTCACCTTTCCTCCCGAGGCCGTGCGGCTGGCGTCCGCAGCCCAGGCCGCGGAGGCCGTCAGGGCCACGGGGTTCGAACCGGCCGGATACACCCTGTTGGCCTATGCGGCCATCCAGGTATGGATCGAAGGGGTAGAAAGAGCCCAGTCGTTCGATACCGGCAACGTGGCCGAGGCCATTCACAAGGCTCCGGTCGAGACCATTTTGGGGACGGTCTCCTTTGACGCGCAGGGGGACATTGCCACGCCTTTTGCGCCCTTTGCGTGGTACACCTGGAAGGATGGCCGGCGTGTCCCGCTGGACTGACCCGCCGAACACCAGCCGCTCCAACGGACACACCCCCCGGTCAGGCCTGTTTCTGCGGCTGGGCATCCGGTCCAGCCTGCTGTTGGGCTTTGGGGCCATTATCGGGGTGATGGCCCTTTCCGTTCTTGCAGCCCTGTATTTTTCCGCCAGAGTCGACACCGTGGTGAGCGACATCCTGGCCTACAAACTGCCCACCACCGTGCGGATCTTTCGGGTCGCCCGGGCCGCCGACGCCTTGGCGGCGTCCGGCCTTTCCCTGGCCTCGCTCTCCACCAAGGAGGCCCGGGACGAGGCCTTCAAGAGAATCGACGACGCCACGGAGTCGCTGAACTCGGCCCTTGGCGCGCTGAAGACCGTTGTCGGCGATGGCGACACGATCCCCACGGACCTGTTTGCGGAACTGGAAGACAACCTCCGGCGTTTGCAGGCCATTGTCGACGCGCGGATCACCCTCCGGGAGCAACAGCTGGTGGCCCGAAAGCGTCTTTTCGCCAATCTGTTGATCTTCCAGCGCCACCTGATCTACCGCACGCGCATCCTGGAAGGCGACGGGGACGTCATCAGCCGGCTCATGGCGCAACCCGACCCGCCGGTGGGCAAGGTCGCGGCCATGGCCGTGCAGCTTACGCCCCTGCTGCCCATGGCCCGCTTCTACGCCACCGTGGAATCCATCCACGGGCGCCTCTTGGCCGCCAGCCTGACCCCCTCGCTGGCCAGCCTGAACACGTCGCGGCATGAACTCGCCGTTTCCCTGGCAACGCTCCGCGACGCCCTGGCAAAACTCCCCGAGGATCCGGGCCGTGACCTGGCCCAGCCCGTCGAGGATCTGGACGCCCTTACCCTGCGCAACGACGGGCTGATACAGCTGCGGGAAAACGAACTGCGGCTCCTTGGCAGGATCATGGACCTCAACGCCGTCAACCAAGGCATCCTGCAGCGGGTCAACACGGCGACCTCCCGAATGGTGGACAGCAGCCAGCGCGAGATGTCCCAGACGGGCCGCACCCTGACGCGCATCCGCCAGAGGGCCACGGTCATCCTGGTTTTGCTGGCGGGTCTTGGCTTGCTCTGCGTGGCGGGCCTGATGCACTTCTACGTGAACAGGCAGGTCATCGCCCGCTTGTCCTGGCTGAGCGCGTCCATGCAGGACGTTGCCGCCGGACGCCTGGACACGAACCTGCCCCCGGCCGGCTCCAGCGAACTGGGCCGC
Organism: Desulfovibrionaceae bacterium; assembly: GCA_050251715.1. Classification (GTDB taxonomy): domain Bacteria; phylum Desulfobacterota; class Desulfovibrionia; order Desulfovibrionales; family Desulfovibrionaceae; genus JBFWMG01. The sequence goes on along the minus strand of JBFWMG010000033.1, from coordinate 36,060 downwards.
CTCGGCGCCGCGTTGCAACAGTTCCGCGACACGGCGGCCGAGGCCCGCGATAGGGAGAAAGCCCTTCAGGACAGCAACCAGCGGGCCAGGCAGGCCATGGAGGCGCTGGAGGAGAAAACCGCCGAGCTGGAGCGGGCCAACAGCCAGTTGACGGAGCTTTCCATACGCGATCCCCTGACCGGCCTTTTCAACCGCCGCCGCTTCGACGAGACCTTGGAGCTCGAGTGGGCCCGTGCCGGCCACGGCGGCAAGGCCGTCGCCCTCATCATCCTGGATGTGGACCATTTCAAGGCCTACAACGACCGCTATGGGCACCAGCTCGGGGACGAGTGCCTCAAAAAGCTGGCGGCGGTGCTCACGCAGTACGCCCGGAGGGCTGGCGACGTGGCCGCCCGATACGGCGGCGAGGAGTTCTGCATGATCTGTCCCTATACGGACATGGGCAAGGCGGACGTGCTGGCCGAGAGCATCCGCAAGGCGGTGTGCGACCTGGCGTTGCCCCATGAGGACTCCCCTTTCGGCGTGGTGACCGTGAGCCTGGGCTACGCCGCCGGGGTGCCGGGCGAAAAATGCGCATCGCCGGAGGAGCTGCTGCATATTGCGGACGCGGCGCTCTATGCCGCAAAGGCGGGCGGCCGCAACCGCGTACACGGGGAAGATTCGTCTTGCGGCAAGGCTCCAGCATCGCCGTGCGACTGAACGGTGCGGAATCCGGCACCTGTTTTCCTGGATTCCCGGCTAACCCACCACAAGGGGAGCGCCCCCCCTCTTGACAGCATCCCCCCCCTTGGGCGTAGAGCGGCTTCGTCCATCAGCGTCATCAGCACCCAACGCGGGAGACCGCATGGTCCACAAGAGCCACATCACCGACGACTTTCTGTAGCCGTCGCTCCCTTGTAAGCCGCAGCGCGGGGTTCCCGTGCCCGCGCACTGTTTCCGCCCATTCCCTGCATGCCCTGTTGTCGAGGTCGTTATGCGCGCGCCAGTCGGTGTTCGTGTTGCGGATGCGTTCGTCAGCGGTCCCACCCTGTCCGGGGTGGAAAAATTTCTTTTGAAACGCGGCTGGTCCGTGCAGGACCGGTCGGACCCGCGCTCGGGCGCGGTGGAGAGCATCGCCACGGACCCGGCCAGCGGGGAGAGCGTGCTCTATCCACACCCGGCCTATCATTATGACGGGCAGGACCGGGACGCGGACATGCGGCGCATGGTGGCCGAGGCCGCGCCCGTGCTGGGCATGGATCCGGACCTGCTGGCGTTGCAGGCGGCCAACGTGCTGCTCCTGCCGCATCCGGGGTTTACGTGCCGGTCGTGCGGGCATTGCTGCACGCGGTTCCGCGACGCCTACCAGGGCCGGGTGACGGTGGAGGAGGTGGCGGCGTGGGAACGGCTGGGGCTGACGCGGATCACGCGCTTCGTGCAGCGGGTCGAGCGGCGGGGCTATGCGCTGTATCAGGCATGGGTACATCCCAAGACTGGGGAATACCTGGCGCGCTGCCCGTGGCTTGCCCGCACGCGGGACGGCAGGGCGCTGTGCCGCATCCATCCGGTGCGGCCCTACAAATGCCGCAGCTTTCCGCTGTTCGCGGAGCAGGCCGAGCGCATCGGATGCAAGGGGTTCGAGCCCCTGCCGGTCAACCCCGCGCCCGGCATGCTACCGGACAGGGACGCCCACACGCGCGACCAGGAACCGGAGTGCTGCTAGCAGACGGTTAAAACCAGCCCTCCGTATCATTGCCATACGAAAGCCAGCATCGCGCATGGGCTGCCCATGCTTCGATCCTGGCTTTTTCGCACCCTGCCTCCGGGCGTTTGCGCTGGCCAGCCGGTGGGGTGCGGCGGCTAGCGCATTGTAGCATTGAAACAATGCGAGAATTTAAAATAATGAAACGTTATTTCAACAAGATGCATAAGAGCATCTCATTTTTTCAACGTTAAGAAGCTCTAACTCCTGCGCGGCGCGAGCCGCAGGGTAAAACCCGCCAGCCCGGTTTCGGCCTCGCCGCCCGCCGTGCCGCCCAGACCAGCGCTTCCCAGATCGGCCACGCCCAGGCGCGCGAAAAACGCGGCGGCGCGGGCCGGGTCGCGGGTGGTGCAGATGAGGCGGCCCAGGCGGTGCGCCTCCTGCTCGTAGGGCGCGGGCGCGGCCAGCGACACCGTGGCCGACGCGGCGTCCGCGCCCAGCAGCGCGGCCAGCAGCGCGCACAGGGATTCCGATTCAGGCGATGCGGGGCCGAACAGCTCCACGCGCTCCAGGCGCAGGCCAAGCACCGCCGCCATGGCGCGCCGCGTGCGCGCCGCGATCTCGTCGAACCGCCCGGCCGCGACCAGGGACCGGTCCGCCAGCCACGTGCCGCCGCAGGCCGCCACCCGGTCCCAGGCCAGGTAACCGGCCAGATTGTCGGCATGGATGCCGCCCGTGGGCATGAAACGCACCCCGGCATACGGCCCGGCCATGGCCTTCAGGAAACCGATGCCGCCCAGCGCCTCGGCGGGAAAGAATTTGAGCAGTTCAAGACCAAAGGCGAGCGCCCCCTCGATGGCGCTGGGCGAATCCACGCCCGGCACCACGGGCACCCCCTGGTTACGGCACCAGCCCACCACCTCGGGGTTGAAGCCGGGCGCCACGATGAACGCCGCGCCCGCGTCAAGGGCCATGGCCGCCTGGGCCACGGTCAGCACCGTGCCCGCGCCCACCAGCACGTCCGGGGCTTCGGCGGCCACGTTGCGGATGGCCTGCATGGCCGCGGGCGTGCGGCAGGTGATCTCGGCCACGGGCAGGCCGCCCATGGCCAACGCCCGCGCCAGGGGAACGGCGTGGGCCGCGTCGTCGATGACGATGACCGGCACCAGGCCGAACGCCGCGAACCGTTGCGTCAGATCCATGGCCGCCTCCTTGCCGTGTGGCGTGGAACGCCCCCGCGCCTACGCCGTTTTCTTCTTGTAGCCCATGCGCCGGGAAATCGCCCCGGCAGCCTCCATGACCAGTTCCGCCACGTCGGTATTCTTGAGATCCGGATTGGCCTTGATCTCCCACGCCACGCTCACGGCGGCCACGGCGGACCCCCGGTAGTCGAAGATGGGCGCGCCCACGCACAGGGTTCCCGGCTCGTTTTCCTCATCGTCAAACGACCATCCCCGGCTGCGGGTGCGGCGTATCTCGTCCAGCAGCGCGTCAAAATCCGCCACGGTGCGTTCGGTCATCCGTTCCAGCGGAGCGCCCGCATACAGCGCGGCGATGCGCTCGTCGGACAGGCCCGAAAGCAGCGCCTTGCCCAGCGACGTGGCGTGCAGGGGCAGGCGGCGGCCTATGATCTTGTAGCGGCGCAGGCTGTTCACCGCCTCGGTCTTGTCGATATACACCACCTCGCGCCCCTCGCGGATGGCCAGGAACACGGTCTGGCCCGTGAGCTTGGACAGGCGGCGCAGGTGCGGCTGGGCCTCGGTGGTCAGCTCCAGGCTGTTGAGGCGCAGGCCGGCCAGCTCCACAAAGCCCAGGCCCAGGCGGTAGCGCCCCCGCCCGTCCCCCTTTTCCACATAGCCGCGCTTGCACAACACGGCCAACAGGCGGTGGGCCGTGCTCTTGTTCAGGTCCAGGCGGCTGCCGATCTCCGCAAGGCCAAGGCCTCCCGGCTCCACGGAGAGCAGTTCGATGATGTCAAAGGCGCGGTCGACGGATTGGACGCTCATGTGTTGTGCTTGGGTTGGGTGTGGTCGATCAGCGGTTGGTGTTAGCGGGCAAGCCAACCCCCGTCAACCGCCAGGGCATGGCCGTTCACATAGCCCGCCGCCGCCGAGGCGAGGAACACCACCGCACCCTTGAGGTCGTCGGGGTCGCCCCAGCGCCCTGCGGGAATGCGCTCCAGGATCTGCTTGTTGCGTTCGGGGTCGTTGCGCAGGGGCGCGGTGTTGGCCGTGGCCATGTAGCCGGGGGCGATGGCGTTGACCGTGATGCCGAACCGCGCCCACTCGTTGGCCATGAGCCGGGTGAGGCCCAGCACGCCGCTTTTGCTGGCCGTGTAGGAAGGCACGCGGATGCCGCCCTGGAACGAGAGCATGGACGCCACATGGATGATGCGGCCGCCGTTGCCCTGCTTGACCATGGCCTTGGCTGCGGCCTGGGACAAAAAGAACAGGGATTTCAGGTTCACGTCCAGCACGTCGTCCCAGTCCTTTTCGGTAAACTCCAGGGCGTCGGCGCGGCGGATGATGCCCGCGTTGTTGACCAGGATGTCCACCGCGCCGAGCGCGGCCACGGTCTCGTCCACGATGCGCCGGGCCGTGGCTGTGGCGTCGTGGCCCAGGTCCGCCTGGATGGCGGCGAAACGGCGTCCCAGGCCGGTGATGGCCTTGCCCACGGAGGGCGGGGTGCTGTTGTACACGCCGGCCACGTCCGCCCCGGCCTCGGCCAGGCCCAGGGCCATGGCCTGGCCCAGCCCGGTGCCGCTGCCTGTGACGATGGCCGCCTTGCCGGTCAGATCGAATGCGTCCTGTACCATTGGAGCCTCCTTGGTGCGTGGCCGCCGCGCGGCCCTGGGCACACCCGCCCTGCTTGTGGAACAACCCGCCATGGCTGGCGGCGACCATGCTCTCGCAGCGCCGCCATGGGCACGCCGTCCATGACTGCCGGACTGCCCGCCATGGACGGCGGCAACACCCTTACCGCAGCGCCGCCATGGGCACGCCGTCCATGCCCGCTGGACCGCCCGGCATGGACGGCGACAATCTTGCTCTCGCAACGCCGCCATGGGCACGCCGTCCATGCCCGCTGGACTGCCCGACATGGACGGCGACAATCTTGCTCTCGCAACGCCGCCATGGGCACGCCGTCCATGCCCGCTGGACTGCCCGGCATGGACGGCGACAATCTTGCTACCGCAACGCCGCCATGGGCACGCCGTCCATGTCGGTGAACGTCTGGTTCTCGCCCGCCATGCCCCAGATGAAGGTGTAACTGCCCGTGCCCGCGCCGGAATGGATGGACCAGCTGGGCGACAGCACCGCCTCCTCGTTGCGCATGACGATGTGCCGGGTCTCGTCCGGCGGGCCCATGAAATGGAACACCACGCGGTCCTCGGGCATGTCGAAATAGAAATACGCCTCCATACGCCGCTCGTGGGTGTGCGTGGGCATGGTGTTCCACACGCAGCCGGGTTCAAGGGTGGTCATGCCCATGACCAACTGGCAGGTGCGCACCCCGTCCGGATGGAAATATTTGCGGATGGTGCGCTCGTTGCTGTTTTCCATGTCGCCCAGATGCACGGGCGCGGCGTCGTCCGGCGTGACCAGGGTGGTGGGGTACGCCGCATGCGCCGGGGCGCTGTTCAGATAGAACCGGGGCGGGTTGGCCGGGTCGCCGTCCAGAGCGGGCGCGAACACCAGCTCCCTGGCCCCCATGCGCACATACAGTCCGGCGCGCGGCGGCAGGGTGTAGACCGAGCCGTCCACGGCCACCGTGCCGGGGCCGCCCACGTTGATGACCCCCAGTTCGCGCCGCTCCAGAAAGAATGACGCGCCCAGCACCTTCGGGTCCACGGTGAGCGGCAGGGGCTTGGTGGGCATGACCCCGCCCACGATAAGCCGGTCCACATGCGAATAGACCAGGGTGGGCGTGTCGGCCACGAACAGGTTGCCGATGTGGAAATGCCCGCGCAGGGCCGCGCTGCCCAGGGTGGCGGCGTGGTCCGGGTGCAGGGCGTGTCTGATGTCCATTGTTATGTCCATGGTCCGCTCCTTGGCGTTGTGGTTGTCGCGTGCCGCATTGGACGCCTCGCCGCGCCCTCCGTCAAGCCGCCCCGCCCTTGCCGGGGCAGGGCGGACGGTTCAGACGGCGGCCCGCGCCGCGCAAAACGCCTCCAGCGCGGCGCGGGTGGGAATGGCCCCGGCGCAGCCCAGCGCCGTGGTGGTCAGCGCGGCCACGGCGCAGGCGTAGCGCAGGCACGCGGCCAGGCCGTCGCCCCGCAGATGCGCGGCCACGAACGCGCCGCAAAAGGCGTCGCCCGCGCCCGAGGCGTCCACGGCCTCGACCAGGGGGGCGGGCATGCGCGTCAGCACAGGCGCGTGGGCCGGGCCGCTCGCGGCCAGCGCGCCGTCCGCCCCCAGCTTCAGCACCACCAACCCCGCGCCCAGTTCCAGATACGCCTGGACAATGGCCTCGGGCGTGTCCAGCCCGGTCAGGACGCGGGCGTCGTCAAAACTGGGAAACAGGATGTCCGCCATGGGCACCGTGGCGTGGATGACCGACCGCGCCCTGTCCAGCGGCCACAAGGCAAGGCGCAGGTTGGGATCGTAGGACACGAGGACACCCGCGCCGCGCGCCATGGCCACGGCTGCGGCCACGGTCTCCTCCGGCCCCGCCCCAATGCCCTGCGAAATGCCCGACACGTGCAGCAGCTTGGCCCCGCGCAGATACTTTCCGCGCAGGAACGTGGGGGTCATGCGGCTGGCCGCCGATCCGGCCCGGTAATAGGTGAAGTCGTGCCTGCCGTGGTTGCGGGCGATGAAATAGAGTCCCGTGGGCGCGTCGGGGTCGCGCTCCACATGGGACATATCAATGCCCTCGGCCCGCCACAGGCGCTCAAAACTCTTGCCAAAGGCGTCGTCCCCCAAACGGGTGGCATAGCCCACGCGGGCGCCGCACCGGGCGGCGGCCACGCAGAAATTGGCGGTGTCGCCGCCGTGCCCGGCCTGGAACAGCGTGGCCTCGGACAGGTCGCCCTCGCTCGCCGCGCTCATCTCCAGCATGGGTTCGCCCAGCGCCACGATATCAGGCTGCATGGCCGTCCTCCCGGCCCGCCGCGCGCCACGCCCGCAGCTCGCGCAGGATGGCGCGCACCGAATAGCCGCACATCACCAGTCCGGAAAACGGCATGCAGGCATACACCACATAGCGCGGCGCGTTGAACACCGGGGTCCAGTCCTTGGCCAGGCAGGTCAGCCGGAGCGCCTGGGTGAAGAACACGATCAAAAAGGCGAGGGACACGCACTCCAGCACCGCCACGGCCAGGTGGCCATGTTTGCGCTCCACCAACTTGGCGCGGAACCATTCCAGCTTGAAATGCTCGTCACGCGCCCACAGCGCCGCCGCGCCGATAAAGACCATCCAGGCGAACAAAAATTCCACCACCTCGTCGAACCAGTAGAAGGCGACCACCGGCACATAGCGCACAAAGACATTGCCCGCCAAAAGGAGCAGCAGCAGCGAGAAGCACACCACGCACACCCGGCGCATCCAGGTGACCAGCACGCGGTCAAAGGCCGCGCCCCAGGTCTCGTGCCGCGTCCCGTTGTTCATCGCCCCACCCCCATGACCAGATCGGGCAGCCAGAGCGAAACCTCCGGCACAAAGGCCACGGCCAGCAGCACGCAGAAGATGCCCAGCAGATACGGCCACATCTCCTTGGACAAGTCGCCGATGGAGACCTTGGTGATGCTCGAAATGGCGTACAGGCACATGCCCACCGGCGGCGTGAGCAGGCCGATCATGGACGCCAGGATCATGACCACCCCGAACTGCACCGGGTCGATGCCGAAATGGACGATGACCTTCATGAAGATGGGGATGGTGATGAGCAGCACCGCGATGCCTTCCAAAAAACACCCCAGGAGCAGCAGAATGAAAATGATGAGCAGCATGACCACCACGTACTGGGACGACAGCGCCGTGAGCGCGGTGATGACCTGGGCCGGGATGCGGTGCAGAATGAGCAGCCAGCCGAAGAACCCCGCCGAGGCGATGATGAACATGATGCGCACGGTATGCGTGAGCGTGTCCCAGAACAGGGCGGGCAGGTCCGCAATCCTGATGGAGCGGTAGACCACAAGCCCCAGGAACAGCGCGTACAGGCACGCCACCACCGAGGCCTCGGTGGGCGTGAACAGGCCGCACAAGATGCCGCCCACGATGAGCACCGGGGTCATGAGCGGCAAGAACGCGTCGATGAAGCTGGCCCATATCTCGCCGCAGCAGGCGCACCTGGCCTCGCGCGGGTAGTTGCGGTGGCGGGAGATGACGTACACCGCCACCATGAGCGCCAGGCCCATGAGCGCGCCCGGCACCACCCCGGCCAGAAACAGCCTGCCCACCGACACCTCGGTGAGGTGGCCGTAGATGACAAAGGGGATGCTGGGCGGGATGACCGGCCCGATGGTGGACGACGCCGCCGTGATGGCGGCGGAAAATTTCCAGTCGTATCCCGCATCCTTCATGGCCTTCATCTCGATGAGGCCCAGGCCCGCCGCATCGGCCACCGCCGCGCCGGACATGCCGGAAAAGATCATGCTGGCAATGACGTTGACCTGGCCCAGCCCGCCCCAGAAATGGCCCACCAGCGCCTTGGCGAAACGGAAGATGCGCTCGGTGATGCCGCCGGTGTTCATCAGGTTGCCGGCCAGGATGAAGAAGGGGATGGCCAGCAGGGTGAACGAGGTGGTGGAGGCGTACATGCGCTGCGCCACCATGGTCAGGATGGCCGCCTCGCCCTTGACCAGAAAGGTCAGCACGGCGGTGAGCCCCATGGACACGGCCACGGGCACGCCCAGAAAGATGAAGCCGATGAGCACGGCAAAGATGAGCACTGTTTCCATGCTGGCCCGCTTGTTCCTCGCGCCCAGGCAGCGCCCGCCGCCCCTTGCCTGCGGCGGGCGCTCGCAAGGTTTCGCTACTTCGTGTCCTCAATCATCTTGAGGAAGGTCGCCACGTTTTCCGCGCCCACGGACGCCTTCATGCGGTCGTAGGCCGGTCCCATCTTGGCCTTGAACAGGGCCACGTCAGGATAGGTCACTGCCATGCCCAGCGCCTTCAGCTTCTCGATCTGATCCGACTCGGCGTCGCGCAGGGTCTTGCGCATGTAGTCGCCGGCCTTCTTGCTTTCCTCGCGCACGATGACGCGCTGCTCCGGGGTCAGCTTGTCCCAGGTCTTCTTGCTCATGACGTGCACCATGGAATTGTAGGTGTGGCCCGTCATGGCCAGGTACTTCTGGGTCTCGTAGATCTTGAAGGAATAGATGACGCTGACCGGGTTTTCCTGGCCGTCCACAACGCCCTGCTTGAGCGCCATGGGCAGCTCGGAGAACTGGATGGTCTGCACCGTGGCGCCCAGCGCCTCCATGGCCGACTGGTTGGACAGTTCGGGCGGGGTGCGCACCTTCAGCCCCTTCACGTCGGCGGGGGTGTTGACGGGCCGCACGCTGTTGGTCAGGTTGCGGAATCCCCATTCCCAGTTGGCCAGGAAGATGAGGCCCGCGGCCTCCAGGTCGCCCCCGGCCCACTTCATGAACGGGCCATCCAGCACCTTGTAGGCCTGGTCATAGCCCGAATAGGCAAAGGGCAGCATCACGCAGCCGAACTTCTTGGAGTACTTGGCCAGCTGCCCCTGCGTGGGCAGGCTCATGTCAATGACGCCAAGCACGTTCTGTTCCAGCACCTCGGGCGGGTTGCCCAGTTCGTTGTTGGGATAGATCTCCACTTCGACCTCGCCGTGCGTGCGTTTGGCCACGCCGTCGGCGAACATCTTGGCCGCGAGATTGCCCGCGTGCGCGGCATTGGCGTAGTGCCCCATTTTCAGGACCGTCTTCGCCTGCGACATGGACGCCGCCCCAAGCACCAGGCACAGCGCCGTCAGAACGACCAGAATTCTCTTCATACCCAGCCTCCTCCATGATGGTTGACCCGCGCGCGCCACCGCCTTGGCGGCTGATGCCACATGCCGTGTCGCGCCTCGCGGCTGCCCTGCGCGCGGCGCACTGCCTCCATCCGCCACGCGCCTTGCCACACCTGCCTCCTGCCCCAGCAAAACCCGTTTCATTCCAAATTATGAAACTACGTTTCACTTTAAGAAAAATTAGCGCAGACAGTCATGTGTGTCAAGCGGGGGCAGGAAGAGGGGAAGGGGGGGACAGGGGAGCATCCCCTGCAATAGAGAGGCGGGTACGGCCTGACGCAAACACTCTTTATACAATACCAGAATAGTATAATACTATCGTACAATATCGTGTTGAAAAAAGCCGTAAATCGTACTATTGTGTTTCAAGGAAGTTGCCCCATACAGCAACCAATACATACCACCGTACATTCTTGCCACACTCCTTACCGGGCTCTGAAATGTAGCAGCAACTTTTTTCTTTACTGGATACAGGATGTTTCCTTACAATACGGCGTACCGTAACGTTCCTGTCACCATCGTACGCCGCCACATGCCACGTGGCGGCGGCATGACGACTCCCCCCTAAAAACGGACGGGGTGTCGTGCCCTGTTGATGCGCAATTGGCACCCTTGCGCAACGCAGCCGCCATAGTGCGCCGGGTAATGAATGACGTTCTGGCTTGGAAAACCGCTTTTCCTCTTTGAAGGAACTTCGCCATTTTGTTTCAACGCGGCGATTATTAAACAATGCATATCTTGTCACATGGAGGGACCCATGCATTTTAAAAATATTCCAATCGCGTACAAGCTCGGGGGCGGATTCGCCCTGCTCGTTCTGGTCATCCTCGCGTTAGCGCTTTACCAAAGCCGTTCGCTGGACCACCTGGCCACCCTGCAAAAAGAAGAGATGTCCAGAACCGAAGACATCTCAAGCCTCGCTGCAATCGGAACCCGCCTAGAGGCCGTTGCCAGCGGCGTGGTTCTGGCAATGGCATCACAGGACGCCAGCGCCCTGCAAGACCGGTTGCAAGCAGCGCAAACAGGTACCCGCGAGGATGTGGCGCGCATAACGGCCATGGCCGATACGCCGGAAGAAAAAGAGCGCGCCAGGGCGATTGCCTCCGCCTATGGCGCCTTGCTCTCCTTCGTGCAGGACATGGTGCTGCCCGCAACCAGGGAAGCCTCCATGGATCAGGCACGGTTCAATACCCTTTCCTCGAGCCTGTCACGCCACAAGGAGCAGGTCAAAACCCATCTGGACACGCTGGCTGGCAGTCTGCACGAAGAGGCCGTGGCGGCCAAGCGGGCCGCAGGGGATCAACGGGCCGCCATCCGTTCCGCCGGTCTGCTGGCGGCTGCGGGCGGCGCCCTGCTGGGGCTGTGCATCGCCCTGCTCATCAGCCTGGACATTGCCAGCGCCCTGCGCAGGGCGGTATCGTTTGCCTCGGCCATTGCCAAGGGCGACTTCAACGCCGCGTCCGCCATCACGCGGAAGGACGAGATAGGCAGGCTGGTGGACGCCATGCGCGCCATTCCGGCAAGCCTTGCCAACGTGCGCGACGAGTTTTCCCGCGTGGTGGACGAGGTGCGCATCGGCAAGCTGAACACGCGGGGCAACGAGACCGGACTGGTCGGCGGGTATGCCGCCATCATCACGGGCGCCAACACCCTTGCCGATTCCTTCATGACCTACATCGACAATGTGCCCACGCCTGTCATGGCCATCGATGCGGACTACAACGTGCTCTACCTCAACAGCCCCGGCCAGGCCGTGGCCAACGTCGGCCCGTCATACCAGGGCAAATGCCACGCCCTGTTCAAGACCTCGGATTGCCGCACGAAAAAATGCGCCTGCGCCAAGGCCATGCAGTCGCTCACGACCGAGCAGTCCGAGACGGACGCCCACCCCGCCGGCCTGGATCTCGAAATATCCTACTCGGCCGTGCCCATCCGTGACGCCAAGGGCGGTGTGGCCGGCGCCTTTGAAATCGTCTCCGACCAGACCCAGATCGTACTGGCCAAGCGCAAGATGGAACGCGTGGCCCACGAGGCGGACGCCATCTCCCTGCGGGTGTCTTCCGCCGCGGAAGAGCTGTCCGCCCAGGTGGAGCAGGTCACCAGCGGCTCCAACGTGCAGCGCGACCGCATGACCGAAACCGCCACGGCCATGGAGCAGATGAACGCCACGGTCATGGAGGTGGCGCGCAGCGCATCCAGCGCCTCGGCAACCGCCTCGCAAGCCAGGGAAACGGCGGAGGAAGGCGCGCGCATCGTGTCCGATGCGGTGAACGCCATCACCGAGGTCAGCACGTCGGCGGTCATCCTGCAAAAAGACATGGAAGCCATGGGGGTGCAGGCACAGTCCATCAGCCACGTCATGGAGGTCATCAACGACATAGCGGACCAGACCAACCTGCTGGCCCTCAACGCGGCCATCGAGGCGGCCCGCGCGGGCGAGGCCGGGCGAGGCTTTGCCGTGGTGGCCGACGAAGTGCGCAAACTGGCCGAAAAAACCATGGGCGCCACCCAGGAAGTGGGAAAAAACATCCTCGCCATCCAGGATGCGGCGCGGAAAAACATCAAAGGCATGGACGCCGCTTCCGTGAACGTCAACAAAGCCACGGACCTGGCCAACGAATCCGGCAGCGCCTTGCAGCAAATCGTGGCCCTGGTGGAAACCAACGCCCAGCAGATCGAAGGCATCGCCGCCGCCGCGGAACAACAGTCCGCCACGTCCGAACAGATCGTGCGCGCCGTTGGCGAGGTTTCGCAGGTCATCGCCGAAACGAACGACGGCATGCGGCAGTCCACCCAGGCCATTCTGGAGTTGGCGGTCTTGTCCTCGGAGCTGAAAACGCTCATCGGCTCGCTCATGGGCAACGGCGACGCCGCGTAAGCCAACTCCCACACGGCTGGCGGCGCACAACGCCGCGACAGGCAGCCATTCCCACCCAAAGCGCGGTGCGGGATCGAGACGCCATCGATCCCGCACCGCGCTTTGTCGCCACACGGTCTTGCCTTCCCGGCGGCAAGCCTCTACCATGCCGCCCTGATACAGGGAAATCCCCCTCAAGGAGTACACCGTGGAAACGACATTGCGCCAAGCCGCGCCGGAGCAGTGGAGCGCCGACGCATGCATCATATTCTGCTTTGCCGGTGAGGACGGCCTGCCCGGCCATGCCGAAGGCGTGGCCACGGCCATGCCCTGGCTGCCCCTGGCCCCGGCCAGGGCCGACTTCAAGGCCCAGTCCGGCAAGACAGAGGTTGTCTACAACCCGGACACGGACGCGGCCATCCCCCGCGTGGTGCTGGCCGGTCTGGGCAAGCGGGACGCATGTACCGTTGAGACCCTGCGCAACGCCGTGGCAAGCGCCCTGCGCGCCTGCCGCGCGCGCAACGTGGCCAGGGCCGCGTTGCCCGTGGCCGCGCTGGCCGCCGTGGCCCCGGCCCTGACCGACGCACCCGCCGGCATGTCCGGGGCGGAACTGACCGCCTTTGCGCTGGAAGAGGCGGCCATTGCGGCGGCCCTTGGCCTGTACCGTTTCACCGCCTTCAAGACCAAAAAGGACGAGGATGCCGACAACGGCGCGGACGCCCTGCCCGAAACCCTGCACCTGTTCACGCGGGAAGCGCCGGACGACGGTCTGAAGGCGGCCCTTGCCTCGGCCAGGGCCATTGCCGCGGGCGTGGCCCTGACCCGCGACCTGGTCAACGCCCCGCCCAACACGGCCACGCCCGAGCACCTTGCCAACGCCGCCCGCGACCTGGCGGCGTGCCACGGTTTTTCCGCCACCATCCTGGGGCCGGACGACCTGTCCGGCATGGGCATGGGCGCGTTCGAGGCGGTGTTCAAGGGCAGCCGCGAGAGCGCCCGGCTCATCGTGCTGGAGCATGCGCCCGCAGGCTGCGAAAAGGACAAGCCGCTCATCCTGGTGGGCAAGGGCGTCACCTTTGACACGGGCGGCATCTCGCTCAAGCCCGCCGCGCACATGCAGGACATGAAGGGCGACATGGCGGGCGCGGCCGCCGTGCTGGGGGCCATGGACGCCATCGGCGGCCTGGGCGTGCAACGCCGGGTCATCGGCATCGCGCCGTGCACGGAAAACATGCCCGACGGCGGCGCGACCCGGCCCGGCGACATCGTGACCACCCTGGCGGGCAAGACCGTGGAGATCATCAACACCGACGCCGAGGGCCGCCTCATCCTGTGCGACGCCCTGGCCTACGCCCTGCGCTTCGAGCCCGCGGCCATCGTGGACGTGGCCACCCTGACCGGCGCGTGCGTGGTGGCCCTGGGCGCCAAGGTGGCCGCCGTGTTCGGCAACCACCAGGGGCTCATCGACGCCGTGGTCGAGACCGGCGGCCGTGTGGGCGACCGCTTCTGGCCCATGCCGCTGTGGGATTTCTTTTTCGACACGCTGAAAAGCGACTATGCGGACATGAAGAACGTGGGCGCGCGCGAGGGCGGCGCCATCCACGCGGCCATGTTCCTCAAGCAATTTGTGCCCGACGAGGTGCCGTGGGCGCATCTGGACATCGCGGGTCCGGCCTTTGCGGACAAGGGCTCCGCGCTCACCGTGCCCGGCGGCACGGGCATGGCCGTGCGCACCATGGTGGGGTTGGCGCGCGGCTGGCGCGCGCCCTAGCGGACCGCCCCAAAACGCTCCAAAGGAGAAGGCATGTCCCTGCTCTGGCCCAAACGGCTGCGCACCAAGTTCTACCTTGGCATGGTGGTCATCCTGCTCTCCATGGGCTTTTTCTTTGGCGCCACGCTCTACTTCCACCTGCGCAACCTGCTCGACTCGCAGATCGAGGCCAAGGCCGACCTCGTCTTCCACCAGGTGGAGGCCGTGCAGGACTATGTGCGCACCGTGCTGCGCCCCACCATGTACAAGGCCTTGCCCGAGGACCAGTTCATCATCGAGGCCATGAGCTCCTCGTTCATCTCCCGCCAGATCATGGAACGCCTGGGCCTGCCCCGCTACCAATACCTGTACCGCCGCGTGGCCCTGAACGCCCGCAACCCCAAGTTCGAGGCCAACGCCATGGAGCGCACGCTCATCGAGCACTTCCGCGCCCATCCCGGCGACACCCATTGGTCCGGCACGCGCCGCCTGGGCGGATCGGAGTATTATCTGACCGCCCGCCCCGTCTCCTTTGACGCCAGCTGCATGCATTGCCACGGCAATCCCGCCGAGGCGCCCCGCGAACTCATCGATCGCTACGGCGCGGCGCGGGGCTTTGGCACGCCCGTGGGCGAGGTGCGCGGCGTGGACCTTGTGGGCGTGCTGGTGCAGGACGCGGTGCTCAAGATCAAGGACGTCACGTCCATGTTCATCGTGCTCTTCGGCGCGGGCACCCTGCTCTTCTTCCTCACGGTCACGGTGTTCTTCAACCGGCTGGTGGTGCACAACCTGCGCCGCCTCACCGACGTGCTGCACCGCCACTTCTACGGCCAGGCCGACGCCGGACTGCTGCAACGGATCAGCCAGGGCGACGAGATCGACGAGATGGTGGGCGCCATGGAGGAACTGGCCCGCCACCTGGGCGAGGCGCGCCAGCAGCTGGAACAGCACTCGGCCAATCTGGAACGCATGGTGGATGAACGCACGCTGGATCTGCGCCACGAGGCGGGCGAGCGCCACGCCGACGTGCAACTCTTCGTGAACATGCTCGGCGCGCTCAACCGCAGCCAGTCCCGCCGCGAACTGGCCCCCCGCGCGCTGGAACGCATTGTGGAGCGGTTCGGCGCGGCGCAAGGCTCGTACACCTGCTCGTTTTCCGACGACGTCTACACCTGGCCTCCGGGCAACGAGGCCATGGCGCTGCCGGACAACTGGCGCGACCTCATTGCCGAGGGCAGGGAAAGCTTCACCCCGGGCCGCGCCGTGGTGCCGGTGCTCGCCTCGGGCATGAGCCGGGGGCTCCTGTGCCTGGCCTTTGACACCGAAGAAACCCTGCCGCTCCAGGCGCAGCGCATGCTGCTCGCCCTGGGGCAGCAGATGGGCATTGCCCTGGAAAACCTGGACGCCCTGGACAACCTGCTGCGCCAAATGGACATCCTCAAGTCCATTTTCAGCGGCATCGCCGACCCGCTGCTGCTGGCGGACGAGTCGTGCCGCGTGCTCCTGGCCAACCAGGCCGCGCTGGATCTTTCCGCCGCCATCGTCCGCGAACGCGACGGCCCGGACGAACAGGACGAATTGAACATCAGCCGCCTCTTCGGCCTGCCCGGAAGCGGCGACGAATGCCCGCTGCGCCACACCATAGAAACCGGACAACCCGCCTCGCAGGAGGTACTCATGCCGGGAGGCCGGTCGTTCTCCCTGCAGCTGTACCCCCTGGTGGGCTACGAGGGGCAGCGGGGCAGACTCGTCGTCTATGCGCGTGAGATCACGGCTGAAAAACAGATGCAGCTCAAGCTGCAACAGACCGAGAAAATCATCGCCGTGGGCAAGCTGGCCGCAGGACTCGCCCACGAGATCAACAACCCCCTTGGGGTCATCATGTGCTACGCCCAGCTGCTGACCAAGAGCGTCACCGACCCCGCGCTGCTGGAAGACCTGGAGGTCATCACGCGCCACACGCGCAAGGCGCAGAGCGTGCTGCACAACCTGCTCAACTTCGCCCGGCCCAAGACCGTGACCGGCGGCCCCTGCGACCTGGCCAACACCGTGGACGCGGTGCTGCGGGTCTTTTCCGTGCAGGCCGAGACGCGCAAGGTGCGCATCGAAACCTCGGTGGCGCACGACCTGCCCCTGGTCGCGACCGACGCCTCGGCCCTGGAGCAGATCCTCACCAACCTGCTGCTCAACGCCCTGGATGCCGTGCCGCCGGAGCAAGGCGTGGTCTCGGTCTCCGCGCTGCACGTCCTGGGAGGCGACGAAATCCTGCTCAAGGTGGCGGACAACGGCCCCGGCGTGCCGGACACGGACATGGGCCGCATCTTCGATCCCTTTTTCAGCACCAAGGAAGTGGGCAAGGGCTCGGGCCTGGGGCTGGCCGTGGTCTTTGGGCTTGTGCGGGACATGGGAGGCCGGATACAGGTGGAAAACAAGAAGGGCGCGGTGTTCACCCTTTCCCTGCCCATCCACGGCGCAGCCCACCGCCCCACGGAGAGACATGGCGCATGAGCGTTGCCCAGACCATACTGATCGTTGACGATGAGCCCGATATCGCCCGCGGCCTGCAACGGCTGGTGCGGTCCCAGTACCCCGAGGCCGACGTGCTGGTCAGTGCCGACGCCGCGCACGCCCTGGAAACCCTGCGCACCACGCAGGTGGCGCTCATGATTACCGACCTGCGCATGCCGGGCGTGGACGGCATGGAACTGCTCGGCCAGGCGCTGACCCTGGAGCCGGACATGTCGGTGGTGCTGCACACCGCCTACGGCACCATTGAAACCGCCGTGCAGGCGCTCAAAAGCGGCGCCTACGACTTCATCACCAAGCCCGTGGAGCCGGAAACCCTGTTCCGCGTGGTGGACAAGGGGCTGGAACGCAACCGTTTGCTGGGCGAGAACCAGCGCCTGCGCTCGCGGGTGGCGCGCCACGACCTGGCCGACGTGCTCATCGGCGAATCCCAGCCCATGCGGCGGCTCACCGAGCAGTTGGCCGCCGTGGCCGCCTCGGACTACACCGTGCTCATCCGGGGCGAATCGGGCACGGGCAAGGAGCTTGCCGCCCGCGCCATCCACCGCCAAAGCAACCGGGCGGCCAAGCCCCTGGTATCCATCAACTGTTCCGCCATTCCCACGGAACTCATGGAGAGCGAACTCTTCGGCCATGTGAAGGGCGCGTTCACGGGCGCGGACCGCCACCACAAGGGACTCTTTCCCGCCGCCCACCAGGGCACGCTGCTGCTGGACGAAATAGGCGACCTGCCCCGGGACATCCAGGCCAAGCTGCTGCGCGTGTTGCAGGAGCGGGAGGTGCGGCCCGTGGGTTCCAGCCAATCCGTCAAGGTGGACGTGCGCGTGCTCGCCTCCACCAACCGCGACCTGGAGGCCATGCTGCGCGACGGCCTGTTCCGCGAGGATCTCTTCTACCGCCTCAACGTGCTCAGCGTGCATCTGCCGCCCCTGCACGAGCGGCAGGAGGATGTCCCGCTGCTCGTCCGCCATTTCCTGAACGAGGCGTGCGGGCAGGGCGCGGCGCGCGAGTTCGCGCCCGACGCGCTGGCCTATCTGGCGGCGCGGCGCTGGCCGGGCAATGTGCGTGAATTGCAGAACCTGGTGCGCAAGCTCCTGGTGTTTTGCACGCGCGATCGCATCGACCTGAACCTCTTGCGCTTTGTGGAGGGGCTTGGCGCGCCCGGCGCCGACCCCACGGCGTTGTCGCCGTACAAGCAGGCCAAGAACAAGGTGGTGGAGGCGTTCACCCGCACCTATGCGCACACCCTGCTCGCCCAGACGCACGGCAACGTGAGCGAGGCGGCGCGCATCAGCGGCCTGGAGCGGGTCTCTCTGCAAAAGATCCTCAAGCGTTTCGGCATTGACGCGGAGGAATTCCGCCGCTGACGCCCCCTGCGCCGCCTCACCCGCCTCACGCCGCCATTCCCGCCGCGCCGCCCGGATCGGCATGTCTTCCGCCTTGTGGCGCGCCGCCGTCCCTTGCCCGCGCGCCACATCCTTTGGGTTGTCCAGGTTGCCCCCGCAGGCCCGGCCCATGCCTCCCAAAGTTGCCACCCTGCTAACGCGAGTTAGCATCACCCCGCTCTTTTTACCGTATATTGCACAATAAATCACACAGTTGAATACGGCACCTCCCCGGCATGCCGCTTGCTTGAGACCATTGAGACCGCACTGCCCCCGTAGCGCGAAAGGAATACATCGGGAGGCGGACGCGCACATGGCCCAACGGATAGTTTTGTTCAACCCACCGGGACAAGGAGGCATTGCATGGCAGAGGAACAGAAACACGACATCGTGGTGGACAAGGGGAAAAGCACGCTGTCCGACCTGTGGACAAAGGAAGACTACTGGGCCATCTGGCTCGGCTTTGGCCTGCTCATCATCGGCATGATCATCTTCATCCCAAGAGCCCCGGCGGACATGGAGAAGATCTTCGCCGAAACCAACGCCATCATGGCCGCCGAGGCGCAACGCGCGCCCTTCAAGACCATTGAATTCTACAAGGCCCAGGACAAGAAGGGCAAGGTCAAAACCACCAGCGAACCCTTTGCCAAATCCATCGCCAAATTCCTGGGCAAGCCGCACGGCTGGTCCACCAACCCCATTGACGGCTTCGTCTTCTCCAAGGAAGCCGCCGAGGCCAAGAACGCCAAGGCCATGCCCAAGTACGATGCGGCAAAGGCCGCCGAGGAAGCCGCCCTGGCCAGCGCAAAGGCTGCACAGGCCGCTGCCGAGGGTGCGGGCTTCAAGAGCGAGGAGTTGAACCTGGCCGCCAAGGCCGCCATCGGCGACTGGCGCGGCGCGCACAAAAAGGCGTCCGACGCCAAGAAGAAGACCACGGGCCATGGCTACAACCAGGTGGGCTATCTCGTCATGCTGTGTATCGCCCTGGGGCTCTTCTTCGCCATCGGCATGGCCTTCATGGGCCATTCCGTGCCCAAGTTCCTCATCGGCTTCGTCTTCGTGTTCGTGATCGCCACGCTTGCCTATCTGGGCTCCACCCAGGCGACCATGAAACACTACGGCATCGACTACGCGGCCTGGGCCATCCTCTTCGGCCTCATCATCTCCAACACCGTGGGCACGCCCAAGTGGGTCATGCCGGCGGTGCAGACCGAGTACTACATCAAGACCGGCCTGGTGCTGCTGGGCGCGGAAGTGCTGTTCAACAAGATCGTGGCCATCGGCATCCCCGGCATCTTCGTGGCCTGGGTGGTCACGCCCATCGTGCTCATCTCCACCTTCATCTTTGGCCAGAAGGTGCTCAAGATGGAGTCCAAGACGCTCAACATCACCATTTCGGCTGACATGAGCGTGTGCGGCGTGTCCGCGGCCATCGCCACGGCGGCGGCCTGCCGGGCCAAGAAGGAAGAACTCACCCTGTCCGTGGGCCTGTCCCTGGTGTTCACCGCCATCATGATGGTGGTCATGCCGCTGGTCATCAAGGCCGTGGGCATGCCCCACATCCTGGGCGGCGCGTGGATGGGCGGCACCATCGACTCCACCGGCGCGGTGGCCGCGGCGGGCGCGTTCCTGTCCGAACAGGCGCTCTATGTGGCCGCCACCATCAAGATGATCCAGAACGTGCTCATCGGCGTCACGGCCTTTGGCGTGGCGGTGTACTGGTGCTACAAAGTGGACTGCGTGCCCGGCCAGACCGTGAGCGCGTGGGAAATCTGGCACCGCTTCCCCAAGTTCGTGCTCGGCTTCCTGGCCGCGTCGGTCATCTTCTCGTTCATCTACGGATCCTTTGGCGCGGACGTGGGCAATGCGGTGCTCGACCACGGCGTGCTGCGCGGCCTGACCCGCATCGTGCGCGGCTGGGCCTTCTGCCTGGCCTTCACCAGCATCGGCCTGGCCACCAACTTCCGTGAGCTGGCGCACTACTTCAAGGGCGGCAAGCCGCTCATCCTGTACGTGTGCGGCCAGTCCTTCAACCTGGTGCTGACGCTGACCATGGCCTACATCATGTTCTACAAGGTGTTCCCGGAAATCACGGCGTCCATCTAGGAGCTGCATATGCAAGACGCACAGGTTTCGACCCGGAAAAACCTCCTGGTGGGATGGATCAAACTGATCGCCGCCCTGGGAGCCATATGGAGCTTCATGATCGTTGGCGGCCCGTGGCTGGAACGCCACTACAAACCGCTGGGCGACATCGCGAAGTTCATTGACCGTTCGGGCATCGAGACCAACATGATCTGGTATTCGGAGATCGAGGTCAGCGGCGAGGCGGAGCTTGGCACACGCAGCGCCATCCGCTTCATGCCCACAGGACCGGCGGCAGTGGCCGCCAAGACTGCGGACAAGGAAGGCTGAAACGCAACCCGGCAATGAACGCGGCGCGGACATGTGTCCGCGCCGCAAGCAAACCGGCGGGCGGGGGCAACCCCGCCCGTTTTTTTTGTATTACGCCAACGCGCCCGCCGCGATGTGGGCCGCGCCCACGGCGTTGCCCACGGCATAGTACTCGGGAAAGACGATGGTGGTGTCCAGCCGTTCGGCGACCTGGGGCAGCAGGTGGCGCGACGCCGCGCCGATGCCGATGATGGGCAGGGCCGTGGTGATGCGCACCTTGAGATGGCGGAACGTATGCATGCTGTCCAGGATGCCGCCCAGCGAATGCCCCAGCTCGCAGTACAACACCTGCCGCAGGATGGCCTTCTCGATGATGTCGCGGGCGGCGTCCAGCACCTTCTCGCAGAACGCGTCCACGGCCAGGCCCATGGCGTCGGCCAGCACGCGGGCCGCGCGCTGGGCGATGTCCTGGTCGCCGAAATGCAGAGCGCCCAGGGCGTGCAGGGCGTCGGTGGGGGTAAATCCGGCCACGGAAATCTGTTGGCGGCGTATGGCGTCGGCCAGGCGCATCTCCAGCGTCACGTCGGGCATGACCAGATGCTCCTTGAGGCGGCTGGGCGGGGTGGGGCCGTTGGCCACCAGAAAGGCGAGCATGGGGTCCGCGGCGGCCTGCTCGGGGGTCAACGCGGGACTGGGCACAATGCACTTGGCGTCCACACCGCCGCCGAGCCACGCGCTGGGCGGCGGCGCGTCGGGAGCCAGGCACAAGGGCTGCACCCGGGACGGCCCGACCACCAGGCGCTGGCCGGACAGGCGCACGTGGCTGTCGCCGCCCACGCCCACGGTGAACATCTCAACGGCGCGCACATGGGTTTCCCAGTCGCCGATCACGTTGCCCGACTCCTTGATGGTGGGCCTGCCGTCCATGATGAGGGTCACGTCCGTGGTGGTGCCGCCCACGTCCACCACAATGGCGTTCCTGTGCAGCGCGGTCACCGCGCCAAAGCAGGCCGTGGCAGCCGGACCGCTGGCCACTGTGGCGGCGGCCTTTTCCACTGCCCCGCCGATGTCCGTGGCAGTGGCGTCGCCGCCCACCACGGCCACCTGGCCGCTGAAACCAAGCGCCGCCAGCGAGGCGCGCACGCTGTCCAGAAAATCGCGCATCACGGGCATGAGCCGGGCGTTGAGCGCGGCGGTCGCGGCCCGCTCCTTGACGCCCGCGCGGCTGCTGGCCTGGTGCGAGCAGAACACGGGGCGCGGGTCGGTCAGCTCGATGGCCTTGGCCGCCACCAGCTCGTGCGCGGGATTGACGAAGCTCATGAGGCTGGACACGGCATAGGCGTCCACATGGCCCTTGAACCCCTGGATGCCGTTGAGCAGCGACCCCACGTCCAGGGGCTTGAACTCCTCGCCCATGATGGTGTGTCCGCCCTCCACATGCCAGCAGTCCACAATGGGCAGGTCGGTCATGGGCTTGTCGTGGCCGATCATGATGAGCCCCACGCGCGCGCCGCGCCCCTCCACCACGGTATTGGTGGCCAGCGTGGTGGACACGGCGACCGTGCCCACATCGGCGGGCGCCACGGTCGTGGCTTCGATCACGGCCTGCAAGGCCTGGGAGATGCCCACGGACAGATCGTGGTGGGTGGTGGGGCGCTTGGCCGAGCCCAGCACGCGTCCGGTCGCGGTGTCCAGCAGCACGGCGTCCGTGTAGGTGCCTCCGGTATCCACGCCAATAATGTATCGAGTTTCGCTCATGCGGCAATCCTTGTGAGGTCGTCATTGCGGGGCGCGCGCCCCGTGCGAGGCTGGCATACCCGTAGCGGGCCGCCAAATCAAGGCCGCGACGACGTGCGGATACGGCCCGTGGCCGAAACGGCGGCCACGCGCGGCCCAACGTGCCCACGCCATGCCCCTCCTTCCACAGCGGCCCCTGGCTCCCGCCGCATATGCGCAACGCAATGGAGAATCATGTGCGGAGCGGGCCAACATAATGCCACATGGCGCACCCGCGCTGTCACGAACTAGAATATATTCGTGACAATACAATTATGTCGCACACGGGACCATCATTGCAATACCACCTCATCAGTGTATACTATGGGCATACATAGAAACGCTTTATATACCGAAAATGGAGAGTTAAGATGAAAGTAAGCGCACGCAATCTCATTCCCGGCACAGTCAAAAAGGTCAACATCGGCTTGGTAAATGCGGAGATCACTGTCGATGCCGGTTCCGGCGTTGAAATCGTGTCCGTCATCACCAAGGAATCCGCCGAGAACATGGGACTCAAGGTCGGTTCCGTGGTCAAGGCCATGGTCAAGGCCACCAGCGTCATGATCGTCACCGACTAGCGCATTTTAGCATTGAAACAATGCGAAGATTTGAAATAATGAAACATTATTTCAACAAAATGCATAGGAGCATCCGATCTTTTTCAAAGTCAAGACGCTCTAGCCTGCCGCCACGGCACAACACGCCCTCCTGGTTCCGGCCTTGGGGGCGTTTTTCATGGTTTGCGGCCCGTTGCGCCGCAGCCCATGCCCAGTCTTGGCCGCCTCTCTCCCGCTTGCAAAAGCCCTTGCCACTTTCTTGGAAAAAAAACCCCTGAAATGTTGACAAGCGGCAACGAACGGTTTAGGTCTTCCTTCCTTCGCGTCGGGATGTAGCGCAGTCTGGGAGCGCACCTGAATGGGGTTCAGGGGGCCGAAGGTTCAAATCCTTTCATCCCGACCAGAGATTTTCCCCAAAGAGACAAGGGGCTTGAAGTTTACCTTCGAGCCCCTTTCTCTTTGGGGGTTATGACCCATTGCACTACAGAAATGCACTACAAACTCCTTTCCCCGGCTACGTCCTTTCCTTTGCCGAGCGGTACGCGCCGAGCCGTTCCCTTTTTCCGACCGCGATCACGGTCACGAACAAAATGCCCTCGTCCACCCTGTAGATGAGCCTGTACCCGGCCTTGCGGAGCTTGACCTTGTAGCAATCCGCCATTCCCGACAGCGCAGCCGAGGGAACGCGGGGATTTTCCAGGCGTTCGGCAAGCTTCTTCTTGAACTGGTCCCGCAGGGTCGAATCCAGTTTCTTCCACTCCTTCAGGGCCATCTCGTGGAAACGCAGCTTATAATTCATCGAGACTCACTTCCATGAATGGACCCTCAGCGCGTTCACGCACAACCTTTGCGTCTTCCAGGTCTTCCAGCCGCTCAAGCAGGCGCTCATACAGGGCTGCGGAAAGCAGATAGGCTTCCGGCTTGTTGTGATTGAGCACGGCCACGGGATCGTCCCCGGCTTGGCTCAGGACAGAGGCCAGGTTACGTTTCAACTCGGTGACGCTCACGGTCTTGTTTGCGTAAATGTCCTGCATTGTTCTCTCGCTATTTTTAATGTTTTATTGAGCATCAAAAATAGCGTCTTTTTTGCGGGCCGTCAAGGCGCTGGGGGGGCGTGGGGGAAGATGCTCGAGTAGGGTTCCCGGCGCGACGACACCGAGTCTTTAGGGCAATGCCCAGCCCGAGATCGGTGGGGCGTTTTCCCCTCGGCAACGATTCCGGCGATAAAGGCCCCCCTGTCCTATCTCCCGCCCACAGAGGGGAACCAACAAAAATGGAGATGGAGTAAGGCATTGTGTTTTTTAACTTAGCTAGAACGGAGCACTACCTCTCCAATCGGCGTAATAACGATGGGTTCAGGCTTACAGGGGGATAAATCGATGACCTTTTTTGCTAGGTCCATCATATTCCCCAGGCTCTGGTGACAGTATAGCAACGCATCCGGCTCGCGTGGATTCATTTCTGTATCAAAGGTTGCCCACAGGGTGTTGCCTGGGGAATCATAAAAATCTTTCTGTCTACGCTTCTTGGATATTGAGATTGGATCTTCTGGGATTGGAAACAAAATGATTGGCAAGGTCGCCCCATTGACAACAATCGTTTGCTGCCAAAGGTATCTCCGTTTATGCATGTCGGTGATTGGGCTTTGGTGGATAATGATATTCCGATATTCATTTAATACCGCAAGCCAACCGTATGGCAATTCCCTTGAGGTAATCTCTAATAGATACTCTCGAAGAGGTTTTCCTGAATGGGTTAGTTCTTTAAGTTCATCTGCCAGGGCAGCCATTTTCTTTTTTTGTCTGACCTTGGAGGGAACTTTTGCAATGATAAATTCAGCTATGTATTCAGCGAGATAATCACGAAGTGTTCCCATAGAAGAAAGAAACGAATGAATAAAGTCAAAAATATCTTGGGAAAATAGATCATCAAAAGGCTGATTAGCCCTAAATTCATTGGAATTTATTTTTGCAGCTAGGCATTGATTGTAAGCTTTTGACAGCCGAAGAAGATGATGTTGGCATGTGTCAATTTCAGATCTTATGCGGCGCGCAATGTCTGCACATTTGAATTGTTTCTTCTGGTGTGCAGAATTTGAAATTTCTGCCCAGGCTTGTTTGTTTTCCCAGACAAGCCAGCTCCTGTCAGAGAACCACGGCCTCCATTCTGGTGGCATCGCCCCTTCTACTTCTCTAACATGCTTAATAAACTCCACCCCGACCCCAGTTAACCCAAGTTGCGAGACAACCTTATATAAAGCAGAATAGCTTTCAAGAGTCACTTCAAAGATACCTTCTTTGGCCTGCGGTAAAACATACAGACGCCGCTCGCCTGCCTCATTGACCGCGCGTAATCCACCTATCAGATGCATTATTCTTTTCGCATAAGGCCACTGGTCCATTCTTTAACCTCCATGAGTTATCGAATGCACATTGCATTCAAAACTTATAATATCAAGCCCTCAAGAGGGGAAATATCCGTTTGATAATTAACCTCGTACTTCACCGGATTTGTAAGTTTCAAAACTGCCATCTCTGCATAACTCAGTACGGAGATTTGGTGAACCTCCCGGTATACCAATCCCTTCAACACATATGCAACATATCCAAGCATTTCTTGGCTACGATACACCAGATATAACTATTTCAATATACGTAGCAACGTCTCCTGAAATGGCAATTATGGCCCGACGTTGGAACCCATGCTTCGCACGCCATTAGACTGTGCCAATTATCTGAAATAGTGGGGCCAGACCGCCGAAGATTGTCTTGTCACGTCTGAGGGACAAGGCCACTAACGCACGACCTTCCCGCACTACATACGCTTTCGAGTGGCCGACCTTAGCGAGGGGACCACACAGATTAATATTATAACTTTAGCCTGCTAAGAGCGACTTATCTGAATGGCGAGCAGGGGGCCGAAGGTTCAAATCCTTTCATCCCGACCAGAGATTTTCCCCAAAGAGACAAGGGGCTTGAAGTTTACCTTCGAGCCCCTTTCTCTTTGGGGGTTATGACGGCGCAGGACAGAAACGCACGCCTCCCCCATTTCCCCGGCCGACACCTTGAAGACTTCGTCGTCTTCATTTAATCATGCTGTACGAAACGCATGTGACACAGCACGTGCAAGGCTTGGTGGCGGTGGCACATGCGCTCGGCAGGGATCGTTTGATCCGGATGATCCTGCGTGTTGTTCCTGCACGGACCACTTAACAATATGAGTGCATTAAGAAGCACGGGGAGAAATTGTGCCCTATGACATTGCATGGGAGCCGAACGGGGTCGTCTGGACGTTTCATGGGGTGCTCACAGGCGTGGAGACCCGGCAGGCGAACCTGGATATCTACGGCGATTCTCGATTTGATGGGTTGCGCTACCAGATTGTCGACTTATTGCATGTCGAGCGGTTCGCTGTGACCAGCGATGCCTTGGACGAATCCGCAGCCCTGGACGAAGTCGCGTCCTTCACCAATCCCCGCCTTGTTGTCGCTGTCGTTGCCGCTGAAGAGGAAGCCATATCGATCGCCGAGATGTACCAATCCGCCATGAAGGCCTCGTGCTGGGAGGTCCAGATATTTCCCTCCATGGGCGAGGCAAGAGATTGGATCTATTCCAGAAGTTAAAAAAGGCGACCCTCCGGTCTTTATGAACATGCCGATGGCGTGAACCCACCGAAAGGCTTTTGAGAGGCGGCGTGACGCACCACGGCAATCCCACAATGAAGTCCATTGGGAACGATGGGACTGCCTGGCATAGGGGCCAGGAGGCCGGCGGTTCCCATCCTTTCACACCGGCCACGCGATGTCCCCGCCCTTCCGACAGCCATTTTTTCTCTTGCCACCGCGCCCGCAATGATGGAATGAGCGGTTCCGTCCCGCTTACGTACGCCACTGCAATCACGCGGCCCTGGTTCCATGCCGGATCAGGGCTGTGTTTTTTACCATCCGCGCCGCACGTCCTCATCCCAAACCCATTGGGGAATGTGACCGCAAGGAGATGTGACATTGCCCAGTTTTGACATGAAAACGGTCATCATCATCTACGTCCTCGTCAACTACATATGCACCTATCTTCTGGCGCTCACGTGGCGGCACAGCAAGGGGCGCTTTGCCGGGGTCACGCTCTTTCTCACCAATTTCATCTTCCAGTCCGTGGGCATGAGCCTTGCCGTGGCGCGCCCGGCCCTCCCGGCCCTGCTCTCCGTTGTCTGCGCCAACATGCTCATGTTTTCCGGCGTGGCCGCCTTTGCCTTTGGCACGGGAAAATTCCTGCACATCGCATTTTCCCGAAAGCCGTACTACGCATACGTCGCCGTCTTTGCCTCGCTCTATGCCTATTACACATTCCAGCAGCCAGACATCCGCATGCGCACCATCATCTTTGCTGCGATGCTCATTCCCGTCTTCGCCCATATAGCCTCCATGGGCCTGCTGGCCGCCGACAAAGCCCACCGCGCCTATTTTCGGCATACAGGCATCACATTCCTGCTGTTCGCCATGTTGTATGCGTTCAGGGCATACCATGCCTATACAGGGGCAAGCGTGCCGCACTACTTCCAAACACCGTCCTTCGACGCATGCATCAACGTCTTCACGATGCTGCTGACAATACTGCTCATGTATTCCCTGCAACTGATGATTAATCGAAAGCTGTTCCACGAGGCAGAGCGGCATGCCCTTGAGCAAGGCAGGCTGCTGCACAAGATGGAACGGCTCGCCACCAGGGACCACCTGACGGGGATATACAACCGGCGCCGCATCGAGGAAATCCTCCGCCACGAAATGGAGCAGTTCAAGCGCTACCGGCAACCCTTCAGCATCATCCTGTGCGATATCGACAAGTTCAAGAATATCAACGACGAATACGGGCACGACATAGGCGACAGGGCCATTATGCATGCGGTGGAGCTGATCGCTGCGAATATGCGGGAAACGGACAGGCTGGGCCGCTGGGGTGGCGAGGAATTCTTGATCGTGGCGACCCAATTGCAGCAGCGGCAGGCCGTGCAGGCTGCGGACAGGCTGCGCGCCATCGTCGCCTGCCAGAAACCGGAATTCATGAAGGACGGCAGCCGGATAACCCTCAGCTTCGGCGTTGCGGAATATGCGCGGGACATGCCTCTCGAGGAGATCATCAAGCGTGCGGACCAGGCTCTGTACCGGGCCAAGCAGGGCGGTCGCAACAGGGTCGAGGCCTGACCGCGCCACCTCCCCAACCAGCAGTTTTTGGGGAAAGGGTTGAGAGAGGGGATGGGGGTCCGGGGGAAGGGGTTTTCCCTTCTCTCTCCCCTTCCCCCGGGGCTTGGCGGCCCCTTGGCCCCTCCTACGGCTTGGCCCCTGGCCGCCTGAAAATGAGATCGCCTTCGCCGGGCAGGGTCACCGCCAGGGTGCCGTCCCTGATCTCGGCCTGGATCACCCCCCCGTTTTTCGAGTGCAGCCAGACCTTGCCGTCCGAAGCCTCCCAGCGCAGGGACACGGCATCCGTGGCGGTTTCCCATTCGCCGGACGCATCCGGCTTGAGCGTGAGCGACACGGTCTTGCCCGATGCGCCATGGGCCGTATACTTCCCCTCCACGCCGGGCGAACCGCCGCAGCCAACCAGAGTGGCGGCCAGAATGGTGGCCAGAACGGCGGCCAGGGCCGCGCGCAGGATGAACACACGCATCACAGATCCCTCACCTTCACCAGGAACAGGTGCTCCAGGTGCAATTTGCTGTCGTAGCGGTAGATGTGGACGGTCATGGCCAGCCAAATGGTGTCGCGCACCAGGGTTTTCAGGCTTATGGGATCCTCCAGGGAATGGAAGCAGCCGCAGCCGATGGGCACGCCCCGGATGAGCGTGATGACGATGGACAGGGTGAACATGGTCATGAGCCCCATGATGACCAGCGTGGCCGCCTTGGGCCTGATCCCGGCCACCAGCATCACCCCGCTGATGAGCTCGAGCCATGGCATCACCACGGCCATCACCCCCACGATCCAGTAGGGAACCAACTCGTAGCTGGCGATGGAGTCCGCGAACTCGGCCGGGTAGTTGATCTTGTAGACGCTCGCGTAGATGAAGAGCCCGCCCAGATAGACACGGAAGGCCAGGGCCAGCCACGGATGCGTCAGCCAGGCTGTGAGTTTCTTGGGAAGGATCATTGCCGCACCGGTAGTCCCTGTTTTTTCCAGGCCGAAAGGCCGCCCGTGACGATGGTGACGGCGGTGTGGCCGCGCTTGACCAGGAGATCGGCCACCTCCTCGTCGTAGAGCTTGCTTATGGTCCTGCCGTAGACCAGCACCGGCTTTTCCTTGGGCAGCCGGGCCAGGCGCATGCCGTACATGAAGTCGAACAGCGGGGGCGTGAGGTTGATGGCCCCTGCAATGTGCTCCTGCTTGAACCGCTCCGGCGGCCTGGCGTCCACGATGACCGCCGCACCGTCCTGAACCCGCGCGGCCGCGTCGCGCACGGCGATCTGCGGCGTGGCCGGGCGCGACCAGTGCGCGGGGATCAGGGACACCCCGGCGGGGCTGGCCAGATTGAACAAAAGACCCACTGCGGCCGACACGAACAGGAGGGTGGCGAAATCCGCCCAGGATGCCCTGGACACGCGGCCCATCTCGCTGGCCACCATCTCCTTGATGCGCGCCTTGGCCTTTTCCAGTCCGTCCACCCGGATGCGGAAACTGGTGACCTGCTCCAGGGTGGCTTCCAGCTCGGCGTTCCTGAGCCGAAGCGCCTCGAGCAACAGCACGTTGCTCAGGCAGGCCAGAAACGCCCCGGCCACGCCCAAAACCGTCTCCCGTTGCGCGTCGTCCAAGGCCAAACCGCCCTCCTGGCCGCGCAGGCCCGCAAAGCCGTAGGCGTTGTCCTGGGTGACGAACCACACCCCCGGATATCCGGCGGGCAGCCCGCACGCGGCCAGCTCGGCCTCGTCGTCCAGCCTTCCGGTCCGTGCGCCGCCGCCGGAAAACATGCCCCGGATGACCACCTGGCGCAGCTTGTTCGGATCCAGGGCGGCGGTCTGGGCCGGGTCGATGCCCCTGAAGACCGCCATGCTCCTCTCCCCGCCCTTGTCCAGAAGCAGGGCGTAGCCCTCCGAGGCTCCGGCGGCGCCCATGAGAAAGAGCAGAAAACTCTCCATGAGGGGCTGGGGGCTCGTCAGGCCGCTCATCTCGGAGAGCGCCTGGATGAGGCTGTCCTGCTGGAAGACGCGGCGGTCCAGGTCGGCGTTCCTGATGGACAGATCCCGGCTCATCCCGGCCAGGCGCCCGGTAAGCCACGCCCGCGAGAGCGCCGCCTGGAGGCAGGCCATGAGGTTGAGCAGAAACGTGCGGTCCTCCTCGTCCCGTCCCCGCTCGCCGGGGTCCGGCGCGCAAAGCGGGGCCGGGCAGGGGCCGATGCCCAGAAGCCCGCCCCGGCCCGCGTCCTGGGTCCAGCGGACGAAAATCCTGGTGTCGGCGGGGAAGACGTTGGCCTGGCCCATGGCCCTTGTGGAGAGGATGTGCGGCGGCTCTGGCGGCGCCTGCGGCGCCGTGTTGGCGAACCAGTCACGTTTGATGGCGGACAGGTTTGCCGCAAGCCGCTCGGCCTGGGCCGACCCAAGCCCCCGGTGGTGGACGAAATCCCCCTCGCCCGGCTCGGCGCCGAAGAGCGCGATGAAGCCCGATCCGGCCCCCATGGCGCCCATGACGTTCAGCAGGAAGGACCGGGCGATCTGGTCCGGCGTGGACAGCCCGGCAAGCTCGCGCGACGCCTCGTGCAGCACGGTGAGCTCGAAGAGCCGTCTCGCTCCCTGGGCGTTGGCGTTGGCCGGGTGCATGGGCCGTGTCTCCCCAAAGTCCTAGCGGACCAGCTTGGCGATCTCGCCGTAAAAGGCGTTGACGTCCTCGATGACGCCAAGATGGTCGTAGAGCACCTTGCCGTTGGCGTCCAGAAGCATGGTATAGGGCGTCTTGGGCTCACCAAGAGCCTTGTGCGCAACATAATCCGGATCCCAGGCAATGGGGTATTTGTAGACGCCCGACTCCAAAAGGTAGGCCATCTCCTCCTTGGTGGCTCCGGCGGCCATGCCGAGCATCTTGACCTTGGAAGACATGGCCGGATCGGTCGTAAGGCGGGTGAAGAACTTGTCGAAGAGCGGCGCCTGGGTGTGGCACAGGGGGCAATAGAGGCCCAAGACCTCCACGATGAGGTACGGCGCCTTGACGTCGGAGAGCGTGAACGAGGCGTCCGGGCCGATCCCCAGATACCCTGCGTCGTCCGGGCCAAGGGGCGCCGAGAGCGCGAGTCCGGACGGCACCGTGCCGCTGCCCGCGACCGGTTCGGCCCAGGCCGCGCCTGCCGCGCATGCGGCCATCAGTGAAAACAGCGCCGCCAGGATGATTGCTCGCCGCATGATCGACCTCCTCAAATGGTTCGCGCCGGGCTTCGGCTGCCGGCCACTACCGCCGCCAGGGCGGCCTTCTCGTTGTCATGGATGTCCGTGGGGCCGAACACCCCGGACCCGGAAAGCATGTCCCGCTGGTCCGTGCCGCCGCACGCCACGGCAAACGCCGTCCCGGCCTCCGCGCACTGCCCCTTGAGCAGCGTGAGCAGGGCCACGCCGGCCCCGGTGACGGGCGCGGACGCATCCAGCGAGACCACGACCGGAAGGCCGCGCTCCACGGCCTGCGCCCCGGCCTGTTCCATGGCCGCCTCCGACGCGGAGGAAAGCCTGCCCCCGATCCCGATGACGGTCGCCTCGGGCAGGTTGGCCACCTCGACCCGCTCCCGCCCCCGGCCCCGCGCGGCGAGCCGCTCCTCGGCCCTGGCCAGGGCTCTGGCCAGGGCCGGGGAACGGATCGGCTTGTCGATGAAGTCCGCCGCGTCCAGGCTCAGGGAATTGAGCGCCAACTCCACGTCGCCGTGGCCGGTCACCACGATGACCTCCGCCTGGGCGTCCATGGCCTTGATGCGGGCCAGCACGTCCAGGCCGTCCAGGTCGGGCATCTTGATATCGGTAAAGACAATGGCCGGGCGGATGCGCGCAAAGGCCTCAAGCCCGCTCTGGCCGCTGTCGGCGGTAAACACCGTATAGCCCATTCCCTCCAGCAACAGGCTGAACATGGAAAGGGTGGGTTTTTCGTCGTCGATGACCAGAACTGTCTTCATGCTCGCCTCGCCTTGGTGACGTGTGCGCATGGGCGGGCCTATCCCTCCGTCTTTTGTCGCACATAATGCTAGGAAAAAGCGCCCCCGCTGTCCACATCCCGCCGTGGCGGCCCGTTCCGCCCCCTGCCCGGGCGACCCCAAAAACAGGCAGATACGCCAGCATGTTACGGCACGATACCCCCCAGCCGCACCGTGCGGGATATATGTTAAAAAAAACCACATGCGACGGACGGCGACACGCCCCCCCCTGCCGCCCGCGCAACACGGCACCCTGCCTCCCCCCCCTGGCCCATTCGTAAACATAATGGAAGACGCCATACTTAATAGACGCTATCTATGTTTCATATTTATTTGACCTATACTACCTTATCGGAGTATGGTTCGCCGCCCTATGGTTCACACACCCACACAATCCGGCGGACCCGCTCATACCGGCATGTCCATGCTCAAAGCCCTTTCCGTGCCGCTGGCCATCCTGCTGGCCTGGAGCGTGTGCTCCGGACTGGGCCTGCTCAACGACTTTTTTCTTCCCCCGCCGTGGCGGGTGGTGGAGACGGCCATGGCCCTGCTCCGCGACGGGGTGCTGCTGCCGCACATCGCCACCAGCATGGGCCGGGTGCTGGTGGGGTTCCTGATAACGACCGCGTTCGCCTTTCCCCTGGGCGTGCTGGTCGGGCTGGTGCGCGCCGCCAGGGACGTGCTGGAGCCGCCCCTGGAATTTTTGCGCCACGTCCCGCCCCTGGCCCTGACCCCGCTGTTGGTGCTCTGGTGCGGCATAGGCGAGACCTCCAAGCTGGCGGTCATCATCCTGGCCACCTTTTTCCCCATATTCCTCAACACGGCCAGCGGCGTGGCGCACTGCGACAACAAACTCATCGAGGTGGGCAAAATCGCGGGGCTTGGGCGGATGGCCATTGTCCTGCGCATCATCCTGCCCGCGTCGCTGCCGTCCATCCTCACCGGCCTGCGCCTGGGCCTGGGATTTTCCTGGCGGGCGCTCATCGGCGCGGAGCTGTTGGCCGCGGCCGCCGGGCTCGGCTACATGATTATCGAGGCCGAGCAGTTCGCCCGCACGGACATCGTGCTCGTGGGCATTCTCACCATCGGCACGCTGGGCTACGCCATGGATCTGGCCTTCCGGTGGCTGAGCATGGCCGTGCTGCCATGGCAAAGGGAGTTCGCGACCCATGCCGGCCATTGAGATCAACGGCCTGTCCAAGGCGTATTCCCTGAACGGCCACGCCTTCCAGGCGCTTCACGGCGTGTCCGCGCGCGTGGAGCACGGCGGCCTGGTCACGGTGGTGGGCCGCAGCGGATGCGGCAAGACCACCCTGCTGCGGCTTTTGTGCGGCCTGGAGCAACCCAGCGGGGGCACGGTGCGCTTTCTGGACGAGTCCGGAGCACCCACCGGGGCGCGCATAGGCGTGGTGTTCCAGGAGGCGCGGCTCATGCCGTGGCTGACCGTGGAAAAGAACATGGCCTTTGGGCTGGAGGGGCGTCTGGGCCGCGACCAGGCGCGGCGCGCCGTGTCGCGCGGCCTGGAGATGCTGCACCTCACGGCGTTCCGGCATGCCTATCCCAGCCAGATTTCGGGCGGCATGGCGCAACGGGTCGCCCTGGGCAGAACCCTGTGCGCCGACCCGGACATCATCCTCATGGACGAGCCCTTCGGCGCGCTGGACGCCTTTACCCGCCGCAACCTGCAACTGGAATTGACACGCATCTTCCTGCACCAGTCGAAAACCATCGTCTTCGTCACCCACGATGTGGACGAGGCGGCCTTTCTGGGCCAACGGGTGCTGGTGATGGATGCCGGAACGATAGTGGCCGACCTGCCCGTTCCCTTGCCGTATCCGCGTTCCACGCTGTCCGGGCGGTTCTTCAACGTCAGGGAGGGCATTCTGTCCGCCGTCATGGGGGACACCGCCCGCACAACACCCAACCAGGAGGAAGTATGATGGCGCGTTTTTGTTGGAGTCTGCTTGTGGTTTGCGCCCTGCTCGCGGGCGCGGCAGTACCCGTGCACGCGGCCGATGCGGCGGCGGTCAAGGAAATTGGCATCACCTATGTCAAATTCCCCCTCAACGTTCCGGCCATCGTGGCCTGCAAAAAAGGACTCTATGAAAAGGAATTCGGCCCGGACGGCATAACGGTCACCCATCCCGAGCTGACGGCCGGACCCAAGCAGACCCAGGCGCTGGCGGCGGGCTCCGTGCAGTTCGCCAGCGTGCTCAGCAGCACCTCGGCCATCGTGGCCAGGGCCAACGGGATCGACCTCAAGGTCATCGCGGTGTTCGCCCGCGCGCCCAAGGCCTTCAACATCATGGCCATCGACCCGGCCATCAAGACCGTCGCCGACCTCAAGGGCAAGATCGTGGCCGGGGCCAAGGGCTCGCTGCTCAACCAGCTGCTCTTTGCCGCGCTGGCCAAGGCCGGACTCGCGCCCTCCGACATCCAGTTCGTCAACATGCCCAGCTCCCAGGCCAAGGCGGCGGTGCTGGGCGGCAGCGCGGCGGCGGCGCTGGTGGCCGGACCCGGCGTCCCGGCTGTGGAGGCCGCCGGTGGCCGCGTCATCGCCAATGGCGACGGTCTGGTGGAAGGCGTCATCGTCGTGGCCGTGAGCGGCGATTTCCTGAACCAGCATCCCGATCTGGTCAAGCGCTACCTGGCCGTGCACGACGCGGCGCTGCGCTTCATGCGCGAGCAGCCCGAAGAAACCTGCGCCCTGGTGGCCGCTGAAACCAAGCTGGGCGTGGACGACGTGAAGCGCATGCTGCCCTGGTACGACTTCAACCCCGCCATCACGGCGCGCGACACACAGGATCTGGAAGCAACCCAGGACTTCCTGCTGGACAACGGCATGATCGAAAAGAAGATCGCCATTGCCGACCTCGTGGCCACGGTGCGCTGACAGCGGCCCCCGCACACCGCATGCAACGGAAAGGAGCAATCATGACGCACAGCCTGACCCTGCGGGACGACGGCGGCCCGGTGGTCGTGACCTACCAGGCCATGAAGGACTATCACGGCAAGGACTTCCACGGCGGCGTGGCCCTGGCCTTCAAGGCGCTGCAACTCGCCCTGGAGATAATGACCCCACCCGGCGAGATCCCGCACCGGGACGACATCCGGGTCATCCTGGGCTTCAACCCGCCCGGCGTGGTGGACGCCCTGGAATACGCCACCCGCGCCTTCACCCGGCACCGGGCCATGGTGGATCCCAAGATAGGCCTCGGCCCCGAGTCGATCTTCGGCTCCTACTACTTTGAAATCCACTACCGCAACGCGTGCTGCCGCATGACGCTGAAGCACGGCCTGCTGCCCGCCGACTTCACCGGCCTGGCGCGCAAGGCCTTGGCCAAAACGGCCAGCGACGCCGAGCGGGACACGTGGACGGCCTACAAGCTGGCCCTGGGCGAAACCATCATCGCCATGGAACCGCGCGCGGTGCTGGACGTGCTGCAACCCGCGTAGGCCGGGACCGGACGGACCAACCAAAAGGGCTCCGGACGCCGCGCGGCCGGAGCCCTTTGCCGTGCACGGGATGCGCATGCCGCGGGAGCCGGGCACCCGCCATCTCTCCCAGCGGTTTCTTTCTCAAGGCCTTGCGGCTCACGGCGTCACGAAAATTGTCCTCCATGCCCTCGTCCCCGGAC
This sequence comes from Desulfovibrionaceae bacterium, assembly GCA_050251715.1. Classification (GTDB taxonomy): domain Bacteria; phylum Desulfobacterota; class Desulfovibrionia; order Desulfovibrionales; family Desulfovibrionaceae; genus JBFWMG01. The sequence goes on along the minus strand of JBFWMG010000033.1, from coordinate 363 downwards.
AACGAGGCCTCCCGCCTGGGGACCGCGCTTGTCCCAACCGTATCCGTCTCCCCCGCCCGCCGCCCGCCGGGAGAACGGGCTTGTTCCCACTGTATCCGCCTCCCAAGCCAGCCGCCTGGGGAACGTGCTTGTCCCCACCGTATCCTTCCCCTCGCCAGCAGCCCGTCTGGGGAACGCACCTGTCCCAACTGTCCCCATCCCCCCGCCAGCAGTCTGCCTGTCCCAACCGTATCCATTTCTTCGTCAGCAGTCTGCCTGGGGAACTCTCCTGTCTCAACCGTATCCATCTCCCCAGCCAGCAGTTTTTGGGGAAAGAGTGAGGAGAGAGGATGGGGGTCCGGGGGAAGGAGAGAGGTGAGGGAA
>JBFWMG010000032.1:0-40621 GCA_050251715.1 Desulfovibrionaceae bacterium | reverse complement strand
AGGGTGTTGAAATGGTCATGCCCGGCGACAACGCCACCTTCCACGTGGAACTCATTGCGCCCATCGCCATGGAGCTTGGTCTGCGCTTCGCCATTCGCGAAGGCGGCCGCACCGTTGGCGCGGGCGTGGTGACCGAAATTACGGAGTAAGCCATGCGCGTCAAGATTCAGCTTGCTTGTACCGAGTGCAAGCGGCGTAATTACGCCACCATCAAGAACAAAAAAAATACGACTGGTCGTATCGAGGCAATGAAGTACTGCCCGTGGGACCATAAGCACACGCTGCATCGGGAATCCAAGTAGCGAGTGGGTCGTATTACGCAGGCCAGTAGCTCTAACGGCTAGAGCGCCGGTCTCCAAAACCGGATGCTGGGGGTTCGAATCCCTCCTGGCCTGCCATACACTTTTTTGGGGCACACATGTCCAAGAAGAATGCAAAAGGTTCCGACAAGAACGGAGCGAACGCGGTAGCGGGCGCAGCGGCCATGGGCGGCATGGGCGACAAGGCCAGGCAGCTCAAGGAATTCTTTGAGGAATCCAAGGTCGAGCTCAAGAAGGTCACCTGGCCCTCGCGCAAGGAAACCATCACCACCGGCATTGCCGTGGTGGTTCTTGTGATCGTCTTCTCTCTGTTTCTGGGCATTGTCGACTTGGGGCTGTCCAAGGTTGTCAAGCTCATCCTGTCGTAACCGGCGGGAGGAATACCAATGACCGACGATACACCCAAAGGCCCCGAGGCTGTAGGCGAAGAACAGAGCCCGCCGGAAAGCACGCTGCAAGGCGCGCCGGAAAGCACGCCTGATCCGGATGCCGCTGCCGAGCCCACCGGCCCCCGTGGCAGGTGGTACATTGTGCACACCTATTCGGGGTTCGAGCAACGGGTGGAGCAGACCATCCGGGAAATGATGCGTACCGGGCAGGACCAGGGCACCATCCAGGAAGTCGTCGTTCCCACGGAGCGGGTGATTGAACTGGTGAAGGGTGAGAAGCGCACAAGCACGCGCAAGTTCTACCCCGGCTACGTCATGATCAAGATGGTCATGACGGACGGATCCTGGCATCTGGTGCAATCCATCCCGCGTGTGACCGGTTTTGTGGGCGGCCGCAACCGGCCTGTTCCCATGCGCGACAGCGAGGCCGAACGCATCCTGAGCATGATGGAAGCGCGCCAGGAACAACCCCGGCCCAAATTCCACTTCGACAGGGGCGACGAGGTCCGGGTCATTGACGGGCCGTTTGGCGGATTCAACGGCGTGGTGGAAGAAGTCAATTACGACAAGGGCAAACTGAAGGTCGCGGTATCGATCTTTGGACGCCAGACCCCGGTTGAACTGGATTTTGTCCAGGTAAGCAAGGGGTAGCGGCCCGACGTCGGGTCCAAGACGCGCCCACGGGCGCATATGACTAGAGGTTTTTGAAATGGCCAAGAAAATTGTTGCGAAGATCAAACTGCAGATTCCCGCAGGCGCCGCCAACCCCTCTCCGCCGGTCGGTCCGGCCCTGGGTCAGCACGGCCTGAACATCATGGAATTCTGCAAGGCGTTCAATGCCCGGACGATGGAACAGAAAGGCATGATCACGCCCGTGGAAATCACGGTGTTCGCGGATCGTTCCTTCTCCTTCATCACCAAGACCCCTCCGGCGTCGGTGCTGCTCATCAAGGCCGCCAAGCTGGAAAAGGGCTCGGGCGAACCCAACAGGAACAAGGTGGGCAAGGTCACTCGCGCCCAGGTCGAAGAAATCGCCAAACTGAAAATGCCCGACCTCTCTGCCGCCAGCATGGACGCCGCCATGAACACCATCATGGGCACCGCGCGCAGCATGGGCATTGATGTAATCGGTTAGTAGAGACAAGGAAGAGTCTACCATGCCCAAGTATGGAAAAAAGTACCGCAACGCGGCAGAAGCCTTCGACAAGACCACTCGGTATGAAGTGGCAGAAGGTGTTACCATCGCCCTGAAGAACGCGTTCGCCAAGTTCGACGAAACCGTTGACGTGGCCATGTGTCTCGGCGTGGATCCCAAGTACTCCGACCAGATGGTGCGCGGCGCGGTTTCGCTGCCGCACGGCCTGGGCAAGGAAGTGCGCGTGGCCGCCTTTTGCCAAGGTGAAAAGCAGGCCGAGGCCAAGGAAGCCGGCGCCGATGTCGTGGGAGCCGAGGACTTGATCGAAAAGATCAAGGGCGGCTGGCTCGACTTCGACAAGGCCGTGGCCACCCCTGACATGATGGCCAAGGTCGGCCAGATCGGCCGCGTGCTCGGCCCTCGCGGGCTCATGCCCAACGCCAAGACCGGCACCGTGACCTTTGAGATCGGCAAGGCCATCCAGGACGTCAAGGCCGGCAAGGTCGAATTCAAGGTTGACAAGGCGGGCGTGCTGCATGCCCCGCTTGGCAAGGTGTCCTTTGGCCCGGCCAAGATCCTGGACAACCTGAAGGCGCTCATCGAAACCGTGAACAAGCTCAAGCCGTCCGCTGCCAAGGGCACGTACCTCAAGGCCATGAGCGTTGCCACGACCATGGGCCCGGGCGTCAAGCTCGACCCCACTGACGTGCGCAAGTTCCTGGAAAGCTAACGCCTACACCGTTCGCGCGCCGTTTTTTTGGAGCGGCGCGCGTGCGTTTGTCATACAGTGTTGATCGCCGGGCTTGCCCGGCAATGCGGGGGTTTCTTCGGAAACCCAGGCCGGAAAGAATGAGTCGAAGAAAGCAGGCGGGCCTGTGCCCTTAATCTCCTGCCGAGACAGGCTTTGGCTCCCTTCTTTCCCCGACAACCCTCAAGTCGCAAGGAGTGACCACATGGAAAGAGCTGATAAAGGTGTCATCATCGAGCAGCTCAAGGCCAAGGCCGACAAGGCTGGCATTGCGGTCGTCACCGACTTCCAGGGCATGACGGTGGAAGAATTGACCCAACTCAGGGTAAAGTTGCGCGAAAACAACGTGGATTTCCATGTTGTCAAGAACACCCTGGCGCGGATCGCATTCACCGATGGCAAGCATGACGTTCTGAAGGAAACCCTGAAGAACAACTGCGCCATAGCCCTCGGATACGACGACCCGGTTGTCGTGGCCAAGACCCTGGCGGATTTTGCTAAGACCAGCAAAAAGTTCTCGCTCAAGCATGGCAGTCTTGACGGCAAGTTCATGGACGCGGCAAGCGTCGATGCACTGGCCAAGCTGCCGAGCAAGCCGGAACTCATCGCCAAGGCTTTGGGCACGATGAATGCCGTCCCCACGAACTTCGTGGGCCTTTTCGCGAACATTCTGCGCAACTTCCTGTACGCCTTGAACGCCATCAAGGACCAGAAGGAAGACGCCGCCTAACCCTGACCCCCAACACGAAGCCAAAGCTATCATTCAAGGAGAATCAAAATGAGCGATATCACCAAAGAGCAGGTTGTTGACTTCATCGCCAACATGACCGTTCTGGATCTGGCCGACTTCATCAAGGAACTGGAAGAGAAGTTCGGCGTTTCCGCCGCCGCGCCCATGGCCGCCATGGTTGCCGCCCCGGCTGCCGCCGATGCGGGTCCGGCCGAGGAAGAGAAGACCGAGTTCGACGTTGTGCTCAAGGCCTGTGGCGCCAACAAGATCGGCGTCATCAAGGTCGTGCGCGCCCTGACCGGCCTGGGTCTGAAGGAAGCCAAGGAAAAGGTTGACGGCGCTCCGCAGACCATCAAGGAAGCCGTGTCCAAGGACGAGGCCGCCGAAGCCAAGAAGCAGCTCGAGGACGCCGGCGCCGAAGTCGAAGTGAAGTAGCGCGCAGCGCTGCGGCATGCAAGCGAGGGGCGGGTTCGCCTGCCCCTCGCATATATATTTCAAGAGGACGAAAATTCCTCTTGATATGTTTTTCTTTTTGGCTTATTTTTCTAAATTGGCTTCATTAACTGCAATCCTTCGGGATCGGTTTGTCTCTATAATGCGCACCTCCACCTATTCAGCATCCTTAATCAACCAAGGCCTTTTTGTGTGCTTTGCTCCGCGTGTCAGCCATGCGGGGTTCCCCCTCGGCGCCTAGCGCGCCGGGAAACGACGCCCAGTCCCGGTCCCGCCTACCGCCGGGCGCGTCGTATGAAAAAAAACGTCACTGTAAGGGGAAACTATGGGCCAGCTTACCAAACGCTTCGGAAAGATTAAAAACACACTCGCCATGCCCCACCTGCTCGGCCTCCAGGTGGATTCATACAACCAGTTCCTCAGGCTGGGCGACAACCAGGCCCAGACCGATACGGGGCTCGACGCGGTGTTCCGCTCCGTGTTCCCCATCGAGGACTTCAACAAGACCGCAAGCCTCGAATACGTCAGCTACGAGATCGGCGAGCCCAAATACGACATGCCCGAGTGCATCTCCAAGGGGCTCACCTACGAAGCGCCCATCCGCATCAAGGTGCGCCTCGTGGTCTATGACGTGGACGAGGAAACCGATAACCGCACCATCCGCGACATCAAGGAACAGGACATCTACTTCGGCACCGTGCCGCTCATGAGCGACAAGGGCACCTTCATCATCAACGGCACCGAGCGCGTCATCGTCAACCAGTTGCAGCGCTCGCCCGGCATCATCTTCGAGCATGATTCCGGCAAAAGCCACTCTTCGCACAAGGTGCTCTACTCCTGCCGCATCATCCCCATGCGCGGCTCGTGGCTCGACTTCGACTTCGACCACAAGGACATCCTCTACGTGCGCATCGACCGCCGCCGCAAGATGCCCGCCACCATCCTGTTCAAGGCCATGGGCATGACCAAGGCCGACATCCTCAACTATTTCTACTCGCGCGAATTCTTCCGCCTGGAAGGCGACAAGGTGTTCTGGGAACTCCAGGCCACCACCTATCGCAAGGAAAACGCCTTCGTGGATATCGTGGGCGCGGATGGCGAGGTGATCGTCAAGGCCGGCAAGCCCATCACCAAGCGCGCCTGGCGCCTCTTCGAAAAACAGGGCGTGACCTCCATCGAAATCGAGGACACCACCCTGAGCGGCCTGTTCCTGGCCGACGACGTGATTGACGAGGCCTCCGGCGAAGTGCTTGCCGAAGCGGCCGACGAGATCAGCCCCGAACTCGTGGCCCAGTTCCGCGATGCGGGCATCACCCGCATCCCCGTGCTGCACACCCGCGGCCTCGAGGTCTCCTCCTCCATCCGCGACACCCTGCTGCTGGACAAGACCACGGACCTGGAAACCGCGCAGATCGAAATATACCGCCGCCTGCGTCCCAGCTCGCCTCCCACGCCCGAAATCGCGGCCACGTTCTTCGAGAACCTGTTCCGCAACTCGGACTACTACGACCTCTCGCCCGTGGGCCGCTACAAGCTGAACCAGCGCCTGAGCGTGGAAGAGCCGCTCGAAAACCGCGTGCTCACCGACGAGGACATCCTCAAGGCCATCCGCGTGCTCACCCGGCTCAAGGACTCCCATGGCCCGGCCGACGACATCGACCACCTGGGCAACCGCCGCGTGCGCCCCGTGGGCGAACTGGTGGAAAACCAGTACCGCATCGGCCTGGTGCGCATGGAGCGCGCCATCAAGGAGCGCATGAGCCTGCAGGAAGTGGCCACGCTCATGCCCCACGACCTCATCAACCCCAAGCCCGTGGCCGCTGTGCTCAAGGAATTCTTCGGCACCTCGCAGCTGTCGCAGTTCATGGACCAGACCAACTCCCTGTCCGAGGTCACGCACAAGCGCCGCCTGTCGGCCCTGGGACCCGGCGGTCTGACCCGCGAACGCGCGGGGTTTGAGGTCCGCGACGTGCACGTGTCGCACTACGGACGCATCTGCCCCATCGAAACACCGGAAGGTCCGAACATCGGCCTTATCGTGTCCTTGACCACCTATTCGAGGGTCAATGACTACGGCTTCATCGAGACCCCCTACCGCGTGGTGCGCGACAGCCAGGTCACGGAAGACATCGTGCTGCTGGACGCCTCCCGCGAGAACGACCAGGTCATCGCCCAGGCCAACGCACCGCTGGATGACGAAAACCGCTTCATCAACGCCCTGGTCACCACCCGCGCGTACGGCGACGTGCTCATGAGCCCCCGCGAGGAAGTGACGCTCATGGACATCGCGCCCAGCCAGATGGTGTCCGTGTCCGCCGCGCTCATTCCCTTCCTGGAGCATGACGACGCCAACCGCGCGCTCATGGGTTCCAACATGATGCGCCAGGCCGTGCCTCTTCTGCGCTGCGACGCGCCCCTGGTGGGCACGGGCATGGAAGAGATCGTGGCCCACGACTCCGGCGCCTGTTTGCTGGCCGAAGCCGACGGCGTCATCAGCTATGCCGACGCGGACCGCGTTATCGTGAACTATAACAACGGAATAGCTCCAGAAACCGGTGGTTCCCGCGCCTACGAGCTGCTCAAGTACCACAAGTCCAACCAGAACTCCTGCTTTGGCCAGAAGCCCTGCGTGCTCACCGGGCAGGAGGTCAAGAAGGGCCAGGTGCTGGCCGACGGCCCGGGCATCCGCGAGGGCTCGCTCGCCCTTGGCAAGAACCTGGTCGTGGCCTTCATGCCCTGGTGCGGTTACAACTTCGAAGACTCCATCCTCATCTCCGAACGCGTGGTCAAGGAGGACGTCTACACCTCCGTGCACATCGAGGAGTTCGAGGTGGTGGCCCGCGACACCAAGCTGGGACCCGAAGAGATCACCCGCGACATCCCGAACGTGAGCGAGGAGATGCTGCGCAACCTGGACGATTCGGGCATCATCCGCATCGGCGCCAACGTCAAGGCGGACGACATCCTGGTGGGCAAGATCACGCCCAAGGGCGAAACCCAGCTCACCCCGGAAGAAAAGCTCCTGCGCGCCATATTCGGCGACAAGGCCCGCGACGTGAAAAACACCTCGCTCAAGGTGCCGCCGGGAATCGAGGGCACCATCATCGACGTCAAGGTGTTCAACCGCCGCTCCGGCGAGAAGGACGACCGCGCCCGGTCCATCGAGGACTACGAGATCGCCCGCCTCGACCGCAAGGAGCTCAAGCACATCGATGCGCTGACCACCAGCGTGCGCAACAAGCTGTGGGAAGCCGTGCAGGGCAAGCAGCTCGCGGCCCAGCTCATGGGCAAGAAAAAGGGCGAGATCCTGTGCGACGAGGGCCACGTGCTCACCCGCGAGGCGCTGGACGCCGCGCCCGTCAAGAAACTCGCCGGCCTGTTCAAGAACAAGCAGACCAACGAGGAAATCCAGGAAATGCTCGATGGCTATGACCGCCAGGTCAAGTTCATCAAGAACATCTACGAAACCAAGCGCGGCAAGGTGACCGAGGGCGACGACCTGCCGCCCGGCGTCATCAAGATGGTCAAGGTGCACATCGCGGTGAAGCGCAAGCTCTCCGTGGGTGACAAGATGGCCGGACGCCACGGCAACAAGGGCGTTGTCTCCTGCATCCTGCCCATCGAGGACATGCCGTTCTTTGCGGACGGCACCCAGGTGGACGTGGTGCTCAACCCGCTCGGCGTGCCTTCGCGCATGAACATTGGCCAGATCATGGAGACCCACCTGGGCTGGGCGGCCAAGGAACTGGGCCACCAGCTGGCCACCATGGTCGAGACCGGCGCGGACCTTGCCGTGCTGCGCAAGGAAATCAGCGAGATCTTCGACTCGCCCGCCATCGACGAGGCGGTCAACGAGATGTCCGAGGAAGAGCTGATCGACTCGGTCAAGAAGCTGAAGCACGGCATCATGACCAAGACCCCGGTGTTTGACGGCGCGACCGAGGATCAGATCTGGAACTGGCTCAAGCGCGCCGGGCTGCCCGACGACGGCAAGGCCGTGCTCTATGACGGCCGCACCGGCACGGAGTTCGCCAACCGGGTCACCGTGGGCGTCATGTACGTGCTCAAGCTCCACCACCTGGTCGACGAAAAGATCCACGCCCGTTCCACCGGCCCCTACTCCCTGGTTACCCAGCAGCCGCTGGGCGGCAAGGCGCAGTTCGGCGGCCAGCGGCTGGGCGAAATGGAAGTGTGGGCGCTCGAGGCCTACGGCGCGGCGTACCTGCTGCAGGAGTTCCTCACCGTCAAGTCCGACGACGTGCAGGGCCGCGTGAAGATGTACGAAAAGATCGTGAAGGGCGACAACTTCCTGGAAGCGGGCCTGCCCGAGTCGTTCAACGTTCTGGTCAAGGAACTCATGTCCCTGGGCCTCGACGTCACGCTCATCCAGGAAGAAGCCAAGAAGCGCGCCAAGCGCCCCGGACCGGGACAACGCGAGCTGACCCAGTAGCGGCGCGGCGACACAAACGACATGACCTGATGGCGGGAGCCGCCCTCGTGCGGCTCCCGCCTTGAAAAAATACAAATACAGAGGTGACCATGAGCTTGGATGAACTCTTCACATTACGTGGTGCATCCGCTGGCGGCATTGACAGCCGCAACCTCAAAGCCATCAAGATCTCCATCGCCGCCCCGGAAAAGATCCGGGAATGGTCGTACGGCGAGGTCAAGAAGCCCGAGACGATCAACTACCGCACCTTCAAGCCCGAGCGCGACGGCCTGTTCTGCGCCAAGATCTTCGGGCCCGTGAAGGACTACGAGTGCAACTGCGGCAAGTACAAGCGCATGAAGCACCGCGGCATCGTGTGCGAAAAATGCGGCGTCGAGGTCATTGCCTCCAAGGTGCGCCGCGAACGCATGGGCCACATAGAGCTGGCCGCGCCCGTGGCCCACATCTGGTTCCTCAAGACCCTGCCCTCCAAGATCGGCACCCTGCTCGACATGACCATGGCCGATCTGGAAAAGGTGCTCTATTTCGACTCCTTCATGGTGCTCGACCCGGGCCAGACCACCCTGACCAAGTACCAGGTCATCTCCGAGGAGCAGTACTTCCAGGTCATGGACCACTATGGCGAGGACGCCATCAAGGTGGGCATGGGCGCGGAAGCCATCCGCGCGCTGCTGGAAGAGATCGACCTGCTCACCCTGCGCGCCGAACTGCGCGAGGAATCGCAGTCCACCCGGTCGCAGACCAAAAAGAAAAAGATCACCAAGCGGCTCAAGGTCATCGAGGCGTTCATCGATTCCGGCAACAAGCCCGAATGGATGATCCTGGAAGTGATCCCGATCATTCCGCCCGAACTGCGCCCCCTGGTGCCGCTCGACGGCGGACGCTTCGCCACGTCCGACCTCAACGACCTGTACCGCCGCGTCATCAACCGCAACAACCGGTTGAAACGCCTCATCGAGCTCGGCGCGCCCGAGATCATCATCCGCAACGAAAAACGGATGCTCCAGGAGGCCGTGGACGCGCTGTTCGACAACGGCCGCCGTGGCCGCGCCATCACCGGCACCAACGGCCGCCCGCTCAAGTCCTTGTCCGACATGATAAAGGGCAAGCAGGGCCGCTTCCGCCAGAACCTGCTCGGCAAGCGCGTGGACTACTCGGGCCGTTCGGTCATCGTGGTGGGCCCCAAGCTCAAGCTCCACCAGTGCGGCCTGCCCAAGAAGATGGCGCTCGAACTGTTCAAGCCCTTCATCTATTCCAAGCTGGAAGAAAGGGAGCTCGCCTCCACCATCAAGAGCGCCAAGAAGATGGTCGAGCGCGAAGAGCTGGTGGTGTGGGACATCCTGGAAGAGGTGGTGCGCGAGTACCCCATCCTGCTCAACCGCGCGCCCACCCTGCACCGCCTGGGCATCCAGGCCTTTGAGCCCACCCTGGTGGAAGGCAAGGCCATCCAGCTGCACCCGCTCGTCTGCTCCGCGTTCAACGCGGACTTCGACGGCGACCAGATGGCCGTGCACGTGCCCCTGTCCGTGGAGGCGCAGATCGAATGCCGCGTGCTCATGATGAGCACCAACAACATCCTGTCCCCGGCCAACGGCTCGCCGGTCATCGTGCCCAGCCAGGACATCGTGCTGGGCCTGTACTACATGACCGTGGCGCGCTCCTTCCGCAAGGGCGAGGGCATGGTCTTCACCGCGCCCTGGGAGGTCATCGCGGCCTATGACGCGGGCTGCGTCGAGCTGCACGCGCGCATCAAGGCGCGTGTGGACGGCCGCCTTTACGACACCACGCCCGGCCGCATCATCGTGGGCGAACTGCTGCCCGAAGAGATGCCCTTCGACCTGGTCAACGTGGTGCTCAACAAGAAGAACATCGCCCGTCTGGTGAGCGAGGCCTACCGCCGCGCCGGCATCAAGGCGTCGGTCATCCTGTGCGACCGCGTCAAGGATCTGGGCTACGAATACGCCACCCGCGCGGGCGTGACCATCGGCGTCAAGGATCTCAAGATCCTGTCCACCAAGCCCGCCATCCTGGAAAAATCCCAGAACGAGGTGGACGCCAGCGAGCAGCAGTACCGCGACGGCATCATCACCCGCACGGAAAAATACAACAAGGTCGTGGACGTGTGGACCAAGTGCACCAACGACATCTCGCAGGACATGCTCAAGGAGATCTCCACCGAGACCGTGCGCGACGCCAAGACCGGGGCCGAGGAGACCAACGTCACCTTCAACCCGATCTACATGATGTCCAGCTCGGGCGCCCGAGGCAACCAGGACCAGATGCGCCAGCTGGCCGGCATGCGCGGCCTGATGGCCAAGCCGTCCGGTGAAATCATCGAAACGCCGATCACCTCGTCCTTCCGCGAAGGCCTGTCGGTGTTGCAGTACTTCACCTCCACCCACGGCGCTCGAAAGGGTCTGGCGGACACCGCGCTCAAGACCGCGAACTCCGGTTACCTCACCCGCCGCCTGGTGGACGTGGTGCAGGACGTCATCATCAGCGAACTCGACTGCGGCACGGTCGACGGCCTGGAGATCTCGCATCTCATCAAGGCGGGCGACATCAAGGCGCAGCTGTCCGAGCGCGCCCTTGGCCGCACCACGCTGTTCCCGGTCTACGACCCGGACAGCGGCCAGGAGATCATCCCGGCCAACACGCTTATCGACGAGCAATACGCGCAACGCCTGGACGATTCGGGCATCAACTCCATCACCGTGCGCTCCGCCCTGGCCTGCCAGAGCCGGTTTGGCGTGTGCGCCTACTGCTACGGCCGCGACCTGGCGCGCGGGCACCTGGTCAACGTGGGCGAGACCGTGGGCATCATCGCGGCCCAGTCCATCGGCGAGCCCGGCACGCAGCTGACCATGCGCACGTTCCACATCGGCGGCACCGCGTCCCGTGAAATCGAGCGCAGTTCCATCGTGGCGCAGCACACGGGCCGCATCACCCTGTCCCGCGTCAAGATGGTCCAGAACTCCGAAGGCCACTTCATGGTCATGGGCAAGAGCGGCCAGGTGGGCGTGGTGGATGAGCAGGGCCGTGAGCGCGAAAAGTACGTGCTGCCCTCGGGCGCCAAGCTGTACGTGCAGGCCGAACAGGACGTGAAGAAGGGCCAGCTCATCGCCGAGTGGGACCCCTTCAACGAGCCCTTTGTCTCGGACGTGGAAGGCACGGCCAAGTTCACCGACATCGTGGAAGGCAAGACCTATCAGGAAAAGGTGGACGAGGCGACCAAGCGCGCCACCCAGTCCATCATCGAATACCGCACCACCTCGTTCAAGCCGTCCATCTCCATTGTGGATGAAAAGAACAAGGTGAAGCAGCGCCCCACCTCGAACATGGCCGCCATGTTCCAGCTGCCCGTGGGCGCGATCATCATGGTGCGCGACGGCGACGAGGTGCGCGCGGGCGACATCATTGCCCGTAAGCCGCGCGAAACCTCGAAGACCAAGGACATCGTCGGCGGTCTGCCGCGCGTCGCCGAGCTCTTCGAAGTGCGCAAGCCCAAGGACCAGGGCGTGGTGTCCGAAATCGACGGCATCACCACCTTCGGTCCCGACACCAAGGGCAAGCGCAAGATCATCGTCACCCCGGAGATCGGCGACACCAAGGAATACCTCATTCCCAAGGGCCGCCACATCACCGTGTCCGACGGCGACTTCGTGGAGGCGGGCGAACTGCTCACCGAAGGCTACCCCGAGCTGCACGACATCCTGAAGATCAAGGGCGAGAAATACCTCGCCAACTTCCTGGTGGAAGAAATCCAGGACGTGTACCGCTTCCAGGGCGTCAACATCAACGACAAGCACATCGAGGTCATCGTCCGCCAGATGCTCAAGAAGGTGAACATCCTCGATCCGGGCGACTCCACCTTCCTGGTGGGCGAGCAGGTGGACAAGCACCGCTTCATGGACGAGAACAACGGCTGCATCCGCGAGGGCAAGAAGCCCGCCGTGGCGGAACCGTTGGTGCTCGGCATCACGCAGGCGTCGTTGACCACCGACTCCTTCATCTCCGCGGCCTCGTTCCAGGAGACCACCAAGGTGCTGACCGAGGCGGCGCTCATGGGCAAGGAAGACTACCTGCGCGGCCTGAAGGAAAACGTCATCGTGGGCAGGCTCATCCCTGCGGGCACCGGCTTCCGCCACTATGTACACAGCGAGATCGCCGTGCCCGACCAGCCCGAGCGGCCCGGCAAGTTCCTGGAAGACCTGGAAGACGATCCGCTGCTCATCGAACCGCCGCTGCGGTAGCGCATTTTGGCATTGAAACAATGCGAGGATTTGAAATAATGAAGCATTATTTCAGCAAAATGCATAAGGGCATCTCATCTTTTTTCAAAGTTAAGATGCTCTAACCCCGCGCGGCGCACAACCGGCATCCAGCGGCCCTTGCTTCGGCAAGGGCCGCTTTTTTTGCGGCGCGGCACCAGCTCCGGCCCGCGCCGCAGGGACGGCAGCGTGCCCCATGGCCCAGCATGCGGCGTGCCGCCCCGCCATACGCCGCGAAACGCCGCGGCACACGGAACCGCTTGCCAACCGGTGTGCCCTGTGCCAACAATACCATCGCAAGCGGCATGGGCCGCATGCGCGACACACGGAGTGGATACATGGGATGGCGTGACGCCATACATCGCATAGCGGGCGGGACGGGTCGCACTTGCCGCATGGCGCTGCTCGCCGTGCTGGTGGGGGTGTTCGCGCTTCCCCTGGCGGCGCGGGCCCAGACCGTCAATCTGGACGATTTTGTGCTCGACAACCAGGCGGGCAGCATCATGATCCGTTTCAGCCTGTCGGTCACGGAGCCCGAGCATCTGGAGCGGGCCTTGCGCAACGGGGCGTCGCTGGCGCTACGGTGCGTGGCGCGGATGTGCCGCCCGCGCGGCTTCTGGTTCGACGCCTCGGTCTCGGGCGCGGTCTACGAAAACACCATCACCTATGACGCGCTGTCGCAGGAATTCGTGCTCGCCGTGGCGGGCAGCGAACAACAGTCGCGCGACAAGGATCTCCGCGCGCTGCTGCGGGGGGCGTGGGGCGCCGTGGCCATGGACCTTGGGTCATATGAGCTGCTTGACCGGGGCCGCGACTATGCGGTTGATCTCGATGTGTCGCTCAAATTCGACGACGTGCCCCAGTGGCTGCGTTCCGCCCTGTTCTTTTGGAACTGGAACGCCGTGCCCACCACCCGATACCGCATGGAGTTCCAGTACTAGGCCCGGTCATGAGTCCCATGGAATCCATAAAAGTCAGCGTGGCCGACACCAGGGAGCGCAAGCGCCGGCAGCGGGAAATGCTCCTGGCCGCCGCCGTGTTCCTTGTCATCATCCTGCTCACCTGGGTCGAGCTCAAATATCTGGGCGTCAATTCCTACCTCTTTTTCGGCCTGTTCAACCTCAATTTCATCCTGCTCATCCTTGTCCTGTTCATCGTGGGCCGCAACGGCGTCAAACTGCTGCTGGAGCGGCGGCGCAAGGTGCTGGGGTCGCGGCTGCGCACCAAGCTGGTGCTCGCCTTCATCTCGCTCTCGCTGGTGCCCACGGTGCTCATGTTCCTGGTCAGCGTCAAATTCGTGCAGACCTCGGTGGACTACTGGTTCAAAAGCCAGGTGGAAACCTCCATGGAGCAGGCGCTGGCCGTGGGCCAGGCGTTTTACGCCTCGGCGCAGGAGCGGCTCGGCATCCGGGGCGAGAACATCCTCGAACAGGTGCGTGAACGCCGCTTTGCCTGGGGCGGCAAGAGCATGCAGGGGCTGTTGGAAACCAAGGTCAAGGAATACGACCTGTTTCTCCTGGGCGTGGTCAACCTGGATGAGACGGAGCAGAACTGGTATATCGCCGAGGGGTATACCCAGGTGTGGCCGGACATAAAGGCCAAGATCAACTGGGACAACATGAAGGCGCAGCCCCGTTTCTGGTCGTCGCTGTGGCCCGGCCCGGGCGCGGACCTGGTGGTGGGCGTGCTGCCCGTGGACGAGGGCAAGACCGGCTGGCTGGTGCTGGGCGAACACATCGGCCACGGCCTCATGTACAAGCTGGACCAGATCGTGCGCGGCGTCGATGAATACAAGAAGCTGAAATCGCTCAAATATCCCCTCAAGATCGCACTCTATTTCATCCTGCTGGTGCTCACGCTGCTCATCATTCTGGGGGCCATGTGGTTCGGGTTCCGGCTGGCCAAGGAATTGTCCATGCCCATCCAGGCGCTGGCGGCGGGCACGGAGCGCATTGCCCAGGGCGATCTTTCCGTGCGCCTGGAGGACCAGTCCGCGGACGAACTGGGCCTGCTGGTGCGCTCGTTCAACAAGATGGTGGAAGACCTGGAGCTGTCGCGCACGCGGCTCACCGAGGCCAACGCGGCCCTGGGACGCAAGAACGTGGAACTGGACGAGCGCGGACGCTACATCGAGGCGGTCATCGACAACATCGCGGCGGGCGTGGTGTCCCTGGACAGCGACGGCCGCATCAGCACCGTGAACAAGGCCACCACCGCCATGCTGGACGTGGATGCGGCCATGATCGTGGGGCTCAAGCCGTCCGAGATCCTGCGCGGCGGCTTTGGCGACCTGTTCCGGGACGTGCAGGAGCAGATGGCCAAGACGCCCGGCTCGCAATGGCAGCGCCAGATCGACATCACCCTGGGCGGGCAGGAGCGCAAGCTCCTGGTCAACGTCATGGCCCTGGCCCCGGGCGCGGCCACGGCGGACGCGGCCCAGGCCACGGGCCTCGTGGCCGTGTTCGAGGACATCACCGAGCTGGAAAAGATGCAGCGCATGGCCGCGTGGCGCGAGGTGGCCAAGCGCATCGCCCACGAGATCAAGAACCCGCTCACGCCCATCAAGTTGTCGGCCCAGCGGCTGGAACGCAAGTTCGGGGCCGATGTCAACGACCCGGCCTTCAGCCAGTGCACCGACCTCATCGTGCGCCAGGTGGAGCACCTGCAACAAATGGTCAAGGAATTCTCGGCCTTTGCCAAACTGCCGGAAGTGCAGCTCACCAACGACGCCCTGGCGCCCCTTGTGGAGGAGGTGGTGGCGCTGTTCCAGCACAGCCACAGCCACCTGGACTGGCACGTGGCCATTGCGCCCGACCTGCCCCTCATCCGCATGGACCGTGAGGCTATCCGGCGCACGCTCATCAACATCCTGACCAACGCCACCGATGCCCTGGGCGGCCAGGAGGATGGCCGGATCAAGGTCTCCGTGGCGCTGCTGGAGCAACTGGGCCGCGTGCGCATCGAGGTGGCGGACAACGGCCCCGGCCTGACCGCCGAGGAACGCACCCGCATCTTCGAACCCTATTTTTCGCGCAAGAAGGGCGGCACGGGCCTTGGCCTGGCCATCGTGCGCTCCATTGTCAGCGACCACCATGGCGTGGTGCGCGCCGTGGACACCCCTGGCGGCGGCGCCACCCTCAGCATAGAGCTGCCCGTGCGCTGACCTCCCCAACCGCCGGTCCGCCCGCGTTCCTGGCCCGCCGGCCTTCCCGGCGGCACGTCCGTTCCCCGCCTTGACTCCGATCATCTCCGCCCGCGGGGCGACGGCCTCTTTTGTGCCGCACCGTTGGCTCCCCGCAGCGGATTGTGCTAGGGTGCGATGACCATCTGGCGGCACACGGAGGCACTCATGCGCACGGTCATCATCGGCGGCACAGGGTTTATCGGGCAGGCGCTCGCGCGGCTGCTCCACGACAGTGGCCATCAGGTCGTTGTCCCGGCCCGCGATCCGGGCCGCTGCGGCCGCATGCTGCCCCATGGGGCGGTGTGCGTGCCCTGGGAACCCGCCACGCCCCACGCCCGGTGGGTGGCCCTGACGGACGGGGCGGACGCCCTCGTCAACCTGGCGGGCGAAGGCATTGCCGCGCGGCGTTGGACACCGGAACAGAAGCAACGCATCCTTGGCTCGCGCCTGGATGCGGGCGGCGCCGCCACCGAGGCCGTCCGGCTGGTGGCGCACAAGCCGCGCGTGCTGATCCAGGCCTCGGCCATCGGCTATTACGGCGACCGGGGCGACGCCATGCTGGATGAAACCGCCGCGCCGGGCACGGGTTTTTTGGCGGACACCGCCCAGGCATGGGAGGCCTCCACCGCATCCGTGGAGGCCATGGGCGTGCGCCGCGCCGTGATCCGCACCGGCGTGGTGCTCGGCGCGGGCGGCGGGGCGCTGGCAAACTTCTTGACGCCTTTCCGGCTCTTTGCGGGCGGCCCGCTGGGGCCGGGCACCCAATGGATGAGCTGGATCCACCTGCATGACCAGTGCGCGGCCATCGCGCACCTCATCCACGCGCCCGGCGCATCCGGCGTCTTCAACCTCACCGCGCCCGAACCGGTGACCATGCGCGGCTTCTGCAAGGAGCTGGGGGCCGCGTTGCGACGCCCCTCGTGGCTGCCCGCGCCCGCCTTCGCCCTGCGGCTGGCCCTGGGCGAAATGGCCGACGAACTCATCCTGGCCAGCCAACGCGTCGTCCCGGCGCGGCTGCGCGCATCCGGCTTCACCTTCACCTACCCCGGCCTGGCCCAGGCGCTGCGACAGGCTGTGGGCCGACAACGCGACGCGGCATAAACCACCCTTCTCCGCGCCTGCGCCCACCTTTGCCTGTGGGCCGGTTTCTGCTACACCGGGAGGGCGAGGTCATATCATGGGCGCGAAGATTCTGGTTATCGACGACGAACAGGACATCCGGCTGTCGCTGCGCGGCATTCTGGAGGACGAGGGGCATGAGGTGCTGGAGGCGGCCACCGCCGAGGCGGGCCTGGCCCTGGCCGAGCGCGAGGGGCCGGACCTCGTGTACCTGGACATCTGGCTGCCGGGCATGGACGGCCTGGCCGCACTGGACGCCCTGCGCGCGGGCGACGGCGCGCCACCCACGATCATGATTTCCGGCCACGGCACCATCGAGACGGCGGTGTCCGCCATCAAGAAGGGCGCGTTCGATTTCATCGAAAAGCCCCTGTCGCTGGAAAAGGTGCTCATCGCGTGCAACAAGGCGTTGGAATTCGCCTCGTTGCAGCGGGAAAACCTGCTGCTGCGCGCGCGCATCAAGGCGGAGACCGTGCGCGAGGTGAGCGGCGACGCGCCGTGCATCGTCACGCTGCGCGAACAGATAGCGCGCGTGGCGCCCACGGACGCCTGGGTGCTCATCACGGGCGAAAACGGCACGGGCAAGGAAATCGTGGCCCGCAGCGTGCACGCCCAGAGCAGGCGCAAGGACAAGCCCCTGGTCGCGGTCAACTGCGCCGCCATCCCCGAGGAACTGATCGAAAGCGAATTGTTCGGCCATGAAAAAGGGGCGTACACGGGCGCGGAAGGGTCGCAGATCGGCAAGTTCGAAATGGCGCACCGGGGCACGCTGCTGCTGGACGAGATCGGCGACATGAGCCTCAAGACCCAGGCCAAGATCCTGCGCATCTTGCAGGAACAAAGCTTCGAGCGCGTGGGAGGACGCAAGACCATCAAGGTGGACGTGCGGGTGATCGCGGCCACGAACAAGTGCCTGGAGGATGAAATCAGGGCGGGCCGCTTCCGCGAAGACCTGTACTACCGGCTCAAGGTCTTTCCGCTGGCGGTGCCCCCGTTGCGGCAACGGCTGGAGGACTTGCCGCTGCTCATGGCCCAATTCGTGGACCAGATGGTACGCGAGCACGGCTTCCGGCCCATCACCTTTGCCCGCGCGGCCCAGGACTGGCTGGGCCGGTACCCCTGGCCGGGCAATGTGCGCGAGCTGAAGAATTTCGTGGAACGCATGATGATCATGTACATGGGCCGCGAGGTGGAACCGGAAATGCTGCCGCCTGAAATGGCGCCGCCGCGCGCCCCCGCGGGGGCGCCCCCCATGGAGCCGGAGACCGGCTCCGCCCTTGGGGCCGTGCCCTCCGGCCCCCTGGACTTCAAGGCCGCGCGCATGGAGTTCGAGGCGCAATTCCTGGAGCAAAAGCTCAAGGAATACGGGGGCAACGTGGCCCAGCTGGCCGAGGCCATCGGCCTTGAACGCAGCTACTTATACCGCAAGCTCAAGGGGTACGGCATCCAGACCATGGAATAGCCGGCGCGCGCCTTGACGCGTCGATGCACGGCTCCTATGGTGGGACAATGAAGCCACCCCCCTCCCTTGACCAGCCCTTCCCCCTGCGCAAACACTATGCGCAACGCATCCTCCCCGGCATGGTGCTCTTTCTCCTCGTGCTTGTGGCGGCCTCTTCCATGGTGGCCACGCAGGTCATGGAAACCGTGTACCTGGACATCGCGGGCAAGCGGGCGGCGGCCATTGCCGCCGGCGTGGCCCGCTCCGTACCCCTGGAGTGGGAGCGCTTCCTCGCGGGGCGCATGGAGGCCGACGATCCGGGGCGCGCCCTGGTGTTCGCCGCCCTGCGGGACGTGACCTCCGATTCGCGCTTTGCCCGGCTCAAGATCTACGCCCTGGACACGCGCATCCTCTTCAGCTTCGAGGCCGACGAAATCGGCACCATGGAGACCGCGCCGGTGCTGCGGGACGTGATCGACGACCATGATCCCGGCATCGCCGCGCACACCGATCCCGACGGCACGGTGTTCTACGAACTGTACGTGCCGCTTGTGGACGCCTCGGGCAGGCTGCTGGCCGTGGTCGAACTGTACGAACCGCCCGCCGTGCTCGACGCGGTGCGGCTGCGCAGCACGCTGTTCCAGGTGTTGGTGCCGGGCGTGCTGCTGGCGTTGCTGGTGTGGGCGCTGACACGGCTGGTGGGCCGCGCGCAGGATGATATCGATGCGCGCACCACGGCGCTGGTGGCGTTGCGCGCGCGGCTGGAGACCTTCCTGTCCCGCACGGCGGTGCACGCGGCCCACGGCGCCGCGCCGGGCGGTGACGTGCCTTCCCGCCGTGTGGACGGCGTGGCGCTGTATACCGACGTGCGCGGCTTTACCAGCTATTCCGACACCCATGATCCCGCCACGGTCGTCACGTTCCTGAACGAGGTCTTTGGGGTGCAGATAGCCGCCATTGAGCGCCATGGCGGGGACGTGGACAAATTCATCGGCGACGCGGTGCTGGCCTGGTTCGAGGGCGAGGCCGCCCCGGAGCGGGCGGTACGGGCGGCGCGCGACATCCTGGCGGACCTGCCGCCCGGCCTGCCGCGCGGCATCGGCGTGGGCATCTACGCGGGACCGGTCATCCACGGCGCGGTGGGACCAACGGCCCGGCGCGATTTCACCATCATCGGCGACACGGTCAACATGGCCGCGCGCCTCTGTGCGGCCGCGCGGGCCGGGGAGGTGGTGCTGGAATCCGGCGTGGCCTCGCTGGCGGGCGACGCGGCCAGGGCCTTTTCATTGGCGGAGGATATCAGGGTGAAGGGGCGCGAAAGGCCGCTGTCGGTGCGCCGCTGGCGCGTGGAGGATGGCGCGGCCTAGCGCCTATTCGCAGTGAAGCAATGCGAAAATTTGAAATAATGAAGCATTATTTCAACAAAATGCATAAGAGCAGCTCATCTTTTTTCAAGGGTACGATGCTCTAATTTTCGTGCGCATCCATGGCGAATGTGGTGTCCACCAGCCTGTCCATGTCCACGGGTTCGCCCGTGTCCATGTGCTCGGCCATGTAGCGCTGAATGGCGTCCAGGTCGGCCACGGCGGGGGTCAGATCGGCAAAGGAGATGCCCTGCGGATCGGTGAGCGCCTTCTTCATCACCGGGGCGTTGAGCCGCAGCCGCCGGTGGGGGTCCAAAAACGCCACGGCCATCTCGGCGGCCTCGTCCGGGTTGTCCATGATCCACCCGCCCGCGCGCACCAGCATGGCGACCAGTTCCTGCACCACCTCCGGGCACCCTTCCACGCACTCGTCGCGCATGACCAGCACCCCTGCCGGATGATTGGGCCACAGCGACGAGGTATGGATCATGGGCTGGGCTATTTCCGACACCACGGCCATGGACGCGATGGGATCCGCGCTGACAAAACCCGCCACGTTTTCATGCAGGGCCATGAACTGGGGCATCTTGATGGGCGGCACGACCTCGAAACGGACGTTGATGAGCCGTGTGCCCGGCACACCGGGCCGCAAGCCCTGTTCCGTCAAATACTTGTGGGCCAGCATGTTTTCCAGCGACATCTTGTGCGGGATGCACACCACCTTGTACATGAAGTATTCCTTGGCCGAGGCCCACTTCACGCCCGCCCATACCCGGTTGGACACGAAATGCCCGCCGCCGCGCCCGCCCAGCAGCACCAGCCGCAACGGCACGCCGTAGCCGAACAGGTCCATGGCCATGGGCGGCAGCAGATACGCCCCGTCCACCCGCTCGTGTTCGATGGCGTCCTGCACCTCGTTCCAGCTCTCCATGTACCTGGGCGCCAGTTCAAAGGTGCGCGGCGTTTCAATGCCCTGCTCGATGCAGTGTTGCAGCGCGCCCAAGGTCAGATGGTCGATGCTCTGGGTATAGGCCACGGCCAGCCGCACCCTGCCGTCCGGGGCATATTCCATGACGCGGCGGCCCGTGGGCGTGTCCATGGTGTCCCTGCCGCCGCCCAGCACCTGTTTGAGCTTGGCGGTCAGTTCCTCGGCGGAAAAGGGCTTGGGCAGCAGGCCGTGGGCGCCCGCTTCCAGGGCGCGGGCCGTCTGGCGCTTGTCGCTCTGGGCCGTGACCATGAAAAAGGGAACGTTCTTGAACGTGGGATCCGCCCGCAGCCACAACAGGAAATCATACCCGTTCATGTTGGGCATGTTCCAGTCGCACAGGATCACGTCGGGCGCGCCCTTGTGCCGGAGCTGCGCGATGGCGTCCTGGCCGTCGCGGGCGGTCGTCACGTTGGTGTAGCCGGCGGCCTTGAGCTGGTTCGTGACCATGGTCCGGACCATGCCCGAGTCCTCGACCAGGAGGATGCGGATGGATGTGGCGTCAGTCATGCATGCGTGCTTTCAGTGGTGTGTGGCATGGGCGCGCGTGTCACGCCCATGCCGGTAGGATTGTGCAGCCATGCCCCCTCGCTGTCAATGCACTTTACGGCTGTGGATGGATCCGATGGGCCGCCCCGCGACCGGTCACAGCACTTCCGGGTTGAGGCAGGTGGGCGGCTTCTGTCCGGCCAGCATGGCCAGCAGGTTGCGCGCGGCCAAAAGCGACATGTCGCGCCGCGCGTGGTGCGTGGCCGATCCGATGTGCGGCAGCACCACCACGTTGTCCAGCCTGGCCAGTCCCGACGCCATCTTGGGCTCGCATTCGTAGACATCGAGCGCCGCGCCGCCGATCTCGCCCGAGGCGAGCGCATCCACCAGCGCCGCCTCGTCTATGACCGGACCGCGCGCCGTGTTCACCAGGATGGCGTGGGGCTTCATCTTGAGGAAGGCGGCCTCGTTGAACAGGTGGCGGGTGGCCGGGGTGAGCGGCGTGTGGATGCTGATGTAGTCGGCGCGCGTGAGCAGTTCGTCAAAGGCGACCAGTTCCGCGCCCAGCTCGCTGTCCAGGGCCGTGTTGCGGCGGCCCGAGGCCGAGGTGTACAGCACCTTCATGTCAAACCCCCTGGACATGCGGGCCATGGCCGTGCCGATGCGGCCCGCGCCCACGATGCCAAGGGTTGCGCCTGACACGTCCATGCCCAGGTATTGGAGCGGCCCCCAGCCCGGCCATGCGCCGGACCGCATGATCCTGTCGGTCTCCACCACGCGCCGCGCCACGGCGAACAGAAGCGCCCAGGCCAGTTCGGCCGTGGCCCGCGTCAGCACGTCCGGGGTGTTGGATACGGGAATCTTGCGTCGGGTGGCCTCGGCCACGTCGATGTTGTCGAAACCCACGGCGTAGTTGGCGTAGCCTTTCAGCCGCTTGGCCGCGTCGAAAAAAGCGGCGTCGATCGTGTCGGTCAACAGGCCGATCACGCCGTCGGCGTCGGCCACGGCCTCGTGCAGGGCGTCGCGGGTCAGGGGACGGTCGTCGGGGTTGACCGCCACGTCACAGGACTGGCGGAGCAGGTCTAGGCCGTCTTCAGGAATGAGGCGGGTGACAAAAATCCTTGGTCTGGACACGGAAGCCTCCTTGCCGGGCGTTGGCGGCGCATGGCCGTGCGGGAAACAGCACATGCACGCTAGCGCAGACCGGATCGCCCTGCAAGCGGCATCGCCTCCTCGTCCGTGGTGTTGCCGTCCGGGCCTATTGGGCCTTGTTGCCCACGATCAAATTGGCCAATTCGTCCGTGTCGTCGGCCTTGATGGGAAAGTGATCGTGCAGGATGGCGCCGCACCGCGCCACCGCGTCGCACACGGCCTGGGCCTGGCGCTTGGCCTTGATGCCCGCCACCACCAGGTCCACCAACTCCTGCCAGGTGGCGGTATCCACCTTGGCGTTGATGCCCCGGTCGGCCAGCACCCATACCTTGCGCTCGTACACGGAAATAAAGATCAGGATGCCGGTCTCGTCGCGCGTGCGGTGCAAGCCCTGGGTGAAGAACGCCTTGGCGGCCGCCTCTTCCACGGCATCCTGCATCTCGTGGCGGGAGATGAACAGCCGCTTGAGGTTGGGCGTGAAATGCAGCAGCACCTGGAAGGCGATGGTCGCCACCAGGAACAGGGGAATGAACGACCAGACGTCATCCATGCCCGCCACCTGGGCCACGCCCGCGGCAGCCACCAGCCCCAGCAGCACGCCGCCCATGGCGTCGGCCCGGGGATAGGGGGAGCTGGAGGAGACGACCATGGGCACGATCTCGCCCGCCGTGGTCTTCTCGGCAGCCTGCACGGCGGCGACAATCCGCTCCTGCTCTTCCGTGGTGAAAAACTCGTCGGCCAATCGTTGCATCGCTCGCATCTGTCACATCCCGCTTGTCGCTGTTGCCATGGCTAGAGCATCTTAACTTTGAAAACGTTTAGATGCTCTTGTGCATTTTGTTGAAATAATGCTTCATTATTTCAACTTGCAACATTGCTTCAATGTTACAATTCACTACCAGCCGCCGGAGGCGCCGCCGCCGCCAAACCCGCCGCCACCACCGGAAAAGCCGCCAAATCCGCCGCCGCCAAAACCACCGCCGCCGCTGTCGTGCCGACTGCCGCCACTCATCATGGAGCCGAGCAGCAGGCCCGTGAGCAGGCCGCCCCCGCGCCCGCCCCGGCCCATGCCAAAGACGAGAAAGAGCATGGCCAGGAGCGCCAGCTTGCCCAGGCCGCTGCCCTCGGAACGGCGCGAGGCGGGCTTGCCCGCCCCCTTGTATTCGCCACGCACGGCCTGGATGATGCCGAGGGTTCCGGCGGCAAAGCCGCCGTCAAAGTCGCCCTGCTTGAAGCGCGGCGTGATCTCGTTGTCGATGATGCGCCCCGCCAGCAGGTCGGTGAGGCGGCCTTCCAGGCCGTAGCCCACCTCGATGCGCACCTTGCGTTCCGCCTTGGCCACCACGAGCAGCACGCCGTTGTCGCGGCCCTTTTGCCCCAGCCGCCACTTTTCGGCCACGCGCAGGGCAAAGGCGTCTATGGCGTCGCCGTCCAGCGTGGGCACCGTGAGCACGGCCACCTGGGTGGAGTCGGATGCCTCCAGATTCGCCAGTTCAGCCTCGATGGCGCTGCGGGCCTGGGGGGACATCATGCCCGCCAGGTCGTTCACGCGGGCCGTCAGCGCCGGGGCGTCCAGGGCGTGGGCCGGGCCGGAGGCCAGCAGCAGCACGCCCAGCAACACAGCGGCCGCAAGGGCCACCAGCACAGGGCGGGACAATCTCCCGACCGGAAGGAATGATCTTGACACAATAGCTCCCTTGCCCGCGCGGCCCTGTGGGCCGGGTTAGAGCGTCACGACCTTGAAAGGGCGTGGATGCTCTTAAGCATTGCCCTGAAACAATGCGACATTGTTTCAGGGCAGCGTCATGTCTCCAGACGACAATGCGTTAGAACTTCACCTTGGGCGCGGCCTGGGCGGCGGCATCGGCCTTGAAGAACTCCTTGCGTTCCAGGTGCAGCAGCATGCTGTTGGTCAGGGAGTTGGGGAAGGTGCGGATGGAGCCGTTGAAGGCCTCCACAACCTTGTTGTAGCGCTGGCGCGCCACGTTCAGGCGGTTTTCCGTGCCCTCCAGCTGGTGTTGCAGATCCATGAAATTCTGGTTGGCCTTGAGGTCGGGGTACTTTTCCACCACCACCATGAGCCGCGACAAGGCGCTGGTCAGGCCGCCCTGGGCCTCCTGCATCTTGGCGAACGCCTGGGCGTCGGACAGCCCCTTGGCGTCCAGGGTGACGGACGTGGCCTTGGCCCTGGCCTCCACCACGGCGGTGAGGGTGTCCTTTTCGTGCGCCGCGTATGCCTTCACCGTCTCCACCAGGTTGGGGATGAGGTCGGCCCGGCGCTGCATGGCGGCTTCCACGTCCGCCCAGGCGGAGAACACGGCCTCCTCGTTCTGCTGCATGGAGTTGTAGCCACAGCCGTTCACAAACAGGACGGCCACAAGGGCCAGCAGGGTCACAAGATAACGCATAGATCGCTCCAGGGTTGGATGGTCTGGTTGCAGCGCCCGGCTTCCCCTGGCGGGACAGGCCGCTGCGCCGGTTCTCGGGCCGCACTGGGTCAGAGGGTAAGTCCTTCTGCGCGCAAGGCAACCCCGGTCGGCTCACTTTTCCAGAAGGATCAAATGGTTTCCTCGGCGAGCAGCCCGCGCAGCAGGCGAAACAAC
The DNA here is from genome assembly GCA_050251715.1 of Desulfovibrionaceae bacterium. Taxonomy (GTDB): domain Bacteria; phylum Desulfobacterota; class Desulfovibrionia; order Desulfovibrionales; family Desulfovibrionaceae; genus JBFWMG01. The sequence continues at coordinate 15,788 of JBFWMG010000032.1, read as the reverse complement.
TCGCGGTAGGCCTTGGGCGGTCTGCCCCCGGCGCGTTCCTGCGCGGCGGTGCGCACCAGATGCCCCATTTTTTTCCTGTCCGCGCCGGGCGTGGCCGCGCAAAATGCGTCCAGCGCCGCGTCGCCGCCCGCCACCAGTTCGTCGCGCAGCGCCTCGGCCCGCTTGTGCAGCGCCACGTCCGCATCGTGCGGAGCGTGCAGGTCGGCCAGGGCGGCCTCTATGGGCGCAATGTCCACATCGCGCATGAGCTTGCCCACGAATTGCATCTGCCGCCGCCGCGCCTCGTGCTTGACCATGGTCGCCAGCTCTTCCAGGGCCAGCAGCAGATCCCGGGGCAGCTCCAACCGGCGCAGCCTGTCCACGGACAGTTCGGACAACCGCTCGCCCAAGGCCTGCCGCGCCAGCATGCGCCGCTTCATCTCCGACTTGCTCGGCCCCTCGTCCTCGTACTCATCGTCCCAGCGTCCAGCCATGGGTCAATCCTTTGGGGTGCGCTCCACCGGGCCGCCAGTCACCAGCCAGCCCAGCATGCCCCAGGTCAGGTTGTAGGTTTCGCCATCGCCCCGCATGCGCCACGCCGCCAGGGGCGAGCGGTGGCCGGTCATGCACACCACCACCCGGGGCCGGGCGGCGGGATCGCGGCCCAGTTCGGGCGCCACGGGCAGCCGGGGCACGTTGCGCGCGCCCCTGATGTGAAAGAGGCCATACTCCAACGGGGTCCGCACGTCGAGCAAGGCCACGCCCCCGGGATTGCTGGCGAGCATGCGCCGCAGCTCCCACGGGAAGAGCTGCCGCACCCCGGCCAGCCGCCACAGCGGATCCCAGGCCACGGCCAGGAGCGCAACCACAATGACCACCGCTGTCCATGTGTCCATCGGATCCTCCAGCGCCGCCCCACGCGGCCGCACGAATGGGGAAGCGGTGCCGCGTCAGGACGCGGCGGCAAGGCTTTGGGCGATGAGCGCGGTCAGTTCCGCCTTCTTGATGGGCTTGAGCACATGGCCGGTAAACCCGGCCTCGGCGCGGCGTTCGTCATCCCCCTTCACGGTATGCGGGGCCATGGCCAGGATGGGTCGCACCGGACGGCCATGCGCCGTTTCCCAGGCGCGGATGGTCCTGGCCGCCTCATAGCCGTCCATGACCGGCATCTCGGTATCCATGACCACGCAATCCACGAGGCCGGAGGCATACTTCTCCAGGGCGTCGCGGCCGTTCTCCGCCGTGACCACCTCGTAGGGGGTATTTTTCATGTAGTAGGACACGAGCATGCGGATATTGACCGAATCGTCCACCAGCAGCACCACGGGCTTGCCCTTTTGCCCAAAATTGTACACGGGCTTGCCGGAGCCCGAATCCTCCTGAAAGCGGCGCACCAGGGCGTCGAGCTCGAAATCGCCCTCGGGCACGGGCTTGCCCAGGGCGGTGAAGGCGGCGTCCTTCAACTCGACATAGGTGTAGGGCATGGGCAGGAGTCCCTGCGCGCCCACGGCGTCCGCCCGCGCGCGCAGTGCGTCGTCGTCGTGGGGGTAGGTCAGCACCACGGCGCTGCCCGCCAGCGCCTCGTCGGTCATGAGCCGTTCCGCCGCCTCGAAGGCGTTGGGAAGGCCCGTGAGGCGGCAGGACAGAAAAACGAGCCCGAACGGGGCGTTCTTCTTTTTGGCCTCTTCCACCATATTGAAGCCCTGCACCGCGTTTTGCGCCGTGAGCACGCTCAGGTTCCACCCTTCCAGGGCGTTTATCATGTCGTGCATCAGGCCGTCGGGCGAGCGGACAATCAGGATCTTGGGCGGCAGTTTCCGCTCGGCCAGGTCGATATCGACCTGCGTTTCCTTGAGGTGCTTGCCCGCGTATTCCTGCATCACGCCGCTTTGCAGCAGCAGATCGGTTATCTGGGCGTCGATGTGGTTGTCCTTGACCATGAACCCGAGGATCTTCATGGCCTGCGACAGGGGCATGGGCCGCTTGTAGGGCCGGTCCGCCGCGGTGAGCGCCTCGAAGATGTCGGCCACGGCCATGATCTTGCCCGCAAAGGGGATGTCGTCGCTCTTCATGCCCCACGGATAGCCGGAACCGTCCAGCTTCTCGTGGTGCGTGGCGGCCATGAGCGGCACGCCCTGCATCTTCTTGGGGAAGGGCAGTTCCTGCAACAGCTTGTAGGTCATGGTCACGTGGTTTTCGATGATCTTGCGCTCGTCCACGGTGAGCGTGCCCTTGCGGATGGAGAGGTTCTCGATCTCGTTGTCCGACAGGTAGCGGTGCTCCTCGCCGTCCAGCACATAGACCTTGTGGCCTATCTCCTTCAGGCGGGCGATCTTCTCGTCAGCCATGAACTCGCCGGGGTTGTTGCACTCCATGACGAACGTCTGCTCGTCGGCCAGTTCGGCCAGCGCGGCGGTCTGCGCGGCGTCCAGAGAGGCCAGCCCGTCCCTGTCTCCGGTCTCCAGAAGCGCAACCTTGTGCCGCAGGAAATCGGTCTCGATGTGCCGCGCGATGTAGTCGAAGCGCAGCTTCACCAGTTCCACGCGGTCGAAGATGGTTTCCAGCTTGGAGGCCTTGTCCACCACGAACTCCGGCGTGGTGATCTTGCCGATGTCGTGCAGCCAGGCCGCCACCCGCATTTCTTCCAGCTGGTCCTCGGTGAATTTCACGTCCTTGAACGGCCCGTAGTCCACCTCGTGGATCTTGCGGGCGATGTCCATGGTCAGCTCGGCCACGCGATGGATGTGGCCCCCCGTATATTTGGACTTTTCCTCGATGGCCGTGGCGATCGAGGTGATGAAGGCGTTGAATAACCCCACCAAGTCCTGAATGAGCTTGGTCTTGGTGATGGCCACGGCGGCCTGCGAGGCAAGCGCCGCGATGAGCCCCACGTCCTCCTCGGAGAAGAAGATGGTCTCGCCCGAGTCCACGTCCAGGGCGTTGAGCAGTTGCAGCACGCCGATGATGTCGTTCTCATGGTTGCGCATGGGAATGACCATCATGGACTTGGAGCGGTAGCCCGTGGCCTCGTCGTATTTGCGCGGCCCGGTGAAGTCGAATTCCTCGGACTCGTACACGTCATGGATGTTGACGATTTCGCCGGTAATGGCCACGTGGGAGGAAACGTTGGCGTGATTCTCCACGCCGTCACGGAAAAGCGGCACGGGCGGCAGGGGAATGGCCTTGCCGCTGGTGCCGCCCATGAAGGTGCCCATGGAGTCGTTCTGCAGGATGACGAAGACGAGGCTTTGGCCGTCCTCGCTGACCATGTACAGGGTGCCCGCGTCCGCGTTGGTGATCTCGCGCGCCTCATACACGATCATTTCGAGGAGTTTGTCGATGTCCTCCTCGCCGGACATGGCCATGCCGATTTCCGCGTACTTGTTCAGGTGATAGCGCTGGAAATTGGCATACCCCTTGACCTCGTTGACCATGGTCTCAAGGATGCGGTTGAGCAGAAAATCTTCCGCGTATGTCTGCTTGCTCGCCTTGCTCATCGTTCAACCTGACGGGAAATCCGGGTTCATGACACACCAATTCACAAGGTACACCAGAGGTGTCGGGAAAATCAAGTAAAGACCGCCGGAAGCACGGCCCACCGGCATAGGCCGCACGGTGGCGCATGCCCCTTGCGCGGGCGTCGCCGCCCGCCCCCACGCCGGACCTCGATCAGCGCCGGGCGTACACCGAGGCCATGCGCGCCAGATGGTCCACGCCCTGCTGCACCATTTCGTGGGGCAACAGCCGCCACGTCCAGTTGCCATTGGCCACGCCGGGCGTGTTCATGCGCGCCACGGCGGACAGGCCCAGCACGTCCTGCATGGGCACAATGGCCGTGCGCGCCACGCTCATCATGGCGTGGCGCAGGAAATACCAGTGCGCGTCGTCCTTGCTGACCGGCCCTCCCACGTATTCGCGCATGCGGTTGCGCACCACCTCGTCCGACGCCTCGAACCAGCCCCGCGCCGTGTTGTTGTCGTGGGTGCCGGAATAGACCACGCAGTTTTCCTCGTGGTTGTGCGGGGCGTCCGGGTTGTCGGGATTGCCGTCGAACCCGAACTGGAGCACCTTCATGCCCGGAAAACCGAAACGCGCCTTGAGTTCGCGCACATCGGGCGTGATGACGCCCAGATCCTCGGCAATGATGGGCAGCACCGCGAAGCGGCGCGCCAGGGCCGTGAACAGGTCGTGGCCCGGTGCGTCCACCCATCGCCCGTTCATGGCGGTCTCCTCGCTCGCCGCGATCTCCCAGTAGCCCGCAAAGCCCCGGAAATGGTCAAGCCGGATGATATCGAACATGCGCAGGTTGTGGCCTATGCGCGCCACCCACCAGTCGAACCCCGCCCGGCGCAGCGCGTCCCAATCGTACACCGGGTTGCCCCACAGCTGCCCCGTGGCGCTGAAATAGTCCGGCGGCACACCCGCCACAAAGGTGCGGTGGCCGCCCCCGTCCAGCTTGAAGAGCCGCCGGTGCGCCCAGACATCCGCACTGTCATGCGTCACGTAGATGGGCAGGTCGCCCACCAGGCGCACGGCCTGGCGCGCGCTGTACCGCTTCAGCGCCATCCACTGCCGGAAAAAGAGATACTGCACGAACCGTTCGTATTCCATGGTGTCGCGCATCTCGCCGCGCACGGCGGCCAGGGCGTCCGGGTCGCGGTCGCGCAGGGCGTCGGGCCACGCGGTCCATGGCGCCCCGTTGTGGCGCGCCTTGCAGGCCACGAACAGGCAGTAGTCCTCCAGCCAGAAATCATTGCGCTCCATGAAATGGATGTAATCCCGGTCACGGTCCAGGCGGGCGCGGTGGCGGTCAAAGGCGGTGCGCAGCACCCGTTCGCGAAAGGCGTGCGCCGCCGGGTAGTCCACCTTGGCCGGATCGCCGCCCGGCGCGTCGCCGATGTCCTCCAGGGACACGATCCCCTCCTCCACCAGCCGTTTGGGGCTGATGAACAGCGGATTGCCCGCAAAGGCGGAAAAGCTGGAATAGGGGGAGTTGCCAATGGCGGGCTGGGTGGGGTTCACCGGCAGCATCTGCCAGTAGGACTGCCCGGCCAAGGCGAGCATATCCACAAAACGGCACGCCATGGGACCGAGGTCGCCTATGCCGTAGGCTTCGGGAAGAGAACTGATATGCAGGAGAATGCCGCTGCCACGAACCTTCATGCCCCCTCCTTGCCGGGATACCGCACTGCGGCGCGCCCATGCATGCGCCGCACACGGACTGGCCGACCATGCGGCTGAAAGGTTCCATGCTTCCGGGCCGGAGTCAAGCGGGCCGCGTCGCCTTCTGCGGCAGGACGCGACACTAGCCGTCCTTGGCCGGGTCGAGCTTGGGGCACAGCGACTTGCGGGGGTAGTGGACAAGGAGCTCCATGTCCTCGCGCACGTCGAGCCGCGACACCGCCTGGATGCACGCGCGCGGCGGCTTGGCCAGCAGGGCCGCGTCCTTGATGCCGGGCTTGCAGAACAGCTCGCCCCAGTTGGTGGCATAGATGAGCGTCAGCTCACGCAGGCGCTGGTCCTCGCGCATGACCGTGAAATTGGGCACCAGGCAGGCGCGCACCACCTCTTCCCGCTTCAGGTTTTCGCCTATGTCGGTGTCGAACACCCGCTTGGACGGAAAATGCCCGGCCAACGCGTCCAGCAGTTCCACCATGTCCGGCACCGAGACCGGCGCCTGCAGGTTGCCGCCCGCCACGTGCATGCCGGGCCGGTACACGCCGTTGGCCACCAGCCAGATGCACAGCCGCACGGGCGACGTGTCGCGGCGCAGCTCCTCCACCGCCGCGCGCTTGCCCTGGCGCACCGCGTTCTCGCCGCGCGCGATCCAGGTCATGGCCGCGCCCTGCAACCCCTCGCATGTGAAATCCAGGGCGCTGAACATGTCCTTGGGCGAATCCACGAAGGAAATGCGCATGATCTTGTCTTTCTTGGGCTTGAGGCAGCTGAACATCTTGCCGCCCACCTTGGTCAGATCCTCGACCGTGACCATGACCTCCATGTCCAGCTTGTTCATGCTGTTCTGCACGTTCTGGTAGGTGCGGAACATGAACTGGCCCACCATGTCGCCCAGCGAGATCATGTCCGAGAAGGTGACGAGCACATCGTCCGCGTCGTCCGAACCCTTGGCGCGCCTGTCCGCAGGCATGAACTCGCCCGCTATGGCCGCCTCGCTGTAGGGAAAGAAGAATTCCATCCAGCTGGAGCCGCGCAGCTCCCAGGGGCGGCCCGTGGTGCGCATGGCCGTGGTGCAGCCCGTCTTCTGGATAAAGGCGCGGCGCATGAGCTGCTGCGCATCCCCGGCGCGGACGCCCTGGTAGTATTCGTACACCTCCTGGAACAGCACGGCGTAGGGATCGGTGTCCCACAGGCCGCGCGCGCCCGCCTCCAGCTTGTCCTTGATGCGGTCGCACACCAGGATGGGCGTCACGTTGCCCGCATAATACTTGTCCAGCAGCGCGAATTTCATCACCGACTTGAACGGGCTCTTGAGCGCCTTGACGATCTGCCACAGGGACGCGCCAAAGAACTCCTCCCTGGGGATGCGCTCCAGATGGCCGAGATCGAGCGGGGCAAGGCGGCGCAGCGGCGGCGAGGCCCGCATGCGCGCCAAGGCCATGGCGTAGTCCCGTTCGCCGCCCCGGCCGGGCGTGAACCACCAGGCGGGCGTGCGCCCGGCCAACAGGAGCGCCGTGCGGTAAAACTCCTCCTTCAGCAGCTTGGCCTGCGTGGAGCCCGCGCTCTCGGCGTCGGAAAAGCCGAAATCATTCTCCCGGGTGCGGACCATGTCCATGAGAAAGAAATGGACCTCCAGCCCAAATACCTTGTCCGCCCACCGCTCCAGCGCGGCCAGCTTGCCGCGCAGCGCCGCCTCGCGCCCCCCTGCGCCCGCCGCGTCATAACACACCCAGATGTCCAGGTCCGAGGAGCGGGTCTGGGCCACGCTGCCCACGCTGCCGATGCTGTACAACCCCTCCAGGGGGATGGGGGGCTCGCCCTGGCCCGGCGCGGCCAACTCGCCCAGGTGCCTGGCCACCAGGGCGCGGGCCGCAAGGCCGGGCGCATAGCCCGTTATGAGGCAGGGTACGGCGGGATCGAATCCCTTGCCGTTCCACGCCGCGCCCGCCTCGATGCACGCGGGCAGCATGGTCAGGAACGCCGCGCCCTGCCCGGCCAGCTTGCGCGCGGTCCAGGCCAGCCTGCGCTCGTTGTTGGCCATGAACAGCCGCCCCCGGCGCAGGGCGTCCTTTTCAAAATACCACCGCTCGGCCAGGCGCAGCAGCGTCTTGTGCGCCTCGGGCGTGGCCAGGGAGGCGGGGGGCGGCGCTTCAGCCAGCCTGCGCCCCATGTCCGCGCACACCCGCGCGCGGCTTTGCTCCTCCTCGGCCATGAACAAGGCCGCGTCCGTGTCCAGATCGTGGAACAGGCAGCCGTGCATGACGCAGCCCGTGGCCGACACGCCGCGCAGCGCCGCGTTGCGGGCATAGACGCCCACAAAGCGGCAATCCTCGAACACGCTGGCATGCATGGCCACGCCCACCCACGCGCCGTAGGCAAAGTCCGTGTGCGCGAAACGGCAGGCCGTGGCCGCGCTCTCCTCCCAGCGCGCGCCCCAGAACGTGTTTTCGCGGCACGCCACGCCGGAAAAGGTGACCTTTTGCAGCACTGCCGCCGCAAAACTGGTGGCCGCGACCGCGCCGCCCGCAAAGGCGCACGCCTGCATGACCGTATCGGCAAAGGAGCAGAACGTGAATTCGCAATCCGTGAACCGCACCTGCGCAAAGCGCGTGCCCCAGAAATTCACGTTGCGGAAGCGGCACTTGTCAAAGGCGACCTTGGTCCACGCGCCTTCCGTCAGGCACAGGTCGGCAAAGGCGGCGCCGCTGAAGGTGACGCCGGAAAGCTGCAAGCCCTCGGCCTCGGCGTGGGCAAAGGTGGCGCCCCGCACCGCGCTGCCCGGCGACAGGGCGGCCAGCTCCCGCGCGGCGGGGGCCGGACCGGCATCCTCCTCCTGCTCCCCTCCCAGCATCTTGCTGGTCATCTTGGCGAACAGGCCGCCCGCCGACGCCCCCTCCGCCGCCTGCGCCTTGCGCCGGGCGGGCGGCGCGGGCTTGAACAACGGGGCCGGCGCCATCTTCTCCTGGCCCAGCACAAAGGATTTGACCGCCTCGATGCCCGCCGCATCCCCGTTGGCCGCAGCCAGGTTGTCCAGCAGCGCCATCAACCGGTCCGCGTCGCACGCGGCCAGCACGCGCACCAGATACGCCAGCGCCTCCTGCCGCGCCGCGCTGTCCAGCCCCTTGCACAGGGCCAGGAAGTCCGACCCGGACAGGCCGAAGAGCAACCCATGGCAGGCCGGGCGCATGCTGGGCCGCTCCGCGTACAGCGAGGCCAGCGAGGCCACGGCCCCGTCCGCGTGCATGGCGAGCAGCGCTTCCAATGCCTCCTGCTTGATGGATTCGTCCCGGTGTTTGAGAAAGGAGGCTATGGCCTTGGCCAGATGGGCGTTGCCCTTGGCCGCGCAGCGTCCCATGGTGCGCAGCAGGAGCGCCACGGTCTCGCCGTGGCCGCCCGCGTTGGCGGTCTTGAGATGCCTGGCCAGGGCCATGGCCAGGCCGTCGGATTCCAGGTGCGCCGTGGTGCGGGCCATGTACACGGCCTGGTCCACGTCCAGGTCGAGCTTGAGCAGCTGGTGCAGCCAGATGCCGAAGCGGCTGCCCATGAATTCGTTTTGCAGCGGCAGGGCCAACGCCTGGCCGTGGCCGCCGGACGGCTCCCCGCTCCCCTGGCCCAAGCCCTCCAAAAAGAGCAGCACCTCTTCGGGGTCGTCGTTCTGGATGGCGGCGACCGTTTCGTAGGCCCACTGCATGAGCGCGGGTTCGCAGTCGCGCGGCGCGGCAAAAAAACGGTTGCACACGGCAAGCTTTTCATGCCCGGAAAACCCGCCCACCATGCCGCGCACGGCATCGGCGGACAGGTTCGACTTGTGCAGCACGGTGGCCGCGAGCATGACGCCGAAATCGCCCAGGCCCAGCAGCTTGACCAGGCACCGCTTGACCAGGGCGGCGTCCTGCGTGTCAAAGGCAAAGGCGGCCAGCATGCAGGCCAGCTCGGAGGCATGGCGCGACGCGGCGACCCTGTCCGGCTCCTGGTCCAAAAAGGAAAACGCGTGCTGGACAAGCGGCTCGGCCCCGGCCATGCCGCTGTCCCGGCGTGTGCGGTGGTACTCGCGCAGCTGGTGCAGGACGGCGAACAGGGGCGACGCGGTGCTCATGGCGTGGCCTGGGCTAGCCGCCCTCGGGAAGGGTGTCCGCGTAGTAGCTGATCTGACGGCTGGGGCTCAAATAGGCGAACACCTCCTTGCCCAGGGATTCCGGCTTGAGATTCTTCTTGATCTCCAGCTCGGTCTCCACGGTCAAGTCCACGATGAGCGCCTCTTTCTTGGGTATGTCCGGGTGGTAGATCATGACCGAGGGCCGGGTGGCCTTGCGCGGATTGGTGCTCACCACCATGCCGATCATGCCGTTGGAGAGCTGCACCACGCACCCGGCCGGATACACGCCCATGAGCCGGATGAACAGGCCGAGGATACGCTCGTCGAGCAGCCCCTTTTTGGTGGCGTACATGATCTTGAGCGCCTCGTGCGGGGTGCGCTGGCCCTCGGCGTCGCTTTCGCCCAGCAGGTTGTCGTAGGCGTCCACCACGGCCACGATGCGCGCCAGCGGCGAAATCTTGTCCGCGGCCAGCCGGGCCGGAAAACCGCTGCCATCCACGGCCTCGTGGTGTTGCAGCACCACGCCCCGCGCCGCCTTGGGAAAATCGGGCATGTCGGCCACGATGTTCTCGCCGCGCTGGGGATGCTCGCGGTACTGGCTTTCCTCGGCGCGGCGCACGGTGGTGGCCTTGCCGCGCTCCATGTGCTTGATGTTCACCCTGCCCTTGCCGATGTCGTGGAACAGCGCGCCCATGCCCAGGCTGTGCATGTGCTGGGCGTTCAGGTTCACTTCCTTGCCCACCATCATGGACAGCACGGTGACGTTGAGGGCGTGGTAGTTCTTCTTTTCCTCCGTGGGCTTGGAGCTCATGAGGTTGACCACCACGTCGCGGTCGGACAGGAAGGTGCCCACCATGGCCTCCACCACCTTGCTCGCCTCGGCCGCCGCATCGGCGGCGCGGCCCGAGGCGCGGCGCAGGATGGTCACCACGGACGAGACCGCCTCGTCATACTTCTTTTCGCAACGCGCAAAGGCGGCCTTGCGCTCCTTGTTGCGCTCGATGGTTTCCTTCTTGAGGCCCAGCAGTTCGGCGGAGACGGGCGTTTTGGGGGCGGATTGCGCGGACGGCGACGGGATGGGGGCAGGGCTCCTGCCGGGCAGGTTCTCGGCGGGAATGGGCAGCTGGTCGCTCTTGCTCAAGTCGCAGTTGACGTGCGTGAGGCCGAGCTTCCTGATCTTTTCGATCTGTTTTTCGTTCTTGATCTTGAAACTGGAGCGCAAAAACGGGTTGCGCTTGCCTTGCAGGTCAAGCCGCACGTACACGCCCACGCAGAGCTGGTCCACGTGTATGGGGAATTCCGTCAAAACCATGCAGCCTTCCCATGCCGCTTCAGGCCATGGCGGGTGCGCTCCCAAGGCGCCGCCGCCGCTCCCCCCGGCTTGTCAAAAGCCGCGCCACTTCCACAGGCCACCGTGGCGCTTCGTTTCTGATTTGAGCAATTAACACCATAGCTTCGCGCAGTTGAATATGTCAACGCAAACCGCCCCGCCCGCTCCCCCTGTGGCGGGACGGCGGACGGGGCGGACATACACCCATATATCAGTATGTTATACGATGTCTAGGCTTTCTTGAACACCGCACCCACCGAGAATCCCTTGCCCAGGCTGGGGCCGGTGGCGCGGTACTCGCGGCATTCCGGCGCATAGCTGAAGGGGGCGAGCTTTTCGATGTCCGGCACGCCGCCCTCGCCCAACACGGCCTCATCCATTTTGATGTCCTTGATCTCGCCCACGAACTGGGTGTGCAGACCCAGCTCGGCCACATGCACCACCTCGCACTCGATGACCATGGGGAACTCGGCCACATAGGGCGCGTCCACCACGTCGCTGCGCACGGCGGTCAGCCCGGCCGCGGCCCATTTGTCCACGTCGCGGCCCGAAACCATGCCCACGAAATCCGCCTGGGCCACATGGGCGGCGGACGGGATGCTCACGGTAAAGGCCTTGCGGGCCATCAGCCCCGCATGGGAATAGGTGGCCGCGCGCAGGGACACGGACAGGCAGGGCGGCTTGGAGCAGCACAGCCCGCCCCACGACGCGGTCATGATGTTGGGCCGTCCCTCGGCGTCATAGGTGCCCACCACGAACACCGGGGTGGGATAGGCCATGGGCTTTGCGCCCATCGAACGTTTCATGTCGTTTCTCCTTATATCTCGATCAGTTCATAGGACGTGGAGCCAAGCCCCACCGTCTCGCCATAGGTAAGTTGCACCGTACTCTGGGTATAGTCCCACAAGGCGTGGAACTTGTCCTGGCACTGGGCGTGCTGGCTGGGCAGCTGCGTGCCCGCCAGCCCCGCCTGCTGGTTGACCAGGTCGAAACTCGCCTTGTCGATGGCCACCGGGTCGGTGGAGGCCAGGATGCCGATGTCGGGCACAATGGGCGCGTCGCTCCACGAGGCGCAGTCGCAGTCCGGGGTGATGCCGATGAGGAAGTTGAAATACCCCACCCTGCCCCGCTTGTTGGACACCGCGCCCAGGGCGTACTCGGTCATGCGCTCCATGAACGGCCCCATCTCCGTCTTCCAGTCGATTTCCAGCGCCCGCTCCGGGCACTGGGCATGGCATTCGCCGCACCCCACGCACGCCTCGCGGTCGATGGAGGCCTTTCCGTCGGCCACGGTGGCGGCGCCCTCCGGGCAGATCTCCGCGCACAGGCCGCAGCCCACGCATTTTTCCTGGTCCACCTCGAAACGCACATCGTGCTGCTCGCGCTTGCCCGCGCCCGGAGCGCAGCCCATGGCCAAGTTCTTGATGGCCCCGCCAAACCCGGCCATCATGTGCCCCTTGAAATGGCTGCACACGATCATGGCCTCGGCCCTGGCAATGGCCCCGGCGATCTTGGTCTCGCTAAAATGGCGGCCCTTGATGGGCAGGCTCACCACGTTCTCGCCCAGCAGGCCGTCGGCAATGAGGGTGGGCGCGCCGGTCACCTCGTAGCCAAAGCCGTGGCGCAGGGCGGTCAGGGCGTGGTCCACGCTGTTGTGGCGGCCGCCGCTGTACAGGGTGTTGGTGTCGGTGAGAAAGGGTTTCGCCCCCGCCTCATGCAGCTTGTCCACCACCGCGCGCACGAACACCGGCTTCACGAAGCTGTCCGAACCGGGTTCGCCAAAGTGGAGCTTGACGGCGGTGAGCGCGTCCCTGGTGAACGCGCCAAAGCCCGCCGCGTCGAACAGGCGCATGATCTTGTTGGGTTTGTTGTCTTCCTTGCTGCGCGAGCGCAGGTTGGTGAAATAGACGGTCGAGCCTGCCATGACGGCATCCTCCAGCTATTGGAAGTTGATGAAATCCTTTTTGGCGTCCATGACCTTGGCCAGATAGCGCCGCGTTTCCTCGTAGGGCAGCTTGGCCCGCAGGCGGTTGTACACCTCCAGCGGCTCCAACGCGTTGATGGCGGCCACCGCCTGGGCCTTGTCCCTGTGAAACGTGCGCAGCACGCCGCCCGCCCCGCCGTTGTACGCGGCAATGACGCAATACTCGCGCGACACCGGGTTGCGCACCCCGCCCAGGTACCTGCCGTCGAGCAGGTGCAGATAGGCTGTGCCATAACGCACGTTGTTCGCGGGCTGGAACAGGAAATCCCCCGAAGGCTCGCCGCTCTTGCCGTTGATGAAGGCGTACACGTCGCGCCCGGCGGACGTGGGCACCACCTGCATCAGGCCAAAGGCGGGCACGCGGCTCACGGCATAGGGGTTGAAATCGCTCTCGGTCCTCATGATGGCGTAGACCAGGTTGCCGCTGACCTCATATTCGCCGGCCCACCTGGTCACCAGGGGCCGGAACTTGGCCGCGCGCACGTGCAGATGATCCGGCACCATGGCGATGGCCACAAAGCGCACGGTCTTGGCGCCAGCCCCCCCGGTGCGCCGCTCCTGAAGCGCCGTGGCCAGCAGGTGCGCGGCAAAGGCCTCGGCCCTGTCCGGCCCGTCGATGTCGCTGCCCGCGTGGTCCTTGACCTCGCCCAGCAGGAAGGGCGTGCCGGAAAGCGCCACCGGGGCGTCGGAATACAGGTCCACGCCGCGCGGGTCGTTGGGCGTGAGCAGGGTGGTGACAATGGCGGCGGCGAGCGCCTTTTCAGGCGCGGCCTGGTCCACGGTCTCGACAGTGACGATCCCGGCGTCAAAATCCACGTCGGCGCGGCTCAGGTAGTTCTGGGTGTATTTGACGTATTTCTTGGGCGCGGGCTCGCGGCGCTCCTCCTTGCCCCAGGCGTCGTCCACGCCCTTGCGGAATTTTTCCAGCACCGCCTTGATCCGCTTCAGGTCATAGAGCAGCGCGTCGGGGTTGGCCGCGTAGCCCGCCGCCTTTTCGGCGGCCATGCGCCCGGCTCCGGCCGCGTCGCCCGTGGCCGCGATGCGCGCGGCGCGCAGCACGTCCGAGGTGGAGCACCCCAACAGGGTGAGGACCACCAGCGTCAGGCACAGGCGAAGTCGGGCATTCATGCGGCCACTCTGCCAGATTTCGGCGTGGCGCGAAAGCGGCAGGGTCAGTTTGGCATGGCGCTGCCGGGGGCCATATGTCGCGTTTTGTTCCAATATGTATGTCTTATATTGTCTCACAACGTTTTTAGCGCTTGCGACACGTCTGTGCCATTTTTTGTAACATACTGTTTTTACACAATACCATATTCTGGCACACTCCTTGCCATAGAGAAAGTAACAGCAATCACAAGCCCCGCAAGGGACACGCATAAGGAGAACGCCATGTACACCCCGACCAACCTGCTCGAACGGACCTTCGCCGCCATCGGTTTTGCCGAAGCCAACCTGCACAACGAAGCGCTCGCCCTTGCCGGAATACGCCCCCTTGCCGCCGACGAACCCTGCGCCCTGGAAGGACTGGCCGCCGCCGTGGCCTTTGCCGAGGCGAACGACCACGAGACCGCGCGCCACATGGCGGGCGTGGACCATGCGTCCGCCGCAGGCATGAACGCCCTGGAGCGCCACTTCGCGGCCGTGGCCTTTGCCGAAGCCAACGACGCCACCAGCGCCCTGTGGGCCGCGGACCTCGAATACGCGCCCTTTGCGGCACCCCAGGTCATGGAAGACGTGTACGCCGCCGTGGCCTTTGCCGAGGCGGACATGGGCCGTGAAGCCCTGGCCATGGTGGGCCATGTGCCCCCGGTGGGACAGGCGCCCGAATCGCTCATGACCTTCATCCGCGACCTCGGCCTGGCCAACGCGCCTTTCCGTTTCGGCATGGCCCGCATCTAACGGTCCGGCACAACGCACCCCGCAATCCAAGCGCGCCTCCGGGCGCGCCTTGGATTGCCGACAAAGCACCGGGGGAAGGGGAGAGAAGAGGGAAAACCCCTTTTTCCAAGCATAAAAAGGGGTTTTCCCTCTCCTCTCCCCTTCCCCCGGACCCCCATCCTCTCTCCTCTCTCTTTCCCCAAAAACCGCTGGCTGGGTAAGTGGATACGGTTGGGATGAGCGAATTCCCCAGGCAGGCTGCTGGCGGGGGAGATGGGTACGGTTGGGCCAAGCACGTTCCCCTGGCGGGCGTCCTTGTTGTCTGTGGGCGAGGGGCATGGAGGGCAGTCCCCCCGACGCCGTGAGCCGCGAGGCTTCGGGAAAGAACCAGCAGGGCTAATTGGCGGTGCGTCAGCAACCTGAAGGCGCGCCTTTTTTTTCGGCGACCCTCAAGTTTGGCAAACCCGCTGCCGATAAAGAGGCATAAGCCCAATAATACTCTCGCCCCAGGAGGCGGCCATGGCCATGGAACCCATCGGCGCGGACAGCTCCACCGCCAGCCAGACCGCGCAGACGATCGGCCCCAAAAAAGCGCAAACAGCCACCAAGGCGCAGGGCGCGGTCAAGGAACCATCCTCCAACGCGACGGATTTTTCGCCCGGCGAAGCGCCCGCCGTGCGCACCGCCAACGCGGGCGCAACGCAACGCGTCAAAACCGCCACGCGCACCATGGAGACCACCGCCGCCAAACAAGGCCTGGGCGCGGAAGCGCCCGCCAAGGGTCTCTCCCTGCCCGAGCAGTCCACCGGCAAGACCCTGGACACCGCGTCCTGACACCAGCCGGAAACCTTCTTTTCCGCACAAATCAAAACCGCCCCTTCAAGGGGCGGTTTTGATTGCGGACAAACCGTCAGCAATCGCTGCTTTTTCTTTCTCGAAGCCTTGCGCCTCACGGCGCAAGATGAACAACGCTCCACACCCTCGTCCTCGAACAACAAGGCAGCCCTACTCTTCAAACTCGCCTGCTAAATGAGGGGCAGTACAGCCCGCCAGGAGAACTCACTTGCTCCAACCGTATCCACCCTCCCCGCCTAGGAAACTCGCGTGTCCCAACCATATCCATCTCCCCAACCAGCAGTTTTTGGGGAAAGAGATAGGAGAGGGGATGGGGGGCCGGGGGAAGGGGAGAGGGAAGGGAAAACCCCTTTTTATGCTTTGAAAAAGGGGTTTTCCCTTCCCTCTCCCCTTCCCCCGGATCGTTGCCCGGCGGCCTAGCCGCCCAGGTATGCCTATTTCACTTCCGGGTCGCGCAGCAGTTCCTCGGACGAGCCCTGGGCCACGAT
>JBFWMG010000031.1:0-42802 GCA_050251715.1 Desulfovibrionaceae bacterium | reverse complement strand
GTTGGGGTGGTTGGGAGGGCTTTACCCCATCCCCCCGAACCCCACCTTTTCTTTGCCAAATCTGGACTGAGGGCCAACCGCGCCATCCGACCGCGCTCTCCCTCTCCCGATCTCTTCGCGCCGTCACGCAAGTCCTGTCCGCGTCCTCATCCGCCTACTCGCGTGCAGGGGCGTCCCCCTGCCGAGGTCCAGGGCGAGCAGCCCTGGTCGCGCGCAGCGCGAAATCTTCACGCCGTTTCCTTCCTTTCCTCCCTGTGCCGCCCCGCCTCTAGTGCATTTTAACATTGAAGCAATGTTACAAGTTGAAATAATGAAGCATTATTTCAACAAAATGCATAAGAGCATCTAAACTTTTTCAAAGTTAAGATGCTCTAGAACTCCAGATGCTTCGGCGTTCTGGGGAACGGGACGACATCGCGGATGTTGGTGATGCCGGTGACCATCATCAGGAACCGCTCGAAGCCCAGGCCGAACCCTGCGTGCGGCACGCTGCCGAACCGGCGCAGGTCCAGGTACCACCACAGGTGTTCGCGGCTCAGCCGCAGCTCGTCGATGCGGCGTTCCAGCACGTCCAGCCGCTCCTCGCGCTGGCTGCCGCCCACCAGTTCGCCGATGCGCGGCACCAGCAGGTCCATGGCGGCCACGGTCTTGCCGTCGTCGTTCTGGCGCATGTAGAACGCCTTGATTTCCTTGGGATAGTCGAAAACGATGACCGGCTTCTTGAAGTGGCGCTCCGCCAGGTAGCGCTCGTGCTCGGTCTGCATGTCCTGGCCAAAACCCACCGGATACTCGAACGTTTCGCCCGACCTGGCCAGGATGTCCATGGCCTCGGCATAGGAGACGCGCGCAAAGGTTTCGCGCGCCGTGCATTCCAGGTTGGCCATCAGTTCCTTGTCCACCCAGTTGGCGAACAGTTCCAGGTCGGCGGCGCAGTGGTCCAGCATGTGCACGGTGAGCGTGCGGACAAGATCCTCGGCCAGGTCCATGTTGTCGGTCAGGTCGGCAAAGGCGAATTCCGGTTCGATCATCCAGAATTCGGCGGCGTGGCGCGGGGTGTTGGAGTTCTCGGCCCGGAAGGTGGGGCCAAAGGTGTAGACCTTGTCCAGGGCGAGCGCGGCGCATTCGGCCTCCAGCTGGCCGGACACGGTGAGATTGGCCTCGCGGCCAAAAAAATCCTCGGCATACGGCCCCTGCGCGGCGTCCGCCGCGATCCCGGCCTGCGCGGGCGGGGTGTAGCCCAGGGGGAGCGTGGTCACGCGGAACATCTCGCCCGCGCCCTCGCAGTCCGAGCCGGTGAGGATGGGCGTGTGCACGTGGAAGAAGCCCCGGTCGCGGAAAAACGTGTGCACGCCGTACGCCGCCTCGGAACGGATGCGCAGCATGGCCCCGTATTTGTTGGTGCGGGGGCGCAGGTGGGCGATGGTGCGCAGGTGCTCGTCCGTGTGCCGCTTCTTCTGGAGCGGAAAGGTCTCGGCGTCCGCGCCGCCCACCAGTTCCACGGCGGTGGCCTTCAGCTCCCACCGCTGCCCCTTGCCCGGCGAGGCCACCAGCGCGCCGGTCACGGCCACGGCCGCGCCGGTGTTCATGTCCTTGATCTGCGCAAAGCCTTCCGCGGCCTCGTCCACCACGGCCTGGATGTTGGCCAGGCAGGAGCCGTCATTGATCTCGAGGAAGGAAAAGCCCTTGGCGTCGCGGCGGGTGCGCACCCACCCCTTGATGCATATGGCGTCCCTGGCGGCGCTGCTGTCCAGGGCATCGGTCACGCGCGTGCGTTGCATGCGGATCCTCCACGGGCTGCGGGCCCGGATTGCGGGTTGCGGCGGGCCATGGCGGCCCACCCGGCCCGGCAACAGCCGGGCGCGGCCAGTGTAGGCAAATCCACAAGAAAATGGAACCGCCCCCATCCGCTTCGGACGCGTTGTCTTGCGCGTGCAAATGGCGTATGCAGGGCGGGTTCCGCGCGGGCGGACACACAAATCTACGCGCGGCGGAGCCATCCGCCGAGGGCATAAGGAGCGCGACGTGGCCACGAAGAAGGGCAAGACGATTCAGGAAATCAACGAGCGGATCAAGAAGGGCAAGGCCGTGGTGGTCAATGCCAAGGAAATGGCCGACATCGTGAAAAGCTTGGGCAAGGCCAAGGCCGCCCGCGAGATCGACGTGGTGACCACGGGCACCTTCTCGCCCATGTGCTCGTCCGGCATGCTCTTCAACATCGGCCAGGAGCCGCCGCTCATCAAGACAGCCACCCTGTCCCTGAACAACGTGCCCGCCCACGCGGGCCTGGCCGCCGTGGACGCCTACCTGGGCGCCACCGAGCCCGCGTCCGACGACCCGTTGAACAAGGTCTATCCCGGCCAGTTCAAGTACGGCGGCGGCCATGTCATCGAGGACTTGGTGCGCGGCAAGGCCGTGCATCTGCACGCCACGTCCTACACCACGGACTGCTACCCGCGCAAAGACCTGGACAAGAAGATCAGCCTGGCGGACCTGCCCTTTGCGCAGCTCCTGAACCCGCGCAACTGCTACCAGAACTACAACGCGGCCGTGAACCTGACCAGCCGCATCGTGTACACCTACATGGGCCCGCTCAAGCCCAACGCGCGCAACGTCAACTATGCCACGGCGGGCCTGCTGTCGCCGCTGTTCAACGACCCCTTCTTCCGCACCATCGGCCTGGGCACCAAGATATTCCTGGCCGGCGGCGTGGGCTGGGTGCTGGGCGCGGGCACGCAGCACAACCCCTCGCCCCAGCGCAACGAGCGCGGCATCCCCATGTCCGGCGCGGGCACGCTCATGCTGCGCGGCGAGATGAAGGGCATGAACGCCCGCTACCTGCGCGGCATCAGCATGCAGGGCTACGGCTGCTCGCTGTCCGTGGGCGTGGGCATCCCCATCCCCATCCTCGACGAGGAGATGGCGTGGTTCACGGGCGTGAGCGACGCGGACATCCAGATGCCGGTCAAGGACTATGGCCACGACTACCCGCAGGGCAACCCCAAGGTGCTTGCCCACGTCACCATGGAAGAGCTGAAGAACGGCGAGGTGGAGATCGTGGGCAAGAAGGTGCCCACCGTGCCCATGACCAGCTATGTCCTGTCCCTGGAGATTGCGGACACGCTGAAGGAATGGATCGAATCCGGCAAGTTTCTGCTGACCGAGGCCCAGGAAAAGATCCCGGCCAGCTAGGCCGTTGAAAAAGTGCCATCTATCGCTGCTGTCCTTATCCCTAGAGCCTCGCAAGGCTCGGCAAAGGGCTAAGGCGCGGCGTCAGTGAAAAAACCCAGACCGCTTATGTATGCGCAATACATTCGCGTCCTGGATGGTTTCACTTCCTTGCATCTCACACTTTTTGAACGGCCTAGGGATTTGAATTTTATCAACAGCCAGCTAGGCCGGAGAAAGGCATGGACGAGCGGTTGGAACGGCTGCGCGCGGTGCTGCGAAAAACCGCGCCCGCGCTGATCGCGGTGTCCGGCGGTATCGACAGCCGGTTGCTGGCGTGGGTGGCGCGCGACACGGGGTTGGCCTTCCGCGCCGTGCACTTTCAGGGGCCGCACCAGTCGCCGGACGAGTCGACCCGCGCCCTGTCCTGGTTGGGCGGGCTCAGCGGGCTGGGACTGCCCTACCACATACTCCCCTTGTCGCCCCTTGACGCGCCCGATGCCCGGGCCAACACCCGCGAACGCTGCTACCACTGCAAGCGCATGCTCTTTCGCCGCGCCGCCGATCTGGCCCGCGACCTGTCCGGCGAAGGCACGTTTCTGCGCCTTTTGGACGGCACCAACGCGGACGACGCGGCCTCGTTCCGCCCCGGCCTGCGCGCCCTGCGCGAGTGCGGGGTGCGCAGCCCGCTGGCCGAGGCCGGACTCGGCAAGGCCGACATCCGCGATCTGGCCCGCCTGGTGGGCCTGGACGACCCGGACCAGCCCGCGCGCGCCTGCCTCATGACCCGCTTCGCCTACGGCATCGCCCCCACCCGCGACCTGCTGGCGCTGGCGGGTCGCGGCGAGGACGCGCTGTACGGCCTGGGCCTGTGCCAGCTGCGGCTGCGCGTGCCACGCCTGGGCCCGGACGGCGCGCCCGTGTTCGAACTCCACCTCGCGCCCGAGGAGCGGACACGGCTGCACGGCCTGCACGACCGCGTGCACGCGGCCCTGGCCGCATGCGGCATCCATGTGGACGCCGTGCTTTTTCCGGAGACATTGAGCGGCGTGTACGACACGCCCGGCACCGGCGGGGCTTGAGAAAAAAGGGGAGAAACGAATCCGCGGCCAGCGGAATCGCCTCGATGTTCCATCCGCTAGCGCATTTTCACATTGAAACAATGTGCCGGGTTGAAATAATGAAGCATTATTTCAACAAAATGCATAAGAGCATCTAAACTTTTTCAAAGTTAAGATGCTCTAAAACGCCTCTTCCACCATCTCCAGCACCGGACCGCCATGGTCCAGCGCGGCCCGGTCCAACACCTGGGCGCACGCGCCGTCGCGGAACACGGCCAGCGTGTCCGCCAGCCGCCGCGCCTGGCGCAGGCTGTGCGACACCACCACCAGCGTATACCGCTCGCGCAGGCGCAGCAGCAAATCCTCGATGCGCTGTGCGGCCTGGAAATCCAGCGAGGCCGTGGGCTCGTCCAGCAGCAGCACGTCGGGTTGCAGGGCCAGGGCGCGGGCCAGGCACAACCGCTGCTGCTGCCCGCCCGACAGCGACAGGGCCGGATCGCGCAGCCGGTCGCGCACCTCGTCCCACAACCCGGCCTCGCCCAGGGCCGCCTCCATGCGCCCGGCGCAGGCCGCGCCCCGCTCTCCCAGCACCAGGCGCAGGGGCAGCGTCATGTTGCGCTCGATGCTCACGGGCAGCACGTTGGGCGTCTGGAACACCATGCCCACCCGGCGGCGCAACGCCTCCACGCACACCTGGGGCGCATAGGCGTCCTGCATGACCCCGTCCAGCCGCACGCGCACCGCGCCCTGCGTGCGGCACAGGGGAAAGCATTCGTTGAGCCGGTTGAGGGCGCGCAGAAAGGTGGTCTTTCCCGAACCGGAGCGGCCTATGCACACGGTCGCACGCCGCGCCGCGATGGACAGGTCCACCCCGCGCAACACCTCGCGCCCGTTGAAGGCCACGCGCAGGCCGTGTACCGCGATGGCCGTTTCCGCCGCCGATCCCGGCATGCCGCCCATGGCGACGCCGCCTTCCGTCACGTCCGAGTCCCTCACATCACCCTCCCCCCGGCCCAGCGCCGTTCCATGGTCCGGTGCAGCCAATACGCGCCCAGGAACAGGAGGCTGGTCATGGCCAGCAGCACCAGCGCCGCGCCAAACGCCCAGGCCAGGTCGTCGGGCGAGCGGTATTCGGCGGCCAGATAGTAGATATGGAAGGGCAAGGCCTCGAATTTGTCGCCCAGGGCGCGTGGCGCGCCCGCGTTGGCCACCACGCCGGTGAGCAGGATGACCGCCGTGTCCTCGGCCGCGCGGCCCAGGGCCAAAATGAGGCCGCCCATGATGCCGCGCCCCGACGCGGGCAGCAGGATGTGCGCCAGGGTCTGCCAGCGGCCCAGCCCCAATCCGGCCCCGGCCAGGCGCAGCGATTCGGGCAAGCCCTCCAGGGCGTTGCGCGTGGCCGTGACCAGATAGGGCAGCACCAGCAGGGCGATGCACGCGGCGGCCAGCAGCAGGCAGGTGTTGGCCCGGGGCGCCACGGTGCGCCGCAGGAACAGGATGAGCGCAAAGCCGAACAGCCCCATGACGATGGAGGGCGCGCCCGCCAGCACGTCCACCCCGAAACCGAGCACGGCCCGGACGCGGGCCGTGGCGTAGGACGCCAGATAGATGCCGCAGGCCACGCCCAGGGGCACGGCCATGGCCGTGGCCAGCACCACGAGCGCCAGCGTGCCCAGGCAGGCGGGCCAGATGCCGTCCCACACCGGCTCGCCGCGCAGCAGCACGTCCAGGGGGGCGGCGTCGCCGAAAAACAGGGGCAAGCCCAGGCTGCCGCCGCCGCGCAGGAGCAAAAAGCCCACCAGCGCGGCCACCACGGCCACCACGCCCAGCGACGCGCCCCACGCCCAGAGCGTGGGCAGCAGGTCCGGATGCCGCACGGGCCGCGCCGGGCTAGCCATGGTTCCCGCTCCGCGCCGCGCAGCGCCGCAGCCATTGCAGGGACAGGTTCACGGCCACGGTGACGCCGAACAGGATGACCCCGCAGGCGAACAGGGAGTTGTAGGCCGCGCTGTGGCTGTCCGTGGCCACCACCAGGGCGATGTGGCTGGTCAGGGTGCGCACGGAGTCCAGGGGCGAACCCGGCGTCTGGGCCGCGTTGCCCGCCAGCATGAGCGGCACGATGGTGTCGCCCACGGCGCGCCCGAAGCCCAGCACCGCCGCCGCCGCGAGCCCGCGCCACGACAGGGGCAGCGTGAGCCGCACCAGCCGTTGGCCCGGCGTGAGCCCCAACGCGGCGCTGGTCAGCAGCACGCGCGGCTCGGTCAGCTCGAACTGGGCGTGCACGATGAGCACCAGCGTGGGCAGAATGAGCACGGACAGGCCGCACAGAGCGGCCAGCCAGCAGAATCCCGAGCCGGAAAAGCCGCCACGGATGAGCGGCACAAGCAGAAAAACCGAGACAAAGCCGTAGATGACCGTGGGGATGCTGGTCATGAAGCGCACCACGCCCAGCACGGCCCGCCCCGCGCGCGCCGGACCCAGACCGTGGGCAAAGCAGCACACGCCAATGGCCACGGGATAGGCGGCCACCAGCGCGGCAACGGCCAGGGTGAGCGACCCCACCACCATGGGCAGGATGCCGAAACCGCCCTGAAAGGGCCGCCACCGCCAGGAAAACACCTGGGCCAGCTGCCCGTCTTGCAGCAGCGGCAGGCAGAAATAGACCAGAAAGCCGAAAATGGCGCACACGGCCAGGCCGCTCACCATGGCGGCGGCGCCCAGCACCAGGCGCGCCGCGCGCTCACGAGCCGCGCCGCGCCGCGCCTGGGCGCGCGCGCCGCGGCGGGCGGAGGCATCCGCCCGCGCGGCGGCAACGGTTCCAAACCGGCTGTTGTCCACGTCCACAAACGGCTCCCGAGGGAGATTACAGGGGAATGTAGCCGGCGGCCTTGATGGCCGGCACGCCGTCAGTTCCCTTCACATAGTCGATGAACGCCTTGGCCAGGCCCGTGGGCTCGCCCTTGGTGTTCATGTACAGCTTGCGCACCACGGGATACGTGCCGGACATGGCGTTTTCCTGGGTCACGGCCACGCCGTCCAGCGTGGGCGCCTTGATGGTGGCGTCGAGATGGCCGATGGACACGTAGCCGATGGCGTCGGCGTCCTGGGCCACGGCGGTCTTCATGGCGCCGTTGGAGGCCACCACGTTTGCCGACTCGACAATGGCGCCCTTGGCGAGCAGCTTTTTCCAGAACACCTCGCGGGTGCCGCTGGCCTCGTCACGGGAGTAGAGGTGGATGGCCGCGTCCTTGCCGCCCACATCCTTCCAGTTGGCGATCTTGCCCGCAAAGACGTCCTTGATCTGCTGCGCGGTCAGATTGGCCACCGGATTGGCCGGGTTGACCACCGTGGCCACGCCGTCCAGGGCAAAGGGGAAGGACACGAGGCCATAGGCGGCGACCTCTTTTTCGGTCAGGGCGCGGCCGGTGTTGCCGATGTGCACCAGCCCCTCGCCCACCTTTTGCACGCCCACACCCGTGCCGCCGCCCGCCACGGTGACGCGCACGTCATGGTTGGCCTGCATGATCTGCTTGGCCGCGGCCTCCATGACCGGGATGTGCGCGGTGCCGCCCGCGATGTCCAGATTGCCCTTCATGCCCTTGAAGGCGTCCAGCCCTCCGGCCCACACGGCGGACGCCGTGACCACGCACAATGCCAGCGCGGCCAGGACCGCGCCCATCCGTTTCCATGTCTGCCTCATACTTCCTCCGTGAAAAGATGTGTTGCGGCTGCGAACGCAGCGGTTGTCATTATTAAGCATGGCCCATGCCGGGCGTTCCTTCAAATTGATATATTTGTTGGATCACGGCCAAATCCATAGACTTATGCTATATGTCCAGCCTCCGCGCAAAGACGCGGCGCACGGTCCGCCCTAAAGGGACTGGACAACCGTCCGATCAGTTGATATGGGCTTCGGTTCCGTTTCACATTAAAGGAGAATCATCATGGCCAAGCACAAGAAGCACGAACGCGCCAAGGAACTGGATCGCAAGCGTCACCGCCGCAAGCAGCGCGACAAGGAACGCGTCAAGGCCGCCAAGGCCGCGGCCTAGCTGGATTTCGCCGCACCCGCCAGGGCATGCGGCAGACATGTGACGTCGATTTGACAAAGCCGGGGAGGAGGATTACTTCCTTCCATGGTTTTTCAATTTCGTTGATTTGCGGAGGATCGTCATGCCGATCTATGAGTATCGTTGCAGCGACTGCGACCAGATTTTCGAGGAATGGCAGAAAAACTTCGACGAGGTCGAGGTGCATTGCCCCGTGTGCGGCAACAAGTCCGAGAGGCTGATTTCGAGCACCTCCTTCATCCTCAAGGGCTCCGGCTGGTACGTCACCGACTACTGCGGCCGCAAGCCCTCGACCGCCGATTCCGGCAGCGGCGGCGATAACGGCAAGGCTTCATCCAACGGGGCCGACCAGGCCGCCTCGCCACCGGTCAAGACCGAGAGCAAGCCCGCCACAACGGCGGCTACGCCCTCTGGCGGCGCGGCGTCATAAGTCCACGGTCACAAGGCAGCCAGGCGGCTGCCTTTTCCGTTTCATGGGGTGCGCCGCGCGCCCCGCAACCCATCCAGCAGGACATCTCCCGTCATGATCGAACGCTATTCCCGGCCGCAAATGGCCGCCATCTGGACCCTGGAGAACAAATTCCGGGTCTGGCTCGAAGTGGAACTGGCCGTGTGCGAAGCCTGGCAACGCCTGGGCGTCATCCCCGCCGAGGCCATGAACGACATCCGCGCCAAGGCGGACTTCGACCTCCCGCGCATCCTTGAAATCGAGGAGGTGACCCGCCATGACGTGATCGCCTTCCTCACCGCCGTGGAAGAAAAGGTCGGCCCCTCGGCCCGGTTCATCCACCTGGGCTGCACGTCCTCGGACATCGTGGACACGGCCAACGGTGTGCTGCTCGCCCGCGCCGGAGAGATCATCCTGACCGGATTCGAACGCCTGCTGGCCACGCTGGACCGGCTGGCCCACGAGCACCAGGGCAGGCTGTGCATGGGCCGCACCCACGGCATCCACGCCGAGCCCACCAGCTTCGGCCTCAAGTTCGCCGGGTTCTACGCCGAGTTTTCCCGCCACATCGAGCGCTTCCGCCACGCCCTGGACGGCGTGCGCTTCGGCAAGATTTCCGGGGCAGTGGGCACCTACGCCCACCTGCACCCCGACGTGGAGCGCGTGGCCTGCGAGATCCTGGGCCTTGCCGTGGACCCCATCTCCACCCAGATCATCCAGCGCGACCGCCACGCCGAGTTCTTCACCGCCCTGGCGCTCGCCGCCGGCGGCGTGGAGCGGCTGTGCATCGAACTGCGCCACCTGCAACGCACCGAGGTGCTGGAGGTGGAGGAAGGGTTCGCCAAGGGGCAGAAGGGGTCGTCGGCCATGCCGCACAAGAAGAACCCCATCTCCGCCGAGAATCTCACCGGCCTGTCGCGGCTGGTGCGCACCAACGCCATCGCCTCCATGGAAAACATGGCGCTGTGGCACGAGCGCGACATCAGCCACTCGTCGGTGGAACGCGTCATCATGCCCGACTCCACCATCCTCATGGACTACATCCTCAACCGGTTGTCCGGCCTGCTGGACAAGCTGCGGGTGATTCCGGAAAACATCGAGCGCAACCTCAAGGGTTCCTACGGGCTCTTCTTCTCGCAGCGGGTGCTGCTGGCGCTCATCGAGGCGGGACTGGGCCGCCAGGACGCCTATGTCATGGTGCAGCGCGCGGCCATGGCCTGCTGGGACGCGAAGAAATCCTTCGAGGCCGAGGTGCGCGCCGACAAGGCCATCACCAGCCACCTGACCCCGGAAACCCTGGACGCCCTGTTCGACCACGGCTACTACCTGCGCCAGGAAGCCATGATCTTCGGCCGCGTGTTCGGCCACAAGTAAGACGGAGCCACGCCAATGAACGCGACCAAGAGCCTCGCCCGGCTGCTGCTGGAAAAATCGTACAAGGAAGGGGATTTCACCCTGACCTCGGGCAAGAAGAGCGAATACTACTTCGACTGCAAGCAGACCGCCCTGCACCCCGAGGGCGCCTACCTCATCGGCAAGCTGTTCGTGGACATGCTGGAGGGCGTGGACGTGATGGGCGTGGGCGGCATGACGCTCGGCGCCGACCCGCTGGTCAGCGCGGTCACCGTGGTGTCGCACCTCGAAGACCGCCCCCTGCCCGGCTTCATCGTGCGCAAGCAGTCCAAGGGGCACGGCACCAATCAATACCTGGAAGGCATGGCCAATTTCCGCCCCGGCGACAAGGTGGCCATGCTGGAAGACGTGGTCACCACGGGCGGCACGCTCATCAAGGCGTGCGAGCGCGTGCGCGACGCGGGCCTCGACATCGTGGCCGTGCTCTGCGTGCTCGACCGCGAGGAAGGGGGCCGGGAAAATCTGGCCGCCGCGGGCTACGCGCTGCGCTCCATCTTCACGCGCCGCGCCCTGTTGGCTGCCGGGGCGTGACCCCGCGCCAACGCCCTGTCCGGGGCTCGCGCCATACCCTATTGGAAAAGCACGGCTTTGCCGGTTTGCCAATTTCGGCGGGTACGGGTATACTTCGCGCGTTTCAGGCGCGCCATCCCGGCACGCCGCACGCAGCCCCCACTGGGACAGTATGAAGCACACCGTCACAGCGTTTTTTCTGGTTTTGACCCTTCTGGCCTCCAACGCCTTTGCCGCACAGGGGTGGACCCTCTCCCTTTCCGGACACGCCTTTGGCCCGCCGCTCGTGGTGGGCATCGACAAGGCGGCCCAGCGGCTTTTGGTGCTGGAGCGCCAAAGCCCCTTCTCCCTGGCGGGCCAGTTCACCTGCACCACGGGCCAGCGCATGGGCGACAAGGCCGAAAGCGGCGACCTGCGCACGCCCGAGGGCATCTACTTTGTCGAAGAGCGGCGCACCGGCCTTGATTACGACACCTACGGCAACAAGGCCTTCACCCTCAATTTTCCCAATCCCGTGGACCGCATCCGGAACAAGACCGGCTACGGCATCTGGATCCACGGCCGGGGCCACGACATCGCGCCGCGCGAGACAAAGGGCTGCGTGGCCCTCAACATGAAGGATCTGGACGCCCTGGAACCACGCCTGGAACGCGGCGTGCCCGTGGTCATCGCCAACACGCTCGCCTGGGAACGCGACCCGGACGAGGTGCAGGACGTGACCGCCCGCACCCTGGCCACCCAGGTGCGGGAATGGGCCCAGGCCTGGTCCGAGCGCAGCGACGCCTTTTTCTCCTTTTACGATCCCGCCCGGTACGCCAAGGCCCAGGAGCAGTCCTTCCGGTTCTTCAAAAGCCACAAAAAGAAAATCTTCACCTCGCAGCCCTGGATCGAGGTCATGGTGGACGAACTGCACGTGCTGCCCGGCCCGGATTACTGGGTCACCTGGTTCAACCAGTACTACCGCACCGAGTCCATCGCCACCCAGGGCGTCAAGCGCCTGTACTGGCAAAAGGACGCCAAGGGCAGGCTGCGCATCGTGGGCCGCGAATGGGACCGCACCGACCTGGGCCTTGAGGCGAAATACCTGGACCAGGCCAAGGAACGCCTGCGCCCCATGCTTGAGGGATGGCGCAAGGCCTGGCTGGCCAAGGACATGAAGCGCTACCTGTCCTATTACGCCCCCGACGCCGCACAAGGCGCGCGCAAGGGAGCCAAGGCCATTGGCGACTACAAGGCGCAGACATGGCGGGAAGGCGCGCCGGTCAAGGTGGGCATCGAGGACGTCTCCGTGGCCATGCACGCCAAAGGGCTTGCCATAGCCTTTATCCAACGCTATCAAGATGGTCGGGGTTATGCAGACGTCGGCAAAAAGACCCTGGTCGTCAGTCCCGTCGGCGCGCAACGCTGGCTTATCCAGGAAGAAGAGTGGAGACCCTTGCAACAATGAGCCGCGACAAATACAGCGTTCTCCTGATGCGCGACGATACGCGGGTGAAGCGGTTTCGCTTCAGCCCACTGTGGCTCAAACTCATGCTCTACTGCTTCCTGTTGCTGGCGGTCGCCGCCGCTGGCGGCGGCTATGCGGGCTTCACCTTCTGGAAAAGCAACAGCCTGCTGCGCAACGAACTGCAAAGCCTGGAACGGGAACTGCGCGAGACGCGCCTGGACCTCGAACGGCTGCAAAACGTTGAAAAGATCCTCAAGTCCAACGACCCGGAAGAACTCCAATCCCTTTTCGGCTCCATCACCGTGCATCCCGAGGGCGACAACGCCTCCCAGGCCGCGCCCCCGCCCCCGCCGTCCATCAATCTGGCCAAGCTCTTCAAACGCGTGGACAACGGCGAGGCCCGGCTCGACAACATCATCCTCAAGGATGACGGCGACGGCACCCTGAAACTCTCCTTCGACATCAACAACACCAACCAGAACAAGGCGCTGTCCGGAAACGTCAAGCTGGTCTTCCTGACCGCCGACGGCCAAAGCCACGCCATCGACGCCAAGGAAGCGGACCTGAGCTTCCTCATCCAACGCTACAAGAAGATCGTGACCTCCTTCGTCATCCCCGCCGGCCTGACGCAAAAGGATATCTTCGGCCTGCGCATGACCATCATCACCTCCGAAGGGGACATCATCTTCAGCGACACCTTCCAGATCGCGCGCCTCATGGCCTCCTAGGCCCGGCGGTCCCCGGCCCGATTCCGGCCAGGACGGCGGCCAGGCAGGGACGCGGGAACGGCGCAACCAGGGCGGCAGACGGGCAAGGGCGCGGGAATGGCACAACCAGGACGGCGGCCCGGTACCGGCAGGGACAGCGCCCGCAACGAGGGTCAGGATGGACACGCCCTATTTCGTCAACCTTCCGTGCAGCTACATCGAACGCACCCCGGACTACCTGCCTTTTTTCATCGGGCACCGCATCCCGCCCGAACTGGGGCTGGACGCCGCCTGTCTCGAGACATGCGACGCGGCCTGGCACCGGGCCACGGCGGCCGCCTTTCGCGACGCCGGACTGCCCTGCGCCGTGCATCTCGCCTTTCTGGACCTGCACCCCGGCAGCGGCGACCCCATCATCCTGGCGGCCACGCGCGCCCGGCTGCACGCCTGCTTCGACGCGGCCCGGCACTACGCCCCCCGGCACCTCATCGGCCATCCCCATTACGACGAGGCCTACGCGGACCAACCCGAGGCGTGGCGCGAGCGGTGCCGCACCACCTGGGCCATGCTGCTGGACCGCTGGCCGGACCACCCGCCCCTGTATCTGGAGAACACCTTCGACGCCGACCCCGAGCCGCTGCGCGACCTTGTGGACGCCCTGCGCGCCACGGGCCACGACCGCGTGGGCGTGTGTTTTGACGCGGGCCACTGGCACGCCTTTGCCAAGGGGAGCGAACGCCGCGACCTGGACCGCTGGCTGGACGCGCTGGGCAACCTCGTCGGCCACCTGCACCTGCACGACAACGACGGCGGCGAGGACCAGCACCTGGGCCTGGGGCAGGGCAGCATTCCCTGGGCCGCGTTGGCGCGCGGCCTGGCGGCGCGGGGCGTGCGCCCCACCGCCACGCTGGAGCCGCACACCGAGGCATCCTTTGCCCACAGCATGGCCTTCATCACCGCCCATCCCGAGCTGTTCGCGGACATCCGCACGGCCATGCCCGCCTGACCATCCACCCGTGGACACAAAAAAGGCCGGAACCGGGCATGCCCGGTTCCGGCCTCATGATCGTGTGGGCCGCTACTTCTTGGCTTCCAGCGCCATCTCGATGAGCGACTCGAACTGCGCCGGGGGCACCGCGCCGCCGATGAGCGCGCCGTTGACCAGGAACATGGGCGTGCCGTTGAAGCCGAACGCCTTGGCCTCGTCCATGTCCGCCTTGATCTGCCTGGCCACGGCCTCGCTCCGTACATCCTTGGCCAGCCTGTCCATGTCGAGCCCCAGGGACTTGGCCTGCTCCTTGATCCAGGACTCGCCGCCGCCCACCAGCGCCTGCTGGTTGCCGAACATGGCGTAGTAGAGCGCCCACGCCTTGTCCGCGCCCTGCATGGCCGCCGCCTCGAAATACTGGGCCGCGGGCATGGCGTTCTTGTGGATGGGCAGGGGGTAGTGCTTGAACAGGATGCGCACCTTGTCCGCGTAGGGCTTGATCGCCTCTTCCAAGGCCTGCGAGGCGCGGCCGCAGTAGGGGCACTCGAAGTCGGAATATTCCACGATGGTCACCGGCGCATCCGGCTTGCCCTGGATGGGACGGCCCGGCTCAATGGCGGGCTGGCGCGGATTCTTCAGTTCCGCCTCCCACTGGTTGCGCATGGCGCGCAGCCGCTTCGCGTCCGCGCCGGACTGCACGATGTCCAGCAACTCCTCGTTGTGTTCGCGCAAAAAGTCCAGCAGCACGTCCGGATTATCCTTGAGCAGCGCGGCCAGTTCGGCCTTGAGATCGGCCTTGGGCTCGGCCTTGGGCGCGCACGCCGCGCACAGGGCGACCACAAGCAGGCATGCCAGCAACAACACCTTACGCATAATGCCTCCATACCCGCGCCCGGCCCCGCCGAGGCGGCGGATCGAGCCGATGCGCGGCTCTTGGTGAATGATGTACCGGCGTTGTACATGCGCGTTGCACGGCTGGCAAGCAATCCGCAAGGAAAAGCCGACCCAGCGGGTTGCAACTACGCCATCTGGCGGGTAATACGTTTGTTTCAATCAACGCCGCGAGCGCGGGCCGCGCCTCTGCCGTTCAAGGGTGCGGCGGCCGAAAGGCGGCGCCGTTGGCACGCGGCGCGCCCAGTTCGCGCCAATGTTATGATACAAATCAGGAGGAAATGGTTCCTCCTCCAGACGCCACCCAAGCCGGAGTCCATCATGCGTATGCTGCATACCCTTGTTCTTGTCTGCGCGATGTTGAGCATCGCTTGGTGTCCCACGGCCCTGGCGGCCGACGCCCCTTCCCAGCCCCCGGCCCCGGTCGTGGTGGCCACGGCCCGGTCGGGCATGGTGCTGCCGCGCGCCGAATACGTGGGCACCGTCGAATTCACCGAGGAATCCCAGGTGGCGGCCGAGGTGGAAGGCCGCGTGCGGTCCGTGCGGTTTGAGGAAGGAGAGCACGTGCGCAAGGGCGGCATGCTGGTGGAGCTGTCCACGGACCTGCTGCAACAGGACAGCGCCGCGGCCAAGGCCAACCTGGAAAAGGTGCGCGCCGACCTGGAAAACGCCGCACGGGAACTGGCGCGCCAGGCCACGCTGTACAAGTCGCGCACCGTGTCCGAAAAAAGCTATGACGACGCACGCTACGCCCACCAGGCGCTTTCGAGCCAGGCCATGTCCCTGGAGGCCGAGGTGGAGCGCCTGGCCATCAAGATTTCCAAGGCCCGCATCCGGGCGCCCTATGACGGCGTGGTGCTGGAAAAGAACGCCGATCTGGGCGAGTGGGTTTCGCCGGGCTCGGTGGTGGCCACCATTGCCCGCGACGACGCCGTGGACGTGGTGGTCGACGTGCCGCAAGGCGTGCTGTCCCACATCGCGCCCGGCCAGGACGTGCCCGTGACCGTGGGGCCGATGCGGTTCGTCGGCAAGGTGTTCGCCGTGATCCCCAAGGGCAACGTGGCCACACGCACCTTCCCGGTCAAGGTGCGCATCCGCGACGCCCAAGGCCTGGCCCAGGGCATGGAGGCGCGCGCCAGCCTGCCTTCGGGCGCCAAGACCGCCGTGGTGCTGGTGCCCCGCGACGCGGTGATCCAGGCCTATGGCCAGTTCTCGGTCTGGGCGGCGGTGGACGGCAAGGCCGTGCAGATTCCGGTGACCGTGGCCTCGTATGAAGGCATGCAGGCCGCCATCATGGCCAACGGGCTCAAGGAAGGCATGCAGGTCGTCATCAAGGGCAACGAGCGGCTGCGCCCAGGCCAGCCCGTGGCGCCCACGCAGTAGCCCGGCCCGATCCTCCGCCTTACACCTACACGGCGCGCGGCGCTGCCGCCGCCTGGAGCAGATATGGATTTCATCAAGTTCGCCATCCAGAATCCGGTCTCGGTCATCGTGGGCGTCATCCTGATCCTCATGTTCGGCGCCATAGGCCTGACCACGCTGCCCTACCAGCTCAGCCCCACGGTGACCAACCCCGAAATCAGCGTGACCACCACCTGGACCGGCGCCACACCCTACGAGATGGAACGCGAGGTCGTGGAGGAGCAGGAAAAGGTGCTCAAGGGCATCCCCTCCCTGCTCGACATGGAGTCCACCTCGCGCAACGGCCAGTGCGAAATCACCCTCAAATTCGCCGTTGGCACGAATATCGACAACGCGCTGCTGCGCGTGTCCAACAAGCTCAACGAGGTGCCGTCCTACCCGGACAACACGGACCGGCCCGTCATCAGCGCCACGGGTTCCGCCGCATCGCCGGTCATCTGGATGATGCTGAAGACCCTGCCCGGCAACGACAAGGACATCAACACCTACCGCACGTTCTTCGAGGACGAGGTACGCCAGTACATGGAGCGCGTGCCCGGCGCGGCCGACCTGTTCGTGTTCGGCGGCACCGAGCACGAAATGCATGTCATCGTGGATCCGGACAAGCTGGCCGCGCACGGGCTGACCATGCAGCAGATCATCGACGTGTTGCAGTCGGAAAACGCCAACGTGAGCGCGGGCACCATGGGCCTGGGCCGCCGCGACTACCGCATCCGCACCGTGGGCGAGTACAACGCGCCCGAGGACATCGCGGGCGTGGTCATCGAGTCCACAGGGCAGCGGCGCACCACCATAGGCGACGTGGCCCGCGTGGAATTCGGCTATGCAAAATATACCGTGGCCATGCTGCACAACGGCGCGCCTGGCATCGTGTGCGGCATCCAGCCCGAGGTGGGCACCAACATCCTGGACCTGACCAACGCCATGGAACAGGTGGTGCAAGGCCTCAACGACGGCAAGCTCAAGGAACAGGGCGTGTTCCTCGACTGGGCCTATGACCAGCGCCCCTACATCAACGGCGCCATCGACCTGGTGAAGCAGAACATCATGATCGGCGGCGTGCTGGCCATCATCGTGCTGCTCGTGTTTTTGCAGTCGGTGTCGTCCACGATCATCGTGGCCATCGCCATCCCCATCAGCGTGGTGGGCACCTTCATCTTCATGAGCCTGTTCGGCCGCAACCTGAACGTGGTCAGCCTGGCGGGCATCAGCTTTGCCGTGGGCATGCTGGTGGACAACGCCATCGTGGTGCTCGAAAACATCGACCGCCACCGGCGCATGGGCAAATCGCCCTACGCCTCGTCCTACGACGGGGCCAGCGAGGTGTGGGGCGCGGTCATCGCCTCCACGGCCACCACGGTGGCCGTGTTCCTGCCCGTGGTCTTCATCCAGGAAGAGGCGGGCCAGCTGTTCAAGGACATCGCCATCGCGGTCACCTGCGCCATCATGCTCAGCCTGTTCGTGTCCGTGCTGGTCATCCCCATGTTCGCGCGCCAACTCTTCACCCTGTCGCGCCGCAACAAGCAGGGCATCAGGGGCATTCCCCTCATCACCAGCATCGGCGGCCTGGCCTCGCGCACCTTCATGGGCGTGGTGGAGCTGACCATTGCCAACGCCTTTTCGCGCATCGTGACCGTGGTGGTGCTCACGGGCGTTGCCGCGCTCGCCACCTGGGCCTTTTTCCCCAAGATGGAATATCTGCCCGAAGGCAACCGCAACATGGTGCTGAACATCCTGGTGCCCCCGCCCGGCCTGTCCTTTGACGAACGCATGGACATTGGCCGGGGCGTCATGAAGGTGACGGAGCCACTGATGGACAAGGACGAGGTGGACGGCCTGCCCGGCCTGAAGCAGGTCTTCTACGTGGGCGCGGACAGGATCATGCTCTTTGGCGCGGTGTCCACCCAGGAGCAGCGGGCCGGCGAGCTGGTGCCGTTCTTCTTCAAATACATGAACTCCATTCCCGGCATGTTCGGCGTCAGCCTGCAGGCGGGCATCTTCGAGAACCGCCTGGGCGCGGGCCGCAACATCGACGTGGATCTTTCCGCAGGCAACATGCAGCAACTGGTGGGCGGCGCGGGCGCCATGTTCGGCGCGCTCATGCAGGCCATTCCCGGCGCGCAGATCCGCCCCCTGCCCTCGCTCGAACTGCTCTTCCCCGAGGTGCGCCTGATACCCGAGCGCGACCGCATCAAGGCCGCCGGGCTCACGTCCACCGAACTGGGCGTCATCCTCGACGTGCTCATGGACGGCCGCAAGATCGACGAGTTCAAGCAGGAGGGCATGAAGAAGATCGACCTCGTGGTCAAGGGCGCGGAAACGGACATGGACACCCCGGAAAAAATCTACGGCGCCAAGGTCTACACCAACCAGGGCTCGGCCGTGCCCGTGTCCTCGCTGGCGCGGCTGGTGCGCACCACGGGCATCAACGAAATCCGCCACCTGGAGCGGCAGCGCACCATCACCCTGCAGGTCACCCCGCCCAAGAACGTGGCGCTGGAAACCGCCATGGACATCATCCGCGACAAGGTGGTGCCGCAGCTCAAGGGTGGCCCGCTGGCGGGCATCACCGTGTCCCTGGCCGGTGCGGCGGACAAGCTGTCCGTCACGCGCGATGCCCTGCAATGGAACTTCCTGCTCGCGGTGGTCATCACCTACCTGCTCATGGCCGCGCTGTTCGGCAACTTCATCTACCCGCTCATCATCCTGTTCACCGTGCCCCTGGCGGGCGCGGGCGGGTTCATCGGCCTCAAGCTCGAAAACCTGCTCATCGCGCCGCAACCCATGGACGTCCTGACCATGCTCGGCTTCATCATCCTGGTGGGCGTGGTGGTGAACAACGCCATCCTCATCGTGCACCAGTCGCTGAACAACATCCGCATCGGCGGCATGGCGCACAAGGAGGCGGTGCTCGAATCCGTGCGCACCCGCCTGCGTCCCATCTACATGAGCGCCACCACCTCGGTGTTCGGCATGCTGCCGCTGGCCGTGGCCCCCGGCCCCGGCTCGGAGCTGTACCGGGGCTTGGGCAGCGTGGTGCTGGGTGGTCTGGCCATTTCCACCATTTTCACGGTATTCATGATCCCGGCCCTGCTCATGTTCTTCATCGGCATGGAAAAGCCGGGGCACAGGCCGCAGGACGACGCCATCACCGATGGCGCGGACCAGGAACCGTCACAGATTCCCGGCGTGTAGCACGCCAACCGGAGTATGGGCCATGGATGACGCCTATCGGATCGTGACCAACCCCCTGGCGCGGAAAACGGCGCCCGACTCCCGCACCGCCGCGTTTTCCATGCCGCGCGCGGCGGGCGTGCGGCTGTTCCATGCCGGATGTCCGGGCTACGCGCCCACGCCGCTGGTCTCGCTGCCCGCGCTGGCCGCCTCGCTCGGCGTGGCCGCCATTTTGGCCAAGGACGAATCGTTCCGCTTTGGCCTGAACGCCTTCAAGGTGCTGGGCGCGAGCTACGGTGTGGCCCGCGAACTGCGCCGCAGATTCCTGCCCGAAAGCGCCGACCTGTCCTTTGCCATGTTCGCCACGCCCGAAGCGCGGGCGCGCCTGGAGGGCGTCACGCTGGTCACGGCCACGGACGGCAACCATGGCCGCGCCGTGGCCTGGACCGCCAAACAGTTGGGGCTGCGCTGCATGGTGCGCATGCCCGCAGGCGCGGCCCCGGCCCGCGTGGAGGCGATCCGCGCCCTGGGCGCCCAGGTGGAGGTGATCCACGGCAACCACAACGACGCCGTGGCCCAGGCCGAGCGCGAGGCCGCCGCCCACGGCTGGCTGCTCATGCAGGACACCTCGCGGCCCGGTTACGAAACCGTGCCCCTGGACATCATGCGCGGCTACATGACCCTGATGGAGGAAGCCGCCGAGCAGTGGGGGGACGCGGCGCCGCCCACCCATGTCTTCCTGCAGTGCGGCGTGGGCTCCATGCCTGCGGCGGTGCAGGCGTGGCTGGTGGAGAAATACGGCGCCAGCCGTCCGGCCACGGTGGTGGTCGAGCCGCACAGCGCGGATTGCTTCCACCGCTCCATGCGCGCAGGCGGCGAAACGCCGGTGGTCATAGGCGGCGACATGCCCACGCTCATGGCGGGCCTTGCCTGCGGCGAACCCAGCGCCCTGGCCTGGGAAATCCTGCGCCGCCACGCCGATCATTTCGTGTCCTGCCCGGACGAGGCCACGGTGCGCGGCATGCGCGCCTATGCCCGCCCCCTGCCAGGCGATCCCGCCGTGGTCAGCGGCGAATCCGGCGCCGTGTCCCTGGGCGTGGTCATCCACGCCATGACCGGCCCGGCGGGGCGCGGCCTGCGCGACGACCTGCGCCTGAACGCCGCCTCGCGCGTGCTGCTGCTTTCCACCGAGGGCGACACCTGCCCCGAGATATACCGGAAGATAGTGGACGCGGCGGACTGACCGCCCCGGATGGGGCGCCGCCATGGGCGGACCGCCTACAGGATGGCGGCCCGGTAGATGAACCGTTCGTACAGCCTGCACAGCCTGCGCGCGCCAGGGCCGGAAAAGCCCATCTCGCGCAGCCTGCAATACAGGTGCAGCGGATTCATGTGATGCTTGATGCGCTGGGTCATGGCGATAACCATGGAAACACCCTCTTTTCCCCTCTTATCGGCAATTTTTCCCCCTCCATAACCCTTGCCGCGCGGCTTCCCCTTCCCGCATGACCGAACTCGGCGCTGCGGCGCGAACGCCCAAACGGCGTGGCCAGGGGCGGCGCAATGAACGACGCGGGGGGCAATGCATCAGGACGGGAAAAGAAGCGAACGAAGCCAGGGTTGCCTGAGGTTCCCGGCCCGGCCGTTGCAACCGGCGCCTGGGCCAAGGGAAACCGGGCGGGGCGCGCGGACGGGACCGGCGGGGCTATTTGGGTTTGATCTGATCCTGGGCCAGCTTGAGTTGCTGGGGCGTGATGCGTTCGAACATGATGAGGATCTGCTCCACGGGCAGAGGGCTTTTGGTGTTGCGGCGGTACTCCTCGGCCTTTTGCACGTCCTCCGGCTTCACATAGCGCTTTTGCAGCAACACCTCGACCGGGGTTTTGGGCGCCTTGGCCTTTTTGATCGTCGCTTCCTTGTGCTGGATGCGCTCTTCCTCCATGGCGCCGTAGGCATCCTCCATGTCCACCTTGTACTGGACGATCAATTTCTGGTAATGCCTTTCCTCCTCCTCCAGTTCCTTGCGCTTTTCTTCCAGCCGTTCCAGCTCCTCGCCCAGAAAGCTCATCTCACGCCGAAACGCAACGGACTTGTTGTAGTACATCTTGATGACGATGCACACGGCGCACACGACACATGACAGGAGGATAAGCTGTTCCATGTCAGACCCAGTCCCCTTCGTCAGGCGTCCCGTCCGAGGCTTCAGGCACATCATCGGCAGCGTTGGTCAGCATCCTCACCTTGCCCTGCAACACCTCCGCCTCCAACTTCAGGGAAGGCAAACGCTCCTTGAGGTCGGACACCTTGATCTTGAGGGAATCCCGTTTGGAGCGTTCCTTGGTGAGCTTGGTCTTCATGCTCTCGATAAGGCTGTTGTAGACAACGGTGATGACCAGGATCACCCCAAGCGCACCTACTGCCGCAAGAATATCCATTGCCTTTCCCGCCCCCCGGCTAAAGTGGATCGCCAAGGACAGACCGCGCGCTACATCCCCACGGCATCTCCAGACCAGCTGTAACCACTAGCATCTTCATATAGGAGCCCTTGAGGTGCGTCAATACGCCCTCAACGCATCCGCCGCCGCATGATGTATTGCCATTGCAGGTCAAGAAGACCGGGTGCTGAGCCAATACGTCCCATGCCATCGGGCAATGCGTGAAGAACGTCACGCGAGCCTGCTGCCGTTGGGCACGTCGCGTTCGGGCATGGCCAGCACAATGGCTCCGTCCTTGTCCGGAAAGCCCGTGAGCAGAAACTCGGAGCGGAACGGGCCGATCTGCTTGGCCGCAAAATTGACCACGCCCACGACCCTGCGCCCCATCAGGTCTTCCCGGGCATACAGGTCCGTCACCTGGGCGCTGGTCTTTTTCACGCCCAACTCCCCGCCAAAATCCACCCAGACCTTGTAGGCGGGCTTGCGCGCCTCGGGGAACGCATCCACGCGCACCACCGTGCCCACGCGCAGCTCCACCTTCATGAAATCGGACCACTCGATGGTCTCCATGCCTCCCTCCCTCGCAAACGCTTGAACAAGGCCATCCTGGCGCGCACAGGCTGTTTTTCAACAGCCTGCTAGGCGCCGTCCGCCTTTGGCTCCCTGCGGCTTCCGGCATACAGTTCGTACTCCAGCAGGCGGCATTCGATCTTGGAATTGAAAAACGGCGTCCTGCGCCTGGCGCGCAGCCCCACCTTCTTGGCCAGGCCCGGATTGCCGGTGAACACATACCCCGTGTAGTCCTGGCACCGGGCCTTGAAGAAATCGCCTATCCCGGCATACACCGCTTCCAGCTCCCGCTGGAAACCCAGGCGCTCGCCGTATTCGGGGTTGAACACCACAACGCCCGTCCCCTCCGGCACGTGCGTCTCGCGAAAATCGCAGACCTGGAAACGGATGGCCCGCTCCACCCCGGCGGCTCGGGCGTTGCGCCGCGCCGCGTCCACGGCCTTGGGGTCGTGGTCCGTGGCGATGATCTCGCCCTCCAGCCATTCGCGGGCCTGCGCCTGCGCCTCATGGCGCATGTCCTCCCAGGCGCGGGCCGGAAAACCAAGCAGGTGCCGGAAGGCGTAGGCGTCGCGGATGAGCCCCGGCGCGCGGTGCAGGCGCATGAGCGCGGCCTCGATGGCCAGCGTGCCGCTGCCGCACATGGGGTTCACGAAATGGCCGGCCTCGGGCCACTGCATGGCCAGGATGATGGCCGCCGCCAAGGTTTCCTGTAACGGAGCGCGATGGGGAATGAGGCGGTAGCCCCGCCGTTGCAGCGGTTCGCCCGAGGTGTTCAGGTAGATGCGGGCATCGCTTTCCTGCCAATGCAGAAACACCGCCGCGCCGCGCAGGTCCGGCCCGGAGTCGGGCCGCCGTCCCTTGACGCGGTTGATGCGGTCCACAATGGCGTCCTTGCAGCGCAGGTTGGCGAACCGGGTGTCGCGGATATGCTCGTTGCGCACAGCCGACGCGATGTGCACGTGGCCGTCAACGGGAATCCAATCCTCCCAGGGCAGCGCCACGAGTTCGCCGTAGAGCGCGTCGGGATCGGGCGCGGCAAAGGCGTGCAGCTGGTACAGGACGCGGTGCCCCGTGCGCAGATGCAGGTTGAGGCGCATGCAGTCGGTCGGCGTGCCGCGCGTGAGCACGCCTGCGGGCAACTCTTCGGCGGGATAGCCCAGCGCGGCCAGCTCGGCGCACAAATAGGGCGGCATGGCCTTGGGGCAGGTCACCAAGATATCGCTGGGTTGGGCAAAAAAAGACATGGGCCTCCTGGACGTGGCGTTGTGCCGCCCCTTGTTGTACGCCAGCCCCGCAACTCTGTGAAGGGGCAATGTCCAACACGCTTGCCTCCCGCCACACGACCGCCTAGAATGGTACGATATGGTCAAAAAATCCCGCCCCACCCCACCGCCACGGCCCTCCGGGCGCCCGAACCGAAAGGGCGGCAAGCCCGCCCAGACCGCGACAGCACAGCAACCCGCTCCACGGCGGCCCGCCCAACCGGCCAACCGTCCGCCGCGTCCCGCGCCCGGCAGCGGTGCGCCCCACATCGCGCCCCATGCCGCGCCCCAGGGCTCGGCCCGGCCCGACACCACCGCCTTTCTCCCCATGTCGCGCCACGACATGGACGCCCTGGGATGGGACGCCCTGGACGTGCTGCTGGTCACGGGCGACGCCTATGTGGACCACCCCTCCTTTGGCGCGCCGCTGCTGGGGCGGCTGCTGCACAGCCGGGGCTGGCGCGTGGGCATCGTGGCCCAGCCCGACTGGCGCGCCCCCGCCTGCCTCGCGGCCATGGGCAGGCCGCGCCTGTTCGTGGGCGTGACCGCCGGGGCGCTGGACTCCATGCTGGCCCACTACACCGCGTTCCGCAAAAAGCGCTCCGACGACGCCTACACGCCGGGCGGCCAGGCCGGGGCGCGGCCCAACCGCGCCGTGACCGTGTACGCCAACCTGGCGCGGCAGGCCTTTCCCGGCCTGCCCGTGGTGCTGGGCGGCATCGAGGCGTCGCTGCGCCGGGCCAGCCATTACGATTTCTGGACCGACGGCCTGCGCCGCTCCGTGCTGCTGGACGCCAAGGCGGACCTGCTGGTCTACGGCATGGGCGAGCGGCCCATGCTGGAGATCGCCGCACGGCTGGACGCCGCCGCCCGGCGCGGCGCGCCGTATGCCCCGGACCTGCTGGCGGGCATAGGCGGCACGGCCCAGGCCGTGCGCGCGGACGAGGTGGCGCGCCTGATGGATGCGGCGGGCGCGGGGGCCGAACTGGTCACCCTGCCGCCGCACGAGGCCATAGAGGCGCAACCCGCCCTGCTCATGGAGGCCACCCTGGCCCTGGAGGCGCAGGTGCACGGGGGCACGGCCTGGGCCGCGCAGGAGGCCGGGGGCCGCACCGTGCTCATCGCCCCGCCCGCCGCGCCGCTGTCCACCGGCGAGTTGGACGCGCTCTATGACCTGCCCTTCACGCGCAAGGCCCACCCCGCCTACACCGCGCCCATCCCGGCCACGGCCATGATGCAGGGAAGCATCACCAGCCACCGGGGGTGCGCCGGGGGGTGCTCCTTCTGCGCGCTGGCCCTGCACCAGGGCCGCCGCATCCGCTCGCGCAGCCGCGACTCCATTGTGCGCGAGGCCGCGCGCATGGCCGCGCAGCCCGGCTTTGACGGCGGCATCAGCGACGTGGGCGGACCCAGCGCCAACATGTGGGGGGCTTTTTGCGCGGCGGACCCCGGCGCGTGCAAGCGGGCCAGCTGCCTCACGCCCAAGCCGTGCGCCCAGTTCAAGGTGGATCAGAAACAGATCATCGCGCTGCTGCGCGCGGTGCGCGCCGTGCCCGGCGTACGGCACGTGCGCGTGGCCAGCGGCCTGCGCCTGGACCTGGCCCTGCGGGACCAAGCCACGCTGCGCGACTATGTGGCGGAATTCGTGGGCGGCCAGCTCAAGGTCGCGCCCGAACACAGCGACCCGGCCACCCTGCGCCGCATGCGCAAGCCCGCGTACGAGCACTTTGAAACGCTGTGCGCCGTGTTCGAGAAGGAATCCCGCGCCTCGGGCAAGGAGCAGTACATCGTGCCCTATCTCATGAGCGGCTTTCCCGGCTGCACGGACGAGGCCATGCGCGCCCTGGCGGACTGGCTGCGCGGGCGCGGCTGGCGGCCCCGGCAGGTGCAGTGCTTCATCCCCCTGCCCGGCACCGTGGCGGCGGCCATGTATTTCGCGGGCGTGGACGCGGACGGCGCGCCCATTGCCGTGGCCCGCTCGGACGCGGCCCGCCTGCGCCAGCACGGCATCCTGGTGCCCACGCGCCAGCCGGGCCGG
Source organism: Desulfovibrionaceae bacterium (assembly GCA_050251715.1). Lineage (GTDB taxonomy): Bacteria > Desulfobacterota > Desulfovibrionia > Desulfovibrionales > Desulfovibrionaceae > JBFWMG01. Next base: position 17,201 of record JBFWMG010000031.1, on the reverse strand, counting down.
GGCAACGCCAAACCGCCCCGCAAACCCGACCAACGCTGACAAGCCCCGATGGCCCAGGCGCGGCGGCCACCGCCGCGCCTGGGCCATGTCACGTCATGCCCCCTCATGCCCCGTCATGTCATGGTGCGCCCTTTTCCGCGCAACCGTGGGTCAGGCCAGGGCGATGCGCGTGTCGACCATCTCCCGCCCGCGTTCCAGCGCGCGTTCCTCGGTCAGGCCCGCCGTGCCCACATGCACGTGGTCCGTGCCGTCGGGCGAGGTGATGTCCATGGCGAAGTTGGAGCACATGTCGCCACCGGGGGTCAGGGCGATGGTCCATCCCTTGTATGTTTCGGTCAATGATTTCATGGTCATGTCAGTCTCCTTCACGCGCGCGGGCGCACACGCGGCCCGTGCCGCAGCTGCCGCGCGCATGCCCAAAAGATAGGCGCTGATGGACGTTTGACAAGGAACACGATACACGGAGGCGTGGACAACAAGATCATCGTGGAGATATCCGGCCTGTGCAACGCCAAGTGCCCCTGGTGCCACGCGGGCAGGGCCAACCGCAACGGTGCGCAGCCCGCGACGCGCCGCTTCATGCCGCCGGAATTTTTCGACCAGGTGCTCACCCGGCTGCGCGCACTCGGCCTCATGGCCAATCCGCTCATCGAGGTCTTCAACTACGGCGAGCCGCTGCTCCACCCGCATTTCGCTGACATGGCGGCGGTGCTGGCCGCCCACCACGCGCGCTTCCGCATCAGCACCAACGGTTCGCGCCTGCCCGAGCTGCCCCCCCGCTCCATGGCCGGGCTGGAGACCGTGGTTTTTTCCATGCCCGGTTTCAGTCAGGCGTCCTACGACCGTGGCCACGGCTTCCGGTTCGAGACCATCCTGCGCAACATCCTGGCCCTGCGCGAGCGCCTGGCCGGGGCCGGGTTCACGGGCCAGGCCATCCTCGCGTACCACGTGTACCAGCACAATCTCCACGAAATCGGCGCCGCAGGCAGGTTCTGCACCGAACACGGCATGCACTTCTTCCCCTATTTCGCCCACATGGTCGATCTGAAGGAGGGCATGGCCTATCTGAACGGCGCGCTGGACCAGGCCACGCTCACCCGCGCCTCGCAAAGCCTCATGCTCTCCCACGTGCCGGGGCTGGCGGCCAGCCAGCCGGGCGACTGGCACTGTTTTCAGCAGAACAAGATGATCGTGGACGAGTTCGGCATGGTGGTCACCTGCTGCCTGCTGGACAAGGCGCACCCGGACTACGCCATCGGCTCGCTGTTCGACCTGTCCCTGGAAGAGATCGTGGCCCGGAAGAAGAGCCGTCCCGTGTGCGGCCCCTGCCTGGCCTCGGGCGCGGGCTATTGGTACCTGCACCCCACCACGCCCCCCTTCGTGCGCATCCCCCGCTCGTAACGCCCCCACACAAAAAAGCCGCGCCCCCTGGCGGGAGCGCGGCGAAACAGCGGTTGTGCGCGTTGCGCGTGTTGCGCGCCTAGAGCATTTTACCCTTGAAAGGGTTTAGATGCTCTTGTGCATTTTCCTGAAACAATGGGACATTGTTTCAGGGGCGAGCCTTGTTTCAAGACTTAACTGCGCTAGCGGGCGCAGCGCTGGATCACGCCCATGATGGCGTAGACGAGCGCGGCGGCGGCAAAGTCCGAGCCGTGGTCTCCCGCCTGCGGCGCGAGTTCCACCACGTCGAAACCAATGACCCGGCGGCCGCCCAGGGTGCGCTCCAGCAGCGTGAGCGCGTCGTGCCAGCCCACCCCGCCGGGCACGGGCGTGCCCGTGGCGCGGATGACCGAAGGGTCCAGGCCGTCCACGTCAAAGGTGACGTACACGGACTCGGGAAAGGTCTCGGGCAGCAGATCCTGGGGGATGCCCTCCACGGCCAGGGTGCGGGCGTCCAGGCGCGGGATGTTGCGCGACAGGCGCAGGAGCGCCTCTTCCACGCTCAGGGCGCGCACACCTATCTGGAAGAGTTCGAGCCCCATGTCCAGGGCGCGGCGCATGACGCAGGCGTGGCTGAGCGGCGTGTCGTCATAGGTGTCGCGCAGGTCGGCGTGGGCGTCGAACTGGATGACGCCAAAGGAGCCGTGCCGCTTGTGCAGGGCGCGCAGCGCGCCCAGGGTCACGGTATGCTCGCCGCCCAGCAGCACGGGAATGCCGCCCTCGTCCGCCGCCGCGCCCGCAACGGCCTCGATGCGCCCGAGCACGGCCTCGGCCTCGCCCGCGCAGTCCACGGCCTCGCGGGTGTGGATGCCCAGCTCCGCCGGGATGGACGCGCCGTCCCACAGCTCCAGCTGTTGCGACGCGGCCAGGATGGCCGCGGGGCCGCGCGCCGTGCCGCCGCCGTAGGACACCGTGCGCTCAAAGGGCGCGGGAATGACGTGGAAATGGGCTTCGCTTCCCGCGTCCGCGACTTCGGACGCCAGAAAGCCGGGCTGGTCCAGGGGGGACAGCGGCGTGGACATGGAAGGGAACCTCACGAAAGCCGGTCGCGGAAATCCTGGTACCCGAAGGTGCGGACCACCTCGATGGCGTCGGTTTGGGGCGTGTACAGCGCGATGGAGGGCAGCCGCACGCCGTTGAACGTGTTGGTCTTGACCATGCTGTAAATGGCCATGTCCGTAAAGACCAATGTGTCGCCGGGCGCGAGCGGCGCGTCAAAGGAATAGCTCCCGGCCATGTCCCCCGCCAGGCACGACAGGCCGCCGATGCGGCATGTCCACGCCTTTTCGCCCGGTTCGCCGGAGCCGACGATGTGCGGGCGGTAGGGCATTTCGATGACGTCGGGCATGTGCGCGGCCACCGAGGCGTCCATGATGGCGATGGGGCCGTCGTTGTCCACCACGTCGAGCACCGTGGCCACCAGATAGCCCGCGTTGAGCGCCACGGCCTCGCCCGGCTCCAGATAGACCTCCACGCCCCAGCGCGCCTTGAAGTCGCGCACGCAGCGCACCAGCAGGCCGATGTCGTAGCCAGGCCGGGTGATGTGGTGGCCGCCGCCGAAATTGACGTAGCGCATGCGCGGCAGGATGTCCGCGAACCGGGCTTCCACCGCCGCGATGGTGCGCGCCAGGCAGTCGGCGTCCTGCTCGCACAGGTTGTGCCAGTGCAGGCCGGTCACGCCGTCCAGCGCGCCGGGCGTGTCCCACCCCGGCGCGTCGCGCCGGATGCCCAGGCGCGAGCCAGGGGCGCAGGGGTCGTAGATGGGCGTGGCGCCCTCGGAGTGCTGCGGGTTGATGCGGATGCCAAAGTCCACGGTGCGGCCCAGCGTCGCCGCGCGCTGGCGCGCCACGGGGCGGAAGGTGTCGAGCTGGCGGAACGAGTTGAAGACCAGATGATCCGAGGTGGCGCACAGGTCCGCCACGTCGGCGGCGGAATAGGCGGCGGCAAAGGTGTGCACCTCGCGGCCAAAGGCCTCGCGGCCCAGGCGCGCCTCGTGCGGGGAGCTGGCGCACACGCCGTCCAGCACCGTGGCCAGCAGCGGAAACACCCGGAACATGGCGAAGCACTTGAGCGCGAGCAGGATCTTGCAGCCCGCCCGCGCCTTCACGTCGGCCAGGATGGCGAGGTTGTCGCGCAAGAGCCCCTCGTCCACCACGAACGCGGGCGTGGCCACCCGCGCCGGGTCGAAGCGCACGGCATGACGTCCGTCGAAACGCCCCCTGCCCTCGCTGCCGCGCCCGCCGCTGTCGCGGGTTCCGGTCATGACAGATCGACGTCCACCCACGGCAGGCCGTGGATGTGCAGCTTTTCCATGAACGGGTCGGGATCGAGCTGCTCCATGTTGCACACGCCCGCGCGGCGCCACGTCCTGGTCAGCATCATCATGGCCCCGATCATGGCGGGCACGCCCGTGGTGTAGCTGATGGCCTGGGAGCCCACCTCGCGGTACGCGTCCTCGTGGTCGCAGATATTGTAGATGTAGCGCTTGACCGGTTTGCCGTCCTTCACGCCCTGCATGACGCAGCCGATGCAGGTGCGGCCCTTGGTGAGCGGGCCCAGGGAGCCGGGGTCGGGCAGGAGCGCCTTGAGGAACTGGATGGGCACGATCTTCTGGCCCTGGAAATCCACGGGATCGATGCGGGTCATGCCCACGTTGCCCAGCACTTCCAGGTGCTTGAGATAGTTGTCCGAAAAGGTCATCCAGAACCGGGCGCGGCGTATGCCCCGCAGGTTTTGCACCAGCGACTCCAGTTCCTCGTGGTACATGAGGTAGCACTTGCGCGGGCCAATGCCCTCGGGGAAGTCGTAGTTCATGGACCAGGACAGCGGGTCGGTCTCCACCCACTCGCCGCGCTCCCAGTAGCGGCCCGTGGCCGTGACTTCGCGGATGTTGATCTCGGGATTGAAGTTGGTGGCGAACGCCTGGCCGTGGTCGCCCGCGTTGCAGTCGATGATGTCCAGCTGGTGGATCTCGTCAAAGTGGTGCTTTTGGGCGTAGGCGCAGTACACGTTGGTCACGCCGGGGTCGAACCCGCTGCCCAGAAGGGCCATGAGCCCCTTCTCCTTGAAGCGGTCCTGGTAGGCCCACTGCCACTTGTATTCGAACTTGGCCTCGTCCAGGGGCTCGTAGTTGGCCGTGTCCAGGTAGTCCACGCCCGTTTCCAGGCACGCGTCCATGATGTGCAGATCCTGGTACGGCAGGGCCACGTTGAGCACGAGGTCGGGCTTGAAGGTCTTGATGAGCCGCACCAGCTCGGGCACGTTGTCCGCGTCCACCTGGGCCGTCTGGATGGGGCGCGGCAGTTGCGCGGCAATGGCGTCGCACTTGGACTTGGTGCGGCTGGCGAGCATGATCTCGCCGAACACTTCCGGAACCTGGGCGCACTTGTGGACCACAACCTGGCCCACGCCGCCGGCACCGATAATCAGGACTTTGGACATGGCGATCCTCCCGTGACGGGCGCGCCCCTGCGGGACGCGTCTAGCGCATTTTCACATTGAAACAATGTGGCAAGTTGAAATAATGAAGCATTATTTCAACAAAATGCATAAGAGCATCTAAACTTTTTCAAAGTTAAGATGCTCTAACGTTCGAAGTACGTGTAGCTGTGCAGGCCGGTGCGGAAGGCGTGCATGATGTCGCGCCGCTCCCGGGCCGAGATGAAGCCCTGCTGCACCGCGTCCTCGGCCGTCTCCCGGAATTTCACCAGCAGCGCCTTGGGGTCGTATTCCACATAGGACAGCACGTCGGCCACCGAGTCGCCTTCCAGCTCGTTCACGAAGTCGAAGCCGCCGCTCTCGCGGATGCGCACGGTGATGACGTTGGTGTCGCCCAAGAGGTTGTGCAGGTCGCCCAGGGTTTCCTGGTACGCGCCGACCAGGAACGCGCCGAGGTAGTATTCCTCTGACTCGCGCAGGTCGTGCAGCGGCAGGGCGCGCTTGACGCCCTGGCGGTCGATGAACCGGTCGATCTTGCCGTCGCAGTCGCAGGTGATGTCGGCCAGGATGCCCTGGCGCTGCGGCTCCTCGGTCAGCCGGTGCACCGGCATGATGGGGAACAGCTGGCCAATGGCCCAGGCGTCGGGCAGCGACTGGAACACGCTGAAGTTGCAGTAATAGATGTCGGACAGCGCGGCCTCGATGTCCTTTATTTCCTGGGGCACGTGCTTCAGGTCGTCGGACAGGCGGCGGATCTCGGCCACGGTCTTCCAGAAGATGTTTTCCGCCAGCGACCGTTCGCGCAGGGTGATCTTGCCGTGGTTGAAGAGCTGGCGCGCCTCGTCCCGGTAGTAGATGATGTCGTTGAGGCACTCCTGCATGTTGCGCAACGACAAGGACTTGAACGCCACATGCATGTAGCCGATCTGCGGGTTCACGCCCTCGGGCAGGGTGTCGGGCACGTCGTCGGGCTCAAAGGTGGTCACGTCCAGGGTGTTGAACAGCAGCACGGAATAGTAGGCCACCAGGGCGCGGCCCGATTCGGTGATGATGACCGGGTGCGGCACCTTTTGCTCGTCCAGGGTGGTCATGACCGCTTCCACCACGTCGGTGCAGTATTCCTGCAGGGTGTAGTTGCGGCTGCTCATGAAATTGGTGTTGGAGCCGTCATAGTCCACGGCCAGGCCGCCGCCCAGGTCGAGATAGCGCATGTTCGCGCCCTCGGCGGCCAGGCCCGCGTACACGCGGCACGCCTCGCCCACGGCGGTGCGGATTTCGCGGATGTTCGAGACCTGGGAGCCGATGTGGTAGTGCACCATCTGCAGGCTGTCGAGCATGTCCGCGGCCTTGAGCATGTCCACGGCCTCGATGATCTGCTGCGTGTTGAGGCCAAAAATGCTGCGGTCGCCGCCGGATTCGGACCAGTGCCCGCCCGCGCGCGACGCGAGCTTGATGCGCACGCCCAGCAGCGGGGTCGCGCCCAGCGCCTCGGCCCGTTCGAGGATGAGCGGCAGTTCGCCGGGCATCTCGATGACCATGATGCACTTGTAGCCCATCTTGGTGGCGGACAGGGCCAGGTCGATGAATTCCTCGTCCTTGTAGCCGTTGCACACCAGGCAGGCGTCGCGGTCGCGCAGCATGCCCATGGCCGCGATGAGTTCGGCCTTGCTGCCGGCCTCCAGGCCGTGGTGGTAGCGCGCGCCAAAGTGGGTCACGGCGTCGATGACCTGTTGCTGCTGGTTGACCTTGATGGGGTACGCGCCCATGAAGGTGCCCTTGTAGCCCAGGTCTTTCATGGAGGCGAGGAAGGTTTCGTTGAGATGGGATATCTGCGCGTCGAGGATATTTTCGATGCGCAGCAGCACGGGCATGTCCATGCCGCGCTGTTTGATGCCGGAGATGATGTCGCGGATGCTGACGGCCTGGTCTTTCATGCCTGGCGAGGGCATGACCACGACGTGGCCTTTTTCGGACACGTCGAAGTAGCCGCCGCCCCATTCGCGGATGCCGTACAATTCGGCGGATTTGTCCACGGTCCAGCGCTCAAAGGTCTTGTTCAACTCGTGAAATCCTCCATAAGGGATGGGCTGACCCCGCCCGGGGCGGACCCCCGAATCGGAAGCGGAGCCTTATACGCTCGCGTCGCCCAAGTCAAGAAATATAGGCCGAATCAGCGGGAATGGAAAGGGGTTGGGGTGAGGGAGGAAGGGGCGTCGCGGAATTTTCGCCGAGTTCGAAAGGCGCGCGGCGTTACCCCTGCCGCCTGTCCAATGTCCGGTAGTTGATCGCCTCGGCCAGGTGCGCCACGGTCAGCGGCGGCGTGGCGGCGGCGTTGTCCGGCGTATCGCGGGGTGCGGCTTGCCCGTCCGCGCCCACCAGCTCCAAATCCGCAATCGTCCGCGCGATGCGCAGCACCCGCGTGTACGCCCGCGCCGACAGCCCCAGCGACGACACCGCCTGGCCCAAAAACGCGTGCTCCACCTCGCCCAGCGCGCAAAACCGCTCCAGCCATTTGCCCGACAAATCACTGTTCGTCAGCAGCGTGGTGCCCGCATACCGCCGCGCCTGCACCGCGCGCGCCGCCTCGATGCGCGCGCGCATCGCCCCCGAACCCATGCCCGTCTTGCGTCCCTGCAAATCCCGGTACGGCACCGCAGGCACCTCCACATGCAGATCGATGCGGTCCAGCAGCGGCCCCGATATCCGGCTCCGATAGCGCTGCACCTGCTGCGGCGTGCACCCGCACGCATGCTGCTCGTCCGAAAGATGCCCGCACGGGCACGGATTCATGGCCGCCACCAACATGAAATCAGCCGGGTACCGCAACGACACCGCTGCCCGCGCAATCGTCACGCCCCCGTCCTCGAGCGGCTGGCGCATCACCTCCAGCACGTTCTTCTTGAATTCCGGCAGCTCGTCCAGAAACAACACCCCGCGATGCGCCAGACTCACCTCGCCCGGCCTGGGATACGCGCCGCCGCCGATCAGCCCCGCGTCGGAAATCGTGTGGTGCGGCGACCGGAAAGGCCGCTCCGCCACCAGCGCCGTGCCGGGCGCAAGCATCCCGGCCACGCTGTACACCTTGGTCACCTCCAACGCCTCGTCAAACGACAACGGCGGCAACACCGATGGAATGCGCTGCGCCAGCATGGTCTTGCCGCTGCCGGGCGGGCCCATGAAAAGCAGATTATGGCTGCCAGCCGCCGCGATCTCGATGGCGCGCTTGGCGTGCTCCTGCCCCTTCACCTCCGCGAAATCGCGCGTGTGCACGGCCCGCTCGGCCCACGCCGCCGCGCTGCCGTCCGCCACCGGCGCCAGAACCTCCTGGCCCGTGACGAACGCCACCACCTGCCCCAGCGTGCGCACGCCATACACCGCCAGCCCGTCCACCACGGCGGCCTCGGCCCCGTTGGCCTCGGGCACCACCACCCCCCGCGCGCCCTCGTCCCGCGCCTTCACCGCCAACGGCAACATGCCCGGCACCGCCTTCACCTCGCCGGTCAGCGACAACTCGCCCGCGAAAAAATACCCGGCCAAGGCCTCCAGCGGCACCACCCCAGCGGCGGCCAGCAACCCCATGGCCAACGGCACATCATAGCCGCTGCCCTCCTTGCGCATGTCCGCCGGAGCCAGATTCACCGTGATGCGCGCTGGCGGCAGCTTGAACCCCGAATTCTTGAGCGCCGCCAACACCCGCTCCCGCGACTCGCGCAGCGCCCCCTCCGCCAGCCCCACCATGACGAACGCAGGCAACCCCTGCCGCGCCAGGTCAACCTCCAGGTCGACCCGAAACGCGTCAATGCCCATCAACGCAGCCGTCGCCACCTTCGCCAGCACAGCACGCCTCCATGTGGTCACCGTTCAAAAAACAGCTGTCCGAATACCTTGAATCAACTGGCGCGTCCAGCCGCGCGCACGTGGGGCGGCGAAAGGAAATGCCTCCGGCGGCCGGGCGCTGCCCGGACCCGGCAGGGGGCGGACGGCCCCCTGCACCCCGGGTGGGCGGATGAGCGCGTGCGCGGGTGGAGAGTACGGCGCGATGAGGGGGGGAAGAGGAAGAAAAATGGTGGGGAAGCCAGGGAGAAGCAAGAAGGAACACGAATAAGGAAACACGGCGGAAAGGGGCGTTTATCAAAAGACTGGGACGGCCCCGCCCTTCCGGGAGATGGGAAGGGGAGGCGGACGCCCCGGACCGCGCGGACCGCGTGCGCCCGGCGCCTAGTCCCCGGCCCCGATCCCTTCCCGCAGTTCGATCAGGTCGGCGTAAAAACTGCCCACCACCACCTTGCTTTTGATGCGCACGGGGATGTTGCGGCCATCGGCCGTGACCCAGAGTTCGAGGATGGCGTCGTCGCTTTTCTTGAACACGCCGCCCAGGTGTTGCAGGTCGGGAATGATGCGGTAGGTGTCGAATTCGCCGGCCGGAGTGGTGATCCAGACGCGCTCGTGCACGTCGGCATAGCCGATGACGTTTTTCTTGCCGTCGGTCACGGACGCGGCAAGCCGGGCGCCCGTGGCCACGGGCATGAGCCGGAAGGCGTAGAAGATGGACAGCACGTCGTAGGTGCCGGGATAGATGACGATGGGGTCGCGGGGCTCGCCCCGGTTGGAATAGGTGGCGCGCAGCCGGGTCCAGTCAAAGGCCACGTCGATGTCGCGGTGGTAGGAACCCTCGCGCTGGATTTGGGAAAAATGCAGGGACTTGTCGAGGGCGGCGTCGGTATGCGCGTCGATGCGGTCGCGTACCTTGTAGAAGAAATCGACGAACGCGTTGGTATGGGCGGTCATGACGAAATGCCAGGCGGTCTGGTTGGCGAAGGAGGCCATGGGAGCCACGGCCAGGGTGGCCTGCCCCGCGGGAACGGCTTCCCAGCGCAACGCGTAGGTGAGGGTTTCGCCGGGCGCAAAGGGAAAGGGGCGGGCGTGGGCGACATGGGTAAGCACCGGCCCCATGACAAGGCAAAGGGCCGCGAGCGCGGCCATGGCGGTCTTTTGCGGGTTGGGCATGCCGCCACGATATCCTTGAACACGCGCCCCTAGCAAGGGCCGATGCGGGCGGCGGCAAGGGGTGCGGCAGGGATTGCCGGAAACAGCGAATCCTGGAGGGGTGATATGGAATCTTTTTATAGATTGATTAACCAATCAATATCGTGAAACAAAACGATACGCATAAAGAAGCGCAAGGATTCTAAACAGTAAGGGACCATTTCGGACTGTTTGCCAAGGAAAACACTAGAATTTAAGAACTTCTTGACGCGGCGTCTTGTTTGTGATGAAAGAACGCGGGAAACGAAAAAAGCAGTACTATCCCTCTTGGACAAAGATGTTTTTTCCGTTTTTCCGGTTGTACCGCATGACATGCGCCGACTGGTATGCAATCGGCAGTTCGGACAGGGTTCTTTGGCAGATATCGACCTTTGAAAAGGATGACTCCCTTGCAAAAACGATACGTTCCCATCACCGTCATCACCGTTGCCTTGGCAGCCGTGGCGCTTGTTGGCTATTTCATGCCAAGCGCCGCGCAGGAGATGCCTACCCGCATCTTATTCGACAACAACGGCGGCAAAGTCGTGTTTTCGCACCTTGCCCACAACCGCGATTATGGGATCGAGTGCGCCAAGTGCCACCATGAAAGCGAGGTCGAGACCAAGGATCCGCTGGCATGCGGCAAGTGTCATGTGCCCGCCTTTGACAAGGCCTTCGTCAAGGAGCACCAGACGGCCTATGCCAAGGAAGAGCAGTGCCAGAAATGCCACCACGAGGGGTATGAGGGCAAGGAAAGCACCCCGTGCAAGGAATGTCACGATGAAAAGATCGAGGCGCTCGTTCCCACACGGATGATGGCCTTCCACGCGCAGTGCATCGGCTGCCACAAGGAAATGGGTTCCGGTCCTCAAACCGACAAAGACTGCAAACTCTGCCACCTGCGGTGATTATCATGACCAAAACGAGTTTTCTTCTCACCACCGGAATCAGCGGAACGGTCCAGGATGGCCCCACGCCGGGCAAGGTATATGTGCCGCTTAACGGCCATTCCACCAAGACCGTGAAGAAAAAGGCGCTGGTTGTTCCCGGCACCTGCATAGCGGAACACCCGGACGCCTCCGTGGGCGACAGGCATGCGCCCATCGCGGGTGCCGTGGCCGACGTGACCGAGCAGTGCATCATTATCGAACCGGCTCCGGATGCGCCCGCGGACGACCCCAAGGCGCCCGTGCCGCCCGCGCCGCCCGCACCGATCGCGGTGAAGGGGCTGGACGGCGACGCACTGCGCAAGGCGCTCAAGGCGCTGGGCGTGGATCTGTGCGCCGTTCCCACGGACAACACCCTGGTCGTCAACGGCATGAATCCCGAGCCGGGCGTGACCGTGGCCGAGCAAATGCTCACCGACGGCCGCGACACCCTGGAAGCGGGCCTTGCCGTGGTGCGCAAGCTCGTTCCCGGCGTCAAGGTGGTGCTGGCCGTTGCCGAGGGCAACGCCGCCACCCTGTCCGACACGTCTGTGACCCACGTCAAGCCGGTCTATCCCAACAGTTGCGACGCGCTGGTCGTTGCGGCGGCCACGGGCAAGGAACGCGCCCCGGGCGTGGGGGTCATGTCCGTCATGCAGTTGTACGCCATCGGCCGCGTGGCCGAAACCGGACTGCCGCTCATCGACACGCTCGTCAGCGTGAACGGCATCACCTACCGCGTGCCCATTGGCACCCCGGTGGGCGACGTGTTGACGCACGCCAAGGCCGAGGCTGCCACAGGCGACACCATTTTCGCCAACGGCCCCATGCGCGGCGAGGCGGTGAGCAGCCTGGATACCGGCGTGCATCCCGGCCTGTTTGCCCTGGGCATTGTTTCCGCCGGGTCGTTCCCGCCGGTTGCCGACCACCAGTGCATCAACTGCGGTGAGTGCATCCTGGCCTGCCCCGCCCGCATCCGGCCGAACATGATTACCCGGTACAGTGAGTTCAAGTTGTTCGACAAGACCAAGGGCGAAGGCATCGACGCGTGCTTCGAATGCGGCCTGTGCGGCTTCTACTGCACGGCCCGCCGTCCGATGCTGCAATATATCCGGCTGGCCAAAAAGGTGCTGGCGGCCTGCGCCGCCAAGGAAGCCTAGGCGCGTCCCTCGCGGCCAAGACCGCGGCTGCCTACGCGAAACCGAACAAACAGAGGAAACCGTCAATGGCAAAAGAGTTATCATCCGGGCCGGTGTTCACCGTTACCGCTCCGCCGCATTGGCACTGCGGCCGGACCGTGTCCGGGCTCATGTCCCAGACCATCCTGGCGCTCATGCCCGCGGCAGTCCTGGCCGTGGCATTTTTCGGATTTGATGCGCTTCGGGTCATGGCCTTGTCCTGCGCCACCGCCGTCATCACCGAATACCTCTGCCTCAAGGCCATGGGCCGCGACATCGCCACCGACAATTACAGTTCCCTGCTCGTTGGCCTGCTGTTCGCCTTCCTGATGCCCGCCACCGCGCCGTGGTGGGTGGTCATTGTGGGCAGTGCGGTGTCCATCGCCTTGGGCCGCATGGTCTTCGGCGGCCTGGGCGGCAATCCGATGTGCGCCCCGGTGATTGGTTGGGCGGTGCTGCGCATCTCCTGGCCCACCCAGATCGACATCGACGCCATGATGCTGAACACCGAACGCATCTGCCCCATTTCGCAACTCAAATATCTGGGTCTGCAGAACATGGCGCATGTGTCCTACTCGGACATGCTGCTGGGCGGCGGCGTGATGGGCGGCCTTGGCGCCATGCACATCCTGGCGCTGCTGGCTGGCGGCATCTATCTCATCAGCAGGGGCTACCTGCGCTGGCACATCCCTGCCGCGTTCCTGGCGGGCGTGTTCATCACCGCGCTCATCTACAACGGCATGGACTCCACCCAGTACGCAAGCCCGGTGTTCCACCTGCTGGCCGGCAACGTCATGTTCGCCGCGTTCTTCCTCATCCCCGACCATTCCAGCTCGCCCGCAGGCAAGACCGCCATGCTGGTCTATGGCCTGCTCGCCGGTGTGCTGGTCATGCTCATCCGCATCTACGGCATCTATCCGGACGGCGTGCCGTTCGCGGTGCTGCTTGCAAACCTCATGACGCCGCTGATCGACATGATCCGCCCCAAACCGTTCGGAGCGAGGTAAGCCATGCGCGAAATCATCAAAATGATCGTTGTGCTGTCGGGCATCTGCGGCCTGGCCGGATTCGCCCTGGCGCAGCTCAAGGCGTTCTCCGATCCGCTCATCGAGCAACAGGTGCTCAAATACGTGAAGCGGCCCGCCGTGGAATACATCTTCAGCGACGCGGACGCCAATCCGACCTTTGACCAGGATCCCATCGCCAATCTGAAAAAATTCAAGACGCCCGACGGCACCGAGGTCACCGTGTTCCCGGCCATCAAGGACGGCACGTTGCAAGCCGTGGCCCTTGAGGCGTTCGGCACCGGCTTTGGCGGCGACATCGGCGTCATGGTCGGCTTTGCCCCGGCAGGCGACAAGCTGTACGGCATCGGCGTCACCACCCTCAAGGAAACCCCTGGCCTGGGCATGCGCGTGACCGAGTCCGGCTACACGGGCCAGTTCAGGGAAATGGACCCCGCCAAGGCGCTGGTCAAGGCCGACGGCGGCGATATCGACGCGGTTTCCGGAGCCACCATTTCGTCCAGGGGCACCGCCATGGCCATCCAGACGGCCAACAAGGTGTTCCAGGCGATCAAGCCCGAAATCGACAAGGCCTGGCAGTAAACGACAAGACGACGGCCCGCCGGGCCAGTCGGACCAAGGTGGGCGGCCCTGGCCGCCGCAACGTGAAGGAGAGACCAGACAATGGCCAACGTATGGAAAGAGTTTTCCAAGGGCCTGTGGAATGAACTGCCGCCGTTCAGGCTTGTGCTCGGCCTGTGCCCGACACTCGCGGTCACCAAGTCCGCAAGCGACGGCCTGGGCATGGGCGCGGCGGTCATCTTCGTGCTCGCCCTGTCCAACGTGCTCATCTCGGCCGTGCGCAACATCATCCCCAAAAAGGTGCGCATCGCCTGCTACATCGCCATCGCGGCCTCGCTGGTCGTGGCCGTGGAAATGCTGATGCAGGCCTTCTCCTATCCCCTCTACCAATCTCTGGGCATCTTTGTGCCCCTTATCGTTGTCAACTGCGTCATCCTGGGCCGCGCCGAAGCCTTTGCCGGCAAGAACGGCGTGGTCGAGTCCTTTGCCGACGGTCTGGGCATGGGCATCGGTTTCACCATGTCCCTCACCTTCCTCGGCGCCATCCGCGAGGTCTTTGGCAAGGGCACCCTGTTCGGCACAGAGGTCTTCTGGCCCAGCTTCAAGCCCTTCACCTTCATGGTCGAGGCACCCGGCGCCTTCGTCTGCCTTGGCCTCATTCTCGCCGCCATGAACTACCTCACCATCTGGCAGGTCAAGCGCAAGGGCGCGCTGCTCATGGCCAACCCCAAGCCCGGCTGCTCCACGGTGCCCGTGTGCGAGCCTGACGCCGCGACCCAGGAATAAAGCGAGGACGACATGGAATACTTCCTGCTTTTCATATCGGCGATCTTCGTCAACAACATCCTGCTTGCCCAGTATCTCGGCAACTGCCCCTACCTTGGCTGCTCCAAGGAGAAAGGCGTCGCCATCGGCATGGGCTGCGCGGTTGTGTTCGTGTGCGTCATGGCCACCGCCTTCACCTGGCTTATCCAGTTGAACGTGCTCGTGCCCTACGGCCTGGGCTACCTGCAAACCATCGTCTTCATCCTGGTTATCGCCGCCCTGGTGCAGTTCGTGGAAATGTTCCTCAAGAAGATGGTGCCGCCGCTGTACAAGTCGCTGGGCATCTTCCTGCCGCTCATCACCACCAACTGCGCCGTGCTCGGCCTTGCCATCCTGGTCCAGCGCGAAGAGTATGGCTTTACGAAATCCGTCATCTACACCTTTGCGGCGGCCATGGGCTTCATGCTGGCCCTGGTGCTCATGGCGGGCATCCGCGAGCGTTTCGAGATCACCCATCTGCCGAAGTCGCTCAAGGGAACCTCCATCGGTCTGGTCATGGCGGGACTCATGTCTCTGGCGTTCATGGCCTTCAAGGGGATGATCTAGTCCTGGTGGCCCTTGCCCCATGGATGAACTCAGCGACCTTTCTCAAGGGAAGATAAGGAAACCCACATGGTCACGACATCGGTAATAGTGCTCTTTGGATTGGGACTTGTCGCGGCGGCCATCTTGTCCATCGCGTCCGTGCTCCTTGCCGTGGAAGAAGACCCGCGCGTCGCGGCGGTTTCGGAATGCCTGCCCGGCGCCAACTGCGGTGGTTGCGGCTACGCTGGCTGCGACGCCTATGCCGCCGCCGTGGTCACGGATCCGGCAGTGCCCGCCAATGGCTGCGTGGCAGGTGGGGCCGATGTGGCCGCCGCCGTGGGCAAACTCACCGGCAAGGCTGCCGGTGGCGGCCTGCCCAAGGTGTCCTTCCGCCGCTGTTCCAAGGCCGAAGGCAACGTGGCGCGCAAGTATGACTACCAGGGCGTGACCAGCTGCGCCGCCGCCATGCTGCTCGATGGCGGGCCGGACGCATGCAAATTCTCCTGTGTGGGCTTTGGCGACTGCGTCAAGGCGTGCCCCTTCTCCGCCATGTATATCGGCGACGACAACATGGTGCACATCATCGACGAATTCTGCACCAGCTGCGGCATCTGCACCCGCACCTGCCCCAACGGCATCCTGGAGATCATCCCCCGCGAAGCCCGCGTGCAGGTCTTCTGCTCTTCCCAGGACAAGGGTCCGCAGGTCAAGGCCGTGTGCGAAGTGGGCTGCATCTCCTGCCAGTCCTGCATCAAGAAATGCCCGGCCAACGCCGTGAGCATGCGCGACAACCGCATCTATATCGACCACGAAGCCTGCATGGCCTACGGCCCCTCCTGCGAGGAAGCCTGCTCCACCAAATGCCCGCGCGATATCCTGCGCATCCTGACCAAGGCGACCGAAGCCAAGGAAGCGGCATAACCGGCCTGTGAAACGATCCATGGAGCAATGAGAATGGACAACAAGACCACCAGACGCGATTTCCTCAAGACATGCGGCATGCTCGGCATGGGCGCCGCCGCCGTGTCCTTCATGCCCCTGGCCGCCGAGGCCGCCACGCTCGGCGTCAACCATAAGGTAACCAAAACCGCCGCGCTCATGGGCACCTACGTGGCCATCACCGCGATCGATCCCTCCAAGAACCGCGCCGAGGAAGCCATTGGCCGCGCCTTTGAGGAAATCCAGCGCCTCACCGCCGTGTTCAGCCGCTACGACAGCGCCACCCCCGTGTCCGTGCTCAACCGTGACGGCAACGTGTCCGGCATCCCCGCCGAACTGGCCACCGTCATGGACCGCGCCCAGCGCCTGCACGCCCTCACGGACAAGGCCTTCGACATCACCGTGGCTCCGGTCGTGGACATGTTCCAGGCCAAGGCGCGCGCCGGACACAAGCTCGAACTCTCCCACGACGAACTGGCCAATGCCATGCACCTCGTCAACGCCGACAACGTCACCCGCACCGGCGACACCGTCCGCTTCGCCCGCTCCGGCATGAAAGTCTCCCTGGACGGCATCGCCAAGGGCTTCATCGTGGACAGCGCCTCCGATGTCATGGCCTCCCTCGGCGTGGCCAACCACATGATTAACGCCGGCGGCGACATCTGCGCCCGTGGCGAAAAGGCGCTGGGCTCCCCGTGGAAAATCGCCGTGGAAGACCCCAAGCAGCAAGGCCGCTACCCCGACGTCATCGCCCTGCGCGACGGCGCCGTGGCCACCTCCGGCAACTACCAGGTCTACTTCGACCGCGACAAGCTGTTCCACCACATCGTGAACCCCATGTCCGGCCGCTCGCCGCTCGAATCCGTCAGCGTGTCCGTCACCGCAGCCACCGTCATGGAAGCCGACGCCCTCGCCACCTCGGTCTACGTCATGGACCCGGCCCGCGGCCTCGCCTTCATCAACGAACTGCCCGGCCGCGAATGCCTCATCATCGCCCAGACCGGCGCCAAACTCCCTTCGCGCCGCTGGGCCTAACCCGCTTTCGCCCGCGCGCTACGACGCACTCTCAACGCCCCTTGCACACGCATGGGGCGTTTTTTTGTGGGTGCGCGCAGGGTGCGGGCAAGGGAGAATGCCTCCGGCGGCCGGGCTCTGCCCGGACCCGGCAGGGGGCGAACGGCCCCCTGCACCCCGAGTGGGCGGATGAGCGCTTGCGCGGGTGGAAAGTGCGGCGCGATGAGGGCGGGAGAAGATGGGATGGAAGCCAGGGGAGAACGGCAGGGGAACACGGCGAAGAAGCGGCGCATTGTGGGAGGGAG
>JBFWMG010000030.1:0-48539 GCA_050251715.1 Desulfovibrionaceae bacterium | reverse complement strand
TGGGCGAAACCGACACCGCCGACCTGCCCGAGGGATTCAGCACGCGCCACAGCTTCATGCTGCGCCCGCCGCTGCACCGCATGCTGGTCATCGTGGCGGGCCCGCTGTTCAATTTCCTGATGGCGTGGCTGCTGTACTGGGGACTGTTGTGGTCCCAGGGCATGACCGAGATCGCGCCGCTCATAGGCCAGGTGAAGGACGGCAGTCCGGCCCAGGAGGCGGGCATCCTGGCGGGGGACCGCGTGCTGGCCATTGACGGCGTGGAGATCCTCTACTGGCGCAACCTGTCCGACGCCGTGGGCGCGACCAATGGCAATCCCCTGCGCATCGAGGTCTTGCGGGACAACCGCACCGAGACCTTTCTGGTCACCCCCGCGCTCGACGTGCGCAAGAATATCTTCGGCGAGGAGGTCCGCACCCCGCTCATAGGCGTGTATGCCTCGGGCGAGACCATCACCGTGCCGCTTGCGGGCGGCTCGGCGGCTGGCGCGGCGCTCGACCAGACCTATGTGGTGTCCAAGCTCATGCTGCAAAGCATCGTCAAGCTCTTTGAGCGCATCATCCCGCTGGATACCGTGGGCGGGCCGATCATGATCGCGCAGATGGCCTACCAGCAGGCCCAGGCGGGCGTGTCCGACCTGCTGGCGCTCACCGCGTTCATCAGCATCAACCTGGCCATCCTCAACCTGCTGCCCATCCCGGTGCTCGACGGCGGGCACCTCTTCTTCCTCTCGCTGGAGGCGATCCGGCGCAAACCCGTGAGCCTGCGCGTGCAGGAGATGACCACCAAGGTGGGCCTCGCGCTCCTGCTCACGCTCATGATGCTGGCGACGTACAATGACATCTCCCGTTTCTTCCGCTAGCGCCCCGCGTGGCGGCGCCGACGCCGATGCACGCGACCACCTCCTGGCGCTGAACGGCGCGGAGGAGCGCCTCCAGATCGTGCTGGGCCGGGTGGACGCGCCGGACGCCGTGCGCCTTGCGGCCGTGCAGGAGTGGGTGGTGCCGGGCCGGGCCATGCAGCTGTTGACGCCGAGCCTCGACCACATGCTGCGCGGCCTGGGGCTTGCGCCCGGGCGCATCGGACGCATTGCCTGCGTGCGCGGGCCGGGCAGCTTTACGGGGTTGCGGCTGGTGCTGGCCTCGGCGCTGGGGCTGGCCAAGGCGTTGGACGCGCCGCTCGCGGGCATTGACAACCTGCCGCTCCTGGCCCAAAGCGCCGCGCCCCTGCTGCCGGAGCGCGCCAGGCTGTGGTGCGTCACCCACGCGCGCCGCGCCCAGGTCTATGTGCAGGGATTCGACGTGTGCCGTGGCGGCGGGCAGGCCGACGCACGCCCGCTCGGCCCCCCGCGCGCGCTCATGCAGGAGGACGCCGCCTCGGCCATCACCACCAACACCCCCGCCGCATGCGGCCCACCGTACCTGCTGGGCACGGGCGTGCGCCGCAACGCCGCCTTTTTCGCCTCGGCCCTGCCCCAGGCCGTGGTGCTGCCCGACACCGCCGACATCCCCCACACCGCCACGCTGCTGGCGGTTGCCCATGCGGCGTCCTACGCCGCCGCGCCCATTGTCCCGCTCTACCTGCGCGGCTCCGATGCCGAGGAAAACCTGGCGTCCATTGCGGCCAAGCAGGGCATCGCCCCTGACGAGGCCAAGGCACGCCTGGACGCCCTCACCGCCTCCTGATTCCCGATTTTTTCTGTTTTTTTTTGCCCCTCTTCATTCTTCATTTTGTAATACCCTGTTTTCAATCATCATCCGCACAATAAACCGTGCTCTAAAGTTTTTTCTGAACACGACGATCAGGAGGGCAAGCACTGGCTGAAACAGACCGCCGCGTACACCGCGTCGGCCCTCCCAACAAAGGCAAGGACGCCGAACGGATATTTCAAGGAGGAAATTATGAGTCTCGTAATCAACCACAACTTGATGGCTTCGACCGCCGCCCGCAACCTGGGCACCGCGTACAGCAACCTCAGCACCTCGGTCAGCCGGCTGTCTTCGGGTCTGCGCATCACCGGCGCGGCGGACGACGCCGCGGGCCTTGCGGTCCGCGAACTCATGCGTGCGGACATCTCGGCGCTGAACCAGGGCGTGCGCAACGCCAACGACGCCATTTCGCTGATCCAGACCGCCGACGGCGCGCTCTCGGTCATCGACGAAAAGCTCATCCGCATGAAGGAACTGGCGGAACAGGCGGCCACCGGCACCTACAACTCGGACCAGCGCATCATCATCGACTCCGAGTACCAGGCCATGGCGTCTGAAATCACCCGTATCGCCAACGCCACGGACTTCAACGGCATCCATCTGCTGGACGGCACCCTGTCCTCCGCCACCCACAGCGGCGCCACGCTGATGTCCACCGGCAAGATGAAGATCCACTTCGGCACGGCCAACGACAGCGCCGAGGACTACTACTACATCCAGATCGGCACCGCGACCGCATCCGCCCTGGGCGTGGGCAACTCCGCCAACGCCACTGCGGCGGCGCACAACATTTCCACCCAGGCAGCGGCCCAGCAGGCTCTGGACGGCATCAACGCGGCCATCATCTCCAAGGACAACATCCGCGCCAACCTGGGTGCGTTGCAGAACCGTCTTGAAAACACCATCACCAACCTGCAGATCCAGGCCGAAAACCTGCAGGCGTCCGAATCGCGCATCTCCGACGTGGACGTGTCCTCCGAGATGACCGAATTCGTGCGCCAGCAGATCCTGACGCAGTCCGCAGTGGCCATGCTGGCGCAGGCCAACTCGCTGCCGCGTCTGGCCATGCAGCTCCTTGGCGGCTAATGATGGCGCAAACGGCGACACCGTAACATAGCGACTGCCGGGCTGCCCTTGCGGGCGGCCCGGCTGCGCCTTTTGTGTGGCGCAAGGTTTGCAGAGGCATTGCTGGGAAGAACCGTACAGGAAATTTTTTCCCAGGGGACAGCACCATGACGGACCTTGTTTCTGGCAGCATCACCTTCACCGGCCTCGGCTCGGGCACGGACTTCGACGAGATCACCTCGCAGTTGGTCGAGGTGGAGTCCATCCACAAGGAGCAGTTGGAATCGTGGAAGGCCGAATGGGAAGAAAAGGTCGATGCCATCCAGGAGCTGAACACCGCCCTCCTCACGTTGCAGTCCACGCTGGCAGGCATGGACACCATGAACGAGTTCATGGCCAAGGATGTCACCAGCACCTATACCTCCCTGCTGTCCGCAACGGCGGACAGCACGGCGGACGAGGGCACGCACGAGGTCGAGATCGGACAGCTGGCGCAGGCCGCCACCTGTGTGACCACTATCGGCTATACCAGCGCCGATTCCGTGCTCACCAGCAATGCCGCCACGTTCGACTATGCCTACAACGACCCTGACAGCAAAAACGGCCTGACGGCCGTCACGGTGGACGTGCCCGCGGGCACCACCCTGGACGAGCTGGCCGACCTCATCAACCAGGATCCGGACAACCCCGGCGTGCGCGCCTCCGTCATCTCCGACGGCACAAATTATTATCTCCAGGTGCGTGGCCTGGACCTGGGCGCGGATGCGAATCTTTTCATCAGCAATGGCTCCCTGACGGGTTTCGCCGCCGCTGATTTTGACGTAACCCAGACCAACCAGGATTCAAAGATCAAGGTGGATGGCTGGCCCGTGGCCGCAGACAGCTGGATCACGTCTTCCTCCAACGTGGTCACCGACGCCATCACAGGCGTCAGCTTGAGCCTGCTCGGCGCCTCCGCAGGCACCACCATTTCCGTGACCGTGTCCACGGACACGGACACCATCAAGGAAAACATCAAGACGTTCGTCGACTCGATCAATGAAGTGCGCACCCTGTACATGGAACTGACGCAATACGACGCGGACTCGGAAACCGCCTCCGTCATGACCGGCAACTACGCCTTCCAGCTCGTGTCCAGCATCGTCAAGTCCGCTGTGGCCGCCAAGGGAACGGGTTTCGAGTATTACAACGCCGAGACCGGCGGAGGCGACCTGTTCACTTCCCTGTCCCAGCTGGGCATCCTGACCGACGCGGATGAGAGTTCCTTGACCAAGGGTCTGCTGGTCATCGACGAGGAACTGCTCGATGACGCCCTGGATGCGGACGCCGTGGCCGTGGCACGCCTCTTCGCCGCCGACTTCGAGGCGGACGAGGACGTGACCAGCGGCACCTTCAAGTACTACAACCACGTCTCCAGCATCACCGAGGCGGGCGAGTACGACGTGTCCTACACGATTTCGGGCGGCAAGGTGGTCAGCGCCTCCATCGACGGCAAGGAGGCCTCGTTCAGCTCCAACGCGGGCGAATGGTTCATCACCGCCACGGCCGACGGCGGCGCGCGAGGCCTCGCCATCAAGATCATCGACAAGTCCGACGGCACCTCCTCCGGCACCGTCACCCTCAAGCAGGGCAAGAACGGCGAACTGGCGGACCTGCTCGACGACCTGACCAACGAGAACTCCGGCCCGCTGAACATCCTTGAGGACAACTACAACGACATCATCACCAACATTGAAACCAAGATCATGAACGAGGAAGAACGACTCGCCAGATACGCTCAAAACCTGACCGAGAAGTGGGCTCGGCTTGAGGCGTTGCTTTCCGAATACGACCAGATCAACACATCTCTCGAAAACCAGATCGCCCAACTCGAGAGCTAAGGGAGACGCCGATGTTAAAAGCCGCCCAAGCATACATGCAAACCCAGGTGAGCACCACCTCGCAGGGTGATCTTCTGATCATGCTGTATGACGGCGCCATCAAGTTCCTGCGCCAGGCGCGGGTCAAGATCGAGGAAAAGGACTACGCCGGCAAGGGCATGCTCCTGTCCAAGGCCATTGATGTGATCTCCGAGCTGGACAGCAGCCTGAACCCGCAAAAGGGCGGCGATCTGGCGACCAATCTCCACAAGCTGTATTTTTATTGCAATACGCGGCTGCTCAACGCCAATCTCAAGATGGATGTCAATTACATCGACGAGGTGGTCAAGATCCTGTCCGGCCTGCGCGACGCCTTTGCCAAGGTCAACGAGGCCCAGGGCGGCACGTCCGCGCAACCCGTGGCGGCCCAGGCCTCTGCCGCGCCGGCACCCGCGGCGCCCCAGGCCGAGCACCTGGCCCCGCCTCCGTCGCCTGCCGGCGAGGGCTCGCTGAACGGGTATGGCGCCATGGCGCGCCCGGCCCAGCCACAGCCCGCGTCGGCACCGCAACCAGCGCCCACGCAGGCGGCACCCGTGCCGCAGCCCGCGCCCGCGCAGCCCGCGCCCGCGCAGCCCGCGCCCACGCAGCCCGTGCCCCCGCAGGCCGCACCACCGCAGGCCGCCCCCGCTGCACGGCCCGGAAATTCCGGCTATGGGACCATGCCCCGCCCGGGCATGCCAACCCAGCCCGCCGCAGCGCAACAGGCTCCGGGCCAGCCCATGCCCAGGCCCGCCACGGCCATGCCCGGATACGGCGGCATGCCGCGCCCGGCCGCGAATCCGGCAGCTCTGTATGGCGGCATGCCGCGCCCGGCCGCCGCGCCATCCGCAGCCCCCATGGGCTATGGTGGCGCACCCAGGCCCGGCCTGCCCACGCCGGGACAAGCGGCAGCCCCCGCGCGTCCCGTGGCTCCCCCAGTTGCGCCCCCAGTTGCGCCCCCAGTAGCTCCCACGATTGCGCCGCGCGCCAACCAGACCTACGCGCCGCCCACGGCCCAACCCGTCCGGCCCGCGCAGGCCACGGCAACGCCCACGGACACGGCGGCGCCACCGCCCGCTCCGGTTCAGGCCGACACGCCGCCCCCCTTGCCCAAGGAGCAGGAGAAGCGGTTCATAGGAGCAAACGCCTATCGCAAGATGGCGTCGCAAAGCTGATTTTTCCCCTCGACTCCACATTCGGTCGGCCACACTCCCCAGTGGCTTGCCGTTCCTCCCAAGAATGCCGGTCCTCACGGGCCGGTTTTTCTTTTGTCCACCCCGCGCGGCGATGCGGCGCAGCGCCCATGCGGCACCCCCGCAAGAGATGTACCCCATGCCGCAATCGCCCTCCCTTGCCCGCCGTGCCGGGGCGTCCCCCCGGCAAGGCGGCACGAGGCACGCCCTGCGGGCCTTTGCGGCCCGCACCCGCAGGGCACGGATCACGGGGGACGCACCCCGTCACGGTCCCGGCGGCCGCGTTGGAGCGGTATGTCCGGCTCCGTCCAGTTTTGACATATTCACACGAAAAACAACGGCCATTCCTAAACGGCGCCCCCTCGCCCACCCCGACCCGCCGCACGCCTTTCCCGCGCCCGGCCCGGTTTTGCCCCAGGTCCGGCGCGGCCCGCGCCGCCGTAAGGCGATCTGGCCCAACCTCCATCGGCAGGGCACCTCACGGGTTGCGTTGCGCCATGCAAACGGCTACCATTTATTATATTGCACAGCCGCCAAGGATATCACATGCACATAACCTGCCCCTACTGCTCCTTTAGCCGGGACGTCCCGGAGGACAAGCTGCCCGCCTCGGCGGAGATGGCCACCTGCCCAAAATGCCGGCACAAATTCCGCTTCCGCACCCTGGACGACCGCGCCTTCGGCTTTGCCACGGCTGACGGCGCGCCCGCGCCCGCACCCGCACCCGCGCCCGCGCCCGCACCCGCACCCGCGCCCGCGCCCGCGCCCGCACCCGCGCCCTATGACGCCGAGCCTCCGGTCCCATCGGCGGGCGGCGATTTCGCCGCCGCCACGCCGCCGGAGCCCGAAGGCCATGCGCCGGACAATGGCGCACCCCGCCCGGCAACGTCCGACGACATCTGGCAATCGCTGGAAACCATGGCCAGGCCGGGCGACATGCCGCAGCAATCGCCCGGCAATGCGGACGACGCCGATGACGCCAGCGCCGCCCCGCAGGACAAGCCCATTGACGACTTTGGCCAGACCAGCTTTGGCCAGTCATCCCGTACGGCCAGGACAGGCGTGGGCGACCACCCCGACGCGGGCGAAGTGCCTTGGGAAAATCTGGAAGCACATGGTTTCTATAAGGGTTTTTTCCAGACCATCCGCTTCGCCATGTTCAACGCATCCTGGTTTTTCCGGCAGATGCCCCTGAACCGGGGCTTGGTGAAGCCGCTCGTCTTTTTCCTGCTGGTGGCCCAGGTGCAATATGTGGCGCAATACGTGTGGGAAAAACTCGGCGTTTTTTCCATGGGTCTGCCAACCGGGGAACCCACCACCGGCATGGTGGGCGTATCGGGCGTGGGTGGCGACATCCTGCAGTTGTTCGCCATGTACCCGCTCATGTCCGTGGGGCTGCTCTTTTTGGCGGCAGGTCTCAACCACCTGTTCCTGCTGCTCTTCCATGCCGCCGGCAAGGGCTTTGAGGCCACATTCAGGGCTGCGGCCTATGCCAGCGCCCCCCAGATACTCGGCTTCATTCCGGCCATCGGCCCTATTCTCGGTGCGCTTTGGAGTCTGGTGTGCACGGTGATCGCCTACCGTCTGGTGCACCAGACAACCACCCTCCGTGTCGTGGCCGCATTGCTTGCCCCCATGCTCATGGTCTCGGTGGCCCTGGCGCTGGCCCTGATCGTGGGCAGGGGGATGTAGACAGGAGGCGCCGTGTGTTCCAATGGCTCTGGACCAGGGTGAACCGCTTTCTGGAACGGCAACGCCTGGCTCGTGACATCGAACCGGAGGCGTTCCGTTCGCTGACCAACGAACTGCGCGAGCTTGCCCGGCAGGCCGGGGCGTTGTGGCCGCCCGAGCACCAGCAGCAGGCCACCATCGCCCGTATCCGTTTTGAAATGGAACAATTGGAGGCCTTTGCCAGCAGCCCGGAATTTCGGCACCTGGAGCCCGAAAAACGGTTGGAGCTGCGGCGCAGCCTCCAGCAATCGCGGCGGCAGCTCATAGAGACCGTGCACGCCGCGCCGTCCCCCACCAACACCCTGCAATAGCGCATTTTCACATTGAAACAATGTGGCGAATTGAAACAATGAAGTATTATTTCAATAAAATGCACAAGAGCATCTAAACTTTTCCAAAGTTAAGGTGCTCTAGCCTCCACGCACAAGCCCCCGGCCAGCGAACACCGCCGACCGGGGGCTTGTGCGTGGCGCGCGCCGCACCACGTCCCATGCGCTACATCAGGTCGCTGCTGGCCGCCTGTTCCTGGCTAAAGGCTATCCATTCCTTGACCGGGGCGGCCATGTCCGTGGCGATGGCCGAGGTGATGGCATAGAGCGGGGATGCGGGCAGCCGGGACTTTTGCATGAACAGGATATAGTCCTGGGTGATGCGCTCCGTCATCATGCCACTGTGCTCCATGGACCAGATCAGCTCACCCGAGGCCACATCATAGATTTCAAGGCGCATGGCCATTTCGCTATCGCCCGCCGTGCCGCTGGCGTAGAGGTAGGTGATGTCGCCGCCCACGGCCAGTTCCGCACCCATGGCCCTGGCAGTGGCCAGCGCCTTGGCCGCGCCGTTCCACGGGGCGTCCTGTGCGTATTCAAAGGTCGGGAACACCTGGCCGCGCAGCCATGTCTTCCAGAAGACGCGGCCTATCTCGCGGCCCATGTGTTGCCGGTCCGGCATGTCCTGCAAGACGCGCAGCGGAAAGAAGACGGCGGAGGGCGGGCGCATCAGGGACGTGGCGGGGTGGACCAGGATGTCGGGCCGCGCCGGCAGCTGCACCTGCTCGTCCACATAGCGGGTGGCCCTGCCGCTCAAGTCCAGGTTGGTGTGCCAGGTGTCGCCGTTCAGGATGTCGGCGGTCGTGTGCATGCCGCTGGAGCATCCCCCCATCAGCAGTGCCCAGGCCAGTACGATGCAAAGGTGTTTCATGGTCGTGCTCGCAATGCGTGTGTAGTGGCGCGGCAGGGGCCGCACGCACGGGTTCAGCCAAAATTATGCAATATTGGTGCCCAAACGCGTATTGCCGCACCCGGCAAGGCATGCCTTCCGCACACCCCATCCGGTTGCCCCCGGTTCCCTCCCCAGATCCCCCCGATTCCGACAACTTTCCGACACCACGCGGCGCCACAACGGCCATTTGCGCAATCCGCCTAAAGTAATCCCCGCCCAGGCCGATACAATGGGCATCGGGGCATGGACCGCCCCACGGAACCTCGGCACAAGGATGTGACCATGTTCGCAAGAGCCCTCCTCCTGGTGGCTACGGCGCTGCTGCTGACCGCATGCGCCATGTATGCCGACCGTCCCGATCCGGCGGCACCGCCCCCGGCTCCGTGCACCACCTGCAACCAGGGCTTCTGGTTCATCCCGGGTGCGACACCGCCCGCCATGCGGCCATACCGGCAGCCAAGCTACTCCTGCGAGCCGCAAAGAGAGGAGGAGTCCGGCTGGTCGATCTTTTAAGCGTTTTTCTCTGTCGAATGGGTCGAATGGGGAGACCCGTATGGGAAACCTTGCCGTGCGCCAGACGGCAAGGTTTTTTGTCCTTATCCGCCTCTCCACGACAGCGCCCTGTCTTTTCCGAGTTTTCCACATCAATTCCCGCATTTTTCCACACCCTGCGGGGTTGTGTTTGACCGCCAAGGAGTTATACACTATGGACGTAGACGGCCCCGGCGCTTTAGCGCGTCAGCCACGGCCCCGCGCATGCCGCGTCAGGCCGTTTTTTCATCCTTTTCTATCTAGGGAGATCGTATGATCGGCATTTCCAAACTGTACTGCGGACAGGTGGAACCCTCTGACGCGCTGCGTTATGGCCGCGAATCCGGGAAGCTCCCCTCCCACCTCCTCCAATTCGCCAAAGACAAGAAACCCGTGGTGGTCTGGAACATGACCCAGCGGTGCAATCTCAAGTGCGTGCATTGCTACGCCCATGCCCT
Source organism: Desulfovibrionaceae bacterium (assembly GCA_050251715.1). Classification (GTDB taxonomy): domain Bacteria; phylum Desulfobacterota; class Desulfovibrionia; order Desulfovibrionales; family Desulfovibrionaceae; genus JBFWMG01. The sequence continues at coordinate 38,732 of JBFWMG010000030.1, read as the reverse complement.
GGACGAAAAGGGCAAGGACCAGATCAATACCGACCAGGCCAAGACCATGATCGACGACCTGGCCGCCTACGGCGCGCCGGTCATGCTCTTTTCCGGCGGCGAGCCCCTGGTGCGCCAGGATCTGGTGGAACTGGCCAAGCACGCCCGCGCCAAGGGCATGCGCGCCGTCATCTCCACCAACGGAACCCTCATCACCCAGGAAAAGGCCAAGGAACTGCGGGACGTGGGCCTGTCCTACGTGGGCATCTCCCTGGACGGCGCCGAAGAGGTGCACGACAAGTTCCGGGGCGTGCCCGGCTCGTACAAGAAGGCGCTCAAGGCCGTTGAGAACTGCAAGGCCGAGGGGCTCAAGGTGGGCCTGCGCTTCACCATCAACAAGCGCAACGCCCAGGAAGTGCCCCACCTGTTCCAGCTCATCCGCGACCTGGAAGTGCCCCGCATCTGCTTCTACCATCTGGTCTACTCCGGCCGCGGTTCCGAGCTCATCGCCGAAGACCTGGACCACCAGGAAACCCGCGCCATCGTCGACCTCATCATGGACAAGACGCGCGAGCTCTTCGAGGCGGGCCATCCCAAGGAAGTGCTGACCGTGGACAACCACTGCGACGGCCCCTACGTGTGGATGCGCATGCAGCGCGAAGACCCCAAGCGCGCCGAGGAAGTTTTTGAACTGCTCCAGTTCAACGAAGGCAACAACTCCGGCCGGGGCATCGGCTGCATTTCCTGGGACGGCAGTGTGCACGCCGACCAGTTCTGGCGCAACCACACCTTTGGCAACGTGCTCGAACGCCCCTTCTCCGAAATCTGGGACGACCCGAACATCGAACTGCTGCACAAGCTCAAGGACAAGAAGGCCAACGTCAAGGGCCGCTGCCAGACCTGCCGCTACCTGCCCATCTGCGGCGGCAACTTCCGCGCCCGCGCCGAAGCCTACTACGGCGACGAATGGGCCTGGGATCCGGCCTGCTACCTCACCGACGAGGAAATCGCCAAGGACTAGGGCCGCCGTGCAAAGGCTCGTCCAAGGCCGAGAACACATATCGCGACGGCCGGACGCATGATGCGTCCGGCCGCCGACGAACGAGATACCCGACGAGGAAACGCCATGAGCGACTTCCATCGCGGGCGCCGGTTGCGGCGCACCGCCACCTTGCGCGATCTGGTGCGCGAAACGGAAATCCGGCCCCAGGATCTCATCCAGCCCTATTTCGCGGTCGAAAGCGACGACCCCCAATTCCGCAAAGAGATCGCCTCCATGCCCGGGCAATTCCAACTGGGCCTCGACGCGCTCATGGAAGACGTGGCCGTGGCCGTGGGCCTGGGCCTCAAATCCTGCATCCTTTTCGGCATCCCCGCCGCCAAGGATCCGGTGGGCAGCCAAGCCTACGCCGACAACGGCATCGTGCAGCAGGCCATCCGCCGCATCAAGGACCACTTCCCGGACCTGGTGGTCATTGCCGACACCTGCCTGTGCGAATACACATCCCACGGCCATTGCGGCATCATCAAGGACAATGACGTGCAGAACGACCCCACCCTGGAGCTGCTGGCCCGCACCGCCGTGGCCCAGGCCAGGGCCGGGGCCGACATCGTCGCGCCCTCGGACATGATGGACGGCCGCGTGGCCGCCATCCGCGCCGGGCTCGACAACGCCGGGTTCCTGGACACGCCCATCATGTCCTATGCCGTGAAATACGCCTCCGCCTTTTACGGCCCCTTCCGCGACGCGGCGGAATCCGCGCCCCAATTCGGCGACCGCAAGACCTACCAGATGGATCCAGGCAACTGGCGCGAGGCGCTGCGCGAGGCCCAGGCCGACGTGGAAGAGGGCGCGGACTTCCTCATGGTCAAGCCCGCCCTGCCCTATCTCGACATCCTGCGCCTTGTGCGCGACCAATTCGACCTGCCGCTGGCCGCCTACCACGTGAGCGGCGAATACGCGCTCATCAAGGCCGCCGCCGCCAAGGGCTGGGTGGACGAGGACCGCATCGTGCTCGAATCCCTCACCAGCATCAAGCGCGCGGGCGCCGATCTCATCATCACCTACTACGCCACCGACGTGCTGCGCCTGCTGCACGCCGCACATTGAGACCCATGAGCAACGCACACCCCGTTTTCCAGGGCAGCCACCCCGGCAACGCGCCCGAAGGCCACGCGGCCCAGCATCCCGGCAAACATCCCGGCGGCCATCCCGGCAAGGGCGGCCACCCCGGCCTGGCCGGCAATCCCGGCCCCAAGGCCATCGACGACCAGGGCACCCCGCCCTGCCGCCTCATCGCCTGGGAAGTGACCCGCTCCTGCAACCTGGCCTGCAAGCACTGCCGGGCCGAGGCGCACCTGGAGCCCTACCCCGGCGAGCTGGACACCGCCGAGGCCAAGGCGCTCATCGACACCTTTCATGGCGTGGGCGACCCCATCATCATCTTCACCGGCGGCGAGCCCATGCTGCGCGCCGACATCTACGAGCTCATCGCCTACGCCAACGCCAAGGGGCTGCGCTGCGTCATGGCCCCCAACGGCACACTCATCACCCCCGAGACCGCCGCAAAAATGAAAGAAGTGGGCGTGCAGCGTTGCTCCATCTCCATCGACGCGCCCAAGGCCGCCCAGCACGACGAGTTCCGGGGCGAGGTCGGCGCGTTCGACAGGGCCATGCGCGGCATCCAATACCTCAAGGACGCGGGCATCGAGTTCCAGCTCAACACCACGGTCACGCGCAACAACCTGCACCTGTTCAAGGACATCTTCCATCTGGCGGACGAACTGGGCGCGGCGGCGTGGCACATCTTCCTGCTGGTGCCCACCGGGCGCGGCGCGAACCTGGGCACCCAGGTCATCTCGGCCGAGGAATACGAGGACGTGCTCAACTGGTTCTACGACTTCCGCAAGACCACGAGCATGCACCTCAAGGCCACCTGCGCGCCCCACTACTACCGCATCATGCGCCAGCGCGCCCTGGAGGAAGGGGTCAAGGTCACGCCGGACAATTTTGGCATGGACGCGCTCACGCGCGGCTGCCTGGGCGGCACGGGCTTCTGCTTCATCTCCCACACCGGCCAGGTGCAGCCCTGCGGCTACCTGGAACTGGACTGCGGCAACGTGCGCCAGACCCCCTTCCCGGAAATATGGAAAAAGTCCAAATATTTTCTGGAATTTCGCAACCAGGACGACTACCAGGGCAAATGCGGTCCCTGCGAGTACCACAAGGTCTGCGGCGGCTGCCGCGCCCGCGCCCACACCATGAGCGGCAACCACCTGGCCGAGGAGCCCCTGTGCTCCTACCAGCCCAAACGGACCAAATAGGCAACGGACACGCCATGAGCATGGACAGCTACGACAAAAAGATCCTGGACATCATCCAGACCGATTTTCCCCTCGAATCCCGCCCCTACGCCGTGGTGGGCGAACGCGTGGGCCTGACCGAGGCCGAAACCTTCGCGCGGGTGCGCGCCCTGCGCGAGAGCGGCATCATCCGCCGCATGGGCGCCAACTTCCAGTCCAAGAAGATCGGCTGGCACAGCACCCTGTGCGCCGCCAAGGTGCCGGAAGACAAACTGGACGCCTTTGTCGCCGCCGTAAACGCCCTGCCCGGCGTGACCCACAACTACCTGCGCGCCAACGCCTACAACGTGTGGTTCACGTTCATCGGCCCGTCCTGGGACACGGTGTGCGCCACCCTGGAAGGCATCACCGCACAGACCGGCATCCCCATCCTGAACATGCCTGCGGAAAAGCTCTTCAAGATCCGCGTCGACTTCCAGATGGAGGAATAGCCGCGCCTCGGGCGCAGGGCGCTCCCTCCCGCCTGCCATGGCGGCATCAGGCCGTTCCCCCGCCCAGTGTGCGCAGGGCGTTGATCGTCTCCCGCAGCCCCCTGCCCACCACCTTGTCGCGCCGGATGACCAACGCCAGGCAACGGGTCAGGCGCGGCGCCAGCGGACGTGCGACAATGCCCCCCTCGCCCGTGCCCCGGATCGCCGAACCCGGCAACACCGCGCAGCCCAGGCCCGCCCCGACCATCTCCTTGATCGCCTCTACATTGCCCAGACTCATGACCGGCGTCAGATGCACTCCGGCCCGCGCGAACCATTGATCCACCAGCAGCCGCGTGTTGCCGCCCGCCTCGAACAACACGACAGGTAGCCTGGCCAGCGCCTCCGGCGTCACCACCTCGGGCAGCGGATTGTCCAGGGCCGGGGCAATGGCCACGAATGGGTCGTCCATTATGGGGGTCACCTCGAACATGCGGCCCGAAGCGGGCAGGGTGACCAGCCCCACATCGAGCGCATTTTCATCCAGCTCCTTGAGCACATCCACCGTGTTCCCCGTGCGTACCGTCATCTCCAACGAAGGGAAACGCCGCTTCACGTCCCGCAGCAGAGGCGGCAGCAAATAGATGCACGCCGTCGCACCGGTACCGATGCGCACCCGGCCGGGCGCGCCGTGCGCATGCCTGTCCATGGCGGCCAGGGCGGACGCCACAGTCTCCTCGATGCGGCGGGCATGCCCCAGAAGCTCCTGCCCCGCCGCCGTGGGCGTGGCGCGCCTGCCCACGCGCTCCACCAACCGGACGCCCATCCGCGTTTCCAGCTGCCGCACCTGAAGGCTCACCGCTGGCTGGGTCACCCCCAGCACCGCCGCCGCCTTGGAAAACGTTCCCAGCTCCAGCACATGGATAAAGGTCCGGAGCCAATCGAGTTTGATGTCGTGCATACATAAAAAATACTTATGTATTGTATAACTAGTCAAGCATTTACTTATTATACGCAACTGGCTAGACCAATACCAGTTTTGGCAGGACCATCGTCGGCACGCGACGCACCGCGCCACAACACGCACATCCAGCGCAATCAAGGAGTACCGCATGCCCCCTCTTTCCCGGTTTCCCGACGCGGCGGACCACCACATCATCATTCGGGACGCAACGGATGACGACATGGCGGCCATCCAGGCGATCTATGCCTATGAAGTGCTGCACGGCCTGGCCACGTTCGAGGAAATACCGCCCTCCGTGGACGAGATGCGCGCGCGCCGCACCGGGGTGTTGGCCCTTGGCGCGCCCTATCTGGCCGCGCAACTGGACGGGCGCGTTGTGGGCTACAGCTATGCGGCGCTCTACCGCACCCGGCCAGCGTACCGCCATACGCTGGAAAACTCCGTGTACGTGAGCGAGCACCACCGGGGACAAGGCATCGGACGCGCCCTGCTCACCGCCCTTGTGGCGCGTTGCGAAGCCGGTCCGTGGCGGCAGATGGTCGCGGTCATCGGCGACTCGGCCAATACGGGCTCCATCACACTGCACACCCGGATGGGGTTCCGCCACGAGGGCACGCTCACGGCCGTGGGCTTCAAGTTTGGCCGCTGGGTGGACACGGTGCTCATGCAGCGGCCCCTGGGCGTTGGCTGCGGCACGCTCCCCGGGCCCGGACCTGACGCCGCATGATCCCGCGCGGCCTCATCTGGCGCATCGGGCTGTCGCAGCTCATCGGCTGGGGCGTGACCTACTATGCCATGGGGGTGTTCGGGGAATACATGTCCGCCGAGTTCGGATGGGGGCGCACCCTGGTCTACGGCGGTTTTTCCGCCGCCCTGGTGGTGATGGGCCTTGTCTCGCCCCTGGTGGGCCGCTGCATCGACCGCTGGGGCGGCCGGATGGTCATGACCGTGGGCTCCCTGCTCGCCGCCCTGGGCTGCGCGGGCATCGCGGCGTCGCATGGCATGCCCGCGTACTATGCCTCCTGGGCATGCCTGGGGCTGGCCATGCGCGCCATGCTCTACGACGCCGCCTTTGCCGCGCTCACCCGCATCGGCGGGGCCGAGGCGCGCCGTCCCATGGCCCAGATCACGTTGCTGGGCGGCCTGGCCTCCACCTGCCTCTGGCCCCTGGGACACGCCCTGGCCGAGGCGCTGGGCTGGCGCGGCGCGCTGCTGGCCTATGCCGGACTCGCCCTGGCCACCGTGCCGCTGCATCTCACCCTGCCCACGGGCCGTGCGCCCGCGCCCGATGCGCCAGCCACCGGGGACGCATCCCCTCTCCATGCGCCCCGCCACGTTCACAGGCTGAACAGCGTGCTCTACGCCCTCATCATCGCCCTGGCCACAGGCTTGAGTTCCGCCATGTCCGCCCATGTCATCGGCCTGTTGCAAGGGCTTGGCCTGACCGTGGCCCTGGCCGTGTCCATGGCCACGCTGCTCGGCATCGGCCAATCCCTGGCGCGGCTTTCCGTGGTGCTTTTCCGGAGCCGCGCGCACCCCGTCAATCTTACCCTCGCGGCGACCATGGTCCTTCCGGTCTGCTTCATGGTCGGCCTGGACACCGACACCGCCCCCCTGGCCGCCGTGTTCGTCTTCACATACGGGGTTGGCAACGGCATCCTGTCCATCACGCGGGGCACACTCCCCCTTGTCCTGTTCGATCTTGCCGGATACGGCACCCTGGTCGGCAAGCTGCTCGTACCCAGCTTCTTTGTGTGCGCCGCATCCCCCCTCGTTTTCGCCCGCGTCATCGAGCAATACGGAGCACGTGGGGCGCTGACCGTGGCCCTGTGCGCGGCGTCGATCATATTGGCTGCGGCATGCGCGCTCAAGGCGCTGTCCCGCCGCCATGCCGCCCGCATCTGACCGGCGCGGGACACACCCTCTCCTCCCCGGCACTCCAACCACAGGCCCACACCGTGCGGCACGGGCCGTCACAACACAAAAAGCCCCCGGTTCGAAGGACGAACCGGGGGCTGATATGTACGTTCGCAATCGGCGTTTCGACTAGAAGCCGAAACCGTCGCTGCTGGGACCGGAGGAACCGAAACCAAAGGAGTCAGGCACATCACTGCCCGAGTCCGCAGCGGCTTCCTCCACAGCGGCTTCGCCGCCGGCAGCGGCGCCAGCGCCCGCAGCCGCGCCCATGGGCACGGAAGCCACGGCATCCTTGAGCGCCTTGGTCACGATGTCCTTGATCGTGTCATTCAATTCGCTCTCGGCAACCGGCAGCTTGCCCTTGAACTCGGCCGTTTCGGCCTGGAGTCCCTTCTTCTCTTCTTCCAACTTCTCGATCTTGGCCTTCAGATCGGCAACCTGCTTCTCCAGGGAAGCGGCCTTGCCTTCAAAGGGCTGCAAGCCTTCGATGGTGCCGTTCAGCTCCTCGATCTCGGCGTCCTTGGCGGCAAGGGTTTCCTTGTTGTGCGCCAGGGTTTCGAGCACGGCGGTGATGGGAGCCACCTCGCCACAGGGAATGGCGGTGATGGACACGTTGTCAGCACCAATGCGCTTCTTCTCGCTCTTGATCCAGTCCTCGTAGATGCCGGCCTCGTCGTACTTGCTGTCCATGAACGCGGGGTTCACCTTGAACAGCCAGGCTTTGGCCAGGGTGCTTGCAACCGCCACTTCCTGGGCGTTCAGGTCACGACCCACCAGGTAGCACACCAGGTCGCTCGCATCGGCTCCGCCCACGCCGGAAAGCAGGGCAAGGACTGCATCCAGTTTGAAAACTCTGCGCTCTTCGCCAGACATAACGGCCTCCTTTTATTCTCGGCAAAAATTGTTAGCTATTTTTTCCCAATACGTTACATGGGCTTGCGGCCAATGTACCGGGCATACGTCAGCGCTGCGGTCCGGTAGACCAGGTGGCCCAGCTTGGACCACGGCAGGTATGCGAAGAGCATGAACACGCTGATGAGATGCAGATAGTACATGGGGAATGCCAGCACGGCCACGCCGGACAGGCGCAGCAGCATGGACAACGTGCCTGTGATGGCCACGGCCCAGATCACGCCCAGAAGATACCAGTCATAGTAGGACGAACTGGTCTTCTTGGAATCCTGGCCCAGACGGCGCTTGGTAAGCAGCGTGAGGCCGGTGAGCAGCAGGAACATGCCGATGATGGCCAACCACTTGTTGGGATTGGCGAAGCTCATGGGCGTGTGGAACCAGTTGTGCACTTCGATGCCGAGCACGCCGAGGATGACCTTGTTCCAGTAGCCGGCGGCCAGGAAGTTGGTCACGATGGCGAGGCAGATGAAGCCGTAGAACAGCGTCAGGTGGCCCAGCTTGCGGTCGGACTTGTCCTCGCCGCAATCCTGGAACTTCTTGTGGGTCATGATTTCATCGACAACCACGTCGATGAGGCATCTGATCCAGCTCTTCTTTTGGCCACCCAACATCATGACCGATCCCTCGGGCTTGATGGAGGCGATGAGGTTCTTCACACCCGTGTAGAACACCAGGGCAACGCAGAGCACCACCGGAATGAACACGAAGTCGATGAAGGGAATTTCAGGGAACAATTCGCCGAAAACCACACGACCGTCCTCGGTCATGGGGAAGGCGGTGCCCAACCGGCTGGCCTGGATGATCCAGAACAGCATGTAGATGAGCGCCGGGATACCCGCCAGGATGGGCAGATACTTGGGCGAGGTCATCCACTTGCCGATGGCCGGGATGGGGTTGATCTTCTGGTAGGCCATGTTGCGCAGCGCGGACAGGAGGTCGCCGGGCTTGGCGCCGCGCGGGCACAGGTCGGAACACGTGCCGCAGTTATGGCACAGCCAGATGTCTATGTCGTTGACGAGCTTGTCTTTCAGACCCCACTGCGCCCAAATCATCTCCTTGCGCGGATACGGATTGCTGGCAGGAGAAATGGGGCAGGCGACACTGCACGTGGCACACTGATAGCATTTCTTCAACGAGTCGCCGCCAACGGCCTGCAACTCTTTGATGAAACTCAGATCCGGTTCGATTCTTTGAGCCATAGTCCGTTTCCTCCTAATAACCCTTGAACGGGTTCGGCCCCAACTTCAGGACCATTGCCATAAAGTCTTCGATCATGCCCGGAATCTTGTCGTAATCATCAATGCTGATTTCGAACTGATCCACACGCTCGGCTTCGATACCCAACTGGCTCAGGGACTCCGCGATGTTCTCCTTGCGGCGATTGCAGATCTCGGAACCCTTGACAAAGTGGCACTGGTAGTCGTCGCCGTACTTGCAGCCCATGAGCATGACGCCGTCGGTACCGCGGCTCATGGCGTCCTTGACCCAGATGGCGTTCATGGAGCCAAGGCAACGCACGGGGATGATGCGGACATACGGGCTCCAGGTGTGGCCACGGCGCGCGGCCATGTCCAGAGCCGGGTACGCGTCGTTTTCGCACGCGAAGATGAGGATGCGGGGACCGCCCTCTTCAATGGTGTCCGGAATCTTGTACTGCCGGACCATGTCGCTGATCATGCCGACGCCGTAGTTGTTGAAGTAGATGACGCGTTCGGGACAGGCGCCCATGCAGGTGCCGCAACGGCGGCAACGGCCATAGTTGGGCTGCGGGGTACCCTTCTCGTCGTCATCCAGCGCGCCGAACGGACACTCCTCGGTGCAGCGCTTGCACTGGGTACAGCGGGTGAAGTTGAACACCGGGTAGGACAGGTCGCCCGAACGGGGATGCACGGCCACGCCCTTGGTGACGGACTCGATGCACTGGATGGCCTTGAGCGCGGCGCCGGTGGCGTCTTCCTCGGCCTGGTCCATGAGCATGGGCTGGCGCACAGCACCGGCCGCGTACACGCCCGTGCGGCGGGTCTCGTAGGGGAAGCAGATGTAGTTGGAATCCGCGAAACCGTCGAACAGATCCAGATCCGGGAAGGCCGGACCCTGACGGTACTGGAAGTTCATGACCGGAGACTTGGCCGTGGTGGGCACCATGCCGGTAGGCACGACCACCAGGTCGACCTTCACCTCGATGTCCGTGCCGAACAGGGTGTTGGTGGCTTTCACCAGCACGCCGTCGCCGTCCTCTTCAATGGCGGAGATGTCGGCCTTGGTGAGCATGACGCCGAGCTTGTCCTGGGCGGCCTTGTAGAACCGCTCGTGGATGCCGGGAACGATCATGCTGTCGTAGAAGATGTAGGCGATGCCGTCAGCGGCCTTTTCCGTCACATAGCCAGCCTGCTTGAGGGCGACCATGGTGTTGACGCTCTTGGAGTAGGCCAGGTGGCGGGCGCTTTCCATATCCACGAACTTGGGGCCTTCCTCTGCCTCCTCACCTTCCGCTGCGGGTTCTTCAACGCACCGGGGGGCATACAGGTCGGCGGGCTCACACTGGTTGGTGTTGAGCACAAAGGCGACCTTTTTGGCGGGCTGACCATCACTGGGCTTGGTGATGCTGCCTTCAGCGGCCATGGCCTCGAACTGCGCGGTGGTGACCATGTTGGTGATGGAGCCGAAGCCCATGGGCGCGAGCATGGCGTTGTCCATGGGCACCCAGCCGGTGGCCAGCACCACGGCGCCGATGTCCAGCGTCTCACCGCCGATGGTGGCCTTGTAGTTGCCGGGCTGGCCCGCGAGATTGTCGAGGGTGACGCCGGTCTTCACCGTGATCTTGTCGTGCTCCATGACGGCGGCGATCTTCTTGTCGACGCCGGTGTCCTGCATCTCCTGATAGGGGTATGCCAGGGGCACGGTCTTGTACATGGTAGCGGCCTTGCCGCCGAGTTCGGCCTGCTTTTCCACCAGCACGACGTCGGAACCCGCGTTGGCAGCGGCAAGCGCCGCGGTCAGGCCGGTCCAACCGCCGCCGAGCACCAACACCGTCTTCACGGTTTCAGGCAGTTCGGGATCAGGCACGGTGGCGGCCTTCATCTTGGCCACGTACATGTTCACGTAGTCCATGACCATGAGCTGCAGGCCTTCGGGAGCGCCCTCTTCGGGGTCGTACTCGGGCACGGTGCCGTCCGCTTCCTGGTAGCAGTACACGGCCTGTTCGCGCAGGTTGACGCGCTCGACCAGCACCTTGCCGCCGAAATCGAAGAACTCGCCGTCCACCCGGGGCGTGGAGCCGCAGATGACGACGGAATCGATTTCCTCCGCGTCGATGTCAGCCTGAATCATGGCCTTGCCCGCGTCACTGGCAAGGAATTTGGCGGACTTGACCACCGGGGTCAGGGTGCCCCACTTATTCTGTACGGTATCGACCAGTTCTTCGTAATCGAAGATCGGACCGATGCTCGATTCGTCGAAATAGACGCCTATTTTTTCGGCCATTGTAAGCTACCTCCCTCTCACCGTTTGAATCGCTTTCATCGCGGCGCTGGTGCCGGACTGGGCGGACTTCATCACATCCAGCGGCTTCTTGGCGCAGCCTGCGGCGAAAATACCCTTGTCCTCGCCGCCAATGACAAAGCCGTCCTCGTCCAGTGGCACGTCGATGGGCAGCTTGCAACCGGCCAGACTGGGCTGCATGCCGGTCGCCAAAACGACCAGGTCATGCGTCACCTTCTTCTTGGTGCCCTTCACCGCGTCTTCGACCTCGACAATGACGTTGCCGCCAGCGCCTTCCTCGATACCGGCGACCTTGCCCTTGACCAGGGTCATCTTGTCATCGGCGGTGACGCGGCGCATGAACTTGTCGTAGCGTTCCGGCGTGCGCAGGTCGATGTAATAGATGGTGACGTTCGCATTGGGATACTGTTCGCGCACATAGCACGCCTGCTTCAGCGAGGCCATGCAGCAAATGTAGGAACAGAAATTGAGGTGGTTCTGGTCGCGCGATCCGGCACACTGCACAAACGCGATGTTCTTGGGCGCCGCTCCATCGGAGGGACGGGTGATCTTGCCGCTGGTGGGGCCAAAGGGAGAGGCGAGCCGCTCCATCTGCATGTTGCTGATGCAGTTGGCGTAGTGCCCCGCGCCCAGATTGGACAGCTTGGTCACGTCGTAGGGCTTCCAGCCGGTGGCGATGACGATGCTGCCGACCTCGAGATCGAGGAGCTTTTCATCATCATTGAGATTGATGCCGTTTTCCTTGGCCAGCAGCTTCTGGTCTTCCGCCGACACCATGGACTTGTCGAGCACGTACCGGTTGGGGAACGCGAACGGCATGCTCATGTACAGCGCCTTGCGGTCAGCGAGGCCGAATTCGAACTCGCTGGGCGCCTCTGCGCCCAGCTTGTCCGCCACGGCGGACAGATCGGCGGCGTTGGGCGCGGTGAACCGGGGGGAAATCTTGACCTTGGCGACGTACTTACCCTTCTCACCCGTTACGGAAACGACTTCCGACATCGTGAGAACCTTGATCTTGGGGTTCTTCTTGATGCGCTGGAACTGAATTTCCAGACCACAGGAAGGGGGGCAAAGTTTGGGGAAATACTTGTTGAGTTGCGCCACGCGCCCGCCTAAATACGGACTTTTCTCGACGATGAACACCTCATAGCCGACTTCCGCGGCTTCCAGGGCGGCGGTAATCCCACTGAATCCGCCACCGACTACGAGTATCGAGTTCGACATCGCACTCCTCCATACGTTTTATGGGCCTTGTACCAAAATGGCCTAAGCCTGGGCAATAACGGCGTCAGCCGTTACCGCAAAGGCTTAGACCATTTCCGCCAGAACATCGGAATTATGAAAAGCGGCTGCGGGCAGAGCCCGCAGCCGCAAGACAAACCTAGCTTACGCGGTAGGAATGATCTGGTAGTAGGGCTTCTTGAAGATCGTGGTCTCCTTGGTCGCCGGGTTGTACGTCGAGTTAACGAAGCACTTCCATTCGGCGTCGTTCAGACCCATGAAGTCCGCACGATAGTAGAAGCCGGGGTAACGGGTTTCCGTGCGGAACCGGATGTGCTGCATGTGCAGGCGCACGGTCCACAGGCGGTGGTAGTTCTCCCAGCAGCGGAGCAGCTCGTGCAGGTCACGGGCGGCCAGCTTCAGGCTGTCTTCTTCCAGCATGCCGAGCAGCCAGAAGCCAGTGTCCAGAGCGGCTTCGGAGGTGTTGTAGTAGGTACCAACGCCACCGCCGTACTCGTCCGTGCACTTCACAAGACGCATCATGAAGTTCTTGGGAGTGATGTACTCGGGGTTCACGACCGGGTCGGTGGAAACGTCCTTGCCGGCCAGGTAGTTGTAGTAGGGAAGGTAGATTTCCTTCTTCAGGTCGTCGGCCTTCTCGGCGAGGGTGGGCTTGTAGTCCTTGTGGTCCACGCACCAACGCACCATCTGCTTGCCGCAGAGGCGGCCTTCAGCGTGGGAGCCGGAGGAGAACTTGTGACCGGAAGCGCCAACGCCGTCAGCACAGGTCCACAGGCCGTTCACGGTGGTCATACGGTTGTAGACCTTGCCGTTGTCAGCCTTGACTTTGTAGGCTTCGGGAACCCAGGCTTCGTCCGGACCGGAAACCCAGATACCGCAGCAGCCGGAGTGCGAACCGAGCAGGTAAGGCTCGGTGGGCATGATCTCGGAGCCGCGCTCTTCAGGAGCGCAGTTGGTGGCGGCCCACAGGTTGGCCTGGCCAACGCACATGTCGAGGAAGTCTTCCCAGGCCTCGGCCTCCAGGTGCTTCTGCTGCGCCGGAGTCATGGTCTTGAAGGCTTCCTGCAGGGCGGTCTTGGTGTCCATGTAGATGGGACCGCGACCTTCGCGCATTTCGCGAAGCATCATGTGGTTGCGCAGGCAGGTGGGAATGACGTGGCCCTTGGCGTAGCCGCGCTCTTCGTAAGGCTTGAGCATGGCACGGTTGGTGGCGCAGTAGTCTTCACCCTTGTAGTTGGTCGCCTTGGCCTTGAAGAGCAGGAACCAGGCGCCGACCGGGCCGTAACCGTCCTTGAAGCGGGCGGGCACGAAGCGGTTTTCCATCATGGTCATCTCGGCACCGGCCTGAGCGCACATGGTGTAGGTGGAACCAGCGTTCCAAACCGGATACCAGGCGCGGCCCATACCCTCGCCAGTGGAGCGGGGCTTGTACACGTTCACGGCGCCACCGCAGGCAACCAGCATGGCGTTGGTGCGGTAGATGTGCACCTTGTTCTCGCGCAGGTTGAAGCCCACGGCGCCGGCAATGCGGTTGGGGGTGGTGGAATCGAGCAGCAGTTTCACGATGAACACGCGCTCTTCGTAACGGTCTTCGCCCAGGGCGTTCTTCGCGGCTTCAGCCACGATGCACTTGTAGGACTCACCGTTGATCATGATCTGCCAGCGGCCGGAACGCACGGGCTTGTCGCCCTTGCGCAGGGACTTGCCAGCAGCCTTGGCCTGGAGGCCGTCCAGGTTGTGGCCCTGCTCGTCTTTGATCCAGACCGGCAGGCCCCACTCTTCGAACAGGTGCACGGAATCGTCAACGTGGCGGCCCAGGTCGAAGATCAGGTCTTCGCGGACGATGCCCATGAGGTCGGTGCGCACCATGCGGACGTAGTCGTCGGCAACGTTTTCAGCGCCAACGTAGGTGTTGATGGCGGACAGACCCTGCGCAACGGCGCCGGAACGCTCGAGGGAGGCCTTGTCAACGAGGTGGATCTTCAGCTCGGGGGCGAACTTGTTGGCCCACGCCACGGCTTCGAAGGCCGCGCCACAGTTACCCATGCCACCGCCGACCATCAGGATGTCGACATCTTTCTCAACAACGACGGGCTCGGCGATAGCCACGCCCTTGGCAGCTTCTTTAACAGGAATTCTAGGCATTTTGAAGCACTCCTTATTTTCTTTTCGATGTGTTCAAAAAGGGACTAGCGGGCGGCCTTCCAGGTCTGGCTGGCATCGGCGTTCGTCACGTCAACCTTCTGGCCCATGGCTTCCTGAGGAGCGACCAGAGCGGTTTCGGTGAAGAGCAGTTCGGTGTCCAGGTCAGCCGGCTCGGGCTTGCCATCGAAGGGCTTGATGGAGCCTTCAGGAGTGGTGCGGATGGGGAACTTGAAGCGCTTCACGGAACCATTGCGGAATTTGACGGTCCACATGATGTCTTCGGAACCGCGCATCGGGATACAGGTACCGCCCATGGGCGCAAAGTCAGCATAGGGACGGGCGGTGATGGCGCCCTGGGGGCAGATCTTCACGCAGGAGTAGCACTCCCAACATGCATCAGGCTCCTGGTTGTAGGCCTTCATTTCATCGGGATCCAGGATCATGAGATCATTGGGACAGATGTACATGCAAGCGGTCTTCTCGCCACCCTTACATCCATCACATTTTGCGGGATCAACAAAGGTCGGCATACTGATTCCTCCAACTATTGTGTTTTGATGGTTGAACACAAACACCTGACAATCACGACGACTATATCCTCACGGACTCTTGTTGCCGGAGGGCAAAAAAGCAGGGCTGCCGTAGGGCGCCCTGCTTCTTCAACTCTTCGCTAACGCGTCAGTCCGCCATCAAGCCCGCGCCAACCCAGATGCACGCCATCCCATTCACACGACACATACGATCCGCATACGGCGTCACACCGCATACACCCCTGACCGTGGTGTCCATGTCTTTGATAGCGCGTTTTCTGAGTCAAGGCATTTTCCTTAACATTTCATCTGTTTACAGGCGCGGCCCCGTTTGCTTGTGAGAGATTTAACAAGCAATGCCCCAAGTGTCAAGCGCCATTGCCTTTTTATAGCAAACTCATTGCTCCGGGCTGGCGCGGACCGCATACGACGCGTCCGGGCGCGTCGCCACATCGCACGCAAAAAAAGCTGTCCGGGACCGTCTATGCAGGTCTTGGACGCTTACCCCGATTAGACAAAGGTTTCAAGGGGCACTCGTTGAAAAATCGACCCGCGAGAAATATAATATGTTATTATATGCCCCCCCCTGCTCTTTGCCGTTGTTTTTCGAATGCATCGACCTGGGCGCCCTCTCTTTTGCCGTCAAAATCCCCCCTCCTTCCACTTGGCGAACCCGCCCAGCGCTTCATCCCCCCCCCAGCGTGTCGATTCATGCCAAGGTCGGCATTTTTTCCATCCCGCCGTTTTGACTGCGTGCTTTTTTTCACAAATTCCTGCATAGGTTTCAACGCATTAGATAATCTTCTCGTACCCCTTGACATTTGTTCCATTTTTTCACAAATAACGAACCTCTTTCTTGAGATGAACGCCATGGCACGCGTCGTGGCCCTATTTGCCAGGTTGCCGGCTCCGATGAAAGGCCGCATGGTCCCTCGGTCCGGATGCTCACAAGATACGGAAGCATTGTTTTGGGCCCAATGGCTGCAACTTTTAACAACACACTGCGTAGAAGGAGACGACTCATGTCGAAACTGGTACCCCCTCATGGTGGAAAAGGCCTCGTCATTTGCCTGCTCGAAGGCTCCGCTAAGGACGCCGAGCTGAAGAAGGCCGCTGGCCTGAAGAAAATCGAAATCACTGGTCAGGAAAAGGGCGACCTTATCATGATGGGCATCGGCGGCTTCTCTCCGCTGAACGGCTTCATGGGCAAGGCCGACTGGAAGAGCGTTTGCGAAAAGATGACCCTGTCCGACGGCACCTTCTGGCCCGTTCCGGTCATGCTGGCCACCGACAAGGCCACTGCCGACACCATCAAGGTTGGTGAGGAAATCACCCTTGAGCGCAATGGCGAAGTGTACGCCACCATGAAGGTCGAAGAGATGTTCGCCCAGACCGAAGCCGAAAAGATCTGGGAATCCGAACTGGTGTACAAGGGCGCTGGCGAAGACAGCCAGGGCGACTTCATGAAGACCGCTCTCGACGACCACCCGGGCGTCCAGATGGTCATGGCCCGCAAGGAAATCTGCCTTGCCGGTCCGGTGAAGGTCCTCTCCGAGGGCGAGTACCCGACCAAGTACAAGGGCGTGTACCTGCGTCCCTCCGAAACCCGCGCCATCTTCGAAGAGAAGGGCTGGGCCACCGTTGCCGCCATGCAGCTGCGCAACCCCATGCACCGCTCGCACGAATATCTGTGCAAGATCGCCATTGAAGTGTGCGACGGCGTCATCATCCACTCCCTGATCGGCAACCTGAAACCCGGCGACATCCCGGCCGACGTCCGCGTCGAGTGCATCGACACCCTGGTGAAGGGCTACTTTGTCGAAGCCAACGTCGTGCAGGCCGGTTACCCCCTCGACATGCGCTACGCCGGTCCCCGTGAAGGCCTGCTGCATGCCACCTTCCGCCAGAACTACGGCGTCAGCAAGATGATCATCGGCCGCGACCACGCGGGCGTTGGCGACTTCTACGGCATGTTCGAGGCCCAGGAAATCTTCGATCGCATTCCTTACGCCAAGGAAGCCTGCCCCGAGCCGGGCAAGGCGCTCATCTGCGAGCCCCTGAAGATCGACTGGACCTTCTACTGCTTCAAGTGCGACGGCATGGCTTCCCTGCGCACCTGCCCGCACGAAAAGGCCGACCGCGTCATCCTGTCCGGCACCAAGCTCCGCAAGGCGCTGTCCGAGAAGGCCGACGTGCCGGATCACTTCGGCCGTGACGAAGTGCTCACCATCCTGCGCGGCTACTACGAAGGCCTGACCGAGAAGGTCGAGGTCAAGATGCAGAAGGCTGCTTCCGGTTCCGCCATGTAATATGGCCTTCCGGCCTTATGCGACGTCACAGGGGGGCGCTCTTCGGAGCGCCCCCTTTTTTTGCGGCTGTCGGCGGTTCCCCGGGGGAGGGGGCACCAGCCCGCCACGCCCACGCGCCAACCGGTGCCACGCTGCGGACCATGCAGACGCCGCCCCCGCGCCCCTCGGCGCAGGCCGATCCCGCTCGCCTGTCGCATGCCGCCCCCTCCGGCCCGCCGCGCGCGTTGCCGTCGCCTCCCTGCGTGAGCGCGTGCGCCTTCTGGAACCTCCGGCCCGCCGCGCGCGTTGCCGTCCCTGCGCGGGCATGGTATAGTTTTCTGTTGCCGCCTGTCGCCTTTCACGGTACGGGGAGCGGACAATTTCATCGGGAAGCGAGAGAACACCATGTCCGACAAGACTTTTGAACGGAAGCCGCTGGCTCAGGAAATAAGTGAGCTGGACGAGGCCATCTTCCAGCTGCTCGCCCGCAGGGGCGCGCTGACGAAAAAAATCAAATCCGCCCGCAGGGGCTCCGGCCCTGGCCGCTCCGAGTCGGAAACCGAAAGGCTGCTCTGGCGCACCTGGGAACAGGGCGCGGCCCAATACGGCCCGGACGCCAAGCTCTGGCGGCAGCTGTTCACCGTGGTGCAATCCCTCGCCTTCAAGCCTCGCGAAGACGGCCGGGGTGCGATCGGTTTCGTGCTCGCGCCGCGCCGCGCGCCAGTCGATATCGCCATACCCGGCCCCGGCTCGCTGCGCCAGACGCGCCTGTGGGCGTCCCTGGCCACCCAGGCCGACCAGCCCTTTTCCCTGCCCGGCGTCCTGGTCAACGACCACCTCATGGAATGCATCACCGCCTTTGACCAGGTGGGCGCCAAACTGTACCGCGACGAAACCGGCCTGCGCTCCCGCGAGGGCGGCGCCCTTGATTTCAACGACAAGGTCGTGTTCGCGGGCGACGATCCCCTCAACCTGTTCATGCTGCTTTTCCTGGCGCTCACCGAGCCGTGCCGCGTCAAATTCACGGGCGGCTCCAGCCTGAAACTCCTGCACCTGCGCCCCCTTGAGGGACTCATGACCCAGCTGGGCGCACGCCTCACCAGCGTCATTCCGCGCACGTCGGGCCTGCCCGCGCGGCTGGAGGCGTCCGGCGTGCTGCCCGACGAGGTGCTGGTGCCCGCAGGCACGCCGGCCGATGCCGTGCTGGCCCTTGCCGCGGCGGCGCCCTCCTATCCCCTGGGCCTTGCGCTGCGTTTTGCGGAGCCCGCCATGGCCGACGCGGTTGCAGAAATCCTGCCCCTCTTCGCCCAATGCGGCGTGGACGCGGTTCTGGCCGACGGCACGCTGCGCATTGCCCACGCCATTCCCCAATTGCCCCGCAAGGCCATGGTGCAGATAGACCCCTTCCTTGGCGCGGCCATGCTCGCGCTGCCCCGGTTCACGCAGCCGCCCACCGGCAAGGCGGGCGAGCCCAACCGCGTGCGCCTCAAGGGGCAATGGCCCGCCACCGCGCCCGAGGCCAAGGTGGCCTTGAAACTCTTGCAGCTTGCCCGGCTCAATGTGTCCATCGACGCCGACGGCATAACCGCCGAGGCGGATCCGGAGGCACGCGGCATCCAGTACCCCGTAGCGCTGGACACGAGCGCCGTTCCGTCCTATTTTCCCCTGTCGCTCGCCTTGGCCACGGCGTTGTTCGAGACCGCCCCGGCCAAGGCCGCCGTGGTGTTGTCCGCGCCCGAGCTTCCCGCCGAGACCGAGGAGTTTTTGACCCGTTTCGGACTCGCCAGCGAGCCGGTGGAAGGGGGCATACGCGTCACGGCCGCCACGGAAGCCGGGGAGCGGTCGCACAGTCCCTGGATGAGTCCCGCCGCGCGGTGGACCGTGGCCTATGCGCTGGCCGCCATGTGCAAGCCCGGCCAGTCCCTGGCCAACCCCGGCGGCATCACCGAAATCATGCCGGGCTTCTGGGGGTTCTACAACAGTTTGCCCAATCCCTCCGTGGTGCTGACGCACCATCGGCAGGAAGAAGACGTGAAGGAACAACAGGTCAAGGATGATGGAGACAAACCCACAAAACGCCGCATCCGTCTCTGAGCAGGTGGCGGCCCTTGAGGCCGAGGCCGCCGAACTGGATGCGACACGCAAGCACTGCGAGCAGGAAGTCAAGCGCCTGCGCGCCGCCGAGGACCATGCGGCGGGCGTATCCTACGCCCAGGAGATTTTCACCATGCAGCAAAACAAGCTGCGCCTCGAAGTGGAGATTGACCTGCTGCGCAAGAAGGCGCGCCGGATGACCTGCACCTGGTAGCCGTCACCCGCACGGCATGCACGCCCCCCTTCGGGAGACCCTTTCCCGTTGCGGGGCATGGCCCTGCCCTCCGTGCGGCACGCAGCGCCATACCGTCACACGCCAAAGCTAACACACGAAACGTTAAGGAGTAGGCATGGGTCGCAACATCACGCAGAAAATCATTGCCCGGCACCTTGTCAGCGGTGACATGGAACCGGGTTCGCCCATTGAAATCAAGATAGACCAGACCCTGACGCAGGACGCCACGGGCACCATGGCCTATCTCCAGTTCGAGGCCATGGGCGTCGACCACGTGCAGACCGAGCTCTCGGTCAGCTACGTGGACCACAACACCCTGCAAATGGGCTTCCGCAACGCCGACGACCATCGCTATCTCCAATCCGTTGCCCGCAAGTACGGCATCGTGTACTCGCCTCCCGGCACCGGCATCTGCCACCAGTTGCACCTGGAAAATTTCGCCAAGCCGGGAACCACCCTCATCGGCTCGGACAGCCACACCCCCACCGCGGGCGGCGTGGGTTCGCTGGCCATGGGCGCGGGCGGCCTGTCCGTGGCGCTGGCCATGGCGGGCGAGGCCTATGCGCTCACCATGCCCAAGGTCGTGCGTGTGTGGCTTGAGGGCGAGCTGCGCGGCTGGGCCTCGGCCAAGGACATCATCCTGCATCTGCTCGGCCTGCTGACCGTGAAGGGCGGCGTGGGCAAGGTGTTCGAATACGCCGGTCCAGGCGTCAAGACCCTGTCCGTGCCCGAGCGCGCCACCATCACCAACATGGGTGCGGAACTGGGCGCAACCACGTCCATCTTCCCCAGCGACGAGCAGACCCACGAATTCATCGAGGCCATGAAGCGGCCCCGCGACTTCGAAGAGCTGGTGGCCGACGCGGACGCCACCTATGACGAGGAGATCCGCATTGTGCTGGACGAGCTGGAGCCCATGGCCGCCGCACCGCACATGCCGGACAAGGTGGTGCCCATCCGCGAACTGGCGGGCCTGCGCGTGGACCAGGTATGCATCGGCTCGTGCACCAACTCCTCCTACCAGGATTTGTGGACCGTGGCCCGCATCCTGGACAAGGAGATCGTGCACCAGTGGACCGATCTGCTCATCTCCCCCGGCTCCAAGCAGGTGCTCAAGATGCTGGCCAAGGCCGAGATGATCGAGCCGCTCATCGACTCGGGCGCCCGGCTTTTGGAATGCGCCTGCGGCCCGTGCATCGGCCAGGGCGCGTCGCCCGCCTCGGGCAGCGTGAGCGTGCGCACCTTCAACCGCAATTTCGAGGGCCGCAGCGGCACCCAGGACGCCCAGGTCTACCTGACCAGCCCCCTGGTCGCCGCCCGCGTGGCCATTGACGGCGCGTTCACCGACCCCGTCGAGTGGCCCACCCCGCCGCTGCGCATGGGCCTGCCCAACAACGTGCCCACCATCAGCTACCTGTTCATGTTCCCCACCGAGGACGACCGCGACGCCGAGATCGTACGCGGGCCGAACATCGTGGCGCTCAAGCCCGTGCCGCCGCTGCCCGACACCATGGACGCGACCGTGGCGCTCAAGGTGGAGGACAACATCACCACCGACCACATCCTGCCCGGTGGCGAGGTCATGTCCCTGCGCTCCAACATCCCGGCCATCAGCGAATACGTGTTCACCAAGGTGGATCCCACCTTCGCGAGCCGCATGAAGGAGCTGGACGCGGGCGTCATCGTGGGCGGCGAGAACTACGGCCAGGGATCGAGCCGCGAGCATGCGGCGCTGGCGCCCCGCTACCTGGGCGTGACCGCCGTGCTGGTCAAGTCGCTGGCGCGCATCCACCGCGCCAACCTCATCAATTTCGGCATCCTGCCCCTGTTCTTCGCGGACAAGGGCGACTACGACACGGTGGCGCAGGGCGCGGCCATCACCATTGCGGTGTCCGCCATCGTGCCCAGCGGCGAATCCCTGGCCACGGTCAAGGGGGTGGGCGATATCCGCATCACCAACGACCTGACCGAACGCGAACTGGCCATCATCAAGGCTGGCGGCCTGCTCAACTTCGTGCGCCTGTCCAAGAAGGGCTAGCGCGGCATGGCCTTGCATGGGATGAGATGCTCTTGTGCATTTTCCCGAAACAATGGGGCATTGTTTGGGAAGGCGTCTTGCTTCAAGGCAATAATGTGCTAATCAAGCCATATCCAACGGAAACGGAGCAATTATGTTAGATCCGATCAGGAAAAACGCCCAATCCTGGGGCATCAAGGTCGCGTTCGCCGTCATCATCCTCGTGTTCATCCTCGGCTTCGGCTTCTCGTCCAAGAGCGGCCCGGGCGCGGTGCTGGCCACGGTGGGCGACGACGCCATCCTCATCAAGGACTTCGAAGTCGCCCGCATGAACCAGATCGAGGCCTTGCGCCAGCAGAACCCGAACATCACCGCCGACGACCTGACCCGCATGAAGTTCAAGGAACAGGTCATGTGGCAGATGGTCAACGCCCTGCTCATCGAGCAGGAGGCTGGCCGCCTCGGCGTCGCCGTGTCCCCGGCGGAAGTGTTCAAGACCATCAGCCGCCTGCCCGCCTTCCGGGGCGAAGGGGGCGCCTTTGACCGGACCCTGTACGAACGCGTGCTCGCCACCCAGGGACTCACCCCGGCCAAATTCGAAACGGACATGCGCCGCGACATGCTGCTGGCCAAGATGCAGAAGTACGTGAGCGTCCCGGCCGATGTGACCGAGGCCGAGGCGCGCGGCGTGTTCGACTTTGCCCGCGAGGAGCTCAAGGTCAACTACCTGCCCTTTGCCTGGGAAGAGCTTGCCAGGAGCCTCAACGCCACCGACGAACAGATCCAGGCCTTTTACGAACAAAACGCGGCCCAGTTCAGCCTGCCCCCGCGCGTGGCCATCAACTACATCCGCTTCACGCCGGCGGAGCTGGCCAAGACCGTTGCCGTGAGCCCCGAAGAGATCAAGGCCTTCTACGACCAGAACGGCGAACGCTACTTCTTCCAGACCGAAGAGGTGAAGGCGCGCCACATCCTGTTGACCCTGGCCGAGAACGCGCCCGAGGCCGAGGTGAAGAAGGCCACGGACACGCTGCTCGAAATCGCCGCGCGCGTGAAAAAGGGCGAGTCGTTCGCCGAGTTGGCCAGGAAGTATTCCCAAGGCCCGACCAGCGTGAACGGCGGCGACCTGGGATGGTTCACCAAGGGGCAGATGGTGCCCGCCTTTGAGGAGGCGGCCTTTGCGCTCAAGCCCGGCAAGGTGAGCGAACCCGTGCGCACGCCCTTTGGCCTGCACCTCATCATGCTCGAAGACCGCCATGACGCCCGGCTCAAGGCGCTGGACGAGGTGACCGACGAAATCCGCACCATGATCGCGGAGGAAAAGGCCACCGAAAGCCTGAACGATACCCTGGACGTCGCGGTGGAGCATGTCGTGGCGGGCGAAAGCCTGGACGCGGCGGCCAAGGCCGTGGGCCTGGAGGTGCGCGAGAGCCAGCTCTTCAACCGCGACCAGGCCGCCTCGCTCATCGGCCTGGAAACCAAGTCCGTGGACGTGCTCTTTGCCACGCCCGAGGGCACGACCCTGGATACGCCGCTGTCCGTGAACAAGGGCTATATCATCGCCACGGTGGCCAAAAGCCTGCCCACGGTCGTGCAGCCGCTTGAAGACGTGCGCGGCCTGGTGGAGGAGCGGGTGCGCCGCACCCAGGGCATGGACATGGCCAAGGCTACTGCCGAAGCCACCCTGGCCCAGATCAACGCGAGCGGCCTGCCCGAGGCTCTGGCCGCCACGCTGAAGACGAGCGACGCCTTTGGCCGCCAGGGATTCATTCCCGGCCTGGGCATGAATCCCGCCCTGGTGAGCGCGGCCTACGCGGCCAAGCCGGGCGAATGGCTGCCCGCCGCGTACCAGACCGGCACGGGCTATGCCCTTGCCCAGCTCGCCGAGCGCATCGCGCCCGCCGGCGACCGCTGGAACGAGGAAAAGGACTTCTGGGTCGCCAACCTGACCCAGTCCAAGCAGCGCAACCTGTTTGCCGCCTACATGCAGAACCTGCGCGAAAAGGCCAAGGTGGCCATTCTGGCGCCCGAAGTGCTGAAGTAGCGCGCGACACGCATACACAATGAATAAGGCCGGGACCGCAAGGTTCCGGCCTTTTGTTTCAGGCTGCAAACCACGATATTTCCCAGCGGTATATTTCTCGAAGCCTCACAGTTCACGGCGTTGGGTAAACCGCCCTCCATGTCCTCGCTCTGACACGCCAGACAACAAGGGCCACCAGCCTGGTGAACCCGCCTGTCCCAACCGTATCCTTCTCCCCAGCCAGCAGTTTTTGGGGAAAGAGATAGGAGAGAGGATAGGGGTCTGGGGGAAGGAGAGAGGAAAGGGAAAACCCCTTTTTATGCTTGGAAAAAGGGGTTTTCCCTTTCCTCTCTCCTTCCCCCAGGGCTTTGTCACCCGCCTTGCGGCAGACTCATTGATTGACCCCAGCCATCTCGACCGGGGAATACCGATCCCCCAACACCTTGGCCGCCAGCGTGTCGAGCACGCCCCGGTCCGCCTCGGTGAGCCGGCAGTCAAGCGCCCCCAGATTGGTCCGCAGGTTGGCGAGTTTGGTGGTGCCGGGAATGGCGACAACGTGATTCCCCCGGCCCAGCACCCACGCCAGGGCGACCTGCGCCGGGGCGCATCCCATTCCCGTGGCGACGTGCCTGACGGCCTCCACCAGGGCGAGATTGGCCTCGATATTGCCCGGCTGGAACCGTGGCTGCATCTGGGCGCGGTAATCCGCCTCGCCGGTGGGCCGCTCGCCTGCCGAGGCATAGCGGCCCGTCAGCATGCCCCGGCCCAGGGGCGAGTAGGCGACCAGGCTGACGCCCAGTTCCAGGCAGGTGGGGAGGATGTCCCGTTCGACATCCCGGCTGAAAATCGAATACTCGGTCTGCAGGGCGGCGACGGGATGCACGGCGTTCGCCCGCCTGATCGTCCGGGCCGACGCCTCCGACAACCCGACAGCCCCGATCTTGCCTTCCTCGACCAGCCGCGCCATCTCCCCCACTGTGTCCTCGATCGGGGTCGAAGTATCCACACGATGGAGGTAGTACAGATCGATCCTGTCCGCGCCCAGCCGTCGCAGGCTCTTTTCGCAGGAAGCGCGGACAGTGGCCGGAGAGCCGTCAATCCCCAGAAAGGCGCCCGTGGCCGGATCCCTTTGGGGTCCGAACTTGGTGGCCAGCACCACCTGCTCCCACCGCCCGGCAAAGGCCTTGCCCAGCAAGGCTTCATTGCGCCCCAGGCCATACATTTCAGCGGTATCGAAGTGCGTCACGCCCAGGTCCACCGCCTGGTGGAGCAAGGCAATGGCTTCCGACTCCCGCGCGGGCGGCCCGTAAAATTCGGAAAGCCCCATGCAGCCAAGGCCGATGGCCGATACCGCACACCCCGATTTCCCCAATTGGCGTGTCTCCATACCCCCTCCTCCGCTCTCCCCGCCGGCCTTGTGCAACACCGCTTGCCGCGATGGATCCATTGTGAAAACGCCCTGTGCGCCCCGCCTCCTTTTTTGATCCGACCGTGTATGAGTCTGACCTGATTCAGGCGTGGTGTCCAGACGCGCAGGGGCGATGCACCGTGGCCGCCGCCGTGCGGGGAGAATGGCGGCAGTGTACGCAGCGCCCTACGGGACGAGAACGCGGCCCTTGGCGGCCGCCATCGGGTCGGGAAACAGGGGGGAGTGCCCGCCCTCGGGAAGGGGCGGGCCAAAGAGCCGGGGGTGGGGTCAGTTCTTCAGCGCCGCGTCCAGCAGCAGGTTGTCGCGGTGGATCGCCTCGTCATAGGCATAGCCGAGCAACGATTCGATGTCCGCCGTCTTGCGGCCCATGATGCGGCGCAGGTCCACGGCCTTGTAGTTGGACAGGCCCACGCCCAGGGTATGGCCGCCGGGCGTGAGGATGCGGATCAGCGCGCCGCGCCCGAAATTGCCGTCCACGGCGGTGATGCCCGCAGCCAGCAGGCTCTTGCCCCGTTCGGCCAGGGCGCGCACCGCGCCCTCGTCCACGGTCACGCTGCCTGCGGGTTCGGTATTGTACGCCATGCGGAATTTGCGGCGGGAAATGGTCTTGCTGTCCGGCACCACCCACGTACCCAGCGCCTCCCCGGTCACGGCGCGGTACAGGGCGTCCGGTTCGCGGCCGGACACGATGAGCGTGGGCACGCCGATCTGCGCCGCGCGGCGCGCCGCCACCAGCTTGGAGTACATGCCGCCCGATCCCACCGAGGTCTTGCCGCCGCACATGACGTCGAGGTCCAGGGAGGCGATGTCCTCGATGACGTCCATGGGCACGGGGGGAAGATCCGACGGGTTGTCCGGGTTGGCCGCGTACACGCCCGAGGCCGAGGTCAGGTTCACGAACAGGTCCGCCCCGACCAGGTTGAGCAGCAGCGACGCCAGGCTGTCGTTGTCGCCGAACTCCAGCTCCGCCACCACCACGGTGTCGTTCTCGTTGACAATGGGCACCACGCGCCACGCCAACAGCGAATCGAACGTGTTGCAGGCGTTGAGAAAACGGCGGTTGCTCTTGAAATCGTCCTTGGTGAGCAGGATCTGGGCCGTGACCTTGCCGTGGCGGTCAAAGGCCATGTCGTAGGCATACATGAGGCGGCTTTGGCCGATGGCGGACGCGGCTTGGCGCGCGGGCATGCCCGCCAGACCACTGCGGGCGCACAGCCCCTTGCCCGAACACAGATCCTTGCGGGTGGCGATGACGCCGCGCCCGGCGGCCACCGCGCCCGAGGACACCAGCACGATGTCCAGTCCCCGGTCGTGCAGCCGCGCGATCTGGTCGGCCAGGCTGTCCACCATGGCCTGGTCCAGAACGGAATGGGTGGTCAGCACCGCGCTGCCCACCTTGACCACTATCCTGCGCGCCCTCTCAAGTGCGGTGCGCCGCTCAATCTTCCAGTCCATGGGAGCCTTCTCCGTCCGCATCCGTGTCCGCGTTCCGGCAGGCGTCCGCCAGCGCGGCCTGTTCCTGGCGCAGCGTGCGCCACATGGCATCCACCAACTCTTCCACGCCGTCGCCGTGCTTGGCCGAGATGAAGAATATCGCGCGGCCATCGGCACGGGCGCGCTCGCGCAACGCGGCCACCTCGTCCTCGCCGCGCAGGTCGATCTTGTTGACCACCTCAAGCTGGCGACGCGTGCCCAGTTCGGCGTTGTACTGCACAAGCTCCGCGTTCACCAGATCGAAACCCGCCCACGGGTCGTCCTCGCCCACGTCCTCGATGCTGCACACGTGCACCAGGAAGCGGGTGCGCTCCACGTGCTTGAGAAAGGTGTGGCCCAGGCCCTGGCCCTGGTGCGCGCCCTCGATGAGGCCGGGTATGTCGGCCACCACGAGATGCTCGCCCATGTCGTCGAGCATGACCCCGAGATTGGGCGTGAGCGTGGTGAACGGATAGGCCGCGATCTTGGGCCTGGCGGCGGACACCGCCGCAATGAGCGTGGACTTGCCCGCGTTGGGCAGGCCCAGCAGGCCCGCGTCGGCCAAGATCTTGAGTTCCAGGCGCAGGTGCAGCTCATCGCCGGGTTCGCCGGGCTGGGCAAAGCGGGGGGTGCGGTTGGTGGAGCTCTTGAAGTGCTCGTTGCCCTTGCCGCCGCGCCCGCCATGGGCGATGCACACTTCCGTGTCCAGGCGGTCCAGGTCCGCGATGAGGGTTTCGTTGCCCTCCTCGTCAATGGCATGGACCATGGTGCCCAGCGGCAACAGCACCACCAGGTCTTCACCCTGGCGGCCGTATTTCTGCGCGCCCTGGCCGGGTCGGCCGTTTTCCGCCTCGTACAGCCGCTTCAGGCGGAAGTCGTAGAGGGTGAGCAGCTTGGGGGACACGGCAAAGATCACGTCGCCGCCCTTGCCGCCGTCGCCGCCGTCGGGCCCGCCCTTGGGAATGAATTTTTCGCGCCGGAACGACACGCAGCCATGCCCGCCCTTTCCGGCGCGCACGGTAATGGTGGCTTCGTCAACAAATCGCATGATGCATCCGTCCTTGGCCCAGCGGGAATGGCCCCTGTGCCGCGCGCCGAAGGTAGCACGCCTGGTTCCGGAAGGCGAGACCGGGACGGCGGGAGCGTTTGTCCCGCCGGGCGTGCCGATAAAAAAAGGGGCGAAAGGCGTGTCCGCCTTTCGCCCCGGAAAAACTGTAGGGAACGGTCCTGGCTACGCCGCCGCCTCGGCAGCGACAACCTTAACCCGCGTCTTGACTTTCTTGTTGCGGGTGTACTTCTCGTACTGCACCACGCCGTCAATCAGGGCGAAAAGAGTGTAGTCGCGGCCCACGCCGACGTTGTCACCAGGATGGTACTTGGTGCCGAGCTGGCGCACCAAAATGTTGCCGGCAAGGACCGACTGGCCACCAAAGCGCTTCACGCCCCGGCGTTGTCCCGCACTGTCGCGACCGTTTCTGGAACTGCCGCCTGCTTTTTTATGTGCCATGGTCTGTCTCCTTTATCCCGTTACGCCGTAATGGACGTGACCTTGAGCGTGGTGAAATCCTGACGATGGCCCTGCTTCTTGCGGGAGTCGTTGCGGCGCCATTTCTTGAACACCACGATCTTTTCCCCGCGGCCATGGCCGACCACTTCGCAAGTGACCTTGGCCTGTTCCACATAGGGAGCGCCCACAACGGCCTTGTCGCCGCCGATCATCAGCACCTTGTCCAGGTCGATGCTCGAACCAGCTTCCGCCAGGAGCTTTTCAACATTAAAAACAAGACCTTCTTCAACGCGGAACTGTTTTCCGCCAGTCTCAACTATTGCGAACATGGTTTCCTCCAATCGAAAAGAAGGCGATTCATATACCGATCATGAACCGCCGTCAACCACTTTTCTGCGCGTTTCAGGGATTTTTCGTGCCGCACAACCCATACCCAACCCCGCCTTTGACCGCAACTGATTTTCGGCGCATAGTCCAACATAGCATGGAACCACCCGCCATTCAATGGATAGACCGCCTGCGCGCCCTTGCCGATCCCGCCCGTCTGGCGGGCATGGCGCGCTTCGGCATCCGTGTGGACGCGGCGCTGGGCGTGCCCCTGCCCGCCATCCGCGCCCTGGCCCGCGAGGCCAAGGCGGCATGCCGCCCCGGCGGCGACGCCGCACACGAGGCGCTCGCCCTCGCCCTGTGGGACGCGGGCCTCCTGGAGGCGCGTTTTCTCGCCTCCATGCTCCATCCACCCGCCGCCATGTCCGCCACGCGCATGGAGCAATGGGCCGCCGCGTTCAACGCGTGGGACATCTGCGACCAGTGCTGCAACAACTGCTTCCGGCACGCGCCGCCCGCCTGGGACAAGGCCCACGCCTGGAGCGCGCGGCCGGAAGAGTTCGTCAAGCGGGCCGGGTTCGTGCTCATGGCCGTACTGGCCGTGGGCGACAAGCGGGCGGACGACGCCCGGTTTCTGGACTTTTTCCCGGCCATGGAGCGCGAATGCCGCGACGGGCGCACCTACGTCAAAAAGGCGATCAACTGGGCCTTGCGCCAGATAGGCAAGCGCAGCCGCGCCCTGCATGGACCGGCCCAGGCATGCGCCCGGCGCATCGGCGGCGTGGACCACCCCGCCGCGCGCTGGATCGCGCGCGACGCGCTGCGCGAACTGGCCGACCCCAAAACCATAGGGAGGATACGGCGATGATGCGGGAGTGTCCCATTACCCTGGCGGGCCTTGACCATCTCGTGCTCACGGTGCGCGACCTGGGCGCGGCCATCGCCTTTTACACCAACGTGCTGGGCATGGGCATGGTCACCTTTGGCCAGGGCCGGGTGGCGCTCATCTTTGGCGAGCAGAAGATCAACCTGCACGAGGCTGGCCGCGAGTTCGAGCCCAAGGCCGCCGCGCCCACGCCGGGCTCCGCCGACCTGTGCTTCATCACCCACACCCCGCTGCCCGACGTGGCCGGGCATCTGCTCGCCTGCGGCGTGCCGGTGCTGGAAGGCCCGGTGCACCGCACCGGGGCCACGGGCGCCCTTCTGTCGCTCTACGTACGCGACCCGGACGGCAACCTCATCGAGATCGCCAACCCCGCCCGATGACGCCGTTGCGGCCTCACCCGTTCCGGGACGCCGCCACCGTGTCCCCGCCCGGCCTGGGAGCCACGGGCAAACGGATGAGGCAACGCGTGCCCTTGCCGGGCTCGGACTGCACCTCCACCTCCCCGCCGTGGTTGCGGGTGATGATGAAATAGGCGACCGACAAGCCCAGCCCCGTGCCGACGCCCGGCCCCTTGGTCGTGAAGAACGGCTCGAAGATTCTGGATTTCACCGCCTGCGGCATGCCCGGCCCATTGTCCTCCACAACCAACACCGCCCAGTCGCCTTCGCGGCGGCTGCGCAGCACAAGACACGGGGCCGCGCCTTGCTGGCCCGCCATGGCGTGGGCGGCGTTGACCACGCAGTTGAGCACCACCTGCTCTATTTCCGTGGCCCGGCAGGGCACGAACGGCAATGTCCGGTCATAGTCGCGCTCGATATCGATGGTCTTGAAGTCGTACTGGGTGCCCAAATCGTAATCCTTGGACGCGAGATCGACCACCCGGTCGAGCAGCTGGTTCAGGTCGCACGGAATAACCGCACCGTCACTGCGGCGGCTGAAGTCGAGCATGCTGCGCACTATGGTCGCCGCGCGCAGGCTCGCCTCGGTAATGCCATCCACATAGCTGGTGATCTTCCGGGCCTGGAGAAACGCCCGCAATTTTTCGGGCGCGATGCCCTGGACGGCAAGTTCCTGGCGGGTGCCGGGCTGGTCGGGAGACAGGCGGCGCTTCAAATTCTGGGCGGCCTGGAGCGCCGAGCTCAGGGGGTTGTTGATCTCATGGGCCATGCCGGCGGCCAGGCTGCCGATGGAGTGCATTTTCTCCGTCTGGATGAGCATCTCCTGCAACCGCCGCAGTTCCGTGATATCCACAAAGGTGGCATGCACAGGATACGGCGGCCTGTCGCGCTCCGGCGGTTGCGGCATGGCGCTCACCAGTATCCAGCGGCGCGCCTCCTCCCTGTCGTTGACCAGCCCCAGCACCACGTTGCGGACAGCACGGCCCGTGCGCCGGGCAACCGCTGTGGGAAATTCCTCGTCCGCGAGAGCCACCCCGTCCTTGTCCACTGCCTGCCAATCCCGCACCGGCAATGTCCGGGAACGAATCCGGCCGCTATCCATACCCAGGATGTCCTGGGCCGCGGGATTGATGTCCGTCACCACGCCCGCCGCATCGAGCAGCATCATCCCCTGCTGCACGGTTTCAAACAACGCCCGGTACCGCTCCTCGCTGTGCCGCACCTCATGCATGGCGCGTTGCAGGCTCTCCCGCATGACGTTCAGCGACGAGACGAGCATGTCCAGTTCGTCGGGCGCCCCCCCATCCTTATCGCGCCGCGACAGGTGCAACGGCGTCTCCAAGGTCTGGGGGGTCAGGGTTGCCGCATAATCGGCAATGACCCGCAAGTGTCTGCCGACCATGAAATAGAACAAGAAGAATACGATAAGGGAGATGCCGAAAGATTCCAGACCTTGTTCCAACAGGATGTCCACGACCATGGCCTGAAGGTTTGCGTTCAGGACCGCCATGTCCGCCACGACGTGCAGCTCGCCAACGGGCACGTCCTCGCCCCGTTCGACATAGACGAGGGGGATACCGCGCTCCAATCCTGCCTTGCGTGGCGCCGTGCCCGCCTCCACCACCCCGCCATCCACGGTCGTGACCCTGGCGAAGGCGATGAACGGCAGACGGGCGATCCCCTCCACCTGCGCGCGCAGCAATTCCTTGTCCATCACCCACAGGCTGTTGGCCAATCCCTCGGTGTAGGAGCCCTCTATGTCGTCAAAACGGGCCTCCACCTCGCCCACGCCATTCGTGTAGGCGCGATGCACCAAAAAGGCGGCGCTGCACACCGTTGCGGCCACGCCCACCGCAAAGACGCAAAACGCCAACCGGTGGGCAAGCTTGCGAAAATGAAAGCCTCTGTCCATGCCGTTCCCGCCGCTCCCTTTGCCCCCTCCACCTTTGCTTCACCACTCCGGCAACGGCCCCCCACCAAGATAAAAGTATTTCCCCCACGTGTTCCATACCGTTATTCTGCTATTGCCGCAACAAGATGCCGCTCCACATCCTTGCCATCCAGGGAGTGTTGCGCCATCATAAAATATCATGCCAAGCAGACCAACCGTTCATACGCTTTTCTTCATAGGCCACAGATCCCTCATGCGCCCGCGAGGCGCGGCATGAGCCGCCTCTGGCTCGTCAGCGCCTGCCTTGCCGGAGTCGCCTGCCGCTACGACGGCACGGCGGTCCCGTGCGATGCGGTACGCGAACTGGTGCGCCAGGGCCGCGCCCTGCCCGTGTGCCCCGAACAGCTGGGCGGCCTGCCCACCCCGCGCCCACCCGCCGAACTGGTCGGAGACCGCGTGCGCACGCGGCAGGGCCAGGACGTGACGGAAGCCTTTGCGCGCGGCGCGGAAGAGGCCTTGCGGCTGGCGCTGGACGCGGGGTGCGTCGGCGCCGTGCTCAAGGCGAGAAGTCCGTCCTGCGGTCGCGGCAGGGTGTACGACGGCACGTTTTCAGGCGTCCTGCGCCCTGGCCACGGCCTGTTTGCCGCGCTCCTTCTGGCCCACGGTTTTATTGTGCATACGGAAGAGGATGTGGCCCTGCCCGATACGTGAGCCACCGCCGCAACGTGCACGTCCTTGCACCTTGCACATCAACTTGTGCAGGACATTGCACTTCCCCCCTGCCGTCCAACGCGCATCATACAGCAACATACCGGAATCTATGGATGCATAAACATGGCACGCCCTGTGCTATGTGTTCGGGCATTGCATGACCACACAACACAAGGAGCGCCCGCATGCATCGGAAACACATACGCATTGTTCTGCTGACCGGCCTGTTCATCCTGACGACCGCCTCCCTGGCCGCTGCCGGCCGGTGGGGTGGACCCGGCTACGGGCCCTGCAACGCCCCTGCCTTGACCGAGGAACAGCAAAAAGCCGCCGACACGATTGTCGAGGAGTACCGCGCCACCATCCTGCCCTTGAAGGAAGCGGCATACACCAAGGAACGTGAACTCGACACCCTGCTCGACAGCAAGGATGTCAACACCATGAAGGCGGAAGCGCTGGCCAAGGACATCAACGAGCTGCGCGCGAAGATCTTCAGCGCCCGCATTGCCTTCAAGCTGCGCTTCGCCAAGGAAGTGGGTGTGGTCATGGGACCGGGCATCGGCGGCGGCCAGGGCTACGGTCCCCGCAACGGCCAGGGTTATGGCCCCTGTGGCGGCCAGGGCTACGCGCCCTGTCGCGGCCAGGGTTACGCCCCCTGCGGCGGCCAGGGCTACGGCCCGTGCGGCGGCCAGGGCTACGGCCCGTGCGGCGGCCAGGGCTACGGCCCGTGCGGCTACAACAACTAACTATCCTTCCTCTCCTCCTGCCCCTCGATAAAGGGCAAGGCGATCTCCCTCCGCCTTGCCCTTTATCCCTATTTACCGCATGGAAAGAGGGACAATCATTTCAACCGCGCCACGACCCACGCGGCACATCCTTCGAGGTACACCATGCGCAAGATCACATCCCTCACGGCCTTATGCTCCTTCCTGGTGCTGACCCTCACCAGCGTTGTGCTCTACATCGTTCCCGAGGGCCGGGTCGCCTATTGGTCCGATTGGAAACTGTGGGGCATGACCAAGGGCCAATGGGGGGATGTGCACGTCACCATCGGTGTCCTGTTCCTCATCGCCATCTGCCTGCACCTTTGGTACAATTGGAAACCCATTGTGCTCTATCTGAAAAACAGGGCGCGGGCATTGCGCGTCTTCACCCCTGCCGGAACCATCGCCATGGCGCTGACCGCCATGACCGTGGCCGGCACGCTCCTCATGGCCCCCCCCTTCTCCTGGGTGCTGCATCTCGGCGAGTCCTTCAAGGACAACGCGGCGGCCACCTACGGCGAACCACCTTACGGCCATGCGGAATTGTCCACGATGCAGACATTCGCCAAGCGCATGGCCCTGGACCTGGACGTGGCCCTGGCCGCCCTGGACAAGGCCGGGATACGCACGGAAGGCGCACAGGACACCATGCTGGCCATTGCCCAGCGCAACGGCATAACCCCCAAGGCCGTGTATGAGGCCATCACCGCCGCGCAGCCCGCCCCCGCGCCTGGGGCCGCGGCCTTTCCCGATGCGCCGCCGCCCGGCTTCGGGCGGCGCACCCTGGCCGACGTGTGCAGCGAATACTCCCTGCATCCGCCCGACATGGTGCGCGCGCTCAAGGCTGCGGGCATGACCGCCCGGGTGGAGCAGACCGTCAAGGAGATCGCGGCGGACGCGGGCGTCGACCCCACGGCGGTGTTTACGGTTCTCCAACGGGCGGCCACGGCCCGCTAACGGGCTGTGTTGCACAGGTACGGCGCGCCTATTGGGCGCGCCGTACCTGTGCTATCCCCCCTGAGACGGGCAATCGCTCCCCCTACGGAAAGAGGCCGCGTCGCCCACTGCCCCCACCGGGGCACGCCCTCCCGCGCTTGCGTGTTGACAGACGCGCAACCGCCAACGTATCGTTCCCCCCGCATGACCAACGAAAAACACACACCAAAAGACCCGCCAAACTATCTGGTTCGCGGCATTCTGCTCGGCGCGTCCCTGGGCGTCTTTGCCGGGCTGTTCGGACTGGACATGGGCAGAAGCGTTGCCTGGGGCATGGTCGGCGGCTTTTTCGCGGGCCTGACACTGGAAAAGAAACGGGAAAGGAACAGGTAGCCCGCTACCTCCCTCCCAACCCGCCACCGGTGCACCGTGAACGCCAACACCCCTCTTCCCGCCATACACCCGGGCTTCATGTGGGCCTGGATCGCAAGCGTCTGCCTGTATACGGCGGCGTCCTTCGCACCGGTGGGCATGCCGTTTCTCAAGCGCGCCCTTGTGGGCGCCGTCACCCTTGACGTGGCCATCCACTTCGGCGCGTTTCTCTGCATGGCTTTTCTGGCCGGACTCGCCTTCCACGCCGGTTGGCTGCTGACCACGGTCACCGCCGTGACACTGCTGCTGGCCCTGGCCTCGGAACTGGGACAGATCCACATCCCCAACCGCTTTTTCTCCCTCTCCGACCTCATCGCCAACATCTCCGGCTGCCTGCTCGGCACCGTGGTGGGCATTGCCCTGCGGCGCCTGGTCCTGGCTCGGGACGCCGCACCGGCCCATGTGCGGTAACCGCCTGCGACCGTGGCTCGCGCTGCCGCTTGTGGCCGTGCTGCTGTGCGCCTGCGCCCGCGCGCCGGAACGGTTCGCCGCCCGCCGCCCCCTGGCCGCCGACGCAACGGCGGCCATCACCCTTGCCGGAGCCAACGCCGACGCCCTGCGCCGTTTTCTCGAAGCCTACGATCCGGCCTCGGAAAAGGGCCAGGCCGCCCGGTTTCTGCTGGCGGGCCTGCCCCTTGCCGACGCGGCGTCCATGCGCGAGGCGGACCTGCGCGAAACCGTGGACCAGGCCTTTGCCGCCCGCGACGCCTTTCCCTGGGGCCGTGACGTGCCCTGGGACATCTTCCTGCACTACGTCCTGCCCCACCGCACCAGCCAGGAGCCGTTCCAGCCGCACCGCCTGCACTTCTTCAAGACGCTCGCGCCGCGCCTGGACGGCATCACCGACATGGCCGCCGCCGCGCAGGAAATCGCCCTGTGGTGCCTGGAGCACGTGGCCTATGTGCCCACATCGCGCCGTGACCAGGGGGTCATGACCTCGCTCCGGCGGGGCCAGGCGCGCTGCGAGGAGGCCGTCATCCTGTTCGCGGCCGCGGCGCGCAGCGTGGGCATTCCCGTGCGCAAGGCCGACACCCCTGCCTGGCAGTTCGCGGACGACAACCACGCCTGGGCCGAGGTGTGGATCAACGGGACGTGGCACTACATCGACCCGGCCAACCCCGGCCCCCGGCTGGACGACGCGTGGTTTTCGGAAAACGTGCGCAACGTCCTGGTGACCACGGCCACGGTGTACGGCGACGCCCCGGACGCGCCCGAGCCGGTATTGCGCCAGGGACGCGGCTACACGGTGCTCAACACCACGGCCTCATACGCGCCGGTCCACCCGCTGCGCGTGCGCGTGGTGGGGCGCAACGGCGTGCCCGTGCCCAACGTGGTGGTGCTGGCCTCCATCTATAATTATGCGGGATTCCGGCCCGCGCTGCGCATCCAGTGCGACGGTGCGGGCGAAGGCATGGTCATGCTGGGCAAGGGCACCGTGCTGCTCACAACGGTGCTGGGCCACCGGCGCGCGGCGGCCCTGGCCACCATCACGCCGCCGCGCGATGGCGACGCCGACCGCCCCGCCCCGGTGACGCTCGATCTGGCGCACGAAGAACCCATGCCAGCCGGATTCTGGATGCGCTTTGGCGGCAAGCTGCCCGCCGCGCCGCTGCCGCCCCTTGCCGCCGCCGAACGCGACGCCTTTGAAGCGGACAAGGCGGCCCGGGCCGCGCAACGCACGGAACGGTTCAACTCCATGCTCCGCTCGGCGAGCAACTATCTGGCCGCATCCGGCAACGCCACGTCCGGCGATGCCCGGCTTGCCGCCATCCTGAAGGACGCGGGCGAGAACGGCGACATGGTCGCCACGCTCGTGGACATGATTCCCGCGCCGCTGCGGCAAACGTTGATCGATTATCTGGCCACCCTCTCCCCCAAGGACCGCGCCGCCTGCTCCGCCGCGGGACTGCGCACCGAACCCGCCCTGGCCCTGGCGGCCCGCGAGCACGCCCGCGCCCTCTGGGGGCTTGCCTACGACGACGACACGTTCACCTCCTTCGTGCTCGCCAACCGCATCAGCAAGGAAGAACCCTACGCCAGCTACCGGTCCAGCCTGCGCGAGCAGGCCGCCTCCTGGATCGGGGCCGACCTCGCGGACACGGTCTGGCGGGTCAATGCCTACGTCAAGCACCTGCGCCCCGCCCCATCCGGCGTGTTGAGCCCTGTGCTCACCCCCGACCAGGCCGTGCGCAGCGGCCATGTGGCCACCGACCAGGACCGGGCCGTGGCCAGCGTCGGCATCCTGCGCAGCCTTGGCATTCCGGCCCGCTACGTCGAGCCGTGGGGGTGGGTGGAATATTTTGACGGCGCGCAGTGGTCCCCCCTGTTCCCCGCCCGTCCCGAGTGCCTGGACAACAAGGCCGCCACCCCCGCGTCGGAGCGCTACTACGCCCCCTGGGCGACGTTGAACCTGCAATGCACCCGCGACGGCGCGCCCCTTGCGCCCGACGCGGCGGAATACTTCCGCCAATTCGCCCTCTCGTCTTTCGTGACCACCGCCTCGGCTCCCTCGCTGGGCTATTTCCGGCAGCTCGAACCGGATGCGGGATTGCGCGGCGCGTATGACGCCACGACCAGCACCTTCCAGCTTTCCTTCCCATCAGGTTCCTATTTCCTCATTGCGGGCACGCGCAACGCCACGGGCGAGGCCTATGTGCGCGTGCGGCCGTTCGCGTTGCTTCCCGGCGAGACCAACACGCTCGTCGGCCCCCTGGATCTGCCGCAAGACTGACGCCCTGGCGCGCCGCACCCGTCCCGCCGCCCATTCCTGGCCACACGCCCCTCGCATCGCCCCGCCCACGGGCCATGCGACGGGGTACGTGCGGCCCTTTGGCGCATGGCCCAAGGCGCGCGGCGGGACAACGCCCTGTCCGCTGTAACGAAAAGAGACGGGAAGGCACGGCAATGTGGCGCACATCTCATCGGAACTGTTGAACATGCACAAATAATAAAAAAATGCGCTACCGCCTTGACACAGAAGCGTAATAATCTTATCTTGTAATCAACCTATGCATAGGAGTCGTAAGTACCGTTTCCGAAGTTTTTGTGTCAGGAAACATCGCAGTACATCGGAGGGTAGCGTAACGGTTGTGTTCAATACCCATATCGGCAAGTCGAATTGCCATTGGTGAGGCAGAGAACGCAAAGAGGTTCCTAGACAGTACAGGAACGCACCGGGTCATCCGGAACATCTATCCATTAACCGAGAGTAACAGTTTTCCGGAAACGCTTTAACACGCATTCAGGTCTCTTTGGGGGCCGCCCAGCCAGGGCGGCCCCTTTCTATTTGGGGCGAGGCGACGCCATGGGCCGGGGATGGACGTGTCAACCCTGTTCCCGGTTGCACATGGCACCCGCTCCCTGCCCCGCCGCAGCACCGCCTGCATCCCAGCCAGCATCTTTGCCTGAACCTTGCCTGACCCGGCCTTGGCGGCGCGTCCGGCCCGCCACGCCTGGGCCACACGATGGCAGGACGCGCTTCCCGCCGCCGGAAAGCGCGTCCTGTCATCGTCCCCCTGCGAGGGGCGGCGTCACCGCCATTGGCCGTGAAAGATCTCCCTGTCCGGCACCAGTTCGAGGCAGACGGCGCGTGCGGCGACAAAGGCGTCCACGGTACGGAGGAACACGACGGTGACGCCCTCGTTGGCAAAGGTCGTCAAGGCGGGGATATCGCCGCGCAAGGGACGGCCATTGGTTGTGAGAAGGATGTCCTTCTTGGAAACCATGCCGCCCTTGGCGTGGTGTGCGTCATGGGCGCGGCCCGGCGCAGGGCGGTATACGGCGCCACGGCCGCATCCTTCAGCGTGAAGCCGAGAAAGCGGACATGCCCGCCATGGGACGCGAAATCCCAATCATCAGGCACGGCCACGCGGGATATGTGCATCGTGCCGACCGTGCCGCACGAGAGATCGTACGTCTCCTGCGCCGAACCTGTTGTCGGCAAGAACAAAATCAAGAACAACAATACCCGCAGCACGGCATCCCCCTGCCCGGTATACTGCTTGATCGCGCTTCTGTACTTCCACCCTCATGCCCCCGCTCCACCCCATCTCCTCTTCCCACTTTTTCTCCCCCCACCCCGCGCGGGGGCGACGCGGCCTGCCGATTCGCCATCCTCCACCCCCAACCAGCAGTTTTTGGAAGGGTGATGGGTGGGGATGGGGGTCTGGGGGAAGGGGCGGGAAGAGGGAAACCTTTTTTCGCCGAAAAAGGTTTCCCTCTTCCCGCCCCTTCCCCCAGATTCGTATTCTTTGTCCCCGCGCACGCTCCCCTCCCAGTCGATGGCGGCGATGTTGCGGGCGGCGAGGGTGTCGTGGCCGGAGCCGGTGGCGGCGGACAGGGCGATGGCGTCGGGGAAG
>JBFWMG010000029.1:0-48914 GCA_050251715.1 Desulfovibrionaceae bacterium | reverse complement strand
GGCGGTTCAGCTGCGCGTTGATGCCCGCCTGCGTGGGCAGACACGCCCCCGCCGCCAGGGCCAATACCACCTACACCACGAATTCCATGCCGCCTCCTCGCACGATCGAAGACCCGCTTGCGCGGGCGATTGCCGACAAAGCCCCGGGGGAAGGAGAGAGGAGAGGGAAAACCCCTTTTTCCAAGCATAAAAAGGGGTTTTCCCTCTCCTCTCTCCTTCCCCCGGACCCCCATCCTCTCTTCTCTCTCTTTCCCCAAAAACTGCTGGCGGGGGCGGTGGATACGGTGGGGACACGCGAGTTCCCCAGGCGGGCGGCATCGTTGTCTGTTGACCAAGGCATGGAGGGCCATTCACCCGACGCCGTGAGCCGCAAGACTTCAAAAAAAACATAGCAGGAATACATGGCGGTTTGTCAGCAGCCTGGAACCGCGCGCGGGTCTCTGGTTGCTGACAACACGCCCTCTCCTGGGGAGCGCGATCTTCCCCCCTTCACCCTCTCCCAAAACGCAACGCGCGCCATCTGGGGAACTCGTCCGACCTCCCCGCCCCCTCCTCCCCAACCAGCAGTTTTTGGGGGAAAGGATGAGAGAGGGGATGGGGGTTCGTCGTTAGCCGTTGCCCCGGCTCAGCACGCGCCCAGCCGCTTGCACAGCTCCAAATCCTGCACGATCTCCATGCACGCCTCGACCTGGTTGAGGGTGTACAGGTGCACGCCCGGCACCTCGCGGTCCAGAAGATCCGCTATCTGGAAACGGGCGTGGCTGATGCCGAGCCGCTGCACCGCCGCATTGCCGCCCGAGGCGTCGGCCTCTTCCAGGGCGCGCAGGAACGGGCCGGGAATGGTGGCGCCGCACAGGCCGAGGATGCGCTTGAGGCCCGCCAGATTCATGATCGGCAGGATGGCCGGGATGATGGGCACGGTGATCCCCGCCGCCCGGCACCGCTTCACGAAGTCGAAGTAGAAGCGGTTCTCGAAGAACATCTGGGTGATGATGAAATCGCCGCCCTGGTCGAGCTTGGCCTTCAGGTGGCCGATGTCCGCGTCCAGGCTTGCCGCCTCGGGGTGCTTTTCAGGATATCCGGCCACGCCCACGCCCATGTCGGGATGGCGGCCACGGATAAAGGACACCAGATCGGCGGCGTGGCGGAACTCCGCGTCGTCGGCCACGGCCTTTTCCCGCCCCTTGGGCGCGTCGCCGCGCAGGGCGAGCACGTTGTCGATGTTGTGCCCGGCCAGATCGTCCAGAAAGCGTTCGATGTAGGCCCGGTCCGCGTCCACGCAGGTCAGGTGGGCCATGGGCTCCACCTCGTACTCGTTCTTGAGCCGGTTCACGATCTCCATGGTGTGGTCGCGGGTGGAGCCGCCCGCGCCGTAGGTCACCGAGGCGAACAGCGGTTGCAGCGTGCGGAACGTGTCCACGACCTTGAAGAAATCGGGCCACTTGGTCCGGTCCTTGGGCGGAAAGAACTCCAACGAGAAAAACTGCCCCGTCCGGGGAATCATGTCGCGTATGCGCATGCGTACTCCTGTCGTTGCGCGGGCCGCGCACCTCCGCGCCCGCCGATGCTCGTGAAGGTCAGGGTGCGGCCTCGCCCAGGGCGTGCACGATATCCGTGTCCGCCTCCAGAAACGGCATGGCGCGGGCCTCGCCCGTGGTCACCCACTTGAGCGCGTGGCCCTCGCACGCCTCCGGCGCACCTGAAAACTCGTTGACGTGAAAAAAATGCAGCCGCACGCGCAAGGATTCGTAGTCGTGGCGTTTTTCCCGCCAATAGGCGTACGCCACCGGCGTGACGGCCAGCTCTTCCCCCAGTTCGCGCACCAGTGCGGCCTCCAGGGTTTCGCCCGCCTCCACCTTGCCGCCGGGAAACTCCCAAAAACCGGCCATGGGCTTGCCCTCGGGCCGCCGGGCGGCCAAAAAGCGCCCGTCCCGCCACAAGATACCCGCCACGACCTCTATTTCCTTGCGTTCCATGCGTCAGCTCCCAGCAATCGATCCCCTCCGATTAGAGCTTTCGCCCCTTGAATGCAACCAGGGATAGGGCCGGGGCTCGCGCGGGGATGGCGCGACCGGCGGACGCCAGGGCGGCACGTCCCTTGAAACGGACCGGACACACGCCCGCCGCTCCCCACGAAGCCCCCCCGGGCAACGGGTGTACGGGGAGACCGGGGCGGAAGGGAGGGGGTCAGGCCACCAGCCGCGCCAGCATGCGCAGCAGGTCGTCCCTGCGGATGGGCTTGGCCAGATAGGCCGAACACCCGCACGCGAGGCAGCGCCGCACCTCCGCCGGCGTGACATGGGCGGTGAGGGCGAGAACGGGCACGGGGTCGAGGCCGTGCTCGCGCTCATGGGCGCGGATGGCCTCCGTGGCGGCAAAGCCGTCAAGAACAGGCATCTGCATGTCCATGAGCACGATGTCCCACGCGTCCTGCCGGAACAGGTCGAGCCCCACCGCGCCATTGGGCGCGTCGCGGATGTAGTGGGGCGCCCCCTTGAGAAACATCTTTATCAACGTGCCGTTGCTGGGGTTGTCCTCCACAAGCAGCACCCGCAACGGGCGCTGCAACACCGCCTCGGCGACCGGATTCCCCATTGCGCACGGCGCGGGGGGTCGGCAGGAGGCCAGGACGCCCCGCACCGCCGCCCCCACCTGGTCCCTGTCCACGGGCTTGATCAGCACGGGCGTCTCGGGGTCGGCGGTTTGCTCGGGCCGCGGGTCCGCCAGGCACAGGATGGCGGGAGGCATGACGGTGCCGCACGCGACGCGCAGGGCGTGCAGCGTGTCCGGGGCGTCCACCACCACCAGGCCAAAGGGATCGTTCGCGGCCGCCGCCTGCCGCAGACGCGCCACCGCCTCGCCAGTACTGTCCGCCTGCTCCGAACGTGCGGCGTAGGCGGCCAGCATGTCGACCAGCGCCATGCCGTCCAGCGGGTTGGCGTCCACCACCAGGATGCGGCACGGCGCCAGGCACGTGGCGTGGCTGTGCCGCACACGCGCATCGTGGTGTTCCTGGGGCTCGGCCACCCGCAGGCACAGGCGCACGGTAAAGGCCGTGCCCTTGCCCGGCGCGCTTTCCACGGCAACGCCGCCGCCCATGTATCCCACCAGCCGTTTCACAATGGTCAAGCCAAGGCCCGTGCCGCCGTATTCGCGGGTCGTGGACGCGTCCGCCTGGGTAAAGGCCTCGAACACGGCGTCGAGCTTGTCCGGGGGAATGCCCGCGCCGGTATCACGCACGATAAAGGCGATGGCGCCCGGCGCATCCGTGTCGGGCGCGGGCACGACGTCAAGGGAAACCTCACCCTGGCTGGTGAACTTGACCGCGTTGTCGAGCAGGTTGACGAGCACCTGGCGCAGCCGCACGGGATCGCCCACGAACCAGCGCGGCAACTCGGGAGCCACCCGCCAGCGCAACGCCACGCCCTTGCCCCGCGCCTTGTAGGCCAGGGTGTCGGCGGCCTGCTCCGCCAAGGTGGCCATATTGAACGGCACCGCGTCGATGACGATCTTCCCGGCCTCGGCCTTGGCGAGGTCGAGGATGTCGTTGATGAGCCCCAGGAGCAGTTCGCCCGCCGAGCGGGAAATGGCCACGCACTGGCGCTGGTCGGACGTAAGGGGGGATTCTTGCAGGATATCGGCCATGCCCAGGATGGCATTCATGGGGGTGCGGATTTCATGGCTCACGCTGGCGAGAAATTCGTTTTTGGCCAACGTGGCCGCCTCGGCGGCCTCCTTGGCCTTGGCCAAGGCCTGCTGCACCTTTTCGCGCTCGGCCATTTCCCGTTCCAACCCCTTGTTGGCGGTCTCCAGCCGGGCCGCGTATTCCGCCGTGCGGCCCAGCGCATGGCCCAGGCTTTCCACCCCTTCGCGGATGGCGTCGAGCTCCCGCAACCGTGCGGGTTGGATGGGTACGCAGCGGCGCAGATGCCTGGCCTGGAGCAGGCCATGGTTGGTGCGCATGATGGGTGTGAAGATGAGGCGGTAGACCACGTAGCCGAACAGCATCGCCAGGACGATCGCGCCCGCGACGCTGGCCGCTCCCACCGCCTTGGCCCGGTCCGCGTTGGTGGCTATGTCCGTGAAGCGGTTGGCGGCGATGGCCGCGGCATCCGTGGACATATGGCTGGAGATGTCGGCAAGCTGCTCCACGGCGCGAGCCCATACGGCCGCGGCCTTGACCCCGTTGTCCAACACGCCGCGCTGCAGGATGAACACGTCGCAGGCCTTGTCCAGCAGGACTTCGGCCCCGCCCACGGCCAGGGGCAGCCGCGCCCGGGCCATCTCGCCATTCAGGACGCCCAGCTTGCGGCGGATATCCAGAAACGTGGCGTGGAGCTGGTCGACGTGCGCGAGGTCGTCGCTCTCCACCGCGTCCTTGAGCACCAGGAGCAACTCGCCATAGTGGCGCAACACGGTCTCGACGTGGGGGTTGTCGCGCACGGATGCGGGCCATCCCTGGCGGGCAAGGCTCACGCTGCGGATAAACGCATCCAGGCCGTCCGTGGCCTTGTGCATGGCCTGCCGGGCCTCCTCCTGGCGGTCACGGAACGAGGCCACGGCCTCGATGGCGGCAAAGACGCCCTGCGCGATGTCGCGCACCGGGACGTTGGACTCGAACACGGTCTCATAGCCGATCACCTGGGCGGCCAGGCGGGCCTTGCGCCGCATCGCCGCATCGCGGGTCACGTACACCACCTCGCCAAAGCGGGCGAGGCGCTCCATGTTCATGGCGGTGCGCTGCCGGTCAAGCACCTGGGGCAACACCGTGTCACGTGTCTGCACCGCCAGATCGCGGATATGAATCATCTCGTTGAGCATGACCAGGCCGAATCCGGCGCACAGCACGGTGAACACCCCGGCCACCACCCCCATGACCGGCAACAGCCCAGGCTTGCGCCGACCGGACAGGGGCAGGCGGAGGGGAGCCTCACGGGCTGGGGCGCTCGATGCGTCTACGCGTCTTTCCACGGCTTGGTCCTATGGTTCACCCCATCCCGCGTCAATAGATGCTGAAGGGAAAATAGGCGCGGTTTATGGTGTCGTAGGTGCCGTCCAGCCGCAACGCCTGCAACGCCTTGTCGATGCTCTGGCGCAAGGCGTCGTCCCGCTTGCGCACCGCGATGTGCGCCGATGAAAAGATATCGCCCACGGGCAAGGCCTCGCCATAAAAATCAAAGCCCTTGCCGTTGGCGCTGATGAGGAATTCATAGGCCGGCAACGAGTCGGCCAGCACGACATCCGCTTTTCCGGCGGCAAGCAGCGCAAACGCGCCTCCCATGTCCTCGGTCAGGGTGACGGTGGCGATCTGTCCGAATTCCTTGACGAGGTACGCGGCCTGCACGGTGTTGCGCTGGGTGGCGAGGATCTTGCCGCGCAGGGATTGCGGAAACGGCTCGCCCTTG
The DNA here is from genome assembly GCA_050251715.1 of Desulfovibrionaceae bacterium. GTDB lineage: Bacteria > Desulfobacterota > Desulfovibrionia > Desulfovibrionales > Desulfovibrionaceae > JBFWMG01. The sequence goes on along the minus strand of JBFWMG010000029.1, from coordinate 43,509 downwards.
AGCGCCGTTCCCGCCACGAACGTGGTGCGCGAGTGGTAATAGCTATCCGTAAAATCGACGACTTTTTCCCGCTCCGCCGTTTTGGCCATGCTGGCGACGATCATGTCGTAATCCCCTGCCTGCAGGCCGGGGATGAGATCATCCCACGGCACCGCCACCACCGTGCAGGCAACGCCCATGGCCTTGCACAGGGCAAAGCCGATATCCACGTCAAACCCGGTCAGCTTGCCGTCCGCGCCCACGAAATTGAACGGTGGATAGGCGCCCTCGGTTGCAAAGCGCAGTGTCCGCCCCGCGTGCGCCCCGCTCACGCCCATGACCAACACGGCCCCGGCCAGCATCACTGTCAGCACAACCCGCATCATGCGCATGCGCACCTCTCTCCCGGAATAAGAGTAGTTACTATTGATGCTCGTTACGCGCCCGAGGAAAAGATGTCCAGCCGCTGCCAGTCGCGACTCTTTTTCCCCACCCCCTTTTTCTTTGCCGGGCCGTGGTGTATGGTGGAGGCAATCCGTAACCCCGCCCGTCCGGCAAACACGATGACCATGCCCTGCCCCACCGCACGCCCTGCCCCCACCCCGTTGTGGGGCATGCCGTGTCACGGCATCGGACATGTGGTCCGGCTGCTGTGCGCCCTGCTCGCGTTCTTGGCCGCGCCGGGCGTCCCGCCCGCTGTCCAGGCCGGGTGCGGCGAATGGGAGGAGTTGGTGGGCCGGCTCGCTGCGGACGGCTACCCCCGCGCGCTCGTGGAGCCGTTCTTCACGCGCTCGGACATGGCGTACCAACCCGATGCCATGCTGCAAAAAATGGCCACGCTCTTCCAGCGCAAATTCGCGCCCAAGCCCAAGCAGACCGCCAAGAAAACATCGCCCGCGCCCGCCATCTACCCCTCGGCGATGGAGCCGAAACGCATTGCCGACGCCCGCGCCTTTTGCAACCGCCACGCCGCGACCCTGACGCGCGTCCGCCGGGAGTTCGGGGTGCCCCATGAAATAGCCGTGGCCATCCTTTCCGTGGAAACCCAGGTGGGGCGCTATCTGGGCGAGGAGCCCGCCTTTGTCACCCTGGCCAGCATGGCCCACACCGACCGCGTGGAGCGGCTGCCCCGGCTGCCGCACCTGGGTGCGGACACCCCCCCGACCGCGGCGCAGCGAACCTGGCTGGCGCGGCGCATCAAGGAAAAATCGGACTGGGCCTATGGGGAGCTCAAGGCGCTCATCGACCACGCGGCGGCCAACGGCCACCACCCCCTCGACCTGCCCGGCTCGGTTTACGGGGCCATTGGCATGTGCCAGTTCATGCCCTCCAACGCCCTGCGCTTTGGCATGGATGGCGACGGCGACGGCCGGATCAATCTCTTTACGCCCCCCGACGCCCTGTACAGCCTGGCCAATTTCCTCAAGGCCAACGGCTGGAAAAAGGGGCTGTCCCTTCACCTGCAGCGCAAGGTGCTGTACCGCTACAACCACAGCCGCATGTACACCAATACCGTGTTGGCCGTGGCCAAACGCCTGCTTCCCTGACGCGCGCCTTGCCACCCGCCGCCAATATGCTTATGCAGGCGGTGGGCGCACATCGCGCCACGCCAGACCAGGAGCATGCCGTGACCCCACCCCGCGCCTTCGACACCTCGCATTTCATCAAGGAAAAACAGGAAGTCGACAACCCAGACACCTCCATCACCTTCAAGCCCGGCGATGGCGCCAAGCGCCAACCCGCCCGCTTTGTTCCCGGTGACAGCAACATCTTCATCCTGGGCCTTGCCGGGAGCGGACGCAGGGAGCTGGCCGTGCATCTGGCCCAGCGGACCGGCGGCTCCGCCATCCACCTGGAGGCCTCGGGAGACGCCGAGGCTGACGCCGTGGCGCTTGACGCCCTGTGCACGGGCAAGGGGGTTGTGGCGGCGGTGGATTCGGAACTGCTGACCCCACAGGCCGGCGCGGCCCTCAAGGCGCACGGGCTGGTCTTTTACCTTATCGCCGACGTGGGGCTGGCGTTGCGCGCCATGGGTGGGGGCGACGCCACCCGCGAGCGTCTGGCCGCCGAACTCATCCGATGCGAACCCATTTTCATGAGCGCGCTCCATTTCATCGTGCGGGCCGACCAGCCTCCCGAAGCCATGGCCCAGGACGCGGCCCTCTCCCTTGGCCTGCGCTGATTTTTCCGCGTATATCCCGCATTTTTCGGCGGGCTACGCTTGACAATTCACTGCAAACACGCAACACCTACCTGTGCGGTATGCAATAATGTTCCCACACAGCGGGCCGCTTGCCGCCTCACGACACCAGCTCCGTCCATGGAGCGCAACCGCCGGGAGATCTCCGGATGAAACTATCGACGAGAAGCCGTTACGGTACGCGGATGATGCTCGACATTGCCCTGCACGGCGACAACGGCCCCGTGCGCATAAGCGAGATATCCCAGCGTCAGGGCGTGTCGGTCAAATACCTTGAGAAGCTGATCCGCCCCCTGAAAAAGGGGAAATATATCAAAAGCAAGCGCGGCCCCAAGGGTGGCCACATGCTCACCAGGCCGCCGGAACAGATCACCGTGGGCGAGGTGGTGCGCCTGCTTGAGGGCGACATTGCGCTGACGGAATGCGTGTTGGACGGCAAGGTGTGCGCCAATTCCGACGACTGCATCACCAGGCAGCTCTGGATGGAGGCGAGCCAGGCCATGTATGAGCGGCTCAACTGCGTGACCTTTGCCGATCTCATCCAGAAATCGAATTATTGCCGCCCCATCGCATAAGCGGATAGCTCCCCGCCCTTTCGGCCCTTCAACCGTTGACGGTATACCGTCAACGGTTTTTTGTTTCATTCCGATATGATCGAAATATATACCCCGAAACAAGCCCTCCGCACCGGGATAGTCATTGACCGCCCCGGCTTTCATTGCATATATTCCCAGGTATACATACAACAGATACGCGGCATGTTCCGTTTGTTCTGACGCCGCATGCATGCAGGGAGAACCACCATGCCCACAGGCACCCCCGTAGGACATGTCGTCGCCGCGCACGGCGCGGTGTTCACGGAAAGCGGCGGTGAAACGCACCCCCTTTCCGCTGGAAGTCCCATCTATGAAAACGACGTGCTGGTCACCCAGGCCAACAGCAACGTCGAAGTCAAATTCATGGACGACTCGGTGCTGTCCCAGGGCGCCGACAGCCGCCTGACCGTGGACACCTATGTCTACAACCCGGCGGCGGCGGATGGAGCCAACTACCTGCTCAAAATGGCGGAAGGCTCGTTCCGCATGGTCACCGGCAAGATAGCCGACGCCAACCCGGACGGCGTCAAGCTGGCCTCGCCCCTGGCCACCATGGGTATCCGGGGCACCACCACACTGCACGACATCCAGCCCGGCGGGCAGGAAAGGCACGGCGCCGAAGAACTGACCGGGGGCCGATCCCTGCTCGTGACCGACCAGTTTGGCAATACCGCGGTCATCACCTTTGCCAACGGCATCATCGACTTCTCCCCAGGACAACCCATGGGCGGCGTGCGCTTCATGTCCCCACAGGAACAGCAACAGTTCCGGGCCGCCGCGCCCCTCACCTCGCTGGGAGAGCCCCAACCCCAGGACCAGCCTGGAGACGAGGGCGGCGGTGAAGGCGAAGGAGAAGGAGAACCCCAGGGCGAAGGGGAAGGAGAGGGCGAGGCCCAGGCCGAAGGCGAGGGCGAAGGCGAAGGCGAGGGCGAAGGCGAAGGCGAAGGCGAAGGAGAGGGCGAAGGAGAGGCCCAGGCCGAAGGAGAGGGCGAAGGAGAGCCCCAAGGCGAGGGCGAGGGAGAACCCCAGGGCGAGGGCGAGCCCCAGGGCGAGGGCGAGCCCCAGGGCGAGGGCGAAGGCGACCAACAGGCTGCGGGCGAAGGCGAGGGCGAAGGGGAAGGAGAACCCCAGGCCGAAGGCGAAGGCGAGCCCCAGGCTGCGGGGGATGCCGATGCCGCTGCCGGTGAAACGGGTGACGCGGCCGATGGAGCGGCGCCCGATCAGGCTGGCGCCGCCGATAACGGCGACGCGGGTGCTGGCGACGCGGGTGCTGGCGACGCGGGCGCTGGCGACCTGGGCGACGCGGCCGGCACCTTTGGCGACGCGGCTGGCGATATGGCTGGCGCGGCGGGCGATATGGCTGGCGCGGCGGGCGATATGGCTGGCGCGGCGGGCGATATGGCCGGCGCGGCTGGAGACTTGGCCGACGCTGCGGGCGACCTGGCCGCACAAGGCGGGATGGGCGGAATGGGCGGAATGGCTTTCACCGGCGGGTTCACCATGTTCGGCGGCGATGCGGGGCTTGGCGCCGGCACGCTGTTCGAGGATCTCGGCGCCTCCTTCCTGGACGGAGGCGACGGCCTGTTGGGCGACACCGGGCTTTTGGACGGCGCCACGGGCGAAGGCGACCAGGGGCTGGACCTGAACGATCTGATCGACCAAGCCACGCAAGACGACCCCACGGACGATATCATCGATAATGACGAGGATGACGATGAGGATATCGTGAGCGGTATCGTGGACGACCTGTTTGATTCCCTGACAGGAGGCGACGCACCTATCGACAGCCCGGACAGTCTGACCGACTTTTTTGCCAGCGCGAGCGAGTTCTTCGCCCTGCTCAACTCCCTGCTTGACGGACTTGGCGATTATTTCGAGCAAGTGGTGGGTTCCAACTTCGACTCCCTGGAGTCCTTCTTCACCAGCCTGCTCTCCTTTTTCAACGACCCCAACAATATCAATTCGGTGGAATTCCTCACCCTGCTGGGCTACAACGCAATGGAAGGCACGTCCGGCGACGACACCCTCACCGGCACACTCTCGGCCGACGCCATTGACGGCTTGGCGGGCAACGACAGCATCTTCGGCCTGGACGGCAACGACATCCTGGACGGCGACGACGGCGACGACTCCGTGATCGGCGGTTCCGGCAACGACCGGATCGCGGGCGGCGACGGCTCGGATACCCTGTGGGGCGAGGCGGGCGACGACGACCTGGACGGCGAGGCGGGCAACGACACCATCCTGGGCGGCCTGGGCGACGACCACCTGCTGGGCCTCACGGGCAACGACTCCCTGGTGGGCGGCGGCGGCGCCGACACCATGGAGGGCGAGCACGGCCAGGACACCATCACGGCCAGCGGCTCCATTGTCGGCACCTACATCAGTGGCGGCGGCGACGCGGACCTCATCTACGGCGGCGACGCGGGCGACTTCATCATCGGCGACTGGGAAGGCGCCTACTTCTCCCCCATGCTGGACTATACGGACGATCCCATGGACGCAGACGGCAACGACACCATCATGGCCGGAGCGGGCACGGACCTCGTGGACGGCGGCGGCGGGAGCGACTCCATTCTCGGCGGCAACGACGGCGACAGCCTGCTCGGCGGCGAGGGCGGCGACACCATCTACGGCGAAGCCGGCGAAGACATCATCTATGGCGACGATCTGGCCAGCACCTTTCTCGGCCACGACTCCCTGATCGGCGGTATGGGTGCGGACACGATCTGGGGCGGCATGGGCGACGACACCATCGTGGTGAACATGGATGAAAGCGAGGACTGGTACGACGGCGGCAGCGGCACCAACTGGCTGGATTACAGCACAGACTATGCATCCGACAACAGCGGTTCACCAGGCTTGAGACTCATTCTGCCCGAACATACCGAACCCATCAGCTGGACCCAGGCCTCCGTCGAACCGGATTTAGCCGGGTCGGACCACTTCGCCAATATCAACGGCATCATCGCCACGGGCTATGACGACACCATCGTGGGCAACTCCGTGGCCTGCACCATATACGGCGCCCTGGGCCACGACTCCCTGGTGGGCGGCACGTCGTCCAACTGGCTCTACGGCGGCGACGGCGACGACATCATCTCGGGCGGCGGCGTGGCGGACTGGATGGAAGGCGGCGTGGGCAACGACTCGCTCATAGGCGGCGCGGGCAACGACACCATCATCGCGGGAGCGGGCACCGATACGCTCATCGGCGGCTCGGGCCTGGATTCCTTGGTGGGCGACGTCGGCAGCACCGACTATTTCGTGTACAGCTCGGCCACCGATGGCGGCAGCGGCGAAGTCATCTCCAACTTCGAAAGCGGCACGGACAAGATCTGCGTAAGCCTGTCGGGGTTCGGTTTTCTCGGCCCCTCGGCAGGCACCGACCTCACGGACACCACCTACTTCATTTCAGGTTCGGCCGGGGTCACCGCCTCGTCGGCGGATCAGCACTTCGTCTTCGACACCACCAACGACGTGCTCTACTACGACGCGGACGGCAGCGGGGCGGGCGCAGCCGTGGAAATCGTCACGCTGACCACGGACATCACCTATAGCGACATCCATATCATCGCGTGAGCGGACGCCACGCCTGAAAACGCAAAGAAGGCAGCCCTGCGGCTGCCTTTTTTGCGTTCTGTAACCCGTTGGGGGCGAGCGTGCGAACCCGTCAGCCCCGCCTGCTCTTCATGTACGCGGCCACGCCCATCAGGCCGAAAATCCAGCCGATGCCGCCCACGACCTCGGCCACGCCCGGCCCGGCCATCTGCGCCTCCATGAGCATGGCGCGCATGGGGGCGATCTTCTTTTCCACGGCGGCCTCCACCACCCGGGCCAGGACGGCCTCATCCATGGCGGGCACGCCACCTGTCGCCACCTGCGCCGGAGCGTCATTCCGGGGCGCGGCGTCCGCGTCCATGGGCGGAGCCGCTGCCGTGGCGGCGGCGTCAGCGCCCAGGTACTCGGCAGCCGCCAAAGGCCACGAGCCCTTGTGCCCGCCGCCCGCGTCCACCACCACCTCCAGATCGAGCCGCCCTTCCCGCGCCTTGGCGGGAATGGGCATCGAACACGCGCCCTTGTCGTCCGTTTCTCCCGTGGCCAGCACGTCGCCCGAGGTCTCGTCGGTCAAGGTCACCGTGGCGCCCATGGCGGGGCGACCGGAATTGAACGAGGATTCCAGGAAGATGGCGTCACCCTCCGCATAGGCGAAGACATTCAGCCGATGCGCCTGGGCCGGATGCGCCCACAGCAGGGCAACCGACCATCCCATGGCCAAAATACACAATTTGAGCAATGCCTTGGTCATCTGTTTTCTCCCTGCGGCCCTTCAGCCGGCCATGCGAAACGATAACACCTCGGGCCGCACCTTGGCCAAAAAGGTGACCACAAACACGGTGACGAAACCCTCCAGCACCATGACCGGGATCTGCGTCACCAGCACAATGCGCGCCGCCGCGCCAAACGCCTCGCCCGACAGGGCAAGCGCGCCCGACGTGAGCACCGCGGCCAGCAAAAACGAGCCGAAGCCACAGCCGAACGCACCCAGGGCAAGCTGTACGCCGGAGCCCCGCATGAGCGGCCGGAACAGATAGAACGACACAACGGCGGGAATGGCCATGGTGCAGGTGTTCACGCCCAGCACCGTGATGCCCCCGAACTGGAACAGCACCGCCTGAAGCAGCAGCGCCACCAGAATGGCCGGGAACGCGGCCCAGCCCAGGAGCGCGCCCAGGAGCCCGTTGAGCACCAGGTGCGCGCTGGAAGGCCCAAGCGGCACATGGATGAGCGAGGCCACGAAAAACGTGGCGGACATGAGCGCCACGGTCATGAGCCGATCATAATCGATCCGCCGCAGCCCCATCGCCGTCCCCGCCACCGCCACGGCCGCCCCGGCGGCCAGCACCGGCACGCCAAGCACACCTTCCGAAATATGCATGCCCCTCTCCCCGGCGCGCCTTGCCGCACGCCCTGCTACCCTGCGCCTCGCGGCGCCCATTTCTTGACACGTCTCCGCACATACGAACATCGCGCGCATTACCAACGCGTGTTACGTTTTTACAGATAATACTACCCCCGTCAAGGCAACCGGCCAGCATGGCGGAAGGGAAAAATGGCGGGAGGAAGCGCGCATGCCCCGCCCTCTGTGCGCGTGGGCCACGGGCGAACGCGCATTTCGCCGTGATGTAAGCATGCTCCCACCCGCTGTGCGCGTGGGCCAGGGGGGGCGGGCATGTTCAGGGGTATGGGGGACAGGAGAATGCGGCCCGAAGGAACGAGGCGCCATCAATAGCCAAAACGCCGCAAGGCGCACGACGCCACGCCGCCGCGTCGCAACGGACCGGGAACGCCGCGCGTCACCGTTTGCCGTACCGCGCGCGCAGCACATCCTTGAGCCGGGCGAAATCCTCGCGCGAAAGCCCCTGGGCGCGCAGCGCATCCAGTTGCCGCAAGGCCTCGTCCAGCGTGATGGGCCGCTCGGCCAGCCCCTTTTCACAGGCAATGGCCGAGGCGCGCGCCACAAGCTTTTCGCCCAACAGGCGCGCGGCCTTGCGGCCCCGGACACGGGCCTTGGCCAGCAAGGCGCGCAACGATTTTTCAAGCATGGCGCGGTATCTCCCGAAAACAGCGTGTGGTGCCGTCATACCAGCATGAAGCAAGGGTTGCAAAGCCGCATATTGCCGATTTTCGGAGACTGTGCCAAAGAACATGTCATGAAAACCATTCATCAGACCCTTGCCGCGCGGAAAGGCCGGCCTGCCCGGCTGCTGCTGTGCTGGTGCATGGCCATAGCGCTGGCCATGTGGGCGGGCGTGTCCTTTTGCGCCGACGCGGGCGGCACCACCGCCGTGCAGGTGCAGGAAAGCCCGGTGCGCGGCAAACCCTCGTTCCTGGGACCGGTGCTGTACACCGTGGCCTATGGCCAGCCGGTGCGGGTGCTGGAGCAAAAGGGCGCGTGGGTGCGCGTGGAAGCGGCGGGCAAGGGCGCGGGCTGGACCCATGCCTCGGCCCTGGCCGCCGCCCGCACCGGGCTGCGCGCCGGAGAGCGCGGCGTGGCCACGGGCGCTTCGGGCAACGAACTCGCCCTGGCGGGCAAGGGATTCAACGCCCAGGTGGAGGCCGGATACCGCAGCCAGCACGGCGATGCGGACTATGCCCGCGTCACGGCCATGGAACAGACGCGCTACTCCGAGGAGGCCATGCGCCGCTTCCTGCGCGACGGCCTGCTGTTCCCGCCGCCCGAGGGGGCCACGCCATGACGCGCCACTCCATGACACGCCGCACCCTGTCCATGGTCCTGGGCGTGCTGACCGCCCTGGCGTTCTGCCTGGTGGTGTCCTGCGCCGAGCTCTCCTCGCTGCTCTCCACATCCATGCCCTATTCCAGCGAGGTGGACTCGGCCCGGGCCAAGGCCGCCGACGCCGCCGCCAAGGCGGAGACCGTGATCCAGGCCGCCCAGCGCATCAACCGGACCTTTGCGGACATCACGCCCGAACAGGAATACTATTTGAGCCGCGCCGTCACGGCCACGCTGCTCGCCACATATCCCACCACCGACTCCCGCCCGGCCTATGACTACGTGAACCTGCTGGGCCAGACCCTGGCCATGGCCTCGGACCGGCCCAGCACCTTTGGCGGCTACCACTTCATCATCCTCGACTCGCCCGAGATCAACGCCATGGCCGCGCCCGGCGGCCACATCCTCGTCACCAAGGGGCTCATCCGCTGCTGCGAGTCCGAGGACGCCCTGGCGGCCGTGCTCGCCCACGAAATCAGCCACGTGGCGCTGCGCCACGGGGTCAAGGCCATCATGAGTTCGCGCCTGAACAGCGAAGCCCTGGATCTGGCCCTGACAGGCGCCAAGACCCTGGCCGGAGCGGAACTGGCCGCCGTGGTCAACGCCTTTGGCGATTCCGTGGCGGACATCGTGCAGACCCTCATCCAGGACGGCTATTCCCGGTCCGACGAATACGCGGCGGACGCCGCCGCCGTGCGCATCCTGGCGCGCACGGGCTACAACCCCAGGGCGCTGGCGGACATGCTGGCCATCATGGGCGAACGGCTGCGCGCGGACGCGCATGATTTTTCCGGCACCCACCCGCCGCCGCGCGACCGCATCCTGGCGCTGGACGACATGCTGGAGGGCTATCCCGACGTGGACACCCCGCAACTGCGGCAAAGCCGCTTTCACACCACGCTCCAGGGCATCTGACATGGCGCGGACACCCACCACGGCGGACAGGCTGCGGCTCGGCGCGCTGTACGGTCTGGCCGGGGCGCTGATATGCCTCGGCCTCTGGTTCGCGGGGGCGCTGGACGGCATCGAGGCGCGCACCTGGGACATGCGCGTGCGCCTGTTCGCCGAGCCGGGCCCGGCCACCCACGGTGTCGTGCTCGTCCGGCTGGACCAGGCGAGCCTCGACTGGGCCAAGAACGAAAACGGCCTGAGCTGGCCCTGGCCCCGCGAGATGTATGCGGTCGTGGCCGATTTTTGCCGCCGCGCCGGAGCCAAGGCGCTGGTCTTCGACATGCTGTTCACCGAGCCGTCCGTCTATGGCGTGGAAGACGACCACGCCCTGCGCGACGCGGCCGCCGCCTTTGGCCGCACGGCCATCCCCCTGTTCCTCAGCCGCGCCGGCACGGGCGCGCCCTCCTGGCCCGCCGCCGCGCCACGGCCCGATTTCGCGGTCTACGGCCTGGACACCTGGCTTGCCCGCACCGGCGCGGCCACCGCCCTCTCCTTTTCCGGCGCCACGCCACCCGTGGCGGACATCGCCTCGGGCGCGGCCATGCTGGGCAACGTGCACATCGCCCCGGACCCGGACACCGTGTACCGCCGCGCCCCGCTCTTCACCCTGTTCGACGGCGCGCCCGTGCCCTCCCTGGCCCTGGCCGGGTTCCTGGCCGGGCAGCGCAACATGAAGCGCGGCGTGGACCCCCTGGCCTCGCTGGCCCAGGGCGACCTGCGCCTTTTGGGCAGGAACATCCCGCTCGACAGCCGGGGCAACGCCATCCTGCGCTTCCGTGGGCCGTCGGGCACCCATGCGGGCCATGCCGCCGCCGACGTCATCCGCAGCGAGCTGCTCCTGCGCGACGGGCTTGCCCCCAGCCTTGATCCGGCGCTCCTCAAGGACGCCTACGTGGTCTTCGGCGCCACCGCGCCCGGCCTGCTCGACCTGCGCCCCGCGCCCGTGTCCGGCGTGTATCCGGGCTTCGAGATAGTGGCCACCATGCTCGACAACCTCATCGGCGGCGACTTCATGCGCGACGCGTCCGCCTGGACCGTGGCGGCCTACGGCCTGCTCCTGGCCGTGCTGGCCGCCGCCGCGCTCGCCATGGCCGGGTCCGCCACGGTGGGCATGGCGGTGCATGCCGGATGCGCGATCCTGCCCGCGGCCTTGTCCTGCGCCGTGTATCCCGGCGGCACCTGGCTCCCGTTCGTGCCCCCGTTCCTGGCCGCCAACCTGGCCATGGGCGGGGTGTGGCTGCACAAATACGTCACCGAAGGCCGCCAGCGCCAGTTCATCAAGGCCGCGTTCAGCCAATATTTGTCACCCCAGGTCATCGAACAGCTGATGGAACATCCCGAGCGGCTCAAGCTGGGCGGGGAGCGCCGCGTCCTGTCCATCTTCTTCTCCGACCTGCAGGGCTTCACCTCCCTTTCCGAAGGGTTGGAGCCGGAAGAGCTGACCGCGCTGCTCAACGAATACCTCACGGCCATGACCGCCATCATCCAGGAGGAAGGCGGCACCATCGACAAGTACGAGGGCGACGCCATCATCGCCTTTTGGAACGCGCCCCTGGACATGGCGGACCACGGCGCGCGCGCCATGCGCGCGGCCATGCGCTGCCACGCGCGGCTGGACGCCATGCGCCCCGCCATCCGCCAGCGCATCGGCAAGGATCTGTTCATGCGCATCGGCCTGAACACCGGCCCGGCCATTGTGGGCAACCTCGGCTCGGACACCCGGTTCGACTACTCCATGCTGGGCGACGCCGTGAACCTGGCCTCCCGGCTGGAGGGCGCGAACAAGGCCTTTGGCACCTATTGCATGATTTCCGACGCCACCCGGCAGGCCATGGACAACGCCTACCCCTGCCGCGAGCTGGCGCGGCTCGCCGTGGCGGGCCGCAGCGCGGCGGTCACGGTGTTCGAACCCATGCCTGCCGCGGCATACGCGGCGCGCCAGGCCGATCTGGCAATTTTCCGGCAGGGGTTGGAGCTGTTCTACCAGGGCGATTTCGCGGCGGCGCGCCAGGCCTTTGCCCAGGTGGCGGACCGCGACCCAGCGGCCAAGGCCTATGCGGCCCAGTGCGCCCGCCTGGAGGCGGACCCGCCCCAGGGCGAGTGGCGCGGCGTGTGGACCATGACCGGAAAATAACCGCCAGCCCCAGGGAGGCCAGCATGCCACCCCCCACCGACGCCGAAGCCGGCATCCCCGTCGGCGTGAGCACCTGCCTGCTGGGCAAGGCCGTGCGGTTTGACGGCGGGCACAGGCTCGACACGTTCATCCTCCACGAACTGGGGCGGTTCTTCTCCTTTGCGCCGGTATGCCCGGAGGTGGAATGCGGCCTGGGCGTGCCCCGCGAGGCCATGCGGCTGGTGGGCGACCCGGACCGCCCCCGGCTGGTCACCGTGAAAAGCGGCACGGACCACACCGAACGCATGACCGCCTGGGCCGCCGCCAGGGTGGAGGAACTCGCCGCCCTCGACCTGTGCGGCTTCATCTTCAAAAGCAAATCCCCGTCCAGCGGCATGGAGCGCGTCAAGGTCTACCCCGAGGCGGGCGGCGCGCCCGCCATGCGCGGGGTGGGCCTCTTTGCCCGCGCCTTCAAGGCCCGCTTTCCCCTCATCCCCACCGAGGAGGACGGCAGGCTGCACGACCCGGTGCTGCGCGAAAATTTCATCAGCCGCGTGTTCACCATGCGCCGCTGGCGCGCGCTGCTCGGCCAGGACATCGCCGCGCCGGGCGCGCGGGGCAGGCTGGTGTCCTTTCACGCGGCGCACAAGTTGCTTGTCCTTTCGCACGACACCGAGGCGTACCGGGCTCTGGGGCGGCTGGTGGCGCACGCCGCCTCCATGCCCGCGCGCGAGCTGCACGGCCAGTACCAGGAAATGCTCATGGCCGTCCTGGCGCGCAAGGCCACACCCGCCAAGCACGCCAATGTCCTGCACCACATCATGGGCTATTTCAAAAGGCTGCTCACCAGCGACGAAAAGCAGGAGCTGCGCGAGGCCATCGACCACTACCGCCTCGGGCACACCCCCCTTGTCGTGCCGCTCACGCTCTGCAACCATTACGTCCGCAAATACGGGGTGGCCTATCTGCGGGAGCAGCATTATCTGCATCCCCATCCCATCGAACTCGCGCTGTGCAACCATGTGTGAACACGCGGTCCAAGGGCCGCAACCCCCCGCCACGGTAAAAAAAAGATTGCCCCTTCCGCCCCCTGCGGCATCCAGCCCGCAAACCACGCGGGTTTCGCCGTTTCACCCAAGTTCAAGCAAGGGGTTGCCATAAATTCAATCTCGTTGTACTAACCGTTGGAAAAACCAATACAACTTAAACCGGCTTCATGGGGGCCAGGCATGAACAAAAGCGAACTCATCAAAAACCTCTCCGAAGAATGCGACCTCTCCCTTGATGAGGCCACGGTGTTCGTCAATACCTTTTTCGATTCCGTGCAGGATGCCCTGGTCAAGGACGGCCGCGTGGAACTGCGCGGTTTCGGCTCCTTCAAGGTCAAGCACTACAAGGCCTATCAGGGACGCAACCCCAAGACCGGCGAAAAGGTGAAGGTGCCGCCCAAAAAGCTGCCCGCATTCCGCGCCAGCAAGGACATCATCACCCTGTAGCCCCGGCCCATCCCTCCCACGGACCGCCCGCAAGGACGGTCCGTGGGGATATCCGGCCCGTATCCGGGCTGCCGATCCGCTCTCTTGCCACCTCGCGGCGCGCCGCGCGCTAGGTTGTCGCGTGCGGTCGACTGGCCAACGCCCCCCGCGCGGGCGCGGCCATGCCGCCGCACCTCCAACAGACAAAGCCACCCGGCCAGCGCCCCCCGCGCGGGTACGGCCCTTGCCCCCAAGGCCATTGCCGGGTACAGGCAAGAGCTTCGCGCCCCTGCGCGGCAAGGATCTCCCCATGGACTATGCCTCCCTCTGCGCCACGTCCCCATGGAACGTGGCCGCCCCCTCCTTTGTGCGGCCCGGCACCGTGGCCGACAACTGCCGCTTTCTGGCGGGCCGCGTGCGCGAGGTGGGCGTCGTGCTGTTCGAGACCGCCGGATCGCTGGCCTACACCGAAACCGATCTGCCGCCCGATCTGGCCGCGCTGCCCCTGACCTACCACGTGCACCTGCCCCTGGATCTGCCGTGGCGCTCCCAAGCGGACGGCGCGGGCGCGGCCTGGGACGTCGTGCGCCAACTCGTGGCCAAGACCGCCTATCTTGCCCCCAACGCCTTTGTGCTCCATCCGCCCCCGGCGGACATGGGGCCGGACGCGGCCACGGCCCTGGAGCGCTTCGCCTCGCTGTGGCGCGACGCCGGACTCGACCCGGCCCGGTTGCTGGTGGAGAACACGGAAGAGAACGATCTCGCCGCGCTGGCGGCCGTGCTGGACCGCTCCGGCTGCGGCGTGTGCCTGGACATCGGCCACTGCATGGCCTACGGGCAGCAGGCGCTGCTGGCCTGCGGCGGCCCGCTGGGATGGGATCGCGTGGGCATGCTGCACCTGTGCGGCGTGGACGCGCGGGGCAGGCACATGGCCCTGGACCATCCGGACAGCGTGGTGCCGCTGGCTGCGGTGCGCCGCATGCTCGAGGCCGCGCCGCATACGGCCCGCGTCATGCTGGAGGTCTTTTCCTGGGACGCGGTGGCGGCCTCGGCCTCCTGCCTGGCCATGCTTGCGGACAACAGCGAGAAGGCGTAAGAAACCCCCATGATCCGGCTCATCCTCGGCGGCGACAAATCCGGCAAGTCCGATCTGGCATTACAGATTTTCCAGCAGGGACCAGCTCCCCGGTGCCTTCTGGCCACGGGACGGGCGCAGGACTTTGGCCTGCGCGACCAGATATTGGACCATCGCCGCCGCCGCACGCCGGACATCCCCGTGCGCGAAACCGGGGCGCGGCTGGCCAGGGAACTGGCGGACCTGGCGGCCGAAGGCGTGCGCAGCATCCTGGTGGACAGCCTCGATTTCTGGCTGTTCACGGTGGCGGGCGCGGATCAGGAACAGACCGCTGTGGACGCGGCGGTGGGGGAATTGCTTGATGTGCTGGCCTCGCTGGCCGGAGACGACGCCCCCGTCGTCACCGTGGTGTCCTGCGAGGCCGGGCTCGGTCCCATTCCGGCCAACGCCGCCACACGCGCCTTTGTGCGCGGGCTGGGCGCGCTCAACCAGGCCGTGGCCTCCCACAGCCGCGAGGTTCGCCTCGTGGTTGCCGGACTGCCCCTGCCGCTCAAAGGATAGGTGGACGCATGTCCTACTTCCGCTCGCTGGACAACCAGATCACCACGCTGCTGGAGCTGCTCTCCAGGGACGAGCGCTGGCTCATCATCATGAACGCGGACCCGGACGCCCTGGCCTCGGCCATGGCGCTGCGGCGCATCATGATCCATCGGGTGGCGGACGTGGCCATCACCCACGTCAACGACATCTCCCGGCCCGACAACCTGGCCATGATAAGCTACCTGCGCATTCCCACGCGAAAATACACACCCAACCTCGCCGCGCAGTACGACCGCTTCGCCCTTGTGGATTCCCAGCCCCACCACCACCCGTCCTTCAAGAACCACTCCTTCTCCATCGTCTTCGACCACCACCCCACCATCGAGGAAGAGCCGGTGCTGGCCGATTTCAAGGACGTGAAGCCCGAGTACGGGGCGTGCGCCACGCTCATGACCGAATACCTGTACACCATGAAGATCCGGCCCGGAAAACTGCTGGCCACGGCGTTGCTCTACGGCATCCAGGCGGACACGCAGAATTTTTTCAGGAAGTTTCATGACGTGGACGTGCGGGCGTTCCGGTACCTGACCAAGATTTCCGACCCCTACCTGCTGCGCAAGGTGGTGAACAGCGAATTCCGCATCGGCTGGCTGAACTATTTTTCGCAGGCGTTCGTGAAGATGCGGCTGGTGCGCAACGGGCTGTACGTCTTTATCGACGACCTGGAAAACCCCGACGTGCTGGTGCTTTTGGCCGATTTTTTCATGCGGGTGCAGGAAATCAACTGGGCGTCGGTGAGCGGGGTGTACAAGGACACGCTGGTGGTCATCTTCCGGGGCGACGGCCGCTCGCGCGACGTGGGCCGCCTGGCCAGCCAGCTGTTCGGCGACCTGGGCTCGGCGGGCGGGCACAAGGCCATGGCCCGGGCCGAAGTGCCCCTGGAAAAGCTGGGCGGCAAGCGGCCCGAGAGCTTTGTGTGGCAGAAATTGAACCGCGCCCCGAAGCGGGTGGCGAAAAAGACGCCCCCCCCCACGCCCACGGCCAACGGCTAGTCAGGCTGGGGCACCCGCCCTGCAATCCGCCGCGCGGGCGGCACAGCGCTCCTGCCATCGCGCGGACGCGGCGATCTAGCCCACCGAACAGGTGTTGGGCACCAGCCGCGCGCCGTCCTCGTCCTCATTCCGCTCGTTTCTGGCCTCGCCCACATCAAGGCACAGGATGAAGCCGTCACCCGTGGAGCAACGGAACGTGGCCGACAGGGTGGTGCATTTGTTGCCCGAGGCAAGCGAGATGTACTGCTCGGTGATGTACTTCACGAGCCCGGCCCGGATGGGCAGATAATAGTCCTTGAGCGAGTGGTCGGCCCCCCGCTGGGCGGGCTGGTAGATGAACCGCTTGTTCTCGGAGATGCGGTAGGGATTGCACACGGTATTGCTGACCTGGCAGCCGTGCATGTCCAGAATGTACAGGCACTCCAGAGCCTCGTTCGCGGCCAGGCTTTCCACCAGCTTGCGCTCGAACTCCGTGGGCGTGGCCTTGACCAGGCGGGACATGATGTTGGCCAGGATGCGCTCGTACCCCTTTATCTGCTCCTTGCGCGCGCCGATCTTTTCCAGGATGCGGTTGCCGAAACACGAGGCGATGTGGTGCACCTGCGCCGGGCACTCGAAATCCACGCCTCCCGGAATGAAGGGGCGGCAAAAATAAAACCCCTGGAACACGTCCACGCCCAGTTCCAGCAGGGCGAGCGCCTCTTCCTCGCGCTCGATGCCCTCGGCCACGACCATGGCCCCGATCTTCTGGCCCAGGCCCACCAGCGACTTGGTGACTTCCAGCTTGTGGAACTCCTTGTCGATGTTGGTGATGAGCGAGCGGTCCACCTTGATGACCTCGGGCTTGATGGAGGCGATGCGCTCCAGGTTGGAGTGGCCGGACCCCACATCGTCCAGGGCGATGAGGAAGCCGAGCTTGCGGTAGGTCTTGATGAACCGCAACAGCGCATCGGCATCCCTCACATCGGACTCGATGATCTCGATGATGACGTTGTTGGGGTTGATGCGGCACGCCTCCACCTGCTTGATGAGGTAGTTGGAGCCGGCCACCGTATCCAGAAGCGAGGTGTCCAGGTTGATGGACAGCATGAGATTCTTGTGGCGCTGGTGCACCTGGGCGAAACGCTCCAAGGACTTGCCGCGGCACAGCCTGTCCAGATCCAGGCGGCAGGATTCCTGGTCGGCCAGGGAAAACATGATTTGGGGGGGAATGAAGAGATCCTTGTCCGCAAGGTGTCCCCTGTTGAGCGCCTCGAAGCCCAGCAAGGCGCGCTTCTTGATGGAGACAAGCGGCTGGAAGAACGTGGTGACCTGCTTGTTGCGGATGATGTCGTGGATATTCAAAACAGTGGGAGCCATTTGAAACTTCCAATTATTCAGATGGTTGACAACTTGATATACCCCCTTCGGCCACGGCGCCGCCCTCCCCCCCGACGCTCCGAGCAGTAAAAAGGGCCGGTTCCCGGAACTACCGGAAACCGGCCCGGAATGCACAACGTTCGACAAGAATGGGCTACAGGCCTTCCTCGCCGGTGCGCACGCGCACGGCACGGGCCAGATCCATGACAAAGATCATGCCGTCGCCTTCCTTGCCCGAGCGGGACGCGTCCATGATGGTCTGCACGACCATGTCTTCCTTGCCGTCCGGCACGCCGACTTCAATGCGCACCTTCTTGAGCAGATTCACTTCCATGACCACGCCGCGGTAGGTTTCGGTGAAACCCTTCTGGCGGCCGGAACCCAGGATATTGGTGACGGACATGCTGTATACGGAGTTGGCGTACAAGGCCTGCTTCACGGGGGACAGCTTCTCCGGCCTGACGTATGCGATAATGAGCTTCATGTAATCCTCCTTCGTTGCGCTGCGCGTGGACTTATTCCACGGTAAAGATCTGGAAACCGTTGTAGGCTTCGCTGCCATGTTCCATGATATCCAGACCCTTGAGTTCCTCTTCCTTGGATACGCGCACGCCCATGATGGCCTTGGCGATGGAGAAGGCCACATAGCCCATGCCGAACGCCCAGACAAAGACCGCGCCCACGCCCAGCGCCTGGATGAGCAGGGGCTGGATGCCGCCGCCGTAGAACAGACCGGTCACACCGCCAAAGTCGGGGGAGCCGAACAGACCCACGGCCAGGGTGCCCCAGGCGCCGCACACGCCGTGCACGGAAACCGCGCCGACCGGGTCATCGATCTTGAGCACCTTGTCCAGGAACTCGACGGACAGGACCACGATGACACCAGCCACGAGGCCGATGAGCATGGCGCCGGTGGGCGCCACGTCGTAACAACCGGCGGTGATGCCGACGAGGCCGGCCAGCGCGCCGTTCAAGGTCATGGAGACGTCGGGCTTGCCGTAGCGCATCCAGGCGATAATCATGGCGCCGAGCGTACCGGTGCAGGCGGCGAGCGAGGTGTTCACGGCGATGTAGCCGATGGTGCCGTCAGCCGTGGTGGTGGAGCCGGGGTTGAAACCGAACCAGCCGAACCAGAGGATGAACACGCCAAGCGCGGCCAGGGGAATGTTATGGCCCGGAATGGCCTTGGCCTTGCCGTCGGCGGTGTACTTGCCGATGCGGGGTCCGAGGACCATGGCGCCAGCCAGACCGACCCAGCCGCCCACGGAGTGGACCACGGTGGAACCGGCGAAGTCGGCGAAACCGAGGGCTTCGAGCCAGCCGCCCGCGTCGCCCCACAGGCCGCCCCAGGCCCAGTGGCCGGAAATGGGGTAGATGATGGCCGTGGTCAGGATGCTGACGAGAATGTAGGCCGAGAACTTGGTGCGCTCGGCAATGGCGCCGGACACGATGGTGGCCGAGGTGGCCGCGAACACGGACTGGAAGAACCAGAAGGTGTAGGTCCACATGCCGGCGGCGTCACCTTCCAGGCCGGTTGCGCCAACCAGGCCGAAACCGGACATGCCGATGAAGCCGCCGATGTCGGTGCCGAACATGAGGCCGAAGCCGAGCAGGAAGAACGCCACGCCGCCAGCGGCGAAGTCGAGCAGGTTCTTCATGATGATGTTGCCGGCGTTCTTGGCGCGGGTGAAACCGCACTCGACGCAGGCGAAGCCCGCCTGCATGAACATGACCAGGGCGGCGGCGATGAGGGTCCAAAGGATATTGGCGTTATCCTGTGAGAGCATGGCGACGTCTTCAGCGAGCGCGATGCTGGGAACGAGGGCGAGCCCGGCAGCGGCCGCAACGACGGCGGCCCTGCGCAGCGTCCTCTTGCGGGAAGACAAAAATGTAAGCATGAACGGCCTCCTTCAATGGGTTTGTGGGATGTGCGTCTGTGCAGACAGTGTAGCCATAGCAAGGGGCGGGCCAAACTGATAACTAGCTGATATTACATCAAATGATAACAATAGCCCCCTGCGCGGCCCTTTTCAAACATCGCTTTTTTACAATTGTGTATAACAAGAACAGGGTTCATTTTTGTAATACTAAACAAATTTGTAAATCGACCATCCCCGCGCCTCGCTGACAGCCGCCCGGTCGCGAAAACACACAAAGCCCCCGATGACCCGGTGTCCCGGCGCCCCGATCCGCCCGCCCCTTTCCGCTCTCCGCCCCCCATCCTTGGCCTGGCCGCCGGGCTTGGCCTGGCCGCCGGGCTTGGCCTGGCCGCCGGGCTTGGCCTGGCCGCACACGCCCGGCGGCAGGCCGCGTGGCGGCCATGGCTGGCAGGCTCCCCCAGCCGTCCTGTATTATATGTTGCAACACCGCCTGATCGTCCCCTCCCCAGCGGCCGCATGCCATGCGCGCGCGGCCATCCCCGTGGCCATGGCCGCGCGCGCCCCGGCCCCTGGCGCGTGCCCGCCACACGGCTGCGGGAAGGTGAAACGGGCGTTTCGGGTTCCGCTATGTGGAAAAATGGCCGCCACTATGGGAAATTGCCTTGACAACCTCGCGTGGCGCGGCTAATCCCTCCGACTATGAACACGCAACTCCCCGGTCGCGCCTCGGCATTAGCCGCCTATGCCTTTTTCTGGTTTTATTTTTGGTTTACCGTCCGCGGTTCGGGGAAGGGGTGCATGGTAGCGTAAGCGACAACCACAACGCCTCATCCAAGGGCCGCGGGCAAACAAGCCGGCGGCCCTTTTTTTTACCGTCGGCCCCCCGCCCGCCTCACCCGACAGAAGGGGCAAACGCCAAGGAGAACACGCCATGTTGCTCGGAAAAGGGGTTAGACTCGAACGCATCTTCAACCGGAACACCGGCCGCACCATCATCGTGCCCATGGACCACGGCGTCACCGTGGGCCCCATCTACGGCCTGGTGGACTTCAAGGGCACGGTCAACCGCGTGGCGGACGGCGGCGCCAACGCCGTGCTCATGCACAAGGGACTGCCCCGCTGCACCCACCGCGGCTACGGCAAGGACATCGGCCTCATCCTGCATTTGTCGGCATCGACAAAATTGTCGCCGCAGCCCAACGCCAAGCGGCTGGTGGCCACGGTGGAGGACGCCCTGCGCCTGGGCGCGGACGGCGTGTCCGTGCATGTGAACCTGGGTGACGAAACCGAGGGCAGGATGCTGGAAGACCTGGGCAACGTCTGTTCCACGGCCGCCAACTGGGGCGTGCCCGTGCTGGCCATGATGTACGCGCGCGGCCCCAAGATCCAGAACGAGTACGCGCCCGAGGTGGTGCAGCACTGCGCCCGCGTGGGCCAGGAGCTGGGAGCCGACGTCATCAAGGTCAACTACACCGGCGACATCAAGAGCTTTTCCGACGTGGTGGAGGCGTGCTGCGTGCCCGTGGTCATCGCGGGCGGCGAAAAAATGGAAAATACCCGCGATATCGTGCAGATGGTGCATGACTCCATCCAGGCGGGCGGCGCGGGCCTGTCCGTGGGGCGCAACGTGTTCCAGCACGTCAACCCCGAAATGCTGGTCAAGGCGCTGCACGGCGTGGTCCACGAGGACTGGGACGTGGAGCAGGCCATGGAACTGCTGGGCGAAGACGCCTAGCCACCACACATTGCAAAAACGTAAAGGAGCCACACCATGCGCATAGGCAAAGCCATCCGGCGGGAACGCATCTTCGACCGCAACACGGGCCGCACCATCATCGTGCCCCTGGACCACGGCATGACCGTGGGCCCCATCGACGGCCTCATCGACATGAAGGAAACCGTGAACCAGGTGGCCGAGGGCGGCGCCAACGCGGTGCTCATGCACAAAGGCCTGGTTCGCTGCGGCCACCGCACGCGCGGCAGCGACATCGGCCTCATCATCCACCTTTCCGCCTCCACCACCCTGTCCCCCTCGCCCAACACCAAGCTGCTCGTCTCCTCCGTGGAAGAGGCGATCAAGCACGGCGCGGACTGCGTGTCCGTGCATGTGAACCTGGGCGACGAGAACGAGCGCGTCATGCTCCAGGAAGTGGGCATGGCCGCCGAGAAGGCGTCCGACTGGGGCATCCCGTTCCTGGCCATGATGTACGCGCGCGGCCCCAAGATCACCAACGAGTTCGACCCCCAGGTCATCGGCCACTGCGCCCGTGTGGGCATGGAGCTGGGCGCGGACATCGTCAAGGTCAACTACACCGGCGACCCGGAATCCTTTGCCAGGGTGTGCGAGTCCGTATGCATCCCCGTGGTCATCGCGGGCGGCCCCAAGATGGATTCCGACCGCGCCCTGGTGCAGATGGTGCGCGACGCCACCGACGCGGGCGGCTCGGGCCTGTCCATGGGCCGCAACATCTTCCAGCACGCCAGGCCCGCCAAGCTGGTGCGCGCCCTGCATGGCGTGGTGCACGACGGCCTGACCGTGGACGCCGCCATGGCGCAGATCTCGGCCTAGGGGACGGATGGACATGAAAAAGATACTCTTCAAGGCGGTGCCGTTCGACAAGAAGCTGGTCACCCTGGCCCTGGAGTCGGGGGTGGACGGCCTCATCGCCAACAAGAAGGATGTGGACAAGGTGACCTCGCTGTCGCGCATCCCGGTGCTGTCGCCTGCGGACATCACCACGATCAAGATCAATAGGAAGGAAGACGAGGAAGAGGCCACGGCGGCGCTCAAGCGCGGCGAAACCGTGGTGCTCGCCCTGGGGTGGGAGATCATCCCGGTGGAGAACATCCTGGCCCAGACCGACGGCCTGGCCGTGGAATGCGCCTCGCTGGCCCAGGCCCAGGTGGCCGCGGGCGTGCTGGAGCGCGGCGTGGACACCATCGTGGTGCTGCCCGAGGCGGCTGCGGACCTGAAGGCCATCGTCAGGGAGCTGAAGCTCAGCCAGGGCACGGTGGGCCTGGGCACGGCCACGGTCACGGCCATCGAGCCAGCGGGCCTTGGCCACCGCGTCTGCGTGGACACCATGAGCATGCTGCGCACCGGCCAGGGCATGCTGGTGGGCAATTCCAGCGCCTTCACCTTCCTGGTCAACGCGGAAACCGAGTCCAACCCCTATGTGGCGGCGCGCCCCTTCCGCATCAATGCGGGCGCGGTGCACGCCTACGCCATGATGCCCGGCGACAAGACCGCCTACCTGGAGGAACTGGCCTCGGGCCGCGAGGTGCTCATCGTGAACCACGAAGGCGCCACCACCCTGGCCACGGTGGGCCGCTGCAAGGTCGAGGTGCGGCCCATGCTGCTCATCAAGGCCACAATGGGCGACGTGGAGGGCGCGGTGTTCTTGCAGAACGCCGAGACCATCCGCGTGGTGCGGCCCGGCGGCGTGCCGGTGAGCGTGGTGTCGCTCCAGGTGGGCGACGAGATCCTGTGCCGCTGCGACGAAGCGGGACGCCATTTCGGCATGCGCATCAAGGAAGAGATAAAGGAAGGCTAGCCATGGCAGGACGCACACCCCAGGACGCCCCGGCCGCCGCAAGCGGCCTGGACGCCCAGAACACCGACACCCCTGCCGCCACGGACGCGGACCCTGCGTGGTCCGAGGGGACCACGCCCGCACAGGAACGCATGGTGGACATCCGCGACGCCATAGACGCCACGGACCAGGAGATCATCGGCCTTCTGAACCGCCGCGCCTCGCTCAGCCTCGAGGTGGGACGGCTCAAGGCGGGCGCGCGCGACGTGATCTTCAAGCCCTTCCGGGAAAAAGAGGTCATGCAGAAACTCCTGGCCCGCAGCACGGGCGACCTGCCCCCGGAACACCTGCGCGCCATCTACCGCGAGATATTCTCCTCGTCGCGGGCGTTGCAGCGGCCCCAAAAGGTGGCCTACCTGGGACCGGAAGGCACCTTCTCGTACTTCGCGGGCGTGGAATTCCTGGGGCACACGGTTGATTTCGTGCCCACGCAGGACATCCATGGCGTGTTCCAGGCCGTGGTCAACCGCGAGGTGGAGCTGGGCGTCATCCCCCTGGAGAACTCGTTGCAGGGCACTGTGGGCCAAAGCCTGGACCTGTTCCTGCGCTTCGACGCCTACATCCAGTCCGAGATCTTCTGCCGCATCAGCCATTGCCTGCTGGGCAAGGTGACCTCGCTGTCCGAGGTCAAGACCGTGTATTCGCATCCCCAGCCCCTGGCCCAGTGCGGCGGCTGGCTGCGCACGCACCTGCCCAGCGCGGCCATCGTGCCCACCGAGTCCACAGCTGCGGCCGCGCGCCGCGTGGCCGAGGAGGCCGAGGCGGGCGGCGGCCGCACCACCTCCGTGGCCATCGGGCATCGAAGCCTGGCGGCCATGATGGGCCTGGGCGTCCTGGCCCGGGGCATCGAGGATTTGCCGGACAACTGGACGCGGTTCGTCATCATCGGCCCCACCCCGGCGGACCAGAAGGCGCGGGACAAGACCTCCATCCTGTTCTCCGTGCCCGACAAGCCCGGCTCGCTGGCCAACATCCTGGCGGTGTTCGCCAGCGCGGACATCAACATGAAGAAGCTGGAATCGCGCCCCATGCTGGGCGAGAAGTGGAAGTACGTGTTCTTCGTGGACGTGGAATGCGACCTCGGCCAGGAACAATACAAACGCGCGCTGGACGAGCTGGCCAATAATTGCCACTCTCTGCGGATTCTCGGCAGCTACCCGGCGGGACCGTATCTGGACGTGTCCAGCGAAGGGTAGCGCTCAACCGCACAGACCAAAGGAAGTACCATGTCAGTACGCGCCGTCACCGCCCCGCCCTCCAAATCCCTGTCGCACCGCGCCATTCTCGCGGCGTCGCTGGCCGTGGGGCAGTCGCATCTCACCGGCGTCCTGGAAGCCAAGGACACCGAACGCACCATCGCCATCATGAACGCCGTGGGCGCGCGCATCGAGCGCACCGCGCCCGGCGCATACACGGTCACCGGCAACGTCGGGCTGTGCCAGGGCGGCCCCATCGGCAGCCCGGTGGACATCGACGTGCACGAATCCGGCACCACCTGCCGCCTCATCATCCCCATCCTGGCGGCGGGCAACGGCGACTTCTACCTGCACGGCGCGCCGCGCATGCACGAACGGCCCGTGGCCCAGCTGGTGGAAACCCTGCGCGCCAAGAACGTGTCCATCGAATACAAGGGCAAGGAGGGCTGCCCGCCCCTGCTCATCCAGGCCGCCGGACTGCCCGGCGGCCTGACGGCCATCTCCATGGAGGAGTCGAGCCAATACCTGTCCGGCCTCTTGCTCGCCTCGCCCGTCACCCGCCAGCCCATGATCGTGGACGTGGTGGGCGACAAGGCCGTGTCCTGGCCCTATGTGGCGCTCACGCTGCAAACGCTGGCCGATTTCGACATGCCCTTCTCCGTGGAGACCCTGGGCGACGACGGCGCGTGGACCCAGGCCGACTGGCGCGCCATGACCGAGGTGGTGCCGGGCCGCACCCGCTTCCGCGTGCGCTCGGGCATGTACATGCCCCACGACCTGCGCGTGGAGGGCGACTGGTCCAACGCCTCCTACTTCCTCATCGCGGGCGCGGTGGGCCCGGACCCGGTGCGCGTGGAAGGGCTCAAGGCGGACTCGCTGCAGGGCGACCGCGCCATCTGCGCCATCCTGGAACGCATGGGCGCGCGCATCACCGTGGACAACGGCGCCATCGAGGCCGCCCCTCCCACCGACGGCACGCTGCGCGGCATTGACGTGGACATGAGCCACTGCCCGGACCTGGTGCCCGGCGTGGCCGTGGCCGCCGCGCTGGCCCAGGGGCCGACCGTGATCCGGGGCGTGGCGCACCTGCGCATCAAGGAATGCGACCGCCTGGAGGTTCCGGCCATGGAGCTGCGCAAGGCGGGCGCGACCGTGGAGGTGCTGGACGACGGCCTGCGCATCACGCCGGGCGCGGTGCCCACGGGCACGGCGCTCGCCCTGGGCACGCACGGCGACCACCGCATCGCCATGTCCCTGTCCATCCTGGAACGGGCGGGCGCAACGGTCACCTTTGACGACCCCTCGGTGGTCACCAAGTCGTTCCCCGGATTCTTCGAACAATGGAAGGCGATGGTCTAGGAGCCATGGAACCCGACTTTACCATACGCAAGGTGGCCATCATCGGGGCCAGGGGCCAGATGGGCGGGCTGTTCGCGGCCCGGTGCCGCGACGCGGGCATCGAGGTGGCCGCCGTGGACCGGCCCCTGACCGACGAGAAGATCGCCGCCGGATTCGCCGGGGCGGACATCGTGTACGTGTCCGTGCCCGCGGCGGCCATGGCCCAGGTCATGGAGCGCATCCAGCCCTTTCTCGCGCCCCCGCACATCCTGGTGGACAACGTGTCGGTCAAGGTCGCGCCGCTCAAGGATATGGCCCGTTGTTACGACGGCCCCATCGTGGGCACGCATCCGCTCTTCGGCCCGGTGCCGCCCGACGAGGCGCGCGTGGCCGTCACCCCTGGCCGGGCGGACGATCCCGGACGCGACGAGGCGGCCATGCGCGTGGTCGAGGACTGGACGCTGCGCCTCGGCTTCACCCCCTTCCGCACCACGGCGGAACAGCATGACAAGGCGGCGGCCCAGATCCAGGGGCTCAACTTCGTGACCACGGTGGCCTATCTGGCCGCTCTGGGGCAGCAGGAGGACATCCTGCCCTTCCTCACCCCGTCCTTCGAACGGCGGCTGGTGGCGGCCAAGAAAATGGTGATGGAGGACGCGGAGCTGTTCGCGGGCATGTTCGAGGCCAATCCCTTTGGCCAGGACGCGGTGCGCCGCTTCCGCAACTTTCTGCACGTGGCGGCGGGCGGCGACGTGGACATCCTCATCGACCGCGCCCGCTGGTGGTTTCGGGAGGAGCGCGATGCGTAATACGTTGCGTCAATCCCTGTCAGATCGCCTGATGATGCCACGAAAGGGTGCTGGCGCCAGCGGCGGCTTCTTCGCGTCCGCAAGCTTCTTCCGCTGTCGGCGCGCATACCATGTTTCCAGCCACAATAGCGCGGCAACAGCCAAGAGCAGCCACAGAAGCGGACCATTCAAGACCGCCAGAACGCCCAGGATGAAGGCCAAGGCCACCGCGAACGCGAGAATAGAGAGACATGTGTCAACCAACCCAGTAACAAGCCACACAACATACCTCCATAGCGATATGGTATCATTTTTCACATACAACGCAATGCGTGCAACATACGTATGTGACGCCCGCGCCGCCCGATGGTGGCGCAAGGAGACTATGGAAGGCGGCGCGCCGTAAGGCGCGGGCGCCGAAGTCCCCTTTTGGAGCAAGTGACGACCGCCAGCAGCGCGTTCCGTCCCCCCCGCACAAGGGGGCGTCGGCGACCGCGAGGCAGTGGACCTCAACGCCGCGCCCCGGCGAGCCGGGGGCAACAAGGAACGCGTAACCCTCATGGAGGCGACATGAAAAAGATCGTGTTGCGACAGACAGGCAAATGGCTTCCCGCCGACGTCCAGACGCCCATCAGCCTGTTCCTCGGGCTGGTCGGCAGCAAACAGGGCATCCTGCTCGAATCCGCCGAGGTGGACGGCCGTTTGGGCCGCTATTCGGTGCTGGCGTGGAACTACCGCATGCGCCTGTCCTGCAAGGACGGCAAGCTGGAGGTGGCCTGCCGCGACGAGCGGTTCGAGCCCTTCAAGGAACTGAACGGCATGGGATATATCGAAGGCCTGCGCGCCGCCATGGACGCGCTGACCATCGAAGGCCCGGAAGGCATGGACCTGCCGCCCATCACGCGCGGCATGTACGGCTATTTCGGCTACGGCCTGGCCGGTCTGTTCGAGCCCAAGCTCGCCCCGCTCCTGCCGCCCGAATCCGCCGAGTCGTGCCTCGTCATCCCCGGCAGCGTGGCGCTGTTCGACCACCTGTTCCACCGCCTGTGCCTGCTCTCACTCACCGAGGGCACCAAGGTGGAGATGGACTTTGGCGCGCTGACGCGCAACTATGACAAGCCCGAGATCGGCCCGGTGAAGAACATTCCCGAAGAGGTGGCCTACAAACGCGGCGTGGCGCGCGCCAAGGAGCTCATCACCCAGGGCGAATGCATCCAGACCGTGCTTTCCACCCGGTTCCAGGCCTCGTTTCGCGGCGAGCCGTTCACGCTCTACCGCCGCCTGCGCCAGATCAACCCCTCGCCGTACATGTTCTTCCAGCGGCTGCCCAAGGTCACGCTGCTCGGGTCGTCGCCCGAACTGCTGGTGCGCTGCACGGACGGCAAGCTGGAAACCTGCCCCATCGCGGGCACCCGGCCCCGTGGGGCCACGCCCGCCGAGGACGACCGCCTGGCCGCCGAAATGCTGGCCGACCCCAAGGAGTGCGCCGAGCACGTGATGCTGGTGGACCTGGGCCGCAACGACCTGGGCCGCATCGCCAAGCCCGGCACCGTGGAGGTGTCCAAGTACATGCAGGTGGAGCGCTTCTCCCACGTCATGCACATGACCAGCTACGTGCAGGCCGAGCTCAGGGACGGGCTGGACGCCCTGGACGTGCTGGCCTCCACCTTCCCGGCGGGCACCCTGTCCGGCGCGCCCAAGGTGCGCGCCATGGAGATCATCGCCGAGCTGGAAGGCATGTCGCGCGGGCCATACGCCGGAGCCATCGGCTGGATCGGCCTGGACAAGGGCCGCGTGGACATCGACACCGGCATCACCATCCGCTCCCTGTGGGTGCGCGACGGCATGGTGCACTGGCAGGCGGGCGCGGGCATCGTCTACGACTCGAATCCGGACACGGAATGGCAGGAATGCATGAACAAGGCACGGGTGCTCAAACAGGCCATGGCGGAAAAGGGGAACGGCGATGTTCTTGCTGATTGATAATTTCGACTCCTTCACGTTCAATCTGGTGCAGGCGTTCTACGGCCTGGGCAAAAACCCGACCGTGATCCGCAACGACCGGCCCGAACTGCTCGACCTGGCCACCTCGGGCGACCTGGAGATGGTCTGCCTGTCGCCCGGCCCCAGCTGGCCGGTCAACGCCGGGCTGTGCCTGGAATTCCTGGCCCGGCTGCCCAAGACCGTGCCCGTGCTGGGCGTGTGCCTGGGCCACCAGACACTCGGGCATTTCGCGGGGTGCGAAATCTACGTGGGGCCGCGCATCATGCACGGCAAGACGTCGGCAATACAGCACAACGGAAAAGGCATGTTCAAGGGGATCGACAATCCCGTGACCATTGGCCGCTACCATTCGCTGCTGGTGCGGGCCGAGGATTCGGACCTGATCGAGGTCACGGCCTGGACCGAATACAACGGCGAACGCGAGGTCATGGGCCTGCGCTACACCGACCGCCCCTGGGTCGGCGTGCAGTTCCACCCCGAGTCCGTGCTCACGCCCCAGGGAGTCAAGATGCTGGCCAACTTTCCCGAGGCCATCCTCTCATAGGGAGAAACGATCATGACCATACCCATGTCCGTCATATTGGAAACCCTGGCCCGGGGCGAAGACCTTGCCCCGGAGCAGGCCGAGGAGGCGTTCGGCGCGCTCATGCAGGGCGAGCTGTCGCCCGCCCAGGCCGGCGCGCTGCTCATGGGCCTGCGCGCCAAGGGCGAAAAACCCGCCGAGGTGGCCGCCGCCGTGCGCGCCACCCTGCGCCACTCGCGCATGGTGCCGGGGCTTTCCGGCACGCGCATCGACACCGTGGGCACGGGCGGCGACAACACGTCGAGCTTCAACTGCTCCACCACCACGGCCCTGTATCTGGCCGCCATGGGGCACACGGTGGTGAAGCACGGCAACCGCGCCCTCAGTTCCACCTGCGGCTCGGCCGATGCGGTGGAGGGTCTGGGGCTGCCCCTGGGCCTGGAGCCCGGCGAGGTGGCCGCCGAACTGGCGGCGCGCAACTTCGTGTTCCTGTTCGCGCCCAACTACCACCCGGCCTTCAAGCACGTCATGCCCATCCGCAGGGAACTGGGCGTGCGCACCCTGTTCAACATCATGGGCCCGCTGCTCAACCCGGCCCGGCCCACGCACCTGCTGGTGGGGTCGGCCATGCCGCAGCTGCTCGACCTCATGGCCGAGGTGCTGCTGCTCGGCGGCGTGACGCGCGCGGCGGTCATCCACGGCGCGCGCGGGTTCGACGAACTCACCCCCTTTGGCACGTCCGAGGTGGTGTGGGTGAGGAACGGAACCACCGAGCGGGGCGAAATCGACCCCTTGGCCCTGGGCATCAAGCCGTGCGAGCCCAAGGACGTGGCCGTGCGCGACAAGGAGGAGGCCGTGGCCGTGCTGCGCGAACTCCTGTGCGGCAAGGGGCCGCGGGCCATGCGCGAGATGCTGGCGCTCAACCTGGGCATGTGCCTGTTCATCCTGGAGCAGGCGCCCGACCTGACCGGAGCCGTGGCCCTGGCCCGCGACGCCGTGGCCTCGGGCGCGGCGGAGCGGTTCGCCCACCTCGACGCCCCGACGGGTGCCTGACATGGCATCCATGCTGGACAAGTTCCATACCGCCAAACAGGCGGAAATCGAGCAACTGCGCGCGCTCATGCGGGCCGACGCGCTGCCCGCCGTGTTCGGCGGGTTCAAGCCGTCGTTCTCCTACATGCTGCGCCGCGCCGACCCCATCGCGGTCATTGCGGAATACAAGCGCGCCTCGCCTTCGCGGGGCGACATCAATACGACCCTGACCCCGGAGGAGGTGGCCGCCGCCTACAAGGCGGGCGGCGCGAGCGCCATCAGCGTGCTCACCGAGGAAACCTACTTCAAGGGCAACCTCAACTACCTGGAGCGCATGACCACGCCCGGCCTGCCGCTCCTGCGCAAGGACTTCATCTTCAACCCCTTGCAGATCACGCTGACCGCCGCCACCCCCGCCTCCGCGCTGCTGCTCATCGTGCGCATGATAGGCAACGACGACGCCCTGGCCAACCTGATCGCCATGACCCGCGACATGGGCATGGAAGCGGTGGTGGAGATCTTCAACCGCGACGACCTGCGCCGCGCCCGCAACGCGGGGGCGGCCATCATCCAGGTCAACAACCGCGACCTGGACACCCTGGTCACGGACATGACCATCTCGGCCGAGCTTGCCAAGGAGCGGCGGCCAGGCGAACTGTGGATTTGCGCCAGCGGCATAACGGTTCACGCCGACCTGCCACGGGCCAAGGAACAAGGGTACGACGCCGTGCTCGTGGGCACCTCGCTCATGCAGGACGGCGACCCGCAAGGCGCGCTGCGCCAGTTGCTCACCGCCGAGGAGTCACCATGAAAGACCCGCTCGTGAAAGTCTGCGGCATCACCCGCCAGGAGGACGCCGATCTGGCGGCCTCCCTGGGTGTCCACCTGTTGGGATTCATCTTCCACCCGGAGAGTCCCCGTTTCGTGCCCCCGGAACATGTCCGGCGCATCCGGACGACCGGGACCATGCGCGTGGGGGTGTTCGTCAAGCAGACCCCGGCCGAGATCCTGGACATCATGCAGCGCGCCCAGTTGCACATCGCGCAGCTGCATGGCGGCCAGGACGAGGCCTTTTGCGAGCAACTCGGCAAAATGCATGTCATGAAGGTGTTTTGGCCCCAACGCTACGGCAGCCGGGAAAAGCTGGAAGACGATCTCAAACGTTTCGCGCACTGTTCGCGCTTCTACCTGCTGGACGCGGGCCTGGAGGGCGGCGGCTCGGGCGAACACATCGACTTCGCCTTTCTCAACGGGCTTTCCAGCCCCAAGACCTGGTTCCTGGCGGGCGGCCTTGGGCCGCACAATATCGACGCGGCGCTCGCGGCGTGCCATCCCTGCGGCGTGGACCTCAACTCCCGTGTGGAAAGCGCGCCCGGCGTGAAGGACCACACCCTGCTGCGCGAGGCGCTGCGTTCCATCCTCCGATGATTTCCGGCTGTGCGCCGGAGCGACGAATAAGAAGGAAATGCTCATGAAAAAAGGGTACTTTGGCGATTTCGGCGGTCAGTTCGTGCCCGAACTGCTCATGCCGCCGCTCATGGAACTGGAAGAGGCCATGCGCACCATCATGGCCTCCGACGCCTTCCAGAAGGAACTGGCAGACCTGCTCACCGACTACGTGGGCCGCCCCACGGCGCTCTACCGCTGCCCCAACCTGTCCCGCGACCTGGGATTCGACCTGTGGCTCAAGCGCGAAGACCTGGCCCACACCGGCGCGCACAAGGTCAACAACACCATGGGCCAGGCGCTGCTGACCAAGTATATGGGCAAAAAGGTGCTGCTGGCGGAAACCGGCGCGGGCCAGCATGGCGTGGCCACGGCCACGGCGGCGGCCATGCTCGACCTCGACTGCATCGTGTTCATGGGCGCCACCGACGTGAAGCGCCAGGCGCACAACGTGCGCCGCATGGAACTGCTGGGCGCGCGCGTGGAAGCGGTGGAATCGGGCACCAAGACCCTCAAGGACGCCATCAACGCCGCCCTGCGCTACTGGATCGCCGAACAGAATGACACCCACTACTGCATCGGCTCCGTGGTCGGGCCGCACCCTTTCCCCAAGCTGGTGCGCGACCTCCAGGCCATCATCAGCAAGGAGTCCCGCGCCCAGTTCCTGGCCAAGAACAACAAGCTGCCCGACGTGGTGGTTGCCTGCTGCGGCGGCGGCTCCAACGCCATCGGCTCCTTCCACCACTACGTGGACGACGCCTCGGTGCGCATCGTGGGCGTGGAGGCGGCGGGCACCGGCGAGCCGGGCTGCTACAACTCCGCCACCATCAACCTGGGCACGCCCGGGGTGCTGCACGGCACCAAGACCCAGCTGCTCCAGACCGAGGACGGCCAGATCCTGCCCTCCCACTCGGTCGCGCCCGGCCTGGACTATCCCGGCGTCGGGCCGGAGCATGCCCATCTGGCCGCCATCCACCGGGCGGAATACCACACCATCAACGACCAGCAGGCGCTGAACGCCTTTGCCATGCTCTGTCGCTACGAAGGCATCATCCCGGCCCTGGAATCCTCCCACGCCGTGGCCTGGGTGCTCGAAAACCGGGCCTCCATCGCCCCCGGCAGCAGCGTGCTCGTCACGCTGTCCGGTCGCGGGGACAAGGATCTCGGGATCATCGAGGAAATGAAGCACCTTCTGCCGACCATCACGAAATAGGGAGACCGACATGGCATCAAGACTCACCCAAAAAATAGAGGCCGCCACGGCGGCCGGACGCAAGGCGCTCATCCCCTACCTTCCGGCGGGCTACCCCACCAAGGACCGTTTCTGGAAGGAACTCGCCGAGCTGGACGCGGGTGGCGCGGACATCATCGAAATCGGCGTGCCCTTTTCCGACCCCGTGGCCGACGGCCCTGTAGTGGAGCAGGCCGCGCTGGAGTGCCTGGAACAGGGCGTGACCCTGGCCTGGATACTGGCCGAATTGCAGGCCCACCGCGCCTCCATCAAGGCCGAGATCGTGCTCATGGGCTACATGAACCCCTTCATGCAGTACGGGTTGGACAGGCTGGCCAAGGATGCCGCGGCAGCGGGCGTGGCGGGCTTCATCGTGCCCGACCTGCCCTTTGAGGAGGCGGACGAATTCAAGGCCGCCATCACGCCCTATGGCATGGACTACGTGAGCCTGGTGGGCCTGAACACCTCGGCGGAACGCCTGAAGCTGTACGCGGACCACGCCACGGGCTTTGCCTATTTCGTGTCCGTGCTGGGCACCACGGGCGTGCGCGAATCCCTGCCCGAAGAGATCACGGCCAAGCTGTCCGAGGCCAAGGCCGCGTTCCCCGTGCCCATGGCGCTCGGTTTCGGCATCAAGACCCCGGACCAGCTGGCCGCGTTCGGCGACCTGGTGGACGCGGTGGTCTTCGGCTCGTCGCTCATCAAGCACATCGCGGGCGGCGACTCGTCCGCCAGCTTCATGTCCCGCTGGGCATAACCTTCCTGCGCCGCCGCCCTCGCGCACGACGCGGGGGCGGCGGCGCATAGACCAATCCGCCCCCCCCAAGACGCCCCTTCCGTCCCTCCCCTCGTCCGTGCCCTCGTCCGTGCCCTCGTCCGTGCCCAGCGCAGCCCGGCCTGACGCCGCCCCAGGGCACGGCCCTCCTGCCCAGCATCCCGCCGCCTGGGACACGGCCACCGCCCGTGGGGCAACCATGCCCTCATAGCCGTCCTGGTTATTATGCATCCTTTTTGATCGGTGTTTTCTATTCAAAGATAAGAAAATTACCAAATTGACCTCTGTCGACTATTTAGCTACTTTTTGGGCGGTATTTATCCCGGCTCTGCGTCCCGTCTGCATCGGCCACGCATCCACTCACATCCCCAAAGGAGCGCGTCATGAAATTGAGCATCATTCTGTCCTTTGCCGCCCTGCTCGTCATCTGCCTTGCCGCACCGGCCCAGGCCGAGCCAGCGGGCAAACTCACCATCTTCCACGCCGGCTCGCTTTCCGTGCCCTTCGACGCCATGGAAAAGGCCTTTGAGGCCAAATACCCCAAGGTGGACATCCAGCGCGAGTCCGGCGGATCCACCAAGATGGCGCGGCTCATCTCCGAGGTGGGCAAGCCCGCCGACATCATGGCCTCGGCCGATTTCGTGGTCATCGACAAGAACCTCATCCCCAAATTCGCCTCCTGGAACGCCCGGTTCGCCTCCAACCAACTGGTGCTGACCTATACGGACCAATCCAGGTACGCCAAGGAAATCAACGCGGACAACTGGTATGAGATCCTGCAACGCAAGGACGTGGTGTGGGGCCATTCCGAGCCCAACGTGGACCCCTGCGGCTACCGCAGCCTCATGGTGCTGCAACTGGCGGAAAAATTCCTGAACAAGCCCGGCCTGTATGACAAGCTGCTTGCCAACCGCCCCATCCAGAACGTGCGCCCCAAGTCCGTGGAACTCATCGCGCTGCTGCAATCCGGCAACATGGACTATGCCTGGGAATATCTGTCCGTGGCCGTGCAGCACGGGCTCAAGTACGTGACGCTCGATGACCACATCAACCTGGGCAACATCGCCATGACCACGTTCTACAAGCAGGCCAAGGTCACGGTGACCGGCTCCAAGCCCGGCACCACCCTCGACCGGATCGGCGCGTCCATCACCTATGGCATCACCATGCTCGACAACGCGCCCAACAAGGAAGCCGCCGAGGCGTTTTTGGCCTACCTGTTCGACCCCAAGGGCGGCCTTGAGGTGCTCAAGTCCATGGGCCAGCCGCCCTTCGTGCCCGTGCGCGTGCCCACCAAGGACATGTTCGACCGCCTGCCCGCCACCGTGCGGCCGCTCGTCACCGTCGGCGAGTAGCACGCATGGCCGGGCCGTACCCTGATACCGCCCCATCCCCCCGAACAGCGCCGTCGCTCTGGCGGCGCTGTTCGGGACTCATGTTCCACGGCTGGCTGCTCACCTCCGCCGGGCTGGTGCTGCTGTTCATCTTCGGCCCCCTGGCCAAGACCATCCTGGCGCCCAGCTGGGACATCTTCCTGGAGGCTCTGCGGGACAAGGAGGTGCTCGGATCGGTGTGGCTTTCGCTGTACACGTCGGGGCTGGCCGCGCTCATCTGCCTGGTGTTCGGCACGCCCCTGGCCTTTTTGCTGGCGCGGCGGCGGTTTCGCGGCAAAAAGGTGGTGGAAAGCCTCATCGACCTGCCCATCATGATCCCGCATCCGGTGGTGGGCATCGCCCTGCTCACCATTGCCGGGCGCAACAACGCGCTGGGCAAGCTGTTGCTGTCCATCGGCGTGTCGCTCATGGGGTCGGTCACGGGCATCGTGACCGTGCTGGTGTTCGTGGGCATGCCGTTTTTCGTGAACACGGTGAAGGCGGGCATGGAAAGCGTGTCGCCCCGGCTGGAAAACGTGTCGCGCTCGCTGGGCGCGGGGCCGGGCGCCACGTTCGTGCGCATCACCCTGCCCCTGTCCTGGCGCTATCTGCTGGTGGGCATGATAATGTGCATGGCGCGCGCCATCAGCGAATTCGGGGCCATCGTCATCGTGGCCTACCACCCCATGATCGCGCCGGTACTCATGTACGAACGGTTCACCGCCTATGGCCTGCCCTATTCCCAGCCCGTGGCCGTGCTGCTGATCCTGGTGTCCATGTTCTTCTTCCTGTTCCTGCGGGTGGTGTCGCAGCCCAAGGAGACCGCGCGATGATCGACATCCGGGATTTCGTGGTGCGTTTTCCGGGGTTCACGCTGGGGCCGGTGTCGCTGCACGTGCCCAAGGGCACGTTTTTCGCGCTCATGGGCCCCACGGGTTCGGGCAAAACCCTGCTGCTGGAAACCGTGGCGGGCCTGTGCGCGCCGCACGAGGGCGCGGTGCGCCTTGGCGGCATGGACATGACCCACGCGCCCCCGGAGCAACGGCGCGTGGGGCTGGTGTACCAGGACCACGCCCTGTTCCCGCACATGACCGTGCTGCGCAACATCACCTATGGCCAGCGCTACCACGGCATCGCCCCGCGCGAGGGCGAACGGCACGCGCATGCGCTCATGGACATGCTGGGCCTGGCGCATCTGGCCACGCGCATGCCCGCCCACCTGAGCGGCGGCGAAAAACAGCGCATCGCCCTGGCCCGCGCCCTGGCCTGCTCCCCGGACATCGTGCTGCTGGACGAACCGCTCTCGTCGCTGGATCCGCAATTCCGCGAAGGGCTGCGCGCCAATCTCAAGGCGCTGCACCGCCGCACCGGGGTCACCTTCTTCATGGTCACGCACGATTTCGTGGACGCGCTGACCCTGGCCGACCGATCGGCGGTCATCCGGGCGGGACAGATAGAACAGGTCGGCACCACGCAGGACATCTTCCAGCGCCCGGCCACC
The DNA here is from genome assembly GCA_050251715.1 of Desulfovibrionaceae bacterium. Taxonomy (GTDB): domain Bacteria; phylum Desulfobacterota; class Desulfovibrionia; order Desulfovibrionales; family Desulfovibrionaceae; genus JBFWMG01. The sequence goes on along the minus strand of JBFWMG010000029.1, from coordinate 7,191 downwards.
CCGTTCATCGCGGATTTCGTGGGCATGAAGAATATCTTTCCGGCAACCGTGGCGGACGGGCAATGTTGCTTTGCGGGCATTGCCACGACCGTGGGGCACATGACGGACACCACGTCCGGCAGGCCAATGGCGGATGGCGGCGGCATGGATGGCGGCGCCTCCGACCGGTACGGCATGACCGGCCACGCGGCGTTGCGGCCCGAGGATGTGCTCATCTCGCGCAACGGGGCGTTTGGCGGGGGGTGGGTGTCCGTGACGGGCACGGTCGGCGCCATCAGCCGCCAGGGCTTCAGCTGGACGGCCACGGTGCGCTGTGACGACGCGACCTTCACGGCCCGGCTGGAGCACCGCCAGGCGCTGGATCCCGCCATTGCGGAGGGCGCGCCGGTCACCCTGGGGTTTGATCCCGCCGCCGTGCATTTCATCCGCAACGCCGCATCCTGACCCCTCGGTTCTCCCCAAAACCTGGCCCCGGCATCCGCCCATGGGACGTGGAGCTGGCGTCTAGCGTATTTTAGCATTGAACCAATGCGAGAATTTGAAATAATGAAGCATTATTGCAACGAAATGCATACGAGCATCGCATCTTTTTCAAAGTGAAGATGCGCTAACTTCAGGGTAAAACACCTCCAAGGGAAGCTCCCGACGAACGTTGACGGGAACTCGCCACGCATTTGGACAAATAGCGGGGCATACCCAGGCCGTCTCTCTACCTGATTACCGACCCAAACGAAAAAGGGGTTACATCTTACGATGTAACCCCTTGGTCTTTCTGGCGGAGCCGATGGGACTCGAACCCACGGCCTCCGGCGTGACAGGCCGGCGTTATAACCGACTTAACTACGGCTCCGCGTATGGTGGGCGGTGCAGGGCTCGAACCTGCGACCCTCGGCTTGTAAGGCCGATGCTCTCCCAGCTGAGCTAACCGCCCCAAAGAGGCGTCTCTCTATGCGCTGGTTGAACAAAAGTCAACTGTCGCTGCACTACCCTTTCAAAGAAACTCCCGCCGAAGCAGGAAGTGACCGTTTATACCGTCCCGATACAAATGACAAGTCCTTTTTTAGCACGGCACAAAAGATTTTTTTACCGTCAAAAAGCCTCGCCATACCTGAATGTTACGAATAATGACCCCCACAGCGCCCCCTGCCGTTGTCCCGCCCGGCCCCGTCCGCCCCCGCTCCGGACCCAACGGCCAGGTCCGACCCCCAAAATACACGCGGCCCACGCCTGCCCGTCCACCGGGTTTGCCGTGCACGCAAGGACGCCGCCCGCCGCAGCCAGCTCCGCCTGCGCCTCCCGATGTCCCGGTCGCCAGGGCGGCGCGGCAGGGCCGCCCTGCCTACCCCCGCACGTCCTTGCGCAGCTCGATGCCATGCTTGCGCATGCGATTGATGACCGTGCCCCGGTGCACGCCCAGGAGCCGCGCCGCCCCGGACTTGTTGCCCCCGGCCATGCGCAACGCGGCCAGCAGCTCGTCCCGCTCGCGCCGCCGTCCAAACACCTCGCCCTGCGCGCTGCCCGAGCCAACGCCGTCTTGTCCCGCACCGGTCGCATCCGTCATCCCACCATGGCCACCATGGCCACCATGGCCACCATGGCCACCATGGCCCGGCGCGCCCACCGCTCCAGGCTCGCTCCCCGCTATCATTCCGGCAGAGCCCTGCCCGCGCCCAAGAGGCCCGGCGGCGGAGCCGCAACCGCCCCTGCCTCCCCGTCCCACGGCGGGCGGCAGGTGTTCGGGCAGGATCGGCCCCTGGTCCGCCAGCACAAAGGCGAATTCCAGGGCGCTGCGCAGCTCGCGCACGTTGCCCGGCCAGTCGTGGGCCATGCACAGGGCCATGGCCTCGGGCGACAGGCCGCTGATGTCCTTGCCGCGCGCACCCCTGATGGCGCGGATAAAGGCGTTGACCAGCAGCGGGATGTCCTCCTTGCGCGCGCGCAGGGGCGGCAGGTGCACGGGGATGGCGTTGATGCGGAACAGCAGGTCTTCGCGGAAGCGGTCCTGGCGCACCAGGGCGGACAGGTCGCGGTTGGTGGCCGAGATGATGCGCACGTTCACGTTGATGGGGCGGTGGTCGCCCACGCGTTCCACGGTCTTGGTTTCCAGCACGCGCAGCAGCTTGACCTGGATGGACAACGGCACGTCGCCGATTTCGTCGAGAAAGAGGCTGCCGCCGTGCGCGGCCTCGAACCGCCCCAGCCGGTGCCGCACCGCGCCCGTGAACGCGCCCTTCACGTGGCCGAACAGCTCGCTTTCCAGCAGCGCCTCGTTCAGCGCGGCGCAGTTGAGCTGGATGTACGGCCCGCCGCCGCGCGGCCCCAGCGAATGGACCGCGTGCGCGGCCAGTTCCTTGCCCGTGCCCGACTCGCCGTGGATGATGACCGGCGCGTCGCTGTCCGCCGCCTTCTCGATGAGGTCGAACACGCGCAGCATGGCGGGCGACTTGCCGATCATGCCGTGGAATCCGGTGTCGATGTCCAGCAGGCGCGACAGCTCGCGGATGGTGGCGTCGCGCTTTTCCAGTTCCGAGATGTCGGACAGCGTTTCCACGGCGGCCAGCACCTTGCCGCCTTCCAGCAACAGGGAGGCGTTCTTGTACACGGGCACGGAACTGCCGTCCTTGCGTATGATGCGGCAGCGCCGCCTGTGCTCCGAGCGCGAGTCGAACAGGTTGCACCAGTGGTCGCCGCCCTTGCGCCGCGAAATCTCGCACACGTCGCAGCGGAATACGGTGCACGGCTTGCCCAATAGTTCCGATGCCTTGTACCCCGTCAGCCGCTCCAGGGCCGGGTTGACCATGCGGATGGCTCCGTCCGGTCCCACCAGGAACAGGCCGTCACTCATGGTATCGATGATTTTTTTCAAATACTTGTCTGTCTCGTTGGCATGCATGGGCGCCCCTGTGCGGCAACTGCTGTGTTTTTCGACATATGTCGCAACATATGTCTAAATAATCGACAAAGGCACATCTGGCAAGCCCACCCTGCCGGTACCCATATTCAGTCATGTATGACAGTTAATTACATACCAAAACAACCCGCATGTTCAAACGGCATGGAATCTGCTCATACCCTGGCAAGACCAATGGGAGAACCATGTCCAACACCATCAAGACGCATGCACCGGCCCCCACGCCCCCTCGCAACGACGCAATGAGCCGCCGCGCCTTTTTGGGCGCGCTCGGCCTGGGCGGCGCGGCCCTGGCCTTGCCCGGCGCGGCCCTGGCGGCCCAGTCCGCCCCGTCCCGCGGTCAGGCCGAAGAGCTGGTCACCGTGCTCGACCTGAGCCGCTGCATCGGCTGCGGCGCCTGCGTCGAGGCCTGCCACGAGGCCAATGGCCACAAGTTCCCGGAACCCCACAAGCCCTTCCCGCGCATGTACCCGCCCCGGGTCAAGGCCGAGGACTGGTCCGCCGCGCGCGACGTGGACGACCGCCTCACCCCCTACAACTGGCTGTACATCCAGAGCTGCGAGGTGGAGCACGCGGGCGAGACCCACGCAATCAACATCCCGCGCCGCTGCCTGCACTGCGTCAACCCGCCCTGCGCGGACCTGTGCCCCTGGGGCGCGGCGCGCAAGGAAGCCACGGGCATCGTGCGCATCGACGCGGACATCTGCCTGGGCGGGGCCAAGTGCCGCACGGTCTGCCCCTGGCACATCCCCCAGCGCCAGACCGGCGTGGGCCTGTACCTGGACATCCTGCCCTCGCTCGCGGGCAACGGCGTCATGTACAAGTGCGACCGCTGCCACGACCGCCTGGCCCAGGGCGGCGTCCCGGCCTGCATCGAGGCCTGTCCCAACGAGGTGCAGGCCATCGGCCCGCGCAGCGCCATGGTGGCCCACGCCCACGCCCTGGCCAAGGACATGAACGGCTACCTGTACGGGGAAACCGAGAACGGCGGCACCAACACCATCTATGTCTCACCCGTGCCCTTCGAGGCCATGGACGCGGCCCTGGCCAAGGCCAAGGATCTGGGACCGGGCAAGCCCGGCCTCGCCCCTGTGCCGCACATGCTGGCCACCGAGGAAAAGCTGGCCAAGGCCGTGTTCGTGGCCCCCTTTGCCGGACTGGTGGCGGGCGTGCTCAAGGCCGTGCGCAGCGCGTCGCGCGATGCCCAGGCCGCCCGGCAGGCCGCCGCGCCGGAGGATCGCCATGACGCCTAGCCGCATCCTCACCCCGCTCCAGGCGCGGCTGTTCGGGCTGGCCACCGCCTTTCTGGCGCTCACCGGCTTTGCCCAGATGCCCATCTTCAAGCGCTACTACATCGCGGACCTGCCCGGCCTGGGCTGGCTGGCCCAATTCTATACCACCCTGGCCCTGCACTATGCGGCGGCCACGCTCTTCCTGTTCCTGGCCGCCTATGCCCTGGCCCGATATCTCGCCAGCCGCCCGGCCCTGGCGCCCTATGCCCTGGTGCGCGCGGCGTGCATCGCGGGGCTCGTGCTGACCGGACTCATGCGCGTGGCCAAGAACCTGCCCGGCCTTCACTGGGGACCGACGCTGACCATGCTGGTGGATTGGACGCATCTGGGCCTTGTGCTCGCATGGGGCGTGGCCGCCCTGGTTGCCTGGGGTTTGCGAAAATCGTTCAAAAAAGTGGCAAAATAACCCGCTTATGGTATGGGTAAATATAAAACCATGCGGCATGCCGACTGATGCCGGGCAACACGTGAACATCGCAACGCGACCAAGGGGGTTGGAGATGATGAAGACATTGGGAAGATGGGCGTTCCTTGCGCTGATGCTCTTCTTGTGGGCGGCGCTGCCACGGCCCGCCCTGGCGGCGCAGGCCGACCAGGCAACGGACATGTACAAGACCTACGGCGCGGCGGAGGCCCGCAAGGTCGTGCAGATGCCCAAGCGCTGGATAACCGCCGACCACTCGAAGCATCCCGTCCTGCAGCAGGAATTCACCTCCGGACCGGAAGTGACCAAGGCCTGCCTCACCTGCCACAACGAGGCGGCGGTCCAGTTCCACAAGACCATCCACTGGACCTGGAAGTGTCCGGCGGACCCGGAGCAGAAGCTCGGCAAGGCCGGATTGTCCCTCAACAACTTCTGTATCGGCATCGCCTCCAACGAGCCGCGCTGCACCTCATGCCACGCGGGCTACGGCTGGAAGGACAGCAAGACCTTTGACTTCACCTCGCAGGAAAACGTGGACTGCCTTGTGTGCCACGACCAGACCGGCACCTACAAGAAGTTCCCGGCCGGCGCGGGCAACCCGGTGAAGGAAGCCACCAAGTTTCCCGGCAACGGCAAGATGTACTACCCGCCCGACTGGAACCGCGTGGCCCAGAGCGTGGGACGTCCCAACCGCAACAACTGCGGCGTGTGCCACTTCTTCGGCGGCGGCGGCGACGGCGTGAAGCACGGCGACCTCGACTCCTCGCTCATGAATCCCAGCCGCGACCTGGACGTGCACATGAACGCCGAGGGCGCGAATTTCGACTGCGTGCGCTGCCACACCACCGAGGCGCACAAGGTCGCGGGCCGCTGCTACAAGACCCCGGCGGCCACGGACCGGCAAAGCCTCATCGACAACGACCTCATCAAGCGCATCACCTGCGAGTCCTGCCACACGGACAAGCCGCACAAGCCCGGCCACAAGGCCAACGACCACACCGACATCGTGGCCTGCCAGTCCTGCCACATCCCCACCTTCGCCCGCGTCAAGCCCACCAAGATGTACTGGGACTGGTCCAAGGCCGGACAGATGAAGGACGGCAAGCCCTATGTGGTGGAAGGCCCGTACGGCAAGGATTCCTACGCCACCATCAAGGGCGAGTTCCGCTGGGAAAAGAACGTCACGCCCGAGTACCTCTGGTTCAACGGCACCCTGACCAACGTCCTGTACACCGACACCATCGACCCCTCGAAGCCGGTGCGCATCAACGAGCCCCAGGGCCGCCGCAACGATCCCAACTCGCGCATCTACCCCTTCAAGGTGCACCGGGGCTCGCAGCCCTACGACTCTGTGAACAACACCTTCGTCAACCCGCACCTCTTCGGCAAGGACGAGAACGCCTACTGGAAGTCCTTTGACTGGGGCAAGGCCATCACCGCGGGCATGCAGGCCATGGACCTGCCCTACAGCGGCGAATACGGCTTTGCCAAGACCGAGTACTTCTACCAGATCACCCACATGGTCGCGCCCAAGAAGAACGTGGTGGCGTGCGTGGAATGCCACGCCAAGGACGGCCGCCTGGCCGACCTGGCCGGGTTCTACATGCCGGGCCGCGACCACATGGCCCTGCTGGACGGCTTTGGCTGGCTCATCGTGGTGGGTTCGATCATCGGCGTGCTGGGCCACGGCGCACTGCGCATCCTGTCCCGCAAGAACGGCAACGCAAGGAGCTGACACCATGGCCAACACCAAGCGGATATATCTCTTCACCCGGTTTGAACGGTTCTGGCACTGGTTCCAGAGCACGCTCATCATCCTGCTGCTGCTCACGGGCTTCGAGATGCACGGCACCTACACCCTGTTCGGCTTCGAGACCGCGCACACCCTGCACGTGTACTGCGCCTGGGCCTGGCTCGTGCTCTACGCCTACGTCATCTTCTGGATGATCGTCACCAACGAGTGGAAGCAATACGTGCCCACCTTCTACAAGCTCATCGACGTGGTGCGCTATTATGCCATCGGCATCTTCAAGGGCGAACCCCATCCCGTGCCCAAGTCGTTGCGCGCCAAGCACAACCCGCTCCAGCGCCTGACCTACCTGGGCATCGTGTCCGTGCTGTTGCCCTTCCAGATGGCCACGGGCTTCCTGGTGTACTACTACAACAGCTGGCCCGCCCTGGGCATCACCTGGAACCTGGAGGGCATCGCACTGCTGCACACGCTGGGCGCGTTCCTGGTGCTCCAGTTCCTCATCGTCCACGTCTACATGACCACCACCGGCCACTCGATCTTCGCGCACATGCAGTCCATGTTCACCGGCTGGGACGAGATCGACGCGGACCAACCCATCGAAGAGTGGGAAACCAAGTCCGAGCGGCTGTAGCATCTTCCCAACCTCCATCCCTTGCGGGGCGGCCGCGCCGGGCGCGGCCGCCCCGCCCGGGGGGGGGGGGGGGGGGGGGGGGGGGGGGGGGGGGGGGGGGGGGGGGGGGGGGGGGGGGGGGGGGGGGGGGGGGGGGGGGGGGGGGGGGGGGGGGGGGGGGGGGGGGGGGGGGGGGGGGGG
>JBFWMG010000028.1:0-49313 GCA_050251715.1 Desulfovibrionaceae bacterium | reverse complement strand
CCCCCGGGGGGGGGGGGGGGGGGGCGGCATAATGCCGCTTATAGTGGGCGGGAAAGGATTCCGGCCAGGCCGCAGACTTTGCCCGCCCGACCTCCCTCCTCCCCTATACCACCGGGGACCGGGGTTTGGGGCGGTAGCCTCGCAGGGGTCGCCACCCCCCAATGGGGGCAGTTCACCATTTGCTGGAAGGGCCATTGGGGTCTGAAGGGCGGGCGGCTTTTCGCGCCCGTCCTTCAGACCCCAATGGCCCTTGCTTCAAAGAGTGGACTGTGGCGCGCGCACGCCTTCCGGCCACCACACACCACCGCCGTCACCCACACCTCTTCCCAACCTCATCGCGCCGTATCATCAGTCCTGCCCGTCCCCTCATCCGCCTACTGGGGTGCAGGGGATCATCCCCTGCCGGGTCCAGGGCAGCGCCCTGGTCGCGCGCCAGCGCGAAATCTTCACTCCATACGGTTACACGTCCAGCACGGGCGTGGCCTGGCCGAACGGCAGGTGGTTGGCGGGCATGTTGTCCTTGAGTTGCACGCCGGACGCCTTGATGCGCAGCGCTTCTTCCACGAGGTAGGCGAGTTTTTGCGCGGCCTCGTCGAAGCCCAGGCCGCCCTTGCGCACGTTGGAGATGCAGTTGCGCGCCTCGTCGGTGGTGCCGGGCGCGGCGTGGTAGGTCATGTACAGGCCCATGGAGTTGGGCGAGCTGAGGCCGGGGCGTTCGCCGATGCACATGATGACGATGGTGGCGCCGAGCGCCTGGGCAATGGCGTCGGCCACGGCCACGCGGCTGTTGGCCACCAGGCAGACGGGCGCGAGGCGCAGTCCGGCGGCTTGGGCCAGGGGAGCGAAGCGGGTGATGAAGGGAACCGCGTTTTCGTGGATGGCGCGGGCGGAGAGCCCGTCGCCCACCACCAGGCACAGGTCGAAGCCCGTGGGTTCGCCGCGCAGGATCGCGGCGGAGGTGTCGGCCAAGGTGCGGCCCATGTCGGGCCGGGTCAGGAATTCGCCCCGGTCGGCCACGGCGCTGGCCAGGCGCAGGCAGCGGTGTCCCGCCGCGGCCAGCCCCGCTTCCACCGCGTCCATGTCAAAGGGCAGCCACACCGCGTCGCGGGCCTGGGCGTGGGCCAATTTGAAGGCCAGCACTTCGGCCAGGGGCAGGCTCGATCCGCACCGGCCCAGGCCGATGCGCGCGCCGGTAAAGCGCGTCAGACCGCGCCACGGGTCGGGCGTGACGTGGGGGGAGGTGGTGGCTGTGTCCGGCGTGTCGTTGGTGGCCATGGCTGTCCTCACTGACTAGCGCATGTTAGCATTGAAACAATGCGAGGACTTGAAATAATGCAGCATTATTTCAAAAAATACATAAGAGCATCTCATCTTCTTCAAAGGTAGGATGCTCTAATCGCGCAGGCCGAGCTGGTCCGGAATGGCCAGCAGGCCGTGCCCCGGCTGCACGGGCACCAGGTTGCCCCCGTCGTCCATGATGCCCCGCGCCGCAAGCCACGCCGCGAACTCCGGCGCGGGCTCGCGGCCCAGGAGCTTGCGCAGGTAGGCCGCGTCGTGGAACGAGGTGGACTGGTAGTTGAGCATGATGTCGTCCGCGCCGGGGATGCCCATGACAAAGTTGCAGCCCGCCGTGCCCAGCAGGGTGAGCAGGGTATCCATGTCGTCCTGGTCCGCTTCGGCGTGGTTGGTGTAGCAGATGTCCACGCCCATGGGCAGGCCGAGCAGCTTGCCGCACAAGTGATCCTCCAGCCCGGCGCGCTGGATCTGCTTGCCGTTGTACAGATATTCCGGCCCGATGAATCCCACCACCGTGTTCACCAGCAGGGGGCGGAAACGCCGCGCCACGGCATAGGCGCGCGCCTCGATGGTCTGCTGGTCGCAGCCGTGGTGCGCGCCCGCCGACAGGGCGCTGCCCTGGCCGGTCTCGAAATACATGACGTTGTCGCCCACCGTGCCCCGGCCCAGGGCCAGGGTGGCCTCGTGCGCCTCGGCCAACAGGTCCAGGGTGACGCCAAAGCTGGCGTTGGCCCGCTCGGTGCCCGCTATGGACTGGAAGCACAGATCCACGGGCGCGCCGCGCCGGATGGCCTCCATGGTGGTGGTGACGTGGGTCAGCACGCAGCTCTGGGTGGGGATCTGGTGCCGGGTGATGATGCCGTCGAGCATCCACAGGAGGCGCACGATGTTGTCCACGCTGTCCGTGGCCGGGTTGATGCCGATGACCGCGTCGCCGCAGCCGTAGCACAGGCCGTCGAGGGTGGAGGCGGCGATGCCCTTGAGGTCGTCGGTGGGATGGTTGGGTTGCAGGCGCACGGAAAAGCGTCCCGGCAGCCCGATGGTGTTGCGGAACCGCGTGACCACGCGGCATTTGGACGCCACCAGGATGAGATCCTGCACGCGCATGAGCTTGGACACGGCGGCGGCCATCTCGGGCGTGAGGCCGGTCGCCAGGGCGGCCAGCGCCTTGGTGGAGGCCGCGTCGGTGAGCAGCCAGTCGCGCAGCCCGCCCACGGTGAACGAGCGCACCGGGGCAAAGGCTGCGGCGTCGTGGCTGTCGATGATGAGCCGGGTGACCTCGTCGTCCTCGTAGGGGATGACGCATTCGTCGAGGAACCGGGTGAGCGGCACGTCGGCCAGGGCCATCTGGGCGCGCACGCGCTCGGCCTCGGTGGCCGCCGCCACGCCCGCCAGCACATCGCCCGAGCGCGGGGGCGACGCCTTGGCCAGCAGCTCGCGCAGGGTCATGCCCCGTGCGCCGGACCTCCCCGTGCCTGAACCGGTCGTAGTCATTGCCGTGCCCCTCCCCGTGTGATGGCCGGACGCGTGGGCCGCGCCCGGCGCCGTTCACCATATGTCGCGGACGGGCGGCGGCGCAAGCCGCCCAGTCCACTCATGGCGGCGCAAGGCCGCCCTCCGCTAGTTGCCGTAATACGCCTGCGGCAGGTACAACGCGATGTCCGGGAAGGCCATGATGATGCCGAGCCCGAGCACCATGAGCGCCACAAAGGGGACAATGGACTTGTAGATGTCCACCAGTTCGATCTCCTTGGGGGCCATGGCCTTCATGAGGAAGAGGTTGTAGCCAAAAGGCGGGGTCATGTACGCGATCTGGCAGGTGACGGTGTACAGCACGCCGTACCAGATGGGGTTGAAGCCCAGGGTGATGATGAGCGGGATGTACAACGGCGCCACAATGACCAGCATGGCCGTGTCATCCAGGAACATGCCCATGATGATGTAGGAGATCTGCATCATGATGAGCACGCCCCAGGGCGAAAGCCCCCACTTGTCCAGGAACAGGATCTCGATGGCGTGCACCGCGCCCAGGCCGTCGAACACCGCGCCATAGCACAGGGCCGCCAGGATGATCCACATGAACATGCAGCTCACGGACAGGGTCTTGTGCAGGGCGTCGTCCAGCACGGTGCGGGTGAGCCGCCTCTTGGCGATGGCCGCCAGCGTGGCGGCCGCCGCGCCCACGGCGGAGCTTTCCACCAGGCTGGTCACGCCGATCATGAACAGGCCGGTCACGGTGAAGATGATGACCAGCGGCACGATGCCCGCGCGCAGCAGGGCGAGCTTTTCGCCCATGGAATAGCCGGCGCGCTCGTCCTTGGACAGGGCCGGACCGAGATCCTTGCGGAAATGGCAGCGGATCACGATGTAGCCGATGAACAGCGCCGCGAGCAGCAGGCCGGGGAACACGCCCGCCATCCACAACTGGCTGACCGGCTGGCGCGCGATCATGCCATAGAGCACGAGCACGATGCTGGGGGGCACCATGATGCCGAGCGAACTGCCGGCCTGGATGACCCCCGTTATCATGCGCTTGTTGTACCCTCGCTTGAGCATTTCGGGCAGGGCGATGCTGGTGCCGATGGCCATGCCCGCCACGGACAGGCCGTTCATGGCCGAAATGGCCACCATGAGCACCACGGTGCCAATGGCCAGGCCGCCGTTGAGCGGCCCCATCCACACGTGGAACATCTTGTACAGGTCGTTGGCGATGCCCGACTCGGACAGCATGTAGCCCATGAAGATGAACAGCGGCAGCGTGAGCAGCGGAAACCAGTTGAGGAGCACCATGCTCGCGTTGAAGGGCATTTCCGCGCCGCCGTCGCCCCACAGGAAGAGCGAGGCGGCCGCGCCCACAAAACCCACAACGCCGAAAACGCGCTGCCCGGTGAGCAGCAGGACCATGAGGGTCATACACATGGTCAGGGCGATCATTTCATGGCTCATGGCAGTACGTCTCCAAAGGTTTGCAACATATCGACCCCCCGGGCGCGCGCTATGTCCTTGATGAGGCGGGATATGCATTGCAGCAGCATCAGGATAATGCCGATGACCATGGTTATTTTGATGGGGGAAAGGGGCGGCGCCCAGGCGGAATAGTTTTTCTGGCTGTACTCCAGGGAATACGCGGTGCTAGAAATGCCGCCGTAGAGCAGCAGCACCAGGTAGAACAGCAGGATGACCGCCGTGAACGAATCCACGATGGCCCGCGTGCGGGGGCTCCATGTGCTGTAGAGCACGTCCATGCGCACGTGGCCGCGCAGGATGATGGAATAGCCGCCGCCCAGCAGATAGTAGGCGGCCATGGTGAACTGCGCCATCTCCACGGCCCAGATGACCGGGGAGTTGAGCATCGTGCGCGAGAATGAGGCGTAGAGCAGGATCGCCATCATCACGAACACCAGGTACATGGCGCCCTTGCCCACCAACCGGTTGGTGGCGTCCACATAACGCGTGTATGTTACCAATGCCTTGAACAAGAGACACCTCTCTCGGTATTTCTCGGAGTGCGAACAGCGTAACGGCGCGCTCCGGCGGCTGCGCCGCACCATTCCCGTCCGGCCCGCCGTGTCGGAGGGCCGGTGGGGAAAGCCGCGCCCGGCCCCGCGCAGGCGGGGCCGGGACACGGCGGGACGTCTGTCGGTTCGTTGCGGGGAAACCCCGCTCACGATTTAGGCGTAACGGTAGGGCTTGCCGGCCTTTTTCATGATCGCGCTGTATTCCTTGAGGATCTTGACGACCTTGGCGCAGCGGGGGCTGGTGGCCGCGATCTCGTCCCAGTACTTGAGCGCTTCCTGTTCGACCGTGTCCCATTCCGCCTCGGGGATGGTGGTCAGCTCCAGCTTGCCGCCCGTGGCGCGGTAGTGGGCCTCGCCCCACCAGTACCACCACTGGCGGTAGTAGTTGGAGCTGTCCATGGTGACCTTGAACAGGGTCTTCAAGCGGTCCGGCACCTCGGCCCACTTGTCCTCGTTGGCAAAGTAGGAGCCGATCCAGGCGCCGGAGATGTTGTTGGTGAGGTAGTATTTGGTGACGTTGGCCCAGCCCACGGTGTAGTCCTCGGTGATGCCGGACCAGGCGATGCCGTCCAGCTCGCCGGTTTGCAGGGCCACTTCCACGTCCTCCCAGGGCAGGGTGACGGGCACCACGCCGAAGCGCTGCATGAACTTGCCGCCCGTGGGGAAGGTGAACACGCGCTTGCCCTTCAGGTCGGCCAGGGACTTGATGGGCATCTTGGTGGCGAAGTTGCAGGGATCCCAGGAGCCCGCGCCCAGCCAGGTCACGCCCTTGACTTCGCTGTACGCCTCTTCCCAGATCTCGTTGAGGCCGTACTTGTGGAACAGGGTGGGCACGTCCAGGGAATAGCGGGTGCCAAAGGGGAAATAGGCCGCGAACACGGAGACGTCGACCGGCGCGGCGATGGAGTCGTCGTCGCTCTGCACCGCGTCGATGGTGCCGCGCTGCATGGCGCGGAACAGCTCGGGCGTGGGCACGAGTTGGTCCGCGTTGTACAGCTCGATGACCATTTCGTTGTCGGCGATCTTGTTGAATGCCTCGATCTGGGGCTTGATGACGTGTTCGGCCAGCGCGGGACCGGCATAGGTCTGCAAGCGCCAGCGGATGGTGGTCTTCTTGGACGCGTGCACGAACGGGGCGTTGACTGCGGCGGCGGCCACGGCGGCGGTGGCGGCCACACCGCCCTTGGTGAGGAACTCTCTTCTTTTCATGACGGGCTCTCCCTTTCTGTATGTATGGACTCACTACCACAAGGGACGAGAGCACCTCGCCCTTGTTTTGCACTCGATAGATAGATGTACCTACACTATTGCAGATGTACGGGGAGAAGCCGACAAAATGGTACGACTTTGGCAACGCAAAAAGAATCTGATACGTATGTATCTGTGGCTGCGGATATTTTTATGAGCAACCTGTTGGTGTTCTATACCACTAATAGTTGCGCGGTATTTATCCGACTTGCGTTGTCATCGAGCCATGATTCGTGTCGTTGTCCCCCCAGACGCTTATCGCATGTTCCCACTGTGCCTCCCTTCTCTTCAAATCGTGTGCCACATCCACGGCATGATACATTGCCAGCAGGCAACGCGCCTGTTCCATTGGCGTAAATTTTATGACCACAATGGCCGCCCCTCCCGCCACAAAAACGTCACCACGCTTTTTCACTGTTTTGTAAAATATATTTCGTTTTATTTCTCTTTTTTGTCATTTTTTCGCATTTTGTCGCACGTCCTCCGGTGGCCCGCCGCTGCCCCCCACCTCCACACACCACGACACCCCCTGCCGCGCAAAGCGGCAGGGGGTGTCAAGAGTCGGCGGGGGCGGCAATCGCCGCCTCCCCGGCGCGGCGCCAGAGCATCTCAACTGTGAAAAAGATTAAATGCTCTTATGCATTTTGTTGAAATAATGCTTCATTATTTCAAATCCTCGCATTGTTGCAATGCAAAAATGCGCTAGCGCACCAGGATGATGTGCAGGTCGCAGACGTTGGTGTTGGTGGGGCCGGTCTTGTACAGGCGGCCTATGGCGTCGAAAAAGTGGTAGGAGTCGTTGTCGCGCAAAAACGCCCGCAAGGACAGCCCGGCCTGGGCCGCCTCGGCCAGCACCGCCAGCGAGGCGAACGCGCCCGCCGCGTCCGTGGGGCCGTCGTTGCCGTCCGTGGACGCGGCCAGAAAGGCCACGTCGCCGAACAGGTCGGGCCGCTTTTCGATCTCGGCCAAAAAGACCAGCGCCATTTCCTGGTTGCGGCCGCCCTTGCCGGACCCCGTCACATGCACCACGGGTTCGCCGCCCGACAGGATGCAGCACGGCTTCCTGGCCAGCATCTCGGCGGTTGCCGTGTCGGCGGCCACGGCGGCCAGCATCCTGGCCACCTCGCCCGCGTCGCCCGTGATGCGCGAGGTCAGGCAGACCAGGTTGTAGCCCAGACTCTCGGCCATTTCGCCCGCGGCGGCCAGGGCCGTGGTGTTGGTGCCCAAAAGAATATTGGTGGTCAGCGCCGCTTCCGCCGCGTCCTTCTTGAGGGTTTCGGGAATCCGGCCCTCCAGGCCGCGTTGCAGCGTGGCCAGCACGGCCTCGCTGATCTCGCCCGCGATGCCGTACTTTTCGATGATGCCCAGGGCGTCGGCGAAGGTCGTGGGATCGGGCGCGGTGAGGCCCGAAGCGATGCTGCTCAGATCGTCGCCGATCACGTCCGAGAGGATGAAGTTGACGCTGCGGGCCGGGGCGATGTGCTGCAACAGCCGCCCGCCCTTGAGTCCGGACAGGTGCTTGCGGATGCAGTTGATCTCGTTGATGTTCGCCCCGCAGCGCAGCAGCGCACGGGTCACGCCCTGCTTGTCCTCCAGGGTCAGCACGGTTTCCTGGCCGTCCAGGGTGTAGCGGATGGGCGCGGGCACCAGCGCCGAGCCGCCGCCCGAAACCAGGGTGATAACCAGCGTGGCGGCGTCCGCCTCGTGGGCCAGGTCGAGCAGCGCCCGCGCGCCCGCCACGCCCCGCTCGTCCGGCACGGGATGGGCGGACTCCATGACCGCCACCCGTTCCAGCGGCGCGGTGTGGCCGTACTTGACCACGATGAGCCCCTTGGTGATGCGCTCGCCAAGGATGGCCTCGAAGGCGCGGGCCATGGGCGCCGTGGCCTTGCCCGTGCCCAGGATGAAGATCCGCGCGTACGGCGCGAGATCGATGGCGTGGCGCTCGGTTTCCATGTCCACGATCAGGCGTCCGTCTTCCAGGCGGACATGGTCCAGGATCATCCGGTACGGATCGACCCGTTGCAGGCCCGCCCTGAAGATGGCGTCAAGGTGCGCGGCGGCGTCATGAAATGGCATGATGACCCCCCTTGGCGGCGGATGGCCGCACAGGCGGCATGGCGGCGCAAACCGCACGGGCCGCCGCGCCCTTGCCGGGGCGGCGGCCCGCGTGTGGTGCTGCATGCGGTTGTTGTTGAGGCATTGTTACATCGCGCCCTTTTCCCTGTCCATGGCCTAGACCGACGGGCCGATCATCTTCTCCGGCAGCCAGGTGATGATCTCCGGGAAGATGGTGCACAGGGTCAGGGTGAACATGATGATGCACACAAAGGGAATGACGCCCCGTATGATGTCGGCCATGGTCAGCCCCGCCTCCTTGGGCGCGGTGCCCTTGAGCACGAAGATGGACATGGCCATGGGCGGCGTCTGGAAGGCCATCTGCAGGTTGATGCAGATCA
The DNA here is from genome assembly GCA_050251715.1 of Desulfovibrionaceae bacterium. Lineage (GTDB taxonomy): Bacteria > Desulfobacterota > Desulfovibrionia > Desulfovibrionales > Desulfovibrionaceae > JBFWMG01. The sequence goes on along the minus strand of JBFWMG010000028.1, from coordinate 40,792 downwards.
TCATGCCCGCCCACAGGGGGTTGAAGCCCAGGTCCGTGAGAATGGGCGTGAAGATGGGCACGATGATGAACACGATGCCGATCCACTCGATGAACAGGCCGAGCAGGAACACGATGAACATAATCATGGCGAAGGAGGCCCAGCGGCCGCCCGGTACGGACATGATGACGTCGGCCACCACGTCGCCCGAGCCCGCGTTCATGAAGATGCCCACAAAGGCGTAGCACAGCGCCGCGATCATGACCACGAAGGAGCTGACGCGCAGGGTCTCGATGGAGGCGTGCCTGATGAGTCCCCAGCTGAACTTGCGGTAGAAGACCGCGAGCAGGATGGAGGCCAGGCACCCCACGGCGGCGGCCTCGGTGGGCGGCGAGATGCCCGCGAAGATGGTGCCCAGCACGGCGGCCATGAGCGCCACCGGCGGCACCAGCGACCTGAGCAGGCCCAGGAGCTTGCCAAAGGTGAAGGGTGTCATCTGGTCCGCCGGGATGGACGGCCCCAGCGCCGGATTGAGGTGGCAGCGCACCGTCACGTAGGCGATGTACAAAAACGACAGGATGAGCCCCGGGAACACCGCGCCCATGAACATCTGGCCGATGGAAAGGCCCGCCTGCGGGCCGTAGACCACGAGCATGATGCTGGGCGGGATGAGGATGCCGAGCGTGCCCGTGGCCACGATGGTGCCCGCGGCCAGGGATTTGTCGTAGCCCCGCTGGATCATGGGGTTGAGCGCGATGAGCGTGAGGATGGTCACCGACGCGGCGATGACGCCCAGGCACGCGGCCAGGATGGTGCCGAAGATGATCGTCACCAGCAGCAGGCCGCCCTTGAGCCGTCCCAAGGCCTCGTACAGGCTCTGGTACAAATCTTTCGTTATCCCCGAATGTTGCAGCACCACGCCCATGAAGGTGAACAGCGGCACCGCCAGGTAGGGATAGTTCAGGGACAGGTCGTAGAACCGGTTGTAAAGGATGTGGAAGGTCGTATGGGGACCGAACTCGATGATGCCCACGAAAAAGGCCACGCTGCCAATGACGAAGGCGATGGGAAATCCGGTCAGGACAAGGAAGAAGACACCTCCCAGCATGAGGAAGGCTACGGTTTCCGGGCTGAGATCAATCAATTTCCTTCCCCCTTACCAAAAAGTGAACGTCCCTGATGAGCTTGGCCACGCCCTGAAGCACGAGCAGCAGAAGCCCGATGGCGAACACCGTGCGGTATGGCGCGGCGGGCGGATACCAGAAGCTGTTGAACATGACTTCATTGATCTTCCATGCCCGGAAGGCCCAGTCGATGGACAGCTTGAGCATGACGCCCATGAGCGGGAAAAAGAAAATCAGGGAGCAGACGATGTCCATCACCGCACGCGCGCGGGGGGACAGGTGGCTGTAGATGATGTCCACCCGCGTGTGCGAGTCGCGCAGGTGGGTGTAGGACGCGCCGAGCAGGTAGGTCACGCCGCCCGCCATGCACAGCGAGTCATAGGCCCAGATGGTGGGCGCGCCGAAGAAATGCCGGGAGATGGTCTCATACGAGCCCACGAGGACAAGGAGAAAAGCAAACCACTTTCCCAAAGCTCCCGCTCCCACGCTCAGGCGATCTATAAATCGTGGCAGTTTCAGTAATATGGACATGCTTTTCTCCTTGCCGTTCAAGGCCTTACTTGATGGCGTTGTACGCTTCGCCAAAGGCCTTCATGGAATTGTAGATCTCGCCAAAGATCGGCGACTCGGACTTGGACTTTTCCTCGTAGAACTTGTTGGCCTCGGCGGTCAGGGCTTCGTCGATGTCCTTGGGAACGCGCAGCACCTGGTTGCCCGCGGCGCGGAACTTGTCCACGGCCTTCACGGACTCGTACACCAGGTACTCATGCTGCTCCTGGGAGAACTTGGCCACGGCCTGCTGCACAATGGCCTTCAGGTCGGCGGGCAGCTTGGCCCACGCGTCCTTGTTCACGAAGAACACCTGCGGATCGCTGGGCGCGCGGGTGGGGGACAGGTACACATAGGGAGCCACTTCATTGAAGTGCATGTTCCAGTTGGAGGCCAGGGTGGAATACTCGAAGGCGTCGATGGTGCCGCGCTGCATGGCTTCATACAGCTCGCCGCCGGGGATGATGACCGTGGCCGCGCCCATGCGCTTCAGGATTTCGCCGCCGTCGCCCATGCAACGGGCCTTGAGACCCTTGATGTCCGCCAGGCTGTCAAGCTTCTTCTTGGAATGGAAGAACACCTCTTCCGGCAGGGGGGACAGCGCGCCGGGGAAGGTCATGACATTGTAGCCTTCCATCATCTTGTTCATCAGGTCCGCGCCGCCGCCAAAGTCGAACCAGGTGCGCAGGGCTTCGCCCGGCAGGCCGCCCGGACGCGAGCTGATGAGGCCGGCGGCCTTCCACTTGTCCAGATTGTACATGGGGCAGGTGTAGCACAGCTGGAGCACGTTCTGGTCAACGGCGTCCAGTTCCTTGTACGCGGGCACGATGGAGCCGCCCACAAAGGGCTTGACCACCAGGCGGCCGCCCGAGGCCTCGGTGATCGCGTTGCACAGTTTGTCGTGGTAGATCTGGGACGGGTCGGAAGCCGGGCCATGGCCCGAGGACTTCCAGACAATGGGTTTGTCGGCGGCCTGGGCCACGTTGCTGATCGGCGCGACAACCAGCGCCGCCAGCGCCAAGACCATCAATCCAAGCATCGTTTTCCGCATCAACATCTCGCATACCCTCCTGTGTCTGGTCCTAGTGTTGCGCCGTGAAAAAGGATTTCCCCACGGCCTGAACATCTCTTTATCCGCGCCCTATTCGATGAACAGGGCGGTTCCGGTCCGGTTGTGGTAATATCTGCCCGCAAACGCCTGCAGCCTGTCCATGGCCGGAACGCCCGTGCAGTGGGACACCCCGATCACGCGGATGTCCTTCCGCGTCAGGTAGTCCAGCGTCAGGGTCAGGCTGTCCTGCGAGGCCTCCACAAGATGGGTGCCCCCGATGACCGCATATATCTCCTTGCCAAGCCGCTGCGTGGCCGCGTCGAGCATGTTCTTCACCCCCGGATGCGAGCAGCCCAGCACCGCGACCAGCCCCTTGGGCGTGTCCACGGCCAGCATGATCTCGTCGTCGAATCGGTCCGGCACGAACCAGCCGTCCACGCGCAGCACGAAGCGGGGATTGACCCGCTCGTCGGCGTGGACCCGGGGGAAATCGGTCAGGGCGAAGAGACCGGGCGCAAGCTCGCGCACCGGGGCGGCCAGCGTGGTGTGGGCCAGGCCGTTGTCCGCGAGCCACGGCGCGTCGAAGTCGTTGCCCAGATATTCGTGGGCTGGACCCAGCGCGCCGTATTTCTCGTTGAAAAAGCCCTGCCCCGTGACCACCTCGAACCCGGACACCCAGGCCGCCAGGGAGCGCAGGCCGCCGGAATGGTCGTAGTGGCCGTGGCTGAGCGCCACCTGGCGCACCGCGCCCAGATCGATGCGCAGTTGGGCCGCGTTGCGGATGAGCGCGTCGGTCTGGCCGGTGTCGAAGAGCAGACAGTGCCCGTTCACCTCGATGTGGAAGCACAGCCCATGCTCATGGATGAGCCCCTTGTGTTCGCCTTGGGAATTTTCAACGAGCGTGGTGATGCGCAGCATGGGGTCTCCGTGGCCGTTGGGCCGTTGTCACTGCATGGAGGACTTGATGTCCCGGATGGCGTTGGCCAGATGGGTGGTCATGTGCGCCTTGGCCGCCTCGGCGTCGCCGTGCTTGACCGCCTGCAGGATGAGGCCGTGCTCGCGCACGGTCTTGTCCATGCGGCCCGGGGTATGGAAGCTGGAAATCCAGCCGTCGAGCAGGGAGGTGGCCATGGACTTGGTCAGGGCGAAGAGAATCTTGTTGTGCGTGGCCTTGGCCAGAAGCTTGTGGAAATCGCGGTCGCATTGGATGGTTTCGGCGGACAGGCCGCGCTTGGCGTTTTCCACGAATTTCTCATGCGCCTCCTCCAGCCTGGCCAACTCGTCGGGCGTGGCGCTCTGCGCGGCAAGCCAGGCGGTCTGCGGCTCGATGATGAGGCGCACCTCGAAATGCTCCTGGATGGACTGCTCGTTGTCCTTGAGCCAGTCCACGAACGCGGCGAACCGGGGCGTGGCGGGATCCACGATGAAAATGCCCTTGCCGTGCTTGACCGTGATCTGGCCCGAGACCTCGAGGATGCGCACGGCCTCGCGGATGGAGGAGCGGCTGACCTGGAGTTTGGCGGTGAGTTCGTTTTCGGAATAGAATTTGTCGCCCGGCCCAAAGCCCTGGTCAACGATCATCTGCTTGATGGCATCGACCACGCTTTCGGAGAGCCGGACTTTCCTGATCGGTTTCACGCCCATGTAGCTCCCTCGCTTGCCGTTATGCCGCGCCTTGACGCCGGCTCCGCCTGGAACCCTGCCCGCAACTCGTTGGGTCATCCACTCATCAGACAAGTTGAGGCTACAATACTGTGCATCTTTGGTCAACACCCGTGATGCACTTCTCTGGTCCACCACGGCAGGAGGCAAGGGGAGGGGGGGGCTAAAGGAGGAGGAGCGCAGGGGGGAGAACGGGGCCGGGCCGCCGCCCGGCGGATACCGCACCGTCCCGCCCCGGCGACGGCTATTGTTTGCGGCGCGGGGTGGGGGACCGGGTGGCCCGCCAGCCCGCGCCGGTTTGGTGGAGGGCGCTTCCACGATCCCGTCTACCCCGCCTTGGGGAAAAAGCGTAGGACGCACACGGTTCCAAAGCCCTGCGCTTTGCCCGCGCGCCTGTCGCGGTCAGGGCAAAAAACGCCGCAGCGCCTCCCGCTCGTAGGCGGCTCCCAGGCCGTGCGCCACGCCGGGCGCCAGGTGGCGGGCGGCCCCGGCCACATGCGCGGCGAACGTCCGCGCCTGCTCCGCGCACACGTCCTGGTCGCCGATATGGATCTCCAGGCGCGCGAAACACGGGTAGCGCCCGGCCCGCGCGGCCTGGAGCAAGACCCGGGCGCGCGGCGGCAGGCTGCCCACCATGCCCCGCCCCACGCGGGCGATGCCCGCGCCCATGACCGGGCAAAACAGCAGCACCGGGTTGGCGATGGGATCCGGGCCGCCGTGCGCCAGCAGCACGTGCAGCAGCACGTACGCGCCGTAGGATTTGGCCACCACGGGCGCGCCGGGTCCGAGCGCGGCGCAGTGGCCCGCCACCACCTCCAGCTGGGCCGCAAAAGGCAGCGCCACAAAGGGCGCTGTCACATCCGGCCCCCGCACGTCCCAGCCCATGTCCCGCAGCAGCGCGCCGGTCGTGGCGACGTTGGCGGCGTTGCGGCCAGGGATGTACAGGCAGCGGCGGCCCTCCCCGCTCCTCGAAGGGAGATGGTCAGTCATCATTTCTTCCTGCCCGCGTATGCCTCCCGGATGGCGCGGGGGGTGGTCCAGCCATACACCGGCGCCAGCACGTCCGTGAGAAACGCCGCAAACAGATTGCGCATGTCGGCGTTGCCGAATCCCTCTTCCCTGTACACCACGCCCAACGCCAGGCTGGTGATGCATTTCTTCTCAAAGGCCGTGCGCAGCTGCCTCCGAAGCGACGGGGGCAAGGCGTCGTAGGTGTCGCGCACCAGGTTGTCCAGCTGGTGCTCCGTCCGTTGCAGCAGAGCCTCCACCGCGGCCGGGGGCGCGCTGGCGGCCGCCGGATCCTTGCGCCCGGAAGCCTCCCACGCCGCCAGCAGCGCGGCGCGCGCCCGCGCGTCGGACTGCCTGTCGCCGTCGAACACCGGCCTTGCGTCATCCAAGTCCAGCACGCGGGCCGAAGCCGCGCCCTCGTGCGCCCCACACCTGGCGGCAAGGAGGGCGGCAGCCATTTGCCCCTGGGAAGAAAACAGGAGGGCGGGTGCGGGAGGGGTCCAGCCATGGTGCTCGGCAAGCGTTTTTTCGGCCCATGCCACGCACGCCCTGTCCTCCGCCCGATGGGCGAGCAATCCCTCCACATAGGGCTGGGCCAGCGCGGGAACACACCTGCGGATTTGCCAATAAACCCGCTCGAACGGCTCCTTCACGCGGCGGGCAATCTCCTTGCCGTCGGCCACGGGCTCTGTCCGCAGGGCGAATGCCTCCAACCGTTCCTTGCGGTCGTTGTTCCAGGCCAGCTCAAGAAAGAAGAGGCAGGCCGCGCCCTGCCCGTCCATGCCCAGATACACGGGATGCAGGAAACGCGGCGCTCCCCGTATCATCCCGTGCCCCGTATCGAGGCAGACCCACTGTTCCCGGCTGGCGAGATAGGCCTCGTAGGCGGGCTGGTGCGGGGACGGCGGCTGCGGCTGCGACACAACGAGCGCATCCCGCCAGCAGGGGGGCGCGGGCGCGGCGGTCTGGGCGGCCATGCGCTCCAGGCATTTCCTGGCCCAGGCGGCGCGCTTGCCGTCCCCGCCGCGCTTGAGCGCGCCGAAATACCCCATGGCGAGCCGGGGGAAGCGCTCCACCAGGACCGTGGGGTACGACTCCTGATGCTGGAGACAGAGCGCGGCGAACGCCTCGCCGTGCGCCACATGGGCATCCACCTCCAGGATGCAGACCTGCAAAAAGGTGTCCCTATCCGCAACAGCCGTGATCTCCAGCAGGCAGGGCGCGCCGTCCTCATGGACGCCCACATAATAGGTGATGTGGGCGGACATTGACGGCGTCTTGACCACGGGTGTGTCGCCCACCCAGGCCAGATGCGGCTTGATGTCCAAAAACGCCCTGGGGGTGACGGTGAAGGAGCGCGGCGGGCCGCCGAGCCCCGCCTCGGGCGGCACGGGCGACGCTGGGGAAGCGTGCGCGGTGGAGGAATCCGCCGCTTCAGCCTCCGGATCGGTCCATTGACGCACGCGGCGCTGGGTGCCCCGCGCCCAGGCGGCGTCGTCCTCGTCGCCCGCAAGGGCCACGGCGTCGAGGTATTGCGCCGCGAGTTCGGGAAAATGGCGGCGCAGACCCTCATAGCACGCCTCGGGATCGGCATCGCCCAGGGCCGCCACCTCGCGGCCATTGCGCAGCGGCGATTGCCCCACCGAGGCCAGCGTCTCCTGGCCCCCGTCGCCGTCGCGGCGGATGCGCACGTCGTACAGGGTGTAGCCGCCGTCAAGGCTTCCGCCCACGTAATAATGGTGCGAGCCGTACTCGTCGCCATAGCCCGGCCCCACGCACGCCCATTCCATGAGCGCCTCGCGAAACGCCGCATACGTGGCCGGGGGATCGGCCGAAACAGGGCGCGCGGCATGGTTCCTGGCCCGCATCTCCCGCGCCCAGGCCGCCGACTCCCCATTCTCCCCCGCCGCAACGGCGTCCAGGTATTCCCCGGCCAGGCGCGGAAAGAGCGCCAGCAGATTCTTGTAGACCGTGGCCGCATCGGACGAGGCGTACCCGGCGAGCGCGCGGCCATGGGCAATGCGCGGCAGACGCACCGTGACCAAGGCCTCGATCGGGCCGGACCCGGGCGCATGCGTGGCCACGGCATACAGGCGATGCACATGGCGCGGCCCAAAACCCACGTAATAATCGCGGGCCTGGCCTGCGCCCCCATCGCGGGCCACACCGACCCAGGCCCACATGTCCTGGGTGGCGCGCCAGTCGTCGCCGCGCAGGATCACCGCGCGTTGTGCGTGTGCCGTGTCCATGCGTTCCTCCCCCCTCCGTTCGCCAGGCCTTGCGCCCCGCCGTGGGGCGGCGACGCCCGCGCCGATGCGCGGCTTGTGGGTTCAGGGGCGGCCGTCGGGCTCGCCCAGATCCACGCCCGTTCGCGTGAAAATACCCCATTCCTTGGGCGACAGGTCGCCAAACCACTTGGCCAGCCCGGTCATGAACCGTATGAATTCATCCCGGTCCACAAAGGGCGTATCGCAGTCCTCCTGCGAAAAACGCCCTTCGGGGATGCCAAAGGAACGGACAAAGGCCTGATATTTCTCCATGGCGGCTCTTTTCCCCAAAATGCTGATCCGGTCCGCCGCCACATGCACCAGCACCACCTGGTGCTCCGAGTATTCCTGTTCCTGCACCACGTAGAACCCGCCGAACAGGGGCATGGCATACCCATCCACGGACGGGCACCAGTAATGGGCGCAACTGGTGGGGATGTAGGCGTCGTAACGCGGCCACCCATCATCGACGCGTGTGATCTCCAGCCTGCCGCGGCCGCCCACCTCGTGCCATATCCCTTCCACGCCGGGAACGGCAACGCCGTCCTCGCTGGTGATGTATATCCGGTCCGGACACAAACACCCGCCAGCGCACAGGACGGCCACGGTCAACAGGGCGACCGGCAGGGCGGCCAGCAGCCGCGCACCGGGCGTCACGGCGCCACCCCGGCGCCATTGCCGGAAAACGTGTCCCGCAGCCGTTCGAGCACGGCCTTGACCTGTCTGCGCGCATCGGTGGGCCATGTGTAGTCGTCGTCGGGCTCCACCTCGTCGAAGAGCGCGGCCATGCGCTCCAGAAAGGCCGGGCCGCCGCCGGTCCAGGTTGCGGCGGCGCGGTCCATGTGCCGCACGTAGTGCCGCACCCAGGACAGGTTGCCCTTGGCGCCGGAAAAGCCGCTCCACCCGCTGTCGCGGGCAAGCTCGCGCTCCCGTTCGTAATGGGCCACGATGTCGCCGATGTGTTTTTGCAGATGGGCATGGATGGTGGGAAAGTCGATTGCGCCGGTCGCCATGGGTAACCTCCTGTGCATGTGCCCTCCTTGACCGTGCGGTGCGGCGGGCCGTTTCGACCCGTTTGGGCGCGGGCCGGCAAGACAGCGGGCTGCCGGCCCGCGCCAGGCACGGAGGAGCAAGGATGGTCCAGATTGCCTTATATCCCATCCCATGGCCAAAGCGTAGGATGCATGCAGCCCGATTACCCTACGCTCCCGCCGCGCGGTCTGCTAGCATGGCGGCGCGGCTGCATCCCTGGCCGCGCGGCAATCCCCCGCGCCAGAAAACCGGAGCCGCGCCATGCCCGCACACCGGCACAAGGAGGCCTCCATGCGCATCATCCTGCTCATCTGCCTGCTGGGGCTGGCCATACCCGCACCCGCCATGGCCGCCATGGCCGGATACACGGTCAAGGCGCAGGTCCATTTCCGGGCCGCACCGTCCATGCGCGGCGCGGTGATCCGCACGCTGGACCAGAATGAATCCCTGACCCTCCTGGAGGAACAAGGGGAATGGTTCAAGGCCGCCACCCTGTCGGGCACCCAGGGCTTTGTGCACCGGGACACCGTGTCCACGCTCTGGATCAAGGTGCACAAGCTGGAGCGGCGGCTCCTGGTCATGGACAGTGGCCGCGCCATCCGAGAGTACCGGATCGCCCTGTGCCCGTTCAACCCCTTGGGCGACAAGGCGTACCAGGGCGACGGCGGCACCCCGGAAGGGCGTTTCTTCGTGTGCGAATCCCTGCGCGACCCCGGCCAAGCCAAATACGGCGCGCGCTCCATGCGGCTGTCCTACCCCAGCGCCGAGGATGCCCGACGGGGCTTGCATGACGGCAGGATCACCTATCAAACCTACGCGGGCATCGTGCGCGCGGTGCGCAACGGCCTCATGCCGTCCCAATCCACGCCTCTGGGCGGCTCCATCCGCATCCACGGCGGCGGCAACGGCCAGGACTGGACCCTCGGATGCCTCGGCATGGATGACAAGGACATCGAAGAGCTGTTCGACCTGGTTCCGGCCAAGGCCAGGGTGGACATCTTCACGTCGGCGGACCAGGAAAAGGCGCTTGGGGCAGGGCTCGCCACGCGCGTTCTGGAGGGCGCCAACGCCCAGTTGGAACACCCCGCCCTGTATTCCGACTACGCATGCGGCCTGGTGCGCATGCCCTATCCCGCGGGCGACATCCGGGAGGCGGATGCGGTGTGTACGGATGTGGTGATCCGCGCCTTGCGCCATGCGGGCCTGGATCTGCAGGCCTTGCTGCACGAGGATATTCTGACCCACCCCGCGCGCTACAGCCGCTGGGTCAAGAACGCCGACACCAATATCGACCACCGCCGCACCCGCAACCTCCATACGTGGCTCACGTACCATGCGCTGGCGCTGCCGCTGGACTACGAAACCTTTCCGGGCACGTTCGATGCCGGCGACATCCTGACCATGGACACCGGCATTCCCAACGGCACGCCCCTGGACCACATAGGCCTTGTGCATACCAGCAGGCACCAGGGCGTCCCGCTTGTTTTCAACATCTGGACCACCGGCTGCACCACAAGCCTGATGCGGCTTCTCGGCTCCGACTACCCCACGATCCAGGGCCACTTCAGACTGGCGCACCCGTTCGAATACCGGTAGGCGAGGCCGCCTCTTCACCGCCTCCCGCGGATGGATCGCCCCGGAGGGGAACACCCGCATGCCCTGCGGAAGGAGACGCGCGCCCGCGCGTCGCTGGTGACACGCCCCCCATTCATTGGTATAAAACCATCAGGACACCAACCCCCCGGAGGAATCCATGCGCGCCCTGATGACCACCCTGTTCGCATGCGTCTATCTCATGGCCTCGCCGCTCGCCCACGCCGGAGACCCCACCACGCTGGCCATCCTGCCCTTTGACAACAACTCCTTCACGGATACGGCGCAATACGAGCCGTTGGAGCAGGGGCTCTCGGCCATGCTCATTTCGGACCTCACCCAGGCAGGCCCGGCCCTCAAGGTCATCGAACGCACGCGCATCAAGGAACTGCTCAAGGAGATAGCCTTGGGCCAAAGCGGGGCCGTGGACCAGGCCACAGCGGTCAGGGCGGGCAAGATCCTGGGAGCGCAAAGCATCGTCGTGGGCTCGTTTCTCGTGATGGGAGACCAGGTGCGCATGGACGCGCGCATCATCAAGACCGAGACGTCCGAGGTGCTCATGGCCGCATCGGCCACGGGCAGCAGCGCGGCGTTTCTGGATGTCGAAAAGACGCTGGCCGCGAAAATCGCCAAGAGCCTGGACAGCGCCTTCAAGCCCACACGCTCCGGCGCGGGCAGGCTGGACGCGGCCGTTCTCTTCGCCAAGGGGCTTGACGCCTGGGACGCGGGCCAGAAGGCCCAGGCCGAAACGCTCTTCGAGCAGTGCATCGACGCGGATGCCGCCTACAAGGAACAAGTCGACGAGGTACGCTCGGAAAAATAGCCCGAGCCTTTGCCCCGCCGTGCGGCCCGTGGCGCGTCATCACAATGGGCAGCTACGAATTTTGAGGATAATCACTTAACATGCATTGGCTTTTCCTTGAAAAGCATCGCCATGTCTTCTAGGGACGCGGCGCTAGAGCATTTTACCCTTGAAAGGGTTTCGATGCTCTTGTGCATTTCCCTGAAACAATGGGACATTGTTTCAGGGGCGAGTCTTGTTTCAAGACTTAAATGCGCTAGTGCACGCGCAGGTCAAGCGTGGCCGGGCCCACGTCGGTCAGCGAGATGGAGCCGAACGGCCCGGTGCGTTCGTCCAGCTCCATCGCCAGATCCTCGCCCTGGCCCGCAAAACGCAGGCTCACCACCAGCAGGCCGTTCTCCTTGTCCCAGCGCTCGCTCTTCACCGCGCTCGCCCCGGATACGCCCTTGAGGAACGCCATCACGCCACGGTAGGTCTTGAGCGCGTCCACACCCAGGGCGAACACGGTCAGGGGCGCGCCCAGCGTGCGGGTGTTTTCCAGATCCTGGGCGAGCCGTGGCCGGATGGTCTCGGCCACGGCCTGGCTCAGGGCCGTGTCCAGGGCCAGCGAGCCGCCCGTGAGCGGGCTGACGTGCGCGGCCACGGCCGATTTGACCGCCGCGCCCACTATCCGCCCCGTCGCGGCGTTGACGAGCGTGAGCTGCACGTTGGCATGCACCGAGTTGAGCCCCGTGCCCTCCATGACCTCCCCCGCGTTTTTGATCACGGCCCGGCCCGCGACCACATAGTCGGCCTTGGCCGCAAGGCCCAGTTCCCTGGCGGCCCTGGCATCGCCCTTGAGCAGGGAGAGGACCAGCGCCTCGCGTTGCCTGGCCTCGGATGGCTCGGGCGAGACCACCTGCAAGCCCTGCTCGGCCAGCCTGGCCGCCAGCACGGTCTGGGCCATCCCGGTATCGCCCACGCCACAGTCGGGGCAGGACTCCTGGATCTGCATGGACACCGAGGTTTCGCGCAGCAGCGCCTCGATCTCGGCCTTGCCCAGCCTGTCCGCGCCGGATTTCTGGGCCTTTTGCTCGCCCGTGCGGGCGAGTTCGGCCTTGAGGCGCGCCAACTCCTTGCGCTGCGCCTCGATCTCCTCCCATTCCCTGTCCAACGCATCGTGTATGTCGGATTTGACCATGGGGCCGGGCTTGAACATGAATTCGCCCGTAAGTGACGAGGACTGCCACGGCACTTGCAGTTTTCCGGTGGCGCGCATCACGGAAACGCGCACCTTCTTCATCACCTTTTCCACTTCCAGGTTGGAGGCCTTGATGTAGCGCAGCAGATATTGGGTGAAGACACCGTTCCTGCCATCGCCGTCCGCCGCCACCGAGCCCGGCGCCGTGGCATAGGCGATAAAGGTGCCGGTGGGCGCATCCATGCGCGCCAGCCCCTGGGAGGCGGCCGAGCGCGATCCCGTGGCGAACGGATTGTCCCGGCAGGCGTCGAGGATGATGACATTCAGGTCGTTGCCCGCATCGCGCATCGCGTCCATGACCCGCCCCACGTCCATGGCCGCGTACTTGACGTCGGATTCCTTGGAGATCGTGGCGTCCACCGGAACGAGGTAGTTGACGCCGTTCACCTGCAGGCCGTGCCCGGCGTAGTAGAAGAGGCCGATGGAACCGGGCTGCAGCTTGCCGCCAAAGGCGCGCACCGCGTCCTCCATGTCACGCAGCGGTGCGTCGAGGCGATCGATGACATCGTAGCCCAGCCCCCGCAACATGTCCGCCATGTCATGGGCGTCGTTGACAGGATTGGCCAGCCGCGCCGCGTGCAGGTAGTTCGCATTGCCCACGACGAGCGCCACGCGTTGCGGTTCGGCGCCAGCGCCGCCGGGAAACGACACCATGAGCACCATGAACACAGACAAAACGCGGTGGAGCGGAATGCGGCAGAGCGTCATGAGAACCCTCCGGTAAGGGGTTTCGCACAAGAACCCAGAATATAAAAGCCGAGGCAAAATGACAACATCCGGCCCGCGACGCGCCGCCCCCGGCATGCCGCCCGCACGACGGGCAACCGGGCCATGAAGAGTGGCGAATAATGGAATCTGGTATTGCGCCAACGGCCTCACTGGAGTACTATTGTCTTAATTCCCCCTCAAAAAAGTGGCGCGCGTAACGACCAGGAATCATTATAAAAACATGGAGGATGCCATGCATGCCATCCGATTGTTTGCCGTTCTGCTGCTCGTCGTGTTGCTTGCGGGCTGCGGCGTGAAAATGAAGGCCGACATGGCTCTCGGTTTCAAGAATTACAACGAGGCCATCACGCTGTACAACCAATATCTTGCCGAGACGCCGAACGACCAGGCCGCTCAATCCAGGGTCGGCTTCGCGTATTTGAAGACCGGCCAGATCGACATGGCCGTCAAACACCTGGAAAAGGCCCATGCGCTGGATCAGGAAAACGAATTCTCCATCCTGTATCTGGGGCTGGCGTACATGAACCAGGGCGAGGGCGGCAAGGCCATCACGGTGTGGCGCACGCTCAAGGCGACCGAAAGAAATGCCTTGGTGGCCGCCGAGGTGAAGAAGCAAATCACCCTGGTCAACATGAACCACAGCAAGCGGCTGGCCAAGGCGGCGCTGGCCAGGGAAAAGGAGCTGGACACGTCCATGGTCAAGCCCGGCTCCGTGGCCGTGTGCTATTTCGATGACGCCACCAAGGATCGCACGTTCCGGGCGCTGCAAAAGGCGCTGGCCGCCATGCTCATCACCGACCTGAGCGCCATTTCCTCGGTCTCCGTGGTGGAGCGCGAAAAGCTCCAGGCGCTGCTGGAGGAGATGCGGCTCGGCCAGACCGGCGTGGTGGACGCGGCCACGGCCCCGCGCGTGGGCAAGCTCCTGGGCGCGGAACGGTTGATCGTGGGCAGCCTGGCCGAGGGCAGCATCCGGGTTTCCGGCTCCATAGCGTCCACGCCCAAGGCCGAAGTCGAGAGCACGTTCACCATGACGGCGGCCCAGGACCGGTTCTTCGAGCTGGAAAAGGAGATCGTCCACTCGGTGGTCACGGGCATGCATCTTTCCCTGACCGCTGCGGAAAAAAAGCAGGTGGACAGGTACCACACCCAGAGTTTCGACGCGGTGACGCTCTTCGGCCAAGGCCTGCTGGCCCTGGACGAGGGCAACTGGAAGCAGGCGCGCGACTTCTTCCGCAAGGCCATGGAGCTGGACCCCGGATTCATCCTGGCCAGCGACGGATACGACGGCACGCCCGACCCCGGCGCGCCGACCATGGCGGCGGTGAGCGCCTTTTCCCCGGCGGCCATGGCCGAAGCGGTGGGCGAGTCCATTTCCGCAGCCGAGGCGGCGCAGGACGCCGCCAATGACGCCGCCGACCAGGACAACAATGGCGGCGGCGACGGCGGCGGAGGGGGCGGCGGCGACGGCGGCTGTTGACCCACCTGACCCGCGACCGCCCAATGGGGGTATTGCAAGCAAAGGCCTGCGCCATGACGGTGCGGGCCTTTTATTTTTGCCTCAAGGTAATCCCCAATACGGCATAGCCCACAGCTGATGCATGTTCCCGACAATACGGTTGGGGCAAGGCCGCATGAAAAAGGACTGTGGCATGAGGCGGGCGGACCACACGCCTTGCGCCAAAGATGCGGCACGGGGCGGGAACGGCAGGAAACAATGGCGGCCGCCAAAACGCATCGCGTCGCACCCCGCATGCCGTCGCGGGGGAGACGGCCCGCTCATAGAAATTGGTAATCCGTTCCCCTTGTATTTATTGCAAAGCCCGATGAGCAGGCGTACGCTGGCCCCAGTGCGTTTGTCACGGCGTGGCGGACTTACCCGACTGAAACATTTTAAAAAATTATGGAGAAGGCAATGCATGCCAGTCGATTGTACGCAGTGCTGTTGCTGCTTGCAGTGTCGCTTACGGGTTGCATCGCAAGAATGAAGGCCGACATGGCGCTCAGCCTCATGGACTACAATGAGGCCATCATGCTGTACAACCAGCATCTTGCCGAGAAGCCGGACGACGCGATCGCGCAATCCAAGCTCGGTTTCGCGTATTTGAAGACCGGCCAGATAGACCTGTCCGTCACCCATCTGGAAAAGGCCCATACACTGGAGCCTGAAAACCAATTCGCCCTGCTGTACCTGGGGTTGGCGTACCTGAACAGGGACGAGGGCGACAAGGCCATCACCGTGTGGCGCACGCTCAAGACAACCAAGAAGAACGAACTGGTGGCGGCCGAGGTGAAGAAGCAGATCACCCTGGTCAACATGAATTACAGCAAGCGGCTGGCCAAGACGGCGCTGGCCAAGGAAAAGGAGCTGGACACGGCCATGGTCAAGCCCGGCTCCGTGGCCGTGTGCTATTTCGATGACGCCACCAAGGATCGCACGTTCCTGGCGCTGCAAAAGGCGCTGGCCGCCATGCTCATCACCGACCTGAGCGCCATTTCCTCGGTCTCCGTGGTGGAGCGCGAAAAGCTCCAGGCGCTGCTGGAGGAGATGCGGCTCGGCCAGACCGGCGTGGTGGACGCGGCCACGGCCCCGCGCGTGGGCAAGCTCCTGGGCGCGGAACGGTTGATCGTGGGCAGCCTGGCCGAGGGCAGCATCCGGGTTTCCGGCTCCATAGCGTCCACGCCCAAGGCCGACGTCGAGAGCACGTTCACCATGACGGCGGCCCAGGACCGGTTCTTCGAGCTGGAAAAGGAGATCGTCCATTCGGTGGTCACGGGCATGCGTCTTTCCCTGACACCGGAAGAAAAGGAGCTGGTGGAGACGTACCACACCCAGAGTTTCGACGCGGTGACACTTTACGGCCAAGGCCTGTTGGCCCTGGACGAGGGCAATTGGGAGCAGGCGGCCGACTTCTTCCGCAAGGCCATGGTGCTGGACCCCGGATTCATCCTGGCCAGCGGCGGATACGACGGCACACCCGGCCCCACCTCCCCGACCCCGGAGGCGGTGTGCGCCCTGTCCCCTGTGGAACTGGCCGATATGGTGGAAAAGGTGTTCTCGGATACCGTCAAGGCGCAGAGCGCGGCCAATGCGGCGGCGGCCCAAGCGAATACCAGCGGCGGCGGCGATGGCGGCTGATAGCCTTCCTGTTTCGCGCCCACCGGGTTGTGGGCGTTCATGCACACAAAGGCCTGCGCCATCATGGCGCAGGCCTTTTCATGTGGGTAATCACACTGAGTTTCAGTCCAATACCCATAGCTTCATGAGGGCGGCCCTGCTCCAGGCGTTACTCGACAGACCTCCCGGAAACGGGGAGCCCACCGTCTGCGTCCATGGCCGGGTGGAGCGTCTCCGGAACGGAGGCGGCGGCGCCCCTCCCGAACACCCTGGCCGTGAACGCCTTGAGATCCTCCAGCACGCAGTACAGGCACGGCACCAGCACCAGGGTGATGCACGTGGCGAAGAGGATGCCGAAGCCCAGGGAGATGGCCATGGGAATCATGAACCTGGCCTGGCGCGAGGTCTCCAGGATCATGGGCGTGACCCCGAAGAACGTGGTCAGGGTGGTGAGCATGATGGGCCTGAACCGCGAACGCCCGGTCCCCAGCACGGCCTTGTAAAGCCCTTCGCCAGCGCGGCGCCGGCGGTTGACCGTATCGATGAACACCAGGGAGTCGTTGACCACCACGCCGGACAGGGCCACGATCCCGAACATGCTGGGCACGCCCAATGAATACCCCATAATGACGTGCCCCAGCACCGCGCCCACAACGCCGAAGGGAATGCAGCTCATGATGATAAGGGGCTGGGAATAGCTGTTGAAGGGGATGGCCAGCAGGGCGAACACGGCCAGCAGGGCCAGGAGAAGGCCGCTATACAGGCTCTGCATGCTTTCGCTCATATCCGCCTGGCGGCCCTGGAAACTCCAGCTCAATCCGGGCACCGACGCCATGAGCCGGGGCAGGATATCGTTTTTAAGGGCTTCCTGAACCTGCGTGGCCTGGGCGTCGGGCGTGGCCTCGGCCACCACCTCGATGGCGCGGCGGCCCTGGCGGCGGTTGATGGAGGTATAGGCCCGGGTGCGCTCGATTTGCACGGCCTCGTTCAGGGGAATCTCGCCGCCGTCCGGGGTGTGCAGGATGAAGTCGTCCAGGCTCTGCTCCATCTCGCGCTCGGTCTTGGTCAACTGCACGCGCACCGTGACCTCGTTGCGGCCGCGCTGCTGGGCCAGCGCCTTGCTGCCCTGGAACGAGGCGCGGATCTGGCTGGACACGCTCTCGGCCGTCAGCCCGGCGGACAGCCCGGCGGGCAGCATGTGGAAGTCGAGCTGCTGCTTGCCCTTGGCCGACCCGTCGTCAATGTCCGACACCCCGTTGAACCTGGTCAGCTCCTTGGCCAGGGTGCGCCCCGCCGCGTTGAGCACCTCGGTATCCCGGTGGCTGAGTTCCACGTTGATGGCCGGATCGGAACCCGGGCCGCCCTGGTCGGCCTTGAAGGTCAGGGTTTCCAGGCCCGGAATCTCGCCGGTCTCCTCGCGCCACTGGTCGGTGAACGCCGTGGTGCTCACGGGGCGGACATCGGCGTCGGTGAGATAGGCGCTGAAGGTGATGGTGTTGTCGCTGATCGTGGCGAAATGGGACTTGAGCTCCTTGTCCCCCCCGGTCTTGGCGGCCACCGCGAGCAGGCTTTCCGTCAACCGCTTGCGCACCGCCTCCAGGCGCGGCTTGGGAGACCCGTAGGGCAGCACGGCCTCGCAGTAGGCCTTGTCGGACTCGGCCTTGGGGAACAGGGTGATGCCGATACGGTGGCTGGCGACAAAGGCGGCCGTGACCAGCAAGAGGGCCACGCCCCCCGCCAGCACGGCATAGCGCCAGCGCAGGGCGTGGGACAGAAGCGGCGTGTACTGCCAGGCCACAAAGGAGTCGAAACGGCGCTGGAAGCGCTTGTGCAGCCTGCCCAGCCAGCCGTTGCCGTTGCCGAACCCCTTGGTGTGGGCCATGTGCGCCGGAAGCACCAGCAGGCTTTCCAGCAGGGAGATCATGAACACGGTGATGACCACCAGGGGAATGGCCATGAATATCTTGCCCGGCACTCCCGGCACGAACAGCAGCGGGAAGAAGGTGGCCACGTTGGTCAGGACCGAAAAGGTCACGGGCATGGCCATGTCCTTGGCCCCGATGATGGCCGCCTCCAGGGAACCCTTGCCCTGCTGGCGCAGGGCGTGGATGTTCTCGCCCACCACGATGGCGTCGTCCACCACGATGCCCAGGGCCACGATGAAGGCGAACATGGATATCATGTTGATGGACACGCCCAGGGCAGGCAGGAAGAGGAAGGCGCCCAGAAAGGAGACCGGGATGCCCAGGCTGACCCAAAAGGCCACCCGGATCTCCAGGAACAGGGCGAGCAGCCCGAAGACCAGGGCCAGGCCGAGCCAGGCGTTGTTGAGCAACAGTTCGGCGCGTTGCAGAAACACGTCCGACATGTCGTGCTCGATGGACACGCCCATGCCGTCGGGCAGCGTGGATTCGAACGTGGTGATCACGTCGCGGGCGGCCCGGGCCACGTCGCCCGGGGTCTGCTTGCCCATGCGGTAGACCTCCATGCGCACGGCGGACTGGCCGTTGTACATGGCGTAGGCATGGGACTCCTCGAACTCCTCGCGCACGTCGGCCACGTCCTTGAGCAGCACCTTTGAGCCGGCGGCGGCGGTGATGAGCGGGATGTTGCCGAATTCCCAGGCCCAGTCCCGCCGCTCCTTGACGCGCACCAGGATGTCGCCGCCCTGGGTGCGCACGGTGCCGCCGGGCACATCCACCGCCGCGGCAGCAATGACGTCGCCCACGCTGGACAGGGTCAGGCCGTAGCGCCGCAGCTGCGCCTGGGACAGCTCCACATGGATCTCATAGTCGCGCACTCCCTCCATCTCCACCTGGGTGATGTCGGAACGCTGCAACAGCTCGTCGCGCAGCTCCTCGGCCTTGGCGCGCAGGGCGCGTTCGCCCTGGGCGCCGTACAGGGCGATGGTCAGCACGCCATGGCTGTGCGACGCGGCCTGTATCTCGGGTTCTTCGGCCCCGTCCGGGAAGGTGGTTATCTGGTCCACCTCGTTCTTCACGTCGTCGGTCAGTTCGTCGACATCCGTGCCGTCCAGGGCCGTGATGACCACCCGGCCGCTGCCCTCACTGGCCGTGGACTGGACCTCCTTGACCCCGTCGAGACCCTGCACGGCGTCCTCGATGGCCAGGATGATGCCCTGCTCCACTTCCTCGGGGCTGGCGCCCGAATAGGCCACGGAGACCTCCACCTGGTCCTCGATGAAGTCCGGAAAGACCTCCTGCTTGATGCCGAGCGCCATGATGAGCCCGCCGATGAGGCAGACGCACATGACCAGATTGGCGGTCACGGCATGGCTCGCCATCCAGGCTATGGCTCCCTTGAAGCGGGTATCGCCGTTCTGTTCAACCGGCATGGCGCGCCTCCGTCGCTTCGGGCGCGGTGCCGCCCGCGGCGCCGCCATTCGCGGCCTTGCCGTCCTGCAAGCGCAGGCGCATGCCGTCCACGGGCGTGGCGATGTCCGAGACCACGATGCGCTCGCCGGGCTCCACGCCCTTGGAGATGAAGGCCGTCTCCGCGTCGGACCAGGCCACGGTCACGGGCCGGATGCGCAGCATGCCCGCATCGAAGACCCACACCGAGGCGCCTTCGCGCAGGGCGGACCTGGGCAGGGCCACCACGTCCCTCATGACGTCGCCGGTGATGCGCACGGCAACGTATTCGTCCAACAGCAAGGGGGCGCCGCCGCGCTCCCGACCCAGAGGGTCGGGCACGCTGACCAGCACCTGCGCCATGCGGCTGGATTCGATGAGCGAACCCTTGCGGCGGAGCACCTGTGCCGCCACGGGCGCGGCCTGGCTGCGGGCCGTAATCTGCGCGGGACTGCCTTCTCCGCCATCGGACGCGAAACGCATCCAGCGCAGCTTGTCCACGGGCACGGCGGCCTCGACCCAGAATTCGTCCGTCCCCACCAGGGTGCCCAGGCTGTCCGAAGTGGACACATCGGAGGCGATGTTCACGGAACGCTCGGTGACCAGGGCGTTGAACGGCGCACGCACCGTGGTCCGCTCCAGGTTCAGCCGGGCCTGCTCCAGATCCGCCCTGGCGTTTTCCAGGGATGCCTGGGCCTTGGCCAGCTGCGGCTGGCGCAGGGCCAGGGAAACGTCGCCGTCCAGGATCTTGGCGGCCTGGGCCAGCATGTCCAGCTGAGCCCGGGCCACGCGCTGCTGGCCCATCTCGATGTTCAGGTCGGCCTGGGCCGTGTCCACGGCGCTTTGGGCCTGGCGCAACGCCAGGCGGTAGTCGTCGCCGTCCAGGGTGAGCAGCGTGTCTCCCTTGCGCAGCAGACCGCCGGGCGTGAACCCTTCGGACAAGGTCTGGACATGGCCCGCGACGCGGGCCCGCAGGCTCACCTCACGGGCGGGGGTCACCGTGCCCATGACATCAAAGGCCACGGCATGGTCCGTCCTGGTGGCCGCCAAAACCTGGACCAGCACGGTGGACGCGGCGGGCGAGGCCTTGCCCACAACGGGGCGGGTGGCCATCAGTATCACCGCGACGACCGTGCCAAGGGCGAGGACGCCCAGCGGTGCGGCCACGAGCAGATATGTGTGCAGACGCGAACGGTTTGCGGCTGCGTGGGCGTGTGTCACGATGCGCTCCTCGTCATATCGATGGTGTCGGGATCATTGTTAACGGGGGTGTTGGCGGGGCTGGCCGGGTCTTGGGAAGGCAATCCCCCGGGCGTCAGATCGGAGGTCCAGCCGCCGCCCAGGGCCACGTACAGGGCGACCCGGTTCTTGAGCAGGTCGGCCCGCTCCTGGATCATGCTCATTTCAAGGCTCTGCACGGCGGTGATGGCGGTCAGATAGGGCAGAAAGGTGTCGTCCACCCCGTTCAGATAGCGCCGCCGCGCCTCGGCCTCGGCCTTGCGGGCCAGTCCGAGCTGCGTGGCCAGGGCGGCCAGGAGGCTGCGCTGTCCCTGCTCGGTGGCCAGGGCGTCCTCCACCTCCCGCACGGCGGTGAGCACGGTCTGCTCGTAGGCGGCCAGCCGCTCCTCGGCCACGGCCCGCAGCCTGTCCACTTCGGCGGCGCGGTTGCCGCCGTCCAGGATGGGCATGACCAGCCCAGCGGCCAGCTTGAGCGCCCAGGCGTCGAACACGGTGGACAAACCCGTGCCGGAATAGCTGCCGCTGCCCGTGAGGGTAATGGCCGGGAGCCTGTCGGCCCGGGCCGCCGCGATCTGCCAGTCGGCCGCGCGCAGGGAAAGCCCGGTCGACCGCACGTCGGGACGCTTGGCCAGCATGTCGGCGGGAAGACCCGTGGCCGGGGGCGCCGACAGATCGGGCAACATCCCGCCCAGGGGGATTTCCAACGTACCAGGGGCGCGGCCCGTGAGTATGGCCAACTGGTTCAGCAGGGTCCGCTCGGCGGTCACCAGGTCGGGCCGCTGGGCCTCGACCGAGGCCAGGTTCTCCTGCTGCTCCAGGATGTCCAAGGCCGAGGCCTGGGTGGAAAGCAGCAGCAGTTCCTGCACCCGCAGGATATCCTTGTTGGTTGCGACCTGCGCGTGCAGCAGCGTGAGCTGCGCACGGGTGGCCAGCAGGTCGATCCAGGCCTTGGCCACGGATTCGGCGACCGTGGCCGCTGCGGTCTCCAGATCCTGGCGCGATGCCGCCGCGTCCAGGTTTCCCGCCTCGGCCGTGGCCCGCACCCGGCCCCAAAGATCCAGTTCGTAGGAGGCGCTCAAGCCCAGCTCGAACTGCTCGCCCAGGGAAAAGGTCTCCTTGCCCTGCCTTTCCTTGGACCAGGACCGGGTGTGCGCGGCGTCGCCCGAGGCCGAAAGGGACGGCGTCAGGCTCGCCCCGGCCTGCACGGCCTCGGCCCGGGCCTGGCTCAGCTTGGCCCAGGCCTGGCGGATGCTGAAATCATCGCTCAGAGCCTTGCGCATCAGGCCGTCAAGCTCCTGCCCGCCAAGCTGCGTCCACCAGCGGTCCGCCGAGGGTGCGGCATCCCTTGGCCACTCGTCATACAGCACATAGCCGCCGGGCAGGCTTGCGGGCGCGGCGTCGCGCGGAGCCGGAGCAAAGGGCGAGCAGCCACCAGCCGCCAGAACCGCGCATAGCGCGACGAGGGCGGCGAGCAGCGCCGGCCTGGATATTCGTTGCAAGACGTTCATGCTTCCTCTTTGTCTCATCCGATGTCCCCTTGCGGGGGGTCTTACAGGCTATAACGGGACGGGGTGGAAAATCCTGCGAAAAAAGAGCGGCGGAGAAATCTTTTCGGGCTAGAGCATCCTAACTTTGATAATGATTAGATGCCGTTATGCATTTTGTTGAAATAATGCTTCATTATTTCAAATCCTCGCATTGTTTCAAGGCGAAAACGCCTAGCGGCCCAGGCTGCGGCGCAGCCCCTTGCGGGCGCGCACCAGCAGCGACTCCACGGCGCCCTCGGAAATATCCATGGTCTCGGCGATCTGCGTGTAACGCATGCCCTCGTTGTGGCGCAGGATAAGGGCCGTGCGCTGGGCCTCCGGCAGTTCCCGCACGGCCATGGATACGGCCTGGGCGTCTTCGGTCCGCAGGGCCACGGCCAGCGGCGTGTCGGTGTCGGCCTGCTCGGGCAGTTCGTCCATGAGCAGGGGCGCGGGCCTGCGCAGGCGGTCCAGGCATTGGTTGCGGGCGATGCGCATGACCCAGGCCCGGAACGTGCCCTCGGCCCGGTAGCTCCCGGCCGCCTTGTAGACGCGGAGCATGGTCTCCTGGGCCACGTCGCGGGCTTCCTGGGTATCACCCAGAAGACGGAAGGCGTAGTCCAGGACCGCATGCTGGTGGCGTTCCAGCAAGACCCGGAAGGCCTTCTGGTCGCCCTGGGCCACCAACGCCATGAGTTGGTCTTCGGCCAGGGTTGGGTACTTCTTCAGAAACAGCATGGCGGTGCGCTACCGTTTGTCCACGCTGGCAAGCAGGGCTGTGCCGAACTGGCGTGTCTTTTCCCGGCCCAGGATGTCCAGGCTCTCCATGAAGATGGAGTTCGCCTTGCCCAGCGTGTCGCGCAGGATGCGCGCCTCCTCGTCCAGGTTGGCCGTCAGACGCGCCGTGTCGGGGCCGCCTTCGGCGGTCATGGCCTCGATGCTGTCCGTTTTGAGGTGCCGGGTCTCCTGCCGCCACTGGGCCATGTTGTCGCGCAGCCTGTCATCCAGGGCCAGCATGGCCTTGCGCTGGGCGTCGCTCATCTCCACGCCCTCCAGAGCCGTCAAAAAATGCCTGCGTTGCCTGAAGGAGTCGTGGTACAGGGCGTGGTGCGCGGCAGCGGCCAAAAAGCCGAGGTTCAGGCAGATGGAGAACAGGATGAGGACGCGTTTCACTGTCAGGTTCATAAGTACCCCAGCGTGTTGGCTTCGATGAGCACGGACGTGGCTGCCGGCGCGACGGTCAGGTTCCTGTCCGGCGCAAAGGGTGAAGCGTTGTACAGGGCAATGCCCAGGATCAGGCCCATGGCCATGGCCGCCACGCCCGCGCCCTTGTACAGGGCGGGCAGGCCTATCCACCAGCGGACCGGGGAGGGCTCGATCTCGGCGGCGGCCCGCAGGGTGTCGCGGATCAGGTAGGGATCGGGGGCAAGGCCCGGCAAGGCCTCCAGGGCGTCGAACAGGGACGCGAGTTCGTCCATGCGGGCCGCGCAGGGCGCGCATCCCCGCACGTGGGCCGCCATGGGCCTGGCCTCTTCGGACGGCAGTTCGCCATCCAGCCAGACATGCATGCGGCGCTGCACATCGTTGCAATCCATGGTCGTCTCCTTTGCGGAGGCGGCAAGCCTCTTGCCTCGTCTTCCGCTATCAAGAGTAACGGACGGCAAAGGAAAATCCTACGCCCCCGCCCCAAAAAAACCGAAATTTCATGGCGAAGGAGGCGTGAGAATTTCAACGATCCGGGTTTGCGCGCATCAAGACGCCGCATCGCTCCCTCCGTAGGAATCCTTCGCCCGAAATCCCAACGTTGCGACGCCCCTTTTGGGGGAGGGTTACACGAGCGGCGTGCACGCACCAAGGGAGAGATCGAACGTGCCCTTCGCACAGGAAAAGCCTCATCCATGCAACAATTGCAACAGCTGGTGGACAAGCCCGTTCCAGGGAAGCCGTCCTCCGAAGAGTTCTCGGCACGGCTGCAAAGCGCGGGGGTGGAAGTGGCTCTCAACCAAGCCAGCACCGGCACCATTTCCGGCATCAGCTTTCAACTGGACGGTAAGAAGATGAAAGGAAGTGCCCTGGGCAAAACTACAACAGAGAGGAGTTCAGCATGAGCAAGACAGAAGCCATGGGGAGCATGGCTGCAAAGCAACGGCTTTGTGGAGCGTCTGCACCGCACGCTTCTGGACGAGCACTTCCGGATCAAGGGGCGTGAGAAATGGTATGAATCTGTGGCTGAAATGCAAAAGGATTTAGACAGTTATCTGCATGGCTACAACCACGACCGGCCCCACCAAGGACGAGGCATGGAAGGCAGGACGCCTCACCAGGCGTTCATGGACGGGCTGCCGAAGACCGAGCAGACAAAGAAGGCAGGCAGCAAGGCAGCGTAGCCATCACCCCGCCAGGAGCGGCAGTGTCAGGGGAATACTATCTCTGTACAGCCTACGCGACATCAATGCTGTTTTCCATCATCGGCGGGGCTGTTTTGGTAGGATTCTTGTACTTCCAGCTGCCCAACTATGATTACATTACACGGTATCAAGCGGCAATATATCAAGCCGTAGAGGAATTACGCGCACACTCAACTTTTCAAAAAAATAAACGCATGAGCATGCAAATAAAAAATAATTAAAACAGTACCGGAATAGAAAGTAGAAAAAAATACTACTTCCCATTCAAGTATAGCGTAACTTCAAAAGACACCAATTGATCGTTCATCACTTTCCTTTAACTCCTTTTCAATCATGCTTTGTAAATCATCGTACTTATGCCTTGCCCAGAATGAGACGGAAGGCATATCATGATCAAACCACTCTACAAGCAACGGAAGATATGGCGTAAGATATGGTACACGAGAATTAACCCAATCTGTGGGATATAATCTGCTGCCAAGCGCATTCAGTACTTCTGGAACGTTGCCGTACTGAGTGACAATACCTTGGACGATAGGATGCCATATGGTTTTCCCGTTGTCCTGGTCGAGAATCGCTATCCATTCAAGAACAAAAGGGAATCGTTTGGCTGGCATTTCAGCTGCCCAATTCAAATAGAGTGTCGAAGGTAACCCATAAAGGATTCCTCCCGAATTATGATTTTCACTATCTGGACGGAGAAAATGCTTCAAGCGATGTCGTGCCAACCCATCAAAAGGAAAGATACTTTCAATATGGCTCCACACAAGTAGCGATTCTTGTTGAATCAAAACATTTACAATTTTACGAATGCTGTGCTTCATATTTAATGCATGCAATGACGGGTCACTAAAAATATCAAAAATTTTCTTAACAAATGAAATAACAAAATTATCATCAAAATATTTTCTTGACAATGATTCGACTAAAGATGCCACATTATAAAAATCTCGATTCTTATTTTCTTCTGGTTTATAAAATAAATCAATGCTTAACAAAAAGGACTTGATATATGGCACCAAGACATCAGCTATTTCCTTTTGCCCATAGCAATACATCCTTATAATCCCTACCGCAGCCCATAAGCCCTCTTGATCATATTTCTGAAGTGCTTTTAAAAGAGTGCAAAGCTGACCTGGTGTTACTTTTGTAAGTCCCTGCCCATATGAAAGAAAAACACACTCATGGGGTTTAATAAGAGCTTCACCCAATAAAGATTCCACCATTGGAAGGTCATCATCTGCCAATTGGCACACACCTACCCAGTCAATTGCAAATGGCCGCAAAGACGAAGAGTCAATCGCTATTCGAATACACACTCTTGACAGGGCCTTGTCTCGCTCCTCTATGGCAAGGAGTATTCCTTTTATAACTCCTAATGTCGGCTGACATTCTAAACTTTCTGCAACTTCAACAGCTTTCAAAAAAAGCTTATCTTGGTCATCAGTCAGTGTAGACAGTTTGTGCCAAAAGGGGATGGGAGAAGCTAGCTCCATGCCAAGCATGGCTTCAAGCGCCCTCTCAATCATAGCATCATCTTTTACAAACAATTCAGCAAGATTCTCTGCCATTCTCTGCGCGTATGAAAAATCATTGTCGTCTTTATCATAGGGAAAATCAGGGTCATAAAGATCCGCAGGCCAGTATTTCGAGTAGAAAATTGCCAAATCCACCGGATCGACAGGCAAAATATTGTCGTAATATTCTCGCACCGTTTTAAAAAATTTCGTCTTCTTTTTTGGCGGGCTATCAAAATATAGCCACTGATTCACCCCATGAAGGCCCTCTGACCAAAAACCGTAACAAGCCTGAATTTTATCAATAATCTCGACAAGGTCGGCAAAAAGATTGGGACAGATAAGGGTTCTTATGCGATGACCCAGAATATCCTTTGCAGCCGTTGATAGCTCGCCGCCACTACAAGCTATTCTCGTAAGACGGGTTATTGCCGCACGATGGAATGCAAAGATTTCCCCATATGTTTTTGGTTCCCAATCCTGAAGGGGAATGCCGCTTCCTAGTTCTTCACTGCCTCCACTGCGCGAAAAATGCCGACGCTCAAGCATATTGCCAAGCGCTTGAATACAGATTTTTTTCGTTGCGATATCTTCGCCTTGTAGGCCAGAATCAATTATGGGAAGCCGCAAGGCGGGCTCTGCCTCTGTTCCACTCAAATGCAAAAAGAATAGTTGCTCAAAAACGCCTGACGCATTATTCCCATAGTCCTCTGTTTCAGCTACCGCAAGACGAAGGAGAAGACTGGCTGCCTGAGTGAAAGAGGCTTTCCTGAAAGCAAGTTTTTCAAGTGTCCAAACAAGATAGCGCCGCCCAGGTCCAACACTCTGAAGAGCAGCATGATCCAACACACCAAAAACCCGCGAGATGACCTCCATAACAAAATCAGGAATGACATGAACGAGGCTATGTAAGCACTTGCTTCCGTCTTCCGTATTCAAAGACTCCAGCGTACCGAATTGCGCTAATATTAATCTCGCCAGCTCTTTAGCATGAGGCGAGGTATCAAGCCACTGTAATCTGATATAAAAATTGTCTTTCAGCTTTCCCGGCATATTTTTAAAAATTTCAAACATCGCCTTTGCGCCAAGAGCTTTAAGCCTCCTTCCTGCCATTATTGCCGCAAGTGGGAGCGGTTGAACTTGAACATAGTCCCCCCTGCGCAACATAACTCCACGAGAAACAAACATATCCAAATCTGCGTAGAACACATCATCAGATTGTATTGCTATCTTTTCGGCAATATATTCCAACTGCACACGCGCATCTCCATCTACACCAAACACGTCAAACAGGCTCGCGGCCTCCAATGATCTTTCTGCATCGCGATTCCTTGCCTCACTCCCCCATATGATTTTATTGATTAATTTTTCTACAGAGGAAATTGGCTCATTAGTTACGGCAATAGCATCAGATGCAGCCACAGCCATGCGAGGAAATCCAGTCGCAAGTTTTTTTATTAATACGACTTCTTGACGTGACAACTTTTTTCTGCACGATAGTGCAATCTTTGAAATTAATTCATCAGATGATCGCTCAATTCTTACAACTGCACACTCCATGCTTGGCTTAATGTGCGTCTCTAAATCAACAGTTACAAGTCTTAATCTTGCCCCCTCACGTAAAATAAGATCTGCAAGTCTGGCATGTTCAGAGTCATTACACTCATCAACGATAATTAGCGCTTCTCTTCCCATATCTGCAAGTTGTAAAATAATCTGGTACACACCGTCAGTCGAATGACATCCATCGACATATATGAGAGATGAATAATTTTGTTTTTCTATGACGCTGCCAGTGGAGCTAAAGGCTTCATGAAGAAATCGTGTTTTCCCATAACCTGACGCCCCTACAACCCGTATGATCCTATGGTGTTCACCACAAAATACATTAATGTACTGCGCAGTTTCGATGAAGCTGCATGTGTTCCTCTTGGGAACGGATTTCTTTGTTTCCTTCCCCTTTTTTGAAATACTCACTTCTTCCTCTACGCTCTCGACAACAAATCGCTTTGCACCATCGTCAATCCAAGGAATACGCGCTATATCTGGACTTTTTGACCACTGTTCTATTGACTGAAGACCATTGAGAATCATCCCATTCGTAATCTCATGAACCCAGGCAACAATACTTAGATAGCCATTACACCATGCAGCTATTTTGTTAGCATCATACACACAAATAGCGGCACACATATCAGCACTTGACCCTGCTTCTGAAAAACCAGCTCGTATTGCATTTTCACACTTCTGAATAGCTGCCCCTGTCAGGGGTACAGATGTGAATAAAATGTAACTGCCATTCTTAGAAATAACTTCTGCAGCTGCCTCGTTCAATTTTTTGGGCTTGCCTTTTACTCCCGCGCCTTTTTTCCAAATCTCCTTTTTTACATCAGTAGGCCCAATATTCTTCTTGGCTTTGGCCTGAAACACACAAAACCTTGATGGGAAAAAGTCCGTATTTGACTCCCCGCTCCCCCAGGCGACCCTGCCATCTTCACCACCGTCAGGAACAGTTATTTGCATTGCCACAGCCACCCTCGAAAGGGGGATGCCTGCTCGCCGTGATTCCGCGTACAAAAGCCTACGCATGAGATCGACAAGTTGCTTGCTATCGAGTTGCGCGATTTGCTGGGGAGATATTTCTAGCATCATGCGGTGATAAATACGCCATAACCAGTACCTACTCAAGAGGAGAGTTGCCATATCCCAAGGAGGGTATCTATGTCGTGGGACAGACGTGGGACAATGCCGCAAAGCAAAGAAAAAGAGCCTACAGTTTTCACTGTAAGCCCTTTATATTCGTGGTGCCGAGGGACAGAATTGAACTGCCGACACGGGGATTTTCAGTCCGCCTCCCTGGGTTCACAAATCACCACGTAGCGTCACATAAACATTGACATTTCGGCATGTTCACAAGAAACTACCTTCACGATTTTTCACGTTGTCCATCCCTGTTTCACGCAAAAAGGATGGACAGGAGATGGACAAAAATGGAGGGCCACGACATGGCGTGGAAGCAGACGGGCACCCCTGGCATCCGCTACCGTGAACATTCTACCCGGAAGCACGGAGTCAAGCGCGACCGCTACTTTGCCATCTACTACAAAGTAGACGGCAAACGTCGAGAACAGGGCCTGGGCTGGGCGTCAGAGGGTTGGAACCTGTCGAAGGCCCTTGAAGAGCTGGGTAAGCTTAAAGAGGCCGCCCGGACTGGAGAAGGCCCCGTCACTCTGAAAGAGCGCCGCAAGATTGCCGATAAAGCCCGTCGCAAGGCCGAACGCCAGGACACGACCCTGGCCGCCTTCTGGGAGGAGCACTACGCCCCGGCAGCGTCGCAGACCAAGAAGCCAGAAACCTGGCGAACAGAAGAGCATCATTTCCGCATCTGGCTTGCCCCTCGATTCGGCTCCCTGCCATTGCGGGAGATCGATCCGCGCGAGCTGGATACCCTACGCAACGCCATGCGTCAGGCTGGCCGCTCCCCGCGTACCGTGCAGCACGTGCTTGCCACGTTCCGCGCCGTCTGGAAGATGGCGTGTGATTGGGACATCGTGGCCGGGGACAGCCCGAGCAAGGCCGTGAAAGTGGGGCACATCGACAACGCCCGGGTTCGCTTTCTTTCCCCTGAGGAACTCGCCGCCCTTCTGGCCGAAGTCAAGCGACGCGATCCGAATGCCTGGGAGTTGGTCCTGGCAGCCGCCAATACCGGAGCCCGCCTTGGCGAGTTGGCAAGCCTGACCTGGGGCAACGTCAACCTTATGGGGCGAGAGATCAACTTGGTCCATACCAAAACAGGCAAGCCCCGCACCGTGCCCATGACTCCAAACCTCGCAGACATGCTGCGGGACAAGGAACAAGGGCATCCGGGGGACCTCGTTTTCCAAAACTCCCTTGGCGGACCGTGGGGGTTGCAACCCACCGCCTTCCGAAAGGCTGTGGCAACCCTTGGCCTGAACAGAGGACGGGAGGACCGCCGCGAGCGCATCGTCTTTCATAGCCTCAGACACACTGCTGCCAGCCTCATGCTCAAGGCCGGAGTAGATCTGCGGACAATTCAAAGTCTGTTCGGGTGGTCAACCCTTGCCATGCTGCAGCGGTACACTCACGCGGGAAACGAGGCCAAACTTCGCGCCGTGGAGCGTCTGGCGGCAGAAATGAAGCCCTCCTCCGGCGGCAAAGTGCTCCCTATGAAGCACACGCGAAGCGCCTGAGGCCGCCCTCTGCGGGGTTGGGGCATGAAAAACGGCACCCCCCTCCCCCCTGCTCTAGATAGTGTAAGATTGAGGCCCACAACAAAATACACCTAATGTGAATAGCAGCAAGAAATGAGGCTGTATTCTTTGCATACCGAGTTGCGATGCCACGCCAGCGTTTCAGATGGAGAAAGGCGTTCTCTACCAAGTGACGAATTTTATAGAGATATTTGTTGTAATTACGTGGCGTTTTCCTGTTCTTTTTCGGAGGGATGACAGGCATCCTTCCCTGCTTTTCCGACTGAGTGATAATGGCGTCAGTGTCATATCCTCGGTCTGCCAAGAGGTATTGGGCTTCAAAGCCGTCAATCAGTTCGGCGGCCTGCGTACAATCTGCTGTTGTACCTTTAGTAATAATAACCCTGACCGGCATACCGTGTGCGTCCTCGGCCAAATGCAATTTTGTGTTGAGCCCCCTTTTGTGCGGCTCATGTCTTGATTTCCACCCCGTGCCCCTGCTGCATGCAGATGAACCTTTCAGTGGCTGGCATCGATCATGAGCCACTCATAGTCCGGCTCGTCTATCAATATTTCCAGCAGGCTTTCCCATACCCCCCTATCACGCCAACGAATAAAACGACGATGGGTATTGCTCCATCCAACATAGTCAGGGGGAAGATCTCGCCACGGGGCACCTGTGCGCATGATCCAAAAGACCGCATTGATAACCTGGCGGTTGTCCTGTGCAACGCCGCCCCAACGTCCTTTTTCCCCAGGCAAATGAGGCTCAAACTTTTCCCAAACCTTGTCCGGGACGTCATGCCGCCGATGGGCTGGAATCGCCAAGGCAACCTCCTTTTGTGTCGCGTCATTGGCGAAGGATGCCACAAAAAGAAAATCTAGACACTCTCGTGACTACAGTATCTAGGTGTATTTTGTTGTGGGCCTCAATCTCGTGACTGACCTGACCCCCAAAAACTGAACCATTCAAAGTGAGAAAATTCTCGGTTAGGCTTGGCTCACCCGAACCCAGAGGATTTCCCATGAAGAAGTCACGGTTCTCAGATTCCCAGATTGCCTTCATCCTGCGTCAGGCAAAGGAAGGCACCCCGCTGGAGGAGGTCTGCCGCAAGGCCGGGATCACCATCCAGACCTACTATCGCTGGCGGAAAAAGTACGGTGGGTTGATGCCTTCGGAGATGAAACGGCTCAAGCAGCTTGACGAGGAAAACAAGCGCCTGAAGAAGCTGGTGGCGGACTTGTCCCTGGACAAGGAAATGCTTCAGGACGTGATCCGCCGAAAACTATGAAGCCTGCGCTTCGCCGCGAGGCGGTGGAATACCTCCGAAAGGCCTGGGGAGTGAGCATGCGCCGAGCCTGCTGTATCCTCGAGGCGGCGAGGTCGACCTACTACTACCGCCACAGACGCGATCCTCAGGCAGCACTCAGGCAGAAAATCCGGGAAATAGCCGACGCCTGGGTGAGATATGGGTACCGGCGCATACATGTGCTCTTGCGCCGGGAAGGTTGGCTGGTGAGCGTACACAGGGTGTACCGCCTTTACCGGCTCGAGGGGCTTCAGTTGCGAAACAAAACGCCCAAGCGAAAGGTTTCGGCCAAACTGCGGCCAGAGCGCGCCGTGGCCGCAGCCCAGAACGAAATCTGGGCCATGGACTTCATGTCGGATCAACTATTCGACGGGAGCAGAATCAGGATACTGACGATTGTGGACGCCTTCACTCGGTTCAGCCCGGCGGTCGATCCCTGCAGAAGCTACCGGGCTGATGATGTGGTGGATACGCTGGAAAGGATCACCCGGATGTACGGTATTCCCAGAGAGATCAGAGTGGACAACGGACCGGAATTCATCAGCAAAGCCTTGGACCTTTAGGCCTACATGAACGGGGTGAAGCTGGACTTTTCCAGGCCTGGGAAGCCCACGGACAACTGTTTTGTCGAGAGCTTCAACGGCAAGTTTCGGGAGGAATGCCTGAATGCCTCTTGGTTGTTGACCCTGGAAGAGGCACAAGCAAAATGTGAGGCATGGCGGAGAGAGTACAACGAGGTCCGTCCGCATAGCTCCATCGGCTACCAAACCCCGGCGGAGCTGATTTTTCCTCCTGGTCAGGCATGCTTGGCCAGGGGCAATAAAGCCGATTTTTCTCATAAGAAGTGGTCCAAGGTTCGGGGCAAGCTCAATGCCATGCCCAGGCGACTCCACTCCTTGATTAACTCAAGTAAACACACTATGTTCAACCAGGAATGGTAACCTTAATAATACTTACCCGGTTTTAATATGAAAACGATTTTGACTTCAGCGCCAGAGATCTTCACCGCTATAGATCTTTTCTGCGGGTGTGGGGCTGTGACTGAGGGGATCAAGGGCGCAGGATTTCAGGTGATATCTGCACTTGACTCCGACCCGGTGGCCTGCGGCACATACAGAGCCAACCACCCGGAGGTTCATCTCGTGGAAGGGGACATCCGGGAAGTCCAACCCGAGACCCTCATCCCCGATGATTGTTCCAAACGTTCCCCCGATTTGATGATTGTATGCGCCCCCTGCCAGCCGTTTAGCAGCCAAAACCGGAAGAAGGATGGCGATGCAAGGGCTGATCTGATTCTTGAAGCCGTTAAATTTATACACGCGTTAACCCCTCGGGTGGTTTTTTTTGAAAATGTTCCTGGGCTGGCAAGCGCAAGGAACACCCTCCTCCTCGAACAACTCAGATCCGGACTTGTGAAACGCGGATACAGGCTCAGTTCGCCCTTGCGGCTTGACGCTGCGGACTTCATGGTTCCCCAGCGCAGACTTCGATGTGTGATGTTCGCGTCCTTGGGCACCGAGCCTTTCCCACCCCCGATCCCGGTCACGCCGGAAAAGTTACGCATAACTGTTCAAAGGAGCATAGGCGACCTTCCCGGACTGCGTTCCGGGGAACAAACTGAAGACACCCTCCACTTCGCCCGCAACCACAACCCGATAGCCCTTGAAAGGATGAAGTTCATACCCAAGGATGGAGGCAGCCGGTTTTCATTGCCTCCTGAACTCGAGTTAAACTGCCACAAAGGACACAAGGGGCATCCGGACGTGTACGGGCGCATGCGATGGGACGATGTTGCTCCGACCCTCACCACAGGCTGCACAGACATAACCCGTGGGCGCTTCATGCATCCGAGGGACGATAGGGCCATCTCTCTGCGGGAGGCTGCAAGACTTCAGACATTCCCAGACCACTATAGTTTTGCGGGCTCCCCCAAGGAAATCGCAACCCAAATCGGAAACGCGGTTCCGGTCAATTTCGCCAAATCAATCGCCAGCGCCATCCACCAAGCCCTGGTTTCCTCTACCCTGGGATAGCCATGGCCCGCATCCGAGTCCGCGCCCGAACCCTGGACCTGCTGGGCAGGCAACAGATGGCCAGCATCCCCAATGCGCTCCACGAGCTGTTTAAGAATGCTTACGATGCTTATGCGGATACGACCCGGGTCGACTACTTTCGGGCGGAGTCACTGCTTATTATTAAAGACGATGGCGTGGGAATGACTTCAGAGGACTTCCAGTCCCGTTGGCTTACGCTAGGGACTGAAAGCAAATCCGCTGGAGGCAACGGACTTGCCCCCCCATATCGTGATCCGGATAAAGACAAACGTCCGACTCTGGGATCCAAAGGGATCGGCCGCCTGGCCATTGCCACCATCGGACCACAGGTTTTCGTTGTTTCCCAAGCACAGCGGGATGACGGTCTCCAGGGTATGGTTATATCCCTGCTCAACTGGACATTTTTTGAGGTTCCCGGCCTTGATTTGGATGCAATAGAAATCCCTTTGGTCACTTTGCCTCCAGGCGAGAGCCCGAGTGGTCAACTCCTCGAAAATCTTGTCGATGCACTTCGCCAAAATCTTAAGACACTGGAGGGAAGCGTTCCGGACGATTACGCCGAACGCATCAGTTCAGACCTTGACCGAGCGTCAGCCTTCATCCCCAGCATAACAGAACTAATTTCCCAAGCTGAGCTTGCGTGTAAACGGGGTACCGCATTCATTGTCCTTCCCGTTGACCGGATGCTTGAAAGGGACATTGACGAGTCCGGCGAGGAAGGCGTGCCCCCCACTCTCCTAAAGATTCTGCTGGGTTTCGCCAACACCATGATGCCTAGCGACACGCCCCCTCCGATGGTTCCATCTTTTTTTGACCACAAGAGGGACGGCTCAGTTGAAGATCTGATCGGCAGCAAGGTGTTTTTCACTCCTGAAGAGTTTGACAGCGCAGATCACCATATTGAAGGCCAGTTCGACGAATACGGCCAGTTCACTGGCGCTCTGCGGATATACCGTGGAGAGCCGCAGACATATACAGTGCCATGGGATGGAGCCCACGGGCAAGAGACCTCATGCGGGCCCTTTTTCATCAAGTTTGCATATGCTCAGGGCAACCAAAGTGAAAGCCTCATGCCTGAGGATTCATTCAAGGCGATTTCTGCCAAGCTAAGCAGTCTTGGAGGGTTGTATGTGTACCGCGACGGAGTGCGAATTCTCCCTTACGGCAACTCGGATTACGACTATCTCAATATAGAACTCCGTCGAGCCAAAGCGGCAAAAGACTGGTTTTTCACCTACCGACGGTTCTTCGGGGTCATAGAGCTCTCGCACAAACATAACTCGAACCTGAACGAAAAAGCGGGCAGGGAGGGATTTCGGGAGAATCTGGCCTACCGGCAGTTTCGCAACATCCTTGTGAATTTGTTGAAACAAATGGCAATGGATTGGTTCCGGGAAAAGACAGCAACATATGGCAATTTCCGTGAACAGCTTTCTGATCTCCAGGAAAATGCAAAACTGCTTGATAAAAGGGAGAAGTCTTCCCTGGCTAGGCGAAACAAGCTGAAAGCCACCCTGGATGTTTTTTTTCAGAGCATTGAAAACAGAGTCCCCGAAATGGAAATCGAGATGCTTCGGGCAGTCATGGACCGCACCCTTGAACATGTGCGCGACTGTAGCCCTGAAGACGCGGCGCGAGAGCTTCTCAAGCTGGAAAGCGAGCTGAGCGCCAGACTTTATACCCTGCGGGAAAGTTTTCGCGTCGTAAAACCCAGGGGCGTAGGACTCACCAAAAGCATGCAAAAGGACATTGAGCGCAGTTCTGCAATATTCGCGCAGCTCGACAGAGAATTCTTCTCTCCATTTGAGCAATGCATTGACGAATCGGTCACTAGGGCCATTGGTGAAACACGAGCCTTGGTTTCAAGACGCAGACGCATACATCAAGCCATTGAGCTCCGCAACAAACGGGACAAACAAAAGGCCGGAGCCATTGTCCGCGAAACCAGACAGGACACAGGCAACCTGACCAAAGAGGTTGTCAGGCACACCCGTGAAGGACTGCGCACGATGGACAGCGCATTCAAAAACGCTTTCATCACCCTCGAAAAGCAGGATTTATCCAAACTCGAGGGGGAGGCCTTGAGCAGCTTCCGGGACTCTCTAAACAAATCTCTCGAATCGGTTGTCAGTGATGAATTCAACAGATTGGAAAGATTGCGCGACCAGATTCAGGTTACGCTGGAATCTACCCGAGAAGGGACTTCGTTGAACGAGGTAACCGCCGCGATAGAGGAGAAATCCCAACTCCTTGAGGAAAAACTGGGACACTATACGGAACTTGCTGAACTGGGTGCCGCAATCGGGATAATCCAGCACGAATTTGGGGCGTCCGTGAATGGTATTCGGGCAGGTCTCAAGGAGCTTCGCAACTGGACGGACAACAGCCCAGGCATGAAAGAATCTTTCTTTAACATCAAGTCAAGCTTTGAGCACCTTGAATCATATCTGAATATGTTCACACCCTTGGATAGGCGTTTATACCGCAAGACAATTGCCATTTCAGGAAAACTGATCCGGAAATACCTGCTGAATATTTTCGGTGAACGTTTCCGGCGTCATGGGGTGGAATGGAAAAGCACCTCAGAATTCGAGGGACACACAGTGGAAGGATACCCCTCAACCTTCCTGCCTCCCATCATCAACATTGTGGATAACGCATTGTTCTGGCTTACCCGGGACAGTACAGGGGCTCTTCTCAAGCCTGATGGTCCACGGCTTATCACATTTGATGCCGACGAGGATGGCTATCTGATCGGCAACAGCGGGCCAGGTATTCCCGAACGTGACGCAGACAGAATTTTTGAATTCACCTTCACCCGCAAACTTCGGGGCCGGGGAATGGGGCTCGCTGTTGCCAAAAAGGCACTGAACGATGCTGGGTTCGACATCTCGCTGGAAACCTCCGGGCAGGATACGCATCCGCTGTTCCGGATCAGCACATCCCATAAATCCGCTTAACGGACATATTCTGCAGAGGCATAATCATGACCACGGAGACATTTTGGGCCGGAATAACCCGCAAAACTGCCGAGCGCTACATTAAAAACGTGGTAGTTGTCGACAACGAGGCCTATATTCGCGTCCCAAAGGGGCCTCTTGGGGAACACACCCTTGATGTCCGAACATTGGCAAAACACTTCGCAGAACGCAATATTTTATGCTCCACCCTTGCGCCATCCAAGGAGGACTTTCTCGACCCGGCGGTTGCAGACGCCGTCAAGCTTGTCCTAGCCAGTGATGTGGCAATTCTGGATTGGCAGTTGGATGATCGTAAGGGGAAGGATCCTAGCTTCCCATGTAAGGAAATAATCAGAATAGTTCTGGAGCGGGATTCCCAAATGGGCAACCCGTTGCGTTTGATTGTTATCTATACAGCAGAAAATCCTTCGGATGATCTGCTGGTAGAACTGGAGAAACACCTCTCAGGCGTGAGCCATGAGCGTTTAAAAGAAACGTTTGGTTTGCAGGTGAACAACCTGCACATTGTCATCCACAAAAAGCAATTCCCCTCAGGCTCCAGGGAGCTTGACCCGGCTGGGGCTGAGCCAGCCACAGGGCTGAGCGAAGACAAAGAAGAGCGCGTTGATCTCACTGGCCTCATGCCACAGGGCGTAGGTGTAGGAATCGAAGATTTGCCAGCTGTAATTATTAAGCATTTTGCAGAACTCGCCAACGGCATTCTGCCGACCGTGACTCTAAACGCTGTGAGCGCCATCAGAGAAAATGCGGGTACTCTGACGGGCATTTTCTCTAAAGACCTCGATCCCGCCTTTGTATATCACACAGCCATTATCCCTGATTCAGTTGACGGGAGCCATTTTCTTATTGAGCAGATTAAAGAGGAGCTTGGTGCAGCCCTCGAAATAGATGCTGATATTCAGCAGTGCTTTGAACCAGAAAATCTTGCTGCATGGTTTGAGTCAACGAATCCCGATTACTATTCTCCATGCGATACGGATACCAAACTTACTGCAGACCAATTTAATAGATTTATTAATGAGAACTCCCCAGGTAAGGTAAAGATTCCTGAAGATGACAGCAGAAATAGGATTAATATCTACCAGGATTCTGCAAAAATCAAGAAGCTGTCCTGCATAACTTCATTTAAAAGGGAGTCATTTTCTCCAACTCGTTCCAAGAGGCCTAGGTACGTCCCGGTACTGACGCAGGGTACAGTTTTAAGTTGTACAATAAAGAAGAAGAATACGTATTGGCTATGTCTAATCCCAAAGTGTGATTCTGTTAGAATTGATTCATCTACTCTTGGCGTTCCTCTCCTAAGACTTAATATTGATATTGATAAGCCACATATGTGTTGCAACTTTAACGAAGTTGTTTCGCTAGTTATCCCTAAAAAAGTATGGAAGAATATTGAGATAAAGAAATTTAACGTAGACACACAGAAACATAGAATTTTTGCAGTGCCTCAAGATGGAAATTTTGTATTTAGGACATCAGAAATAGATCACATATGGATTGGAGATTTAAAAGACGCTACACTGCTTTCCACTTTACAAAGGATTTTTCCTCACATGACTAGGCTGGGTGTGGATGAATTTGAGTGGCTTCGCTTGAACAGAGACGGAAAATAGCACAAGAGCGTTGAAGGTCGGTTCACGGTTTTTTTAAAACATCTTTATTATAGTGATTGCAGTTAGCGCAGCACAGAGGCATTACAATTGGAAATACCAGATGTACAGAGATAGTATTCACCTGACACTGCCGCCCCTGGCGGGGTGTTGATTATGCGGCTTTGTTGCCTGCCTTTTCCGCCTGCTCAATCTTCGGCAGTCCATCCATGAATGCCTGATGAGGTGTCCTGCCTTCCATCCCTCGTCCTTGATGGGTTCGGTCGTGGTTGTAGCCATGCAGGTAACTGCTTAAATCCTTTTGCATTTCAGCCACCGACTCGTACCACTTCTCCCGGCCCTTGATCCGGAAGTGCTCATCCAGGAGCGTGCGGTGCAGGCGCTCCACAAACCCGCTGCTCTGCGGCCTGCGGACCTTGGTTGTGCAGAGCTCGATGCCCTCCAGTTGCAGGAACAACTCGTAGGGGTGCCTGTCGGGCCTACCGCTGACACATGATAGCCCAAAAATCATACATTCGGAAGGCAGAATCAAGTAGACCGAACCCAACTCAGCAACAAAACGCGCAGACGGGTTGATTTAAAAATGGGGGACAGAGGGGGGACTGGAATTGGCGCTCATCATTGACGACGAAATGACCCAAAAGATAACATACTGTTTCTATTGGTACCCGGGGCGGGACTTGAACCCGCATAGCCTTGCGGCCCAGGGATTTTAAGTCTTTGCGAACTCGGGAATACATCACCGGCACGCTCCGCCGCATCCTCAAATTTGCCTATGACCGACGCCTTGTGGATGAAGCGCCTCCGTCAGGCAAACGTATCGGGGTCAAAGGGCCGGGTAACAGCAACCGCCGTCTCCGCGTCATCACTCCCGAGGAAGCCGAAGCCATCTTGTTTCTTCTTGAAAAACGGGATGTCCGCGCTTGGCGACTCACGCGCTTCGCCTTCTTGACCGGTTGCCGGGCCTCCGAGGCATTCAACCTGCGCTGGCGCGACATCGACCCCGTGCTGGGCACCCTCACGTTCGCCCTGACGAAAAACAAGGACGCTCGCCGCCTTCCCTTGACAGCGCCATTGCGAGACTTGCTCGGCGTGCGTGGCGACATGGAAAGCCACGTCTTCACCAAATCGGGCGGCTCACCCTACACGGAAGCGCCTGCGGCCTTCAAAACCGTGGTCAACGATGTGCTCCGCCTCAACGATGGCCGAATTGCCCTTGATCGGGTCTCGTTCCACAGCATCCGCCACAGCGTCGCGACAAACCTCGCCAAACAATTAAACCCACGCGATCTGATGGATTTGTTGGGATGGCGTACCGTTCAAATGGCCATGCGGTACGTCAAGGGCGACGAGCAAACCCAGGCCCATGCCCTTGCCGGTCTTGAGGCCGCGCTGACGGCGCGTCCCGCCAAGGTGCTACCCATGCGACATACTCGAAGCGCCTGAGACCGCCCTTTTGCGGACCTGATTCCCGGAAATGACGCCCCCCTCCCCCTGCTCTAGAAAAGACAATAACGTACTTTTTGCCAAGGAGAAGTGGCAGAGCATGTCCTGCGCTCACGGCAAATGACCTGGAATGTCCATCCGAGCTTACAGCACGCCGATGATATACACGAAGGTCGCGTTGCCCGTCACTGTGTAGAACACGAGGTGTTGCTTGACCGGCAACGAGCGGTATCCTTGGTGGATCTCGGGACGAGCGATACCGAGGCCGGGCGTCTTGGCGAGGCGGAGGAACGCGGCATGGATTTCCCGGATGTAGGCGTCGGCTTGATCTTCTCCCCACGTAGACGCCGTGTAGTCCCAGATGTCCAAAAGATGGCTCCGGGCGGCAGGGGTAAGCCTTATCTCAGCCACGGCGTCGTTGCCTAGCCTCGTGGAGAATGTCCTCAACGTCATGAGAGACAAATTCTCCAGCTTCCGCTTGGGCTGCCCCGGCACTGAGTTCCTTGCGCAGCGCGTCCAGCTTCATCTGGTAGACGAGTTGCTCGTGGGTCTGCATGAAGCGGAGCGCTTCGCGGATCACCTCGCTGGCGTTGTTGTATAGCCCGCTCTCCACCTTGCGCTTGACCTGCGCTTCGAGCTCGGGAGTCAGGGATATGTGCATGAACTCCTCCTTATACCTCTTCATAATACAATCTTTGTCAATCCTTGTAAAATCGTTGTGCCGTCAGACCGGGAGATCGGCTCACACCATAATTGGGCTAGCGAGCTGCCGTTGGGGTTAAAAGTACTTTTCGTTGGGGATAGGGCTACCGTGGCATTGGACACTTACAATTAACCCTAGATAGTCGGGTCTGAAATTCATTTACCATACTGATTTTACTTGATAATTTGTCTCCCATGATGTAGTATTTTCGACCAGGAAATGCAGTAATTCCGCAAAAACCCGGTCGAAGAAACACAGCATCAGG
>JBFWMG010000027.1:0-52964 GCA_050251715.1 Desulfovibrionaceae bacterium | reverse complement strand
AAGTTGATGCGGAGGTTGGGAGGACTTTTTGCTCTTTTGGCCTCGCTGCTCTGCGGCGCTGGCTCAGGACGACGGCTCGGACTATCCGTCGAATAAAGAACAAAACGACTTTTTCAGACTCGACTAATTACTTGCGTTGAAGACAGCTTCTCAAAGGCTTCTGCATCCCGCAAATCTGCAGAGTTATAAATCAAATATACTAACTTTTTAAGGTGCGGCCACTGAGCGTACAATACGAGATCTTGAGAAAATTCCTCAAACAGACGCTTTTGGTCCTCTGGACCATGCACATATTTCACTTCGATAAGAACTCCCAGCTCCTCGATAGAAATATCTGCGCGGCTTGATTTTGCTCCCGCCACCTTTGGGAGCGGGTCTTCCTGAACTGAATATTTTAGATAGCCACGAAGCAAGGCATGAAGAAGATCTTGCACATCGTATTCATCTGCAATTTCGTACGGAGCCTTTCCTTTGCGAGAGCGGATTGCCAATATACGAGCAGCCTGTGGTAGCCGCCTGCAGAGCTGCTCAATCATCAACTGGTCAGGTTCGTTAGCGCTACCCTGTAAGCCAGAAAAAAGTAACTCATAGGTTAGGTCTGTACCTTGGACGAGTGGCAACCTTTTTCTGTCAGTTGCCATATCACAGATACCGCGAGATCTCGCGCGAACATTGTGAATTTCAGCGTAGTAAGATTGAGGGTTGTCTGTGTGGCTGATCTGTATTGCTTCAATCGCATCGCTGGACCGAACAACAACACCGTTCACAA
Source organism: Desulfovibrionaceae bacterium (assembly GCA_050251715.1). Classification (GTDB taxonomy): domain Bacteria; phylum Desulfobacterota; class Desulfovibrionia; order Desulfovibrionales; family Desulfovibrionaceae; genus JBFWMG01. Next base: position 52,195 of record JBFWMG010000027.1, on the reverse strand, counting down.
CAAATATTCGCTTTTCATTCCAAGGAGAGATAATCATTCGATCCAATTCATCGAAACTTAGATCATTTACAACTGAGTATCGTTTTTCTCCAGCGAGCTTTACAAGACAGTGCCAGTAATATTTGGTAGGATTAGAGATGTCCATATTTTCTCCAATATCAAGCTATTATTGTGAATATTTCATTTCGGCGGGATCGATAATTGCATTATTTATCGATATACAACAAACGCGAGTGTGCACCTTGCAACAACCAATAATTAAAAGATGCCATGCTGAGAATATATCGATCTATTATTTTATTGTATACTATGATCCACTTTCAATAGCACTAATTCCTTTAAAAAGCCCCTTCAGGGCGGAAGCCAATGACCCAATTTGAAATGGATCCTTGCTGTCTTTGCAATCATCAGCCATCTTTTGGGCTCGCGCGTACGAATCAGGATAGAGGTCTTTGTTTTTTTCAAGGAAAGCCAGTGCGGCCTGCACGAAACCTGCGTTAGAGTAGTCGAATGAGACGTTTTTGATCAACGCCGACGCGGCGCGCTCGACGCTACGAACGCGCTGTGTTTCCTGCCAATATGAAACGGCAACAGTTGTCATTGCGACAACGGCAATCCCATATACGATATGAATGAGCTTAGGATGCCGAGACTGTGCCGGTAAAAAAACCCCTGCGATGGAAGCAACGGCACCAACGCCTCCTAGGATTATCCAGAAATTCATGAGATTCCTCCCGACTGTTTGACGAATCTACATAATCTGCGCAGTATTAATCGTATCCAAAGTAGATACATCGGACATTCTACGACTAGGAATCCACGTAAAGGCCGCTACGGTTAACTGTTCTACGACTCAGTATACAGCTGTTCGCTTGTCGCCCTAAACTGCTCCAGCGCCGCCTCAAGGTTTTCGACAATCTCCGCCGCGATGACATCCGGGGCGGGTAGGTTGTCCAGGTCATCCAGGCTCTCGTCCTTGAGCCAGAAGATGTCCATGTTGAGCTTGTCGCGGTTCACCACCTCATCATAGCCGAACCGCTTGAAGCGTTCCGACTCCTGGCGCTGGCCCCTGTTCCCCGCGCAGTAGCTCGTGACGAAGTCATTCAGGTCCGCCCGCGTCAAGGGGTTCTGGACAAGGGTGAAATGCTTGTTGGTGCGCAGGTCGTAGATCCAGAGGTTCTTGGTCCAGGGCTCGGTCGCCGCAGGCTTGCGGTCGAAGAAGAGCACGTTGGCCTTGACGCCAGGCTTGTAGAAGATGCCCGTGGGCAGGCGCAGCAGCGTGTGGAAGTCGTATTTTTCCAGGAGCCTCCGCCGCAGCCCTTCACCCGCGTTCCCGGCCTCGAAGAGCACGTTGTCGGGCAGGACAACAGCCGCCTTCCCTTCCTGCTTGAGGATGCTCATGATGTGCTGCAGGAAGTTGAGCTGCTTGTTCGAGGTGGTGTACTTGAAGTCCTCGCGCTCGTAGATTTCCCGCTCGGTGGCGACGCTCCCGTCCTCGCCCACCACCTTGTAGCTGGACTTCTTGCCGAACGGCGGGTTGGTCAGCACCATGTCGAAGGACGCCGACGGCTTCGCGGCCAGGGCGTCCCCCTGGGTCACGGGACTTTCGCCGTTGCCGATGCCGTGCAGGTACAGGTTCATGGCCGACAGCCGCACCACCTCGTCCACGATGTCCACGCCGGTGAGGGTGGCTTCGCGCAGTTTCCTTTGCAGGTCGCGGTCCTGGGATTGTCCCTTCATGTACTCGTAGGCCGCCAGCAGGAAGCCGCCGGTACCGCAGGCAGGATCGCAGATGGTCTGCCCGATTTTCGGGCGCATGACCTCCACCATTGCCTGAATGACAGGGCGCGGCGTGAAGTACTGCCCGGCTCCGGATTTCACCTCGGCGGCGTTGCGCTCCAGCAGGCCTTCATAAATGGAGCCCTTCACGTCAACGCCGATGGCCAGCCAGTCCTGGTCGTTGATGAGGGACACGACGCGCTTGAGCTTGGCCGGGTCGGCGAGCTTGTTCTGCGCCTTGCGGAAGATGGTGCCGATGATGCCCTTTTCGAGGGCAAGGGCTTCCAGGGTGCGCCGGTAGTGCACCTCCAGTTCGTCGCCATCCTTGGACGCCAGCGTGCCCCAGCGCCATTTCTCGGGCACCGTGGAGCCTTCCCCAAGCAGGGCGACACGCTCGGCGTCCATTTTGAGGAAGAGCAGATAGGTGATCTGCTCCACGTAATCGCCATAGGAGATGCCCTGGTCGCGCAGGACGTGGGCGTAGTTCCAGACCTTGGCGACGAGTGCGGAATGGTCGTTGCTCATGAACCGTTTCCTTTATGCGAGCTTCTCGCGGACCAGCTTGCCCGTCAGCACGCCGCTGTTGCATAACAGGCGCTGCAAGCCGGTTGGCCCAAGCTCTACCAATTGTGGGTCGCGAAGCTTCAGGTCCACCATCGCGACAAGCGCATCAGCCTGGACAAGGCAAATCTCGCTTATCGGGGTCTCCATCTTCAGGGAGCTGACGATGTCATCATAATCTTCCTTGAACGCGCTTGAAATCACGGCGTAGTAGACATTGTCCAAGGATTTCGCCTTCAGCTTCTGGACCTGGGTCTTGATGTACTCCCTGATGGTCCTGTCATCCGTCCCTATGCTGTACCCGTCGGCGCGCACCTTGGCGTCCCAGATGATCGCGTACCGGTTGCTGTAGTCCACGGCGGTGCCGTCGGGCACACGCCCCTTTCCCTGGCCGAGCAGCTCGGTCGTGTAACCCAGGATGGTAAATGCCGCATTGATGCTCTTCTCGAAAGCACGCTCCAGGCTGGTGCCCGAGTTCTTGGCAGCCGTTGCCAATCCTGGCTCATTCAAGGCCACGCGGGGCAGAATGGCGATGATGGGCGGCACAAAGCTGTCCGGCAACAGCTCGGTGGCGTCGTCCTCCATGCCTCCCTGCCGCCGGGCTCTGTCTCCGGGTCGGGGCGGCGTCTCCACGACTTCGCCAGCCGAGTTCTTGAACCAGAACACGTGCTCGACCTCGTACAGACCGAAAGGCTGCTTGCCGGTCTTGGTGAAAAGCTGGGCAAGTTCTTCGTGGATGTGCTTGAATGCGAGATACGTCCCGCCCACATCCTCGCCGGGGCTCCACAGGTTCGAGTCGGCCAGGGCGTTGACGCTGCTGGTGTAGTACACTGGCCAGGTATCGGGGCCTTGTATCTGCCAGAAGTAGGAGAGAAAGAAGGGGATGCTCCCGGGCTTCGGGCACCCTGTCTTTTTGTTCCCGGCGGCGACGTACTGCTCGCCAAGCTGACGGACGAATGCGGCAAAATCGTTGACCTGCTTTTGGGCGGCAGCTTTGGTGGTCGGCATGGTTAGGGCGGCCTTCAGTGCGGCATCGAGCTTCGCAGGGGGAAGCCCACCGTTTGGATCCAAGGCAACATTCGTCAGAATGTTGAAAAACATCTGCCCCTTGAAACCGCGAAAGCCCCAGCAATTGTGCGCCTTATTGGTGCTGTCCACACCGGACTTGAACTCATTCAGCGGCGTCTTTCCGGTCAGGAAGCCCGTGAGAAGCGGCATCAGCGTGGTCTTGATGACCTCGCGCCGCTCGGCGTCAAAGGCGATGTTCTCCTCCCAGCACTTCTTGCCGTTCGGGTTCCTGGCGGCGAGGTATTCCTGCATGAGCTGAACGGCCCGGTCTTTCTGTACCTTGGTGAGCATGTGGCCTCCCGTTTCCTATGCCTTGGTGAGGACGGATGGTTCGACGCCAAGGGCGCGGGCGAGGGAGGCGGCCTGGTCGGCGGTAATTGTGCGCTTGCCTGTCTCCATCTGGGACACGTAGGCCTGATTGATGCCTGCGCGCGCGGCGAGTTGGGCCTGCGAGAGCCCGACGGCCTTGCGCGCTGCGGCGAGGCTCGACACGGTAGCAGGGGCAGCGGCAGGGACCGGAGGGGATGGTTCCTTCGCGGCACGCGCCTTGCGGGGCGCTCGGAGCGCGGCCTTCCTGGCCGGGCGCGCACCCTGCGCGGCACGCTCGGCGGCGATGCGCCGCAGCAACTCCCCGGCGGGCTCGTCGCTCGGGTCCTGGGGCACCAGCTTGCCGGAGAAGGCGGCCTTGAGGATGGACTGACGAAGAACGCGAACATGGAGAACTAGTGGCCTGAGTACCTTCTCCACGGCAGAGGATGATGAATCCAGTACGTCCATGGCATCCTTTAGAACAGCAATTTCTTCAAGGGAAGGAATCGGAATATGAATATTTTCTACTTTAGAAATGCTAAGTGTGTGAAGCCCAGAAGATGAAGATGCTGCATTCTCAAGCATATCCCTCCCTGGCCTAGACATGAACCAGATTAAAGCATACCAAGAAAACAAGTGTGATGTTGTTCTTGCTTTTATAATATGATTTTGATGTAAGCATCCATCTATTTGCGAATCCCATATTGCTGCTCTGCCTATCTGACTTAGGCTTCCATTCCCTTCGACAATCAGTAAATCATACTTCTTCAGCGTTGCTTTTTCAATTTCTGACTCGGTAACGCCAATTTCTTTCACTTCATCTAGCGACAGACTGTTTTCATAAACATTTGCTACACGTAAATATGGACGTTTGATTGGCAGAAGTTCTCGCTTCGCATTCTTTGTAATACCCCCAGATACGAAGCAAAGCTGCCCCATGCTGACCCACGCCCACCCCTCTGGCAACTCCGGCAGCCCCTCGGTGTTCGACCTCTGCGGCTCCACGTAGCGGGACTTCCAGGCGTCGTCCTTGGGGGGCTTGCCCTTGGCTCGCAACTTCTCAAGCTCGGCCTTCTCCCAGGCTTCGCGCCGGGCCTTGAGGATGCGCTTCAGCAGGGCATCGCCACTCTCAAGCGTGTCTGCGTTTTGTTCGCGCCAGGCGCGGGTCAGCTCGCCCGTCACCGCTGCCTTGAGCACAGACTGCCGGTAGCGCTTCAACTGCGCCTGCGCCCGCCGCAGGTTCTCCTCGCCCTTGTCCAGGTCGGAGAAAAGCTCCTCAATGCGGGAGACGATGCGAGTCTGTTCGGCAGACGGGGGCAAGGGTATTTCTGAATCGCAGATTGCCTGCTTGCCGAGTTCGACCTGATTCGTCGACCCCGTTTGTAGGTCAGCAATCTTCTGCTGCACAAACGGTGACCTGATGTAATAATAGAGAAATTTTGAGTTGATGTGAGTTGAGGCCCTGACAATAGTGACATGGCTATCAACCACAATCCGGGGGAACTGGCGCTGCCCCAGGTAGTGACAAGCTCGCCCGATTGTTCCCGTTCCCGTTGAATTCCAAAGGATGTCGCCGTCCTGAAGGAAGCGAAGACTGTCCAGTGAATTCCATTGAGTTTTTTTGATGAACTTCAGGTACTCGTACTGGATGGAGTCCCACCGGACGCATTTTTGGTTGAGGACAGGGAAGTGCTCGTTGTCATCATATTGAGGCGATTTCCCTCGCTGAATGTACGAGCACACTGAAGAGAACTGTGCAGTGGTCCACGACGACGGAAGTCCGTCCATCGTGACGGAGATGATCGGCTTTTCAGACATCTACGCCACCAAAGCCTCATTCAGGTCCGTCAGCAGCGTGTCCAGGTCCTGACCGAAGAGCCTGCGCGCTGCGATGAGGCCGCCACGGTCGCTGAAGGACGAGAACTGCATGAGGTCGCGAGGGACGATTTCCACGTTGGCGGCCAGGTGGTCGCGGATGAGCCGGAGCCAGTCCATCTGTTCGTCCGTGAACTCCCGCCCGGCCTTCTTCTGTCTGCCCACCCACAGGTTGAAGCGCTGCTCCACCTTGGCGCTGAAGGGCTCCAGCATATCGTCGTAGCCCAGCGCAAAGCGCACCAGGGAGATGATGTCCGTCAGCAGCTGGTCGGCCGGAGCGCCGCGCACCTTGCCGGCCTGCAAGCGCTTGTACGCCTGCCACACGGTGGCCGTGGTCAGGCGCTGCGGCGGGTCGGCCAGCCTGTGCGTCAGCTCCTTCACCGCGTCGTAGGTGAGGTGCCGCTTGCCGTAGGGCTGGCTGTAGAGGATTTGCAGGGCGGTCAACTCGTCCTTGTGAGCTTCCATGAATTCCTTGAAACTGGTTATGCACGTCTCCGACTGCTTGAGGTCGTAGCCCGCGCCGGTCACTTCGTCCGTTGAGATGGCGTCGATGACGATGTCCGTCTTCTGTTTCAGATCGAGCAACAGCTGGCGCACCTTGGGGTCGTCGAAGGGCGCGCACGCCGCGTCCTTGAGCTGCTCCGCCGCCGTCGCAAGCTGCGCCTCGGTGAGCGCGTCCGCGGGCACACCCGTCGCTGCGATGGCCGCCTTTTCCACTTCGTCGGGGTCGATGGCGGTGAGCAGGCCGGAGGCCAAGCCGTGCAGGTCCGCCCCGCCCGTGGCCTGCGCCACACGCGCGCGGTCCTCCTCGTCCAGCTTGCCTTCCAGCAGGGCCAGGCGACCGGCCAGGCTCGAAAGGGCGTCGTCGTCCCGGCGGCCTGCGGCAATCTGCTCCAAAAGCGCCTGGAAGGAAAGCGTGCGTTTGCGCTCCAGCGGCTGCGACACGGTCTTGATGGTCTCGGTGACGCCCACGGCGTCCACCAGGATGAAGCGGGTCTTGGTGTGGGCGTCGGGCGTCACCTGGCGCAGGTCGGCTTCGTCGATGGACCGCACGCCGCGTCCCTTCATCTGCTCAAAATATCCGGCGGACTTCACGTCGCGCATGAAGAGCAGCACCTCCACGGGCTTGATGTCCGTGCCAGTGGCGATCATGTCCACGGTGACGGCGATGCGCGGCATGGGGTCCACGCGGAAGCCCTTGATGAGCGCCTTGGGATCCTCGCTGGTGTTGCGGTAGGTGATCTTCTTGCAGAACTCATTGCCCTCGCCGAACACCTCGCGCGTGATGTGCACGATTTCCTCGGCATGGTTGTCGTCCTTGGCGAAAACGAGGGTCTTGGGCACCCACTCGCCGCTGCGCTCGGGGAAGAGTTCGGTGAACAGGTTGTCCTTGAAGCATTGAATGACCGTGCGGATCTGGTTGGGCACGGTGACGGAGCGATCCAACTCCTGGGCCTGATACTCCAGATCCTCGTCCAACTCCTTGTAGCGGACGCGGCGCGTGCGCTTGTCCCGCACCTGCACGGCGTATTCGGAGGAGACTCTGCCGCCAGCCTCGGTGATTTGCGTGCGGATGCGGAAGACCTCGTAGCCCACGTTGACGCCGTCCACCACGGAGCGCTCGTAGGGGTATTCCGCCACGAGGTTCCGGTTGAAGAAGCCCAAGGTGTGTTTTGAGGGCGTGGCCGTGAGCCCGATGATGTGGGCGTCAAAATATTCCAGCACCTGCCGCCACAGGCCGTAGATGGAGCGGTGGCACTCGTCGGTGACGATGATGTCGAAGGTCTCGATGGGGATGTCGGGGTTGTAGCCGACCGGCGGAATCTCGCCCTCGTCAGCGGCCCAGGTCTCGAAGGCGGAGGTCTCCTCCAGCTCTTCGGCCAGCTCCTCGCCCTTGAGCATGGAATAGAGGCGCTGGATGGTGGTAATGACCACCTTGGCGTCCCGGTCGATGCGGCTGCCGTGCAGGTGTTGCACGTTGTAGGTGCTGGCGAAGCGGTTGGCCGTGCCTGGCGGGTGGTACTGCTGGTACTCGCGTAGGGTCTGGTCGCCCAGGTTGTTGCGGTCCACCAGGAACAGGATGCGCCGCGCCCCGGCGTGCTTAATGAGGCGGTAGCTGAAGGTGCAGGCGGTGAAGGTCTTGCCCGCGCCGGTGGCCATTTGGATGAGGCCGCGCTGGTCGCCCCGCGCGAGGGAGCGTTCCAGACCTTCCACGGCCTCGATCTGGCAGTCGCGCAGGCCGGTGGCGTCGAGCGCTGGCATGGCGGTGAAGCGGGCGCGCATGGACTCGGGGGCCTTGGCCCATTCGAGCAGCGTCTCGGGACGATGGAAGGCGAACACCCGGCGCGAACGGGGCTTGGGGTCGCGCATGTCCTTGAAAAACACTTCCTCGCCGTTGGACTCGTAATCGAAAATGAGCGTGTCCGCCCAGCGCGCGAGGTGCTCCGGCAGCTTGGCCATGTACCTGTCCGACTGCTCGGCCACGGTGCTCAAGGTCGTTCCGGCCTTCTTGGCCTCGATGACGCCGGCGGCCTTGCCGCCGACAAAGAGCAGGTAGTCGCAGGGGCCATTGGGCAGGGAGAATTCGCGCACGGCCACACCCGGCCCGGCGTTGCGGTTGAAGCCGTCCTTGTTCTGAAGGATCCAGCCCGCCGCGACCAGGAGCGCGTCGATTTTCTGCCGAGCCCGCTGCTCGGGAGTGAGCTGATGGGTGACCTCAGGCATGGCTATCCTACTTTAGTTCAGGTCTCTGATATCATGCTGTCAATTGGCTTGAACTACCCTGGAAGACGAGGTAAATCAATGGGGTTCTCTTCCCATTCCGTTATGTTTTTCCGGTTGAAGGGGAAGCTCTGCGAGGGTCCCTTGAGACTGATTGTGTGCGAACGATGCCAGAGGGACCATTTTATCATTGTCATGTATGACATGCGTTATTTACTGTATATTTCAAAGTATTTCATGATGATAGACGCACGAGAGCCCCTGGGTCGCGGGCGTATTGCAAAGGCGATCAAATGATGGAGCAGGTGTAGCAGATATGGCGATCAGCGAATTCGAGCAGCAACGTTGCGAGCGGCTCCTCAACGACTTCTGCGAGAAACAAGGGCCACCGCCTCATCTTCATGACAAGCTGAAATGGGGATTTGAGGTTGATTCAAAGACGCAGACGATTGAGCTGTTCGAAATTCGTCCCCATTTCATGGAACCTGCCCGCAAAATCCACAGCCCGATTGCCAAGGCAAGATTCAACAAGGCTCAGAAGGCGTGGAAGATATACTGGATGCGGGGCACGGGGAAATGGGTTGGCTATGAGCCTTGTCCTTCTGTACGGACGATTGAGGAGTTCTTGAAGGTGGTCAAGGAGGATGCGTACAACTGTTTTTTTGGCTGATACCCGTTGAGACGTATCCCGTACAAAGCATTTCCCCGAGACACTCCGGCCCTGGCGGGGTGCAGGCACTCTGGCCCCCCTCACATTCCTTTGGCGTCATCCTGGCAAGTTGTATGGCACCGGCCAGTCCATCAAAATTCACCGCTCAAGCCAGCGGTGGCATGCCGAACACGCACCTTCCCTTGACCTGGAAGGGGCAATATATTATCCATAACGGCATAAAGAGGGTATTTATGGATAGTATTTTATCTTCTAAAGATGTTGGCGAGGTGCTGGCGCAACGCATCAAGGGTGCCCGGTTGAGTGCCGATCTGACCCAGCAGGGGCTTGCCGAGCGCGCCGGGGTCAGCCTCGGCAGCCTGAAGCGGTTTGAGCGGTCCGGCGAGGTCTCGCTGAAGAATCTGGTCCGCCTCGCCTTTGCCTTGCGCCTGGAAGACGGTTTTGACGCCCTGTTCCGTCCTTCTGAATATGCCTCCTTGGATGAGGCGCTGAAGACGAACGCGCCGCGCAGGCGGGGGCGCAGGTCATGATCCGCTACGAGCCCATCCGTCTCCTGAACGTGGAACTGGACATGGGAACGTCGATTCATGTCGGCCGCCTCGCCTGGGTCGATGGGGAAATTCTTTTCGAGTTTGACAGGTCGTTCCCAATCGAACGGCTGGACATCTCTCCGTTCAAGCTGCGGCCCACGCCTGGTTCGAGCGTCATCAAGGCGCCACCGCGCCCGTTTGAAGGACTGCATGGCATCTTCAACGACAGTCTGCCGGATGGCTGGGGGCGTCTGCTTATGGACCGCAAGCTGCGGGAAGTCGGCATCCGGCCCGGTCAGCTCACCCCTCTGGATCGGCTGGCCTGGGTGGGATCTCGGGGCATGGGGGCACTCTGCTACAGGCCAGAGCACCCGGCGCTCGGCGGGAAGGACGACACGCCCCTGGACCTGGATCGGCTTGCGGGCGAGGCGCGCCTGGTGCTGGCGGACAGCCCCGAGGCCGTCTTCGACAGACTGCTGAACGTGGGAGGATCTCCCGGCGGAGCGCGCCCAAAGGCGCTTGTTGGCGTGTCGGAGGACGGCTCCCGCCTCATCCATGGCGCGGACAGCCTACCGGAGGGTTATGCGCACTGGCTCGTCAAATTCGGCGCCAGGGAGGATGCTCGCGAGGCCGGATCAATCGAGATGGCCTACGCGGAGATGGCTCAGGTCGCCGGGGTCGCCATGCCCGAGACCCGACTCTTCCCGTCCAACGACGGTCCGGGGTATTTCGGCATCAGGCGCTTTGACCGGGACGGGAACAGGCGCATCCACATGCACACGATAAGCGGCCTGCTGCACGCGGATTTCAGATTGCCGAGCATGGACTATACGGACTTGCTCAAGGCGACCTTCCTGCTCACGAGACGTCAGCCCGACGTGGACCAGATGTTCACGCGAATGGCCTTCAATGTCCTCGCCCACAACCGGGACGACCACACGAAGAACCACAGCTTCCTGATGGATAGCGACGGGGAGTGGAGGCTTTCACCGGCATATGATGTCACCTTCTCTGACGGACCTGGCGGCGAACAGTCGCTTGCCGTTGCTGGCGAGGGGAGGAATCCGGGCGTGAAGGATTTACGGACCGTGGGCAAGGCGGTGGGCATTGCCAAGGCGACAGTGGAGGAGCGGATCGAACGGGCGCTTGATGCGGTTCGTCGGTGGCCGGAATTCGCCGGGAAACACGGTGTGGGCAAGCGTCGGAGCGAGGAGATCAGCGCGGAACTCAAGTCTCTTCGTGATGCCGACCACACTTGATTCATTTTACCACTTTCACCACACGCAAACGACGTTCACGATTTCGAGGAAACCCTTCCTGCATTCTGAGCTCAAATTGCAGCACGAGAATGCACGCGCGGCTCCTCATCCGCTGCGGGTTTGCACATGCTATGCATTCTGGACTCAAAATCCGGTGAGACGCAGCAGGGGGCATCACTGAGGACCGCCCTCATGATTTTAGCAGGTTGACAGTTCGTTCGGCGACAATCACTCAACGGGGGTGGAGGTAATCACCTCACCATTGCACTTTTACGCTTGGGCCAACTCGCCAGGTTCGATGGCCACCATCCAACCGCATGCCTATCAGGCTGATTTCTTGCCCGAGCCCCCGCATGCAAGTGTTTTCAGAGGATCTACACCTTCCCCTTGCTGAACTACGCGATTTCTAATAGTCCTAAACACACCTATTGAATGCCAATTTTGGGTGCAACAGATGAAAATGGAGCTATTATGGACTTTATATCCATGACGGACCACGCCGTGGCGAAAGAGCTGGGAGAACGGCTCAGGACCCGGCGCCTGAGGATGAATAAGACTCAAGAGGCCCTGGCGGAACACGCTGGTCTCTCGGTTTCGACAATCAAAAAGCTTGAGAACGGCAACGGACAACTCTCATCGCTCATCGCTGCCCTGCGTTCCCTGAAATCGCTGGACAACCTCAACGCCTTTTTGCCGTCGCTCCCCATAAGCCCCATTCAGCTTTCTGAAAACAAGGGCAAGGAGCGGAAAAGGGCCAGTCGATCAAAAAAGAAGCCCCCCGTTCCGGACAAGCCACAGGGAGGGCATTTCATTTTGATAGGGAAGAGCACGGTCAGGAGAGAAGGAACGGAAGACTAATTGCGGCTTCTTCAAAGAAGTTGTTAGTGGTCACCTATGTACTTTTTAACAGTTTCCCGCCTCGGGCAGCGACAACCCGCACTGAACTTACAACTATTCCCCCTCCTCTCTTCCCTAGAACCAACGAAGGGATACCTAAAGGCATCGCGGGCAATCCTACCAGCCAACCCGCTGAACCTACGAAGCCTTTGGGTATCCCTACTTTTCGGCGTTGCACAAGCCACATCTGCATAATACGCCGTACTCACGAGACAAGGCTATCAATGCCAAGCGAGATCCCGATTGGAGGTGGTATTTTCGCGCCAAATCGCATGCGATTTGGCTTGGCAGGATACCCCATTTGTCAGACAAATGGATTCGCTGCCGCGATGGGGCCGTGCCTTGAATATCCTGAGGGTCACAACTGGTACTGCTTCCAGAGAATTTGGACCTACTGTAGGCTAGAGCGAAACAGCAAGCGCCTAGCGCACAGAGCCGAGCCCTCAAAAGCTCGGCCTAGCCGACCGAACCACCAATGGTTTCCTAGAATGATCTGCCTGCGGTAGCGTGAAGTGAACGCGGTTAAAGGAAGGCCCCCCTCCCGCAGCTAGAGGCGGAAACTTTGGGGCAACATATCTGTGCACATATTTATATTGAGTAATGTGACACAGAATGATATCTGTACATCAAAAATTAGCCTCATAACTATACGATAGCAGCCTTATCCCTTTACTTGGATAATATTAATGCCGCCGAGAAACGCTAATTCCGCTTTCATATTTTAGCTGCTTTGAGCTAACCATCCAAAACAAGTAATGGCCAAACATGCTTAAGCAAACATTTAGCGTAAAAACCTTGAAGCCCTTATTGCGCAAAAAGGACTTTAGAGTTTTTAGCCTCCCCTACCGTACGGATGCCGAAGTTGACGACGCCTTAACTGAGATGTGCGACAGAGCCATGCGCAACTCATATAGTATTTTAGACATAGAGAAAACACACATCCGCAAGAAAACTGTATATACAACCTCTTCATTGCGCGACACATTGGTTATCCGCAAGATCAACGATGTCGTACGTCGAATATATAAAGTAAAACAGTCTGATCGATCAATAATTATCAAACAAATCAAATCACTGCTTTCAGATTCCACTTCGTACTCTATTATTAGGACTGATATTTCAAGTTTCTATGAAAGCATAAGCAAGAAAATTGCAATCAAGAAGATAGAATCTGACGGGATCGTTACACAAAAAATAATTAAATTGATAAGAAAACTATATGGTACAGCACGAAAAGATGGACACTGCGGCCTAATGAGGGGTCTTGGGCTCAGCGCAACACTTTCAGAAATTTACATGCGAGATTTCGATGCAGGAATAAGAAGAACACAAGGAGTGTTTTATTATGCAAGATACGTAGACGATATAATAATTTTTACAATTAATGACCCAAATGATTTATTGGATAAAATTCCAGCAATATTACCAGATGGACTATCGCTAAATTACGACAAAACAAGAATTACGCATATCCCCTGCAAAAAGACAGTAAAAGTGTATTCAGATACATTTAAATGTTTAAATGCCGGCTCATGCAGCAGTCAAACAAAATTAGTTTCATTCCTTGGATATTCTATCACTTTTTCTTGTCATAATAAGCAGCAAAAAAGAAAGAATGTATATATAACAATTTCAAGGAAAAAAATTAATAAAATTAAAACTAGAATTGTTCGATCATTTCAAGAATATATAAAAACAAAAGACTATGATCTACTGAAACAACGGCTAGTGTTTCTAACAAGCAACTATAAAATTGAATCAAACAACAGAAAGTCATACATAATGGCAGGAATATATTACAATTATCCACTCCTTACAGAGCCGTATGACTGCTTAAACTCATTAGATATTTTTCTACGAAATATAATATTCGCCAAAACTAACGCTTTCTGGAAAAAACTTCGGCTATCTTCGTCAAAAAAAAATGTATTGAAAAAATATAGCTTCAAAGTTGGATACGAAAAAAGAATTAGTAACAATTTTACTGTAGAAGACATAGACACAATAAAAAAGTGTTGGCAATATGAGTAAGCACCACATAAATTCTAAAAACAAAAATCACGCCCTTTTGACTGACACATTGCCATATGAAACGCTTATCTCGTTTTCAAATGAAGGTCTCTATGAATACATCAATGGAAGCAGAAAAAATAAAAATTTAGAAAAACTACTGGAAACAACATCCCCTACAGTTCCGTATAGCTACAAGATAAACAAAGATTCAAAATCAAAGAGAACAATCAGCATCCCCCACCCATCAGTACAAAAAGACATTGTCAAACTATATGAAGATTATGATTCGCTAATAATACATCTCTGCAATAGAAGCGATTTTAGCATAAGACGTCCTCATAAAGTTGCAAGCGCCTTCTATGAGAAAGCATCAAACGAACATGACACATTTTCAGAACGTTCAGTAGAAGAAGATTCTGCAATCGAATCGCTTCAACATAAATTTGCTAGCTCTTATTTTTCATACCGCACATACAATTTTATTTATAAATTTTATGACTCTTACGAGTACCACCGCCTTGAAAAAAGATTTAAGTACAACTACATATTCGACATACAAAAATGTTTCCCCAGTATTTATACTCATAGCATTGCATGGGCAGTTAAAGATAAGGCTTACGCAAAAAAATTAAAAACATCAGCATCTTTTGAAAAATACTTTGACTCTTGTATGCAGAGATCAAACGACGCTGAAACGAACGGTATATTGATTGGGCCTGAGTTTTCTAGAATATTTGCTGAGATTATACTTCAACGTATAGATTGCAATGTCCTTAAGGAAACAGAAGAGCGGGGACTGACATACAGAGTTGATTTTGCGATACGACGGTATATGGACGATCACTTTGTATTCTACAACGACAGCAATGTCTTGGAAGTCATCATGGAGCTCTACTTAAAATATCTAGAGGATTACAAGCTATATATCAATGAATCTAAATGCATAACATTAGAAAGGCCGTTCATGACTGAAATTAGTTCATGTAAAATGGCCGTTAAGGATTTCCTCGCATGGTTTACAAGGACAATATTTTCATTATCTCCAGACACTGATGAACAAATTTCTTTTTCCGAAAACATTAAGGTACAATCATCTTTTGCAGATTCATGTATCGCGCGCTATAAAGCCATATTAAAAAAATATGACATCGGTTATGATGCTTTATGTCGACTCACGATGTCAACGCTTTGCGAAAAAACTATTTTTTTTGTAAACAAGTTCAAAACAAAAAGTCCGAATACAGATGAATCAGAAGTAATAAAACAAAGACTTTGGATCATGCTTGATTTTGTTTTTTTTGCATACTCCATGAGCGTTACAGCAAGGTCAACGCATGTCATATCTAGAGCTATTTTTTATATAAACAAATGTTGCAATTGCCTTCAAAGACATGACGCAGATGACGTAAGGAAAAAAATATTTGATGAGTGCAATCAAGTTATTAGCATAAACAACGCATGCAATCCACGTCCATCTGTAGAGATATGCAATTTGTTAATTACAATGTCTTCTCTTGACTCATATTTGCAGATAGAAAAGGATAATTTACTTAATATATTCAAAGTAGATAAAATGTACAGCGTCGAACATCTCGATTATTTTGCCATAGTTACCCTTTTGTTTTGCATAAACTCGCGAAGTGGTTTTTCTAAATTAAAACAATCAATTAAGAATTCAATATTATCTAGAATTAAGACCAGCGGCAGCTTGATTGCAAGCACTGAAAACGTACTACTACTTCTAGACACTATTAGTTGTGACTACTTGCAAATTTCACAGCGACGTGAAATAGCAGATGAAACAATGAATAAACTATCAGCTTCTGCGAATATCCAAGATAAAAATACTTTTTTTAACTTTGTGTCTAACAAGCAGTGGTTTATGGACTGGAAGGCCGCAGAAGACTTTGATGAAATATTAGCGAAAAAGGAGCTACGCACGCCTTATTAATTGCAAAATGAAGTGGAGCCAGGGCCAACGCGCGCGCCTAGGCGCAAGCCTAGGAGATAACATGGACTGCGCAAGCTTTTCATGGAAACTTATGTTTCAAATCACACTTAGGAACGGCTCATTACCGCCATCAAGCTTGAGGAATGAACATAAGGACACACTCTGTCGCGGTCGTGGCTCCTCTTCATCTTGCAATTGAAATCTCGTAAGTACCCCACAACCACTTGACAATAGCATTATCTGTAACACTCCACACTTGATACAAATGCAATTCATCGAACAATCGCTGAAAACAATAGTAACATCACATCCCACGCCTGCAACCAGCTAGCCTCTCAGCAAGCCGATGCGCCCGCAGATGACTATATCTGGCCAGCATCTGCATACTCTTATGCCCCGTGATCGCCTTAATCTCCATCAAATCTAAATCCGTATTCTCGAAGAAACGACTTGTTGCCTCATGCCTCAGGTCATGGAAGCGGAGGTCTTCGATGCCTGTTTGTTTGCAGGCGCGGACCATGGCGCGGGTGATGTTTTCGGGGGAGAGGGCGAAGACTGAGCCTTTGAGGTTTCGAGGGATGCGTTTCAGGATGTCCAGGGCGGCGGGGGAGAGGGGGACGGAGCGGGCTTCGCCGTTTTTCGTCTCTGGGAGGTGTACGAAGCGACGTTCTAGGTCGACATGGAACCAAGTGAGGGTTGCGATCTCCGTGCGGCGCATGGCCGTTTCCAAGGAGAAATGGGGGATCGCCATGGCCTTCGTCTTTTCCTTTTCTCAAACGTAGTGGAGGGAAATTGGGCAAATGGTCAAGGGCGACAAAAAAGAGGCCGAAGCCTCTTGCATAACATGCTGATTTTATTGGTACCCGGGGCGGGACTTGAACCCGCATAGCCTTGCGGCCCAGGGATTTTAAGTCCCTTGCGTCTACCACTTCCGCCACCCGGGCAGGGTTCGCACTTCCTAGTATGACGGGTGGCAGGCGTCAAGACGCGGCGCGGGCGGAACTCGCCTTCATGGCGGAAAAAACAAGGCATTCCATCGCCCCGGCTGCACGCCCGGCTACACGCCCGACGGCACGCCCCGGCGGCAAGCCCGGTGGCGCGCCCCGCTCTCCCCCCCGCCCATTACCCCAGATAATAGCGGTCGGTCATGTCCACCCGTTCCTCGCGCCAGCCGTTGGGCGCGATGAAGAACACACGCACGTCATACAGGCGGCGGTCAATGGCCACAAAGCGCGCCGTGGCGTCCTCCGTGAGCAGCGGCGCCACCGCGTCGCATATCTCGCGCAGGGTCGGCAACTCATACGCGGCCAGCCCGCACCGGAACTGCAACGCATCGCCCATGCCCCAAAAATCCACATGGTCCGCGCCAAACGCCTCCAGCACGCCTTGCAACCCCGCAGCCAGCCGCTCCTCCAATTCGTACAATTCGTGATACCCAAGCTCGGGGTTGTACGCCACCACCCCAAAGATCTCGCATTGTGTCTTGCCCATGCCCATCTCCTTCGCACATTCCGTTGTGGGGTGGCCCTCCTGGCCGCCACAGGCCTGCACAAGTCTATACCGCCCGCCAGGGGCAGGGTCAAACGCTTTGCCGCCAACACCGCGCGGCGTATGCCGCCCCCAGCCCAAAACCTCTTTACGCCCGCCGCCCGGTTCCGTATGCAACACCCCATGCGCACCGCCCCACGTCCCCGCCTCGTCGTGCTCGGCCTCGACGGCCTGCCGTATTCCCTGGCCCGCGACCTCTGCGCCGCCGGACGGCTGCCCCATCTCGCCGCCCTGGCCCTTGACCCGCGCTGCCGCCCCATACGCGCCGAGCTGCCTGAACTGTCGCCCGTGAACTGGACCTCGTTCTACACGGCGGCCAACCCCGGCGAGCACGGCGTCTTCGGCTTCACCCGCATCCATCCCCGCGACTACGCCATCGCCCTGGCCGACTTTTCCCAGGTGGCGGCCCCCACCATCTACGACCGCCTGGGCGAGCGCGGCCTGGTGTCCAAGGTGGTCAACCTGCCCAACACCTACCCGGCCCGCGCCTTTGCGGGTGGGCGCGGCATGCTGGTGGCCGGGTTCGTGGCCCCGGACCTGCGCCGCGCCGTGCACCCACCCTTTCTCGCCGCGCCCCTGGCCGCCGCGGGCTATCGCCTGGAAGCGGACACGGACCGGGGCAAGACCGACCCCGATTTTTTGCTGGGCGACTTGAGCGCCATGCTCGACGCCCGGCGCAAGGCGCTGGATCTGCTCTGGCCCGACCTGGCCTGGGACACCTTCACCTTTGTGCTCACCGAGACCGACCGCCTGTTCCATTTCCTGTTCCATGCCGTGGCGCACGCCGGCCATCCGCTGCACGCCGCCTGCCTCGATTTCCTGGGCCGCTGGGACGCCCTGGTGGGCGAGGTGCTTGCCCGCTACGCCGCCCTGCCCGAACCCAAACGGCTCATCGCCCTGGCGGACCACGGTTTTACGGAACTCATTGTGGAGGTGGACGTGAACGCCTGGCTGCGCGAGCAGGGGTTGCTCACCCTGTCCGGCCCGCCGCCCGCCCACGAGCTGGACGCCAGCCGCATCGCGCCCGCCACCCGCGCCTTTGCCCTGGACCCGGGCCGCATCTACCTGCACACCGCCGCCCGGTTCGGGCGCGGCGGGGTGTCCCAGGCCGAGGCTCCGGCCCTGGCGGCGCGCATCCGCGACGGGCTCATGGCCCTGCGCTGGGAAGGCCAGCCCGTCATGGCCGCCGTGCACGACGGCGCGGCCCTCTATTCAGGCCCACTGGCCCATGCCGCGCCCGACCTGGTGTGCGAGGCGCGCCCCGGCTTCGACCTCAAGGCCAAGTTCGACCGCGCCGCCGTGTTTGGCCGCTTTGGCCGCACCGGCGCGCACACGGCGGACGACGCCTTTTATTATGACAGCGCCGCGCCGGAAACCGTCGCCGCCCAGCTCCAACCCGCCCCCGCCTTCACTCCGCGCCATGCCGGACAGGCCGTGCTGCATCATTGCGGCATCGGCACAACCGATTCTCTCGTCATGCCTCCAATTTGCACGGAACGTATTGCCACGGACCCCAAAAAATAATAATTGAACAGCATTACACTAGGCATGACTGGGCGCACCTGACCAACGCGCCTGCATGGCATGGACGGTTCCCGCGTCTTTTACGCGACCGCACATGGTACCCCTTCACTTCTCACAACCCTATTGGGGAGGACCGAGATGGCAGGTAAGAATAAACCCGTGATGAAGGCCATGAACAACGACCTGGCGGTGCAGGTGCTGGACCAACTCCCCACCCCGGTCTTTGCCGTGGACAACGACATGAAGGTGGTCTTCATGAACAAGGCGGGCCGGACCACCCTGGGCAAGGACATGAAGGATATCACCGGCCAGCACTGTTATGACCTGTTCCACTCGCTGCATTGCGAAACCTCTGAATGCCGCATGAAGCAGGCCATGCAAAGCGGCCAGCCATGCACCGCGCGCAACGAGATCACCGTCAACGGCCGCGCCGTGCCCATCGAATACACCGCCGCCCCGCTGCGCGACGACAAGGGCACCATCATCGGCGGCCTGGAATACGTCATCGACATCACGGAGCGGGTGCGCGACGAAAAGCGGCTGCGTGAACAGAGCCGTACCATCCAGGAAATCTCCACCCCGGCCATCAGCCTGTGGGACGGCATCGTGGTGCTGCCTGTGCTCGGCGTGGTGGACTCCCTGCGCGCCAAGCAGATGATGAACGCCATGCTGCTCAAGATCAAGGAAACCTCGGCCAAGACCATCATCCTGGACATCCAGGGCGTGGCCGCCGTGGACACCGCCGTGGCCAACCATCTCATCAAGATCACCAAGGCCACCAAGCTCATGGGCTGCCGCTGCATCATTTCCGGCATCTCCCCGGCCGTGGCCGAATCCCTGGTGCAGCTGGGCATCGAGCTGGGCGACGTGGCCACCAACTCCACGTTGCGCGACGCCCTTGGCGACGCCTTCACCTACATGAACCTGGAAGTGAGGCGGATGAAGTAGCGCATTTTCGTCTCGAAACAAGACGCCCCCTGGAACAATGGTCCGTTGCTCCAGGAAAATGCACACGCGCATCGCAGCCTTTTCACGGCGAGGACGCCCTCGCCCGCAGCATCGAACAACGAACCGGGCCGGGCGTGCCCTTGACGCCCCCCAGCCAGACGGGGAACCATGCAGCATACGCAGGGGATGCCGGGACCAGCCATGAACGTGGTGGATGGACTGCTCATGGTCCAGGCTCCCGCCGATTTCGACGACGCCGCCTTCACGGCGCTGCGCCAGGGCGTGCTGGACAAGGTGCATGGCAACTCCATCCGAGGCGTCATCATCGACATGGCCGCCATCCAGATGATCGACTCCGTGGGGTTTGGCCTGCTGGCGGACACGGCGCGCACCGTGGCGATGCTGGGGGCCAGAACCGTGTTCGTGGGCTTTCAGCCCGGCGTGGTGTCCGCGCTTATCGACCTGGGCGTGGCCTGCGAGGACATCGTCGCGGCCAGGGAACTGGCCGACGCCATGGCGCTGTTGCGGCCCCTGCCACGGCAGCGGCAGGACGCGGACCCGGACGAGGATGTGGATGCGGCGGATAAGGAGGCGGCGGACGACGACGGGGACGCGCTCCTTTCCGAAGACGCCCCCGGCGGCCTGGACGCCTGCGGCCAGGAGATGGAAGACGCCGCGCCCCAGGAGGCGGACGCCTCCCAGAACGACCATGAACAAGACTAGCATTCTCGATGAAGCCCGCGTGGACATGATCGACCTTTCGGACACCGGATCGGCCATTGCCGCGACGCGGCACGCCGCCGCCCAGGCCGGTTTCAATGAAACGGACCAATGCCTCATAGCCACGGCGGCGTCCGAACTGGCCACCAACATCATCCGCTACGCGGGCCGGGGCGTGGTGATCGTCCGCGTCATCACCGCCGGGGGGCAAGACGGCGTGGAGGTGGAGGCACGGGACGCCGGGCCGGGCATCCCGGACATCGCCCTGGCCATGCAGGAAAACTACAGCACCGGCAACAGCCTCGGCATGGGCCTGCCCGGCGTGAAACGGATCATGGACGAGTTTTCCATCGAATCCGCACCCGGCCACGGCACCAGATGCGTTGCGCGCAAATGGAGAAACTGAACATGCCCCAGGTGGATTGCCATCTGCTTACAAGATCCATGACCGGGCCTGACAACGAATGCGGCGACACGGGCTTTGTCCATTGCAACGCCTCCTCATGCTTCATCGCCCTGGTCGATATTCTTGGCCACGGTGCCGAGGCCCATGAGGTGGCGCTCCTGGCCCACGCGTATCTGGCCGGGCATTTCGCCGACCCGTTGGGAGAGCTGATCCTGGGCCTGCACGACCACCTGCGCGGCAGCCGGGGCGGCGTCGCGTCCCTGTGCCGCCTGGACATAGCCACGGGCATGCTGTCCTTCACCGGCGTGGGCAACATCACGTGCAGGATTTTTGGCGCGGACCAGCAACGGCTTTTGGCGCGGGACGGCATTGTGGGCTACATGATGAAGGCGCCGCCCGAAAAGACGACCCGAATCTATCCCGGCGATGTGGTCATGCTCTCCTCGGACGGCGTGAGGGAGCATTTCGATCTGCACGACCACCCCGGCCTGCTGCTCGGCACGGCGCGGGAGATCGCGCAACGGGTGATGGCCTCCCTGGCCAAGGCGGACGACGACGCCTCGTGCGTGGTCATGAGGTATCTGGCGTGATCGAACTGGGACGCATCGCGGTCTACGACGTTGACACGTTCAACGAGGCGCGCAGGAAGATGCTGCGCCTGACCGCCGCGCTCGGCTTCGACACCATCCAGGCCACCAAGCTGGCCACCATCTGTTCCGAACTATGCCGCCCCAACGTGTCCGGCCCCACCGGCGTGGGCCTGACCCTCGGCCTTACCCAACGGGCCGGACGGCCTTGCCTCTCCCTGTTGTTCAGCTTTGGCAGCGCGGTGCGCCCCACCCTGGCCGCCGGGGGATTCTTCGACGCCTTCACCCCCGGCCCCGAAATGCCGCCCAGTTCCTTCCTGGCCCTGAAGGAGCTGCCCGACCATGATTTCCAGCCCTCGGACGCGCTGCTCAAACAGGTGCGGGACATGCTTGCCCTGCCCACCCGCGAAGAGCTGTTGCGCAGCCTGAAGAGCAAGAACGACGACCTGGAAGCGGAGGTCACGGAGCGCAAAAGGACGGAGCGGGCGCTGCGCGAAAGCGAGGCGCGCATCCTGACCGTTCTGGAGGGCGCTCCCGACGCCCTGGTCATCGTGGATCAGGCCGGAACCATCACCTTTGTCAACTCCCAGGCGGAACGCACCTTCGGCTACGCGCGCGAGGAAATGCTCGGGGAGCGCATCGAGATGCTCGTTCCCGAGGATCGCCGGACAGGCCACCCCGCGCGCCGGACAGCCTTTTTCGCCAGCCAGCCCCTCCCAAGCCAGGCCGGCCTGCAGGACGCCGTGGCCGAGGTCAAGGGCGGCGGCCGCATCGCGGTGGACATCAAGCTGAGCCCCATCGAGACGGAAAGCGGCCCCCAGGTCATCGCCTCCGTCCGCGACGTGACCGAGCAGAAAAAGGCCCAGGAGTCCATCAAGAAGCTCTCCCAGGTGGTGGAGCAGAGTCCGGTATCGGTCACCATCACCAACCGCGACGGCCTTATCGAATACGTGAACCCGGCCTTTTGCGGGGTGACGGGCTACTCCCTGGAGGAAGCGCTGGGCCGCACGCCCTCGTTTCTCAAGTCCGGCAAGACCCCGGCCGCCGTGTACGAGGAGCTCTGGGCCACCATTCTCGACGGGCGGCACTGGAAGGGCAGCTTCCTCAACCGCCGCAAGAACGGAGAGGAGTACTGGGAAAGCGCCACCATCGCGCCCATTGCCAACGCCGCCGGAACCATCACGCACTTTGTTTCGGTAAAGGAGGACATCTCCGAGCGCATGCGCATGGAAGAGGCCGTGCGCGAAAGCGAGGTCAAGTACCGGGAGCTGGTGGAAAACGCCAACAGCATCATCCTCAAACTGGATGAATCCGGAAATATTACCTTTTTTAACGAATTTGCCCAGGAGTTCTTCGGCTTCGACGAGGATGAGGTGCTGGGCCGCAGCATCGTGGGCACCCTGGTGCCGGAAGAGGACTCCACGGGCCGCGACCTCAAGGCGCTGATCCGGGACATAGGCCGCAACCCCGACGCCTACGCCAACAACGAGAACGAAAACAGCCGCAAGGACGGCTCCCGCGTCTGGGTGAGCTGGACCAACCGCGCCCTCCTTGACGAGACAACGGAGGAAGTCGTGGGCGTGCTGTGCGTGGGCCTGGACATCACCGCCCAACGCCACGCCCAGATGGAGCGCGACGCGGCGGCGCAGGCTCTGGACATGCGCAACCAGGAGCTGGCGAACCTGTCCAACAAACTCTCCAAATACCTCTCCCCCCAGGTCTACGCCTCCATCTTTTCCGGCGACCGGGACGTGAAGCTGACCACGGAACGCAAGAAGCTGACCGTCTTCTTCAGCGACATCAAGGACTTCACGCAGACGACCGACGACCTGCAACCCGAAGACCTGACCGCCCTGCTCAACCGGTACTTCACCGAAATGTCCAAGATCTCGCTGGAGCACGGCGCCACCATCGACAAGTTCATCGGCGACGCCATGCTCATGTTCTTTGGCGATCCCCAGACCCTGGGCGTGCAGGAAGACGCCAAGGCCTGCGTGCGCATGGCCGTGGCCATGCAGCGCCGCATGCGCGAGCTGGAGGGCGAGTGGCGCAACCTGGGCTACGAAAAACCCTTCCGCATGCGCATCGGCATCAACACCGGCTACTGCAACGTGGGCAATTTCGGGTCCGAAGACCGCATGGACTACACCATCATCGGCGGCGAGGTGAACCTGGCCGCCCGCCTGGAAGGCCAGGCCGATCCCGGCGGCATCCTCATGTCCTACGAAACGTACTCCCAGGTCAGCGACATCGTGGCCGCCGAGGAACGCCCGCCCATGACCGTCAAGGGCATCCGCCGCCAGGTACGGCCCTACTCGGTGCTCGGCCTCTACGACGACCTGGAGGGCACGGGCCGTTTCATCAACTGCCACGAAGACGGGTTGCGGTTGCAGCTGGACATGGATAAGCTCACCGCCGACCGCCGCGACGCTGCCATTCAGGAATTGGAAAAAGCCCTGTCCCGCCTCAAAAAGGCATGATGCCGCTTGCGCCGACCTGCGGCCCAAGGCCGCACGCATGAGGCGGGGAAAGCCAGGACACGGACCTGGCGGGGCTGTACAACCCCAAGGCCGCACGCACGAGGCGGGAAAAGCTTCCGGCCCAGGCAACCCGCCTGCCCGCTCTGCGGCTTTTCAAAACAATAAGCCAAGCATGTCCATAGATTACAAAAAAGAACTCAACCCCGCCCAATGGGAGGCCGTGCGTACCCTCGACGGCCCGGTCCTGGTCATTGCGGGCGCGGGCAGCGGCAAGACGCGCACCATCGTCTACCGCCTGACCCATCTCATGGACCAGGGCGTGGACAGCGCCGCCATCCTGCTGCTCACCTTCACCCGCAAGGCGGCCCGCGAAATGCTCGAACGCGCCGGGCTGCTCATGGAACGCGCCGGGCTGCACGGCTCGCTGTTGCACGGCGTCACGGGCGGCACCTTCCACGCCTTTGCCTACTCCACGCTGCGCCGCTTCCCGCCCGAGGGGTATTCGCGCGAATTCACCATCATGGACCGCTCCGACGCGGAATCCGTCATCAAGGAGGTGAAGGGCGGCCTGGGCCTGGGCAAGGGCGACCGCTCCTATCCCAAGTCCGGCACCATCATGGGTTTCATCAGCAAGTCGCGGAACAAGGAGCTGGACGTGCGCGAGGTGCTGGAACGCGACGCCTTCCACCTCACCGCCTACGCCGAGGACGTGAAACGCATCGCCCAGGGGTACGAGACGTTCAAGCGCGGGCACGGGCTCATGGACTATGACGACCTGCTCACCGAGTTCGAGCGCCTGCTCACCACCCGGCCCGAGGTGCTGGAGTCGCACCGCAACCGGTTCAGGTTCATCATGGTGGACGAGTACCAGGACACCAACCTCATCCAGTCGCGGCTGGTCAAGCTGCTGGCCGGGCCATCGGCCCAGGGCGGGGGCAACATCATGGCCGTGGGCGACGACGCCCAGTCCATCTATGCCTTCCGTGGGGCCAACGTGCACAACATCCTGGGCTTTCCCCACGAGTTTCCCGGCTGCAAGGTCATCAAGCTGGAACAGAACTACCGCTCCACCCAGCCCATCCTCAACCTGACCAACGCCATCCTGGCCGAGTCGGGCCAGCAGTTCAAAAAGGAGCTGTACACCGAGCGGGTGGACGGCCCCATGCCGCAGGTCATCCGCCCCCTGTCCGACCTCACCCAGTCGCGCATGGTGGCGGCCCGCGTGGTGGAGCTGCTCAAGGTCTATCCGGCGGACGAAATCGCCGTGCTGTTCCGCGCGGGCTACCAGTCCTACCATGTGGAAATGGAACTGGCCAAGCTCGGCATCGCCTTCCGCAAATACGGCGGCATGAAGTATACCGAGGCCGCCCACGTCAAGGACGTGCTGGCCTACGTGCGCCTGGTGTGCAACGTGGCCGACCTGCCCGCGTGGCAACGGGTCATGGGACACATCAAGGGCATTGGCGTGCGGACCGTGAACAAGCTGTACGACGCCATCATCACCCAGGACGAACCCGCCCTGGAAAAGGCCTTCAAGCGGTGGCCCGACTTGAAGGGCGTGCTCGACGCCCTGGACGGCATGCGCCGCCAGAACCTGCGGCCCGCCGATCTGCTGGAACAAATCCTGGAATTCTACGACCCCGTGTTCAAGGAGCTCTACCCCGACGACCACCCCAAGCGGAAGGCGGGGCTGGACGAACTGGTGACCATTGCCTCGGCCTATGAGGAGCCCGAGGTGTTCCTGGCCGACCTGAGCCTGGAAAACCCCGGCCCGGACGAGGGCCGCGAGGGCGAAGGCTCGGTCACGCTGTCCACCATCCACTCGGCCAAGGGGCTCGAATGGCAGGCGGTGTGCATCATCGACCTGGTGGAGGAACGGTTTCCCTCGCGCCACGCCCTGCAACGAGCCGATGATTTCGACGAGGAGCGGCGGCTCATGTACGTGGCCTGCACCCGGGCCAAGGAATACCTGGGATTGTTCGTGCCCTCGGCCCTGTACCGGCGCGGCCAGGAATCCACCGAGCCCGCCGTGCCCAGCCCGTTTGTCAAGGAAATCGCCCCGTACTATTATGAGGAACTGCGCGAAAGCTACGTGGGCGGCCTGTTCCGCGCGGGCGAACGCGCCCGCGCCACGGGCGGCAACGGAGCCGAGCGGCCCGATCCGGACATGCCCGCGGCGGACGCGGCGGAGTCGCCGGACTCGGCGGCAGCCGGTCCCGCACCCGCAAAGCCCAAGGCGGACCCGCTCCAATGCGGCTTTTGCCGCCACAGCACCTTTGGCCGGGGCAAGATCGTGGAACTGCTGCCGCCCAACAAATACCGCATCAATTTCCCGGGCATAGGGCTCAAGGTCATCATGGGCGATTTTCTGGAGATGGAGTAGCCATGAAACGGATCAGGCGCAATCTGACGGGCATGGCGCTTGTCGGCGCGGGATACGCGGCGGGCATCTGGCTTGTCGCGGGCGAAGTGGCGCGGCAGGAGCGGGTGTTGCTGCTGCTCAAGCGCGCCCTGGGGCTGTAGCATGGCCAAGCGCCCAGCCCCCGCGCCCTCGCAGCCCGGCGCGTCCGGCGCGGGCGCCCTGCTTTCTGAAAACGCCTTCCTGGCGTGCATCGACCGCCATTTCGCACGCGGCGGCCGGGGCGTGCTGCTGGGGCGTGGCGACGACTGCGCCGTGCTCGACCAACAAAACCCCGTCTGCGTGTCCACCGACCTGTTTCTGGAAGACGTGCACTTCCGCACCGCCTATTTTTCCGCAGCCGACGCCGGACACAAGGCTCTGGCCGTGAACGTGAGCGACATCGCGGCCATGGGCGCGCAGCCCACGGGGTTCACCCTGGGGCTCATGGTGCGGCCCGGCCTGGACGCGGCCTGGTGGGACGCCTTTTTCGAGGGCATGGCCGGGCTGGCCGCGCGCTGGCACATGCCCCTGGTGGGCGGCGACGTGAGCCGCGCGGCCAAGGCGGGCGCGTGCATCACCGTATGGGGCGAACGGCGCGGCGCGCTGCTCACGCGCGGCGCGGCGCGGCCCGGCGACGTGCTTTTCGTGGTCAGTGGCGTGGCCCTGCCCGGCCTGCGCGGCCTGGGTCTGGCCCGCACCGGCCTCATGGCCCTGGAGCGGACGCTGGCAGCCTCCCCCCAGGCCCAAGACGCCCACAACGGGCTCAGCGCCACCGTGAGCGCGGCCACGGAGGCCTACCCCTCGGCCACGCTCACGCATCTGCGCCCCAACCCGCTGGTGGAGGCGGGCCTGGCCCTGGCCGAGGCCGCCGATGCGCTGGATCTGGCGGACCGGCTGTCGCTCATGGACGTGTCGGACGGCCTGGCCAGCGACGTGCCCCGCCTCATCGGCGCGGACCATGGCTCCGGACTGGGCGCGGCCCTGGCCATCGAACCGCGCGGCCTGCATCCCGAACTGGCCGCGTTCTGCGCGGCGCACGGCCTGGATCCCGTCACGCACGCGGTCCAGGGCGGCGAGGACTACGCCCTGCTCGGCGCGGCCCCCGCCAGCGCCATCGACGCCCTTGCCACGCGCGTGGCCCCGCACGGCGCGCTCTCTCCCATCGGTGCGGTGACCCCCGCCCCAGGCCTCCTGGTCAACGGCGCATCTTTTCATCATTCCGGATTCGACCACTTTTCCATCTAGCGCATCGTACCTTTGAAAAAGATGCGATGCTCTTATGCATTTTGTTGCAATAATGCTTCATTATTGCAAAGCCTCGCATTGTTTCAATCCTAACATGCGCTAGCCCCCCAGCCCCCCACCAGCGCCCCCCATTCCCAGTGGCATACGCTCCCGCGCGACAATTTTGGAGCTAACCGCGTGCCTGATTTGGCAGAGTCAGTGGCGTACGCGCCTGCTCGACAATTTCGCCGCGCAGGCTGGCCTCCTCAAGCATACTATGTTAGTATCGTACCCAATCCATTTCCCCGTCCCCATGCAGGAGGCTCTCGCATGCAAGTTTTCAAGAACTATTCCGTGGGATTTCGCGTCTATCTACTGCTCGGACTCATGGTCCTCTTCCTGGCTGGCGTCGTGGTGTCCTTTCTGGGCGAAACAACGTCCATCAAGGATCTGGGCGTGAGCGAAACACAGCGGATCATGCTTGCCGACCAGAAAGCCAAGCTCCAGGTCGCCACGCACAGCATGGCCCTGTCGCTGGGAGAGACCATCAAGGACGCCCCGGACGACGAGGCGCGCCTCGCCATCATCCGCAAGGCCGTGGACCCCATCCGCTACGAGGCCGACAAGTCGGGCTACTTTTTCGTCTACAAGGGCACCGTAAACGTGGCCCTGCCCCCCAAGAAGGAACTGCAGGGAAAGGATATGGCCGCCTCCATGGACAAGAACGGCATCTACTTTGTCCGCGAACTGGCCAAGCAGGCCGACGCTGGCGGCGGCTTCGTGCAATATGTCTTTCCAAAGCCCAACAAGGGCGACCAGCCCAAGCTCAGCTATGCGGAAGCGATTCCCGGCACGGACTTCTGGATCGGCTCCGGCATCTACATCGACAATGTCGAGGAGACCAAGGAAGACATCCGCACCGCCATCGAGGAGGTTGTGCGCAGCATGACCACCACCATCCTTTCGGTGGTCGCGGCAATCTTCCTGCTTGTGGTCCTCCCCCTGTCCTGGGGCATGATCCGGGGCATCGTGCTGCCCATCAAGGCGGCCACCGAGGCCGCCAGCCAGGTGGCCGGAGGCAACCTGGACGTGGTGCTCGCGGATGAGGGACGCAGCGAGATAGGGGTGCTCAACACCGCGCTCGGCAACATGGTGGCCACGCTCAAGCGCAATCTGGCCGAGATCACGGACAAGACCCGTCTGGCGGAAGAGAAGGCGCACCAAAGCACCCTGGCCACCCAAGAGGCCGAGGAGGCGCGGACCAAGGCGGAACGGGCCAAGGCCGAGGGCATGCTCCACGCCGCCATGGCCCTGGAGCAGGTCGCCGAGCGCCTTGCCGCGGCGGCCGAGGAAATATCCGTGCAGGCCGAAGAGGTGCGCACCGGCTCCGAAACGCAATGCGACCGCATCCAGACCACGGCCACGGCCATGGAAGAGATGACCGCCACGATCATGGAGGTGGCCAGAAACGCGGGCAACGCGGCGGACGAGGGCGCGGTGACCCAGTCCAAGGCGGAAAACGGCGCGCAGGTGGTGGAAAACACCATCAAGGCGCTGGGAGCCACCGAGCAGAAGGCCTCGGCGCTCAAGACGGCCATGACCCACCTGGACGGCCAAGCCCAGGCCATCGGCAACATCATCGGGGTCATCAACGATATCGCGGACCAGACCAACCTGCTTGCGCTCAACGCGGCCATCGAAGCGGCGCGCGCGGGCGAAGCCGGGCGAGGATTCGCCGTGGTGGCGGACGAGGTGCGCAAGCTGGCGGAAAAGACCATGAGCGCCACCAAGGAAGTCACCGACTCCATAAACGCCATCCAGACCGTGGCGGCGCAAAACGTGGCGGCCATGGACGCGGCGGCCAAGGATCTTGCGCGCGCCACCGCCATGTCCAACGAATCGGGACAGGTGCTGTCCGAAATCGTCATCGGCGCGGAACGTTCCGCCGAGCAGATCAGGGCCATCGCCACGGCCGCCGAGGAGCAGTCCGCCGCCACCGAGGAAATCAACCGCTCCGTGGAGGAGATCAACGCCATAGCGCAAAGCGCGTCGCATAGCGTGCAGGAAACCACCGTGGCGCTGGCCGAACTGGCGGAACAGACCTCAGCGCTCATGGGTCTCATCAACCAACTCAAGGCAGAGGGCCAAAGCGCGTAACGGCCCACGCGGAGAGGGAAGGGGCTTTTACCTCCTCCCCCTTCCCTCTCCGCACCACTCATCCCCCGCCCCCTTTCCTTCCATGACACTGCTTGCCGGGAAAACCGAGCCGCCTCAAACATGGCCAGCGCACCCTCCCAGCGAAGCCGCGTGCCAGCGCAAGAAACGGCGCGGCAAAGCACATGGCCTGCCATCCCACGCCCCGCCATACTGCAAAAAAACCTTGCCATAGCCCACACCCGCACCCATAATCCGCGCACGTTAACCAAGGACGGCCATGCATGGACAAGGAATTACAGATCATCGGTTGGGTAAAATCGGATTATACGGATCGGGACCAGTGCCCCAAAATGGAAGACGAAGGGGGCATCGAGGCGGTCGTGGCCATCGAACCCGTGTTCGCCGATGCCCTGGACGGGCTGCGGGAAGGACAACGGCTCGTGCTCTTCACCTGGCTGCACCAGGCCGGACGCAACCACCTCAAGGTGCACCCGCGCGGCAACCCCGACAATCCCCTGCGCGGCGTGTTCGCCACCCGCTCACCCGACCGTCCCAACCCCATGGGTATGCACGAGGTCACCCTTGTGGGCTTCGAGTCGCCCACCCGCCTGCGCGTCGCGCCCCTGGAAGTACTCGACGGCACCCCCGTCATCGACATCAAACCCCTGCGCGCCACGCCCATGGAGGACGCCGCGGACCGCAGCGCCCAACGCACCGCACAGGCGGCCTCCCCCGCCTCACCCGAACCGGACAACTGGGGCGAATCCATCCCCTCCGAAGTGGGCGAGGCCATCCAGACCACCTGCCTGCGCGCCTGGACATCGGGCCTCCTGCGCGGCTGCCACGGCAACGTCAGCGTGCGCCTGGGCAACAGCGTGGTCATCACCTGCTCCGGATCGGCCAAAGGCTACCTGCTGCCCGGCGACCTGACCAGCGTGGACCTGACCACGGGCAAACGCCTGGACAAAGGCCGCCCCTCGTCCGAAACCGGCATGCACCTCGAAACCTACGACGCCCAACCCAAAGCCTGGGCCATCGTGCACACCCACCCGCCACACCTGCTCGCCCTCAGCCTGCGCGTGCCCGAAGACAAACTCCTCGACGTGCCCCTCTTCGAATCCGAGGTCATGCGCAAAAACTTCGCCCAGGCACCGGCCCACGCCCCTGGCACCGGCGTGCTCGCCAAAGCCGTGTCCGAGGCATCCAAAACCTGCCAGGCCGTGTTCATGCGCAACCACGGCCTCGTCTGCTGGGGCGAAAACCTGCAAGAAGCCCTCGCCCTGTCCGAAGACGTGGAACACCTCGCCCGCATCCAACT
Organism: Desulfovibrionaceae bacterium; assembly: GCA_050251715.1. Lineage (GTDB taxonomy): Bacteria > Desulfobacterota > Desulfovibrionia > Desulfovibrionales > Desulfovibrionaceae > JBFWMG01. The sequence continues at coordinate 21,249 of JBFWMG010000027.1, read as the reverse complement.
CATGTCCCTGGGCACAGGCAGCTCCATCTTCGACTCCATCTCGTCCGCCCTGGGCGGTGGAGACGACAAGTAGACCGGGGTACGGTCGAGCGGAAGGAAGTGGAAAAAAACGGCAAGATTTCGCGCTGCGCGCGACCAGGGCTACGCGCCCTGGACTGCGGCAGGGGATGATCCCCTGCACCCCGGTAGGCGGACGAGGGTTCGGGCGGGACTGACACTACGGCGCGATGAGATGAGGAGAGGGTGGAAGCGGTGGTGGCGGGAGGTTGTGCGTGCGCCACAGTCCACTCTTTGAAGAAAAGGGGTTTTCGAGGGAATGGGAAAACGACCTCCCATTCCCTCGAAAACCCCTTTCCAACAAATGGTGAACTGCCCCCATTGGGGCTCCGCCCCAAACCCCGGTTCCCGGTTGTATGGGGACGGGGGAGAAAACGGGTCGGCAAGGCGTACGGGAACGATAGAGCGCGTTCAAAAATATGTAGCTGGCTCGTCGCCATGCTCATAGTGAAAGCACAGACTCAAAAACCCCATTATTTTTCTTTATTCTTTCCCCCACCTTTTGCGCCAGCATAAACCGGGGTATGGGGCGCCAGCCCCATGGGGGGCAGTGCGGAATTGACAAAGTGAAGGTGGGTTTCAGAAGGATGGGAGGTCGTTTTCCCATCCCGCCGAACCCCACCTTTTCTTTGCCAAGTCTGGACTGAGGGCCAACCGCGCCTGCCGACCACGCCGTCCTCTCTCCCTCTCTCATCGCGCCGTCACGCCAGCCTTCCCCGCGTCCTCATCCGCCTAAACGGGTGCAGCGCCGTTGCGCTGCCGCAGTCCAGGCGCGTAGCCTGGTCGCGTCGCCCCGACGCGAAATCTTCCTCCGTTTCCCCCGCCCCGCCCCGCCGCGCTACCCTTCACCCAGTTCCAGCACGGTGCGCACCAGCAGTTCCGCTGCCGGAGCGATGACCGCCTCGTTGAAGTCGAAGCGGAAGTTGTGGTGGCCTGCCGCCAGTTCGGTGCCGATCATGGCATAGGAGGCGATGCCGCCCTGGGCCTGGACGGCGTTCATGAATTCGCTCACGTCGTCGCTGGCGCCGAAGGCCACGTGTTCGCGGACGAGTTCCTCCTTGAAGAACGGCACCTGGGCCGTGGTTTTGCGCATGACGGCGACCATGGCGGGGTCGCTGTATCCGCCGCCGCAGCCGCCCACGATCTGGAAATCGCACCCCACGTCGTACATCTGGGCCGCGTGTTCCAGCACCCGTTTGGCCTTGTCCAGCATGTATTCGTTCAGCGCCGTGGTTTCGCCCCTTGTTTCGGCGCGCATGAACGCCCGGGAGGGGATGATGTTGCGGCCTTCGCCCGCGTCGAGGCGCCCCACGGTGATGCGGGTGGCGCCGCCGGAATGGCGGGGGATGGCGTGCAGGTTGAGGGTGGCGGCGGCAGCGGCGAGCAGCGCGTTCTTGCCTTCTTCGGGAAATGCGCCCGCATGGGACGACACGCCGGTGTAGGTCACGTCGAACTTGCTGGTGGCCAGAAATTCGCTGGTGCCGAGGATGATCTCGCCGGTATGCAGCGCCTTGAACCCCACATGGCAGCTGAGGAACGCCCGCACGCCGTCCACCACGCCCGCCTTGACCATGGGCAGCGCGCCGCGCACGCCTTCTTCGGCGGGCTGGAAGATGAGGCGCACGTTGCCGGGGATGCGGTCGCCCAGTTTGGCCAGGGCGAGGGCGAGGCCCAGGCCGATGGCGCTGTTGCCGTCGTGGCCGCAGGCGTGGCAGTTGCAGGCGTGGCGCGAGGCGAACCCGTCGCGGGCCGGGCGGTGGCCGTCTTCGGCGCACTCGGCCATGGGCAGGGCGTCGATATCGAAGCGCAGGGCGATTGTCGGAGCGGGCTCGGGCCGGAGGTCCGCCACCAGGCCGGTGAAGCCGCCCCGCATGAGGGCCACGCGGTCCGGGTCGGCGCCTTCTTCCACGGCGCGGCGCGCGGCCGCGTCCAGCGTGGCGTCGTCGGGCAGGCCCATGCGCGCCGACGCGTCCATGACCGCCTTGCCCAGGGTCACGCGGTATCCGGCCTTTTCCAGCACGGCGGCGATGAAATCCGTGGTCCAGAACTCGGTCCACCCGCTCTCGGCATGGGCGTGCAGCGCGCGGCGAAAGCCGATGAGGTCGGGTTCGAGGTCTTGCAACATGTGATGGATGGCGTCGGCCATGGTCGCTCCTTGGGTTTGGGAAACGGGTCGGGCCCGCGAAGGGACGAAATGAAAGGAGCGGGCGTTGCCCGCTCCCTTCCGGTCTAGAACATGTGATCCGGCAGGAAGGTGGCCATCCCGGGCCACAGGAACAGCATCACGATGACGATGAGGTCGCACAGGATGAAGGGAAGCACGCCCTTGAACACATCCTCCACGCGGCTGTCCGTCACCCCGGCCAGGGCAAAGGCGTTGATGCCCACGGGCGGCGTGATGCCCGCGATCTCGTTCAGCTTCATGGCCACCACGCAGATCCAGATGGGATCGTACCCCAGGCTGACCAGCACCGGGAAGATGATGGGCAGGGTGAGGGCGAACACGGCGGCCTGGTAGATAATCATGCCCAGGAAGAACCACACGCCGATGACCGCGGTGAAGACGATGTGCCGGTGCACGTTCCACGAGGCCAGGAAGTTGGCCAGGTCGGTGGGGATGCGGGTCACGGTGAGGAAGCGGCTGAAGTACATGGCCGCGATGATGATGAAGAAGAGCATGGCCGTGGTGCTGGCGGTTTCGCGCAGGGAGGAGCGGATGGGCTCGATCTTGCGCAGCCGACCGTAGATCACGCCAAAGGCCAGCGCGCCGAAGGCGCCCACGGCGCCCGCCTCGTTGGCCGTGAACATGCCGGTGTAGATGCCGCCGATGACCAGGCTCGCCAGGAGCAGTATGGGCCACAGCATGAAACCGGCCTTGACCCGCTGCCGGGGGGTCACCAGCCGTTCTTCGGCGTGGATGGGGGCGAGCTTCGGGTGCATCTTGGCGCGCAGGTACATGCTTGCCGCGTAGACGATGGCCGTGACGATGCCGGGCAGGATGCCCGCCAGGAAGAGCTTGCCCACGGACTGGTCCGTAAAGATGGCGAACAGGATGAACATGCCGCTGGGCGGGATCATGCACGCGAAACTGCCCGAACAGGCTATGGCGCCCAGGGAATAGCTCTTGTCATAATTGTAGCGCTTCATCTCCGGGTAGGCGAGACGGCCAAAGATGGTGGCCGTGGCGATGGTGGAGCCGCAGATGGAGGCGAAGACCGCGCACCCGAACGAGGTGGCGATGGCCAACGCGCCGGGCAGACGGGCACAGATCGTGTGCACGTTGGTGTAGGCCAGCTCCGCGAATCCGCCTCGCGAGGCGAACGCCCCCATGAGGATGAACAACGGCAGCACGCAGAACGTGGGCGAGGCGATGGCGTTGTACAACGTTTCGCCCAGCAGCGACATGGCGGCCTGAAAATTGATGATGATCGTGAGCCCCAGCACGCCGACCAGGATGAAGTCGAGCGCCATGTGCAGGCCAAGGAAGAGCATCACCAGCAGGGCGACGATGCCCAGAATCCCGATAAGAGTGAAATCCATGTGAACACAACCTCCGCGCGCGACCGCAAGCGCGCAATCGTTAAAGCCCGCGACGCGCTAGTCGGCCTTCTTGATAAACGCGCTCAGGTTCAAAAACAGTTGCAGAAGATAGACGATCATCCCGACGGACATGATGAACTTCACCGGATAGAGCGGGTAGTTGATGGCTCCGGCGATGCCCTCCCTGTCCACGAACGAGGACCAGGCGTTGTCGCACATGGACCAGGTCGTGGCCGCCACGACGATGATGGCGACGAGGTAGATGCCAATGTCCACACCGCGCCGCCAGGATGCGGGCAGGCGTTCCAGGAAGAAATCGACCCTGACGTGGCCGTGCTTCATTTCGCAATTGGCGAGCCCCGCGTACACGGTGCCGATCATGACGAACATGGCCAGCTCCGCCACGCCCATGACCGGTGTGGCAAAGGTGCGGCACACCACGTCGATGAGCAGCAGCACCATGACCACAAAGAGCATCCAGCCGCAGACTTCCGCACAGAATTTGTTGATATACTTGAGAAAACTTGTCACGTTCGCACACCTTCGCATAGGGCGGCGGCGCCGGTGTCACCGGCGCCGCCAGCCAGCTTATTGTTCCTTGGCAAGAAACTCGTCGTCGATCTTGATGATGGCGTCCAGGATGTGCTGGGCATTGGGTGCGCCCATCTCGGTCACTTCCTTGACCCAGGTGTCCTGGTTCTCCTTGTTGGTCGGCAGATCCATCCACTTCTTCATGTCGGCATCGGAGGCATAGGTGAACTTCACGCCCTTGGCTTCCATGCCCTTGATTTCGGCGTCCAGGGACTGGGGATAGTATTCGGTGAAGCGCTTCACGGCGTTGTCGCCGGCCTTCTTCACAACGGCCTTCAGGGCGTCGGGCAGCGCCTGGTACTTGGACTCGTTCATGGTAATCATGAACGGCAGGGCGAGCCACATCTGCTTCATGACCATGATGTTGGGCGCCACTTCGTAGAGCTTGGCGCGGCTTTGCGCATCCACGTTGGTCAGCACGGTGTCGATGGTGCCGGTTTGCAGGGCCATGTAGCATTCGCTGAACGCCACGGAGGTGGGCACCGCGCCTATGGCGCCCAGGTCGGCCAGCTTCCAGCGGCCGGACGAACGCGCCTTCATGCCCTTGAGCTGGTCAAAGCTGGTCAGGGGCTCCTTGGTGCAGAAGGAGTAGGGCAGCGCGGAGTAGATGTACACCGGGCGCTGCTTGTACTTCATGAACTCTTCGGTCAGCTCGGGCACGGTGTCGTAGATTTTCTGGTACACGCCGATGATGTTCTCATAGAGCATCGGTCCCTGTTCCAGCAGGCCCGTGGCGCCGTTGAGCAGCAGGCGCTTGGGATAGTAGTTCACGTTGATGAAGCCGAAGTCCACCACGCCGTCCTGCACGCTTTTCAGGATTTCCTTGCCCTTGACCAGGGTATCGGCCCAATAGGCGGTGATTTTGATCTGTCCGTCGCTGAGTTTTTCCAGCTCTTCAAGGAATTGCTTTTCCGCCACGCCACGCATGGTGTTTTCGGGACAGTTGGTGGCAAAGGTGAACTGATAGGTCTTTGCCTGGGCCACCGCGGCCATGCCTGCAACCAGACACAGGGCGATCAGACATGTTACAAAACGTCGCATAATGCTCCTCCTGAAGATTGGTGCGCCTGCAAGACGCGTGAAACAAAACCTGCTTCCACATGTTGTGCCAGATGTGCATGACATACCATGCCGCATCAAAAAAAACTATAGCCGCGCCATGGGCGCGGCATGTTCATATCGAGAGCCTGCAATCCATCAACAGAATCCGTGGCACGTTATGCAGCCATGATATGGCGCTACAACGCCTTCCATAAACCGCATACCAACCTCCATGCAACGGCACGGTTTCTTTGCGAGCATTGCCCCCCACAGGCGCATTCGCCCAACGTGCTCGCCCCCACACCATGCAGCGAGTGTACTCGATACAGTCGTAACCTCGCCGCAACTTGTCAGTCAAGCACATCACTCTCCCGGCGAGTCATTTCCCGCCTCGCGCATTCCGCCTCGCCGCGTCAAAACAGCGCCAACGCCGCGCAGGCGCCCCTTCTAAGCCTATGATTCCACATTGATGCGTCTTTCACCCGCTGCTGGAACGCCTCCCGCCGCACGGCCTGCCCATGCGACAAAAAAGTCGCGCTTCAACAAAAGTTGTGGCGCACCCCGGCCAGGTGTTGCAATCCACGGGCGCAGGGAATCATGCCGGGACAAGGCGGCGCACCGCGCCGCACCCCCCCTCGGCGCACCGCGCCGCCAGGGTCAAAATACGTAGGTGGTCTCGGCCTTGCCCTGCACCATGCGTTCCGCCCACTCCACGCCCTGCATGACCGAGTGGTCCATGTTGGACACCTCGTACTTCCACCCGCCGAACCGCCCCCGGGAAGAGATGCCCAGGGACTCCAGATAGGGCTGGATCGTGGCCAGGGCCGCGTCCCGCTCCAGGGTGGGCACGGGGTAGCCGTAGTCCACGAAGATGTCCCAGGTGGACAGGATGTCCTCCCGCTCGTCGTCCTCGATCATGGCGGTGTTGACGAGCCCGTCGATGGTCTTGTCCATGAGGGCGTCCACCTTCTCAGGCTTGTGGGCCGAGGCGCTCGATTCGGCCATGAAGGCCATGGACTTGCCGGGATAGGCCGCGTTGTTGGGCGAATAGTTGTGGAAGTTGGTCAGCCGGTAGAAGGGGCAATTGTCTTCCGGAAAATACATCCAGCACTTGGGATCGGCGCGGTACCCTTCCACGCCCACGCCCGCCACGTAGACCGAGTTGTGGGCCAGATTGGCGGCTGCGGCGCGCATGTCCTCGCGCGGGTCGTTCATGACCTCGGTGATGAGCATGTCCACCGGCGTGGTGTTGAGCAGGTGGTCATAGGTATAGGTGTAGCCGTCCGCGGTCTTGAGGGACTTGGCCTTGGCATCCAGGGACACCACGGGCCTGTTGCCGAGGATGTGCCCGTCCAGGGTCTGGCCCAGGCGGGTGAAGATGCGGCCCGTGCCCCCGTGGAGCGGGAACTTGAACAGGTTGTTCGGCCCCCAGGACACGTTGTCCAGTTCCAGGATCAGGTTCTTGAGCACCATTTCCAGGTTCACCACGCTGACCCGCTCGCCGATCCACTGGAAGGCCATGCGCTCGGCCGGGGTGGCCCAGACCTTGAAGTTGTAGGGCCGCATGAACTGCCGGGCGATGCCCGCGCCAAAGATGTATTCGATCCATTCGGCAAAGTTGGCGGGCGCATCGGTGCGGCGGTTGAGCAGCCCCTCGACGCACTCCCAGGCCATTTCCCTGGGCAGGTGGCGGATGTTGTTCTGAAAGGGATAGGGCATCCAGCGCTCCGCGATGCGCACCATGGCCACGCGCTGGTGCTCCAGAAATTCGCCGCCCAGCATCTCGGCCACCATCTTGTCGAAATAGTCGTAGTGGGAAAACACCACATGGCCGCCGATGTCCCAGGTAAACCCCTTGGCATCGCGAAAACTGGCCGCAAGGCCGCCCACATAGGGGTGGCGCTCCAGGATGACGAATTCCTTCTCACCCAGTTCCAAGAGGCGGCGGCCCGCGCCGAGTCCGGTGGGGCCGGCGCCGATAATCAGGTATTTGACGTGCATGCGGTACTCCGTGCGTTAGGCGGGCTGCCCCGCCAGCCAGCGATCGAGACGCTCCAGCTTGGCGGACGCGTCCCGGAAGAGGATGTCGTCCTGATGCGCGACAAGGGCACGCATGGTTTCCTGCGGATAGAGGTGGTGCAGCTTGTACTTGTTGGCCGTGGCGTTGCCGCGCTGCGGGCGGCTGGCGCGCACCGCCTTGCCGGAACGCTTGCGGTGGCCCACGGCCAGATGCCCCTGGTAGCAGGCGTACCCGCCCTGCGCGGCCAGGCGCAGGTCATGCTCCAGGTCGTCGAACTGCGACGGGGAGAGCGACAGCGAAAAATCCCCCTGGGCGAGCAGGCTGCCGGAACGGAACAGGTGGCAGCATCCCGTCACCGAGGCGCAGGGCCGCAGATAGTCGAACTGGCCAAGATCCGGCACCTCGTTGTGCAGGGTGGACACGGTGAAGGGATCCACGGCGGCCAGCGCCAGGTTGTAGCGCGCGTCCAGGTCCGGACCGGGCGCGGCGGCCAGACGCACGTGCAGGTCCGCGCTCTGGATGATGTGCGGGGCGGCCTGGTCGAGCACGCGGCACCCCCACACCCCTGCGTCCGGATAGGCGGACACGGCCCTGGCCAGGCTGCCCAGCCAGTGCGGCGGCGGGTCCGCGTCGTCGTCCAAAAAGGCGGTGTAGGCGAAACCGCGCGCCACGGGCAGACGCGCCAGCCAGTTGCGCGCGGCGGGCGCGCCGATGTTCACGGGCAGAGTGACCACGGTGCAGCGGTCCGGGCCGAACCGGCCGGCCCAAGCGGCAACGAGCGCGGGCGTGGCGTCTGTGCTGCCGTTGTCCAGCAGGAACAGGTGGTCCCAGCCCTCCGCTGCGGCGGCCAGGGCGGCGATGGTCCGCTCCAGGTCGTCCGCCTTGTTCCAGGAATACACGCACACGGCGGTGGGCGCGCCCAGGCGCTCGCCAGGGCCGGGCGGCTGGGCAAGGCCCGCCACGCGGTCGTGCACGCCAAGGGCCAGGGTGGTGTGCCAGGGCCGCGCGCGCAGCAGGCGCGCCCACAGGGCCATGGCCTCGTCCTCCCGTCCGCACCGGGACAGGGCGCGGGCGTGGTGCTCGGCGGCAAAAGGCGCGGCGGCCAGGGCGCTGGCCGCGTCCTCGTACCGCGTGACGGCGAACAGGAGGCGGCCCCGCAACGCGGCGTGCAGCAATTCCAGGCCAGGGGCCGGGGGCCGTTCCAGGTGCCCGGCCAGCCAGTCCAGGTCGCCGCCCAGTTCCCCCACGGCCAGGATCTGTTGCAGCCAGTAGGGGTTGCCCGGCTCCCTGCCCTGCTGGGTGTCCAAAAAACGCTGCAATTTTGGGAAATCCATCTGCCCGGCAAGGCGCTCGTAATAGCGCAGGTCATCGGGCCTGCGCCACGCCTGGACCAAGGCCCGCACCGTGCCCCGCGTGGCGGGGTCGAGCCAGGGAAACGCCTTGTCCAGCCCCACCACCTGCGCGGCCAGGCCGCCTTCGAGAGGGTCGCATTCCCAGGCGGCCAGCAACAGCTCGCGCCCCAGGGCAAGCATGGTCCGGTCGCCCGAGGCCAGTTGCAGGGCCGTGTCGGCCAACCCCATGAGATGCGCGGCGCCCACGCTGCCCACGAGCAACCCCTGGGCCAACCCGGCGGCGGGAGATTCCAGGGGCGCGGCGGCCAGTCCGTCCCAAAAGCTATGCAGCGTGTGATGCGTCATGCGGTGTATCCTGTGCCCGCCACTACCACAGCCCCGGAACGAAGAAAAGACGCCCGCCATATTGCCGGACCGAAAACCCCGCGCCAGGCGGGGTTTCAAGCACCTTTTTGCCCGAGCCAAATGGGGGAGGGTATGGCGGAGGACAGTGTATTCCCCTTCGGGACATTGACGGAACACGAAAAACGTGTATGTGGAAAGATACACAAAACGCCATCACCGCATGGAACAGATCGCTGGCCTGCTGCTCCATGCGGTGGCGGCTTACATTGAGGAGTACGGGGATGCGCTGGAACGATCTGTCCTTGAAGAGCAAATTCGCGGTGGGATTCGGCTGTGTGCTGGCCTTGCTGGTTGCCGTGGCCGTGTGGGCGGTGCTGGGCATTGGCGGCATTGTGCGCAATGCCTCGGAGGTCATCGACGGCAACGCCATCCGTGGCGATCTGGTGCAAAAGATCGTGGACCACCTCAATTGGGCCGGGCAGGTGAACGCCTTTCTCACCGGTACGAAGACCGCCGAACTCACGGTGCAGATGGACCACACCCAATGCGGTTTCGGCAAATGGTATTACGGCGAGGGGCGCAAGAAGGCGGAACGGCTTGCCCCACAAATCAAGGACATCATGGCGGCCATTGAACAGCCGCACGTGCACCTCCACGAGTCGGCCCGGGAAATCAGGGACAGCTATGTGCCCGTGGATCCGGAACTGGGGCGCTTCCTGGCCGAGAAGAAGGTGGACCACCTCGCCTGGACCCACGTCATCAAGGACGCCTTCCTCAATCCGGCCGCCGACCATCTCGCCCTGCAGATGGACTGGACCAAGTGCGGGCTCGGCAAGTGGCTCTACTCCGAAAAAACCCAGGAGCACATGCGGAGCGATCCCGACTTCGCGGCGCTGGTGAACGCCATGCTCGAACCGCACATGGAGCTGCACAAGTCCGCCAAGACCATTGACGCGTTGCTGCGCGCCCACGACAAACCGCAGGCGCAGGCATTCTTCCTGTCCAAAACCGACCCCCTGATGCAAACGACCCTGGCCGGGTTGGACAAGGTGCTTGCCTGGCAGAGCGCGCGCATGGCCGCGCACCAAAAGGCGCTGGACATCTACACCACCAAGACGCAACCGAACCTGCATACCGTGCAGGAGCTGCTGAACAACGCCAAGCAGGTCGTGACGGAAAACGTCATGACCGACGCGCAGATGCTTGCCGAGGCCGCGAGCACCGACACGGCGGTCAAGGCTCTGGGCGCCGTGGCGCTGCCCCTGGGGATGCTCATGGCCTGGATCATCGCGCGGGGCATCATCATTCCCATGCGCGAGGGCGTGCGCCTTGCCGAGGCCATTGCCGCCGGCGACCTGACCGTTGACGCGCGGGTGACCCAAAAGGACGAGGTGGGCCAGATGGCCGACGCGCTGCGCCGGATGATGCGACAGCTGCGCACGGTCATGGTCGAGGTGGGCGAGGCGTCTTCCAACGTGGCTGCGGGCAGCGAGGAGCTTTCCGCCTCTTCCCAGACCATGTCCCAGGGGGCGACGCAGCAGGCATCGAGCGTGGAAGAGGTTTCCGCCGCCATGGAGCAGATGGCGGCCACCATCCGCCAGAACGCGGAAAACGCCATCCAGACCGAGCAAATGGCCAAGACCGCCGCCCAGGAAACAGCGGAGGGCGGCAAGGCGGTCACGCAGACCGTGTCGGCCATGAAGCAGATAGCGGAAAAAATAGCCATCATCGAGGAGATTGCGCGGCAAACCAACCTGCTGGCGCTCAACGCGGCCATCGAGGCGGCCCGGGCGGGCGAACACGGCAAGGGATTCGCCGTGGTGGCGGCCGAGGTGCGCAAGCTTGCCGAGCGCAGCGGCAGCGCGGCCACCGAAATCCGCAGCCTGTCCGCCTCCAGCATGGCCATTGCCGAAAAGGCGGGAACCATGCTCACGCACATCGTTCCCTCCATACAGCGCACGGCCGAGCTGGTGCAGGAAATCGCCGCCTCCAGCAAGGAGCAGAATGCCGGAGCCGAGCAGATAAGCAAGGCCATCCTACAATTGGACCAGACCATCCAGCAAAACGCCTCGGCCTCGGAAGAGGTGGCGTCCACCTCCGAGGAGCTTTCGGCGCAGGCGGAAGAGCTGCAACAGTCCATCGCCTTTTTCAAGGTGGGTGACGATACCGCCGCTTTCCGCGCCCACGGGCCCGCCGGATCGGCGAAGGGAACCGCCAGCAGCGCCAAAAGGCCCACGGCGGTCGCCTCCCGCAAGGAACGGGACGCCACACCGGCGCTGGTGGCGGCCTCGGGCGATGACACGGGATTCGAGCGGTACTGATCCCTGGCGGCGGGTTGGCAAGGCGGTCCCGGTCTTTCCAACCCAGGCTGGGGCAAGTCGGTTTTACAACCATCCAGCATCATGCGCCTTGTACGGAAGGCGCATGATGCGCCCCGCCCTCCCGGCTCGCGCGGAGGGTGTGTTGCGGAAACCTGTCGGCCCGGCCAGGACCACGGCCTTCACCACACGCCGGTCCGGGTCGGCATTGGGCGCTTTTTCACGACGCGCATGCTTTCGTCCTTGAAAGGAAGGGATGACAGGCATATGATGTGTACATGTGTCTTTTTCCTCACCTCCCCCACGCTGATCGCCCCCGAGGTCGCCCATGGCGAAAATCCGCCTAAAACGGCTGCTCGCTGACCAGCACATCATCGACATCATCACCATCTTCGTCCCGGACATGGCTGCCGGGAACGAAGAGCAGCTGGCCGTGTTCGACGAGTTGGGACGCCTGCTCATGGGCCCGGAAACCGCCACAGGCACAGACCACGACATCCGGACGGACGGGCAACGGCTGGGCGTGGTGCGCGGCGGCCCCAAGGCCAAGGCCGTGGCGCGCCTGCTCTCCTATCTCGCCGGATTGGAAGTGGAAAAAAGGGCCATCGGCCAGGAGACATTGGAACGGTACAAGGAAATATCCCTGCTCTACCGCCTGGGCGAAAGCGTGGCCGCCACGGTGGACCCCGCCGAGGTGGGCCGTATCGTCATCGAAGAGGCGGACAAGATATTCCACGCCGACACCGTATCCATCATGCTGCGCGACGAAGCCTCGGGCGGCTACCGGCTGCTGTACGCATCGGAAGGTCAAACCAACGGCCCTTCGGAGACCATCAAGATCCAGTCGCCGCTCAAGGCCGAAATCCTGGCCGACGCCGCAACCTGCTCCATGCTTCCCAATCAGGCCGCGATGCAGTCCATGATGTGCGCCCCGCTCAAGGTCAAGGACAAGGTGCTGGGCCTGGTCAATGTGGGCAGCACGATTACCAACGCCTTCAATGCCGGCGACCTGAAACTGCTGGCCGCGCTGGCCGCGCAGGTGGCCGCGCCCCTGGAAAGCGCGCGCCTCTATGACAAGCAGAACGCCATTCTCAAGACATTCAAGGAACTTGGCCAGATAAGCGACCTTGATACCCTGATGGACACGACCCTGTTGGAAGCGCGCCGCCTGTGCGGCGCGGACGCGGGTTCCATTTTCCTGGCCGAAGGCGACCAGCTCACCTTCAGCTACGTGCACAACGACACCCTGTTCACCGGCGACGCGGGCACCAGGGCGGTGTACAGCACCTATTCCATGCCCATCGACGAGACCACCCTTGTGGGCTACGCCGCGCTCACCGGCAAGACCGTGGTCATCGAGGACGCCTATAAGCTCCCCCCGGACGTGCCCTACACCTTTGACAAGACCTTTGACGTGCAGAGCGGCTACCGCACCTGCTCCGTGCTCACCCTGCCGCTCCTGGGATTCCAGAACAGGCTCATGGGCGTCATGCAGCTGGTCAACGCCAAGAACGACGAGGGCCGTTCCGTCCCCTTTGGCCAGGAGAGCCTCATCTATCTGCCGCTGTTCGCCAACAACGCCTCGGTGGCCCTGGAACGAGGCATCATGACCCGCGAGCAGATCTTGCGCATGATGATGACCGCCGAGTTGCGCGACCCTTCGGAAACCGGGGCGCACGTCCAGCGCGTGGGCGCCTACTCCGCTGAAATCTACCAGCGTTGGGCGCTCAACTGGGGGCTGGGCATGGACCGCATCAAGCTGGTCAAAGGTAACCTGCGCCTGGCCTCCATGCTGCACGATGTCGGCAAGGTGGGCATTTCCGACGCCATTCTCAAAAAGCCCACCAAGCTCACGTCCGATGAGTTCGACACCATGAAGTGGCACACGGTCTTTGGCGCGCGGCTCTTCAGCCGCACGACCTCCGACCTGGACGCCATGTGCTACGACGTGGCGCTCAACCACCACGAACGCTGGGACGGCAGGGGGTATCCCGGGGTCAGAAAATACCTGGAACACGGCGGCGAGGTGGTCATGGAGACGCCCAAGCGGGGCGAGGAGATCCCACTGCCCGCGCGCATCACGGCCCTGGCCGACGTGTACGACGCCCTGCGCTCGCGCCGCTCCTACAAGGAACCATGGCCCGAGCAGCAGATTCTCGACGTCATCGAGCAGGAATCCGGCAAGCACTTCGACCCGGCCATTGTCGAATCTTTTTTCAACATCTACGACACGATCCGCGCCATCGCCGACAAGTTCCAGGACTAGCCGGGGCGCTGCCCCCCCTTTTGCGCCCGTCCCGGCAGGGGCCGTTGCGCGCGTCCCTTCACGCCCCCAGCCTCCTTGCGGCGAACGGTGCGCCTTGCCCGGTGCCCCATGGCAAACCGCCCCCGCGTGGGCGGGCGTGTCAGGGCCGGTCGGCCAAGTGCCCGATGGTCCGCCAATCCAGGCCCAGCAGGCGCGCGGCCTCGCGGTCCAGCTCCCACGGGTCGCCCCCGGCCAGGATGCGGTTGACGGGCGGATCACACCACCGGCCGCCCAGATGGTAGTCGGCCAAGCCCACCGTGGCGTCCATGACCGCGAAATCCGGGGGCCGGTAGGCCACGAGATCGGTGATGGACTGCTGCATGCGGCCATGGAAGGCCGCCTTTTTCCAGGAGCCGTACCTGCCGCCGTAATACTGCGGCGGGGCCGCGCCCATCATGTTCTTCAGGCTGCCCGTCACGTCGGCCAGCGAATGCGCCTTGAGCACGGGCAGGGAGATGAGCAGGCAGTCGAACAGGATCGCAGGCAGGTGCATGACCGGGAAAACCGGGCGGGCGGGATCTTCCAGCACGATGAGCGGGGCGTGGTTCAGGTCCAGCAGCCCCACGCCGCACCGCGCGGCCAGCGCGTCGTAGCCCAGGCGCGCAAACACCTCGTCCGTTTCCAGCATGGCGTCGCCGCACCCCTCGGCGATAATGATCTCCGGCGCGCCGTGGCGGCGGATAAAGGCGATGACCGCCTCGCACAGGGCGGGCGGCGTGGTCACGGGAAAGGGGGAGGCGTTGACCAGGTTGGGCTTGAGCACCACCCTGCCCACGCCGTCCAACAGACGCGCCGCGCCCGCCTGGTCCATGGCCTCGGCCACGGATGACGGGTAGTCGCGAAACGCCACCGATGACGGAGGCGTGCCGAGCATGGCGTCATGTTTCATGGTGGTCACCGTACGCCCCGGCCCTGGCGGGCTGCCGCCAAGCAGCCCGGGCGCGGCGGCATGGCGCGCCGCATCAGGAGCCGGACGGCGCGTGGTTCACGATGCGTGCGGTTGGGCACGCCCCTCAGGGGTGGCACGGCCGGGACGGCCTTTCGCCACCTTCCGCCGCACGGCGCCGGAACGCAACCGGTCAAGGATGCAGGCAACGCCCGCCCAGGTCAAGCCGTGCCGCCCCCCTTTACTTTCAGCCCGCTTCATGTTTGTTCGCCCCATGCACGAACGGTTCACCGCCTACCTCGCCCCGCGCGGGTTCACCGGCCAGCTCGTGGCCGAGCTGGGCGACGCCACGCAGGTGCGCGACCGCCTGGTGCTCGCGCCCGGCGCGCCCCGCCCCGCGGCCTGGGCGCAAAACATCTGGCTCGACCCGCGGTGGATAGCCGTGGACTCCATTGGCGACGCGGCGCGCAAGCTCAAGGCGATGCAACGCAATTGGGCGCTGTATTCCGTGGACAACCACCGCCGCGCCGCGCTCATCGAGGCCAAACTGCCGCCCGTGGCCGCGCGGCCGCTGGCGTTTGGCGCCCCGCGCCCCGCCGCGCCCCTGGGGTCGTGGACCCTGTGGGAGCCGGGGCTCATGCTCGCGTCGGCGGCGTGTTCCAGCGCCTTTGCCCATGGCGAGGTCCGTTTCGAGGAAAACAAGAGCGAGCCGCCCAACCGCGCCTATCTCAAACTGTGGGAATTGTTCACCCTGCTGGACGAGCGGCCCGGACCGGGCGACCTGTGCCTTGACCTGGGCTCCAGTCCCGGCGGCTGGAGCTGGGTGCTGGCGGGCCTGGGCGCGCGGGTGTTCAGCGTGGACAAGGCGCCGCTCGCCCCGCACATCGCCAGCCTGCCGGAGGTGGAACACTGCCTCGGCTCCGGCTTTGGCCTGGACCCGCGCCACGCCGGGGCGGTGGACTGGCTGTTTTCGGACATGGCCTGCTACCCGGACCGGCTGCTCGAACTGGTGCGGCGCTGGATGGAGCTGGGGGAATGCAGGCGGTTCGTGTGCACGCTCAAATTCCAGGCCGACACGGACCACGACACGGCGCGGGCATTCGCCGCCATCCCCGGGTCACGGCTTTTGCACCTGTCGTGCAACAAGCACGAGCTGACCTGGGTGCGGCTTTGACGCCGCCGGACAGGACGGCCTTGCGCGTTTCCGGCACCGTGACTATATGTAAAGGATGCGCCCCAAAATGGCGCGAGGGTAAATGACCACTTGCCAAACGTCGGGAATAGGGATAGACGAATCCTCTTTTTCCACGACTCGGAGGAATATGAATCATGAAGAACGATATCCATCCCAAGACCTTCAAGGCGAAGATTGTCTGCGCCTGCGGCAACGAAATCGAGGCGCTGTCCACCAAGGGCAAGGAAGTGCACACCGAAATCTGCTCCGGCTGCCATCCGTTTTTCACGGGCAAGCAGCGCTTTGTGGACACGGCGGGCCGCATCGACCGTTTCAAGAAGAAGTACGCGAAATTCAGCGCCGACCAGGCGTAGGTGTGATGCCGGCGGCCGCCCGCGGTCGCCGGGCAACCCCCTCCAGCGCCGCATCGCCCGGCCATGACGAGGCGCCCGTTCAGGCGGCCACGCATCGTCGCGCCCACAGCATGATCGCACGTACCATCCTTCGCGCATCAGGCCTTTTGTTGCAGGCTCCCTCCATTGGCGGCCAGGCCGTGATGGAGGGCGTCATGATGCGCAACGGCGACCGCCTGGCCATTGCCGTGCGCAAGCCGGACGGCGCCATCCTCGTGGAGTCGCGCCCCTGGTTCTCGCTCACCAGCCATCCCTGGCTGCGCAAGCCCTTTGTGCGCGGGTTCCCCGTGCTGCTGGAAACCCTGGTCAACGGCATCAAGGCGCTCAATTTCTCGGCCTCGCACGCCCTGGACGAGGAAACCGAGGGCGAACTCAAGCCCTGGCACCTGGTCCTGACCCTCGCCTTCTCCATCGCCCTGGCCTTGGGGCTGTTCGTGGTCGTGCCGCACCTCTTTTCCCTGGGCATGAAATACCTCGGCCTGGGCGGCAGCGCGGAAACGCTCAGCTTCCACCTCTGGGACGGTTTCTTCAAGCTGGCGATCTTTCTGGGTTATATTGCGGGTATTTCCTTCATCCCGGACATCCGCCGCGTGTTCCAGTACCATGGCGCGGAACACAAGGTCATCTGGACCTACGAACAGGGCGGCGACCTGACGCCCGCCGGGGCGCGCGGCAGCAGCCGCCTGCACCCGCGCTGCGGCACCACGTTCCTGCTCTTCGTGCTGTCCATCGCCATCATCCTGCATGCGGTGCTGGTGCCGCTGCTGCTCATGGCCTACACGCCGCAAGGCGCCGTGGCCAAGCACGCCTTCATCCTGTGCGCCAAGCTGTTCATGATGGTGCCCATAAGCGCCCTTGCCTACGAAACCATCAAGTTCGCGGGCAAGAACCTGGACAACGTGCTGTGCAAAATGCTCAACGGACCCGGCCTGCTGTTGCAGCTGCTCACCACCTACGAGCCCGACGACGCCCAGCTTGAGGTGGCGTTGGCCTCGCTTCAGGAGGCGCTGGCGCGCGACGCGGCCCAAACCGTTGATTTCATACCGGACCCGGCCCTGCATAGGGCGGAGGAATAATGTTCGCCAAACTGGAACACCTGGAACAGAAATATCTCGATCTCGAACGGCAGCTCAGCGCGCCCGACGTGTTCGACGACCAGGACCGCTACCGCAAACTCACCAAGGCCCACGCCGATCTCAAGGACGTGGTCGAGGCCTTTCGCACCCACAAGCGCCTGTCCCGCGAATTGCAGGAAAACCAGGAGATGCTGAACGATGCCGACCCTGACATCAGGGAAATGGCCCAGGCCGAGCTGAAGACCATCCGGGAGCAGCTCCCCGCCATCGAGGAGCACCTCCAGATCCTGCTGCTGCCCACGGACCCGCTGGACGACAAGAACATCATCCTTGAAATCCGCGCGGGCACCGGCGGCGAGGAAGCCGCGCTCTTTGTGGCCGACCTGTTCCGCATGTATTCGCGCTATGCCGAAATACAGGGCTGGCGCGTTGAAATCTTGAGCTCCCACGAGACCGGCACCGGCGGCTTCAAGGAAGTCATCGCCATGATCGCGGGCGGCAAGGTCTACAGCCGCCTCAAGTTCGAGTCCGGCACCCACCGCGTCCAGCGCGTGCCCGCCACCGAGTCCCAGGGCCGCATCCACACCTCGGCGGTCACCGTGGCCATCATGGCCGAGGCCGAAGAGGTGGACGTGGACATCAAGCCCGAAGAGGTGCGCGTGGACGTGTTCCGTTCCTCCGGGCCTGGCGGCCAGTCGGTCAACACCACGGACTCCGCCGTGCGCGTGACGCACATCCCCTCGGGGCTTGTGGTCACCTGCCAGGACGAAAAATCCCAGCACAAGAACCGCGCCAAGGCCATGAAGGTGCTGCGCGCGCGCCTTCTGCAGTCCGAACAGGACAAGCAGTCGGAGAAAGAGGCCGAGGTGCGGCGCGCCCAGGTGGGCACCGGCGACCGCTCCGGCCGCATCCGCACCTACAACTTTCCCCAGAGCCGCGTCACGGACCACCGCATCGGCCTGACCACGCACAACCTGGAAGGCATCCTGCAGGGCGACCTGGAGGACGTGATCGACGCGCTCACCACCCACTACCAGGCCGAGGCGCTCAAGCTGCAAGCCGACGTGGCGTAATTCCAGACACCGATAGTCCGCCCGCCCACGCACGCGTGGGCGGGCTTTTTTGCGCCCGGGCGGCACTTGATTTCATGGCCCAGTCGCGTATGTCTTCCGGCGGAGCACGGACCATGCACACCCCCACCACCATCGCGGCGCTTGTGCGCCAGGCCACCCGGCTGCTGGAAACCGAGGCCGTGGACAACCCGGCCCTGTCGGCGCGGGTGCTGGTGGGCGCGGCGCTGGGGCTCTCGCGCACGCAGATGGTGCTGGCGCACGACCGCGCCGTGTCCCCCATGGACCGCGACGCGGCCCTGGGCCTGGTGGCGCGGCGCGCCGCGGGCGAACCCGTGGCCTACATCCTGGGCGAAAAGGAATTTTTCGGACGCCCCTTCACCGTGACGCGCGACGTGCTCATCCCCCGCCCGGAAACCGAACACGTGGTGGAAGAGGCGCTGGCGCGCGTGGCGCCGGGCGCGCCGTTGCGGCTGGCGGACCTGGGCACGGGGTCGGGCATCCTGGCCGTGACGCTGGCGGCGCACCTTGCCCACGCCCGCTGTCTGGCCGTGGACACCAGCGCGGCGGCCCTGGCCGTGGCGCGCGGCAACGCGGTCCGCCACGGGGTCGCGGACCGCATCGTGTTCGCCAGGGCGGATTTCGCCGCCCTGCCCTTGCCCACGCCGGGCACGGGCCGTTGCGGTTTTCCCGGTCTGGATCTGGTGGTGGCCAACCCGCCCTACGTGGAGCCGCGCGAACTGCCGCTGCTGTCGCGCGAGGTGCGCGACTTCGAGCCGCACGGCGCGCTGTTTCCGGCGCGTCCGTGTCCCGCCCATGTTCCCGAGGGGTTGCAGGACGTGGACGCCATCGCGGAAGAGGCGTTGCGTGTGCTGCGGCCTGGCGGCGTGCTGCTCATGGAGATCGGCTGCACCCAGGGCGTTGCGGTCCAGGCGCTGTTCCGCAATCGGGAGGGGTGGGCCGATGTTGCGGTTCTGCCGGATCTGGCGGGCCTGGACAGGGTTGTGGTGTCGTATTCGCAAAGAAAACTGGAATGTTGTGCAAAAGACACAAGTGGTTTTTGCACCACAGAAACACCGCAAGACTGATTTCAATAAATACTATAAATTCAGCATATTGCAGGCGCAATACCGGCGGCACGTTTTTTGCTTTTGTTGAGCAAACGAGGAATCAATGCGCCAAACCACGATAAAAAAATCCATCGAGTGTTCCGGAATCGGCCTGCATGGCGGCAAGATGGTCAAGCTGCACCTGCATCCCGCACCCGAAAATACCGGTGTGCTGTTCTGTCTTGCCTCCGACGAGGGCACCAAGTTCCTTACCCCCACCCCCGAATCGGTGGTCGCCACGGGCCTTGCCACCACACTGGGCTTTGGCAAGGACGCGGTGTCCACGGTGGAGCACCTGCTCGCCGCCATCCGCGGGCTCGAAATCGACAACATCCGCATCGACGTGGAGGGAGGCGAACTGCCGATCATGGACGGCAGCGCCGCATCCTTCGTGTTCCTGCTGCGTTCGGCGGGCATCCGCCGCCAGGGCGCCGCGCGCCGCGTGCTGCGCATCACCCGCCCCGTGGCCTTCGAATCCGACGGCAAATGGATCAAGGCCGAACCGTACGCCGGTTTTGCCGTGAACTGCCGCATCGATTTCCCGCACCCGCTCATTGGCGAACAAACCATGCATCTGGATCTCTCGCCCGAGTCCTTTGCGCGCCGCATCGCCAAGGCTCGCACCTTCGGCTTCCTGAGGGACGTGGAGATGCTGCACAAACACGGCCTCGCCCTGGGCGGCTCGCTGGAAAACGCGGTGGTGCTCGACGAATACGCGGTCATCAACCCCGAGGGGCTGCGCTTCCAGGATGAGTTCGTGCGCCACAAGGTGCTGGATTTCATCGGCGACATGGCCATGATCGGCCTGCCCCTGCACGGCCGGTTCGAGGTCAACTGCTCGGGCCACGCCCTGAACAACAATTTTTTGCGCATGCTGCACGAGAACAGGGATCTGTACCTCGAAGAGGTGGCCCTGCACGACGGCGCGGCGGACGCGGCCCCCGTGGCCGAGCCTGCGCGAGACATGGTTCCCGCCATGGCCTGATCGAGTCATATGCACGCAAGGCCGCCCTTCCGGGCGGCTTTTTTTTGCGCGGGCATCTGGCATAGTGGCGCCAAATGGGGTATAATAATGTATTATACCAAAAGTCGGCCTGTCTTTTCGGGATGTTGGGATTTTTTTCCGGCCAGGCGCATTTTGGTGTAAAAAAGTGTTGCCAGCGGAAACGTTCGCAGGTAGAAGGTCGTCCGGACGAAGCCATGGTCTTGAGCGCAACCTTCCGGAATGCAAAATAGAACATTTTGTGGAAACCGGAACGTTCTTACCGCTTGACAGCATGGGCCGCGCCATATAATAGCGACCGTTCGCGGTAGCTGGCGTAGCTCAACTGGTAGAGCAGCTGACTTGTAATCAGCAGGTTGCGGGTTCAAGTCCCATCGCCAGCTCCAGGGGAGGGGTTCCCGAGTGGCCAAAGGGAACAGACTGTAAATCTGTCGTCGTACGACTTCGGAGGTTCAAATCCTCCCCCCTCCACCATAAACGCAATGAAGCAAAGGCTGTAGGAGACGGAAAACGTCATTGTACTACGGCAGAAATTGCGCGGGAATAGCTCAATTGGCTAGAGCATCAGCCTTCCAAGCTGAGGGTTGCGGGTTCGAGTCCCGTTTCCCGCTCCAATTCCCGCCCTCTGTCGCTCCTTCTCTCCAGTTTTTGCCAAAGGCCCACGTAGCTCAGTAGGTAGAGCGCATCCTTGGTAAGGATGAGGTCAGCAGTTCAATTCTGCTCGTGGGCTCCATTCATACTTACAGACTAGGTCACGGAATCACATTTTTAGAAGTTCGCCACCACCTGCGGGCGGGGCGCAAAATCTTCCAGGGAGACGAATCATGGGCAAGGCAAAATTCGAGCGGAAAAAGCCGCACCTGAACATCGGCACCATCGGCCACATCGACCACGGCAAGACCACCCTCACCGCGGCCATCACGCGCATTCTGAGCATGAAGGGCGGCGC
>JBFWMG010000026.1:0-53989 GCA_050251715.1 Desulfovibrionaceae bacterium | reverse complement strand
CACCATGCTCCAGCGCGCCAAGTGCCTCAAGCAGCTGCAAATCATCGACGCCCTCAACCACCCGGACCACATCGGGCGCGCGCTGGCGGGCGAACATGTGGGCACCATCATCTACCAGGGCTGACCCCCCCCGGACGGGGCATCACGCAAAGAGCCCGGGGGAGGTGGATACGGGTGGAACACACGAGTTCCCCAGGCGGGTGGCTTCGTTGTCTATGGACAAGGCCATAGGGCAGTACAGCAGTCCACTCGACGCCGTAAGCCGCAAGGCTTCGAGAAAGGAACAGCAGGGATACATGACTGTTTGTCAGCACGCAAAAAGCCCCGGCGCGATTGCGCCGGGGCTTTTTGCGTGCTGTGTACCGATGACGACCGGCCCGGCGGCATCGATCCGTTAAAATTCCTTGTCCGAGGCGCCCTTGGAAGGCTTGAGCACCACAACCTCGGCCCCCATGGCCGCGGCGATCTGCTCCACTTCCTGCTTGCGGATGTGCTCCACGTAAAACCGCACCTCCACACCATGGCTGGCAACCACGCGATAACGGGGCTTTTTCTCGCCCTGGTCGATCTTGCGCCGCTCCCGAATAAAAATCTTCGCGCTCATGACGTCCTCCTTTTCTGGCTTGTCACGCATGCCCATAGCTTGCATCTACACCTATCTTTCACTTGCAATGTATATCCTCAAAGGATATATGTCAACCATGAATACGCACACGGCAGCGGAAAAAGATGGTAAAGGTCATCCCGAACCCAAAAGCGAGACGGACAGGGATGATGGCACACGCGGGAAGAACGGGAGCGGAACCGGCCAGGGGCGGGGTATGATGAAGCAATCTGATTCGGGACAGGGCACACGGGCCAACAAGGGGCATGGCTCCGGGAAAGGCGCGGGCGATGGGAGCGGCAAGGGACGCGGACGCGGCAAGGCCGAACGGTACATGCAGCCGTGCATCCTGCTCGCCCTGCTGGAAAAGCCGACCTATGGCTATGAACTATTGAAGGATATCAAGCAGTACGGCTTCATAGAGGGCCAGACGCCGCCCGGCATGCTGTACCGCCATCTGCGGCAGATGGAGGAGGACGGCCTGGTGGCGTCACACTGGGAAACGGAGGAATCCGGCCCGGCCAAGCGGATGTACACCATATCGGACGCCGGGCATGAGGCGTTGCTTGTCTGGCAGGACTACATGCGCGACCAGATCGGCAAGCTGGAACGGTTCATCGCCCGCTACCACGACCTGTCCAGGTAGCGGGCCGCTCCCCAACCAACAAGGCAGGCGCCTCCCCTGCCGGTTGGGACGGGCCGCCGTCATCTTTGTTTCGCCACCACGTCCGCCACGTCACGACAACGCGCCACAGCCCGCGTGGCGGGCCTAGCCAGCGTGGCCCTGGCCGTTCCCCTTGCCCGCACCGCCGCCCTGCTTGCCCCGTTTGTGGCCCAGGCTGGCCCAGGCCTCGCCTTCGCGCACAAGGGGCAGCACGGCCTTGCCGCCGCACAGGCGGGGGCGGCACCAGCCCCTGGTGAGCACCGTGTCGTCCAGGTTGGGCACTGTGGCGTCACGGTCCAAGGACATGACATCAATGCCCGCCTCGCGCAGTTCGGCCACGGTCAACGTGTCCGGCAGCGACCGCAGCGCGCCGTATTCGATAAATCTGCCTGCCCAGCCCGACAGGGTGAGTCCCACGCCCGCCACCGCGCCGATGATGCCGTCGTTGGTGCCGCCGTGGCCGGACACATGGGCGTGGCCCGCAGCCCGCATGGCCTCGCCCTGGGTGGCCAGGCGCTGGGTGCAGTCGTAGCCAAAGCATTGCATGGCGTCGAGGCTGTGGCCGTTGACCGCGACCACGCACAATCCGGGATCGCTGCCATCCAGGGCGTGCGCCGCCAGATGCGCCACCGCGCGGTCCACCAGGATGTCGGCCATGCCTTCCGGGCCTTCCACAAGACAGCACGCGGCGGAATTGTGCGAGGTATAGGGCACATCGGGATGCACCAGCAGCTGCTGCCGCACCACGCCCAGCATGGTGCATGCGTCCGGAAGCTCTTTGGCGAACCAGCGCGCCAGTTTGCCCGTTCCCCTGTCCGCTCCCAGCGTATCCGTATCGTCAAAGCCCACCGCATACCGCATGACGCCACCTTCCCTTCTGTCGATTACAACGATTATTGGTTTGTCTTGGTCAGAAGGGGCGCATACTAGAGCAAGATAGAGGGAAAGAAAAGAGCGAAACGTCCAGATAATCTTGATGGCGCACGGAGCGGACGGCCATCCCACGCACCCCGTTTCAGGGCGCGCCGTGGACACGGCGCGCCCTGAAACGCCCCTGTTCCGCCCACCCAGTCCCGCCTCTTGCAAAGCAATGGCCGGTCCGGTAATATGAGTGCATTCGAAGGAGCGCGCCATGGACTATACCAAAGGATACACAAAGGCCCAAATGTGGGATTCCATTGAGCGGTTGGCCTCGATTTCCCATTCCGTGACCAGCAACGACCAGCGGTTGGTGCACAAATCCTACGAAAGCGTGAAGACCGTATCCATGCAGGATCTGGAACCGCCGCGCCAGGTAAACGTGCAGCCCGTGGTGGAGCAGGATAGCGGGCACATCGTCAGCGAGGTCGGCTAGACAGGGCCGCCCAACCGCTCCCCTGCCCCCCACAACGCACGAGGGTCTTTCCCCATGGGAAAGACCCTCGTGCGTTGTGGGAACGCCCACCTGCCAGCGGGTGCGCCCTGTGAGGCGACCGCGTTATTTATCCAGCCAGGCGGCGAGATATGCGGCCATCTCCTCCGGGTCATAGGACGGTGCGTCGTACATGCCCTTTGCCTGGCGCTGCCGCCATGCCTCGTACAACGACACCGCCGCCGCCACGGACACGTTGAGGCTTTGCACCATGCCCAGCATGGGGATGTAGACCTCGGCGTCGGCCAGGGTCCGCAACTCTTCATCCACCCCGTCATGCTCGTTGCCAAAGATGATCGCGGTCGGCCGGGTCAGGTCGCAATCCATCAGCCTGCGCGCGCTGGGGCCAAACCCCGTCGCCAGGATCTGCCGCCCCTCGGCGCGGAGCGAGGCGGCCAATGCCGCCGCATCGCTGAAACGGACGCTCTCCACCCATTTGCGCGCCGATGCCGAGGACTTGAGCCCCAGGTTGGGAAAGGCCGTGTGCGTATAGTACAGGTGCACGCGCGGCACGCCAAAGGCGTCACAGCTGCGGTAGATGGCGGAAACGTTGTGCGGGTCGTGGATATTGGCCAGCACCAGGGTCAGATCTTTTTGCCTGTTGGCCAGCACGGAATGGATGCGCGCCTGCCGGGCGGGTGTTCGCTCGTATGTCATGGCCGAACCTGAAAGCCTTATTCCTTGAAAATGTCAACCCAAAAAAGAACGGCTCCGGCAGAGCCGGAGCCGTTCCCGTACGCGATGAGGACGGCCTAGTGACCGCCGGAGCCAAGCAGGCCCGACGCGGCCAGGGACAGGACAAGCACTTCCGCAATGACGAGCGAAACGAAAATCATGTCCTTTCTGGCCAGATAGGCCGGAATCAGGGTCAGATAGCAGATGATGGTGAGCACGGCGAGCAGCGCCATGCCTATGAAGTTCATGAAATCGCCCGAGCTGAGCAAGGCGACCCAACCCCAGCCTTGCGGGGAGTTGGTGATGTGCATGTACTCGCCCACGCCCTTGTTCCAGTTGTTCACGACCAACTCAAGGGGCACATGGGGCGTTGCCAGGCCGGTAAGGTAAATGATGTACGTCACGGTCATGATGGCGATGCCCGTCCACGCGCCAATGAAAAGGATATTGGCGTAGTTGATCTGTTCGGGCGTTGCCTTGGTGGGATCCTGGTTCATATTTCCTCCTTGATTAGCCGAGCAGGCCAATGCCAAGACCCTTGTCGACGGCCTTGAGACCGGCAAAAAGCAACACGCCGATCACCATGTAGCGGATAAACTTCGGCTTTGCCTTGGCCAACAGACGCACGCCCATGAAGGAGCCGAGCATCAGGCCGATGATGGACGGAATGGCCATCAGCGGGATGACGCAGCCCCGGTTCAGATAGATCCAGGCTGCGGAGGTGTCGGTGATGGAGAGCAGGAACTTGCTGGTGGCCACGGAAACCTTGAGCGGCGCGCCCATGACCAGGTTGAGCACCGGCACGTTGGCCCATCCGGCGCCCAGGCCGAACATACCGGCCATGACGCCGATGATGATGAAGAGCAGCAGACCGGGCAGCGTGCGATGGGTGCACCAGTCCACCCGCTCGCCACTGGCCGGATCCATGTAGCAGCCGGAAATGCCGAGCGCGAGGCCGATGGCGTCACGCTTGGTCACCACGGGATGCGCGGTGTTCTTGGAGAAAATAAGGAGCGCCGCGATGCCGACGATGGTGACGCCCAGGCAGACCTGGACGATGCGCGGATCGAGCGCGGACAGATAGAGACCCAGAATGGCGCCCACGATGGAGCAGCTTGACGCGATGATCGCCACGGGCAGTGCCAGCCGCAGGCTGGCGAAATTCATCTTGAGCAATCCAGGCCCGGCTGCGAGCGCACCGGCAAGGGCCACCATGAGGCCAGCGCCTCTGACAAAGTCGATATGGAACGGGAAGAACCCGCTCACCAGCGGCACGTACAACACACCGCCGCCCACGCCTGCCAGCACGGCGATGATGCCGAGCACGAAACAGAAGAAGAACAGCACGCAGGGCCAGAACCACCATGGATGCCCGCCCGGCCCAACCGCGACAGCCTCCGCGGCAAAGGCGAGAGCAGGTGTGGCGGCTACAAGAGCCCCCACCCACAGCCACATGGAACACATACGTTTCCAGCTTGAAGTGAACATAAAACCCCCTGGTAAAAAGAGTACGAGCAATGCTCGGTCATTGAGTGCGAGTTTGATATTTAATTCACAAGAGAATGTCAACTGTGAAACATCGTCCAACCCCCATATAATCGGTCAAAATCACACGAAAAGACGGAAAAAATGCCCACTTGCCCCCAGGATGGGGACACCGTTTTGCACCAAAATGAAACGCGCCCCCTGCCCGGACCTATCCCCCCTGCGGCCCGCCAGACCAGCAGGCGCGGCTGCACCAACCCCTTCAAATTGCGACGCGATGCGACAAAATGCGCCACCTTCCGCACGGATGCCAGACCTTCGCAGCGGGCTGCACCGGGCTGTCCGCTCCCCAAAATCACACCATCCACCAAGAAAAAAGAGCGCCCACCATGGACGCCCCTCCCAAAAAAAGGGGGGCACGGCCAAAACCGCCCCCCTTGTTGTTCGTCATGCCATGGCGGTGTTATTTCGCCTTGACCTTGAGGGACTTGACCAGGGCGTCAAGCATCTTGGGTTTTTCCTGCAAGTCCGTCGTCTTGAGGAAGTCGATGCGCTGCTGGAAACGGTCCTTCATGGTCTTCACATACTCGGCCTTGTTCTGCACATTGGCCGGGTTGTAGGTGTCATAGAAGCCGGGCAGAATCGTGTCCACGCTGGCCTTGGTGGGAATCTGCGCGCCCGGAACCGTGGGCCATGCCTCCCATTCCAACTGGTCAAGCAACAGCGCCGTCTGGAGCGTCAGCGAGGTCTGGAGCGGAATCTTGCTCACCTTCTCGTCCGATTCCTGCCACATGCCCGCGGAGTTGAACATGTAGCCCACCGCGCCGTTTTCAAAGACCTTGGTGAAGGCCTCCACGTCCTTCCACAACTCGTACACGCGGAAGGGGTTGGCAAAGGGGATGAAGACAAGCTTTTTCAGCTCTTCCTCGCTCACGTTCTCGGCCACGTTGCGTTTGGTCACCAGGGCCGCGCCCATGGCCACGGCCATGTTCACGTCGGTGAAACGCATGATGGGCGGCAGCGTCGTGTCCTTGGTCAGCCAGACCATGATGTTGGGGAAGGTGCAGCGGTTGACGTATGCGCCAAGCAGGTCGCGGTCGATGAGGGCGCGCCCGTTGCCGTTGCGCACATCCTGGCCAAGCGGCAGCTTCTTGCCGTTCACTTCCAGCATCGCATGGTTCATGATGGTAATCATGTACTCCCAGTCCTGGTGACGCAGGGGGCGGGAGTCGGTCTTGTCGAACAGGGTGGGTTCCCACACGCGGCAGACCTTGTTCTCGATGTCGATCTGGAAGGCGTCGTCGTGCAGCACGACCTTCTTGAATCCGGCGGGCAGCGTGCCGCCGTTGTCGTGCGAGTTGGAATGCGAGCTCTTGCCCGTGCCGGACAGGCCAAAGAAGGCGATGGAACGCTTGCCCTTGGTCTTCACGGCGTTGTCGGCGCATTGCGAAAAGTCGATTTCCTTGATGCCGCCGTGGCAGGCGGCCATGCCCACGCGGATGCCCGATGTCCAGGCCAGGGTCAGGGTGCCCTTCTTGCGCTCGCCGAAATAGCGCATGCCGAAGTTGTAGATGACGTTGGCGGTCTCATCCACCAGCGCCAGCTGCGGGAAGCCCTGATTGTGGTAGTAGGGATCGGGATTGCGCCACTCGTTGTCGCCGATGATGATGATGTCCTGGATGGGCAACAAGGCGCTCTTGGCGTATTCCGTTGCCAGTTCGTCAAAGGGGGTAAAGTTCGACAGCCAGTTGAAGATGTTCATGGCGTCGTCTTCGGAGCCCACGATGGTCGCCCGGATCATGAGATCCGAATCGAGGCCCACGATGCCCTGGGCCTTGATGAGGGGACGTTTTTGCAGGTCGCTGATGGCCTCGCGCAGATCGCCGAGCACCTTGTTCTTTTCGGAGCCGTTCAGCTTGTTGAAGAAACGGCGCGCCTGGGCCGTGCGGCCCACGATCTTGCCGTGACAATGATTGAGGACTTTCGCCCCCTTGGGCAGGCCAAGCCGGGCGGCCGCCTTGGGATAGATTTCAAGGTCCGTCTCCTGGACGTCCCATTGCTTGAGGGCGAGTTCATACGCCTCTGCGGCGGAGACTTCACGGACTCTCTTGTCATTGACCAAGGTTTCCGCAATCGCCCGCAGAGGCGGTATTTTGGTCAAGTCACGTTTGTAATACTCGTAGGTAGACTGGCTAGCCATTCGTACTTCCCCCTTGGATGGCGGTTTTTCTCGTTATGCGCATTACGCGCTCCGCGCCCGGGAAGCCCTGCCGAAGCCGCCCAGGACCGGCAATCCTTGCAACAGCAGCCGTCCGCCATGCGAATGACGCAGGCAAACGCTATTGGAGAGCCAATGTACCCCAATCTCCCCCCGCATGTCCATGCGGGGGGAGCGGTACAGGCTAGTTGCACAACGCGAGCAACACGCCGGCGGCAACGGCGGAACCGATGACGCCCGACACATTGGGGCCCATGGCGTGCATGAGCAGGAAGTTGTGCGGGTTGTACTCCAGGCCAACCTTGTTCGACACGCGCGCGGCCATGGGCACCGCGGAGACGCCCGCCGAACCGATGAGCGGGTTGATGGGATCCTTGGAGAACTTGTTCATGATCTTTGCCAGATACACACCGGCGCCCGTGCCCACGCAAAAGGCGAGCAGGCCAAGCACCAAAATGCCCAACGTTTCCGCCACCAGGAACTTGTCCGCCGAGAGCTTGGAGCCCACGGTGAGGCCAAGCAGGATGGTGACGATGTTGATGAGTTCATTGGACGCCGTGCGGGACAGACGGTCCACCACGCCGGATTCCTTGATGAGGTTGCCGAACATGAGCATGCCGAGCAGCGGCGTGGCCGAGGGCAACAGCAGGATGCACAGCACCATGACCACGAGCGGGAAGAGGATCTTCTCCGCCTTGCCCACGGGGCGCAGCTGCTTCATGACGATCTTGCGCTCCGCCTCGGTGGTGAGCCAGCGCATGATGGGAGGCTGGATAATGGGCACGAGCGCCATGTACGAATACGCGGCCACCGCGATGGCGCCCAACAGGTCAGGGGCTAGCCGCCCGGCCAGGAAGATGGCCGTGGGGCCGTCCGCGCCGCCGATGATGCCGATGGACGCGGCGTCCTTGAGCGAGAAGTGGATGATGTCCGTGTACTGGGAAAGCGCCAGCGCGCCGATCAGCGTGGTGAAGATGCCGAACTGCGCCGCGGCGCCAAGAAGCGCGGTTTTGGGGTTGGCGATGAGCGGACCAAAGTCCGTGAGCGCGCCAACGCCCATGAAGATGAGCAGCGGGAACAGGCCCGGAGGCACCACGCCGAATTCATAGACAAGGCGCAGGAAGCCGGCCTCGCCCCCGATGTAGTCGGCAATGCCCGCCACCGGGATGTTGGCCAGAATGCCGCCGAAACCAATGGGCAGCAAAAGGAGCGGCTCGAATTCCTTGACGATGGCGAGGTAGATGAGCAGGAGCCCGACCAGAATCATGATCGCCTGCCCCAGGCCACGCGGGAAAATGCCCTTGGAGGGCCGTCCGGCATGCGGATCCACGTCCGGAGCGTATTCCGGGGAGGGGCTGAAGAACTGGTACAGCCCCGTGGTTTTGATGATTTCCATGAACGAGTCCCCGGTGGAGCGGTGCGCCGCGGGGGATTCGTTGGGTGCGGCGGGGGCCGGATGGCTTTCCGTCATGGACGTGGCCTGGGCCAGGGTGGCCGTGGCGGCGTTGAACACCGGACCAACCAAGGCAAAGGATACGTAGAACAGAAGCATCATCCCGAAGATGTTCAGGATGCCCCGTTTGCCGGAAAACCAGACGGATTGGGTAGGTTGCGGAGAGTGTAGGGACACGACCGCCTCCTTAATTGACGTACGCCAGGGTCTGGCCAGCGGTGATCTGGTCGCCCTGGGACACCGCAAAGCAGTTCAGGGTGCCGTCCACCGGCGACTTGACCTCAACCTCCATCTTCATGGCCTCGATGACCATGATGGCCTGGCCCGAGGTAACCTTGCTGCCGGGCGCGGCCACCAGGCGGGTGACCAGTCCGGGCAGCGGCGACTTGACCTCTTCGCCATCGCCCTCGCCGGAGGCGGGAACGCAGGACGCCCCGGCGGGCGCGGCGGACGCGGCGGACGCGGCGCCCGCAACCATGCCTTCCTGCACGTCGATCTGGTACACCTTGCCATTGACCGTGGCCTTGCCGTCGGCAATGGCCACGCCGTAGCTCTTGCCGTTGACCATGACCGTGTAGCCAGCGGGCTTGGGACCGGACGCCTTGGCGGCGGCGGGCGCTTCGGCCGGAGCCACGTCGGACTTGAGGCGGATGCCCATCTTGGCCTCACCCTTCAGGTAGGTGATGCCCTTTTCCTTGCAGGTGGCCACGATGAACACGTTTTCATCCGTGGCGGGCAGTCCCGCGTCCTCGACCAGCTTGCGCGCCTGGGCCAGCCCCTTGTTGGGATCGGAGTCGTTGATCTCGATCGGGGTCTTGGTGGTGGGCTCCATGCCCAGCTGCTCGGCGGCAATCGCCACCACTTCCGGGTCGGGCGGCACGGGCGTCTTGCCAAAGTAGCCCAGCACCATCTTGCCGTAACCGTCGGCTATCTTCTTCCAGGGGCCAAACATGACGTTGTTGAAGGACTGCTGGAAGTAGAACTGGGACACCGGGGTGACCGAGGTGCCGAAACCGCCCCGGCGCACCACCTCGCTCATGGAGGCGATGATATCGGGGTATTTGTCCATGATGCCGTTATCACGCAACATTTGCGTGTTGGCGGTCAAGGCGCCGCCCGGCATGGGCGACCAGGGAATCATGGGTTCGACCTGGGTGGCTTCGGGCGGCAGGAAGTAATCCTTCATGCAGTCCTTGAACACCGCCTCGGCCTTGAGCACCTTGTCGATGTCGATGTCGAGGGTGAACTCCGTGCCGCGCAGGGCGTGCCACATGATGGCGATGTCGGTCTGGCAGGTGCCGCCTGACGCGGGCGCCATGGACAGGTCGATGGCGTCGGCTCCGGCCTCCAGGGCCGCCATGTACCCCAACGCGCCGATGCCCGCGGTCTCGTGCGAATGGAAGTGCAGCATCGTGCCTTCGGGCAACATCTTGCGGGCGCGCTTGATGGTCTCGTGGACCTTGGCCGGGGTCGATGTGCCGGAAGCGTCCTTGAAGCACACGGAGTCAAAAGGAATGTCCGCGTCCAGGATCTGCCGCAGGGTCTTTTCGTAAAAATCCGCATCATGCGCGCCGGTGCATCCAGGAGGCAGCTCCATCATGGAAACCACGACTTGGTGCTTGAGACCTGCATCCTTGATGCACTGGCCCGAATAGATGAGATTGTTCACGTCGTTCAGGGCGTCGAAATTGCGGATGGACGTGATGCCGTGCTTGGCGAACAGGATGGCGTGCATCTTGATGACGTCGCTGGGCTGGGATTCCAGGCCCACGACGTTGACGCCACGCGCCAGGGTTTGCAGGTCGGCATCGGGGCCGGCAGCGGCACGGAAGCCATCCATCATGTCGAACGCGTCTTCGTTGGAATAGAAATACAAGGCCTGGAACCGGGCGCCGCCGCCCGCCTCGAACCAGGTGATGCCCGCCTCGCGGGCGGCCTCTACGGCAGGGAGAAAGTCTTTGGTGCGGACACGGGCGCCGTACACGGACTGAAAACCGTCCCGGAACGCCGTACACATGAATTTGACAACTTTTTTGCCCATTGCTCTTATCCCCTCTTAGCGCTGCATGAAGTCTTTGACAGCCGCTATCGCCACGGCGATATCAACTGTGTCGTCAGAGTGCGGAGCCCCAGCAACGGCGGCAGGTCGCGCCATGGCGGCCTTTGCCGGTTGGACTTCCGGGAACAGGTGTGCGTATTTCTTGAAGAAGGCCGCCGTGATATGCATCACTAAGACCATGAGGGTGAGAAAAAGAAAGACCACACCCATTCCGGAAACCATCAGAATGAATCCTTGTTCGATCATCCTCCACTCCTGGTTAACGCGCGGGAGGCAAAATCCCTCTCACACGTCCGGTATACATCGGCCGATGTTCCCCAGAAAAAAAGGCTTTTGTTACCGTATGGTTACATGAAGATAATGAAGAACGGCCTCACCAGCGGACAAGCACCTCCCCTTTACCCTGAAAAACGCCAAATTAAAAGCTTTTTCAGCAGGCGGAACTCGCCGCGCCATTTCCGGCTCCGACACGCCAGCGTCACCTGGACGCCTTTTCCAAAGACCGGCAAAGCCTTTGGCTACTCCGGTCGGCAAACACGCTGATTCGCCACCGTTCGCATCATGGACATTTCTGCTGACAGTGCAGAGAGCGGCGCGCCCTCCTGGCGCGCGTCCGGGACGCCCGGCTCTGTGACGCTCGCTCCTGGCTGCATGCCCCCCCGATAAAAGGGGCGGCCGCGAATACAAGACCGTAACGTCCCGTGCGGATTCCTGGAATTGGTAATGTTGCCTAGTCATGTTCCCCATACCTTGTCAAGCATTGCCCCTGGCGGGGCAAGCCGGGCACGCCCCGGCAAATGACAGTGGCATCTTTTGGCAAAATATGGCACACGTCGGGCGGCAAGCAGACAATCTTCACACGCAACGCCACGAACACGGCATGGGCGGCCAGGCGCGCCGTCCACACGGCGCACGCGCCCTGCCCGCGCGGCAAACGCGTCCAAAACGGATACGTATGGCCATCGTCCAGGAATACTTCCACCAGGGAGCGTCCTTTCTCCACCGGGCCGACCCGAGGTTCAAGATCCTCGCGGCCACCGCCTTTGCGTGCACCGTGGCGCCGGACCGGTCCCTGGCGGCTCCGGCCTGGGGGCTGGCCCTGGGCGCGGCATGCCTCATCCTGGCCCGCCTGCCCCTTCTCCTGGTCGCCAAGCGGCTTGTGCTGGTCAACGCCTTCACCGCCTTTTTGTGGCTGGTGCTCCCCTTCTCCACCCCGGGCGCGCCCGTCTGGACCCTGGGGCCGCTCGCGGCCACCGCCGAAGGCCTGCGCCTTGCCGCGTGCATCACCCTCAAGACCAACGCCGTGCTGTGCGTGTTCATCGCGCTGGTGGCCACCTCCACGGTGCCCGCCCTGGGCCATGCGCTGCACGCCCTGCGTGTGCCCGGCAAATTGTGCCATCTGCTGCTGTTCACCTACCGCTATGTGCATGTCATCGGCGAGGAATACCAACGCCTGGCCACGGCGGCGCGCATGCGGGGCTTTACCCCGCGCTCCAACCTGCATACGTGGCGCACCATTGGCTATATGGCCGCCATGGTGCTGGTGCGCAGCTGGGACAGGGCCGAGCGCGTGCGCCAGGCCATGGTGCTGCGCGGTTTTTCAGGCCGTTTCCACACCCTGGCCCCGGCTACGGCCTCGTCGGGTGACCGCGTCTTTGCCGCGTGCATGCTGGCCGCGCTGTGCGGCCTTTTCTGGATCGAATCAGGATACCCTTTGCCATGACACACGCTAAGAAGCCATCACCGGACGCCGCTCACGCGGTCTCACCGGACGCCGCCCACGCGGCATCATCGGACGCCGCCCACGCGGCCATCGTCTCCCTGCGCGGCATTGTCTTCGCCTATCCCGGCACGCCCGCCGACGCGCCCCCCGTGCTGCGCGGTGCGGATTTCTCGCTGGCGTCCGGCCAGCGCATCGGCCTGGTCGGTCCCAACGGCAGCGGCAAGACCACCCTGTTCCACATCATCATGGGACTCATCAAACCCGCTGCCGGAGAGGTGGCGTTCAACGGCGCGCCCGTGCGCTCGGAGCGGGATTTCACGGCCTTGCGCCGCAGCGTGGGATTTGTGTTCCAGCATGCGGACGACCAGCTGTTCAGTCCCACCGTGCTGGAGGACGTGGCCTTTGGCCCGTTGAACCTGGGGCTTTCACCCCACGAGGCCGCGCAGGCCGCCCGCGACGCCTTGGACCGCCTGGGACTGCGCGGTTTCGAGGACTGCATCACGCACAAGCTGTCCGGCGGAGAAAAAAAGCTCGTCTCGCTGGCCACGGTGCTGGCCATGCGCCCCAGGGCGCTGCTGCTCGACGAGCCCACCAACGACCTTGACCCCGGCACCCGCGACCGGCTCATCGACGTCCTGAACACCCTGGACCTGGCCTACGCGGTCATTTCCCACGACCTGGAATTCCTGTCCAAGACCACCACCAGCTGGTCGTTCGTCCGTGACGGCCTGGTGCTGCCCGGCGGCGACGCCCCGCTGCACGTGCACATCCATGCCCACGACGCGGGCGCCGCGCCGCATGAGCACGACGAGCCGCATCGGCACGTGCACAACGGCGTGCCCCACACCCATGCGCCGCACGGAACGCACACGCCGCCCCAGCCGGAACACGGCCATGCGCACGACCACGCCCCCCCGCACGAACAGGGAGGGGAAACAGGGTCTTCGGATAGGGGAAAAAAGAGAAACGGCGGGAGTTAATCCTTGCCGAACAGGACTTCGAGCACCTTTTTCTGCTTGCCGCTCACCTCGACAAACTGGCACCCGACCACATTGGGCGTGACGCGCATGACCTTGGCCGCCATCTTCTTGGCCTTGACGTTGCCCAAGGCGATGAGGTCGAAGCGCACCACGTCCCCTTCCTTGAACTTGCCCGCCATGGGCTTGAAGCCGATGCCCGTGATGCTGATGTCGATGACGGACAGGAGCACCTTGGTCTTCAGCTCGCGCGCGCTGTAGTCGGCCATGGCCAACCGCTTGGCCGTGCGCAGGTCCGCCCCGCTTTTCTTGACGTTTTTCTTGTCTTCCAAAAACTGCATTTCGGGCGCTTCGCCCACGTCGCCGCCGCCAATGGAATAGAAATCCTGGCCCGTCAGCGAAAGAAACGTCTCTGCGGCCAAGGGGAATTCGCCGTCCCCGCCCAGCAATTCGCGCAAGAAATCCTCGGCCTTTTCGTCCGCGCCCTGGTCCTTGTAGGTAAAGGCCAGTTCGGCGGCCAATTCGTCGTCCTGGGGCGAAAACTCAAAACCCTTTTCCAGCGCGGCGGCGGCGCTGTCCAGCCGTCCCTCCGCGCGCAACCGCTTGCCCGCGTTCTTGAACGGATTGGGCGCGTTGGGATCGGCCTTGCGCAGGTTGCCGTAGATGGTGGCCGCATCCTCGTGGCGGTCGTGCACCACGTACGATTCCGCCGCCTTGCCCATGAAATGCTTGGAACCCGCCGCATCGCCCCGCCCCTTGGCGGCAAAGGCCGCGCCCTTGTAGGCCTCGGCAAACAGGTCGTCGATCTTGAACGCCTGCTCGAAATCCTTGAGCGCCTCGTCGAACTGTTGCGCCTTGAGCTTGGCGTATCCGGCCTGAAACAGCTGCTTGGCGCGTGGATCCAAGGGCGCCGGTGCCTGGGCCGGAGCCGGGGCGGCCTTGCCCGCCGGGCCGGGCGTGGCGGCCTTGGCGCCGGGAACAACGGGAGCCACGGCCCGTTTGCGCCCCTTGAGCGACGCCTCCACCTCCGCAAGCAGCGCCTGCGTGGCGAACGGCTTGGCCACAAAGCCGCCCGCGCCCGCCGACTTGGCCTGTCGGCGGTTTTCCTTGGTGTCCTCACGGGCCATGACCAGAATGGGGATCTCGGACAGCCGGTTCGAGGTGCGGATTTTGCGCACCAGGAGAAAATCCTTGAACGCGGCGATGTCCCAGTCCACGACCAACAGGTCGAAATGACCGTTCTTCAGGGCTGCCGCCGTGGATTGCAGCTCACCAGCGAACACGACGTTGGCAAGGCCGATCTGGCGCAGTTCCTTGCCAAGCGCCTTGCGGATCGTGGGATCACCGTCCGCCACAAGCAGGCGTATGTCTTTCGGTACAGCCATGGCACTCTCTATCCCCTGGATTTTGGGTGCTATGTCGCGTGACTTTGTTATATATAGACAAACAGGACGTGAAGTCCACCCACTACCCTGCCGCCGACGTGGCGCCCCACACCGCGAAAAGGGGGTCGGACAACCGCATGGCCGGGAAATGGGGATCGTCCACGGGCCTGGGCAGCCCCCGTTCGGACCAGGTATGCAGGCCGCCGAACACGCCCGCCCGCCGCATGAGATCCAGCACGAACCCCATCCGCTCGAACGCGTGCAGATCCAGCCACAGCCGGATGGACTTGCCAGGGAACCAGCGATCGGAAAAAGCGACCACAAAAAGCCCGCCCGGACGCAACACGCGGCCCACCGAGGCGAACACCGCATCCGGATTGACAAGGTATTCCACGGACAGCGAACACACCACCGCGTCAAAGGCCGCGT
The DNA here is from genome assembly GCA_050251715.1 of Desulfovibrionaceae bacterium. Classification (GTDB taxonomy): domain Bacteria; phylum Desulfobacterota; class Desulfovibrionia; order Desulfovibrionales; family Desulfovibrionaceae; genus JBFWMG01. The sequence goes on along the minus strand of JBFWMG010000026.1, from coordinate 38,906 downwards.
CGTCAAACGGAAGTTCCGGCGTGGTGTTGAGATCATGCACCACGCGCCGGCCAAGGCGCGGGTTGGCCGCCAGTTCCTCCGCGTTCATGCCCAGCCCGTCCACCGAGGCGAGCGCCAACCCGTCCGGCAGGTGGGATTCGTGCCCGGCCATGAGATCGAGCACCCGCGCTCCGTTCGGCACCAGTCCGCCGTACAGCGCGGCCAGCCGTTCATTGGCCGTGGCGTCCAGATGGCTGACCAGGCGCGGCGCGGCGTGGAACAGGGCGTCATCCGCCGCATCGGCGCGGCCAAACATGTCCTCGTCCCAAAAATCCGTGGCCGTGTCCTGAAACCGGCGCTGCATGCCCGCGCCCGCGCCCATGGACTCCTCGATCCAGTGGGTCAGCCTGCCGCCGCGTTCCGCGCCCTTGGCCGCCACCTCCTCGATGCGCACGTCCAGTTCCAGGGCAAGCCCGGCCAGCGGATGGTTCATGTCCGCGTCAAACGCCGCGTCGTCCACGCCCACGCACCGAAAGGGCGTTATGTCGTCCCGCTCCACCCCGCGCACGCGCAGGAGCGCCCCTTTGGGATAGAACCGCCCCAGCCGCAACGCCACGTCGCGGCCAGCCGCATTGAGGGGGCGGAACTGGTCGCGGTCCAGATGCAGCACCTTGGCGTCGCGCCGCCTGCCCACGATCTCACCGGGCTTGTAGCGCACCTGCACGATGTCGCCCGCCTGGCGGCCCATGAGCTCCCGTTCCAGCTTGTCCAGAAAAATGTCCCGCCACATGTTGACCCTGGGGGCGTGCAGCACGTCGCTATGCACCGCGTCCCGATCCGCGTAGCGCAGCTCGAACCGCATGGCCGCCAACACGTTCCTATCTATGCGCATACCCACCTCTCGTCGTCAGGATGGAACCGCCGCCCGGCATGGCGGCAGGACGCGGCGATCATCGCCGCGCACCCGCGCCCTTCCAGGCGCACGCATGCCGTTCCAGCAGGTTGGCGGTTTCGTAGAGCACTACCCCGAGCAGGCTCATGCCAAAAATACCAATGAACATCGACACATAATCCAGCCTGCCCCAGGCGTCCATGATGAGGTAGCCAAGGCCGGTCTGGGTGGCGAAGGACTCCACAAAGAACAACACCGCCACGCTGACCCCGGCATTGAGCCGCAACGCCGTGAACCCGTGCGGCAAGGCGGCGGGAATGAGCACCTCGGTGGCCACTTGCAGGCGGCTCGCGCCAAGGGAACGGATGGCGTCCAGATGCTTGGGATGCACGGCCAGCACGCCGTCGCGCGTGGTCACCAGCACCTGATACCCCAAAATAAGGGCGATCATCACGATCTTGGAGGCGTCGCCAAGCCCGAACAGCAAAAACGCCAGGGGCAGCAACACGATCTTGGGGATGGGATAGGTCAGAAAGACCAGCGGACCAAGCGCCGCGTCCAGCCTTTTGGAGCCGCCCATGGCCACGCCCAGGGGAAAGGCCACCAGCCAGGCTGCGGCCATGGCCGCCCCGGCCCGCCACGCGCTGGCCCCAAAGTGGCCCCAAAACGCCTTGGTGCCGAGCGCGAGGAAAAATGCCCCTCCCGCCGCCTCCGGCGCGGGGAGCATGGACGACCCCAACAGCAGGGACAACACCTTCCACGCCCCGCCCAGGCAGGCCACGGTCAACAGGTAGGGCAGCCAGCGCATGCGCCCTCCCGGGGGATTTCCATGGCCCGGCGCACGCGGCGCACCATGTCGAAAAAGGCCGGGGTGTCGCGGTAGTCCGCGCAACCAAAGCCCTGGTTGTCGAACGCGGCGGCCACGGTGGCGGGCCTGCCGCCCAGCACCAGGATGCGCCGTCCCAGAAAAACCGCCTCCTCCACGCTATGGGTGACCAGGACATACGGCACCTGCTCGCTGCGCCACGTATCCAGCAACGTGCCCTGCAGCGCCTCGCGGGTCAGGGCGTCCAACGAGGAAAACGGTTCGTCCATGAGCAGCAGCCGGGGCGAAAGCGCATAGGCTCTGGCAATGGCCAAACGCTGCTGCTCGCCGCCCGACAGGCAGGCGGGATACGCGTTCTCGCGGCCCGCCAGCCCCATGGCCTGCATGAGCCGTCTGGCGCGCGCGTTGCGCTCGCGGCGGCCCATGCCCTGGATCTTGAGGCCCAGGGCCACGTTGTCCAGGGCATTCTTCCACGGCATCAGCCCGAAATCCTGAAGGATGATGGCAATGGCGGGCGAAGGGCGCAGGATCGGCGCACCGTCCAGAAGGATGGTGCCGCTGCTGGGCGCCGCCAAACCGCACAGCATGTACAACAGCGTGGACTTGCCGCACCCGGAGGGGCCGACGACGGCCAGGGTCGCGCCCGTCTCCAGCTCAAAGGACACGTCGCGCAGCACCTCGCGCGCGGCCCCAGTGGTCGAGGGATACGCCTTGCCGCAGGCGTTCACCGCCAGCATGCGTTCTCCCGGCGCGGTCCCAACGCGGGACACCGGTGCCTAGCGGATGACCAGCGTGTCATACGCCACGGGCTCCACCAGCATGCCGCGCTGCATCATCCACTGCTCCACGTCCATGATCTCCGCTTCATTGGGCAGGACGGGGACCGGGAACTGATAGACGGGAAAATCCGCCGCCAGCGGCCCAGGAATGCTGCACACCGCGACCATGAGGTTGCGGTAGGCGTTGGGTTCGACATTGATGCGCTCCACCGCCGCGCCATAGGCGCGCAAAAAGGCGGGAGCCATGGCGGAGAACACCTCGTGCAGGCACAGTACGGTGAGCGGCACATCCAGGATCTCGTCCGACGCAACGATGCTGGCCCCCTTGCTCTTGGCCAGGGTGGCGAGCGGTTCGGGCAGCATGGCGGCATCCAACTGCCCGGACAGCAGCAGTTGCAGACGGATGGGAATTTTTTTGATTTCCATACGATCCATGTCCAATTCGCGCACCGGATGACGGGCCTGCATACGGTCGAGAAGGTACTCGATGACCGTGGCCTGAGAAATGCCGGTGCGCAGCTTGCCCACGGGCGATCTGCCCGGTGCGAGCATCAAACTGAACATGCGCCGCCCCGGATTGGTACGCCATGACGTGGTCACGATGCGCATGGGCACACCGCTCTTGATGAGCAGGAGCGTGGCCACGAGATCGCCAAAATAGCCGTCCAGCCTGCCGCTCTGCATGGCGGTATCGCGTTCCAACGCGCTGGCGAACGACACCAGCTCAACATCCAGCCCCTCGGCCCTGAACAACCCGTCCAGCGACGCCACCTGAAGCGGCAGCGTATCCAACACAGGCAGTATGCCCAGACGCAGGGTTTGAGCGTGAGCCGCGCCGCGTGCCCCTCCACCAACGGCAAGACACACGACGAAAAGGACGACCATAAGACGACGCATAAAGACTCCGTGTATTCCAAGGTAGTTATTGGCAATAATATGTGTACGTCTTTTTACGTTAGCATGCAACAGGCCGACATGAAAAGAGACTCCCTGCCCGGCACCTTGCAAAAAGAAACGTTTCGTATGAAAATAAGGAGATGGAGCATGCCGAACGCCGCACCGCTTTTCGTACGCCGTTGCCCGACCGGGCCATAGCCGGACTCAGCTTTCGCCTTGCCGACGGCCTGGGACCGGGCGATCCCGTGGACGCGACAACGCTGGGTGCCCCCATCCTGGCCCATGGCCGCCACAAAACCTTTTCCCTGTCCATTGCCGACATTTCCGCCACCGGCATGAGCGTGGTCATCCACAGCCCGTCCTTCGCGTCCCGCCGCCCCAAATCATTTACCGGGCGTCTTGTATTTTTGCACCTGCGCGGGGTGTACCCCGACCCGGACAAGGAGATCGAATGCCGTCTTTTGGCCGAGACCGTGACCGAAACACTGGAAGGTGAGACCCTTACCTTGAGCATGCGGTTTGTGGCCGAGGCCCGCCCCGTCACCTCACAGGTCCATCCCGTGCTCTTCGACATCCGCAAACGGGGCCACGACCGCCTTGCCGCGTGGTGCAATCTCTGGTTCCACCATCTGCTGCATGAAGGCGGCCCGTCTCCCGCTCCGTGAGGCCGCATTTTCCCGTTGCATCCCCCATACGCCAGGTGTACGTCCGAATCGACGCGGCACGCAGCCGCACCGCCACGACTCAACCCCATGCGCCGGAGCCGCCATGATCGACAACCAACTTCTCGCCTATGCGGGCCTTGCCGCGCTGCTCACCCTCGCACCCGGGGCGGACACCATGCTCATCATCCGCAACGTGCTTTCCCGTGGCCGCCTCGACGGCATCATCACCACCGTGGGCGTCTGCTCCGGACTTTACGTGCACGCCACGCTCTCGGCCCTGGGGCTGTCCGTGATCCTGGTGCATTCGGCCACCGCCTTCATGGTGGCCAAGACCCTGGGCGCATGCTACCTGGCCTGGCTCGGCATCCAGTCCCTGCGCGCCGCCATACGCACCGGCAACCCGGAACAATGCCGCCTGAACGGCAGCCTGGCCGCCGCCCAACGGAAGACCAGGGGCCGCTGGAAGCGTTCGCTCCGGGAAGGCTTCATGTGCAACGTGCTCAATCCCAAGGCCGCCATCTTCTACCTTGCCATCCTGCCCCAGTTCATCAATCCGGGCGACCCGGTTCTGCTGCGCTCGTGGGTGCTCGCCACCATCCACGGCATCATGGGCCTTGTCTGGCTGTGCGCGCTGTCGCTCTTTTTGGGCCGCATGCGCGGCTTTGTCACCCGCCCTTCGGTGCAGTCCAAGCTGGAAGCCGCCTCGGGCCTCATCATGATCGGCTTCGGCATCCGGCTGGCCCTGGAGCGGCGCTAGACGCTCCTTCCAAAGGGACCGGCGCTAAACGCTCCTTCCAAAGGGACCGGCGCTAACCGCTCCTTCCAAAGGGACCGGCGCTAACCGCTCCTCAAATTACTGACAAAGCCCCAGGGGAAGGAGAGAGGAAAGGGAAAACCCCTTTTTCCAAGCATAAAAAGGGGTTTTCCCTTTCCTCTCTCCTTCCCCCGGACCCCCATCCTCTCTCCTCTCTCTTTCCCCAAAAACTGCTGGTCGGGGAGGTAGATACGGTTGGGACAGGCGAGTTTCCCAGGCGGGCGATTTCTTTGTCTGTGGACGAGGACATGGAGGACGGTTCACTCGAAGCCGTGAACCGCAAGGCGTCGAAAAAGAAACAGCAGAAAGACATGACGATTTGTCAGCAGCCTGTGAAGTGACGCTAGCCGCTCCTACCAGTGGTCCTGTGCCAGCCATAGCCCACGCTCCCTGGCCAGCCTTCCGCCGCGCCCGGTCGACGCGCCACGCAAAAAGCCCGCGCCTGTGTGGACGCGGGCCGAAAAGGATACGCTCGAAGGAATTAGACGTTGAGATTCTTGATGAGTCCCCGGGATATTTCCTGGTCCAGCTGGCCACGCGGCAGCATGCCGGACACCGGGTCGGGATATTGTTCCGCCACATTCTTGGCCCAAAAATAGGCGGACAGGATCTTGTCCGTGACGGACAGCGACCGGTTGATGGCGACCTGCTGCTGCAACACCTGGGAAAGGATTCTGATGCCGCTTTGGCTCGTATATTCCGACCGGAACATGGTCATGGGCGTGGCATCTCCCTGCCGACTGCGCTCATTGCCCGCACTATCGCGAACAACCAATACTATCAGGGCATAGCCCCTCTTTCGCCCTCCCGGGCACCGCGCGCGAAAAAGGGGTTCTCGCTTCTCTTATCGGCTTACAACAGGCCCGGCTTTAGGGCTTTCTCCACTTCTTTTGCAAAAAAAGCGTCATCCCCCGCGGATTCGGGCGGTATGGAAACATCCGGCTCCAGGCCAACCCCGTCGAATACCTTGCCATTGGCCGCGTGGAGCAGGCCATGGGTCACCACCACGGCGCTGCCGTCGGACAGGCCCACCACGCTTTGCACCGAACCCTTGCCAAAGGTGCGTTGTCCCATGGACATGGCGCGGCCATTGAGCACCAATCCGGAGACAAAGGCCTCGGCCTCGCCCGCCGTCATGCGGTCCTGCCAGATAAAGAGGCGGGAAAACAGGTCGGAAGGTTCGCGGTCCACCGTGTAGACAACCTCGCCCGACGGGCTGTGCAGCGACGCGATGGTCTGGCCCGATTCCAAAAACAGCTTGGCGCACGCCATGGCCTCCTCCAAATCGCCGCCGATGGTGCCCCGCAAGTCAATGATCTTGTCCGTGAGCAGACCGATGGAGGCAATGGCCTTTTTCAGCTCGCGGCGCGTGGCGTCGCCAAAGCGATAGATGCGGATGACCGGCAGCGGCTTGGCCTTGGCGAACACGGCCACGGACCGGAACGCGATGGTGTCGCGCTTGAGCTCCACCGTGCGCGGCGACGCGCCCGGAGAGGCCACGGCCAGGGACACGGGGCTCCCCTTCTGCCCCCGCACGCGCACGCCTATGTCCAGCACACCCAGGCCGCGCACCGGGGCGCCGTCCACGGCCACCAGCACGTCCCCATAGCGCACGCCCGCCTGGGCGGCTGGGCCGCCCGGAAAGGGAATGCACACCAGGCTGCCGTCATGGTCCGGGAAAAGATCCATGCCCACGCCCGCATAGGCGGCGTCGGCCACATCCTTGCCCGTGGCGTATTCCTGGGGCGTCAGATAGCCGGAATAGGGATCCAACGAGCGCAGATACGCCTTCAAGGCGTCACGCACCATGGTTTCCGGCGGCTGGGGCGCGGCGGCCTGGGCGCGCACGGCGGTGATCGCCTCGTGAAAATGGGTGATGGCGTCGTTCGCCAACCAATCCGGCGGTGCGGCGGGCGCAACCGGGGAAACGGACGCAGAGGGGGCCGCAGGCGTTGCCGCAGGGGCGGACGCAGGCGTAGCCGCTGGGGAGGACGCGGCGGGGGCCGCAGGGGCGGACGGAGAAACAGGCGCCGCAGGGGATGCCGCAGGCGTGGCAGCAGGCGTGGCAGCAGGGGGTGCCGCAGGCGTGGCAGCATCAGGGGAAAGAACGATCCCGCGCACCTGTGCCGCCGTGGCGTTTTCCGCAGCCCAACCGTCACCAGCCAGACAGACGGCCACGACCACACAAGCCAGCCCAATGCCATGGACCATACGCCCAACCAAACGCGTCATACCATACCATCCTTCTCTGCGAAAAAGTGAAACACTACGGCGTAAAGGCCGTATGACAAGTCCTAGGCGAAGGATTACCGGAGTGGTTCGGCAAAAGGCAAGCCATTTTTGACACGGGAAGATCGCACAGGGGGCATGCGCGCGGCGTTGCGGTGGGGGAAACACACCCGTGAGGCATGGCGTGTGACGGTATCGTGACAGGGCGATGAGGCGCGGGGGGCATGCCGGGAATCGGGGCTCCTGCCAAGGGCAAGGCCGCGCCAAGAGGGACGAGGGCAACGCAAAGAACGCCGCCCAGGGGGAGGGATGCGACGAAACGCGCGGGTATCAGGCCGCGTGTTCGTACCGCATGGTGCCCGCGTACATTTCCAGGAGCATCTCTATGCCCCTGCGGTGTGCGACATCCGGGTTGATGAACCCGTTTTCCCAGCAGCAGGCGTCACCCAGCGTGACACGCACGGTAAAGTTGAGATGGCGGTCCGGCATGATGGCGATTTCACAACAATCATTGGCGCGCATGGAATCCCCCTTTGCAGATACGCCTGGGCGGCGGGATGCCGCCCGGAACTATTCCGTGCACATGCATTGTTCATGCCATAAATTATCTTCACGCCACATCCCGCCATAAAAAAGGCGGCGCAAACGCGCCGCCCCAGGCTTGCCGCGCCACACCGCCGGCGAGCGCATTTACCATTGAAACACTGCGAGGAGTTGAAATAATGAAGCATTATTTCAACAAAATGCATAAGAGCATCTACTCTTTTTCACAGTTAAGACGCTCTAATCGACCTTGACGAACTTGGATCCGTCGGTCACGCACACCGGGCACGCGCCCTCGTACGGCCCCTCGTGGGTATAGCCGCACACAGGACAGATGTAGTAGTCGGTGGCGGCCATGCCCGCCGGGTCGGCCAACGCCTTGGCGTACAGGTCCGCATGCACCTTCTCCACCGCATTGGCATACGAAAAACTGCGCAGCGCGGCGGCTTCGCCAGCGGCCTCGGCCTCCTTTATCATGTCCGGATACATGTCCTCGTATTCGTAGACCTCGCCGTCCATGGCGGCCTTCAGGTTCTCCGCCGTGGTGCCGATGCCCTTCATGGCCCGCAAATGCGCGTGGGCATGGATGGTCTCGGCGGCGGCGGCGGCGCGGAACAGCTTGGCCACCTGGCCCAGCCCGTCGCGATCCGCTTTTTCCGCAAAGGCCAAATACTTGCGATTGGCCTGGGACTCCCCTGCGAACGCCGCCTTCAAATTCTCCAATGTCTTGCTCATGCGAAACTCCTTTTGCATTTTTTTCAGCCCGGCCCGCCACGCGTCGCACGCATAACGGCCAGCCGGTGTTAACTAGTAATGATTCCTCTTACAGTCAGATCGTGGCGCACGTCAAGAGGAAAAATGTCCATTTGTTGACAGACCGACAGATCCAGCCAGCCCGATCCAGCCGCCCGATCGTGCCCATTCCGGCACATGTGCGCCAGGCCGTGTGCCCCCGCCCGCGCATCGGCTGGGCCAATCATGTAAAAAAGGCTCCCAAGGGAGCCTTATAAAACGCCAGGGCAAAGAAGGCTAGAGTATCTGGCTCAAAAAGAGCTTGGTGCGGTCGTGCTGCGGGGCCACAAAGAAGTGCTCGGGCGTGCCCTCCTCGATGATGCTCCCGAAATCCATGAAAATAACCCGGTCCGCCACTTCGCGGGCAAACCCCATTTCGTGGGTCACGCAGACCATGGTCATGCCCTCGCGGGCCAGGTTTTTCATGACGTCCAGCACCTCGCCGATCATTTCCGGGTCAAGGGCCGAGGTCGGCTCGTCAAAAAGCATGACCTTGGGGTCCATGGCCAGGGCGCGGGCAATGGCCACGCGCTGCTGCTGCCCGCCGGAAAGCTGGTCAGGATACACATGGGATTTCTCGTGGATGCCCACCTTCTTGAGCAGGGCCATGGCCTTTTCCGTGGCCTCGGCCTTGGTCCGGTGGCGCACCACCATCTGGGCCATGAGCAGGTTGTCCAGCACGGTCTTGTGCGGAAAAAGGTTGAAGGATTGGAAACACATGCCCACCTCGGCCCGCATCTTGTTGATGTTGGTCTTGGGCGAAAGGATGTCCACGCCGTCGATGAGGATGTGGCCGGAATCCGCGTATTCGAGGCGGTTCAGGCAGCGCAGGAAGGTGGACTTGCCCGAGCCGGACGGCCCGATGACCACGACCACCTCGCCCGCGGCCACGGTAGCGGACACGTTCTTCAGCGCCTCGACCTTGTGGGGCACATAGAACGTCTTGGTGATGTTGCGGACCTCTATCACGAGTTCACCATCCTTTTTTCCATGTGTTGCAGCAACATGGACAATGCAAACGTCAACACGAGGTAGAGTATGGCGCACAGGAACCACAGTTCGAAGGGTTGCAAACTGGTGGTCACCACCTCGCGGGTGGCCTTGGTCAGCTCGCGGATGGCGATGAGGCCGAGCAGCGAGGAGTCCTTGACCAGGCTGATGAACTGTCCGGCCAGCGGGGGCAGGATCCGCCGGAACGCCTGGGGCAGGACGACATGGATCATGCATTGCGTGCCGTTGAGCCCCAGCGAACGGGCTGCCTCGACCTGGCCGCGATGGATGGACTGGATGCCCGCGCGCACGATCTCGGCGATGTACGCGCCCGCGAAAAAGGCCAGGGAGAGCACGCCGAAGACCATGGGGGACACCTGGTCGAACCCGTTGCGCATGAGCATGGAATTGACCAGCGTGCCGAACACGAAATACCAGATGAAAATCTGCACCAGGAGCGGCGAGCCGCGTATGAGCTCGATGTAGGTGATGGCGCTCCATTTGAAGGCCGGGTTGTCGGAAATGCGGGCAAGCCCTGTGGCCAGACCGATGATGATGCCGAGGATGATGGCCAGGAAACTCACCTTGAGGGTGATCCACAAGCCCACCATCAGGAGGCCCACCCTCCATTCCTTGTAGTAGCCCAAGGGATCGCCGGGGGAGATCATGTCGCCCCGCTGCACGGTGATGGTGCCTTCGGGGATCTGGTAGACGGCGGTTTCGCCGTCCAAGCCCTTCACTTCCACCTTGGCGGTCTTGCCTTCCTTGATGACGGCGGAGACATCGCCTTCCACGTCGGAGGTCACGTCCACTGTCTTCTCATAATAGAAGTACTGGGGGACACGATACCAACGCCAGACGTAATCGACCTTGGCGGTGGAATAGTACAACGCGCTCATGGAAAGGAGCACGGCGCACACGAAAGCGCTCTTCCACCAAAAATAATAGGCCTTGCTTCGCCTTATACCCAACCCGGAACTGCTCATGATGCCTTCGATTGTTTGAGGTTGCGCGGGGGTGAACAAGGACAGGGGCCGCCGACTGGCCGCCCCTGTCCACACTCACTGCAACATCAATAAGACCAGACGGTTATTGAACGTCCTTGATCCAGTCGGTGCTCTTGATCCACTTATTGTAGATGCGCTCGTAGCGACCGTCGTTCTTCATCTGGAACAGGAAGTTGTTCAGCCAGTTCAGGAAGTCCGGGTCGCCCTTGTTGACGGCCCAGGCCAGGGGCTCGAAGGTGAAGGGCTCATCCAGGAAGATGAGGTTGCCGCCCTGCTGGGCGTTGAAGACCACGCAGAAAGGCAGGTCGTAGACAAAGGCGTCGGCCTTGCCGTTGACCACTTCCAGGGCGGCTTCCTGCTCGGTCTCAAAGGACTTGTAGGTGCACTTGGGCAAGAGGCGCTTCACGGCCTGTTCGCCGGTGGTGCCCAGCTTGGAGGTGATGATGTACTTGGGGTCGTTGAAATACTTGTAGTTCTTGGCGGCGGCGTGCTTCTTGTTGGTCAGCATGGTCTGGCCCACGATGATGTTGGGCGTGGCGAAGTTGATCTGCAGGTTGCGCTCCTGCGTAATGGTCATGCCGGACATGATGATGTCGAACTTGTCGGTCAGAAGCGCCGGGATGATGCCGTCCCAGGCGGTGTTCACGGGCACGAACTTCACGCCCATGGCCTTGGCCATTTCCTTGGCCATATCGATGTCAAAGCCCACGAAGTTGCCGGTCTTGTCGGTCATTTCAAAGGGCATGTAGGCCGCTTCGAAACCAACGCGCAGCTCGCCGCGCTCCAGGATCTTATTCAGGGTGGACTTCTTGGCCAATTCGATGTCCGCGGCAAAGGCCATGGACGCGGTCATGAGCACAACGCACATGACTGTTAGCAGATGCATGATTTTTTTCATCTTTTTCCTCCGCAAGGCGTTTGTTCAGGTTCAACGGGGTGCCACGTCAGACACAGCCTAGTACGATTTCCCCTCGGAAAGCAGTTCGTTCACCACCATGCGCACCTTGCAGTCGGGGCATTTGGGTATCTCTTCCTTGGGGATGTAGACGATTTCAGTCAGCCCGCACTTGGGACACTTCACTTCAATGGCTTCATTTTTCTCTTGTTCGCTCATGACTCCTCCGCGTTGTCACAAGAGATGAGCCATAGCGTAATATTGTAACAATGACAAGTGCTTTCAAAATTGTTTGCGGCTACATCATTCAAAGATTTCCACATGTTCCGCCGATGCGATTTCAACGGTTCCGGCGGGAACGCGTCACCACCACGACCCCCGCCAGGGCGATGCACCCTCCGGCCAGGGCGGTGCGTGAAGGCAGCTCGCCCAACCACGCCCAACCTATGACAATGGTGATGCCGGGCATGAGGAATTGCGTGGCGCCAATGCGCGCCACGTTGCCCCGGCTGATGGCATAATTCCACCCCGCATAGGCCAACGCGCCGGGGCACACCCCCAGATAGACCACGGCCAACACGGCCTCCGCTGACGCCTGGGACACAGTCTGCCCCAGACCGGGCGTAAAAATCAACATGCACGCCGTTCCCAGCCACATGGTCACGGCCGTGTAGCCCAGGGAACCGTACCGCGCCAGATACGGCTGGATGAGCACGTAATACAGGCTGACGCCGAGCGCGGCCAACAAAACCAGCAATGCCCCCGTGTCGATGCGCAGCCCGCCGCCCTCGCCCAGGGCGATGCACGCCACCCCCGCCATGCTGACCGCCATGCCCGCCCAGGCCAGGGGCGTCAGCCGTTCCTTGAGCAGGACAACGGCCAGCACGGCCATGAACACCGGAATGGAGCCGACGAGAAAGCAGGCCGACGCGGCGCTCACGGTCCGCTCGCCCCAGTTGAGCGCCACATGGTACACGAAAAAGCCCAGGAAACCGTGCACCAGGGCCACGGGCATGTCGCGCCACCGGGGCAGGCGCGCCCCGCCGCGCACCGCCACCAGCACGCCCATGGCGGCCGAGCCCACCAGAAAGCGGAACAGCGCCAGGTGGCCGGGCCCAAATCCGCCCGCCAGCGCCACCCGGATGGCCACAAAGGCGGAGGCCCAGAAACAGAGCGTCATGGCCAGGGCCGCGATGGCTTTGCGTTCCATGAGGTTCCTTTTTTGCCGCGCCAGGACGCCCGGTTACATGACTCGGGCGAGCAGCATGCTCCCCAGGCAGGCGATGAGAACGAACATGGCCGTGCGGTAGCCGTGCTCGGTCAGGCGGCGCGCCAGGCGCATGCCCGCGAGCACCCCCACAAAGGAGCACGGCGCGGACGCGGCGAACAGGCCGAGCACATGGCTCGTGGTCACGCCGGACAAGGCGTGGGCCAGGACCGTCACCGTGCCGGTGAACAGGAAGAACCACGACAGGGTGGCGCGCACCGTGTCCTTGGACCAGCCCGTCAGCGCCATGTAGATGAGCGTGGGCGGACCGCCCGCGCTGGCCGCCGCGCCAATGGCCCCGGTCAAAAAGCCGGACAGGTAGCCCCAGCGCGTGGACAGGCCGCGCGGCGCCTGGCGGAAAAAGAGCCCCCACACGGCAAAGCACAGCAACAGCACGCCCAGCCCAAACAGGATGGCCTTGCTGTCCACGCTCTTGAGCAGGTACACGCCGAGCAGCGATCCGGGCAGACAACCCACCACCAGCGGCAGCACCTTGTCCCGGTCAAAGACCCTGCGCAGCGAATAGCCCAGCGCCACGGTGATGACAAAGGCGTTGAGCGTGGTCAGCGGCACCGCCTGCTTCACGTCGAGCAGCAGCGTGACCAGCGGCAGGGCCACCAGCACCGAGCCAAAGCCCGTGGCGCCCTGCATCAGTCCGGCAATGAAGAATATGGGGGCGTTGGCTAGATAGGGCGACACGTTCCCGGTCTCCCGCTACGCGTCCAGGAGTTCCAGCGCCATTTCCGTGGCGGCCGCGGCAAGCCCCAGGCAGACACGGGCCTTGGCGTCCCGCTCCTTGAAGGCCGCCCTGCCCTCTTCCGTGGACAGGTCGTGGCCGCAGAGCGTGGTGCAGTCCAGGCTGCCGAACCGCTCCTTGAACCGGCGCACCAGCTTGATGGTGCGCATGTAGCAGTCGTCGACCGTTTCATCGGGTTCGCGGCGGCCATAGATGAGGCCCACGGCCATGACCGCGCCGGACAGCGCGCCGCAGCGGTCCTGGGTGCGGGACACGCCGGAGCAGAATCCCGTGGCCACGCCCGGAATGTACTCGCTGGCAATCCCCTTGGCCTCGGCCACGGCCTTGAGCACGCTTTCGGCACAAAAAAAGCCGGAAGCGAAAAGCTCCCGGGCGCGTTCGCCGGGCGTAACGGTTGCTCCGGCTGCGGTTGCATCCACCATCCCCCCCTCCTTCGGTCCATCCGTTCGACGAGCACCGTCCCGCACGGCTCCTACATGTCAAGCGGCTGCGGCTTGCGGCCCAGGCGGTGCGTGAGCGCCCTTCGTACCTCTTCCACCTGCGCTTCGTCCACTATCTTCTGATGGTAGGCGTCGCGCACATAGAACACGTCCGAGGCGTTGCAGCCGTGGGTGGCGGCCTTGGCCACATGCACGTCCACCTGCAACTGGTTCAGGGTATGGGCAATTTCGAACAACAGGCCGATGCGGTCGCGCGCCTTGACCTCGATGACCGTATAGAAATCGGAAATGTCGTTGTTCACCCGCACGGTCACCGGCCTGGGCGGCGGCGCGCCCCCGGCCAGGGGCGACAGCCGCTTCTGCTCGATGCGGTAGTCGAGAAAGAGCTTGCCGGTCATGGCGAAGCGCACGGCGCTGCGGGCGCGCTTCCACGCCTCGTCCGGATACAGGGCGTCGGGCGGGTTGGACACCCGCAACACGTCCACCACCGTGCCGTCGCGCCACACGTACACGTCGGCGGCAAAGATGTTGATGTCCTGCAACGAGAGCACCCCGGCGATGGCCGCAAAAATGCCCGGCTGGTCCTTGGCCGCCACGCTGACCTCCCAGATGCCCTCCTCCATGCGGCGGGCGGTCACGGCCACCACGCCGATCATGGCCCGGGCGGGCGGCAGGCGGCGTTCGGCGTCCGCGATCTCGCGTTCCAGCTCGCGCACCAGCTCCATGTGCCGCAGCATGTCCTCGGCCTCGGTGTTCAGCGTGTAGCGCGGCGGCAACTGCTCCAGGTAATACGCCACCTTTTCGGCGGGGAGCGTCTCCTTGTGGTACAGCGCCGCCTGCTGCCGCACCCGGTCGCGGGTGCGCAGCATCTTCTGGGCCGCGTGGGGCACGGCCAGTTTGCTCTGCTCCAGGATGTGCAGCACCTTGAAAAACAGCTCACTCATCAGCCGCGCCGACCACTCCGACCACGCCTTGGGGCCGGTGGCGTGGGCATCGGCATAGGTGAGGAGGTACAGCCGCTTCAGCTTGGCGGGCTCGTTGATCAATCCCGCCACGCGCACCACCTCGGCCTCGTCGCCCAGGTCGCGGTGGGTGGCGGTCACGGCCAGCTCCAGGTGGCAGCGCACCAAAAACACCACCTCGCGCGCCACGCCGTCGGCCACGCCCCAGCGGGACAGCACGTCGCGGGCAATGGCCGCGCCCAATTCCTCATGCTTTTTGCGGCCCTTGCCCAGGTCGTGGAACAGCGCGGCCAGCAGCAGGGCGCGCTTGTCGCCCACCTCGCTCCACAGGCGCGAAAACACGGGGATCTGCGCCGCATCCAGCGTTTCCAGATTGCGGATGACCTCCAGGGTGTGCCGCCCCACGGGCCAGGTATGGTAGGCGTCGAACTGCACGATGTCCTGCACCGTGGCGAACTCGGGCAGCAGCGCGCCCAGCACGCCGATCTCGTGCATCTGCACCAGCGTGCCATAGGCGCGGCCCGACAGAAGAATGCGTTCCAGGATCGCATAGGCCGCCGTGGAGGCGGCCAATTCGCCCCGCACCAGGTCCAGCCGCGCCGCCACCGCCTTGCGGCCATGCCACGACAGGGGCGCGCCCAGCGCATTCATGGCCTCGAAGAGCCGCATGATGCGCAGCGGCTCCTCGTCCACCGCCGCGTCGGAGGCAAAGGCCAGGCCGCCCTCGCCCAGGATGACGCCCTCGGGCAGGTGGGCCATGGCGGTTTCCAGCGCCGCGCCCTCCAGGCCGGCCACGGGCCGCGCCGGGCCATGGGCGTGCCAAAACGCCTCGGCCAGCGCCTTGATGGAGGCCATGGCGCCGTGCAGGCGGGCCAAGAACCGCTCCACGCCCAGCACGCCGCCCTCGTCCCCGAATCCCAACCCCGCCGCTATGCCCGGCTGCAAGTCCAGATACAGGACGTCGTTCTTGCGCCCGCTCGCCTGGTGCAGCCTGTCGCGCGCCGCCAGCACCAGGGCGTGGTCCGCCTCAAGCTGGGCGAAATCCTCGTCGCCCATGAGCAACCGGGCCAGCTCCGCGCCAGGTTGGGGGCCGCCGTGCACCACCTTGGCCAGCCAGTAGATGCGGTGCACGTCGCGCAGGCCGCCCACGCCCTCCTTGATCTGCGGTTCGAGCATGGAGGCCGCGTCGCCAAAGCGGCGCCTGCGCGCGTCGGCCCCGTCCAGCAACCATTCCAGAAACCGCTTGCCCCGCTTGGCCACCACACGGCGCTGGAATTGGGCCACCAACTGTTCATGCACGGCGGGATCGCCCGCTATGAACCGCGCGTCGAGCAACGAGGCGAACACCTGGTAATCCTTGCGCGACAGGTCGATGCAGTCATTGATGGTGCGGAAGCCGTGGCCCAGGGCAAACCCCATGTCCCACAGCGGCAAAAAGAGCGGCTGCGCCAGATCGAGGGCATGGGGCGGGATGGCGTCGGGACAGACGAGGAGCAGGTCGATATCGGAACCAAGGGAGAGCTGGGCCCGCCCATAGCCGCCCACGGCCACGACGGCAAAGGGCTCGCCGTCCTGGGGGATGCCCGCCTGGATTTCGGCAAGCCGCTCGCGCAGGAAGGCGTCCACCACGCCGCTGTACGCCGCCTCAAAAGCACAGCCTGCCCGGTCCCACTGGGGGCCGGGCAGGCTGGTTGCGATGCAGTGCGTGCGGGCCGCGTCAAGCCTGGCGGCCGCCGAGTCGTCCTGGGCCGCGTGCGCGGCCGCTGTCTTTTTTTTCATACATGCCGTGGCGGGCCGGATGGAGCCGCCCTCTCTGCCGCCCGCGCGGGGCGCTAGCGCATTTTAACATTGAAACAATGCGAATAGTTGAAATAATGAAGCATTATTTCAACAAAATGCATAAGAGCATCTAAACTTTTTCAAAGTTAAGATGCTCTAAATGGCGTCCTGGCCGGTTTCGCCGGTGCGGATGCGGACCACGTCCTCCACGGGGAGAATGAATATCTTGCCGTCGCCCACCTGGCCGGTGCGGGCCGATTGCACCACGGCGTCCAGCACCGTCTTGACCTGGGAGGCCTCCACAACCACCTCGATCTTTGACTTGGCCACGAAATCCACCTGGTATTCAGCGCCGCGATACACTTCCTTGTGGCCGCGCTGACGCCCAAATCCCTTGATATCCACGACACTCATGCCCTTGATGTCCAGGGCCGTCAAAGCCTCTTTCACGTCATCCACCTTGAACGGCCTGACGATGATTTCGAGCTTCCGCATGGTCTTCCCCTTTATGTCTTATGCGGATCGGCGGCCCTTTTGGACCGCCCCCGCGACGTGCTTGTGACAGTATCAGCCGCTAGCCGGAACAGCAAGACGCCTAGATCTGGTACCCCACCTCGCTGTGCTGCGAAATGTCCAGCCCCTTGGACTCGTCTTCCGGGGAGACACGCAGGCCCATGACCATGTCCACGGCCTTGAACAGGATGAGGCTCGCGGTAAAGCAGAAGAGCCAGGTGGCCACCACGGACAGGAATTGTACCCACAACTGGGAGGCGTTGCCATAGAACAGGCCGTTGCGGCCGCCCACGGCTTCCACGGCGAACAAACCCGTGGCCAACGCGCCCCAGGTGCCGCCAAAGCCGTGCACGCCCACCACGTCCAGGGCGTCGTCGTACTTGAACACGCCCTTGATAAGCACGCCGCCGTAGCAGATGGGACCGGCCAGAAAGCCGATGACCAGCGCGCCCATGGGGGTGACGAACCCGGCGGCCGGGGTGATGGCCACGAGTCCGGCCAATGCGCCCGAGGCCGCGCCCAGGGTGGTGGCGTGTCCGGCATGGAAGCGCTCGATGGCGAGCCACCCCAGCACGGCGGCGGCGGCGGCCAGATGGGTGGTCACAAAGGCATTGGCGGCCGCGCCGTTGGCGGCCAGGGCCGAACCGGCGTTGAAGCCGAACCAGCCGAACCAGAGGATGCCCGCGCCGGTGATGGTGAGGGTCAGGTTATGCGGGATGAAGGACTGGCGGCCATAGCCCCGGCGCGGGCCGATGACCACGGCGGCGGCCAGGGCTGCGGCGGCGGAGCTCATATGCACCACCGCGCCGCCCGCGAAGTCCAGGGCGCCGATGCCGAGCAGCGTGCTCATCCAGCCGCCGCCCCACACCCAGTGGCACATGGGGGCGTACACGAACAGCACCCAGAGTACGGTGAACAGGACAAAGGAGCCGAACTTGATGCGCTCGGCGAACGCGCCGGAGATGAGCGCGGGGGTGATAACCGCGAACATGCACTGGAAGATCATGAAGGTGAGGTGGGGCAGGTTGTCCACCGGCCCGGCTTCCATGCCCACGCCGTTCAGGAACAGGTAGTCCAGGCCGCCGATGATGCCGCCGTGGTCGGGACCGAACGAGAGGGAGTAGCCTGCGATCACCCAGACAACGGTGACCACGCCGAGCAGGACAAAACTGTGCATCATGGTGCCGAGAACGTTTTTGCTGCGCGCGAGGCCGCTGTAAAAGAGGGCCAGCCCTGGGGTCATGAACATGACCAGGGCGGCGCAGATGAGGATGAAGGCATTATCAGCCATGTTCATGAACTCTCTCCTTCGGAACGCCGGAAGTGCCGGATTGTGGTGGACGCATCGGATGCCAACGGATGACCTTGCCAAGTTGCGGGCATATGTCCTGTTTCCGGGGTATTAGGCAAGGAGCGTACCAAAAGCCCTCTGGCGCCATGTATCAATAATTCTAACATGTTACATTTTTACATTATTTTCTGAATTACAAAATTAGCAAATATTTATCGGAGTAGAAAACAGAAATGTAAACATTATGCCACAAATTTGCATCGATTCGACGTGAAGAACACAAAAAAGAGAGCACTTCTCCCTGCCGGATCACCGGCCCAGGCATGGAAAGCGCTCGATATCGCCCCTTGCGCGTGTTGTTGCCGCACAGGAGAAGAGAGGCTGTTTTACATTATTGGCAGAAGTCGAGGCGGAGGGAGAAAGAAAGACATCACGGCACGAGCCACACAAGAGGCAACGGCAGCAGCAGCGCACACCCCACGCCCGCGCGCAACACCAACGTGTCCAGCAGCGCCAGGCGCGGCCCGTCCCACACGCCGCCGCCGGAGGCGCCAAGCACCGGCTTGTGCTTCACCTGGCCAAAATAGACTGCGGGACCGCCCATGGCCGCACCGCACAACCAGGCGGCGGCGGCCATGCTCCATCCCGCGTTGGGGCTTTCCATGCGCCGCGCATGCGCGGCCACGGCCCCCAGCCCGCCCGGCACGCGCACCCCGAGCGTCCATCCGGCGCACAGCAGGGCGCAGGCGGCCAACCGGGCCGGAATCCAGGCCAGCGCGTCGTCGCACCGCGCCCCGGCCCAGCCCAGCGCACGCCACGTGTCCGTCTTGTACCCCCACATGGAATCCATGGTGGACACCGCCTTGTAGGCCCACATGCCCGCCGGGCCGCCCACCACCAGCCAAAAGAGCGGCGCCACGAACCCGTCCGTAAAATTCTCGGCCAGGGTCTCGGCCAGGGCACGGGCCACGCCGTCGCGGTCCAGGGCGGACGTGTCGCGGCTGACCAGCATGGCCAGCCCCGCGCGCGCACCGGTCAGGTCGTCCGCCTCCAGCAGCGCGGCCACGTGGCCGCACTCGCGGCGCAGGCACCCCAGCGCCAGGCCCGCATAGGCCAGGTACAGGGCGCACGCCCAGCCCACCACGGGCAGCGCCGCCAGCCCAAAAGCCGCCCCACCGCTCGCGCCCGCCGCCACGGCCACGCACACCACTCCGGCCAGGCGCAGATGGCCGGGAAAACGGCGCGCCGCGCGTTCCAACCCGTCCAGCAGCCACCCCACGCCCCGCACGGGATGCGGTACATGGGGCGGGTCGCCCGCAAGCAGATCCAAGGCCACGGCGGCCACTATCATCAGGTAGGCATGGTGCGTCATGAAATCCTTCTTGGCGGCCAGTCGCCGCTGCCCGATCCATACGGCACTCCCCCGCCCTACTCAAGCCCGCCGCGCCGTGAAACCGCGCGCCTTGCCCGGCGAATGCTCTCGGATGCACCCTGCGGCGCCGCGCCAGCCCCCCACTCCTTCCACCAAAAAAATGCCCCCTGCCGAAAGACAGGGGGCCGAATCGTCCGTTGGTTGTCAAAGCATCCTACCTTTCAAAAAGATGAGATGCTCGCATGCCTTTTGTTGCAACAATGCTTCATTATTTCAAATCGTCGCATTGTTTCAATGCCAAATGCGCTAGCGCAGTTAAGTCTTGAAACAAGACTCGCCCCTGAAACAATGTCCCCTTGTTTCAGGGAAATGCACAAGAGCATCTAAACCCTTTCAAGGGTAAAATGCTCTAGCCCCACGGCGCCGGTCCCAACCCCTTCAGGTAATCGATGTACTCCGGAAGGAACAGGGAAATGGACGGCACATAGGTGATGATGACGAGGAACAGCAACAAAATGAGCAGCCACGGCAAGGCCGCGCGCAGCACCCACATGATGTTGTGCCCCGTTATGCCCGAGGTCACGAACAGGTTGAGCCCCACGGGCGGGGTTATCATGCCGATTTCCATGTTAACCACCATGATGACGCCAAGGTGGATGGGGTCGATGCCCAGCGTCTTGGCGATGGGGAACAGGATCGGGGCCATGATGAGCAGAATGGCCGAGGGTTCCATGAAGTTGCCCGCCGCGAGCAGCAGCAGGTTGACCACGATGAGGAAGCCCCACGAAGGCAGCCCCCAATCCATGATCTGCGCGGTAATCATGTGCGGGATGCGTTCCGTGGTCAGCACATGGGCGAACAGCATGGCGTTGGCGATGATGAACAGCAGCATGATGCTGACCTTGGAGGCGTCGAGCACGGCCTTGCGCACTTCCGGATCCACCACGGACTTGGGAAGCGCCGAGGCCATCTGCCCCATGTTGCGCGCAAACGCCGCGCCCCAGTTCTCGCCCCGCCGCACCCAGGGCACGCCCTTGAGCGGCCCCATGTCGCGGTATATGAACACCGCGATGACGTAGGCGTACACGGCGGAAACAGCAGCCGCCTCGGTGGGGCTGGCGATGCCGCCGTAGATGGAGCCGAGCACGATGATGATGAGCATGAGCCCACCCAGCGCACTCAATCCGTTCTTGAACAGGCTGCCGAACCCTGGCCAGGGCTGGGCGGGCAGGTTCTTGATCCGCGCCACGACGTAGATGGCGAGCATGAGCATGGAGCCCATCATGATGCCGGGAAGGAACCCAGCCATGAACAGGCGCGCCGCCGATTCCTCGGTGGCCGCCGCGTACACGAGCATGACGATGGACGGCGGGATGAGGATGCCGAGCGTGCCCGCGTTACAGATGACGCCCGCGGCCATTTCCTCGGGATAGCCCGCCTTGACCATGCCCGCGATGACGATGGAGCCGATGGCCGCCACTGTGGCCGGAGATGATCCGGACACGGCGGCAAAGAGCATGCAGGCCAGGACCGAGGCCATGGCCAGGCCGCCCCGCACATGCCCCACGCAGTCGATGGCGAACCGGATGAGCCGGTTGGCCACGCCGCCCGTGGACAGGAACGACGAGGACAGGATGAAGAAGGGAATGGCCAGCAGCGTGTAGTGCTCGGAGAGCGAGTCAAAGAGTTTGAGCGCAATGGACGCCTGGGAGTCGGGTGAGAAGAAGAGGATGGTCGAGATGCTGGCCAACCCCAGCCCGAACGCAATGGGCATGCCGGTGAGCAGACACAGGAACAGGAGGGTGAAGAGGGCGACGGTTGTCATGACCTGTCACCTCCCATCCCGCCGCTGAACGACTCACTGTGTTTCTTGGTCTCCTCGATGAGATGCATGCTCTCCTTGGCCTCGTCCAGGTGTTTGAACCCTTCGGCCTTGCCCTGAATAATGCCCACGCCCAGAATAACCAGGCGCACCGTTATCATGACCAGGCCATAGATGAGGATGCTGTAGGCGAACCACTTGGGCAGGGGCACGTCCTCCAGCATAATGTGGATGGAATAGAGTTTGGAGAGATAACCCCACGACCCGTTGAGAAACAGGCCACAGTAAACGAGGCACAACGCCACCGAGAGGACGCCGACAATGCGGCGCCACGCGGGGGACAAAAGCCGCACCGCAGCGTCCACCCCGATGTGGGATCCGACCTTGATGCCATACGAAGCGCCGAACAGAACCATCCAGGCGGAGAGAAGCAGGGTCAACTCCTGCGCCCAGAGCAGGCCCGTGGAGAACACGAACCGCAGCAGCACTTCGACAAACACCAACAACGTCATGGAAGCCAGGAGGAGGGAAATGATTCCCTCCTCCAGCTTGTTGATAAATCGCAGCATGGAGCTAGCGTAAGGTCCAGGCTACGGGGTGTTCGAGGCAATGGCCGCGTCGAGGTTATCCCTGCCGACCTCGTCCGCGAACTTTTCCCAAACCGGCTTCATGGCGTCGACCCACTGCTGCCGCTCGGCATCGGTGAGCTCGATGATCGTGGTCCGGCCGGATTCCTCGATCTTCTTCTTGTCGCCCAGGGCGTAGTCGTCGGAGATCTTGTTGCCATACTCGGTCGCCTCGTCCAGGCACGCCTTGACCTGGGCGCGGATGTCGTCGGGCAGGCCGTTCCAGAAGGAGGCGGAGGTCACGATGAGATAGTCGAGCAGGCCGATGTTGGCTTCGCTGATGTATCCCTGCACTTCGTAGAACTTCTTGGAATAGATGTTGGACCAGGTGTTTTCCTGGCCGTCGATGGCGTTGGTCTGCAACAGGGTGAACACTTCGGAGAAGGGCTTTTTCAGCGGAATGCCGCCCACGGCCTCGTACTGGGCGGCCAGCACGTCGGAGGTCATGATGCGGAACTTCTTGCCGACCGCGTCGGCGGGAACGCGCAGCGGATCGTGGGACGAAATCTGCTTCAGGCCGTTATGCAGATAGGCGAGGCCCAAAAAGCCCTTGTCTTCCATGGAATGAAGCATCTTCTGGCCCACGGGCCCCTTCTGGAAACGTTCCACCGCGCCCATGTCCTTGAACAGGAACGGCAGGTCGAAGATCTGGAGAACCGGGGTGTACTTCTGGAACTTGGACAGGGCGGGCGCGGCGAGTTGCACGTCGCCGAGCAGCATGGCGTCCAGCACCTTGTCGTCATTGAACAGCTGCGAGTTGGGATACACCTCGACAACAACCTTGCCGCCCAGGCGCTGGTCAACCAATTCCTTGAACTTGTTGGCCATCTGGCCCTTGGGGGTATTCTCGGCCACAACGTGGGAGAATTTGATGATAATGGGTTTTTCCACTTTGGCGGCGCTCTTCGCTTCATCCTTGGCCGCCGATTTGGTTTCCTCGCCGCCGCTGCAACCAAAAGCCACGAGCGCGGCGAGCAGTAGAATCGGTAACAACACCATACGCAACTTCATTAGGGAACCTCCTGCTTAAAAAGGTTTACATGATGCTGCGTCCTTGTAACCGGATTGCGTTTCCCAAGGCAAGTGAAACCACAACTTAGCGCCGTGTTTCACATGGGCCGCCGCATGGAGCGGGGCGTGAAACTACAAAAGATTAGAGAATGATAGGCGTAACAATTATTTTTAAAGTGCACGGATTCCAAGGGCGCGGAGGGGGGGGTGCGGGCTGACCATGCGCCGGACTGCCGCCCCCATCCCATGGTGATACGCAGACGGCGGGAGACGTGGGACAGCGCGCGGATCAGGCGGGTTCCGGGTCGCTGGTACCGAAATCAAACCCGCCGGTCTGGCGCAGCGCCTCATACAACAGGATGCCGGCCGCCGTGGACATGTTGATGCTGCGCACCACGCCCCGGATGGGGATGCGCACCTGATGCGGATAGCGGGCGGTCATTGCTTCGGGCAGGCCGCGCGTCTCGGAGCCAAGCACGATCACGTCGCCGGGCCGGAAGGCAAAGGTATGCAGCGGCACGCCGCGCCGGCTGCTGGACAGAACGAAACGGGTGGCCGGGGGCTGGACCGAGGCAAAGGCGTCCCAGGTGGGCCAGACCGTCACGTTCACATGCGGCCAATAGTCAAGGCCCGCGCGCTTGAGGTGCCTGTCCGAGATGGTGAATCCCAGAGGCTCGATGAGATGCAGCGGCGTATCGGTGGCCGCGCACAGCCGGGCCACGTTGCCGGTGTTGGGGGGAATTTCGGGTTCGAACAGGACGAGTTGCACGGCGGCCTCCGGGTCATGACCGGGCGGCATGCCGGGCCACGCCGAGGAGTATGCGCCCCTCCGGGCCGCGTCAAGTCCGCAGCGCCCAAAGCGTGGGGCGGCGGCGCGCGCGTTGCCCCTCGCCTTGACGGATATTCGGACATACCATGAAAAACAGGGGCACACCGGCATTGCCTGGATGCCCGTGCCCCTGATAAGGAACGGCCATGCCCAAAGGGAAAAAAGAGACACTGCCGCCGCTTGCGGCATACCAACGCGCCATCGCCGCATGGCTGCCTGCGGCCTACAGCGACACCGCCGCCCTGTTCAAGGCGCTCGCCCATGCCTATGGGTCGCACAGGCACCAGCGCAGGCATTCCGGGGAGCCGTACATCGACCATCCCGTGGCGGTGTTGCGCATCCTGGCGCAGGAATTCGGCATCCGCGTGCCGGACATCCTCATCGCCGCCCTGCTGCACGATATCGTGGAGGATGTCGAGGACGAGTCCGTACACATCGTCGAGTCGGCATTCGGGCGCAACGTCGCGCTGCTGGTGGACGGCTGCACCAAGCTGCGCAGCGCGAACATCGACAAGGCGAGCCTGAAATCCCTGACCCACGACAAGATATTCCTGTGTTCCGGCCGGAACATAGGCGTCCTCACCATCAAGCTGGCCGACCGGCTGCACAACCTGCGCACCCTGCACCACCTGCGTCCCACCAAGCGCCAGCGCATCGCGCAGGAAACCATCGACGTGTACGCCCCCCTGGCCACGGCGCTCAACCTCTACCCGCTCAAGCGGGAACTGTACCAACTGGCCCTGACGCATCTCTTCAGCAAAAAAAGCAAAAAGATAGTGCGCCATATCGACACGGCGGCCAAATCCCCCGAGGCGTCGGCATTGCAGGAAGCCCTGCGGCACAAGCTGTGCGGCGCGTTCCCCTCCGTGAGCATCCGCTTTCGGCCCAAGGGGTTGTCCAACTACTTCGACATCGACAAAAAGACCCTGGAATTGTCCAATACCAAGGACCGCGCGGATTTTACGGTGGTGCTGGACACGAACAACGCCCTGGACTGCTACCATGCGCTCGGCATGGTCAACACCGCGTTCCCCGTGGTGCCCAAAACCATCCGCGACTTCATCACCAACCCCAAGACGAACGGCTACCGGAGCCTCCACGTCAGGATCAAGGGCGGCGAGGCCAACTACGTCGTCAAGATCAGGACCACGGAAATGGACGTGTGGGCCAACTTTGGCGTGTTCACCCACTGGCGCGAGGAGCACCCGTTCAGCGAGGAGCACTGGGAAGAGGTCTTTTCGCTGCTCACCAGCCTGGGGCAGTACCAGGGCGGGGTCTCGCGCAAGCGCGACCTGCTCGGCACGCCGGAGCGGGAAGAAATTTTCGTCTACTCGCCAAAGGGCGACATCTTCTATCTCCCCAAAAAATCATCGGTCCTGGATTTCGCCTTCAAGGTGCACACCGAGCTTGGGGAATATTGCGGCCAGGCCGTGGTGGACGGCCTTCCGGCCTCCCCTGTCCAGGAATTGCGCGACGGGCAAACGGTGCGCATCCACCGCGCCAAGGAAAAAATCCAGCCGTCGCCGGAACTGGAACACGCCTGCCACACCCCCAAGGCCCGGACCCGATTGTTCTGCATGATGGCGGACCAGCGCCGCGCCCACGCGGCGGCCATCGGCAAGGCGCTGATGGCGCACGCCTTGCGCCGCGCGGGCCTGCCCCAGGACACGCTCAAGGGCGAAACCCTCGACCTGGTCCTGGCCGTGCTCAATCTCCCCTCCCCCGACGCCCTGTTCACGCGCCTGGGCCAGGACAGTCTCCAGCCCGACGTGGTGCTGTACTACCTCGACCGTCCCGCCCCAGCGTCCGGGCCGGGCGGCCCGGCAGGAGCCGCAGGCCAGGAGCCGTTCATTCTGGAGATCGGCGACATCCTCCCCGGCATCCACAAATTCGCCCGCTGCTGCCTGCCCTTTCCGGGACAGGACGGCGTGGTGGCCGGGTTGAGCGAGCGGGGGGTGTCGCTGCACCACGGCACATGCCCCGAGACCCTTGGCCGGGGCAGGCACCAGTCGCACTACCATCCCGTGCGCTGGCTCACGGACCGCATCTGGCCCAGGCCGATACGTTTCCACGTGCGGCTGACCGGATTTTCCGATGCGGCGCGTCTCTTTGCCGTCTTGCCGGGCATTGCCCCGGCCGCCGACGTGCACAGCATCACCTTCCAACAGGGAACGGCGGAGCCGTCTTGCCGCATGGCGTTCACATGCCGTTCCCTTGCCGCGTGCAAGACGTTGCATGATCTTTTTCCCGGCATGACCCTGCGGGTGGAGGCGTTTTCCGACCCGACACCGCTGCCGACGCCCCTGGAAAACGGCACGGGGTAGCGGTCCGCGCCGCAGGACGGTTGCTTGCGGCCACGCCCCGGCCCTACCGCCCCACGCGCCGGTCGCGCACGGGGCGGACGTTGGTGGGCGAAGAGGAAATCGAGGCACTCGCCGCTCCATGGCGGCGGCAAGGGGAAGGCGCATGACGCAACGAGTGAGGCAGGCGCCACGGCGCGGCGGGACAAAGGTTCTCACGGCCATGGCCGACGTGGGCACCAAATACGCGGCGCTGGGCATGCTGGGCTACATCCTGGCCATGATCGCGCTGCACGGCGACGTGTTTGTGGCCATGATGGATTTCAAGGACATCCTCCCCTATCTGGCCACCACCGCCGCCTTCCTCCTGCTCTATTTCACCCTGCTGAAACAGCGGTTGCGCTTTTGGGAAACCTTTTTCCATGAAGTGACGCATGTGGTGTTCGCGCTCTTGTGCTTCAACCGCATCGAGGGGTTCAGCGCCACGCGGCTGTCCGGCGGCGTCACGGCCTACACCGGCCGGTCGAATTGGCTCATCCGGCTTGCGCCGTATTTCTTCCCGCTGTTCGCCGCCTCGTTTCTGCTGGTGGCGGGCATCGCCCTCGACGCGATACGCACCGGCGTCCTGCACGTGTTCGTGGCCACCTACTGCTGGTTCCTCATCACCGCCCTGACGGATTTTTCGTACGTCCAGCCGGACATTCAGAAGTCGGGGCGGGTCTTTTCCACCGCGTTCGTCCTGGCCGCCCACGCGCTCATGCTCATCGCCGTGGCCTTTCTGCTGGACGGCAAGATGGATGACTTCGTCTATCTGGTGGGCAAATACGCCTTTGGCCAGGGCTCGTTCTGGGGCGACCTGTGGCGCGGCGTGCCCTGACGCCCCCCGAAAGGGTGCGTCCAGCACAGGGAGACGGCGGGAATACGCTGGGCGTCTTGCGGGAGAACCTAAAAAACGCGGGAACCGGGGGCCGGGCTGCGCGCCGTCCGCGCGGCAGCCGGAGCAATCGGGGCTAACGGCCTGCTAACGGTCCCGGGCGCCGTGCACCAGCAGCAGCCACACCGCCTCGATGCGGCCATGCAGGCGGGCGGCCTTGATGGCGGTGTTGCCGTTCCTGTCCCTGGCATCCACATCCGCCCCGGCCTGGAGCATGGCGCGCAAGAGATGGATTTTGCCCTGCGCGGCAACGGTTTGCAGGCTTCCTGCCCGCGCCATCAGGTACACCATGGCCCAGGCCCATGGTTGCGCCAGGCACAGCTTGAAACCGTCCAGCGCGTCCTGTTCCTCCAGTTCGGCCAGCCAGCGCAGGCGCATGACCAGCTGGGAAAAGACGCCCTCCCCGCCTGCGGTGTCCGGTGCGGCGGATTCGCCGACCGCCGCCGCCCACTCCTCCGCCAAGTCGTCCTTCGATTCGGAGGATTCACCGGAAGAGACGGCCTCGTCCCCGTCTTCCCCGCCCTCCCACATCGCATCCAGATCCGCCTCCAGGGCAAGGAGGGCCGCAAAGGCCTCCTCATCGAAATCGTCCATCGCCTCGGACGCCGGGACGGCCTCTCCATCGCCCGGCCCGTCGTCGTGGGACGGGTCGTCGCCAAGCGTGGGGGCGTGGCCGCGCGGCAGCGCAGTGCAATCGATGAGCTGCCAGGTGCGGCGCAGGGGATCGTCCGGAAAAACGTATCGGCCCAAAGGCGTATCGGGCGTGTGCGTGCTCATGGCTACCTGCCGTGTCTGGGGTTGCGGTTGCACCACAATCATTTCCCATGGACACAAAAAAAGCGAGGGTTGGCGACCCCCTCGCCACCCCACGCTTTCGCTTCGCCCCGCCCCGCATCTGGAGCACCACACGCGGCGCCAACGGTGTCCCACTCTCCATGCCGGGAAACAGAAGACCGTTCATCTCCTGTTATCGCAGGTCTTCAACCAGCTTCCGGGCGGCCGTCTCTATTTCTCCAAAAGCCTGACCAAAATACAGGTTCCGGGCCTCATGGTCGATGTCGAATTCCAGAAATTGGAGATTCTTGTACGGCGCACGATTCGTCATGCCCACCACATCCTCGGCGATATCCTGCATTTCCGGCTTGCGGACCGGATGGGCAAACTACGCAAACAGGTAGCGTCTGCGCTGAGCCGCCAGCGTCCGCTCCAATTCGTCGAGAATCTTCATGTTGGGCCAATGCACTGGAGCGCCCAGGTCATAGACCATCACGCCGCGCACCTCCTACTCCTCATGAAAAGCCGAAACCGTCCAGTCGAGCACGTCGGCGGGAACGTCCTCGAGTCCCAACGGATGCGATTCAAGTCAAAGAGTCGGAGTTTTGCAGACAGCATCTGTGGAGGAACAGCCTTAGCGGTTAGGGAGGTTGAAGTAGGCTTGCCCACCCGCGCCCTGGGCTGGGACATAATATTCAGGCGTTACTGTTCCCGAAAAAATGGTTTGGAGGCGCCCATCTGCAAAATCCATAGAAACCATAATATCATCACCCACATACACGTAGTTCGTCTCCAATCTAATACACAGATCCTGCGCTTCGAAAAAAACGGCGGAACTGATACCCATCCCATTAACATCTACCTTGAGCTTTGCGCTGTTAACACTTGACGGCGGCACCGACTCAATCCGTCCCAGGTTCAATATTTGAACGGATGGGGGGCCACTTCCCCTAACGGCAGGCTGGACCTGCCTCTGGGAAGAAGGCGTCTGCTCTCGTTCAGGCAAGATATAGCCTTCTATCATGGACGACTGCCCCGAGGTGGGGAAAAACAGAAACAGCGCCCAAAACGCATACAACATCCAGCCTGCCACATGCACGCCTTGCCGTTCATGTCCTGCCATCGGCACACGCTCCATCGACGACTCGCCCTCTGTTTCTTTCGCCCGACACACGCATGGGTGACGCCACATTCCACTGCATACGACACTGCCTTTCAAAACAAAAGCAGACAACGGATCCACGCCACGGCATCACTCGCTGGCGAACCGGGTGCAGAATGCCCCGCAATGCCTCCGGGCGGACTCCCGGCATGTTTCGGGCTGGTCCGTCCCGCTGCACGAGCGTTTCCTGTCCATCCAGCACTTCTCGAAGCAGGCGTTGTATTTTCCCCTGTTGACCATGGGGCGCGGCTCCAGCAGCGGCGCACCGGAGCCGCATTGGCGGCACAAAATCGAGGCGTCGCCCTCGCCTTCGGCCCGCAACCGTTCCATGAGCCCCCCATCCGCGGCAGTGGGCCTATACCGTTGCAGGTCTTTCAAATACCCGTATTTGTCAAACGGCAGATAGTGGCGCAGCACCTCTTCGACGTGCGAACGCATCCCGTGCCGCATGGCGTCCACAAGCACCAGGCGCAGCGTTTCCTGCGCCTCCGGCGTCTGCCAATAGCGCGCCGGAAGCGGGGTGACGCAGGTCAAACGCTCCAACGCCTGCGCCTTGCAGCAACTCGTGGTCGCGGAAAAATACAACGCCCCGAACATCCTGACGGTGCCGCACGCCGCCGCGCCCGAAGGCATGCACAGCAGGACGGCGCACAACGCCATGCCCCACACCCCGGCCAGATGCCTACGTTTCATCGTGACGCCTCCTCGGCCGTTTCAGGGGCGGCCAGCCCGCATCCCCGTTTTCCCAAAAAAAGTGGCCAACAACGCGCGTTGGCCGCCTCGGCGGATTGCGGCATGACAACGCCTTATGGAACCAAAACCTTTCATTCCGTCAAAAAGTATCCGTGGCCAGGATGAGCCAAAAAAACAATCCTGGCCTGGGAAAAGATGTCGGCCTTCTGGTCAAGTTCCATGATCGCCTTGGCGTCTTCATCGGAAATCACCACCTCGGTGCCCGTGGCCGTTTCGACGCCGGAAATCACGAGGGGCTTCCTGCTGCCCCAGGAGGCAAGCAGTCCCCAGGCCTCATCCGGGGAAGCCGAATAGCCGCCGCACACACGGTCGGCAAACAACTCGGGCAATACCATGGAGGGATCGAACAAAAGCTCGTGCCGTTCGTTGATGATGCGCTGCCCCAAAGCAGGATGGAAACCGGTACCCTTGACCACGATGATGAGCCCATCATGGGCCACCGGCTCCGGAGCTGGCGCAGGCTGCTTGCCCTGCGTGCATGCAGGCGTCAGGGCAAACACCACCAGACAGAGGAGAGTGGCGATTCGTTTCACCGTATCAGCCCCTTGTGAGTACGTTTTTGGCGGTGCGCGGACGGCGGCGGCAAGCGGTTCCCACCCGTCGCCATGCCGTGGGGGAGAAAGGAGACGCATTCCCCGGCAAGGGGGACAAACCGGCGCCGGACGCCATGCATGCCGCCATTGCGCCCAAAGGCGCCTGGCCAGCACCTTCCCGGCACCACCCCCAATTCCCGGCCCCATCGCCCAAACAAAAAAGGGGCGGACAACCCACGTTGGCCGCCCCCACGGATTGCTGCGTTACAGCGCCCTACAGGACAAAGACGACCTTGGCCTGCGAAAAGATGCCGGCCTTCTGGTTCTGTTCAAACACCGTGTTGGCGTCCTCTTCGGAAATAACGACCTCGGTGCCCTTGACCGTCCTGATGCCGGAAATCACGAGAGGCTGCTGGCTGCCCCAGGTGGCGAGCAGCGCCTTGGCCTTGTCCTCGGTGGTCGTGTATCCGCCGCAGCCACGGTCGACGAGCAGCGCGGGCACGATCTTGGAGGGCTCGAACAGAATCTCGTGCCGCTCGGTGATAATACGCTGCCCCAGCGCGGGCTGGAAGCCGATGCCCTTGACCACAATGATGAGCCCATCATACGCCATCACCGGCTTGGGAGCGGGCGCGGCGGCCACGGGCTGCGGCTTGTACTCGGGAAGCTTTTCCACCTGCAACGCCTGCGGCGGGTTGCGGAGCACGGGAGACAACGTTTCCATCACCGATCCGGTTCCCCGCAGATTGATCTGCATGCATGTCGTGGCATAGCCTTCCTGCTTGTTGTAGTCCTCGTACACCGGGAAGGCGCCACGCAGAAAGCCCTGCGTGTGGGTCTGGGTGATCGCCGCGCGCGTAAAGCCTTCCTGCACGGTGACGTCGCTCACCAAGCGCAACCCGTCGATGTATTCCACCAACGCCTTTTGGGCCTCTGTCTTTGAGGCCAGCTTGGCATTGAAGCGGGACTGGTTGTCCGCCGACTCCGCACAGATCCGAATCACGCCCTGCTCGTACACTGCGGCGGGGCTGTTGATGACTTCCGGCTGAACTCCCCCCGCAGCCCAGGCGGTTTGGGCAAACAGCACAAAACACACGATGGCGACAATCCGTTTCATTTCTCTTCTCCTTGCTGGCTAATTGAGGGCGGTGCGCAAACGGACCACGGCGAGCAGCAGTTCCGCACCGTCCAGATTGTCATTGGGCCGGAACGCCCCGGTGAGGTCGGTTTCCATCAGGTTGCGGCTCACCACGTTCATCACGGCGTTGTACCAGGGCTCGGTGGGGCGGACATCCGGATACGGCGAACTGTCCTGGCCAAAATACCGGGTCGCCTGTCCGCCGTCGCCCGTCACCTTGATGAGGATGTCCTCCAGGGTGAAGGCCATTTCCTTGCGCGTCACCGGCTCCATGGGCTTGAACAGTTCCGCGTGCCGCGCCGCGTCATACATGGTGCCCAGCCCGCGCACGTTCCACTTGAGCACGTCCATGATCTCGGCCTGGAACGGCAGCCCTTCCACGTCCGCAGGCATGAAGGTGGCCTTGGGCATGGGCTTGGCGCTCAGCTTGCCCTGAAACAGCTTGTCCCATTGCAGTTCGGTGACCAGCAGCACGGCCACGTCGGCCCGGGACACCGTGTCCTTGGCGGCAATGGCCTTGGCAACGCCGGTGACCGTGTAGTGGGCCATGGCCCGCTCGATCTTCTGGATGCGGGCGAACAACGCATTGGCCGCCTCGTGCCACTTCCCCGTGTCGGCGCCGACCACCAGGCTGAGCTGGTCCTTGGCCTTGGCGTACTCGCCGGCCTCGTACAGGGCGCGGCCCATGAAGTGGGACAGCGCTTCCGTGTTGCGGTAATAGGGCAACGCGCCCTCGTCCACGTTGCGGAGCGTCGTGGCCTTGCCGTGCCATGCCCAGGCGGCCTTCAGCCACCCGGTCGCCTTGGCTACGGTTTCGGCGCGGATGGCCGTGGTGCTGACGATGAACTTGGCCTCACGCTCGCTGGCCTTGCCCCACGCCTTGCGCAGCAGATCCCTGAACGCGTCGATTTCCAGCTTGGCATGCTTGGCGTCGGTCTGGCCTTCCACGCCCAAAGCCCGCACCAGCGCCTGCCCCGCAAGGCCGGGGGCATAGCCGGGCTCAAGCTCCACGGCCCTGGCGAAACGGGTATCGGCTTCCGCCGCCTTGCCCTGGTCGATCAACTGCATGCCCTGAAGATAATGGTTGGGAGGCGTATCTTCCGGCGACAAGGGAGTGGCCCCCTTGCCGGCGCAAGCCACCAGGCCGAAGCACACCGCGCACAGCAGCGCAACCCATCGCAAACTCTTCATGTTGTCCCTCCAGCCCTCGGGACGCCGCCCTTGCGGCGGCGCGACGCCCAAGCAGGTTCTTTTCGTTCCCAACACATCCCCGGCCCCTCCACTGCGGAAGAACCGCTGACGATTATGGTATACATGCCGACAAGAGAAAAGCGTAGGATGAAAGCGGCATCCCCATCCCACGCTCCAGATGCGCCACCGGAGCGCCCCGCGCCTTGCGGTACGAGATGCCGTCGGCCAGGCGCAGGGGCGGCCCAGCCCCTGTCCCGTGGCCCGGCGCGGCCCTGCCATCCCGTTGCCCCCAACCGGCGTCCACGCACGGTTCCGGCACTGGCCGCCCAGCCACCTCAACCACAATAAAATCTATAAGAATTGGGCAGTTCTGCCCACCAAACCGTACCGTCGTCTATACGCCACACACGTATATTTGGCAACTTGAAATAGCCATCCGGACGCCGCGTTCCTGGCAAAACGTATCGGACGCCGCATGATACAACGCCTGGCCGTCCTACACATCGGCACGCGGATGCCGTTATCCCATGCCGGGATGTAGCGCGGACAGGCCCGGTTGCCGTCACCGGTGTTTCGTCGCCGTCCCATCATCCCCATGCGGCGAAACCACCATGCGAAAACGCCTGTGCATCTGTGCCGCCCCCCACTCCCCCTCCAGGAACATTGCCGTTTCGGTATCCGATAGTTTCTTTTTTGTCTCACCTGGCAACGGTCGCGCAACGGTGACCACACCCTCCGAAAGAATGCGCGCATCCCAAAGAAACCACCCAGCGTGCCCCAACCCAGCCCTTACCCGCGAAAAGCGTAGGATGCGTTGCCCACTTTTCCCCTTCACTTCCAGGCGTCAATTCTGTAAGCATCTTCCGTAGCCTTACACTCAAAGAGTCACCTTCAGATCGGCGGAGACGGCCATGCCTTTTTCCTTGCCTCGTCGTTGGGCAGTGATGTTTGCTGTCCTTTTCCTCGCAACCACCCTGCCCGTTCGCGCCCAACCCATAGAGGTCACGTCGTCCGGCTCCTGCGCCATCGTGGGCATGACCGACGAGCAGGCCAGGCACATCGCCCTGCAACGCGCCCGGTCGGCGGCCATTGAGCAGGCCGCTGGAACACGCATCACATCCTCAACCCTGGTCACGGACGGCAAGCTCGCGGCGGCATTCATCAAATCCTTCTCACTCGGATTCATCGTCCGCGAAAACGTGCGCTGGCTCCCCATCGAGCAATACCAGAAAGACCCTTCCACACCGCCCATCCCCGTCTTCAGCGTGGAAATAACCGCCTCGGTGGTGACGCCCCAGCGCAAGGCAGGGGGCACCGGCCTTGCCGCGTCCCTCAACCGCTCGCTCTTCCGCAAGGGCGAAGCCGCGCTTTTGACCATCGCCACCCGCACGCCCGCGCGCGTCGCCGTATTCAACCTCATGGCGGACGGCAAGGCGGTCATGCTCTTCCCCACCGACCGCACCACACTGCGCACGCCGGGAAACAACCAGCCGCTGCATCTCCCGACGCCGCAATCCGGCCTGGAGCTCTGCATGACCACCCTGCCCGGCCACGCCCGGGACGCGGAAGGTTTTTTCGTGGCCGCACTGACCGACGAGACACAACCGGACTGGTTCGACGTCTTTGAACCTGGAAACGCCATGGAACTGGGCGCCTTTTTCCGCACCTACGCCGACATGGCCGATCGGACGGAAGAGAAAATCATAGTCTACGAAGTTGTCTCGGACAAAAAATAATGGGAGAGACGTGATGAACAAACGTTTGTTTTCCGGCCTGTTGTTGACCGCTTGTTGCCTGCTCGCCGCCCCCCTGGCGCACGCCAGCGACGCCAAGTGCCGCATGGCGGACAAATTCGCCGGCGACGCCGCTAAAACCATGGCGACCGACAAGGCCGAGGGACTCAAGCTCTTCATCATGGCCCAGGAGGCCTGTCCGGCCAACCCCGCCCACAATTACAACCTGGGCATTGCGTATTACGCCTACGGCACGCTGGACAAGGCCAAGGAGATGCTGCAACAGGCCGCCAAACTCGAGCCAAAAAACGACAAGTACAACAACGCCCTGGCCTGGGTGCTGCTCGACACCAACGCCGACCCGCAGCGCGCGCTCAAGCTCGCCAAGACCGTCGCCGGCAACGCCCCGTCGGAATCCGCCTTTTCGGACACCCTGATCCGCGCCTATCAGGCCAACGGCATGCTGCGCGAGGCGATGAACGCCGCGGCCCAGGCGCACAAGCGCTGGCCCTCCGACAGCGGGATAACCAAGCGCCACCAGGAGATGGAGGACGCCTATCTGGCCCACTACCTGGGCCTGGGGCAGCAGGGCAAGATAGCCGAGGCGCTGTCGGGCCTGGAATACCTGAAGGATTCCCCCAAGGCGGCCGTGGGCCGCTGCTGGCTGTTGCACAAGTCGGGCAAGACCGAGGACGCGCTTGCCCTGGCGCGATCGGCCGCCGCGCGCATGGGTACCTCCTACAAGCCGCTCAAGACCGTGTTTTCCGAACTTCTGGGCGATTACATCCAGGCCCAGTACGCGCAGTTCCAGGCCGGCCAGCGCTATGAGGCGGCGGACGCCATCGAGGTGATGCGCGCCAAATACCCCTCCACGCCCGAGTTGGATGAGGCCTACAAGAAGATGTACCAGGCGTTCAAGACCGAGGCCAAGACCATCGACATCCCCGCGCCCGTGCGCGCGACCGCCGGTTCCGGCGGCGGCGGCCAGGCGGACGCCCTGCTCCAGAGCATCGCACAGGGCGGCGCGCGGCAGGAGGTGGCCGACCTGGTGTCGGACGTGGACCGGGAGATCCCCCAGGGGCGGGACGCACGGCCCCACGCCATCGCGGTCGTCATCGGCAACAAGAACTACAAGAGCCACGGCAACGGCATTCCGGACGTGGCCTTTGCCGACCGCGACGCCGGGTTCATGCGCAAATACCTGGTCGAGGCCTTTGGCTATGACGCGGCCAACGTGATCTACGAGCAGGACGCCACCCAGGGCACGCTCAGGAAGATCTTCGGCACCCCCAACGATCCCAAGGGCAAGCTGGCCGATTTCGTGCGCCCCGGCGAATCCGACGTGTTCATCTACTATTCGGGCCACGGCGCGCCGGACCTCAAGGAGGGCCGCGCCTTCATCGTGCCCGTGGACGCCGACGTGTCCTACATCGCCAACAACGGCTTCGGCATGGACGTGTTCTACGACAACCTGGCCAAGATTCCGGCCAGGAGCGTGACCGTGGTCATGGACGCATGCTTTTCGGGCAACTACGCCGAGGGCACGCTGGTGAAGAACGTGAGTCCGGTCCTGCTCAAGACCACCAACCCGGTACGCAAGCTGCCCAACGCCGTGGTCTTTTCCAGCACCGGGCAGGGCCAGGTGAGCCACTGGTACCCCAAGCAGGGGCACGGCATGTTCACCTACTTCTTCCTCAAGGGTATTTCCGGGGCTGCGGACGAGGACAAGAACAAGCGCGTCACCGTGGCCGAGATGAAGAAGTACCTGGCCGAAAAGGTGAGCTACCAGGCGCGCCGCGACGCGCACGGCGACCAGACCCCGGTGACCATGTCCGGCCTGGCCGAGGACACGGACGTCATCCGCCTCAAGTAGGAGCGGATCAAGACCATGCACACGCGCCTCGCCGCATTGCTGGCCAGCCTGCTGCTGCTTGTTCCAGCCATGGGCCATGGCTACCTGCTGCCGGGGTACGACCTGCCCGAAGAGGAGCAGTCCTCCGCTGGCGGCGCAGGTGATTATCTGGTGCAGGTGGGGTCTTTTCCAGACAAAAAAAACGCGGACCACCTGGCGCGCATCCTGCTGGACAAGGGGTATTCCCCTGGCGTGATGACCCGGATCGACGACCAGGAGCGCACATGGTTCATGGTGTATGCGGGCCGCTATGCGGACAGGCAAACCGCAGACGCCGCCATGGAAAAACTCCGCGTCGAGGAGCAACCGGGGGCAGCCAACGTTGTCCATATCCCCACCAGAACTGCGGCCCGGAACGAACCATTCCCCATCCTCTATGCCGTGCAGGCTGGCATATTCCAGTCCGAGGCTGCGGCGCTGACGTTGGCGCGGCAGGTGAAAGATGCCGGATTCGAGGCCTGTCATTACTATTTGTACGACGACGCGGACAGGCGATGGTTCGTGGTACAGATTGGTGATTTTGCGGACAAAAAGGATGCGGAGGCCGCAGCCGCGGCATATGAGGACCGTATTGGAAAAGCTCCAGTCATCAAGACGCTGGCCGCCGAGTTGTTGCGCGAACGCAAGCAGTGCCCCTGACACACAGTTGCAAGGCAGCCAGCGCGCGGCGGTTGGCCCGACGCCCCGTCGGGGTACGCCCGGCCAGCCATGCGCACTGACGTCGTTCAAGACGCATGGTACGGCATGCTGGATTGTTGACTATGCAGGATTCGCTGCCCGTTGGGGGACTCTTCCTAGCTATTTATAGGCGGCGCTGGCCGCTAGGATGGGGACGCGGGTTCCGCCACGCCATGTCATGGAAATGAAGAAGAAACATATGAATCGAACGATGGGCTTGGCGATGCTTGCGGCGCTGCTGCTTTTTCCGGCCATGGGGCTGGGGTCCATGCTGCCGGGGTACATTTTGCCCGACGAGCCGCAATCCGCTGCGCCGCCCGCGCCTCAAACGCCCCCTTCGCATGACGCGTCCCCGACGCCTCAACCCCAGGCCGGGTCCGGCAAGACCTGGACCGAGCCGACCACGGGCATGGCATTCGTGTGGGTGCCGGGCGGGTGTTTTCAGATGGGGAGCCCGACATCGGAACGATACCGTGACGGTGATGAAGGGCCGGTCCACGAGGTGTGCGTGGACGGATTCTGGCTGGGCAAGTACGAGGTGACGCAGGCGGAGTGGACCAAGGTCATGGGGAACAATCCTTCGCACTTTAAGGGCGACCGCAATCCGGTCGAGAAGGTCTCCTGGAATGACGCCCAGGAGTTCATCCGCAGGCTGAACGGCAAGGGGAACGGCGGGTTCCGTTTGCCCACGGAGGCGGAATGGGAATATGCGGCGCGCAGCGGCGGCAAGGCGCAGACCTACTCCGGTGGCGAGGATCTGACCCGCGTGGCATGGTATGACGGCAACAGCGGCGGGCAGACGCACCCTGTGGGCGGCAAGGCTCCCAACGGGATGGGGCTGTACGACATGTCTGGAAACGTGTGGGAATGGTGCCAGGACTGGCTCAGTAGCAGTTATTACGCTTCCAGCCCCCGCTCCAACCCCACCGGTCCCGACATGGGCTCGGGCCGCGTAAACAGAGGTGGCAGCTGGTGCAGCGAGCCGAGCTACGCTCGTTCTGCCAATCGCTACGGTTTTTGGCCCGACATCGCGTACAATGACTGCGGCTTTCGCCTTTCCAGAACAAACTGACTTTTTGGATTTTCACCGTGTTATCTTTAGGAAGGGCCGCTGGAAAGCGGCGTTTCTTTTTCCTGTGTTTTCTTCTCGCCTCCCCCCTCCGCACCGCGCCCCAGCCCAGCAAAGGGCAACGCCCCCCACAACCGCCTTTTCCCCGCCCCTTTTTTGGGGTAGCATGGCAGGCAAGGGCCGCGCCGCGATGCCCCCAATTTTTTCTTGACCGCCTCTTACACTGCGTATAGTAAGGCTTTCCACGCATTGGCCAGCGTAGCTCAGTTGGTAGAGCAGCTGATTCGTAATCAGCAGGTCAGGAGTTCGAGTCTCCTCGCTGGCTCCAGAAATTAGAAGGGGTTACGGCCGTAATGCCGCAACCCCTTTTCATTTTTTCTCTGTTTTGTGCCACCCCTGTGCCACATTTTCCATGATGACTAGCAGTTCCCAACTCGCTCCTGGACAGCCTACCTGGAGTTATCCGCGCTCGCTTCTATTAAACATCGAAGGAATCCAGAGGTTAACTGAATCCCTTCTTCTTTCTCCTAACCTATTCCCAACGAGATGCCTGCTATCGCGTTCGGGGCGCAGAGACCGCTGGTTCAAATCCAGTGGGATAGTAATGCCTTCTTCACTTGCTAAATAGTCGAGTCTGAAAAAGTCGTTTTGTTCTTTATTCGACGGATAGTCCGAGCCGTCGTCCTGAGCCAGCGCCGCAGAGCAGCGAGGCCAAAAGAGCAAAAAGTCCTCCCAACCTCCGCATCAACTTC
>JBFWMG010000025.1:0-54272 GCA_050251715.1 Desulfovibrionaceae bacterium | reverse complement strand
AGGGGTGAACGGCTGGGGAACACGGCGAAGAAGCGGCGCATTGTGGGCGGGAGCGGCGGGTCCGCCCTCCGGGCTGCCGCCGCCCCCTCCCACATTGCGCCGCTGCGCCAACCTGTTTTGCACGCCGCCCTTCGGGACGGCATGCAAAAAAGCTTTTGATCGACTTTTCAGATAGAGGGGGATCGCAGACGATGAGGACAGGGGTTGGCAACGGATTGAAAGGCTAACGGTCTTGCAGGAAAAGGCAAAAAGACCCTGATGCCACACGGCCAGACCTTCCGTTCCCGTTTCCCCATTTCCCCGCCGCGCAGCGGCCACCGCTGCGGCGGCTCTTTTAATTTTTCCCACCCATACAACCGGGAACCGGGGTTTGGGGCGGCAGCCTCGCAGGGGTCGCCACCCCCCAATAGGGGCAGTACACCATTGATGAAAAGGGGTTTCGGGGCAGCGGGAGGTCGTTTTCCCGCTGCCCCGAAACCCCTTTTTCTTCAAGAGTGGATTGAGACTCACGCACACCGTCCATCCACGCCAATCACCGCGACCCAACCACCACCCCACCACGCACGCATCGCGGCGGCAATCACGTCATCCAGTCCGTCGCATCCATCCGCCCAACCGGGTGCAGCGTCGTCACGCTGCCGCAGTCCAGCCGACTAGCCGTTAGGTGAGCAACGCGAACCTTACGGATATCGAGAGCAGAGATGCGCGCAGCCTGGTCGCCGAAGGCGAAATCTTCCCAGGCCATACGGACCTGATCGAGCCGCCCCGGCGCGGCGCGAAATCTTCATCCATGTCCCGCTGTTTCCTTCGCAACGTCACGTGGCCCAGCCCGCAAAAAAGCCCCCTGCTTACGCAGGGGGCTTTGGTTTGGCGAGGCTGTTCGTCTACGCGGCCTAGAAGAAGATGAAGGTCGTGATGACGAACATGGGGACGAGGATACCGCAGGACCAGGCCATATAGCCGAAGAAGCTGGGCATCTTGACGTCCATGGATTCGGCGATGGAGCGCACCATGAAGTTGGGCGCGTTGCCGATGTAGGTGTTGGCGCCCATGAACACTGCGCCAGCGGAGATGGCGAGCAGGGTTTGGGTCATGTCGTGCATCAGGTGTACGGCGTCGCCACCGGCGGTGTTGAAGAACACCAGGTAGGTGGGGGCGTTGTCCAGGAAGCTGGACAGGGCGCCGGTGAGCCAGAAGTACATGGGATTGACCGGGCCGCCGTCGGAGGCGGTGACCATGGCGATGACGTCCTTGAGGGCGCCGTGTTCGCCGGCCTTGAGGATAGCGATGGCCGGGATCATGCTGACGAAGATGCCGAAGAAGAGCTTGGCGACTTCCACGATGGGTTCCCAGGTGAAGTCATTGAGGCGGCGCGATTCGGGGTCGGTCAGCTTGAGGGACAGGCCTGCGATGCACAGCAGCAGGATGTCGCGCACGAGGTTCGGGAGGTCGATGGTGACGTGGTAGACCTGGAAGTGGACGCCGGGATGCCACATGCCGGACATGAGCACCGCGCCCACGACGCCGCCGAGGAGGACCAGGTTGATCTTGCCTTCCATGGCCAGGGGTTCGCCGTTGCCCGCGTCGGGGGAGGCGGGCTTGCCTTCCTTGCCGAAGAGCATGGTGTCGATGAGGAAGTAGAGGACAAGAAGAGCTCCGCCCACGAAGCACATGAGCGGCAGCATATGGATGGTGGTCCAGAAGAAGGACACGCCCTTGAGGAAGCCGAGGAAGAGCGGCGGGTCGCCGAGCGGGGTCAGGGAGCCGCCGATGTTGGCCACGAGGAAGATGAAGAAGACCACGGTATGGACTTTGTATTTACGGTGCCGGTTGGCGCGCAGCAGGGGCCGGATGAGCAGCATGGCGGCGCCGGTGGTTCCCATCCAGCTGGCCAGCAGGGTGCCGATGAGCAGCACGATGGTGTTGACGATGGGTTTGCCCACGAGGGTGCCCTTCAGCCGCACGCCGCCCGCCACGGTGAACAGGGCGAGGAGCAGGATGATGAAGGGGATGTATTCGAGGAGCATGGTATGCAGGAGTTCGAAGAGCGAAAGGGAGAAGCCGAACTGGAGGGTGAAGGGCACGATGAAGGCCGCGCCCCAGAACACGGCGACCTTGCCGTAGTGGTGGTGCCAGAAATGGGGAAGCGCCAGGGGCATGATGGCGATGGACAGCAGCATGCAGGCGAAGGGTGCGACCCAGAGGCCGCCCAGCAGCGCGCCGTCGAGATGGGGTGCGCCGCCGGCGTGTGCGGCGCCTTCCGAGGCGGCGGCCAGTTGCGGTATGAACATGCAAGCGATGGCCGCCAGCGCGGCGATAACTGGTACGATGGATTTCAAGCGACTCACGTTCCCCTTCCTCCCTCGGTATGCGCGTCCGTCCCTGGGAGTCCTCCTGCCGATTAGAAGGGGTAGGGACGGAAGCAGTTGGTGATACACGATGCGTTGCGAATGCGTGGACAGAAGAGCCAGAACCTCTGGCTCACGATTGCGCCCTGTTTTTGTAGTGAAATTCTTTGGATAAATCAACAAGGAAGTGGGGGTGCCCCCCTGTGGAACCGGGGTGAGGCATGTATGCAACAGGCTGCGGTCTCATGCTTTTTACCATCGAGGTGAGAATGCATGCGTCATGGGTTGTCCAGGGTGGCGACGTGGCTTACCATGGGGCAAAGGCCACAGAGACGGAGGGGTGATGCACGACATCAGTCTTGGCGTAACACTGCGCGATTATTTGACGGGAGAGGAGGTGGAAGCGACCACCTACGAGGATTTGCGCCAGGCGCTTGCGCGCCTGCTTGTGGAGGAGCGGGGGTATCCCAGGGCCAGCATTGTTCCGCGCGCCCCGGTACGCTTTCCGGTGGAAGGCCGGGAGTACACGCGGCTGGTTGATTTCGCGGTGCTGGATGAGGGGACGCCGCTGCTGGTGGTGTTGTTTTGTTCCGGAGAGTGCACCACGTATGAGCGGGAGATTGTGGCGGCGGCGCGGCTCTTCCCGGGTGGTCCGGCGCGGTTGGCGGTGGTGACGGACACGCGGGACGCGGTGTTGCTGGCGGTGGCCAACGGCGAACGCCTTGCACGGGGCATGCGGGCCATACCGGACTGGACCGCGCTGACCGGGTTGGCGGCGCGCCATGCCCCCGCCCCGCTCGACGAGGCGCATCTGGAGCGGGAGCGGCGCATTCTCTTCATGTACAGCGAATCATTGTACGATTGCTGCAGTCGCGCGACATGCGCCATCGAGTCGCGCGGCGGGCGTTGGGAAAAAGGGGAAGAGGGGGACGAGGGTTAAAGGAGCGGGTCTTCGTCGCGCAGCAGGGCGACGGCAACACGTTCGTCATACAAAGCCAAGGCCGCGTCGCCTTTTCCTTCCTTGACGGCGAGTGCGGCGG
Organism: Desulfovibrionaceae bacterium; assembly: GCA_050251715.1. Lineage (GTDB taxonomy): Bacteria > Desulfobacterota > Desulfovibrionia > Desulfovibrionales > Desulfovibrionaceae > JBFWMG01. The sequence continues at coordinate 50,884 of JBFWMG010000025.1, read as the reverse complement.
CGGCCCGCACCACGTCCATGGCCAGCCACCCGTGGCGTTCCCAGATTTCGGGATTGTCCGGGCTGTAGAGCCTGAATTCGATGACGCCGAAATTTTTGCGCACGTACATGCGCGTGCGCTTCTGGGCGGGGTTGGGGTAGTAATAGTTGCCGCGTTCGTCTTTCATGAGGCGCCTCCAAGAACAGGGATGCGGTGTTTGTGTCGCTTTTGCGGTGGCGCGTCAAGGCCGTGGAAGGCTGCACGCGTGCAGCCCTCACCGGAAGCGGGGTTCGCCGTTTTTTCCATTGTATTTTTATTGAACGTTGCGTATGTTTTCCGATACCCTCGCAAGGGGTGGCGGACTTCCCGGACAGACACACGCCATATTGACGGCCCCCCCAGGGCGCGAGCGGCCCCAGCAGGGAGAAATCCTTATGTGAAGCTGGCATCTAGAGGTTTATCCCTTGACAAGAGGCATGATTTTTTTTTAGCAAGATGTTTCCCTTGTTCCAAAAATCACGAGGGTTACACATGCCGCGTTGATGCGTCCACTGGGGTGCGGTGAAACGCGGGTTTACGGTGCTCACGGAATCAAAGTCCTGTCTTTAACCTAAACTAACCAATGTGGAGGTAAGGCAATGGTAAAACATGCGACTCCGATGTTGGATCAGCTCGAAAGCGGGCCCTGGCCCAGCTTCGTGTCCGACATCAAGATGGAAGCAGACAATCGGGCGAAAAACCCCGCGGGCTTGGACTACCAGATCCCGGCCAGCTGCCCTGACGACCTGCTGGGCGTGCTTGAATTGTCCTACAACGACAAGGAAACGCACTGGAAACACGGCGGCATCGTGGGCGTTTTCGGCTACGGCGGCGGCGTTATCGGCCGTTACTGCGACCAGCCTGAGAAGTTCCCCGGCGTTGCGCACTTCCACACCGTGCGCGTGAACCAGCCTGCGGGCAAGTACTACCACACCGAGTACCTGCGCGCCGTCATGGACATCTGGGACCTGCGCGGCTCCGGCCTGACCAACATGCACGGTTCCACCGGTGACATGGTTCTGATCGGCACCCAGACCCCGCAGCTCGAAGAAATCTTCTTCGACCTGACCCACAAACTGAACACCGACCTGGGCGGCTCCGGCGGCAACCTGCGCACCCCGGCCGACTGTCTTGGCCAGAGCCGTTGCGAATTCGCGTGCTACGACACGCAGGCCGTGTGCCACACCCTGACCAACGACTACCAGGACGAGCTGCACCGTCCCGCCTTCCCCTACAAGTTCAAGTTCAAGTTCGACGGTTGCCCGAACGGCTGCGTGGCCGCTCTTGCCCGTTCCGACTTCGCTGTTGTGGGTAACTGGAAGGACGACATCCAGGTCGACCAGGACAAGGTCAAGGCTTACGTGGCCGGTGAATTCGCTCCCAACGCGGGCGCTCACGCCAGCCGCGACTGGGGTAAATTCGACATCCAGGCCGAGGTCATCGAGCGCTGCCCGACCAAGTGCATGAGCTTCGACGGCACCCTGAAGATCGACAACAGCAACTGCGTGCGCTGCATGCACTGCATCAACGTCATGCCCCGCGCCCTGCGCGTTGGCAAGGAAACCGGCGCGTGCGTCCTGCTCGGCGCCAAGGCTCCCATTCTCGACGGCGCCCAGCTCGGCTCCCTGCTGGTGCCCTTCGTCGTAGTCGAAGAGCCCTATGATGAGCTCAAGGAAATCATTGAGAACATTTGGGACTGGTGGATGGAAGAAGGCAAGAACCGCGAGCGCGTCGGCGAGACCATGAAACGCATGGGCTTCCAGAAGCTGCTCGAGGTCACCAACATCAAGGCCGTGCCCCAGCACGTTGTGGAGCCGCGCAGCAACCCGTACATCTTCTTCAAGGAAGAAGAGGTTCCCGGTGGTTGGACGCGCGACATGGCCGAATTCCGCAAGAAGCACTTGAGATAAGCGAAGGGAGGCAACAAAATGGCTTTCATTTCTTCCGGATATAATCCCCAGAAACCGATGGAGAACCGGATCACCGACATCGGTCCGCGTAACTTCGAGGATTTCTACCCCCCGGTCGTCAAGGCTAACAAAGGCAAGTGGGACTACCACGAAATCCTGGAGCCCGGCGTCCTCATGCACGTCGGCTTCTCCGGCGACAAGTGCTACACCGTCCGTGTTGGCGCCGCCCGCCTCATGAGCATCTCGCTCATCCGCGAAGCGTGTGACGTTGCCGACAAGCATTGCGGCGGCCACCTGCGCTGGACCACCCGTAACAACATCGAATTCATGGTCGACAACGAAGCCGCCCTCAAGGCGCTGAAGGCCGACCTGCAGAGCCGCAAGTTCGCTGGCGGCAGCAACAAGTTCCCCATCGGCGGCACCGGCGCCGCCACCTCCAACATGATCCACACCCAGGGTTGGGTGCACTGTCACACCCCGGCCATGGACGCCTCCGGTCCGGTCAAGGCTGTGATGGACGAAGTGTTCGAGTACTTCAGCAGCATGAAGCTGCCCGCGTCCATCCGTCTGGCGCTGGCCTGCTGCCTGAACATGTGCGGCGCTGTGCACGCCTCCGACATCGGCGTCGTGGGCATCCACCGCAAGCCCCCCATGATCGACCACGAATACCTCGACAACCTGTGCGAGATTCCGCTGGCCGTGGCCGCCTGCCCGCTGGGCGCCATCAAGCCCTCCAAGGTCGAGATCAACGGCACCAAGCACAACACCGTGTCCGTCAATGAAGAACGCTGCATGTACTGCGGCAACTGCTACACCATGTGTCCCTCGCTGCCGCTGGCCGACGGCGAAGGCGACGGCTGCGTCATCCTGGTCGGCGGCAAGGTGTCCAACCGCATCTCCATGCCCAAGCTGGCCAAGGTCGTTGTGGCGTACATCCCCAACGAGCCGCCCCGCTGGCCCACACTGACCAAGACCATCAAACACATCATCGAGGTGTACTCCGCCAACGCCAAGAAGTACGAGCGCGTGGGTGAGTGGGCCGAGCGCATCGGCTGGGAAAAGTTCTACGAACTGACCGGCCTTGAGTTCTCCCACCACTGCATCGACGACTTCCGCGATCCCGCGTACTACACCTGGCGCCAGAGCACGCAGTTCAAGTTCACCAGCGCCATAAAGTAACGTGCTTTACAACGTCCGGGCGCGGCTCGCCGCGCCCGGACAAAACAAAAGAGGCTACCCATGTCCGAAGAAGCAAAGCAGCAGATCCTCGAATACCTTGAGGGCAAAAAGGGTAAGACCAAGTTCTACTTCAACGATTTCACCAAGATTTTTCCCGACATGAAAGCGCGCGAAGTCAAGAAGCTTCTCACCGCGCTGGTGAACGACGGCAAGCTGGAATTCTGGTCCTCCGGCAGCACCACGCTGTATGGTCTGGCTGGCGTCGGCAAGCAGCATGCCACCGAGGAAGGCGAATAGCCTTCCTGTTAGTCGCGCCGCCTGATGGCGCGGATGACGATAGCAGTAGTGCCACGGTGAACCGGCCGCGACTTATTCTGGCTGGGCTCAGCGGTGGGGCTGGCAAGACCATCCTCACCCTCGGGTTATGCCGTGCATGGGTACGGCAAGGTTTATCCGTCAAGCCGTTCAAAAAGGGTCCGGATTACATCGACGCCACATGGCTTGGGCTTGCAGCGCGGGCCGTGGCGTCGAATCTGGACCCTTTTATCATGTCTCCCGACGTGCTGCGCGCCCTGTTCTGGGAAAAAACCGCTCCCGCCGACATTGCCGTCATAGAAGGCAACCGAGGCCTTTTTGACGGCAAGGACGTGACCGGGTCGTGCTCCACCGCCGAACTGGCCCGGCAACTCGACGCACCCGTGGTGCTGGCCATCGACTGCACCAAGATGACGCGCACCGTGGCCGCCATCGTGGCCGGATGCGCCACGTTCGAGCCGGGGCTCACCCTCGCGGGCGTCATTCTCAACCGCACGGCGGGCCCGCGCCACCGCGCCATCCTGCGCGAGGCCATCGAACACTACACCGATGTGCCCGTGCTGGGCGTACTGCCCAAGATTCCGGAAAACCCCATCCCCGAACGCCATATGGGCCTCATCTCCAACCAGGAATACGACGGCCAGGAGGCCATTCTGGAAGGACTGGCCGACATGGCCGCCGAATGCCTGGACCTGGACGCCCTGTGGCGCGTGGCAAGCGCCGCCCCGCCCGCGCGGGACGCGGACATGGCCGCCGCTGGGGCGCTGTGGCCCCAGCCGGTATGCGCGCCCGCCGACGGCGTGCGCATAGGCTATGTGCGGGATGCGGCGCTCTGGTTCTATTACGAGGAAAATCTGGAGGCGCTCCGCGCCGCCGGGGCGGAACTGGTAAAACTGTCGCTCCTGAACGACGCGCCGTGGCCGGACATCCACGGCCTGTACCTGGGCGGCGGCTTTCCCGAGACCCAGGCCGCCGCGCTGGCCGCCAACACCGTGGTGCGCGACCGCGTGCGCGCCCTGTCCGCGTCGGGCCTGCCCATCTATGCCGAGTGCGGCGGATTCATGTACCTGGGGCAGACCTTGTCCGTGGACGGCGTGGACCATCCCATGGCCGGCGTCTTTCCGGTGCGCACCGCCCTGTGCCCACGCCCGCAGGGGCTTGGCTACATCGAGGCCCGCGTGGTGCGGGACAACCCCTTCCACCCCACCGGGGCCGTGATCCAGGGGCACGAATTCCACTACTCGCTGTGCGCGGACGTGGACATCGCCGTAACCGGTGCGGACGCCCCCACGGCAGACGCCCTGCCCTTTGCCCTGGAACTCGTGCGCGGCAGCGGCATGCGCCAGGGCCGCGACGGCCTGGTGGCGCACAACACCTTTGCGGGCTATGCGCACATCCACGCCCTGGGCGCGCCGCACTGGGCGCCCCGTTTCGTGCAGGCGGCCCTGCGCCGCAAGCGGGGCTGAACCGGCCCGGTCCATGGCCGCGCCGTCCCAATCCAGACCCGCCCCGGCCGCCCCCCTCACCGCATTCCCGCTTCACTCCCGCGCCAAAGATTGGTAGGCACTAGCCATGCGCATCGCAGTCATGAGCGACATCCACGCCAACATCGAGGCCTTTGCCGCCGTGCTGGCCGATCTCGACACGCAGCGCCCCGACGACACCATCAACCTCGGGGACGTGATCGGGTACGGCCCCAATCCCGAAGAGGCCATGGCCATGCTGCGCGCGCGCGGCATCGCCTCGGTGGTGGGCAACCACGAGCAGGGCGTTGTCGACGACAAGGCCCGGGCCTGGTTCAACCCGGTGTCGCGCAAGGCCGTGGACATCACCGACACGCTCATCTCCGACGCGACCCGCGCCTTTATCCGCGACATGCCGCAGTACATCCTGCGGCACGGCTGCCGCTTCGTGCACGGCTGCCCGCCCCAGGCCACGCGGCTCTATCTCCACCAGGCCACCGACGCCGCGCTGGCCCGGATCTTCCACCGCATTGCCGAGCGCATCACCTTTGTGGGGCACACGCACGACCTGGAGCTCATCTCCTGGGACGGCGAGACCATCACCCACACCCCCATCGAAGCCCCGGCAGCGGCAGCCAGGCAGACCGTCCTCACCCTGGAGCCGGACCAGCACCATATCGTGAACGTGGGCGCGGTGGGGCAACCCCGCGACGGCGACAGCCGCGCCAAATATGTGTTGTGGGAGCCCGGCGCCCGGCGTCTGACCGTGCGCTTCGTTCCCTACGACTACAGGGCCACGGCGCGGAAAATCCTTGCCCTGGGCATTCCGGAAACCTTTGCGCACAGGTTGGGAGCATGAGACGAATAGGCGCCTACGAGGTCTGCGGGCTGCTCGGCAAGGGCGGCATGGGGCGCGTGTACAAGGCGCGCATGCCCGTGCTGGGCAAGATCGTGGCGCTCAAGACCCTGCAGCCCGAGGAGACGCTGGCCACGGTGCTGGGCATGGACGAGCTGGAACGCCGCTTCGAGCACGAGGCGCGCATCATGGCCTCGCTGCGCCACCCGCACGTGGCCCAGGTGTGGGATTATGGCCGCGACCACGCCCACGGCTTCCCATACTTTGTCATGGAATATTTCTGCAACGACCTGGGCTCGCTGATCGGGGAAAGCTACATGGCCGAGGAGCCCTCGCGGCGGCTGCCCCTGCCCCGCGCCGTGCGCTACGTGCGGCAGACGCTGCTGGCCCTTGGCCGCATGCATTATGCGGGCGTGGTGCACCGTGACATAAAACCCTTCAACATCCTGCTCACCGACCTGGACCGGGTCAAGGTCATCGACTTCGGCCTGTCGCGCCTGCGGGGCGAGGTGGCGGCCAGCGCGCCCTCCAACATCAAGATCGGCACGCCCTACTACACCGCGCCCGAGCAGGAGACGGACCCTGACGGCGCGGACCGGCGCGCGGATCTCTTCTCCGTGGCGGTCATGCTCTACCGCATGCTGACCGGCGCGCTGCCCGAACCGGACGGCGGCGCGTACCGCGACCCCAGCGCCCTGTGCCGCGAGCTGACACCCGCCTGGGACGCCTTTTTCCGCACCGCGCTGCACCCCGACCGCACCCGGCGCCATCCCGACGCCAAGACCATGCTCGCGGCGCTGGACGGCCTGCTCGCGGCCTGGAACAAATCACTCGACGCCGTGTGCACCCTGTCCGAGGACGAGTGGCCGGATCGCGCGCGCAGGCCGCTGCCCTGGCTGCTGCGCGACAGACCCGCCAAGGTGGCCAAGGCCGATGCGGCGGCGGTCTTTGGCCTCGACCGCCTGGGACGTCCCGCCACGTTCGCGGACAACGTCTTTGCGGCGTCCGATGCCACGGTGGTGGACCGTGCCAGCGGCCTGATGTGGGAGCGCGGCGGTTCGGAGTATCCCCTTGCCTGGGACGAGGCGGCGGAGTATGTGGCCGTGCTCAACGCGCGGCGCTGGGCCGGGCACGCGGACTGGCGCGTCCCCACCATGCCCGAGCTGCTGACGCTGGTGGACGAGCCCGCCAGCCTGGAGGCCTATTGCGTGACGCCGCTGTTCCCGTCCGAGCACCGGCTGCTGTGGAGCGCGGACCGCGCCACCTTCATGGCCTCGTGGTATCTCAACGCGGCCATGGGCTTTGCCGCCAGCATGGACCGCACCTGCATGGCCTGGGTGCGGGGCGTGCGCACCGTGCGGGCCGGAGACGCATCATGACCCAACGCGACCGTTGCGAGCAGTGCGGCGCATGCTGCCACAAGGGCGGCCCTGCCCTGCACCGCGAGGATATGCCCCTGTTCGCCAGGGGCGTCCTGGGCCCGGACACGGTGATTACCCTGCGCCTGGGCGAGCTGGTGCACGACCAGATCGCGGGCGACCTGCTCCCCCTGCCCAACGAACTGCTCAAGCTCAAGGGCGACGCCCCAGGCTGGCTGTGCCCCTTTCTGGAACAGGACAACAGTTGCGGCATCTACGACGACCGGCCCGCCGAGTGCCGCGCCCTGGCCTGCTGGGACACCACCGGGCTGGCCGCCATGTACGGCAAGGACCGCATCACCCGCCGCGACGTCATCCCCCCCGCCAGCTGGATATGGGAACTCATCGACACCCATGACCGCCGCTGCGACTACGCGCATCTTTCCGATCTGGCCGCGGACATGGGCAGCGACCTGGACGGTCCCGCGGCCCACGCGTTCCTGGAGGCCGTGCGCTACGACGCGGCCCTGCGCGAGTTGCTGGGCGAACGCGCCCACATCCCCGTGCGGGACATGGATTTTTATCTTGGCCGACCGCTCACGCGCACCATCATCCAGTTCGGCCTGAAGACAGGGCGGCGCGGCGGCAGGGACGTCCTCCTGCGCGCGCCCATCGCCGCCCGCACAAACGACTAGCGCATTTTGACATTGAAGCAATGTTGCACGTTGAAATAATGAAGCATTATTTCAACAAAATGCACAAGAGCATCTAAACTTTTTCAAAGTTAAGATGCTCTAGCCCGCGCCCCACGCGCGCCGCAAAGGAGCATACCATGTACATCGTCACCGGAGGCGCCGGCTTCATCGGCAGCGCCATGGTCTGGAAACTCAACCAGCTGGGCATCGAGGACATCCTCATCGTGGACAACCTGGCCAGCACGGAAAAGTGGAAGAACCTCGTCAACCGCCGCTACGACGAATACCTGCACCGCGACGAGTTCCTGGACATGGTGCTGCACGACGAGGTGCCGTGGGACGTGGACGCCATCATCCACATGGGCGCGTGTTCCTCCACCACCGAGCGCGACGCCGACTTCCTCATGAACAACAACGTCCGCTACTCCAAGGCGCTGTGCCAGTACGCCCTGGAGCACGAGGCGCGGTTCATCAACGCCTCCAGCGCCGCCACCTATGGCGACGGCAGCCTTGGATTTGCCGATGACGACGCCACCATGCTGCGGCTCAAGCCGCTCAACATGTACGGCTATTCCAAGCAGCTTTTCGACCTGTGGGCCTACAGGACCGGGGCGTTGGAATCCATCGCCAGCCTCAAGTTCTTCAACGTGTTCGGGCCCAACGAATACCACAAGGGCGACATGATGAGCGTGGTGTGCAAGGCGTTCGGCCAGATCGGCGCCACGGGCACGCTCAAGCTCTTCCGCTCCTACCAGCCGGAGTACCCGGATGGCGGGCAGAAACGGGATTTCGTCTACGTCAAGGACTGCGTGGAGGTCATGGCGTGGCTGCTCGAACATCCCGAGGCCAACGGCGTGTTCAACGTGGGCACGGGCCAATGCCGCACCTGGAACGACCTAGCGGGCGCGGTGTTTGCGGCCATGGACCGCCCGGCGGCCATCGAATACATCGCCATGCCCGACACCCTGCGCGGCAAGTACCAGTATTTCACCGAGAGCCGCATGGACAAGCTGCGCGCCGCCGGGTGCGACGTGCCCTTTGCCTCGCTTGAGGACGCGGTGCGCGACTATGTGGTCAACTATCTGGCCACCGGCGACCCGCACCTGTAACCCACGCCAGACGCCGCGCCCGTGCAGGGGCGGAACACGAGAAAACGCATGATGCTGGAGGGTTGGCAAAACAAGGTTTTTGCCAACCCGCTTTGAGGAAGGCCGGGACGGCCTTTTGCGCCCGTCTGCTAGGAGGAGGGGCCGGTCCGGGCGCGGTTGATCGAGGTGACGAAGCGGCGCTTGCCGCACATGATGTGGTCGAACATGGCCTTGCCCGCGTTCGCGCCGTCGCCCGCCGCCAGATGCCGCAGAATGACGCGGTGCTCCTGGTTGGATTCCTGCACGCTTGTGGGCACGCGGAAGGTATGGCGGCAGCTGAGGAACTGCTTGCGGCGGATGTCCGCCGCCATTTCGCGCAGCAGGTTGTTGTCGCACAGGCTGTAGATGCGCTGGTGGAAATCCCAGTTGAAGGTCATTTCCTGGGTGGGGTCGCCCTCCGAGAGGGACGCGTCGATCCTGTCGAGAATGGCCCCCAGTTCGGCGGCGATGCGCGGGGTGATGTTCTGTGCGGCCTCGCGCATGGCCATGAGCGCCAGATGGGCGCGCACGTCGAACATTTCAAGGGTCTCGGCATAGGTGAAGGAACGCACGAACACGCCCCGGTGCGGAAAGAATTCCACGAGTCCAGACTGGGCCAGGGACATGAACGCCTCGCGCACCACGCCCCGGCTTATCTCAAGCATGTTGGCTATTTCCAGTTCCTTGATGTGCGCGCCGGACTGAAGCTCGCCATTGAAGATCATGCGTTCGAGTTCGACCACCGCCTGCTCGGCCAGCGAGGACGCGCGCCTGGTATGCATGCCGCCCTCGCCCGGCCCGTAGACCAGGGAAGAGGCATCCTTGCCGGGCTGCGTGGGTGGGGTGAAGTCGTCAATAATCGCCATGATCTGCCTCTTGACTACAGCAAGCGAATGGCAACCGGAACGCACGCACCGGGCTGCGGGGGCGTCGCAGACAAGACAGGTGCGGGCCGGCAGCCCCAGTTCGGAACGGCCAACAACCTCACCGTCCTCGCACATGACGTCAAAATCCGCAAGCCGCCCGAGAGGGTGGCCATCCTCCACGGCCACGCAGACCCGCTTCACGCGCCGTGCCGCCGCAGTGGTGTGGAGCAGCATGAACCGTCCGTCCGCGCTGTCCTCGTCCACCACGGTTTCGCTTGGTATGCCCGCTCGCTCCAAGGCGCACGCAAGCGCCTGCGTCACGTGCAGAAACACGTAGTCGCCCCAGGACGGATTCTTGTCCGCCCCGGGCACGACCAGTGTGCAACAGACAACGACACCGCTGGTCTGCCGCGCCGCCTCTCGGCGCAGCAGCCAGCGGTTTTCGCGGGCCAGGAGTATGGAGGCAGGAGAACTCATACCCCGGCGTTATGCGAATATGCGGTCAAGCACCGTGCCGTCGCGGTACTCCACGACAGCGATCTCCCGGGTTCCCATTGGGCGGGGGGCGGGCGTTCCCGCCATGCGCAGGGCGCGGGCGCGCAAATCCTCGATGGCGCACACGGGCAGTCCCGCGCCGCGCAGGCTGTCGGCCAGTCCGGGCCGCGCCGGATTGGCCGCGACCCCGTATTCCGTGACCAGCACGTCCACCGTGCCGCCCGGCGTGCTGACCACGCCCACCTTGTCCACCACAATGGGCAGCCGCGCCCGCAACAGCGGCGCCACGATCACGGTCAATGCCGCGCCGGCCGCCGCGTCGCTGTGGCCGCCCGATCCGCCGATGATCCGCCCGTTGGAATCGGTGTGCACGTTGACGTTGAAGGCCAGATCGATTTCCGTGGCCCCCAGCAGCACCGCGCCCAGGTTGTCCACCAGGCAGCTGCGGCGGCCCACGCTGGCGTACTGCGAGGCCGAGACCTCGCGGTGCCGCACGTTGCGGGCAATGGAGCGCACGGCGGGCAGGTCGAAACACTGCACGTCGCAGATCTCGCGGAAAAGCCCCTCTTCGAGCATGTCCACAAAGAAGCCGGTGACGCCGCCCAGCAGATAGCCACCCTGCACGCCCAGGGCGCGCATGCGTTCGCGCACGAACATGGCGCCTGCCAGCGACGCGCCGCCCGCCCCGGTCTGAAAGTTGAAGCCGTCGCGCAGCACGCCCGCCGCCTCGATGGCCCGCGCCGCGTATTCGGCGATGGCCAGGCCCACGGGATCGCGGGTGACGCGGGTGGTGCCGGACACGATGCCCGCCGGGTCGCCGATGCGGTCCACCCGCACCACGTAGTCGATGTGGCTGTGGTTGATGGAGATGTGCTCCAGGGGGCGGTCCATGCAGTTGTCGGTCACGGCCACCGTGACCCGCGCGTTGCGGGCGTCGGTATGGGCATAGCCCAGGGAGCCGCAGGCAGACGGCCCTTCCAGCCCGCTCACGTTGCCCAGCACGTCCACACTGGGCGCGCCGATAAAGGCCACGTCCACGGCCAGCTCGCCCGCGTCGATGGCCCTGGGCCTGCCGCCGTGGGTGCGGAACCGGACCGGATGGGCCAGCACGCCCTGCGTCACCGCATCGGCCATGGAGCCGCTCATGTAGTTGGTGTCCAGCCGGGTGACCACGCCCTGCCGGGCCAGTTCCACCAGGCAGGCGTGGGCCTCGAACACCGAACTGACCGCCACGCGCAGATCCCGGATGCCCATGGCCGCCACCTCGCGCATGACCATGGCCAGCACGTGGTCGCCGTTGCGGAAATGGTGGTGGAACGACACGGTCATGCCGTCCTTGAGTCCGGAGGCCTCTATGGCCTGCCGCAAGGTCTTGAGCTTCTTGTCCCGCATGATCCTAGTCCTCCTCCAGCAGGCCGCAGGCCCGCAGGATACCGAGCGCGCGCTTCACGATCGGGCCGTCCACCATGTTGCCGTCCAGGGACACCGCGCCCTTGCCCTCGGCCACCCCCTGCTCCATGGCCGCCTTGATCCGCCCGGCCCAGGTGATTTCCGCCTCCGTGGGCATGAACACCCGGTTCACGATGCGCACGTGCTGGGGCGAAATCACGGCCTTGCCGTCAAAGCCCATCTGCCGCCCCAACCGCGCGTCGCGCTCCAGATTCTCCAGGTCGTCCACCGCCGTGAACGGGGTGTCGATGGCGTCCACGCGGGCGGCCTTGGCCGCCACCACCACCCGCCCCCTGGCATAGGCGATCTCCTCGCCCGTGGCGGTACGCTGGGCGCCCATGTCCGCGCAAAAATCCTCGGCGCCGAAGAACAACCCCTCCACGCGGTCGTGGGCCGAGGCGATGGCAAAGGCGTTTTCCACGCCCAGCGCGCTCTCCAGCAGCAGGATGAGCCCCACGTCCCCATGCGGCCTGCCGCACGCCTTTTCAGCGGCGGCAATGGCGTCCACGGCGGTATGCACGTCGGCGGGCGCGCCGCACTTGGCCAGCAGCACGGTATGCACGCCCGCAGGCACAATGGCGGCGATGTCCTCGCGCCAGAACGGGGTGTCGAGGGCGTTGACGCGCACCACGGTTTCCCGGCCCATGGTATCCAGGGCCATCAGGGCGTTGCGCACCAGGATGCGCGCGGCGTCCTTTTCCGCCAGGGCCACCGCGTCCTCCAGATCGAAGATCACGGCGTCCGCGCCCAGCACGGGGGCGCTTTGCAGCATGCCGGGATTGTTGCCCGGCACAAAGAGCATGGTCCGGCGCTTACGCATCGCCGCCTCCCTGGGCCCGGCCCACGGCGGCCTCGATGCGCGCGCGCAGCGTGCACTCCAAGGCGCCCTTGTCCTGAATGTGCGCCCGCACGGCGGCCACGCCCAGCGAGGCCAGGGTCTCGCGGGCCACGGCCTCTATCTGGCCGCCAAACTGGGCCAGCACAATGCTTTCCACGGCCACCTGCACGCCGTCCTCGTCCACAGGATACACCCCCACCAGGCAATCGTTGGATTCGAGCGATCCCGCCAAACCCGCCTTGACTATCTTCATGGCATCCACCTTTCGTCGTGAGTTACTGTCACCTGTTCCGGCCAGCCGCCGTGTTCGAGCAGATACAGGGCAACCGTCACCGCCAAAAGATCCGCCGCGCCGCCCGGGCTTATGTTGCGCACGAGGCACGCCTTGCCACAGGCGGCCAGCGCGGCGCGTCCGCTCGCGGACAGCGCGCCGCCTTGCCGCGCCATGTCCAGGGCCGCGCCGCGCAGCCAGAGCAACCCTTCCAGGCCGCCCCGGTGGGCCACCGTGGTGTCCCAGGCACCGGCCATGAGCGCGATGAGCGCGTGCAGCATGCTTTGCTCCACGCCCGCGCCCCGACCCAGCGCCTCGGACAGGGCGGGCAGCCCCCACGCCGTCACCGTGGGCAGTCCGGCCTCGGCCTCGCCCCGTATGCCGGTCAGGCCATGCGCCACAAACAGCCGCTCCCCCGCCGTCAGACGATGCCCGCACGGCAAGTGGTGGCCACGCGGCAAGCGGTGGCCTTCAGACAGAGAACGGCATCCGCCGGACAGGCCGGGGCCGCTCCGGGCCGCAACGCCGGAAACACGTCCGAATTCGGCCTGGCACAGCCCTTGGCACATGGCCGCAATGCCCCGGCACACGGCGGCGGCAGTCAACGATCGGCCCTGGGCCAGCCGCATGCCTGCCGCCGCGCAGGCCACGCTGCCCACAAACAGCAGCCCCCGGTGCGTGTTGACGCCACCCGTGGCGGCCAGCAAATCTGCCTCCCAGCGCGGCCCCTGGGCCCGCAGGACGCGGAACAGCGCTTGCGGCTCGCCCTGGTGCGCCAGCCCCGCGCGGGCGGACAGCTCAAACGGCTCCCACAGGGCCGGGATGGCGGCCATGAACGTCCCAAAATCCATGTCCGCGTGCGCGCCGGGGGTGTCGGGGCAGACCAGGCCGGGCTTGCCGTGGCAGCGGACCTCGTACAGCGCGCCCTGGGTCATGGCCCGCGCGATGCGCCGGGCAAGGTCCATGCCCTGCGCCGTGTTGGCGGGCGCGGCGAATACGGGCGAGGCTGGTGCGGGTTGCTGTTGGACATCCATGTTCCGTTCTCCAAATGGTTGTGGCCCTGCGCGCCGTGGCGCGGTCAGTGGGGCAACGCGCCGTGGCGCGGTCAGTGGGCCCTGCGCGCCGTGGCGATCAATGGGGCAGCGCGCCACGGCGCGCCAAGGTTTCCAGCACGGGCGCGGCGGCCCCGCTGCGCAACCAGTCAGAGGTGGTGCCCGGCACAAGGGGACGCACCGCCGCCACATCCCCCTTTGCCAACAGCGCCCGCACACGCGAGGCGCTGACAGGCGAACCGTCCACAACCAGGCGCTCCATCACCGTGAACCCGATCCCCGCACCGTCCAGGGTCTGCGCCAGGGCGTCGTTGTACACGCCCGTGACCACGCTGAAGGGCTCGGTGCCCACGAACCGGTGCGCAATGCCCAATCCGGGCGCTATGCGCGTGGCGAAAACCGCCGCGTCCAACGCGGCATGGGCGGCGGCATGGGCCTGCCTGCCCGTGAAATAGGAAGGAAACGTGGCACTGGTCACCATGTACGGTCCACCGGGCAGCACCACGCAGTGGGGAATGTCCGCCACCCCCTGCCGCACCAGGTCCAACCGCACCGAAAAGGGGAACGCCGACGCGTCTTCCTGCACCACGAAAATGAGCAGGCGGCCGCAACGTGCCACGGCGCGTTCCACCAGATAGCGGTGGCCCAGGGTGAAGGGGTTGGCGTTCATGACCACCGCGCCCCGAAGCTGGCGGCTGGCCGACGGTTCGCCCAGGCTCTTGGCGGTGGCCGCCAGCCACGCATCGCAATCGGGCCAGCCGAATTCCAGCAACGCGGCATGGCCGGGAGCCGTGGCCACATGGGAAAAGCCAAGCCGCCGCATGGACAAGACCTGATCCGGCTTGGTGAACAGAAATAGGTGGTCGATGCCTGCGGCGTTGGCCTGGGTGAGCAGCGCGGTCATGAGCATGCCCGCCAGCTGCCCGCCCCGGTGGTCCGGGTCCACGCACACGCCCATGATGACCCGCCCCTTGCGAAACCCCGTGGCCACCAGCCGCCCTCCGGCCTCGAAGCCCAGGCCCAGGTCCGTGTCCTCGGGCAGCAGCAGCCCTTCCCGCCCCAACAGGGCGCGAGCCTCTTCCGCATCCCGCGGGGTCACCAATCGTCTGGAGGTATACATGCCGAGTGCTCCTGTACGCCGGTTGTCGGCGGGGTGCGTTCCCCTGCGGGCACGGGCCGCCGCAGGGGAACGCACACACGGGCCAAGGCCGCCCTGCCCCGGCCTTGCTAGGTCAGGAACGGCAGGGTCACGCCCACGATGATGAGGATGAGCGCGCCGCCCAGGCGGGAGGATATCTGGGCAAAGGGCATCAGCTCCATGCGCCGGGCGGCCGACAGCACCGCCACGTCGCCCGTGCCGCCCATATTGGCCATGCACAGGCCTGCGGACAGGGCGGATTCGATGAAGTTGAAGCCCACCAACTGGCCGCCGAAACCGGAGCCGATGACCGCGCCAACCACCACGGCACTCACCAGAATCACATTCTGGAAGGTCAACGCGTCCATGACCAGGCCCATATTGGTGTAGGTGACGCCCACGCCCACCAGCAGGGGGGCGGTCATGTACTTGGCCACGAACTTGAACCACGTGGCGCAGCTGTCCTCTATCTCCGCCGGAAGCACGCGGAAGATCTTGATGAGCGCCACGGCGATGATGGCCAGGGCGTAGAAATGCACGCCCGGGATGAACTTGCCCGCGATGCGGCCCACAAGCATCATGCAGCAGGCCACGAACAGCCCGATGCCCAGCGCCGAAAAGCTCAGCTCGCGGTCCTTTTCACCGGCCAGGGAATGGTGGGCGGCGTCCTTCATGAGCTGGCCGTTGCCCGTCAGGTGGGGGCGCACCTTGCCCAGGTGGTCCAGCAGGCCGCCGCAGATGATGGCCAGCACGTTGCCCAGCGCCATGGGCGGAATCAGCAGGGGCAGGATCTGCTCGGTCTTCAGGTTCGCCGCCTTGGCGAAGATCTCGGACATGGGCAGCACGCCCGCGCCCAGGCCGCCGCCCATGATGGGATAGGTCACATAGGTGATGCCGTACTTCCAGCCCAGGCCGAAGACCAGGGACACGACGCCCGCCAGCACGCACGCGGCCACCAGGCCCAGCACCAGCGGCACGGCGTAGCGCGCGCCCGCGCGCACCAGCTGGCGCGACTCGATGCCCAGGATGCTGCCGGTGATGAGCGAGGCGATGTAGAACTCGAGGAACCCGCCGCCCTTCATGAAGCCGTCGATCACGCCCTTGGTCTTTTCAGGCATGACGCCCCAGTAGACCAGGGCCGCGCTCAAAAAGATGCACACCAGCGGGCCGCCGCCCAGATATTTGTTGAGGATGGGCGTCTTGTCGCCCGCGTAGTCGAACAAAAACCCCAGCGCCATGGTGATGGCGAATCCGCCGAGCATGCCTCCCGGCAGTTTGTTCAAAAACATGGCCGCCACCGCCACCACGAAAAATGCCGCAAAATACTGCACCGGCATGCCCTTGATCGTCAGCTTGCTGCTGCTCATAGCTCTCTCCTTGCTCTCCAGGCCATACATCCACCATTTCCGTGCACAAAAATCCCCTCTGCCACCGAACATCACGCGTGGCCCAGCTGTATCTGACAAAAACGGAGATTGTCAAACAATTTTTATTGTCGTGAGACAATGTGGTATTTCATACAACAAAGACATGCCCACAGGCACACGCGCCGCGTGCGCCCGTGGCGGCGAAAGCGCCGGAGGCAGCGGAGGAAATACCAGGCAAAGGCGAATCACGGGCTGGGGGAGGGAGGAGCCGCCCCCCCCTTTGTCGACCGGCTCATGCATGCCTTTGCGGGGGCTGATTGCCCAAGACGCCCGAAACATGCGCGTCCGGATCCTGGGTTGCCAGTCCATGGAGAAACGCATCGCGCTCAGGAAGCACGTGAAAAACATGCCCTGGGTGGACGGCGTTCAGGACGCCAACTTGCTGGCGGACAACGCGGAAGTCACGGCCACGTATTCGGAAAAGACGGTGGATCTGGCCGCCATGCTGGGTTCCCGAGGGCCATGCGGCGTGCGCTCCTTCTCATGGGACGAGATTGCCTTGACCAGACAGCCCATGCAGGTGTCCGACAGCGGCGGACCGCCGCGCCCATAACGCCGGTTCTGGACGGCCCCCATCCGCCACGAAAACGGCCACCAGGCGCGCCCACCCCACACAACGCTCCGTTGCCGTAGATTCAAGTAGAGACAGCCCGGCATAAAGTTGATACAAAACCGCCGAGGCGGCTCCCAGGAGCATCTCCGGGCTACCTTTTTAATCTTTTTTGCAGTATGTTGCGTTGTATGCCCTTTCGGACCACCATTCCATTCATTCCAGACCACGCGCACAACCCCCTGCTGCGAAAGGAGTATCCTTTGCGCGCGTTCGCCTTTTGCCTTTTGTCGTTGGTTGCGCTGACCCTGTTGCTCCCTCCCTGCGCCGTGTCCGCCCCCCCACTCCCCGATCCGGGCGGCATCCGTCAGGTCACCGCCGTGGGCCCGTCCTGGGAAACCTTCACGAACATGGACGGCTCCGGGCTCTACCACGAAATCCTGAACAAGGTTTTTGGCCTCTACGGTATAACCGTGCGGCGCGAGTACGTGCCCTCCGAACGGGGATTGCAGCTCATAGCCAACGGGGAAGCAGATTTCCAGACCTGCTACGACCGCATCGACCCGCCCTTTGTGCTGGCCCGCGTGCCCATGTACGAAAACGCCTTCCACGTCTTGTTCAACAGGCAGCGCATAGGCGCCTGGCAGGGCACCGCATCATTGACGGGCCGCAAGGTGGTCGGCCGCATAGGCTACTACACCCCAAAAAACTTTGACGTGCCCGTGCTGCTGCATCAGGTGAAGACCGGCGTTGCCGCCTTAGGCATGGTGGTTCTGGGCCGCATGGACTTTTATGTGGACGACCTCGCGCTGCTGGAGGAATCCATCAAACAGTCGCCGGCCCAATTCGACCGCGAGGCCTACGACATCCAGGTGGCTGGACACCGGGCCTACTTCCCTGTTTTTGCCACTACCGAGCGCGGTCGCACCGTCATGGCGCTCTATGAATCCGGCATGCGCCATCTGCACGAGACCGGGGAGTTGAAGCCCATTTTCCAAAAATGGGGGCATCCCTATCCCCACTACGAGAAATATTGGCGCCCCTGATCGGCGGCGGATGCATCATGAACGGCACGACACGTCACCCCTTTCGAAAAAGCATCGCAGGCCGGCTCGTGCTGGTGCTCATCGCCGTGTACGCATTGATTACGGTAGTGCTCACGGCCCTGCAGATGGGGATGGAGTTCTACAGCACCAAACGCTCCGTGCTCGCGGAACTGGAAAACATGGGGCAGGCCGTCAGCCCCGGCCTTGCGGCCGCCATTTACAACGTGGACGACGAACAGGTGGGGGCCATCCTTTCCGGGGTCGCGGCCAGCGCCTCCATTCTGTCGGTACGGGTGGAGCGCCAGTACCAGCCCGCCATAACCTTGGGGCATATGCCTTCTTTCCAAGGACTCGAGGCCGATCGTACCCTTTCGGAAGACACCGGGTTCTCGCGCACCGTCACGCTCCCCTACCGGCAACTTGACGGTTCCACGGTCAACGTGGGCGCCCTGACCCTGCAATCCAGTGCGGACATCGTCTTTGGCAAGGTGCGCTCGGGCATGTTCCCCATTCTCGCCGCGTCCGCCGTCAAACTCCTCTGCGTGTGCGTAGTCATTCTTTTGCTCAGCAGACGCATGGTTTCCCGGCCTCTGGACGAATTGACGAGCGCCGTCACAAAAGTCTCCCTGGACACCCTGGCATCGGAGCAGGTCGACATCCACGCCAGGGGATTGAGCGAACTGCGCACCCTTCAGGACGCCTTCAACGCCATGCTCCGGCGTTTGGGCGAACACCGCGCCGCCAGGAAAGAGGCCGAGGATCGGTACCGCGGTTTTTACCAAAACGCCGTGGAAGGCATTTTCCAGACCACTCCGGAGGGCCGCTTCGTCAGCGCGAACCCCGCCCTGGCGGCGATGCTGGGATACGAGAGTCCGGAGGAGCTGTACCACGCCGTCCATGACCTGGGCCGCCAGGTCTACGTGTATGCCAACGATCGGCGGCGACTTTTGGACCACATGCGGCGGGGAGAAATCCTCACGGGATTCGAAGCGCAGGTCTACCGCAAGGACCGCAGCATCATGTGGGTATCCTTCTACTGCAGGCCCGTGTTCGACCAAAACGGCCACCTTCGATTCGTGGAAGGCATGTCCACCGACATCACGGAACGCAAGCAGGCCGAGACCGCCATGCGTCAGGCCATGGAGGCCGCGGAAGACGCCAGCCGCATGAAGTCCGACTTCATCTCCATGGTCTCGCACGAACTGCGGACGCCGCTGACCTCGGTGCTGGGGTTCGCCATGATGATTCGGAAAAAATTCCTTTCGGAAATCCAGCCTCAGCTGCCCCAGGACGACCCGGCGACGGCACGGGTGGTGGAGCAGGTTTCGGAAAATCTGTCGGTCATCATTCATGAGGGAAAACGTCTCTCCCTGCTCATCAGCGAAGTCCTGGACCTTTCCCGCATGGAGTCCGGCACGGTGGAACTGCAAAAAAAGACGGTGGACATATCCCGGATCGTGGACAGGGCCGCCGCGTCCGTGGGGGTGCTTCTGGAGGAAAAGGGACTCGGCTTCACGAAAATCGAGGAGCCGGACCTGCCGCTGGTGGAGGCGGACGAAGACCGCATCATCCAGGTGTGCATCAACCTCCTGGCCAATGCCGTGAAATTCACCCCCTCCGGGGGAATCACCTGCCGCCTGAACCGGACCGAAACCCATATCCGCGTCAGCGTCGAGGACACCGGCCCAGGCATCCCCCCCAAGGACCAGGAAGATATCTTCAACAAGTTCAAACAGCTTGGCGACACGCTGACGGACCGCCCCCAAGGCACCGGCCTGGGGCTGGCCATCTGCAAGGAAATTGTGGAACAACACGGCGGGCACATTTGGGTGGAGTCCTCACCTGGCGTCGGCAGCTCCTTTGTCTTCCTGCTCCCCTTGCCGCCTGCCGGGCGGCACAGCACGGACAAGGGAGAACCGCCAGCTCCCACCATCCCGACTGCGTGAGCAGGCATGAGCAAGAGCGCGGCATGAAGCGGACGGGAACGCCGTCACGCGGGGATTTTGGCCAACCCGGCAACCGCCGCCCCTCCCGACGCGGACAGGCCATGCCCCCGGGTCCGGTGGTCAGGATATCGGCAACCGCCTCGATGCCTTCAATTCCCGCAGGGAGATGTTCGACCGGATATTCGTGGCTCCCGGTATTTTCCGCAACACGTTCTCCACGAATCGGCTGTAGTCATCCAGATCCTTGGCAACGACCTGGAGCAGAAAATCATCGTCCCCCGTGGTGTTGTGGCAGGAAAGAACATTGGGATTGTCCAGCACGATCCGCTCCAGTTCACGGGTAACCTCTTCCGAGTGCTGGTTGCAGCTCAACTGTACAAAGGACAGCACGCCAAACCCCAGCGCCCGGCGGTTCAACACCGCCTCGTATCCTTCTATGACGCCACCGTCCTGTAGCCGCTTCAGCCGACGCCAGCACGCGGCCTCGCTGAGCGCCACCTGCTCCGCCAGCTTGGCATTCGGTGTCCGGCCATCCTGTTGCAACGCCCGCAATATGCCCATATCTTTCTCGTCCAGCCCTTCCATGACATGATCCTTTCTTTTTCGTCCGATTATTACCAAGCTTCTTGCGCCAAGGGTGCTCAATTCCCATTATAAAATCAAGGACAATTCAGACTATTTCGGCGTATGGTGGGCAACGAAAAAATCCCCCCGCGCGTTGCGCCGGGGCACAAGGAGCTGCTATGCGCGCGGTCTATTACGAGGCATTCAACGAGCCGCCTGTGGTCACCACCCTGCCGGACCCCGTGGCCGCTGCGGACGGGGTGGTCGTGAAGGTCATGGCGACAGGCCTGTGCCGCAGCGATTGGCATGGCTGGGTGGGGCATGACCCCGACATCACCCTGCCGCACGTGCCCGGGCACGAGCTGGCGGGCGTGGTCGAGGAGGTCGGCAGGAACGTGTCGCAATGGAAACGGGGCGACCGGGTAACCGTTCCCTTTGTCTGCGGCTGCGGCGCCTGCCCGCAATGCGGCTCCGGAAACCAGCAGGTGTGCGACCACCAGTTCCAGCCCGGCTTCACCCACTGGGGATCGTTCGCCGAGTATGTCGCCATAGGGTATGCGGACGCCAACCTGGTGCGGCTGCCCCACGACCTTGCGTACGCCACGGCGGCGAGCCTCGGCTGCCGGTTCGTCACCGCCTTCCGGGCCGTGGTGGATCAGGCACGGACCTCGGCGGGCCAATGGGTGGCGGTGCATGGCTGCGGGGGCGTGGGGCTCTCGGCGATCATGATCGCCACCGCCCTGGGCGCCAATGTCGTGGGCATCGACATCGGCGACGACAAACTGGCGTTGGCGCGGCGGTTGGGAGCCGTCGCGGTCATCAACAGCGCCCGCGTGGCCGATCCGGTGCGGGCGGTGCGGGACATCACCGGCGGCGGGGCGCACGTGTCCATCGACGCCCTGGGCCACCCCCAAACCTGTTTCAACTCCATTGCCAACCTGCGCAAGCGGGGAAGGCACGTGCAGGTGGGCCTGATGCTGGGCGACCACACCACCCCGTCCATCCCCATGGCCCAGGTCGTGGCCCACGAGCTGGAAATCTACGGCAGCCACGGCATACAGGCCCACCGCTACGACGCCATGTGGGCCATGATGCAAACCGGGAAACTCGATCCGAAACAGTTGGTCGGCAAGACCATTCCCCTGGATGAGGCGCCCATAGCCCTGATGGACATGGACAATTTCACCAGCACCGGCATCACGATCATCGACCCCAACGCATGAGGACCAACACGCCATGACGCATCTGGACCAGACATTCGTACGAAAACAATTCCCCGCTTTTGCCGAAGAATCGCTCACGGGCACGGTGTTCATGGAAAACGCGGGCGGCTCGTACATGTGCCGCCAGGTCATGGAGCGGCTGACCACCTATTATCACCAGTGCAAGGTCCAGCCCTACTACCCCAACCCCGTTTCCATGCGGGCCGGGGGCATGATGGACGAGGCTTACGGCGCGCTGGCCAAATGGATGAACGTGGACCCGGACCAGGTGTATTTCGGCCCCTCCACATCGCAGAACACCTATGTGCTGTCACGGGCGGTGCTTGGCTGGCTGCAACCCGGCGACGAAGTCATCGTGACCAACCAGGACCACGAGGCCAACAGCGGCGCCTGGCGGCGTCTGGAGCAACAGGGCATGGTGGTGAGGGAGTGGCGGATCGACCCCGAATCCGGTTCGCTGGACACGGCGCACCTGGAGCCGCTGCTGACCGCGAAAACCAAGCTGCTCGCCTTCCCGCACTGCTCGAACATCCTGGGCGAGATCAACCCGGTGGCGGATTTCTGCCGGATGGCCCGGGCGCGGGGGGTGCGCACGGTGGTGGATGGCGTGTCCTTTGCCGGGCACGGCCTGCCCGACGTGGCGGCCCTGGGGTGCGACATCTACCTCTTCTCGCTCTACAAGGTCTACGGCCCGCACCAGGGCGTAATGGTCATCGCGCCGGGCATGGCGCCGCTGCTGGCCAACCAGGGGCACTTCTTCCACGACGAGGTGCGGGTAAAGCGGCTGATGCCCGCCGGGCCGGACCATGCCCAGATCGCGGCGGTGCAGGGTGTGGACGACTATTTCGAGGCGCTGTATGCGCACCATTTCGCCGACGGCGCGGCAACGGCCCAGAGCCAGGCCGACAAGGCCGAGGCGGTGCGCGCGCTGCTGCACCGGGGCGAACGCCCGGCCCTGGACGCCCTGCTCGCGTACATCGCCGACGCCAACGCGCTGCGGCTCGTCGGCCCTGCGGACGCGGACAGGCGCAATCCCACGGTATCCGTGGCCACCACGGGCAAGACGCCTCTGGCACTCGCCCGGCTGCTTGGGGAGCAGGGCATCCTGTGCGGCGCGGGCCATTTCTACTCGGTCCGCCCGCTCGAAGCGCTGGGCATTGACCCCGACCGGGGCGTGCTGCGTTTCTCCATGGTGCACTACACGTCCAAGGCGGATGTGGAGCGGCTCATCGAGGCGCTCGACGCGCTTCTCTAGCCACGGCCCAGCCATTCCCTCAACGGCCTGGCGGGAACCTCCCGCCGGGCCATTGATTTTTCCCGGCCGAGCACTTTGACAAAAAGGGCGGACTTCCCGCCTCCCCGCATGACCCGCCGTATGAGAAAGACGGCGCGGCCCATGCCGTGCTCGCGGCAGAACTGATCCATAGGGATCATTTGAGGCTGCCAAGGGGGCGCGTCGGGATAAGCACTTCCGTATTAAGGGCCGGGAGAAGTGGTACGCATCTGTGGAGGAGATGCATAAAAACTTGGATGGCTACCTGCACCGCTACAACCACGACCGCCTACACCAGACCGTGGAATGAAAGGCAGCCCCCCCTTTCAGGCTTTCCGGGAAGGACTGCCATCGGGTGGTGCGAAGGTGAAGGCGATAGAGGATAAGTCAGCTTAAACCCAACCCGCCTGCGGCGGGGTCAGGTGAAAACTATCCGTGCACACCTTATTCAATGAAGATTAAGGGATAGGATCGATCAGAATCAAAAAACCCAAAAAAAGAATAATGAACGCATAAAATTAGCAATCACAAGTTACGGACTCCAGGGCTGTAAAGTTTTAATGTTTATTTTTTTACAAGCAACGGTTTTCTTCCTGAAACACCGCCACTGTACAGTGGGTTGTAGAACTTTGTAAATACAGCACGGTCACTCCCATCTTTGCCAGACTTAAATTTTGCAGATTTTGCAAGCAGGCTTCTGTCAATATTTGGCTTACTGTAGTAGTCCACGCCGTCTTCTTCGTAAAAGTACATAAAAACCCCACTTCACTGCTTAATTTTAAAGTTGCTTATCAGAAAGTCCGATCTTTTGTCTACGTGATTGGCAAGATCAACAAGGGCTGGGACGGTCTTGGCCTGTATATAAAAATGCACTTTATACTGCAGTGCCTCGTCTTCTGTTACCACATTTAAAAAGTCAACGGAAACAATCCCTAGGCAAGACGCCTCTCGATCAAACTTTAAAAGAGGTAGAGAGACGTACCCCCTACAGTGTCTTCCAAAGTAGCTATAGTCTTCATCGGTATCTTTAAAGTGATACGCTTCTGTAACTATCTTTTTATTCAAGTCCTGAATGTATTTTCCAAATTTGTTTCTAGCTCCAAGAACCGGAAGGTCAAATATTGAGTACGATGACATCTCAGCATATGCTCTTCCAGGCAAACCTCTTTCAATTGGAATGCATTTTACTTTGGCAGGAATTATGTTAAATTCTTCAATACGACAAACGGCATAGAACCACCCGTCGACAGGCAAAAGTAAAGACGTCCTGTGGCAATGGTGTTTTCCTGTGCACTCCTTAACTACTGAAGAGACAATTGACGAAATATCCCTTAAAAGTTCAATTTCTTTCTCACCATGCTGGCTACTTATTAAAAATTTGCCCGGAACAAAGGCGTCTTCTTCTTTTTCGCTATAAATATATGCGTCAACCTCCTTTACTCCTTTGAGAACAATTTTACCAACAGGATAAAAAAACGCTAAATGTGTTGACGCAACTTCTTCAAGTTCGTCGTAAAGTTTTTTAGTAATTAATATTGTATCTGGCTCTGCAGTGGTCATCAGTCTCCACGCGGCATTCACTGTTTTACCAAAAAAATTATCGCGGTCTATGTCTAACACGTCTACGACATTGTCTTTGGCAGCAATCATATAGTTATTGCCGAGGTGTGCCCCATAACGAATTTTTAACTCAGGATCATCAGCCGTTGAGCTCGCGTTATAGTTCCCAACAGCCTTTTTTACTTCAATCATAAACTGAACAGACTTTTCGTGAACATCATCAACATCGTCTTGGGCAAGGTCAAATATAAAGATCGCCGCATCACCAGCGACTATTTTGTGATAGCCCACGCCAATAGACCTAATGACTTCAGTCAATATCTCATTGAATATATAGATGAGATATTTTTGTTGTTTGGGATCAAAGGAGGTAAAGGAAACGATGTCAAGGGCGACGACGACATCGCGTGTTTGTTTGAAGGCCTTTTCTGCAGTTTTGGGATCACTAACCATATGCGTGCTCCTGCAGCTAATCAAAAAGGCAATTCCATACTAGACAAGAGAAGCTATGACAACAAAAAAAAACCATGTCTAGAGTTATTTTAAACTTCCACACATTGCGAGACTAACATTTCTCAAGAAACACCTCCTGCGCAGCGGACACAAGGGCACATTCCAGATTACCGCCACGAAAAAAGGGCTCCGGTAATTAACCGAAACCCTTGATCTTTCTGGTGGAGCTGGACGGAATTGAACCGACGGCCTCTTGAATGCCATTCAAGCGCTCTCCCAACTGAGCTACAGCCCCATGCGAGGAACGGAAATTGGCCTAACATGGACGATTTGTCAACTGAAAATTATCACACCCAAAAAAAAATGCTATCCCGCTAACATATAACGACGATACCCGCGCCGCCCACAGGCGGAACCGCCTCCCACCCTCTTCCGTGGCTTTCGCCGCGCGCTCCGGCGAAAATCTCCCCATACGCATTGACGTTCACGCCCCCCATCGGTACCACAAGCCCAACCCAAACCAGGAAACACCAT
The DNA here is from genome assembly GCA_050251715.1 of Desulfovibrionaceae bacterium. Lineage (GTDB taxonomy): Bacteria > Desulfobacterota > Desulfovibrionia > Desulfovibrionales > Desulfovibrionaceae > JBFWMG01. Next base: position 25,278 of record JBFWMG010000025.1, on the reverse strand, counting down.
GCTCGTCTATCCCCGCATCGATCCCGTCGCCCTCTCCATCGGCCCCCTCGCCATCCACTGGTACGGCCTCATGTACATGATCGGCTTTGCCACGGCCTGGCTCCTGGGCCGCCATCGCGCCAGAAAACCAGGCTCCGGCTGGACTCCGCAGCAGGTGGACGACTGCATCACCTACTGCATTGCCGGGCTTATCCTCGGCGCGCGGTTCGGCTACGTGCTTTTTTACGACCTGCCCGTGTTCCTGGCGCACCCGCTCGACATCTTCGCCATCTGGAAGGGCGGCATGTCCTTCCACGGCGGTCTCATCGGCATCATTGTCTGCCTGCTGCTCTTTGCCCGCAAGACCGGAAAAAACTTCTTCCAGATCGGCGACTTTCTCGTGCCCCTTGCCCCTCCCGGCCTGTTGGCAGGACGCCTGGGCAACTTCATCAACGGCGAACTGTGGGGACGCTTCACCGACCTGCCCTGGGGCATGGTCTTTCCCGGCGGCGGCATCTATCCCCGCCATCCATCCCAGCTCTACGAAGCGCTGCTTGAAGGCGTGACGCTCTTCTGCATCCTGTGGTGGTACACGGCGCGCCCCCGCCCCACCATGGCCGCTTCCGGGCTGTTCCTGTTCTGCTACGGCCTTTTTCGCTTTACCGTGGAATTCGCCCGACAGCCCGACATACAACTCGGCTTCATCGCCTTTGGCTGGCTGACCATGGGCCAACTGCTCTGCCTGCCCATGTTCCTGGCCGGCATCGCCTTGTTCGCCCTGGCCCACGCCAAAAAATAAGCGGCGCCGGACCGCCGTCCGCGCCGCCCCGCCTTGCCCGACCCGCGTTTACCGCACACGGGGCGGCCTGCGACGGCCATCACACCGTAACAAAACAAAAAAGGGGCGCCCGTTGCCCCTTGCAGCCGCCAGCCGCCCCTGCGCTCTCTTGCAACCCGGCGGTATGCCTGACCATCCCGCCGCAAGGCGGCACTCCTGCCACGCCCTGCGCACGAGCGCCAGAAACGCTAGCCCTGACTCTCTTCCGTGTCGTTTTCCGCGCCGTTGCCATTGCCGTTACCGCTGCCGTTCTCATGGCGCAGGAGATAATCGACGAACGCGTCCACGCACACCGGGCACAGTTGCGAGCCCCGGCACTCGCGCACGATGCTCAACGCCTTGTCCACGGCCATGCCCTTGCGATAGGGACGGTCGCTCGTCAAGGCGTCATAGGTGTCCGCCACGGCGATGAGCCGCCCCCAGAGCGGGATCTCCTCGCCCGCAAGGCCACGTGGATAGCCGCTGCCGTCCCACTGTTCGTGGTGCGAACCCGCAGCTTCCAGGATGTCGGCCATGCTGGGGATGGGACGCAGGATGGTCTCCCCGACGATCGTATGTTGCTTGATCGCCTCATATTCCTCATCGGTCAAACGGCCCTGCTTGAGCAGCACGTTGTCACGCACGCCTATCTTGCCCAAATCGTGCAGCCGCGCCGCTATGCGCAGCCGCTCGATATCCGCGCGTTCAAAACCCATGACCTCGCCAATGCCCGCCGCTATGCGCGCCACGGATTCCGAATGGCCCCGCGTGTATTGGTCCCGGGCCTCCAGTGCGTTGACCAGGCTGGAAATGGACGCCAGGATGAGGCTCTGCTCCGATGACAGCCGCTCTTTTTCCTCCAGCAACAGCCGGAACTGGTCCGAAAGCAGCTTCTCGATGGTGATGACCACCTGCTCGGTGTTGAACGGCTTGGTGAGAAACGCGGCCGCGCCTTCCTGCAACAGGCGGCGCATCACCGCGCGGTCGCTTTCCCGGCTCATGACCACCACGGGCACGTTGGCCAGCTTGGGTTCCAAGGACATGGCCTTGCACAGCGCCTTGCCGTCCATGACCGGCATGTTCAAATCCGTCAGGACAAGGTCCGGGATATCCTCGTGCAACAGAATAAGCGCTTCCTCGCCATTGGACGCGGCCACGACCTGGAAACCTTCCCGCACCAAGCCATCCACCACGGTCTGGCGCACGGTTTCCGAGTCATCCACCACCATAACGAGGCGTTCCTTGAGGAACGTCGCCTTGTCCAGCACTTCGCGGATGCGGTCGGCCAGCTCGATGGGGGCGCGGGTTTTGGATACGTAGGTGGCGGCTCCCACCCGGAAGCCGTTCTCGATGTCTTCGTCTTTGTCGCGGGAACTGAGGATTATGACGGGCACGGCCTTGGTTTCGGACCGTTTTTTGAGTTCTTCGCAGAGTTCGAGCCCGGACATGCGCGGCATGTCCACATCCGTAATGATGAGGTCAAAGCCGCATTCCAAGGCGGTTTCCAGGCCGTTACGACCGTCGACCGCCAGGGTCACGTCCGCGCCCATGCTTTTCAATTTCTTGGAAAGCGCGTTTCGGATGGTCGGGGAATCATCAACAATGAGGATACGCGGCTCGGGCATTATTTCTCCACGAGAGTGCAAGCGCGCAGGTCGCCCCCTACATCCTCAGCCCACGCCTTTGATAATTTCTTTTGTTACAACCTGATAGCGCAACCTGGCAACGGAGTCAACGACGCATCGCACCTCGAAAATGCGCTATGCTTTCGGCCAGATATACCGCGACGCCCGCCCATATGCATAAAAAAGTGACGAGATGCGCGCGGGTAAATGGCTCGTGATAGGCAAAAATACCCAATAAAAACATACAAGTAGGCGATATGTACTGCAACACGCCCACCGTCACGAGCCGCAACCGCCGCGCCCCATAGGCGAAACCTATAAGCGGCATGGATGTAACCACTCCCGCGCCCAGCAGCATGGCGTCCACACCGCCCCCATGACGGAATAACGCCCCGGAGCCTTGGACGCCCAGGTACAGCAGATAACCCGCCGCAGGCAAACCCAAAACCGAGGTCTCCACAAAAAGCCCGGTGAGCGATTCCACCCGCATGACCTTGCGCACCAATCCATAGCAACCAAAGGACAGGGCCAGCGTAAGGGCTATCCACGGGAAGCGCCCATGCGCCACGACCAGATTGCCCACGCCCGCCACGGCCAGGCCGATGGCCACCCACTGGACGCGGCGCAGCCGGTCGCGCAGAAACACGCAGCCCAGCACCACGTTCACCAGGGGGTTGATGTAGTAGCCAAGGCTCGACTCCACCACATGGCCGTTGTGCACCGACCAGATGAACACGAACCAGTTGCCCGCGATGAGCATGCTGCTGGCGCACAAAAGCAGCCGGTTGCGGCCCTCGGCCAGTGCGGCGCGCACCTCGCCCACCCGACCGGCCGCAACCACAACCGCACCGGAAAACAGCATGGACCAGGTGATGCGGTGGCACAGAAGCTCCAGGGGCGGCACCATGTCCAGCGCCTTCCAGTACATGGGCAGCAGCCCCCACGCCAAAAACGCGCCAAAGGCGGCGGCGAGTCCGGCAAGGGGTGTACGGATTTCAGGGACGGGCGCACCGGGATTGTGGCGGGCGGGCGGCATGCGGGACGGCTCCGGCTGGGGATTGGTGAACAGCGCACACGGTATCCGCAAACGCGCCGCTTGTACATGGCCCGCATGGCTCACCAGGGGAAGGACACGGACGGCCCGGCCGTGCGCCACGCGGCGCGCGGGAGACGGGGCGGCGACGCGGCACGGAAGGGCTACGGATCGGCAAGCACCCGTTCCAGCAACGCGGCCATGGGCAGGGAGCTGCGGAAGGCGTCGCGGGTGGCGCGGCGCACGGCGGCAAGGCGGGACGGCGGGGCGTCCAGGAAACGGCGGCACGCATCGGCGAGCCTGTCGTATGGAGCCACGGCCAGGCCCACGTCGCGGTAGGGGTTCACCGGCGAGTCCTCGGAAAGCACAAACACCCCGTTGTTGAACAGATAGGACAGCCGCACCGTCTCCATGATCTGCATGGGATACTGGTGGATGTTGAGCACCATGCGCGAGCGGGCGACCAACGCGTCGCGGTCGGCGGCGTACACGCCGAACGCGGTGTGCACGCGCACGCCCGCCCCGGCGATGGCCTCCAGCGCCTGCTGGCGGCGCGGACTCATGGATCCGTAAAAGAGCGCGTCAATGTCCCGCCTGTCCTCGGGCAGGTCGGGGATGCGCGCCAGCGCCCGGTGCCAGCCCAGGGGCAGCAGCCGCGCCTCTATGCCCCGCCCGGCCAAAAAGGCCACGTTTTCCGGGCAATAGTCCCACACGGCTGCGGCTCCGCGCAGCAGCGCCTCCAGGCGCGGCCCCCACACGCCCTCGGTCTCGTGCAGCTGTTCCAGCTGGTACGGGATGTAGCGCACGACGCGTAGCGCGTCCACCTGCACCTCGTCATCCACAAAATGGCAGCCCAGCAGCACGTTGGTCCGGGCCGGATCGAGCCGGTTGAGGGCGTAGGTGCAGTCCTTGCCACAGTCCGCAAAGGCGTGGCGCAGCAGCAGCGCCACCTCGGCAAAGCACAGGGCGTGGGGGTGCCCCTCGGGCGCGAACAGGCAGATGTGGTACATAACCGCCACTGTAGGGGAAAACGGGCGGTCTGCAAAGGGGAGGGCCGCCGTGTCCAGAGGGACAGGGACGCCACCGCCCTGTCTCGTGCCGGACGTGCCGGGATCCGGCGCGGCCAGGCCTTGCCCCGCACAAAAAAAATCCGCCAGGAGGGGGCGGAACAAAAAACGGGCCGCAGGCGGCGGTTCAGGCCATGAGGTCGATAACCGTGCCGCTCATCTCGTCCTGGGTGCGGATCGCTGCGGCATTGGCCGCGTAGGTGGTCTCGTGCCGCATCATGGCCACGCTTTCGACGGCCACGTCGGTGTTGCTGGCTTCCACGGCCTGGGCGTCGCCGCTCCAGTCCGTGACCACGGCGGGACCGGGGCTGGTGGTCTGGCTGACCTCGGCACGCACGCCCTGGCCGTCCGGGCCGGTGGCGAACTCCGTGCGGCTGGCCTTGAACCCGTCGGTGTTCACGTTGGCCACGTTGTGGGCCGTGACCTGCTGCGCGGTGGCCGTGGCCTGCAAGGCCGATACGCTGGCATCCATATCACTCATGGCGAAGTCCTCTTCCATATATAATAAGGCCCAACCCCGCCCAGGTCCAGTAGGGGAAACGGGGGATGCCGGAATACCGGAAACGGCGTGAAGATTTCGCGCTGGCGCGCGACCAGGGCTACGCGCCCTGGACTGCGGCAGCGTACCGACGCTGCACCCGTTTAGGCGGATGAGGTGGACGGCCAAGGCTGACATTGCGGCGCGATGAGGCTGGGAAGAAGGTGACGTGACGGTGGCGGTGTGGTGGCGGTGTGGTGGCGGGAAGGCGTGCGTACGCCACAGTCCACTCTTCCCCGCAAGGGGGATTTGGGCCGGATAGGGGCGGGCGTCTGTTCGCGCCCGTCCCTATCCGGCCCAAATCCCCCTTACAGCAAATTATGAACTGCCCCCCTTGGGGCTTGCGCCCCAAACCCCGGTTTCCGGTGGTATGAGGGAGGGGGATGCCGGGCGGGCAGAGCCTGCGGCCTGACCGGAATCCCTTCCCGCCTATCATAAGCGGCATTATCCCGCCAAGATTGCTGATAAACCCCCATGTATCACTGCTGGTCTTCCGCGAAGCCTCACGGGGTTTGGGGCTGGGTGCCCCGCCCGCCACGCCAATGCGTTTATTTCTGTAGGCTCTTGCCTGGGGAGCTCGCTTGTCCGAACCGTATCCTCCTCCCCAGCCAGCAGTTTTTGGGGAAAGAGATAGGAGAGAGGATGGGGGTCCGGGGGAAGGGGAGAGGAAAGGGAAAACCCCTTTTTTCGCCGAAAAAGGGGTTTTCCCTTTCCTCTCCCCTTCCCCCGGGGCTTTGTCAGCAGCCTGAGCGGCATTATGCCGCCCGCCGGGTCAGCCCTCGTGGCGGGCGCAGCCCTCAATCACGGCAAAGGCGTTGTGGTTGTGGATGGACTCGAAACTCTCCACCTCCACGCGATACCAGGAAATCTGGGCGTGCGCCTCCAGGCTGCTGGCCGCGTGGCGCACCACGTCCTCCACAAAGGTGGGGTTGGCGAACGCCGCCTCGGTGACCGCCTTTTCATCCTCGCGCTTGAGCAGGGTGTACACGGGCGAGGAGCCTGCGGCCTCGGCCATGTCGATGAGTTCCTCGATCCACACGAACCCGGTGGAGCGGATGGTGATGCGCACCACGGCGCGCTGGCTGTGCGCGCCCTCGTCGCTGATGGCCAGCGAGCACGGGCACACGGTCATGACCGGCACCTCCACATCGAGCACAAAGGTGGGACGCGGGTCGTCCACGCCCAGTTCGCCCGTGAGCACGCAGGCATAGGGCATGAGTCCCGGCCCGCCCGTGGCCGGGGCGGCCTTGCGCAAAAAATAGGAGAAGCGGAACACCGCGTAGGCCTTGCGGGCCTCAAGCCGCGCCAGCATGTCCGCCAGCAGGTTCTTGAGCGTCTGGTAGTCCAGATCCTCGGACCAGTTTTCCAACGCCTCCACAAAGCGGCTCATGTGCGTGCCCTTGAAGGACGCGGGCAGATCCGCGCCCAGGTCCACGCTGGCCACGGTATGCTGGCGGCCACGGGCGCGGTCGCGCACCACTAGGGGGAGTTGCAGCCCGCGCACGCCCACCCGGTCCACGGGCATGGGCACCCGCGCGGGCCCGCTCTGCACGTCTCTCATGTCAGACAATATCCTGTCCCGTGGTGGTCAGCGTCAGCTTGCCGTGCTTCACGCCCTTGGTGGAGATGAGCTTCTGGCTCAGGTTGTGCACCCGCTGCCCCACGCCCTTGAGCACCAGCACTTCCAGGCAGTTGTGGTGGTCCAGATGCACGTGCAGGGAGGTGATGATGACCTCGTGGTCGTCATGCTGGATCTCGGTGAGGCGTTGGGCCAGATCGGACTTGTGGTGGTCGTAGACCAGGGTCAGGGTGCCCGCGATCTCGTTGTCCGAATCCTCCCACTCCTTTTGGATCAGGGTGTTGCGGATGAGGTCGCGGATGGCTTCGGACCGGGTCTGGTAGCACCGTTCCTCACAAAGGGCGTCGAACTTGTCCAGCAGTTCGGAGTCGAGCGAAACGCCGAAACGTATGGTCTGTCCCATGCAAGCTCCTGCGGCGCGCGGGCTACGGCCGCGCCAGTTCCCAAATGTTGACGGTGGTGAGCACGGTGCGCGTGGGATCGGGCGGAATGGGTTCCCGCCGCGCCGTATGGCGTTTCTCGCAATGCCAGCCGCGCCCGGCCATATGTTCCCGGAACTCCTTATACACATTCCGGTCCGGTTCCGCCACCCAGGCCACGCCGTCCGGGGCCAGGGCGTGGTCCAAAAACGCGGCCACCGGCTCTATGAACCGTTTTTCATACATCACGTCCCCGGCCCAGAGGCGGGAAAACGCCCCGCGCCGCACCGCCGGGGCGCGCCAGTCCATCTGCGCCACGCACGGAAGCGCGGCGGGAGAGGCGAGGTTGCGCACCGCGTTGTGGCGGGCAAAGCACACGGCGGGCCATTCGTAGTCCATGGCCACCACCCGCGCCCCCAGGTGCGCGCCCACCATGGCCGTGAGCCCCAGGCCGCACCCCATGTCCAGGCACGTCCGCCCCGCGATGCGCTCCCGTTGCGCGTACAGCCAGTCGGCCAACGCCAGGCTCGACGGCCACAGTTCCACCCAGTAGGGCAGGCGCTCGTCCTCCAGAAAGGGGTCGTCGTCATCGCCTATGGCGGCCCACAGCGTCTCCAGGTCCGCCACGCGCTCCACACGCCAGGTGCGGCCGCAGGCCGGAACCAGCAACGCCTGCCTGGCCTCGGCAAGCACTGTGGAGAAATCGGGGAACGCCATGGCCCGAGGTCTAGCCGGGCCGGGCCGGTTTGTAAACCGGCGAATGCGTCTGTCCTTGCCCGGCGCGCCCTCGTGTCCAAAGGCCGCGCCCTCCGGCACGGCTTGACGGCCTGTGGGGTTCATGGAAAGGTGCGGCCTTCCCAACCCATCCCCCATGCCGAGGAGTCCATGCACGACGCCCCCCTGTCCCCGCTGCACCGCCAGGTGTGGACCGCAGCCCTGGCCGCGCTCATCGCGGCGGGCGCCTACCTGCACATCCCCATCGGACCGGTGCCCATTTCCCTGCAAACCTATTTCGTGCTCCTGGCCGGGTTCATCCTGGGCCCGGTGCGCGGCGGGGTGTGCGTGCTGCTCTATCTGGCCGCCGGAGCCATCGGCCTGCCCGTGTTCGCGGGGGGCAAGGGCGGGCTGGGCGTGTTTCTCGGCCCCACGGGCGGCTATCTGGCCGGATTCGTATGCTGCGCCGTGGTCTGCGGCCTGGGCAAGCCCCGCGACGCCGCGCCCGGCGTGGTGCGCACCCTGCTCATCGGCCTGGCCGGATTCGCGGTGCTCTATGCCTGCGGGCTGGCGTGGCTCATGCACGCCATCAACGCCTCGTTCGCCAAGGCCGTGAGCGTGGGGCTCGTGCCCTTCCTGCCCGGCCTGGCCATCAAGGCGGTCGCGGCGGCGCTCACCCTGCGCGCCCTGGCGCGGCAGAGGCTGCTGCCCGCATGATCGCCATCCGCGACCTGTGCTACGCCTATGCGGGCGCCCTTCGGGACGAACCGCCCGTGCTGCGCGACGTGTCCCTGGACGTGGCCGCGGGCGAACTGGTGGTGCTGGCCGGGGCCAACGGCAGCGGCAAATCCACGCTGCTGGCCATTCTGGCTGGCCTGTTCGCGCCCACGGCGGGCACGGTGCGCGTGGCCGGGCATACCTCGCCGGGCGACGAACGCGCCATACGCGGCGTCGCGCGCCTGGTGCTGCAGGACGCGGACCTGCAAATGCTGGGCGGCACGGTGGCCGAAGACCTGTTTCTGGGCCTTGCCCCGGACGATGCGGCGGCCCGCGACACGGCCCTGGCCCTGGCGCGGCGTTTTGGCCTGGACTACAGCCTGGACCGGCCCGTGCACACCCTGTCCCACGGCCAGAAACGCAAGCTCTGCCTGGCCACGGCCCTGACCGCCAGGCCGGGCGTGCTGCTGCTGGACGAGCCGCTCAGCGGCCTCGACTATCCCGCCATGCGCGAGATGCGGGACATCCTGGCCCAGGGACGCGGCCAGGGGTTGACCCAGATCGTGTCGGCCCACGACCTGGAACCCATGGCCGACCTGGCCGACCGGCTGGCCGTGCTGGACAAGGGCCGCCTGGTGCTGTGCGGCCCACCGTCCCAGGTGATGGACGCGGCCAAGGCCCATGGCGTACGCCCGCCCTGCTCGTGGCGGCACGGGCGCGGCATCGAGGACTGGGACTGACCCGCCCTGACCCGCCCTGACCCGCCTCCTCCGGGCTGCGGCGCACCTGGACACCCCGCCCCGGAGGGGATAAAACACCACCCAGACGACGCACCCCACAGCACATCCCAAGGATACCGCGTGACAGACACCTTTTTCGGTCGCAGACCCGCGTTCTGGGCCACGGCCATCATCTGCGCCACCACCCTGGTCCGGTTCTGGTTCGTGGCCACGCACCAGCTCGACCTGGTGCAGGACGAGGCCCAGTACTGGGACTGGACCCGGCACCTGCAACTTTCCTACTACTCCAAGGGACCGCTCATCGCCTGGTGCATCGCCCTTGGCTCCGCCGTGTGCGGCAACACCGAGCTGGGCGTGCGCATCATGGCCGTGGCGGGCTCGCTGCTGATCCAGATTTTCCTCTACCGCCTCATGGCCGTGCAGATGGGCAAGCCCCGCGCCGCGCTGGTCACGCTGGTCATCGCCAACGGCACGCCGCTCTTCCTGGCCTCGGGCGTGCTCATGACCACGGACAACCCGCTGCTGGCCTGCTGGCTGGGAGCCATGTGCTGCCTGCACGCGGCCAGCCGCGACGAACGCAACACCACGCCCCTGGTCCTGCTGGCGCTGTGCATGGCCGTGGGCGTGCTGGCCAAGTACATGATGCTCGCCTTCCTGGCCGTGGCCGCCGTGTACATGGTGGGCCTGCGCCGCCACGGCCTGGCTCCGCGCGGCTTCTACGCCCGCGCCTGGGCGGCCATGCTGCTGGGCGCGGCCATCGGCTTTCTGCCCATCCTGGCCTGGAACATGGGCAACGACTGGGTGGGGTTTCGCCATGTGGCCGGGCAGGCGGGCGTGGCGGCCTCCAACGCGCCGTTCATCCGTTTCGACCGTTTTCCCGAATACATGGGCTCCCAGATAGGGCTGCTCACGCCCTGGTGGTTCGCCTTCATGCTGCTGGGCGCGTGGGGCGCGGCCAAGGCCGTGCTGCGCAAGAAGCCGCTGGCCCACTTTTATGCGCGGGAGGAGACCGATCCCCGCGAGCCATGGCTGCTTGCGCCCTCGTTCTGGCTGGTGTGGGGTTTCTTCCTGGTCTGGAGCTTCCACAAGAAGATCTATCCCAACTGGTCCGCCGTCAGCTACGCGGGCGGGCTCATCCTGGCGGGCCTGGCCTGCGACCGTTTCCTGGCCGCAGCCTGGCCCCGGCGCAGGAAGGCCGCCGCCACCCTGGCCTGCCTCGCCTGCCTGGTCTTTGGCGCGCTGCACCTGCAAAACTGGCTGCCCCTGCCGGACACCATCAACCCCACCCTGCGGCTCAAGGGGTGGTCGGATCTGGGCCAAGCCGTGGACGCCCTGGCGCGCAGCGAGTTTCCGGACCCGCAACGGGTGTTCTTCTTTGGCGAATCCTACACCATGACCGCCGCGCTGGCGTTCTATGCGCCGGGGCAGCCCCATGCCTACTGCGCGGATTTTGGCCGCCGCATGAACCAGTACGACCTGTGGTCCACGCCGGACGACGACGGCAAGAAGGGGTGGGACGCCATTTTCGTGCGCAAGGGATTTGACGCATATACGCCACCCCTCGTCCCGCCAGAGGGCGCATTGTTTGATACCGTGCGTGTTATCCGGTATCAGACAAAGCACAGAGGCCAGCCAGCCCGGAAATTCACCATCTGGCTGTGCCGCAACTACCACGGCCCCTGGCCCGCATTCGCCAAGGACGCTCACTCGGATTTCTAACGCATTTTAACATTAAAACAATGCAAGGACTTGAAATAATGAAGTATTATTTCAACAAAATGCATAAGGACATCTAATCTTTTTCAAAGTTACGATGCCTTAAGGTGTGGAACAAACCATGCTCCCGACCACCAACCCGCACATCTGCGTTGCCTGCGCCAGCCAAGGCCCGACCTGCTGCCATCTGCTGCCCGGCAGCGAGGAGCACACCTTCCCGCTGTCTCCGTTGGAATGGCAACGCATCCTCGACCATGTGCCGGACAAGGGTTTTTTCGCGCACGAACGCAACTCGCCGGCGTTTCTGGCCAGCCTGCGCCACCTGTTCCCCGGTGAGCACGAGCGTGTGGAGGCGCTGTTCCCTTCCCACGGCGAGCACCTGCGCCTGGCCACGCGCGACGACGGCGACTGCGCCTTTCGCGGCCCGGACGGCTGCATCCTGCCCAACGAGGTACGGCCCACCTATTGCAGAATCTTTCCCTTCTGGGTATTCGGCGACCGGATCACGCTGTTCAAGCCCGCCTATTGCCTGGCCGTGCGCCAGGCCCGGGTGGTGCGGGCTCTTTTCGACACCATGGGAATGACCGAGGCCGAGGTGCGCCACCTGTACGGCAGGCTGCGCCTGGCCTGGGGGCTGCCCCCTGAAAAAGATATGGCGTCGCCCGTTGCGGCGATGTCCAGGCGGAAAAAATGAAAAAGTTCCTCATTGTCTGCGCCGTGCTCTTCGCCCTGGCGGGCATCGGCGTTGCCGGCGGTTCCATCATGCTCTACATGTGGGCGTCGGACGGGCTGCCGGGCTTCAAGAAGATAACCGACTACCGCCCGCCCCTGGTGACCACGGTCCATGCCCGCGACGGCCAGGTGCTCGGCTACTTTTACCGTGAAAAGCGCTTCCTCGTGCGCCTGGACGAAATGCCGCCGCACCTGGCCAAGGCCTTTCTCGCCTCCGAGGACAGCTCCTTTTACGAGCACGAGGGCGTGGACCTGACCGCCATTGCCCGCGCCATGTACAAGAATCTCCAGGCCGGGGGCATCAAGCAGGGCGGCAGCACCATCACCCAGCAGATCATCAAGCGCCTGCTGCTCACCTCGGAAAAAAGCTACGAGCGCAAGATCAGGGAGGCGATTCTCGCCTACCGGCTCGAACACTACCTGAACAAGGACGAGATCCTCACCATCTACCTGAACCAGATCTTCCTGGGCGCGCGCTCCTATGGCGTGGAGGCTGCGGCGCGCACCTACTTCGGCAAGCACGTCGGCCAGTTGACGCTGGCCGAGAGCGCCATCCTGGCCGGGCTGCCCCAGGCGCCCTCGCGCTACAACCCCCTGCGCCACCCCGAGGCGGCCCGCGCCCGCCAGTTGTATGTGCTGCGCAACATGCTGGAACTCAAGTGGATAACCCAGGCCGACTACGACCTGGCCGTTGCCCAGCCCATTGTATACAAAAGCATGCCCGACCCCTCCTGGAAACTGGGCGCCTATTACCTTGAAGAGGTGCGGCGCAGGCTCATCGAATACCTGAGCGAGGAAAACGCCAAGAAACTCGGCCTGGATCTCGACCGCTACGGCGAGGACGCGGTGTACGAGTCGGGGCTGCACGTCTACGCCGCCGTGGACCTGAAACACCAGGCCGCCGCGGAAAAGGCGCTGCGCAACGGACTCATCGACTCCACCCGCAGGCGCGGCTGGCGCGGCCCGGCGGCGCATCTCGAAAAGGCGGAATACGCCGCGTTCCTCAAGGAAAAGAAGGCGCCCCAGCCCGAGGAGCCGGATCACGTCTACACCCCTGGCCCCTGGCTGCTGGCCCGCGTGGACGGCAAGCCGGTGCTGGCCCAGACCAACGCCACCTTTGGCGCGGGGCTGGTGCAGAACGGCACGGTGGTGGAAGCGCCCACGGACTGGGTGCAGGTGCTGGTGACCGAGGTGTCCGAAAAGGGCGCGCACGTGGCCACGGGACAATGGACCGGCTGGATGGGCGTGCACACCATGTCCTGGTGCCGCAAACCCGATCCCGACCGGGCGCCGGAAGAGGCCCACAAGATCACGGACGCACGGCTCGTGGTCGCGCCCGGCGACGTGGTGTGGGCCTCGGTGGTCACGCCCGACGCCAAGACCCTGGCCGACAAGGCCTATCAGGCCCAGGGCTGGATTCCCCTCAACTTCGCCCTGGAGCAGATGCCCGACGTGGAGGGCGCGCTGGTGTCCATGGAGCCCAAGGACGGCGGCGTGGTGGCCCTGGTGGGTGGCTTCGGCTTCCAGACCAGCCAGTTCAACCGCGCCACCCAGGCCTTCCGCCAGCCCGGTTCGGCCTTCAAGCCCATTGTCTACTCCACGGCCATGGACAACGGCCTCACCCCCGCGTCCGTGGTGCTCGACGCGCCCATCGTGTACACCGACTTCACCACGGACACGATCTGGCGGCCCGAAAACTACGAGGGCGTGTTCTACGGCCCCACGCTGCTGCGCACCGCGCTGGTCAAGTCGCGCAACCTGGTCACCATCCGCGTGGCCCAGAAGATCGGCATCGAAAAGATCATCGAACGGGCCAAGGCCATGGGGCTGGAGGGCGACTTCCAACCCAACCTGTCCGTGAGCCTGGGCTCCGTGGCCGTGACGCCGCTCAATCTCTGCCACGCCTACACCACGTTCGCGCGCGGCGGCACACGCATCAAGCCGCGCATCATCCTGCGCGCCACCTCGGCCTGGGGCGAGGAGCTCATGCGCAACGACCCCGTGGTGACCGAGGCCATGAGCCCGCAGACCGCGTACATCATGGACTCGCTGCTCAAGGAAGTGGTGCAGGACGGCACGGGCTGGCGCGCCAGGGTGCTGCACCGCCCGGTGGCGGGCAAGACCGGCACCACCAACGACGAGCAGGACGCCTGGTACATGGGCTTTTCGCCCTACCTGCTCAGCGGGGTGTATGTGGGCTTTGACCAGGTGCAGCCCATGGGCAAGTACGAGACCGGATCGCGGGCCGCCTCGCCCATCTGGGTGGAGTACCGCCGCGCCGTGGAAGAGGACTACCCCGCGGAGGATTTCCCGGCCCCGCCCGGCATCGTGCACGTGCGCATCGACGGCCAGACCGGCTTGCTGGCCACGCCCGCGTCGCAGACCAACTACTTCCTGCCCTTCAAGGTGGGCACAGAGCCCACCCGCACGGCGGACGCGCCCCCGGAAGCGGGCGGCGACACCTCCACCAGCGGCGAGGAGCTGCTGAAACAGGTCTTCTAGCGGGCTGTCGCGACACCGCCCGCACGCGTCCCAAAGGCGCGCCGCGGCATGGGCCGCCCCGGGGGACGCCATGCCGCGCACGTGTCGGCGAAACCATGTGTTCGCCGGCCAGCACCGCCAAGAGGCCACGGGAACGTGTGGCGGCAGTCTGCCGGGACGCACCCGGCAATGGCGCGCCGGACGCCGCGCCGTTTTCCGGGACTTTTTTTGACACGCGCCCAGGGGTATCGTGTATACTGCGGTACGGGATTTTTCGCGGCGCATGGTCATGCGGCACACACGCATGGCCTGACCGCGCGAACATATGGGGGGCATGGGCTGCCAAACGAGGGAGATCGCCGTGGCTACTCCAGCTGACAAGATCCGACAGGTTGAAAACATCGTCGTTGACTTCGTGACCAAGGAATCAGGCTATTTCCTGGTCGCCGGCAACGACAGCGTGTTCAACTCCGTGCTGCGCGGCACCATGAGCAAACAGTTGGGCATCAACGCCGACTGCGTGTCCGTGGTGAGCGATTCGACAAAGATAATCAAGGAAATAAACGACATATCCAATCGTCGCAAGCGGTTGGTCGTTTTCCTGGAGCGCCAGCTCGATCAGGGCGAGGCGAGCTTTCTCGTGCGCCAGCTCAAGAACGCCTTTCCCGACATCAAAATCATCATCCTGACCCACGAGGCCGAACGCCAGCAGCTGGTGCTGCTGCACGAAATAGGCGCGGACAGCATCATCACCAAGCCCGTGTCCATGAACACGCTCATCGAGAAGATCGCCTTCACGGTCAAACCTCCGGGAAAGCTGGGACAGATCATCGAGGCGGGCAAGGTGCTGCTGACCAAGGGAAACTATGAAAACGCCCTGCGGCTGGCGAAGAAGGTGCTGGAACTGAAACCCGGCAGCGCCGCGGGCCTGATGATGATGGGCGACGCCTACAAGGGACTGGGCAAACGCGAAAAGGCGCTGGACGCCTACATGCAGGCCCAGGAAGGCTCCAACCTGTACATGGAGCCGCTGAAAAAGCTGGCGGAGT
The DNA here is from genome assembly GCA_050251715.1 of Desulfovibrionaceae bacterium. Taxonomy (GTDB): domain Bacteria; phylum Desulfobacterota; class Desulfovibrionia; order Desulfovibrionales; family Desulfovibrionaceae; genus JBFWMG01. Next base: position 10,072 of record JBFWMG010000025.1, on the reverse strand, counting down.
TCTACCAGGAGACGGGGGATATGGAGAACTACCTCGACTATCTGGAAAAGCTGGACAAACTGAGCCCGCTCAACGTGGACCGCAAGGTGGACATGGGCACGGTGCATGTCCAGATGGGCAACGAGGAAAAGGCGGACCGCTTCTTTGAAATGGCCGTGCGCGAGGCCACCCGGCAGGCCGGGGCGTTCATCGAGGAGATATCCACCCGCATCGCCCACGTGTACACCGCGTCCAATCCCGGCAAGGCGGAGCACTATTTCCGCAAGGCGTTGGACGCCAAGGGCGACTCCCTGGACAAGACCGACATCAAGACCTTCAACCAGCTCGGCATCTCCCTGCGCAAGCAGGGCAAGTGGCGCGAGGCCGTGACCGTCTACTCCAAGGCGCTCAAGATTGCGCCCCACGATGAAAACCTGTTTTACAACATGGCCATGGCCAGTGCCGAGGGCAAGGATTTCACCCTGGCGCTGGAGTACATCGAGCAGGCGCTGGCCATCAATTCCGATTTCCACACGCTCGATCCGGTGGTGGCCTACAATATAGGGCTGTTCTATGCCAAGAACGGCCGCAAGGAAAAGGCGCGCTTCTACCTGCAGGCCGCCGCGGACCAGGATCCCGCCTTTGAAAACCCGCGCCGGGTGCTGGCCCAGCTGGGCTGACCCCTTTGCGCCAAGCCTGCGGCCGCGCCCGGACGCGGCCGCGTCCAAGACACGCCATGACAGCCGCGACACATGACGCCCCCCACCCCATCGAGGTGGTGTTTTTCGATTTCAACGGCGTGCTGGCCGAGGACGGCTTTGGCCGGGGACTGGCTGCCGTGGCCGATCGCCACGGGCTTGACCCGCACATGGTCGTGCGCGAGGCCGTGGCCCTGTTCTACGCCGACCACGGCTACCTGACCGGCAAGAACACCGAGGCCAACTATTGGCGGGCGCTGCGCGAGCGCACCGGCATCGCGGACACCGACACCGCGCTCAAGGCGGCCATAGCCCCCTTTTGCCGGGTGCGGCCCCGCATGCTGGAGCTGGCGGATACGGTACGCGCCCAGGGCATGCGCGCCGCCATCCTTTCCGATCACACCACCTGGCTGGACGAACTGGACGCGGAGCAGGATTTTTTCCGCCACTTCGACCGCGTGTTCAACTCCTGGCACGAGGGGTTCCACAAGCAGGAACCCGCCTGCTTCCGCAACGCCCTGGCCAAGATGGCCGTGGCGCCGGGGGCCGCGCTGTTCATCGACGACATGCCCGCCAATGTGGCCTTGGCCCGGAGCCTGGGCATGCACGCCATCCATTACGTGGACCACGCCGCGTTCGAGACGGCCTTTGCGCGCTATCTGCCCCCCGCCCCACGGTTGCCTTGAGTCCGGTTTTGGCATAGCGTCGCAGCATGCGAAACTCATCGGTATCCCTTGCCCGCGAGGGCGTTCCCTTCATCTTCCTGGCGGCTTTCGCCACCCTGGTCTTCGCCCTGCTGGAGTGGGAGATAGCCGCCTGCGCGGCCCTGGCGCTCACGGTGTTCAGCGTCAACTTCTTCCGCGATCCCGAGCGCGTCATCCCGTCCACGACCCACGACCCCCTGGTGGCGGTCAGCCCGGCGGACGGCAAGGTGGTCAAGATCGGCCGCATGCGCGACCCCATCACCGGGGAGGAGCGCACCGCCGTATGCGTGTTCATGAACGTGTTCAACGTGCATGTGAACCGCTGCGCCGTGGCCGGAACCGTGGAGCGCATCCGCTACTATCCCGGCAAATTCCTCAACGCCTCGTTCGACAAGGCATCCGAGGACAACGAGCGGTGCGCGCTGGGCATTGTGGACGCCCACGGCGGCCGCTGGACCATGGTGCAGATCGCGGGCCTCATCGCCCGGCGCATCGTGTGCTGGGCCGAAGAGGGCGACGTGCTGGGGCGCGGCCAGCGCTACGGCCTCATCCGCTTCGGGTCGCGCGTTGACCTTTACCTGCCCCAGGACTACACTCCCGCAGTAGGAATAGGTGACAAGGTGTTGGCCGGGCAAACCATTCTGGCCAGCAAGCGCACCGCCGGAGAATAACATGACCGATCCCCTCGGGCCGACCCCTTCCGACGAGCAGCCCCGCTCGGCCAAGCTGCGCAAGAGCGTGTACATACTGCCCAACCTGCTGACCACGGCCAGCCTGTTTTCGGGCTTTCTGGGCATATTGTGGGCCGTGAACGGCCGCTACGAGGACGCCGCCCTGGCCATCCTCATCAGCGCGGTGTTCGACGGCCTTGACGGCAAGGTGGCCCGCCTGACCAATACGGCCAGCGAATTCGGCGTGCAGTACGACTCCCTGGCCGACCTGGTGGCCTTTGGCGTCACCCCGGCGGTGCTGCTCTACTTCTGGCACCTGCGGCCCTATGGCCGCCTGGGCATCGCGGCCTGCTTCCTGTTCATGGTCTGCGGCGCGCTGCGCCTGGCGCGGTTCAACGTGCAGTCCGCCACGGCCTCCAAGAAGTTCTTCACCGGCCTGCCCATCCCGGCGGCGGCGTGCACCGTGGCCACCCTGGTCTTCTTCACCGCCTTTGTGCCCGACAACATGGCGCAACACGTGCCCATGGCATGCCTCATCCTGGCCTACGTGCTCTCCTTCCTCATGGTCAGCCGGGTGCGCTTTGCCTCGTTCAAGGAATACGGCATGATAAAGGCCCATCCCTTCGGGTCCATGGTCACCGTCATCCTGCTCTTCGTGCTCATCGCCTCGCAGCCCAAGCTGCTCGGGTTCATCTTCCTCATCGTCTATGTCTTCTCCGGGCCCATCTACACCTATGTGTTCATGCCCCGCCGCCACCCCAAGCTCATGCGCGAACAGCCCGGCAAGGGCGATTCCACGATCAAGGGCTGACGGATGCCGCGCCAGGGGTTGACTCTCCCGGCGCGGTTGGCTACAGAGGCCTTTCGGAACAACACCATGACCACGCACGCACACCGCCATATCCGCGCCCCCAAGGGCGACCGCGCCCGCCTGGCGGCCTGCGCCATTATCGAGGCTCTCCTGCTACGAGAGCCCCTGCTCTCGTAATCCCCCCACCCCCTCTTCGCGGCGGCTCGTCCGCCATTGCCCATGTGACAATCGCGTGCAGGGTTTTCTTTTCCCCTTTGCGCGTATATTACGGAGAGCACAAAACGCGTTATGTTGTTGCTCGACGTTATGAGAACGGCCACGGGCCGAGCGCCAGGCGCACGGCTCCAGGCTCCCCCAAGGAGATATATCATGTCGAACCGAGTCATCATCTTCGACACCACCTTGCGCGACGGCGAGCAGTCGCCCGGCGCGACCATGAACCTGAACGAGAAGATCCGCATGGCGCACCAGCTCGAAACCCTGGGCGTGGACGTGATCGAGGCGGGCTTTCCCGCCGCCAGCAAGGGCGACTTCGAGGCCGTGCAGGCCATTGCCGGCGCGGTGAGGAACTGCCAGGTGGCGGGCCTGTGCCGCGCCATGCCGCGCGACATCGACCAGGCCTGGGAAGCGGTCAAGCATGCCGTCAATCCCCGCATCCACACCTTCATCGCCACCTCGCCCCTGCACATGCGGTTCAAGCTGGGCAAGGCGCCCGACGAGGTGGTGGAAATGGCCCGCGCCGCGGTCACCCGCGCCGCCAGCTACACCAGGAACGTGGAGTTTTCCGCCGAGGACGCCTCGCGCTCCGAACGGGATTTCCTGGCCCGCATCGTGGAAGTGGCCATCGACGCGGGCGCGACCACCATCAACATCCCCGACACCGTGGGCTATGCCCAGCCCGACGAATTCGGCGACCTCATCCGCTTCCTCATCGACACGGTGCCCAACAGCGCCAAGGCCGTGTTCAGCGTGCACTGCCACAACGACCTGGGCCTGGCCGTGGCCAACACCATGGCCGCGCTCAAGGCGGGCGCGCGCCAGGCCGAGGTCACGGTCAGCGGCATCGGCGAGCGCGCGGGCAACGCGGCGCTCGAGGACGTGGTCATGAACCTGCGCACCCGCGCCGCCTACTACGAGTTGGAATGCGGCGTGGTCACCGAGCAGATCTACCCCAGCTGCCGCCTGCTCTCGCGCATCATCGGCCAGCCCATCCCGCCCTACAAGTCCGTGATCGGGGCCAACGCCTTTGCCCACGAGTCCGGCATCCACCAGGACGGCATGCTCAAGGACCGCCGCACCTACGAGATCATGACCCCGTCCTCCATAGGCCGGAACAAGACCGAGCTGGTGCTGGGCAAGCACTCGGGCCGCCACGCCCTGACCAAGAAACTCGCCGAGCTGAACTACACCCTCACCGACGAGCAGATGCAGACCGTGTTCGAGACCGTGAAGGAGCTGGCGGACAAGAAGACCGAGATATACGACGAGGACGTGGAAGCCATCGTGCTGGAAAAGGTCTTCCGCATCCGCGACCACTTCGCGCTCAAGAACATGAGCGTGCAGTGCGGCGACATGGGCGTGCCGCCCACCGCCGCCGTCGTCATGACCGTGAACGCGCCGGGCAAGGAGCCGCAGGTGGTCAAGCACGCCTGCTTCGGCAACGGCCCCATCGACGCCGTGTACAACGCCATCAACACCGTGGTGGGGCGCACCCCCACCCTCAAACGCTTCAGCGTCAACGCCATCACAGGGGGCACGGATGCCCTGGGCGAAGTGACCGTGCGCGTGGAAGAGGAAGGCCGCTCCGCCGTGGGACGCGGCGCCCACCCCGACATCATCTTCGCCAGTGCGCTCGCGTATCTCTCGGCGATGAACAGACTCGCCAAAAAGGAGGAGGAGTCCGAATGCCGCAACGTACTTTAGCCCAGAAGATTCTCCAGGCCCACACGGACCAGGAGGTCTCGGCGGACAACCAGATCGTTTCCTGCAAGGTCTCGCTGGTGCTCGCCAACGATATCACCGCGCCGCTCGCCATCAAGTCGTTCCGCGCCATGGGCGCCGCCGAGGTGTTCGACAAGGACCGCGTGGCCCTGGTCATGGACCATTTCACGCCCAACAAGGACATCGACTCCGCCGAGCAGGTCAAGGTCGCCCGCGACTTTGCCGAGGAGTTCAACGTGACCCACTACTACGAGGGCGGCGACGCGGGCGTGGAGCACGCGCTCCTGCCCGAGCTGGGCCTTGTCGGCCCCGGCGACATCGTGGTGGGCGCGGACAGCCACACCTGCACCTACGGCGGCCTGGGCGCGTTCGCCACGGGCATGGGCTCCACGGACATCGCGGGCGCCATGGCCCTGGGCGAGACCTGGTTCAAGGTGCCGCCCACCATCAAGGTGGATTTCACCGGTGAAATGCCCAAATTCCTGGGCGGCAAGGATCTGATCCTGTTCCTCATCGGCCAGATCGGCGTGGCGGGCGCGCGCTACAAGGCGCTGGAATTCGGCGGCTCGGTCATTGACCAGCTGTCCGTGGAAGGCCGCATGACCATCGCCAACATGGCCATCGAGGCGGGCGGCAAATGCGGCCTGTTCCCCGCCGACGCCAAGACCCTGGAATATTGCCGCAAACATTCGCGCCCCGGCGCCAGCGAGCTGCGCGCCGACGAGGGCGCGCACTACGAGCGCGAGCTGCGCTTCGACGTGTCCGGCATGCAGCCGCAGGTGGCCTGCCCGCACCTGCCGGAAAACGTCAAGCCCGTGGACGAGGTGAGCGGCCTGCGCATCGACCAGGTCATCATCGGCTCGTGCACCAACGGCCGCATCTCCGACCTGCGCGAGGCCGCGTCCATCCTGCGCGGCGAGCGCGTGAGCAAGAAGGTGCGCGCCATCGTGCTGCCCGCCACCCCCGGCATCTGGAAACAGGCGCTCAAGGAAGGCCTGCTGGAGATCTTCGCCGACGCGGGCTGCGTGGTGGGACCGCCCACCTGCGGCCCCTGCCTGGGCGGCCACATGGGCATCCTGGCGGGCGGCGAACGCAGCCTGGCCACCACCAACCGCAACTTCAAGGGCCGCATGGGCAGCCTCGAATCCGAGGTCTACCTGTCCGGACCCGCCGTGGCCGCGGCCAGCGCCATCACCGGCGTCATCACCAACCCGGCCAAACTGTAGGAACGCCTTGTTGCAACCCAAGCACCACCAAGGGGGACGATCATGACCAATAGACATGCGCCGCATCTGATCCTGACGCTTTGCCTGCTCATGCTGGCACTCGCCGCAGGCTGCGCCACCAAAAGCGCGGCCCCGGTGCTCTCGGTGTCACCCGCCTTCCCTGCGGAAGGCGTACGCATCGGCGTGGTGCCGTTCACCCCCGCCACCGACCCCAACGGCGCGATTGTGGCCGACGCCCTGGCCGCCGAACTCATGCGCGTGCCCGGCGTCACCCTGGTGGAGCGCACCGTGGTGAACCAGGTCATGGCCAAGTTCGGCACGACCTGGCAACAGGTGCTGGCCGACCGCGACGTGCGCCTGGTGAACGAGGCGGGCGTGGACGCCCTGCTCGTGGGCGACCTGTCGGCCTTTGCCGAACGCGAAGGCGACTATGACAAGCCGGTGTCCACCGTGGCCTACTCGGCCCGGGTGGTGGACATCCGGTCCGGCGAGGTGCTTCTGGCCTTCAGCTGCAATGCGGATTGGAACAACTACAAGCCCGCCGCCCTGGCGCAGGCAATCGCGCGCGAGGCGGTCGAGGATTTCATGGACACGCGGGGCATCAAGCACTAACCGGCACGCCCCATATACCCGGAAACGGAGCAATCATGGCAATCAAGGGAACATCGCATAAAGTGGGCGACCACATCGACACCGACGCCATCATCCCGGCGCGGTTCCTGGTGACCACCGACGCCGCCGAACTCGGCGCCAACTGCATGGAAGGCCTGGAGCCCGGCTGGATCAAGCGGGTGAAGGCCGGCGACGTGATGGTCGCGGGCATGAACTTCGGTTGCGGCTCGTCCCGCGAGCACGCGCCCATCGCGCTCATCGGCGCGGGCATCCCGGTGGTCATCGCGCACAGCTTTGCGCGCATCTTCTACCGCAACGGCTTCAACATGGGCCTCATCCTGCTGGAAATCGACGACGACGTGGCGCTCATAGGCGACGGCGACAGCCTGGAAGTGGACGTGGAAAAGGGCGTCATCCAGAACCTGACCACGGGCAAGACCATTACCTGCCAGCCCGTGCCGCCGTTCATGCAGGGCATCCTGGACAAGGGCGGATTGGTGCCCTACGTCAAGGCGCGCCTGGCCGAACGGGCCTAGCCGTGCACACAAGCCTGGACTGCCTGCCGTGCTTTTTGCGGCAGGCGCTCAAGGCCGCGCGCGTGGCCGCGCCGGACAACGGCGCGGCGCACGAGGCCACGGTGCGCGCCTGGGCCGCCTACCTGGCCGAGGCCGACCTGACCCGGCCCGCGCCCTGCCTGGCGGGAGACCTGTACCCCATGGCCACCCGCCTGGCCGGCGTGGACGATCCCTACGCCGCGCACAAGCACGCGGCCAACACCCGCGTGCTCGATCTGCTGCCCGGCCTCGCCGGGGTGGTGGCCGCATCGCCCGACCCGCTGCACGCGGCCCTGGCCCTGGCCATCATCGGCAACTACATCGACGCGGGCGTGGACCACGCCTTTGACTGGGAGCACGCCCTGGCCGACGAGACCCACGTGTTCTCCGGCGCACACGGCAACGGCGACGCCTACACGGCCTTTGCCCACGCGGCGTGCGACGGGGCGCGGGTGCTCATCCTGGGCGACAACGCGGGCGAAATCGGCCTGGACACCCTGCTGGTGCGCCAGCTCAAGGGCCGGGGCTGCGCCGTGACCTACGCCGTGCGCGGCGCGCCCATCCTCAACGACGCCACGCTCGAAGACGCGGCGTTCGTGGGCATGGACGCCCTGTGCGAGGTGGTCAGCTCCGGTTCCGACGCGCCCGGCACGGTGCGCTCGCGCGTCACGCCCGGCTTCGCCGCGCGCATGGCCGACGCGGACTGCATCGTGAGCAAGGGCCAGGGCAACCTGGAATCCCTGTACGGCACGCCCTGGCCGGGCCTGCCGCCCGTGTACTACGCCTTCAAGGCCAAGTGCCCGGTCATCGCCACCAAACTGCATGTGCGAGAGGGCGCGTCGCTCTTCATAAGCGAGCCCGCCCGGTAGCGCATTGTCACATTGAAGCAATGTGGCGAGCTGAAATAATGAACCATTCTTTCAAAAAAATGCAGAAGAGCATCTAGCCTTTTTCAAGGCCAGGACGCTCCAACCACCATAAAGGAGCCTTCCATGAACATAGCCATCTGCCTCATGCCCGGCGACGGCATCGGGCCCGAAATCGTACCCCAGGCGGTCAACGCCCTGAACAAGGTAGCCGCAAAGTTCGGCCACACCGTCTCCTACGCCGACGCCCTCATCGGCGGCGCGGCCATCGACGCCACCGGCAGCCCCCTGCCCCAGGACACCATCGACAAGTGCAAGGCGTCCGACGCCGTGCTGCTGGGCGCGGTGGGCGGCCCCAAATGGGACACCATCGAAAAATCCATCCGCCCCGAACGCGGCCTCTTGGGCATCCGCAAGGCGCTCGGCCTGTTCGCCAACCTGCGCCCCGCCACGCTCTTCCCCGAACTGGCCCAGGCCTGCTTCCTGCGCCCCGACATCGTGGCGCGCGGCATCGACGTCATGGTCGTGCGCGAACTCACCGGCGGCATCTACTTCGGCGAGCCGCGCGGCGAGGAAGTGCGCGACGGCCAGCGCGTGGCCTTCAACACCATGGTCTACCGCGAGGACGAAATCCGCCGCATCGGCAAGGTCGCCTTCGAGGCCGCCCGCAAACGCCGCAACAAGGTCTGCTCCGTGGACAAGGCCAACGTGCTCGACGTGTCCCAACTCTGGCGCGAGGTCATCATCGACCTGGCCAAGGAATACCCGGACGTGGAACTGACCCACATGTACGTGGACAACGCCGCCATGCAACTCGTGCGCGACCCGTCCCAGTTCGACGTCATGGTCACCGGCAACCTGTTCGGCGACATCCTGTCCGACGAGGCATCGGTCATCACCGGCTCCATCGGCATGCTGCCCTCCGCCTCGCTGGGCGCGGCCAACCCCGGCCTGTACGAACCCATCCACGGCTCCGCCCCCGACATCGCGGGCCAGGACAAGGCCAACCCGCTGGCCACCATCCTCTCCATCTCCATGATGCTGCGCCACTCCTTCGGCCTCATGGACGAAGCCCAGGCCATCGACGACGCGGTCCAATCCGTGCTCAAGGAAGGCTACCGCACCGGCGACATCCGTAGCGAAGGCTGCAAAATGGTCGGCTGCAAGGAAATGGGCACGCTGGTCTGCGACCGCATCTAACCCGCGCACGCCATACGCATTGAAGGAGGGCGCACAAACGCCCTCCTTTTTTTTGCTCGCGCAACGGGAAACGGAGGAAGATTTCGCGCTGCGCGCGACCAGGGCTGCTCGCATCTCTGCTCTCGATATCCGTAAGGTTCGCTACGCTCACCTAACGGCTAGTCGGCCTGGACCTCGGCAGCGTGACGACGCTGCACCCGTTTGGCGCGCAGACGGCGTTGGCTCGGATAAGTTCGCGGCGCGATGGATTCGGTGGATTGAAGGGCAGGAAAGCGGCGGGTCGGTAGGGCGTGCGTGCGCCTTCAGTCCAGTATTTCCAAGGCAAGGTGGGTTTCGAGAGGGATGGGAAACGACACCCCATCCCTCTCGAAACCCACCAAGCAATGTAAATTCTGAACTGCCCCCATTGGGGCTGCCGCCCCAAACCCCGGTTCCCGGTTGTATGAGTAGGGAAGAAAAGCGGAAAAGCAAAATGGCTGGCCCGATCTCGTCCAGCCCGCCCCTCTTTATTCTCGCGGCCAAACCGTGTAGGCGTCCTTCTGGAAACGAGGGGCGGGATTTTCCGTTTTCCACTCTCCCGCTTCTCCTGAAACCGAACAACAAGCTCTCAACTTGGCGCTCCCGCCGCCCCATCTCCCCCAACCCGCAGTTTTTGGGGAAGGAGGTGAGAGGGGTGGGGGGTCCGGGGGGAGGGGAGAGAGGGGGAAACCCCAATTTTCGCGCACAAAAAGGGGTTTACCCCACTCTCCCCACCCCCCCGTTCGCCCCAGGCCATACACATTAAAAAGAAAATATCGAACCATGGCCTTA
>JBFWMG010000024.1:0-54365 GCA_050251715.1 Desulfovibrionaceae bacterium | reverse complement strand
AACCTCGAACCCCTCAACGCCACCGAACGCGCCACGGAACGGAACGGAAACTAACGCGGCGCGGCGCGGCGCGGCGCGCGGAATAAAGAAACGGCGCTGGGGGGAGGGAGCGGGAAGAGAAAAACCTTTTTCTACGCGAAAAAAGGTTTTTCTCTTCCCGCTCCCTCCCCCCAGACCCCCCTCCCTCACCCATCTCTTTTCCAAAAACTGCGGGTTGTTGGATAGATGAGGGGGTTAGGCGTGCACTTTCTCGCGTGGGCAGAAGCGGGTGTGTATACTTATACTGCTCCCCCTTTGAAAAGGGCTTGCGGAAAGGGAGAGTTTGTGGCTGAAAAACGCAAGAAAGAGAGCCGCCATGAAGGCTTTGGGGACGATTTGCACCTGGAGCAGCGCCCGACCCGGACCGCAGCACCAAATGGAAACGCCGCCCCGGACCTTCTGGAGCGGCGTTTTCGCAGGAGATGCATCAACACTGCGCAACCGTGAAAATATGCGCGGCGTGCGCCAGGGCGCTGGCTAGAACATCTTAACCTTGAAATGGGTTAAATGCTCTTGAGCATTTCCCTGAAACAATGCCCCATTGTTTCAGGGGGAAGTCTTGTTTCAAGACGAAAATGCCCTAGCTGATCGTCCGCACGCTCTCGATCTTGTCCCAGCAGTAATAGGTGTTGATCTTCTTGCCGTCGTTTTCCTCGGTCACGCGCACGAATTCCTCACCCAAAAAGAACACCGCGTTCTGGAACACCGGTCCGTCGTTCACCTGCAACTGGATCTCGCCCCGCAGCTTGCGGGACAGCGTGCCATGCACCGGCATGGACGCATACTCGAAAATTTTCTCCATGGTCTCTTTCTTCATGATTTCCTCCTCGTCTTGTCGCCTCCGCCGCCGGGATCGGCAGCGAGCGGCATAATTGCCTCACACCGACGAACGATCCTTCGCGCCCCACGCCGGGGCGACCCCCTTTGCGCCACCACATCACCCCACCCCCAACTGAAAAGTTTGGGGGATGGGGTCCGGGGAAGGAACTTTTTCAAAAGTTCCTTCCCCGGCCGCCGGAGGCATTGTCGTTTCCTGCCGTTTCTTCTCTTCTCTGCCCTACGCGCAGCCGCCGCCGCTGGCGGCGCAGCAGCCCACGCCGCGCGAGCGGCCCTTGAGCAGGTTGATGTCGCCGTTGCCGTACACGGCCTGCAGGGCGGGTTCGATGAAGCCGGAGACCGCGTGCGCGTCCACGCCGAGGTCGGTGAGGATTTTGCGGGGTTGTTCGCCCATGGCGCTGGCGAGCACGGCGCGGCAGTCCTTGAGGGTGCGGGCGAGTTCTTCCCAGCGTTTGGGGCCGCAGCCGGGCTTGGGTGCGGGGCGTTCCTCGACCATTTCGGGCATGCCGTTGCGCATGGCCCAGATCTGGAAGGATTCGGCCTCGCCCAGGTGCAGGTTGACGAGCATGCCTTCCTGGGTGGCCACGGCCACGTAGGGGCGGTAGTCGGCCAGGGGCTTGAGCGCGGCGCAGGCCTGGAGCGTGCCGCACAGGGAGGCGGACTTGTCGTTGCCGAGCAGGCCCACGGCGTCGGCGCGGCAGCGCTTGCAGTGGGTCATCTGCTTGATTTTTTGTCCGGCCACGGCGCGCAGGCTGGCGATCATGTCCTTGTCCGGCTCGATGACCGAGGCAAAGGGAGTGTCCGCCGTGGGCTTGATGGGGATGAGGTTCATGATGTCCACGCCCATGGTGGACACCAGGTCGGTGATGGCCTGGATATGGTGGTCGTTGACGCCGGGGATGACGATGGTGTTGATCTTGACCAGGATGCCGCGCTCCTTGAGTCCCGTGATGGCGGCGAGTTGGCGGGACAGGAGCAGTTCGGCGGCCTCGCGGCCACGATAGACGACCTTGCCGTCGCGCACCCAGGAGTAGATCTTGGCGCCGACTTCGGGGTCCACGGCGTTGAGGGTCACGGTCACGTGGGACACGTCGAGGGAGGCCAGTTCGTCCAGGTGCGGGGCGATGCCGAGGCCGTTGCTGGACAGGCAGAAGATGAGGTCCGGGTAATGTTCCTTGAGCAGGCGCATGGTTTCGAGCGTGTCCCGGGCGTTGGCAAAGGGGTCGCCGGGTCCGGCGATGCCGGCCACGGTGATGCGCGGTTCGGCTTCGAGCACCTTTTCCATGTAGGCCAGGGCTTGCGGCGGGGTGAGCACGCCGCTGGTCACGCCGGGGCGCGACTCGTTGACGCAGTCGTACTTGCGGTTGCAGTAGTTGCACTGGATGTTGCACTTGGGAGCCACGGGCAGGTGCACGCGGCCGCAGCTTCCGGCGGATTCCTTGTTGAAACAGGGGTGTCTGGTCAAGTCCTTCATGATTCCGCCTCCTTACATATATCCGTATCCAACGGGGTTGTCGGCCTGCTTCTTTTCCAACACGGCGTTCACAATGCGGTCATAGAGTTCCTGCGCGCCCCGGTAGCCCAGGTGCAGGATGCGCTGGCCGCCGAAGCGGTCGTGGATGGGGAAGCCCACCCGCACCAGGGGCACGTTCCAGGCCTCGGCGTAGCGGTAGCCCTTGCTGTGGCCGATGAGGATGTCCGGCGCCAGGGTTTCGGCCTCCTCGGCGATGTCGTGGAAGTCGGCGCCTTCGCGCACCTGGGGCATGTCGGGCATGAAGGTGTCGCACACGTCGTTGATGTGCCGCTGCAAGTGCACGCCCTTGGCGCCGGTGGCCACGAGTACGGGGCGCACGCCGATCTCAGCCAGGAAGGCGGTGAGGCCGATGACGAAATCCTCTTCGCCGTAGACGATGGCGCGCTTGCCAAAGATGTACTTGTGGCCGTCGACCATGGCGTCCACCAGGCGGCCGCGCTCGGCCAGGTGTTGGCGCGGCGTGGGGCGTCCGCTGATGGCCTCCAGCGCGGCGAACAGGGCGTCGGTCTCGCGCAGGCCAATGGGGGAGCCGATGCGGTGCAGGGGCACGCCGAAACGGGTGGCGAGGCTGGTGCCCGCAGTTTTCATTTCGGCCAGCACGCGGCCGCATTCGATGGTGCCGGCGGAACCGGACATGGCCTTGATGGCCGCGATGGGCGTGCCGCCGCTGGGGATCTTTTCGTAGTCGAGCAATGCCTGGCCATCCATGGTGTCGGAGATGTCGGGCAAAAGGACGGGGGTCATGCCGAAATCGCGGCATATTTCCTTCAAGTGGCGCAGGTCCGCCGCCGAGGTGAGGCCGGGCATGATGTTCACGCGGCCCGTGGCCGGAGCCTTTTCCGTGACCAGCTGTTCCACGGTGGCGCGCATGGCGGTGTGCCAGCCCTGCATATGGGTGCCCATGTAGCTGGGCGTGGCGCAGTGCACGATGTCGGGCAGGTCCAGGTCGCTGAATTCGCGGCGGAATTCGTCCAGGTAGCGGGCCACGTCGTCGCCGATGGTCTCGGTGAGGCAGGTGGAGGCCACGCCCACGAGGGTGGCGCCGTACTTCTCCATGACGTTCAGGATGCCCTTCTTCAGGTTGGGGCCGCCGCCGTAGATGGCGTGCTTTTCGCCGAGCGCCGACGAGGCGATGTCCATGGGCTCGCGGAAATGGCTGATGATGTAGCGCCGCATGTAGGTGGCGCAGCCCTGGGAGCCGTGCAGGAAGGGAATGGCCCCTTCGATGCCCCGGAAGGCGAGCGCCGCGCCCAGGGGCGTGCACAGCTTGCAGGCGTTGGTGGTGGAGATGTAGTTGGTGCTCATGCCGCGCCTTCCTTTATGGCTGCTTCCGCCGCCACGATCCGGGCGGCTTCCACGCGCCGGGGTACGAACCGCCACACCGGGCTCATGGCCGAGGCGTGGATTTCCTTGGCGAAATTGTACATGCCGACAAAACCTTCCAGGGCTTCCTTGCGCTCGTGGTTGTGGTCGCAGAATCCCACGCCCAGCTTGAAGGCGATGGGGCGCTCCTTGACGCCGCCCACGAACACATCCACGTCCTTCTCCTTGATGAAGGCCGAGAGTTCGAGGGGGTTGGCGTCGTCCACGATGATGGTGCCGGGGTCGCAGATGGTGGCCAGTTCCGCATAATCCTCCTCGGTGCCGGTCTGGGAACCGACCATGACCACATGCATGCCCAGGTGGCGGAAGGCCTTGATGAGGGAGAAGGCCTTGAACGCACCGCCCACGTAGATGGCGACCTTCTTGCCCATGAGGTCGCGGCGGAAGGCCTGCAACTGGGGATAGAGCTTCGAAAGTTCGTCCTTCACCAGGGCGCGGGTGCGGGCCACGATGCCGGGATCCTTGTCCTTGAAGAACTCGGCCACGGCGTACAGCGACTCGGCCATGTCCTCGATGCCGAGGTAGGAGGCGCGGATCACGGGGGTGCCGTAGGCCTCCTTCATCATCTTGGCCAGGTCCATGGTCGCGCCGGAGCACTGCACCACGTTGAGGCCCGCGCCGTGGGCGCGGCGGATGTCGGCCACGCGGCCATCGCCGGTGATGTTGGCCACCACCTGCACGCCCATGCGCTTGAAATAGTCGCGGATGATCCAAATTTCGCCCGCCAGGTTGAAGTCGCCCAGGATATTGATGGACACGGGGGAGACGTCGGACACGTCGCCCGTGCCGGTGAGGCGGAACATGGCCTTGCACGCGGCCAGGTAGCCCTCGCGCTTGCTGCCCTTGAAGCCTTCGGACTGCACGGGCAGGACCGGGATGCCCTTGGCCTCGGACACGCGGCGGCACACGGCCTCCAGGTCGTCGCCAATGATGCCCACGATGCAGGTGGAATAGACAAAGGCGCAGTTGGGCGCGTGGCGGTCGATAAGCTCGTTGAGCGCGGCCTCCAGCTTCTTTTCGCCGCCAAAGATGACGTCTTTTTCCTGCAGGTCCGTGGAAAAGGAGAGACGGTGCAGTTCGGGGCCGGAAGAGAGCGCGCCCCGGATGTCCCAGGTGTACACCGCGCAGCCGATGGGGCCGTGCACCAGATGCAGCGCGTCGGCTATGGGATAGAGCACGACGCGGGAGCCGCAGAACACGCAGGCGCGCTGGCTTACGGCTCCGGCCAGGCTTTCCCTGTTGCACGCCAGGGCAAAGGCGCCCTCGCCCGTTCTGTGGATCTGGTCCTTGCGTTCTTCGAGTATGGTCACGGTCATGATGCCTACCGCCTCTGTCTTGCAGCCGTTGGGTCAGGGAACGCGGCGCAGGCATACGAGCCTGGTGCCGGTCCAACCGATATGGGAGTAGAAAGCGCATGCCGGGGCGTTGTCCGCGTCGGCCAGGAGTTGCAGGCGCGTGGCGCCCCGCTCCACGGCCCAGGCAGTGGCCGCGTCGAGGAGGGCGCGGCCGATCCCGCCGCCACGGCGGGAATCGGCCACCACCACGTCTTCCACCAGTCCGGAGAATCCACCCTCTGCCGTGGAGACCACGAGCTGGCAGGTGCACATGCCCGCCACCTCACCGTCCATCTCCGCAACCAGTACACAGGCCGTCTGCGCGCTCAGGAGCATGCGCAGCCCCCGGCGTTGCCTGGCGGGATCGGGCTGGAAATCCGCCTCGATGCTGAACAGGGCGTTCAGAAGGCCGACCATGGCCTCCACGTCAGCCGCCGTCGCCGGACGGATATGCCTGTCCCTTGCCGCCATGATATCTATCCTTGCGCCGTTGTTCCGTTAGAACTTCTTGACTTAATAAATCAGGTAGTCCGCGGCAGGGGTGCCGTCTTCGATGCCGTCCAGAATGGCGTCGATGGCGGATTCGCTGTCCACCTTGCCGAACCACCAGTTGTTGGGGTGCACCACCATCACCGGGCCGTTGTCGCACTGCTTGAGGCAGCCGGTGGTGGAGATCAGGATGTCCAGTCCACGGTCAAGAATCTCTTCTTCCATATATTGCAGAAAGCCGTCGGTCTGCTTGTGGCAGACGCCCTTGGGGTCGCCGCCCACGCGAAAACTTTGACAGACGAGAATGTGATATTCGGGCTTGGCCATGATTGTCCTCCGTTGCGTTGTTGCTTGCGTGGGGCCGGGCTATCTGCCCTTGCCCTTCCCTTTCTTGCCGCCGCCATACAGCACATCCACAAGGCCTTCGATGCCGCCTTCGGCCACGATGACCCGGATGCCCTTTTCCTGAAGCACGGTTTTGGGCCGCTCGCCCGCGCCCGCCGCGACCAGATAGGCGCAGTCGGCCAAGAGCGAGGCCACGGCCTCCCAGCGCCCGTCGCCCGAGCCGGGCTGCGGCGCCTGGCGCGCGCCGAGCAGCTTGACCAGCCCGTCGCGCGTACCGCCTTCGCGTCCGTAAACAAGAAATTGTGCCGCCTGTCCCAGGTGGCGGTTGACCTCGAAGCCGTCCGAGCTGGCCACGGCCACGTTGGGCCGGTCGCCGGAGGGGATGGGCATGCCCGTGGCGGTCTGGCCGCGCCACGCCTGAAGCAGCGCCTTGCCGCCGTCGCCGCGGGCGCAGGCGTCGGCATCGGATGCGCCGGGCGCGTCGAGCACGGGGAGATACTGCCCCGCCTGCTCGCGCAGCGCGCCCAGCAGCGATGCGGGAGCGGATTCCATGACCGGCCCGTCAGCATCGGCCGGGGCGTTGTGCCCCACGATCTCCATGGCCTGCGCTCCCAGCGCGGCCACGGTGCGGGCAATGTCGCCCACATGGGTGTGGTTGACGCCGGGATAGACCGTGGTGCGCACGCGCACCGTCAATCCGGCCTCGCGGCACGCGGCAATGGCCGCGGCCTGTTCCGCCACCAGGATCTCGGCCGCCTTGGCGATGGGCAGGGTCTTGGTGTTGGGTCTGATCCAGGCATACAGCTGCGCGGCCACGGACGCGGACACGGCATCCACCGTGATGGTGAGATGGCCAAGCCCGGCCTGGGCCAGAAGCCCGGCGCTTGCCGCGCCGTGCAGGCCATTGGTGGTCAGGCTCACGGACGTTTCGGGAAACAGCTCACGGATGCGCGCCACGAGTTCCAGGGTCAGTTCGGACGTGGCCAGCGGATCGCCGGGCCCGTCCAGATCGACCCTGGCGACAGGCGCGCCCTTGCCCAGGGCATGGGCCAGAAACCGCAAGGCATCCTGGGCAGACAGGGCTTCGCCGTCCGCCACCGGCGCGTAGCGGCCCCGCGCGTTGGTGCGTGGCGCCACCGGCAGGTGCAGCAGCCGCTCTCCGGCGACAGCCCCGTCGGCGCACCGGCCATCGCAGGATCCCTCGCACAGGTCGGCGCAGGCAGTGCCGCAGGTGTCACACACCGGAGAAGAGGCAGTATCTTTCTTCATGATTCGCTCGTGGGGATAGCCGTTGTCCTGGGAATGGGCCGGTTCCGCCTGATGCCGCCGCCGTTGCGAGCCGGGGCCGGGCGGCGGGGGATGATCCCCCGCCGCGCCGCGCGCCCTAGTAGACGAGTTCGAAGCTCTTCTCGGGTGCGTCGCGGTCCATCTTGTCCAGCAACACGCCGAGAATCTTTTCCAGGAGCCGCAGCCCGCCCTTGTATCCCACGGTGGGGAAATACTGGTGGCCGGGACGGTCCAGGATGGGGAAACCGCAGCGCACGTAGGGGATGTCCTCGTCGCGCGCCATGTACTTGCAGTAGGAGTTGCCCATGATGAGATCCACGGGCTCGTTCTTGATCCACTGGTGGAGCAGGAACATGTCGCCGTGCGCCTTGACGTTGACCTCGAAGGGCATGTCCTTGGTCAGTTCCTTGATACGGCGCTCAAAGCGCTTGCCCGGGGTGCCGGTGACCACGTGCACGGGGCACATGTCGATGGACACCAGGAACTCGGTCAGTGCGATCAACTGGTCGGGATCGCCCACCAGGGCCACCTTCTTGTGATAGAAGTACTGGTGGTAGTCGCTGATAAGGTCCACCAGCTGGCCGCGCTCAAGCGCGATGGAATCGGGCACCACGGTGCCGCCCACGATGCGCAGGGCGTCGATGAACCGGTCCGTGGCCTTGAGGCCGATGGGCAGGTCGAGCACCCGGCAGGGCACCTTGAACTTGGAATCCAGGGTGCGGGCCGCGTCGGCGGAGGCCCACTCGCCCAGCGCCAGGGTGCCGGTGGAGTTGGCGCAGTCCTTGAGCTCGGCCACGGTCACGCCGCCTTCGGGGTACATCTTGTACTCGCCGGTCAGGGGACCGTTGAGCACGCCCGACGTGTCGGGGAACATGATGGTTTCGATGCCGATCATGCGGGTAAGGCGCTTGATCTCTTCCATGTCGGCGGGTTCGACCCAGCCGGGAATGATGTTGACCTTGCCGTTGCGCTTGGCGCTCTTTTCGGCCAGGCAGGTCACCATGCCCTTGACCATGTTGGAGAAACCGGTGACGTGCGAGCCGACGTAGCTGGGCGTGGGGGCATAGATCACGCTCTTGCCTTCCGGCACCTTGCCTTCCTTCCTGGCCTTGTCCGTGATCTGCGGCAGGTCGTCGCCGATGGTCTCGGACAGGCAGGTGGTGTGGATGGCGATGACTTCCGGCTCATAGACCAGGAAGATGTTCTCGATGGCCTGCAGCAGGTTGGCCTGGCCGCCGAACACCGAGGCGCCTTCCGTGAAGGAGCTGGTGGCCGCGCTGATGGGCTCCTTGTAGTGCCTGGTCAGGGCGCTGCGATGGTAGGCGCAGCAGCCCTGGGAGCCGTGGCTGTGCGGCAGGCATCCGTTGATGCCGAGCGCCGCGTACATGGCGCCGATGGGCTGGCATGTCTTGGCCGGGTTGATGGACAGGAACTTGCGGTCCTTGATTTCCTTGGGGGTATGTCTGAGCAGCATGACGCTCTCCTTGATGCTTCGCTATTCCCACACGTAGGTGGCGGACAGTTCGGGGTTTTCCTGCCAGGGGGCTTTCAGGAAACCCCAGACCTTGCTGTTCACCAGCCGGTCGATCTCGTTGTAGAAATTGATCGCGCCCTTGAAGCCGGCATAGGGACCGCCTGAGTCATAGCTGTGCAGCTGCTTCATGGGGATGCCGAGCTTCTGGATGGAGAACTTTTCCTTGATGCCCGCGCAGAAGATGTCGGGCTTGAGGATCTCCACCAGCTTTTCGGCCTCGTACTGGTTCAGGTCGTCGATCACGAGCGTGCCCTTGTCCATGTCCGGGATCATGCCTTCGTAATCCTTGAACTCGAATCCAGCTTCCTTGAGCT
The DNA here is from genome assembly GCA_050251715.1 of Desulfovibrionaceae bacterium. Lineage (GTDB taxonomy): Bacteria > Desulfobacterota > Desulfovibrionia > Desulfovibrionales > Desulfovibrionaceae > JBFWMG01. The sequence continues at coordinate 45,269 of JBFWMG010000024.1, read as the reverse complement.
TCTTCAGGTCTTCCTCGCTCTTGCGCGGGTTGAAGCGATCCGGATCGGGCAGCACCTCCAGCTCTTCGATGTTGCGGCTGTCCGCATCCACCTTGAGGTTGGGGATGACGTGGCGGCCTTCGTAGTCGTCGCGGTGGGCAAACTCGTAGCCTGCGGACACGGTGCGCATGCCCATTTCCTTGAACAGCTCCTGATAGTGGTGCGCGCGCGAGCCGCCCACGAACAGCATGGCGGTCTTGCCCTTGGTGCGCGGGAAAACGTCATCCTGCGCGGCCTTCACGGCGGGCATTTCCTCGGCCACGACCTCTTCCACACGGTCGATGAGCTTCTTGTCGCCAAAGTACTGGGCGATGCGGCGCAGGGACTTGGCCGTGGCCTCGGCGCCGATGAAGTTCACCTTGATCCACGGAATTCCGTACTTTTCTTCCATCATCTCGGCTACGTAGTTGATGGAACGGTGGCACATGACCGTGTTCAGGTCAGCCACCTGGGCCGAGGCGAACTGGTCGTAGGTGGAATTGCCGGAAAAGGTGGAAATGGAGGTGATGCCGCACTTCTTGAGGATGCGGTCGATCTCGAACCCGTCACCACCGATGTTGTATTCGCCGAGCAGGTTGATCTTGAACTCGCCGGGCTTTTCCTCGTTGTTCTCGCCCACCACGTTGGTGAAGATCTGGTTGTTGGCGATGTGGTGTCCGGCGGACTGGCTGACGCCCTTGTAGCCTTCGCAGCTGAAGGCGAAGACGTTGATGCCGAGCTTTTCCTTCATCTTGCGGGACACGGCATGGATGTCGTCGCCGATGAGACCCACGGGGCAGGTGGCGAAGATGGCGATGGCCTTGGGATGGAAGATGTCGTAGGCCTCCTGGATGGCCGCCTCGAGCTTCTTCTCGCCGCCAAAGATGATGTCCTTGTCCTGCATGTCCGTGGAAAAGGCATAGGGCATGTAGTTGTCGGACTCGGGCGTCTCGGGTTGGGTCTGGTTGCGGCGGGTGAGCCACGAATAGAACCCGCAGCCGATGGGGCCGTGGGTGATGTTCACGATGTCCCGGGTGGGGCCAAGGATAACGCCCTTGCAACCCGCGTACGTACAGCCGCGCATGGTGATGATGCCGGGAATGGTGCGCACGTTGGCCATGATTTCGGGCGTGGTGCTCTCGTTGGCCTCATTGATCATTATCTGCTTGGCGCGCTTGCGGGCCACCTTGGGAGGGTACTTCTTGAGCAATTCCTCCTTGATGTTGGTGGGTTCCCACTGCACGAGCTTCTTCTTGGTCGGCATATCTGTCTTCCTCTCGTATGGTTTGCGTCCGGCTAGAGCGCCCTGGCCTTGAAAAGGCGAGAGGCTCTTGCGCATCCCCTTGAAACAATGGAGATTGCTTCAAGAAGACTATGCTCTAGCTGATGGCCTTGGCGCCCTTCTCCGCAGTGCGCACCCGCACGGCATCGCCAATGGGCATGACGATAATCTTGCCGTCGCCCGGCTTTCCGGTCTTGTTCGCTTCGATGATCGCCTCGACAATGGTGTCCACGTCTTCATCGGGGCAGACCACGGTGACCACCCGCTTGGGGTACAGCCGGCCCTTTTCGCCCAGAAGCTCCGCGGCCTCCTCGTATCCCTTGCTCGCGCCGTCGAGCAGCCGGGGATCAACCAGACCCTTGCCCCGGCCATAGGCCTCGAAGGCGAAGAAGGCGTCCACACCGGCGGCGGTAATGGCCTTCTTGGTCTGGTTCATCTTGTTCATGCGGACAACCGCCATGACTTCCTTCATGCCGTCACCTCCGCGGGGGCCGTGTCGCAGATGCCGGAGCTGATGGTGTACACGTCCTCCACCGGGCTCACGAAGATCTTGCCGTCGCCGAAAGCGCCCTTGGCGCCGGAACGCGCCGTGCGCATGACCGTGTCGATCACGTAGTCCTTGTCCGCGGCCTTCACCACGCACATGAGCATGGTCTTGGGGATCTCGTCGTAGGTCACCTCGCCGATCTTGATGCCGCGCTGCTTGCCACGGCCCGCGACCGCGAATTTGGTCACGGCGGGGAAACCGGCGTCCATGAGGGCCGCCAACACATCATCCGCCTTTTCGGGCCGCACAATCGCTCTAATCATTATCATCATGACGTTCTCTCCGTTTCTCGCGTCTTGGGGTGGGTGGGGTTAGGCAGCTTCCAGCAGGCCGAAGTCGAGCAGCAGTTGCTCCAATTCCTCGATCTGCAACGGCTTGGGCACGACGAACATCTTGTTTTCGTCGATGGCCTTGGCCAGATTGCGGTAGTGCTGGGCCTGGGGTACTTCGCCGTTCCACTCGATCACGGTCTTGCGGTTGATTTCCGCGCGCTGCACGTCGTTGTCGCGGGGCACGAAATAGATCATCTGGGTGCCGATCTTCTTGGCCAGCTCCTCGATCATCTCCTTTTCGTTGTCCACGTTGCGGCTGTTGCAGATGAGGCCGCCCAGGCGCACGCTGCCGGACTGGGCGTACTTCATGATGCCCTTGCAGATGTTGTTGGCCGCATACATGGCCATCATCTCGCCGGAACAGACGATGTAGATTTCCTCGGCCTTGCCGTCGCGGATGGGCATGGCGAAACCGCCGCACACCACGTCGCCCAGCACGTCGTAAAAGGCGTAGTCCAACTTCTCGGACTCTTCATACGCGCCCAGGGATTCGAGCATGTTGATGGACGTGATGATGCCACGGCCGGCACAGCCCACGCCCGGCTCGGGACCGCCGGATTCAACGCACCAGGTACCGCCGAAACCAGGCTTGCGGATATCGTCCAGATCCACGTCCTCGCCTTCCTCGCGCAGGGTGTCGAGCACCGACTTCTGAGCCAGGCCGCCCAGCAGCAGGCGGGTGGAGTCGGCCTTGGGGTCGCAACCCACGACCATGACCTTGCGTCCCATTTCAGCCAAACCGGCCACGGTGTTCTGTGTGGTGGTGGACTTGCCGATGCCGCCCTTTCCGTAAATTGCTACTTTCCTCATCACGGTATCCTCCAAATTGATGTTAGCGCCGTCGATGGGGTTCCTATGGGCAAGGGCCGTGCCAAACCCGCGATACGACATCAATCCATTGATAATATTGATTTAATTTAGAAAACTCACCGGGGCTGGCCGGGCCGAAAGTGTCGTCGCCTACACTTCTGAAGACGACAAAAGTGTAGGCGGCGACAAAACCGTGCTGGCCGCCATGCGCGGTCCCGCATGCTAACCATCTGATTTAATGGAGGCTCAACGCCAAGCAACGATTGGCATCGTTGGTGCATTTGCCGCATCCGACAACCAACCACGTCATGATGGAAGGACACACCATGCTCATAGACACCACCTTGCGCGAAGGCGAACAGTTCTACGGCGCGTACTTTGATTCCGGCGTGCGGCGGCGCATTCTCACGGGGCTGGCGGATCTAGGCGTGGATGAAATCGAACTGGGGTGCGCGGGACGCGAAGACCTGCCCGAACTCGCGGCCTGGGCGCGCCGCCACCTGCATGGGCCCGCCCTGGGCGTGTGGTGCCGCTGCCATGTGGACGACCTGTGTCTGGCCGCGTCCCTGCCCGTGGATTGGGTGAATGTGGGCGTGCCCGTGTCCGACGCGCACATCGGCGTGCGGTTGGGCACCACGCGTGTCGGTCTGCTGGAACAACTGGCCACGGCCATGGACGCGGCAAAGGCGCATGGCATTGCCCAGCTCTCCGTGGGACTTGAGGATTTTTCGCGGGCCGACCCGGGCTTCGCCCTGAAGGTGGCGGCCCTGGCCGCCCGCCTGGGCGCGCGACGGGTGCGGCTTTCGGACACGGTAGGCATTTTCGCACCCGCCGATCTGGCCGCGCGCGTGCGCCCGTTCGCCGACCTGGGGCTGGCCGTGGCCGTGCACTGCCACAATGACCTGGGCATGGCCACGGCCAATGCCGTGAGCGCGCTCCTGGCCGGTGCGACCCATGCGGACGTATCCATATTGGGCCTTGGCGAACGGGCGGGCATCGCGGCCCTGGAGCAGGTGGCCACCTTTTGCACCGAACGCGGGCTGGACCACTACCGCCTGGACGGCGTGCGCGAGCTGTGCGCCCTGGCGGCCCGGGCCGCCGGGCTGCCCATACCCCGCAACGCCCCGGTGGCGGGCCGTGACGTCTTTGCCTGCGAATCCGGCTTGCACGTGGCGGGCCTGGCCAAGGATCCCGCCCTGTTCGAACCTTTTGCGCCGGAGCGGGTGGGCGCGGTGCGCGTGGTGGGCGTGGGCGCCAAAAGCGGCCAGGCCGCCGTGCGCGACGCGGGGCGCCGCCTTGGCGTGGCCGTGCCCGACCACCTGTGGCCCCGGATGGTGGCTGCGGTGCGCGCCACGGCGGGCCGCGTGGGCAGGCCGCTGCGCGACCATGAGTTGGTTGACATTTTCACACAAAACATGGAGGTGCCGCCATGCTTTACGAACGCCACGACACCCGGAGCAGAATAATCCGCACCATGCTCGCACTGTGCGTCGCCATCGTGCTGGCCGTGGCCCTGACCGTGGCCACCGCATCCTTTGCCGGTCCCGCGCCCTCCAGCGTCCCTGCGGCCACGCCCCACGGCACGGATCGGACCCTAGCCCCGCGCGGATTCCCCGGCCTGCCACACTGACTGCCGCAGAAGCGGATGTTTCGCTTCTGTTTTACGGCGGCGGCCCGCTTCCCCGGACCGCCGCCGTTTCCTTTGCCCCGGCGCGCCACGCCCGAACAAGATCCCAACGCCCCGCGCCCTGTGTTCCAGCCCTTGCGCTGCCGCCACGCCAGCCGCCACGCCAGCCGCCGCGCCATCGGCAACCGCGCGCCTGTTGCCCGTTGACCCGCCCGGGAGCCATCCAGCCATGCATCCTTACATCGCAGCCTACCATTGCATTCGGCACGGGATGGTGGCACAGACCGGTGCGGCGGACCAGGCGGGTGCGCCTGTTGCGCACGGCTTGCCGCCGCTCCTGGAGGATCTCCCTTGCGGCGGCAGGATGCGCTTGTAATAACGCGCCGCCCTCCGGTATACTGCGCGCCATGCGCGTGGCGCCGCCCCGCCACACCACCTTGCCGGAGGGGTGCATGCCCCCGGCCAAACCAGCGGAAGCCCTTTTCCGCAAAAGGACGTTCCATGACCAAGGCGGTAGTCTCTTTTCTGGGCCGCGATTGCCCCGGCGTCATGCATGCCGTGTCCAAGGCGCTGGCAGACCTCGGCTGCAACATTCTCGAAATCACCCAGTCCGTGCTCATGACCGAGTACGCCGCCATCGCCATCGTGTCCCTGCCCGATGGTTTGGTGCTGGACGCCCTGCGCGCCTGGCTGGCCGAACAGCTGGCCGGACCGGACATGACCGTGGTGGTGCGTCCGTTCGGCCCCGCCTGCCCCCAAGGCCCGGATGACGCCGAGCCCTTTGTGGTCACGCTCTCCGGCCCGGACAGGCTGGGCCTCATCGCCTCGGTGTCCGCCGTGCTGGCGCGGCATGGCGTGAATATCGAGCGGCTCAAGGCCATCACCCTGCCCGCGCCCACTGGCCAGGTGGTTATCGCCTTTGAAGTCGCGGTGCCCGCCGCCACGGACACGGCCGCCTTCCGCCGCGACCTGGCCTCGGTCGCCACCACGCTCGCCATGCGCGCCAATCTGCAGCACCGCGCCATCTTCGAGGCCATCCACCGCGTCCCCCCGCTCTAGGGCGAACCCAAGGCACGTGGATACGCACCACATCATACTGTATCGATTATTATTTATATATTACAACGCCATTTGCGGCTACGGTTCCGGCAATCCGCCACCGCACCGCGACACATTTTACGGGGAGCCGACATGCTTACCGAACGCGAAGTCCTGAGCACCATGGAAATGCTCCGCAACGAGCACCTGGACGTGCGCACCGTGACCCTGGGCATCAGCCTGTTCGACTGCGCGGACAGCGATTTCTCCCGTTTTGAGGCCAAGGTGCGCACCAAGATCGGCCATCTGGCCGCCCATCTGGTGCAGGTGTGCGACGAGGTGGGCGAAAAATACGGCATCCCGGTGGTCAACAAGCGCATCAGCGTCAGCCCCATGGCCGTGGTGTGCGCGGGGTTCGGGCCGGACGACATGGTGCGCGCGGCCCAGGTACTGGACGCGGCGGCGGAGAATGCGGGCGTGAACTTTCTGGGCGGTTTCGGCGCGCTGGTGGAAAAGGGCATGACGCCCGGCGACGCCGCGCTCATCGAGGCGCTGCCCGAGGCGCTGGCCGTGACAGGGCGGGTGTGCGCGTCCATCAACGTGGCCTCGTCGCGCGCGGGCATCAACATGGACGCGGTGGCGCGCATGGGCGAGACCATTGTCCGCGCCGCCGCGCGCACGGCGGACCGCGACGGCATCGGCTGCGCCAAGCTGGTGGTGTTCGCCAACATTCCGCAGGACGTGCCGTTCATGGCGGGCGCGTACCTGGGCGTGGGCGAGCCGGACGCGGTCATCAACGTGGGCGTCAGCGGACCGGGCGTGGTGAAGAAGGCCATCGACCGGGCGCGCGGGGCGGGCAAGGCCACGCTGTCCGAGCTGTCCGAGGTCATCAAGCGCACGGCGTACAAGGTGACGCGCGTGGGCGAGATCATTGGCCGCGAGGTGGCCGACCGGCTGGGCGTGCCCTTTGGCGTGGCGGACTTGTCGCTGGCCCCCGCGCCGCAGGTGGGCGACAGCGTGGGCGAGATTTTTCAGGCGCTGGGGTTGGAGGATATCGGGGTTCCCGGCTCCACGGCGGTGCTGGCCATGCTCAACGACGCGGTCAAGAAGGGCGGCGCGTTCGCCAGCTCGCACGTGGGCGGGTTGTCGGGCGCGTTCATTCCGGTGAGCGAGGATCTGAACATAGCGGACGCGGCGCGGCGCGGCGTACTGACGCTGGAAAAGCTGGAGGCCATGACGGCGGTGTGCTCGGTGGGGCTGGACATGGTGCCGCTGCCCGGCGACACCCCGGCGGAAACCATCGCGGCGATCATTGCGGACGAGATGGCCATCGGCATGATAAACTACAAGACCACGGCGGCGCGGCTGATCCCGGTGCCCGGCAAAAAGGCGGGCGACACGGTGTCGTGGGGCGGCCTCCTCGGCTCCGCCACCATCATGCCGGTCCCCGGCGCGGGCAAGTCAGCGTCGTTTATCGGGCTTGGCGGAAGGATTCCGGCGCCGATACATAGTCTGAAGAATTAATTTGGCTTCCTGACGGGTTATGTCCATCTCAACACGCGCGACATGCCCGCATTCTTTTCTCAATGCAACCTCTTGGACACTCTATGGGCACCTGTACACAAAGCTCCTCGACGCCCTTTTGAGGCAGAATCTTCTAATCAACAATTAACCACGTCCACGGTGATGTTACATATCACTTATAATAATTTTCAATTCTGCTCGGAAGGTCTAGTAGTTTCGGGACGACACGCTCTTTGAATCTGATATCGTTTTTAAGCATGAGGTTACAAAACGAAGTATCTCCACGCCATAGATTCGAATGCGGAATGAACAGTGAATGAATAATATCTCCAAAGTCAGATTCATTCCAGTTGCGTGAAGGTTGAAGAAGATGCTCTTTAATGTATATATCAAGAACATCTAAACAATATTTTGGAAACATCTTGGGTAGCTTTGTACAATATCTTGAAGCTAAATTTCCTGTGTCCATCTGTGATTTGAAATTTTTAAGTATCTGTTTAACAGTATTTTTCTCGATCGGATGCATATTGCTAGACAGCAATTGTTTCTTAGTTTTACTGAGTTCCTCCAATTTTTCCTTGTGTTGCGCTAACGCTGCCTCCAAGCTCTCAATCGATATTCGAATAGTGGATGCAACATCATGAAATTGCTGCATCATTTCAGTTAGTATTGGTCTATAGCCATGGACATCTAGCACGTAACTTTCTGGATCATTTATAATTTTTTCAATCTTACGCTGAAAATCCTTTCGAGAGATTTTCTTCAGTAAAAAATACAACACATCTTCACCCTCACATATTTTACCGATCACCCCTTCTTTGTGAACCTCCTCAGTGGTTAGTTTACATGTAAACAGTTCTCTATGTTTTTGAGCCAGTTGTATCCTTCTGCCAGGGTTAATTAGATCTTTTGCCCATTGCGCTGTCTGGGGATTTCCTTTCCAAGCTTTTGAAAGCCCTATAATTATTTTATCAATGTTTATTGGCAGATTGGGTGGTGTCCATACTCCACGGTCATTGAGGCACTGCGAATTGTCGTTTACTGGTATGTATTGAAAAGCATAATTACCACACAGCTTTTTTATCAGTAGTGCACGATCTAACCTATCTTGCTTATACTCATTAGAAAAGTTTTGAATGAATTCAACCATTAGTGGGAAAGAATTTGGGATTATAATTTTCTTTTCTTCAACACAATTGATGAGAAAATTTTTGACTGATCGCTCTTCAGTGGTAAGATTTAATTTGTACAATGTAGAAAAATCTGATGTATCTAAATACACTACAATAGTTTTGTGTCCGATTTTTATACTAATCCTTGCTATCACTTGCTTGTAAAATGAATATATTTTATGTATTATTTATTATACAGATATAACACCTCGCTTTCTTGCCCTCCCTGAGCATTCAGGCCTTCTTTTTGGCAAATACGCAGCCATGACAAACCGGGGATGAAAGAACAGCAACGGGTTGGCCATGATGCGGTCGGGGAAGAGGTGATGGGCGCGGTAGCCCAAGGCGTGGAAATGGCGGCGCACCGCATCGCCGCAGCCCGCCTCGTCCGCCGCCGCCACCGCCGCGTCGCGCTGGCAGCGCGAACGCGTGACCGGATGCACGATGCGCGGACGAAAACCGTGCCGGCGAAACAACACCCGCAGCCGCACGAACTCCCGCCAGCGCGAATAGCCGTCGGCCAGCGCAAATCCCGCCAGCCCCAGCCAGCCCAGCGCATGCGCCACCAGCAGCCAGCCCGGCGTCCCGCCGTCCCCGTCCGCCACGCCGCACCAGCCCACCACGCCCGCCAGCACCATTGCCACCGCCGCCGTGGCGTGCGGCAGGGGCGAGGCCCGCACGTAGCGCGCCACGCGCCGGAGCAGGCGATGGGTATGGTTGGGCGGCTGGGTCATGACTCACCCTAGCTGCCCCAGCCCTGTCACACCTGTCAAGGCACCTCTCCGCCGTGCGCCCTCTGCGGGACAAAACCCCACGCCGCCCCCCCCGCGCGCGGGCCTTGCGTGGACGGTCGCCAGACCCCCTACGGCCTCACCAGCCGCCCCCTGCGCGCGGGCCTTGCCGTACCCCGCGCCACCGTCGTGACGGCCGCCGCGCCCGCACCAGGCTACAAATCCTTGAGCGCCTTTTGCGCGGACGCCAGCGACACGGTTCCCCAATCCTTGTATTTCAAGATACCGTCCCGCGAGATGGCCGAATAGCCCTGCCCCTGCCGCATGAAACATATGGCGTGCACATATTGCCGGGTGAGTGCCAGAACGTCCTTGACGATGGCGGCGCGCACATTGGGCGCGGCGTCCAGGTCGATGTAGACGGCGAACTCGATAAAATTCTCCACCTCCACGCGAACCATGTGATCGCCCACGGCCGCCGTGCCCTTGTGCTCGTTCACGACATGCGTCGCCACATTGGCCAGCATGGTCTCGATAGGCACGTCCGGATCGCGCGCCAAGCCCACGGCGCCGCCGCCACGCGCGTCAAGGGACGCCTTCTCGAACGCCGTGATGCTCTCCATCTGTTGTTTTAAAAACGCCAAATTCATGGCCGAAACCTCGGCATCGTGCTCCCTGTCCAGGCGGAACACCTCCCTGTCGTAACGCCTGTCCATCCGCTTGGGATACTGCACATACAGATAGCTGGCACACGCCAGGCCCACCAGGCACAGGATGGAAATCCGGGTATACTGCTTGTCGGTCATGCGCCGCATCTCCCTGGGTTAGAACGGACTACGCTGCAAGGTGAGCTTTGGGAACAGATTCTCGTCAACGGCCATGGCCTTCTTGATGGCGTCCAGCTGCACCACGCGCCATGCCCCCATCCGCTTGGCCGTATCCCTTGCCAACGTCGTCCCATACAGGGTCTTTTCCACGACAGGCCCACTCCCCAGAAAACCCGTCTTGACGCCGTGCGTGCAGGCCATGCGGATGGCCCGCACGTGGTCCAGTCCGCAATGGTCGTACATGTCCTTGATCCCACGGGCTATCAGCGTGGTCACCTCGTCCTGCAACGCATCCAGCGTATGATGCTTGGTCGATGCGCCTGATTCACCATAGGACAAGGCGCTCATGGGGAAGGTGACCGCGATGTCGAAGGTGGAACCAGAAGCCTTGGACACCTTGATCTTGGCGTCCTTGGGGGCCGCGATCGCCGCGATCCGTTCCACCACATCCCGCGCCTGCAAGGACGTGTCGCGCGCGATGTCCGCCATCTTGAGGATGGTCTTTTCGCGCACCGACCGCGCGAACGACGGGTCATAGCCAAGCCGCTTGCGGAATTCCTCGGCATGCAGCTCGGCCGCCGCTTGCCCGCTGTTGATTTTTGCATCGTGCAGCAGGGCGTTGTGCCGCGCCTCCCGCGCCTCGGTATCCTTGGCCATCTTCGCCGCCAGGGCGTTGCGTTCGTCGGCGCGGCTGGCCTTGTGCAATGCGATCTTGCCATCCACGAGCCGGGAATAGGACAGGCAGGCGGACGCCGTGTACGCCCCGCCCACCAGCAACAGCGCGGCCAGGCAATACGCCACGATCTTGGCGCGGCTCCATGAGGCAGGCTTGCGCGGCGGCGTGCCGAAGTTGGCCGCCTTGCCGGGGGACCCCGCTGCCGTGCCGCCGCCCGCCTGGGCACCCCGTTGTGGAGGCTGGGGCCGCACAGGCGGCGTGGCCGCGGCCCGCGCCAAGGGATCGACCACGCTGCGCGCCCCCTGGGCCACCCTGCCTTTCAGGGGATCGACCACCCGGCCCGCCCCTTTGCCGTTGCCGCCACCGTTCGCACCGTTATCCATGCGCCCTCCCGTTGTTCCGTCGGCTGGCGGCGCAACCGCCATGGCCGCCCGAGCACAGGTCAAAAAATGTCAGTGCCGCACTTCGCTTCCATATTGTCCGCCAGCATGCCCACAATGCGCACCGTATCGGCAAACTCCTTTGGATCGAACCTGTCCATGCGGATCGTCTCCTGGATGCAGAGGAGCTTCATGTCGCTCAATGCCACAATGGCCCAATGCCCCCGCGCGGTCCGGGTATTCTCCTCCAGGACGTGATTCGCCGTCACTTCGCCGAGTATCTGATCCTTTCCCATCTTCAATACCGGAGAAAAAATAAGCACGCCGGGCTGGCGTTCCTCGTCGAGGACATGCACGTGCACGACCTGCGTTCTCCCCTGGGGAGACTTGAAGGGAATGGACAACCCGCTGGAATTCGCCGAAGTATAACGCAACCCCTGCTGCGAACAGGCGGATTTCACCGTTTCCAGAACACCTTGCGTTGACGCCATAGCATCCTCCCTGCGCTGTGGTCATGCCGCTGCGGCTCCCTTGACCTGGTCCGGCCCGCCGGGCCGCTGGGCCGCACACCGGCCCCGGCGGTCTCCATCCCTCCGATTGCACCGGCCCCCATCCGTCCGCCCCGCTTCACTCCTTATAAAAATTGCCCGATGCTATATTATTTTCATCATCGCGTATAGCGCCCACCCACATCCCCCGTCGCCACCCCAGCCAAAAGATTCGCGAGGGAGGGGCACGGTGCCGCTGCGGCACGCGGGTAAACGGAGGGATCTATTGCCTGCCATGTGAAAACGACGTGCGAAAAGAAAGAGCCCGTGGCCGGAAAACACACAAGGGCGCGCGGCGATGAGGCATCGGAACTGTACACCAGACACCGCTCCTTCCCCCGCAGTCCCACCCGGAGCGCGGCATGGAAGGCAGGACACATCTCCAAATTTTCATGGATGGACGGCTGAAGACTGAACAGGCGAAAAAGGCAGGCACCAAGGCCGCGTAACCATCCCCCCGCCAGGGCGGCAGTGTCAGGTGAATACTATCTCTGTACAGACGGGCGATGAGAGAAAGTGATCTATTTCTCTAGCGATCGTGAGAATGCATACACAAATCCAATGTTTGAAAATTCCAACTAACAAGCATATCTACAGGCACGTGATGCATTAACAGTTAACAACAATCACTGTCATATTGTCATCTACCATATCTTTATCAAATCGTTCTTTCATATCTACAAAAGACATTCCTTGAATATTTTTAACGAAACTAATAAATCTGTCTTCAGGTAGCCCCGCATAATATCCGTCGGTGCAAAGAATAACCACATCGTTGTCCTGCAGAAAAATACTTTCAAACTCTATACGAGATTTATCCCAATCTTCACAAAAAGCAGTTCCGATTCCAAAAGATAGGTAGCTAGCAAGATAGTGTGTCGCCAACTCTGAATGATCAATTACTCCGCACTGAACAAGATTATGTGCATACGTATGATCATGAGACAAGACAACTAGCCTGTTATCACGAAGTAAATACGCTCTTGAGTTCCCCGCATTAACAAATGACAAGCATCGTCCAGAGATACACACAACAGTCATTGTCGATCCGCCCGTAACGTTAAAAACATCACAAACTTTCTGTTGTATCTGATCTACAGCATCTACTGCTGACGTTCTATCCATCCAAACACCACTACTAAATTTTAATATATTCTCGCAAATGTATTTGCTAAACTCATGCCCAGATTCGAGACCACCAATTCCATCACATACGCAAAAAACAGAGTATATATCATCACTTTTGCATTTCAAAAATATTCCAGATGACAAGACAACATCACCACAAAACAAGGCACCATCCTCTTGCCTTGCCCTCCCCCCACAATCTGTATAAAGGAAAGCCTCCACAGTTAGTCCCTTTCAAGAGATGATATTAAACCTACAAAAATCGTGCGCAGCAACTGCACATTGGCATATGAAAAATCATTCAAGTCAAAGGTAATATTTACTGAATAAGGCGTCGAGCGCCCCTTACTCCAAGATGCAAAACGATAACCACTCAAAATAGACTCAACGTTTTTGTTATGAACCTTGCAGACATCAGCGTAGGTACACCCTTGCACAAAAGATCGATCATTTGCCTCAAGACACGCCTCGATCGATACCCCTTTTGCAACATCTCTACGATAAAGCGCAATCGCAAATCGCCCTGTCAGACTTTCAAAAGAAGAAGGCGACTTCCTCTTCCCAGGGGCCAAACCCACAATAGAGAATGCAAGCTCATCCACAAACTCATCAAACGACAGCACAGCGCTCGGACTTACATTTGCAAAAGATTGCCGTATATTATACAATACGCCACTTATTGACGGGAAGTCTTGATACCGTTTCTCTGGAATCACATCCGTCGTCTTTTTATAAAAATCAATAAACATAGTAGCAGACTCTAAATGCATCTGAGTCTGTACTACTCTTGATATTATATCTATATTTTGCATTTGATCAAAAGGAACAGGGTCTCTCCCTGTAAAAAGAAAAAAGCAAAGCTGGCCAAAAGAAAATACATCAGTTGTTGGCATCTTTGCAAGCCGAGAACTGGGCTTACCTAGCTGCTCTGGAGATGCATAATAGAGCGTCCCCATACCTTCCTTCGTAACTTTCGTTGCCGTAGAGAACCATGCAAGATCAAAATCTGTTAAAAATGGCTGCCAAATTTCTTCATTGGCATTATATTTTAGAATAATATTTTCCGGCTTAACATCACGATGATAGACATCACGCATGTGTGCATGCGCCAACGTGTCTGATACAATCAAAAGTAATACTAACTTTTCGTTTATCGAGAGTATTTCGTGTCCAAAATCACGTAGGTTTGGACCCTCAATATATTCCATATAAAACCCAATAGGGCACTCAGAGTATTCAAAGACCTTAACAATATGAGAATGGTCGAGTTGTCGCATGGCATGATAACCGCGTTCAAACCGCTTTACCTTATCTACAATTCTGATATCTTGAGCGTGAAAAACTTTATAAGCGTACGTGCGAGCAGATCCTTGATCCTTGACTTGATACACCGTCCCGAAGGTGCCTGTCCCAAGAATCTTAACCACCTCCCCTTTTGCGAGATTAGTCCCAATATCAAGACTACCTAAGATTGCTTTCCTATTTATCAACGATTCATACAAACTGTAAAATTTCTCTCTCGCTAACAAGTCACTGTGATCAGATATCTGACGCGTAAACCAACGAGCTAGGGGTTCAAGCAGCTGACACGCAGTTTTATACCCATAAGTCGTCCACTGGCTTCGCCTTGAAGAAATATTCATTTTTCCCTGGTACTCATCAAGGTGACGCGCGGCCTCTGCCTCAATATCAAGAAACTCCTGCTCAGTTAGACCAACTATATTTTTTGGCGAAAAACCTTGCCCAAGAACAAACTTACCTGCGATATCTCCGCTAAAAACAGGTATCTGGTCTTCCATATTACGCAACTTCGAACATACATAATTATGAAGGCCAGGTGCTGTAATATCCCCTTCTCCATCAGCAGCGTCACCTTTAAGCCCATCTAAAAGATGCCCAGTATAAAATCCATGCCCAGAGTTATCGTCTTCATATGAACTTTGGTCTTCTTTGCATGCAGCTAAAACAACCCTTCCCGCACCAAGAACTTCCAATGCATTTTTAATATTTTCATTCGAAATATAATTTCTTGGCGTAATTCCAGACATGATTCCCACACCACCTGAATGGCAGCAGTCAAATATCAAAACAATAGATTTATTTGCTGCCTTCTCACTACATACACACCTCTTAATATAGTCAAATTCAACACCTTCGTCATACTCATCAGTATCTATTCCACAAAGGAACGTACCGTAATCAGTTTTTAACCCATGGCCAGAAAAATAGAATAAAAATGCATCACAATCTCTTTCAATGCATTCAACGAGCTCATATTTAATATTTCTTCTTGTCGCGTCATTATCATACAATTCAATGACCTCAAAGCCATACTTCCCATCCTTTAATGTCTCGGCTATCTCCATTGCGTCATAGACACAACAATCCAACGGTAGTTCCGGATATTTATCAATTCCTACTATCAGCGCTAATTTTTTCACCATCCATCTCCTAAATATTAGAGGTAGAATTGGATCATAGTTATCTGCAGGAGTTACTCGCGACGAGTTCGCAACCGCACCGCAAGTCATCCTTCTTTAAGCCCCCCAAAAAATAATAGCAATACAAATACTACCAGGACCGAGGAGCCCATTTCTCCACCCCCCCCCGCAACTTACCCCCCTTTGCCTCCCTGCCAACCTCTCCGCCAACCTATGTGCCCGCAAATGGCTATACCTAGCCAGCATCTGCATGCTCTTGTGCCCCGTGATCGCCTTTATCTCCATCAAATCCAAATCGGTATTTTCAAAGAAGCGGCTTGTGGCCTCATGCCTCAGGTCATGAAAGCGGAGATCTGCGATTCCGGCTTGTTTGCAGGCGCGGACCATGGCGCGGGTGATGTTTTCGGGGGAGAGGGCGAAGACTGAGCCTTTGAGGTTTCGAGGGATGCGTTTCAGGATGTCCAGGGCGGCGGGGGAGAGGGGGACGGAGCGGGCTTCGCCGTTTTTCGTCTCTGGGAGGTGCACGAAGCGACGTTCTAGGTCGACATGGAACCAAGTGAGGGTTGCGATCTCCGTGCGGCGCATGGCCGTTTCCAAGGAGAAATGGGGGATCGCCATGGCCTTCGTCTTTTCCTTTTCTCATGTGACACGAAGAGAGATATTGACAGTAAGAGAGAACCGGGAAGAGGCGGGAAAGAGCGGGAATTGGTGGGATGTTAGAGAGGAAATAAGGGGTGAGGTGGGTTGAGGCCGCTTTTGACACCTGCACCCCTTGAAATCAGGCTGTGCGACGAATGCTTTTGACACCAAGAGGCATTGAATCCATGGCGTGTGGCACGCACTTTTAGCACCTACCTGCGGTTGTTTTCATCCGTTCTTCTCCAACATTCCCACCATTTGCTTCGCTTGAGTGAGCCCGATTACTGCTCTAAACATGTAATTCTGTGCCTCAGTGGCAAGCGAAGCCTGTGTGGAGTACATCTCTCCGGAATGCGTGAGGATAAAGATAACATTGTCAGCCATCTTCATTTGCGCAAAGTATGATACTGATATATTTTTTCGTACATTTTCCAATGTTTCATACAGATCGTCAGGCACTGATGAAGATATATGTAGACGGTATGCAACAGCATGCGCCGTCTCTGCTGTCCTTTTTGCATCCTGCGCGATCTGCAACCACTGTGTTGCATCTGTAGTGCCACTTAATGTATCTTTAAGGATATTTCTAAACCTAGCATATCCTTTTTGAAACTTCGCATCTACAGATAAAAACTCTTTTTCAAAAGATATGACATCTTGTTTACAATCCGCCAGTTCCTTCTTTCCACATCCTACAATAAAAAATAAAACAAATACGGCAAGGCATAGCTTTTTCATATAGCCTCACGTGTTTTTATCTTGCTCCTAACGAAATGCCGCATCCGAGAATTCCAACGCCGTGCTTTGCGCAACAGTTCAGAAGGGGAACTTTAACATGAAGCCTAACAGTGCTTTCATCCGTAACATGCTAAAAAATAATGATAAACAAAAATCATAAAAAATATTCTGTTGCGCGTCCTTATTTAGTTAGCTCGTTTTCAGGAATGGCTCCCAAGTATCCGAGTTCCCGCCCCAAACTCGGAAATTAAGCCGAAATTATGAGTTTCTTCTATCACACTGAAATATAGCATATTATAGTTTTTTTAGAAAATGAACTCCGAAACAATAAAAAACCGCTTATGGTGTTTTTAGGAATAATTCGCTTTAAGTATTAGCTCGCCTTCTTTTGCCTCTAAAACCCACAGATTACCCGTTGAGCAATATGGCCTTTTTATGTTAAAAGGTCAAAAAAATCCAGTTGATCGGCTCGCCTTTTTCTGCCTCTCGCTTCACCGAACAGCGCAACCACCTTTCCTACCCTGCCTGTCTTAATTCTTTCCCGTCTTCATTCGGGCCGACCCTGGCCTTGAGTTCCACAACTTTGACACGGAGATCGCCGTTCTCGACGAGTAGTCGTCTTACCTCCGTCGAGAGTTCCCGATTTGCTTCACGCTCTTTTCTCAGTTCTTCATCCAACTGGGCACATCGCTGGCATTGGCCTGCTTGAGGGGCTACTATTTGTGGTTCTACTCCGAGCAGCAGCCAATCCGTAGAACAGTTAAGCTCTTGAGCTATCCTGATAAGGACGTCTCCCTTCGGCAGGCTACCTTCCTCATAGTTTTGTAAACTTGACCTACTGACACTGAGCCGCTCGGCAAGGACATCCCGAGAAATGCCTAGCTCCTCCCTGAGAGACCGTAGCTTCTCGCCAAAGTTTTGGTTGCTATAGGCCATGGCAAACCTGCAATCTATGCCGCAACCCCATTGTATATGGAGAGCTGTCATGCAAGATACTGCAAACAATTAATAAATTTATAATGAGAAGAGATTTCAAAAAAATGCCCCTTGCAACCATTATTCAGGTTGACCGCAACCAATTTTTTACCTACTTTGCATCTGCGGGCGGTCACAGATGGAACGTTTATTTGTAAGACTTGTAGTGCAATCTACCAGCCGCCCTAGCACCGGTCAACGTCCGGTCCCCAACGGAGATCGGACGGTAACACACAGAACTCCTGGACGGTGATATGAGCACGCGGCAGCTGCACCTGATCAACAATCCCCTTATGCAGATCCACGGGCTAAACGTTGCCATCAAGTCGGCGTTGGCCACCGCCTGCCGCGAGTCTCACCTCTCCCGCGAACAAATCCTTGATCGCATCAATCAATTCGCAGCCTCTGCCGGAGTGCGTCTCACCAGCGGCAATGCGTCGGCCCTTTCTTTGGCCACGCTAGAAAAGTGGCTCAATCCATCAGAGTCCGAACACGTTCCAACGTTACGTGGACTGGCAGCGATCTGCCATATCTTGGGGACGCTGGAGCCGTTGTCGCCATTGGCAGGTGTTCTGGGAGGGCTCGTCATCAATGAAGAACAAAGGCATCGGCTGATGCGGGCCGAACTAGACGATCAAATTCGTGCGCTCAAGCGCCGGAAAAAGCTGCTGGAGGCCGATCTGTGACTGCTAATCCCCATGCTGCCCCCCGATCTGCACGTGGACGAAAGCCTTTTGTGATTCGCCAGTACTTGGATGAAGTGGGCATAACTATGGCCGACATTGCACGGGATCTGGAAGTCTCGCACACCCTCGTATCTCGCACCGTCAGAGGCACTGCCAACAGCCGAAGGGTGCTGGAAAAGCTGATGGAAATCGGCGTGCCGAGCGAGGCAATAAACGGTGAGCGTGGGGGCCCGAGGTGAGAGTTTTATATTCGTCGAAGGAACTGGCGACGTTGTTTGGAATAAGTCGCCAAGCCGTTGAGAAGCGCGCCAAGCGTGAATCCTGGCTCCCTCGCCCCCGCGTTGGTCGCGGCGGCGGCAACGAGTGGCTGGTCTCCTCCATGCCCGAGGCAACCCGCAAGCAGGTGGCCGATGCGCTGACCAGCAGCCTGTGCGATGCCTCGGCCATTGATTTCGAAACCTGCCCCGCAGCCCCGCCGTCCGACCCTGGCCATTTCCGGACGTGGCAGCGCGACGTGCGCGACGCCCGGCTGGCCATCCTGCAGGAGATCCAGCGCCTGGCCGTGGCCGAGGGCGTACTGGCGGCGGAACGGCGCTTCTCGCAACTCTCCCAGGCCGAGCAGCTCGCCCCGCGTTGGCAAGAGCTTGTGGCCACGGCCAACAACCGCCAGGGCGAGAGGATCGGCGTATCGGCCAGCACCCTGCGGGGCTGGCGGCGGACCATGCACCAGAACGGGACGGACGCACTCGCGCCGCGCCCGCCGGTCACGAACAAGCCCGCCGTCCCGGATTGGCTGCCGCAGTTCCTCGACTATTACCGCCGCCCCACCAAGCCCTCCATCAGCTGGTGCCACGAACAGCTGCAGGGGCAATGCCCGGACCTGCCGAGCCTGCGCGCCGTGCAATGCAAGATCGCGAGCCTGGGCGTGGTGGTGGCCAGCCAGGGCAGGCGCGGCCCGCGCGAGATGCGCAACCTGCTGGCCTTTGTGAAGCGTGACTTTTCCGAACTTCGTCCTGGTGATGTGTACACGGCGGACGGCACCACGTTCGACGCCGAAGTATGCCACCCCAGCCATGGCAAGCCTTTTAGGCCAGAGATTATCTCGATCCTCGATGTGGCCACGAGGCGTTGCGTGGGCTGGTCGGTTGGCTTGGCCGAGGGGGAGTGGCTTGTGGCTGACGCCATCCGGGTTGCAGTGGAAGGCTGCGGTATCCCCGCGATATTTTACGTTGATAACGGATGTGGATTTAAAAACCAGTATCTTCAAGGCCCCGGTGTCGGCGTGCTCACTCGGTTGGGCACCACCACGCAGCATTCGATCCCCTACCGTTCGCAATCGCGCGGCGTTATCGAGGCGTTCCAGAAGTATTGGAACCGATGCGCCAAGGAATTGCCCGCCTATGTGGGACGCGACATGGACAAGGAAGTGCGGCAGGCCATGTTCAAGCGCAGCCGCAAGGATGTGAGGGACACCGGCACCACCAAGGTCATGCTTACCTGGGAGCAATTCGTAGCGTGGATGGAGCTCAAGGTGGCGCAATACAACGCGCGTCCTCACAGCGCCCTGCCCAAGATCGCTGATCCGTCCACAGGCCGCAAACGCAACCGCACCCCTGCCGAACAGTGGGAATATTTGGCCCCGCAAACCGAGATATTCCATCTTTCCGAGTTGGAAGCCGCAGACATGTTCCGGCCTTACGAACAATGCCCGGTAAACCGCTGCGTGCTCAAGCTGCACAACCGCGAATACTACGCCAAGGAGCTGGAACTGCACCACGGCGAAGATGTGCTGGTCGGCTACGACATCCACGACGCCCGCCGCGTTTGGGTGCGCGACCTGGACCAGCGGCTGATCTGTACCGCCGAGTTGGACGGGCACAGCCGCGCCTACTTCCCGCAAACCATGGTGGACGACGCCCGCGAGCGCCGCGCCAAGGGGCGTCTGGCCCGCATCGCGCGCAAGGAAGACGAAATCCTTGCCGAGCTTCACGGTGCGCGTCCGGTCATCGAGGCCGCGCCGTTCACGCCCGAACAGGCCGCCCGCCAGGCCGCGCTGGAGGCGGAGCTTGCGCCGCAGCCCGCGCAAGCGTCCACGCCCGCTCTGCCCGAGCCTGCCACTACCAAGGTCATCCAAATGCCTAAGCCGCCCGCGCCGGAAACGGCGGAAACGCGGTTCCTGCGCGCCCGCGACCTGGAAGAACGCATCGAACGCGGCGAACAGGTGGATCCGCGCCAGGCCGTGTGGCTGGGCGGCTATCAGCAACTGCCGGAATACAAGGCCCGGCGCAGCCTGCTCGAACAATTCGGCGAGGCCGCGCTGGCCACGCTCTAACCCCATCAGGAGGCGCGAAGTCCATGACCAAAACCATTGCCCCGTTGCGGAACGTGACCCTGTTTTCGGAGCTTGCCGAGCGCGTGCTCGCCTGCCCGGCGCATCTGCATCCGTTGGGCACCTTCCACGGGTTCAGCGGCTACGGCAAGACGTTCGCCGCGACCTATGCGGCGCACCACCACAAGGCCATCTACGTCGAGGTCGGCAGCACCTGGACCAAGCGCAAACTCTGTCAGGCGCTGTGCGGCGAGCTGGGCCGCCCGGCTACGGGCACGATCACGGACATGATGGACGAGATCATCATGGCCCTGGCAGTGGACCAGCGGCTCCTCATTCTGGACGAGTTCGACTACGTAGTGCAGCGCGCGGGCATGCTCGATATGGTGCGCGAGATCCTGGACAAGAGCCTCGCGCCGGTCATCATCATCGGCGAGGAAATGCTGCCCGCCAAGCTCAAGAAGCACGAGCGGTTCCACAACCGCGTCCTGTGCTGGACGCCCGCCCAGCCCGCCACAGCGCCCGACGTGGCCCACCTGGCGCGTCTCTACGCCCCGGAGATCACCGTTCAGGGCGATCTGCTCGACCGCATTGCCGAGGCCGCCGCAGGCCGCGCTCGCCGCGCCTGCGTGAGCATCGAGCGCGTCCGCGAGTTCGCCGCGACCAAGGGACTTGATGCGGTGGGGCTGGCGGATTGGGGCGATCAGCCTATCTACCTGGGCGCCCCGGCCACGCGGAGGAGTTAGGTATGTCCCGCCAGCCCGTCGATAAAGCGTCCGCCCTTCGTGGCGCGGCCCGCTATTGGGAGATCATCCGCGAAATCGGCATGGCCATGCCGTTCACCATCGCCGACATCCTGGGCAAGACATGCAACGCCAACCGCGAATCCGTTCGCGAATGCCTGTGCAGGTGGCGGCGCGGCGGCTTCCTGGAGCGCGTGGGCAAAGACGAACGCGGGGCCAACGTCTATTTACTGCGCCGCGACAGCCGCGAGGCTCCGCGCCTGCGCCGTGACGGCACGGAGCTGCCCTCGACGGGCCGCGACAACATGTGGCGCGGGATGAAGATGCTGCGCACGTTCAGCGTGGCCGATCTGGCGGCCACGAGCAGCACCGAGAGCGTGCCCGTGGCTGCGGAAACCGTCCGCGAATACCTCCTGTTCCTGACGCGGGCCGGGTATGTGGCCCGCGTCAAAACGCCCGCAGGCTCTCCCGCCCTGTACCGGCTGGTCAGAAACACCGGCCCCAAGCCGCCGCAGATCCAGCGTGTCAAGCAGCTTTGGGATCCGAATCTCCGCAAGGTCGTGTGGAGTTCCGGGGGAGACGCATGAACACGGTCCACAAGGTCCATGCGGTCTGGGGCGCCCCGTTGGATTGGGTCATCGCGCTGGCCGAACGGTGCGACGCCGAGGGCAGCCAACGCCGGGTCGGCGCACTGATCGGCTACAGCTCCACCACGATCAACCTTGTCCTCAACAACACCTACAAGGGCAGCCTGCAAGAGGTCGAACGCCGGGTGCGCGCGATAATCATGCGCGTGGCGATCGACTGCCCGCTGCACGGCGAGATCTCCGGCGAGGAGTGCAGCCGCCAGCAGGCCCGGCCCGCGAGCACGGCCAACGCGGCGCGGGTGCGCGAATACGCGACCTGCCAGCGGTGTGAACACAGACTGACAAAAGGAGGCGGCGCATGAGGTTAAGCACCCGTTTACACGCGGTAGTCAACGGCCTGCGCGACGTGCTGGCGGACCCGGCCAGCGCCACGACGCGGCTGCGGCTCCTCGCCAACGAGGTCGAGGCCGTGGCCGATGATCTGGTGCGGGTCGAGGCCTTGGAGGCGGTGGTTGCGGACGCCGCGAACATTTTTGACGCCGACCGCCCCGCAGGCGGGACGCAATAACAGGAGGACGCATGGAAGAGGTCAAGAAAGTCAAGATGGAGCCCGTGCCGAGCCCGATCATCGAGGTCGATGGCAAGGAGTACATGAGCGACACCAAGGGCCGCATGGTGCCGATAGCGCTGGTGTCCGAAGTGGACCGCGCCCGCGACGGCTTGGTGCGCGAGCTGGTGGGCAAGTTCATGGCCCGTAGCGAGGATCTGGCCGAGTTCAAGCTCTTGGCCATGGGCGACATCAACGCCTTTGTGGCGCTGGTGGCCGAGAAATACGACGCCAAGATCGGCGGGGCCAAGGGCAACGTCAGTCTGGTCAGCTTCGACGGCAAGTACCGCGTGCAACTGGCCAAGAGCGACGTGATCGCCTTCGGCGAGGAGCTACAGGCGGCCAAGGCGCTGGTGGACGAGTGCCTGTCCGAATGGTCGGCCAACGCCCCCGAAGCCCTGCGCGCCATCGTGGCCGACGCCTTCGACGTGGACAAGGAGGGAACCATCAACACGGCTCGTGTTCTTAGCTTGCGCAAGTTCCAGGTCGACGACCCGCGCTGGCAGAAGGCCATGGAGGCGATCAAGGACGCGATCAGGATCATCAGCTCGGCCACGTACCTGCGCGCCTACCGCATGGGCGACGACAACCAGTGGCACGCGATTCCGCTGGACATCGCGGCGTTGTAGGAGGCGGCCATGGGCGCGGCGTTGATCGGCGGCATGGACAGGCTGCACAGGGACTACCGGGAGGCGGCCCACGAGGCCGGAGTCCGGCTCAAGACGTACACCGGCAAGGAGCACGGTCTTGGGGGCCGCATCGGCCCCAGCACGGCCTTCGTGGTGTTGATGACGGCGCAGATATCCCACTCGGCGCGCCGCGAGGTGCTGGCGGCGGCCAAGGCCAACGGCATCCCGGTCTACCTGCTCCGGTCCTCCGGCGTGTCCACCCTGCGGGAGTGCCTCAACGCGGTGGCGCGGCCTGCCTGACGGACACGAAAGGAGATGAACATGTTGCTGACCTGCCTCATCATTCTTTGCGCCGGGGTTTTCTCCGGCATGTTCTTTGGCAAGCCTTGGCCGATGTGCGTGGCCATCGGCATCGCCCTGCTCCTGTGGACGGTTTTCGCGGTCACGGGAGGGGCGGTGGCGGCCTACAAGTCGCTGGAACACACACGCTTCCGGCACGTCGAGGACGGCACGCAGCGCTGCCTGATTACGCTCCATCTCGGGCCGTTTTCCTACACGGTGGAGGTGCCGGAAGCCCAAAAGCAACCCAACCCGTAATGCGAAACCGCCCCGTGTGGGCGGTCGCCGGGGCGTGGCGGCCCCGGCCTGATGAGCAGCCGAGGAGAACGACATGCCCCTTTACGCTGGTGATGATGAGAGACGGGCGGCGCTGGAGAAGGAACGGATGCGGCACGCGGTGCTGGCCGCCGAGGCCTCGGCGTTGCGGCATTCGGCCAGGGCGCAGCGGGCGGCCACGTTGCTGGGCGAACTGCTGAAGGATGGGGTGGTGCCGGACAAGCACATGGCCCGTGCGGGCGAGCTGGCGCAGGATGTGGAGATCGTCTCTCCCAGGGCGCGGATTGTGGCCGAGGTGCTGACCGAACGGAGCCGCCAGGAGGAGAAGTATCCGCTGGCGCACGACGACGCACACGATTACGGGCAGTTGGCCCACGCCATGGCTTGCTACGCCGTGAGCGTTGATCTGACCTGGCCCGACGGCCAAGCCGATGTCTGGCCTTGGCGCGATCGGGACAAGGACAAAATCGCGGCCATGCCCGACCGCAAGCGTCTGATCCGTGCCGTGGCCATGGGCCTGGCCGAACTGGAGCGCATGGACAGGGCCGCGCTGCGCGTGGAAGCCGAAGGCGCGGAAGAGGACGAACTCGAACGCTGGGAGGCTCTGGATGCCCTGAACAAGGAGGCCGCCGGTGAAGGTGCTTAGCGTGTGGCAGCCCTGGGCGTTCCTCATCGCCACCGGCCTTAAGGACTGCGAGAACCGCAGCTGGCCCACGAAGCATCGCGGCCTGCTGCTTATCCATGCGTCCAAGGCCCAGCCGTTCGACGAGCTGGAAGCCACGCGCATCGCCCTGGAGGCGGGAGTGGAGCTGGCGGCGCTGCGCAAGGCGCTGGAGAACACCGACGCCATGCGCACCGGCGGCATCGTGGGCATGGTCGACCTCGCCGGGTGCGTGAAGGACCACGGCTCGCCGTGGGCTGTCCGTGAAGCATGGCAGTGGGTGTGGGACTATTCCGCTCCGCTGCCTTTTACGCCTCTGCGGGGCCGCCAGGGCCTGTTCAAGCACATCCCCGTTGACCTCCCCCTGAAGGCGGCGCTGAACCGCCAACAGGTCTTGATGGAGCGCTAGATGCGCCTGACCTGCCCTGCCTGCGGTGCCCAGATCAGCTGGGAAGCGGCGCTGTCGGACGCGGACGGGCGGCAGGCCATGGTGCTGGCCATGCGGCTGCCCGAGCGCATGGGCGCGCTGGTGCCGCGATACCTGGCGCTGTTCCGCCCACCCGGCTCCACGCGGGGGCTGGCATGGCGCAAGGTGCGGCGGCTCCTGGAGGAGCTTGTGGAGCTGACTGGAGCGCCTGATGTCACCTGGAAGCACAAGGCCCCGCGCGAGATATCCCAGATCATGTGGGCGCAGGCGCTGGAAACCTTGCTGGAGAAGGCGGACGCCGGTGCGCTGGACCTGCCGCTTGAAAGTCATGGCTACCTGCGCGCCATCGCCTATGGCGTGGCCAACGACGCGGACGCCCAGGCCGAGCGCGGCAGGGAAAAGGAACGCCAGTACCGCGATGACCAGCCAGCAGCGCGCCTGCCTCGCCCCAGCGGAGCGCCGGACCTGCTGGAGCAATGGAAGACCAAGCAAAAAACAAAGGTTGCCCCGTAGCCATGGCAGAAAAACGCCAAAAAATCGCCTCGATTTTGCTCCGCACAGCGGGCAAGCGCCCCGTGCTCAAGACTTTTGAGTTGTTCGCCGCCACGGATTGGCCGGGCGAACAAGGGGCTGCGGCAGGCCGCTACCGGGTCCGCATGGGCGGCAAGTGGCTCACCTTAGCGGGCAGGAAATACACGTTTTTAACGTTGCCCGACATCGGCGATGCGCTGGGGGCCGGGCTGGCCGGGCTGCTCGGCCAGGAGCTTGCCCCTGTGGCCGGGCCGCCCGAGCAGCTGCGCAAGGGTGCGCGCGTCCGCGCGCGGAACGGGCGCGTGCTCGCGGGCCAGCCTTTGTACGACATCACCATCCTCGCCTCGGATCCGCTCCAGGACCAGGCCGGGCAGTGGTGGGTGTTGGTGCACCTTTTCCGGCGCGGCCTGCAGCTAGTGCCGGTGGAAGACGTGGAGGTGATCTGATGGACCCTTACCTTGAGATCGATATCCCCCTCTTGGAGCGGTTGATAGCCGAACGGAAGAAAACCGCGCGGCGGGCGTGCTGGATTGATCCGGGACGTATTGGGGACTTCTTCGCCATGGTGAAGAAGTACGCCAAGAACCGCGACGAGTTGGAAAGGCTGCGCCAAGCCATAAACACCATCAACAGCATCCTCGGCCCTGACCGGCCTTGCATCCTCTACCATTGCCCGCATTGGTTTAGCCGCGCTGTTGGCTATTGCGGCAAGGGCCGGAGCACCGGGCGTTGCAAGCGGGTCAAGGCGTACCTGGCCAAGAAGGCAGCAAATTTCGCGGAATGCGCCACGTGCCAGCACCGGAGCGCCCTAGGCTGGACGAGCCGTTCCGGCATCGCGATTCAGCTGTGCGGCGTTAAGCGGCACGCGGACCGGCCCGACGAGTGCCCGCGCAAACCCAAGGGAGAACGCTGATGGATTGGATCAAATGCGTAAGCGTCCGGGACAGGACGCGGCGAGCGTGGGCGAGAGAGGTGCAATATCCCTCACACATCCCTGTGCCCGGCAGTGCGGTCATGTATTTGCTTGAACCCGGCCAATGGATCGTGCTGGACTTCGAGATGATCGAATGGACGGTCATGTCCGTGGCCGACTTTAACGACTTGTACATCCCCGAGCACCCCGATTTGCCCGTGCCAGCCGCCGTGCAACAAATTTTTGATGATATGCCGAGCTACCTGGATTGGAAGCTTGATGTGGAGGCCGCTGCATGAGTCAGGTCAAGATCAAGCATTTCCATTTGTTTTGCGGCCTTGGCGGCGGCGCGCGTGGGTTCAACCGGGCGCGGGTGCAGGTCGGGCAACTGCGCGGGGAATTCGATTGCCTGGGCGGGGTTGATGTTGACGCGTCGGCCATCGCGGACTTTCAGCGTTTGGCCAATGCGCCTGGCACGGTGTTGGATATGTTCGACCGTCAGCAGTACCGCGAATTCCACGGTTGCGAGCCGCCAGAGGACTGGCATGAGGCCACGCCCGATGACATACGCCGCGCCGCCCAGGGCCAACGCCCTCACATTGTCTTTTTGAGTGCGCCTTGCAAGGGGTTCTCGGGCCTCCTGTCAGAGTCCAAGAGCCGGGATTCGAAGTACCGGGCGTTGAATCACCTGACGTTGCGGGGCATCTGGCTCACGCTTGAAGCCTGGGGGGATGACCCCCCGGAATTGCTGATTTTTGAGAACGTCCCGCGCATCATTTCGAGAGGGCGCTGGCTTCTGGACCAGATCGGCGAGTTGCTGCGCTCCTACGGTTACGCCGTCGCTGAAACCACGCACAACTGCGGGGAAATCGGCGGACTGGCGCAGTCGCGCAAGCGTTTCCTCCTCGTGGCCAGGCACCGCGAGAAGGTGCCGCCCTTCCTGTACGAACCGCGTTGCCGTCCCTTGCGCGGCGTGGGGGATGTCCTGGGCCGGTTCCCGATGCCTTCAGACCCTCGCGCAGGAGCCATGCACGTCCTGCCCGCGTTGCAGTGGCAGACGTGGGTGAGGCTGGCAATGGTGGAGGCGGGCAGCGACTGGCGCAGCCTTCGCAACCTGAGGGTGGCAGACGGCGTGCTCCAGGACTTCGCCATCGTGCCCGCGCTGGAGTGGCACGCCGGGGTGTTGGGCGTGTGCGGTTGGGAGCAGGCGAGTTGCACGGTAACGGGCCGGGCTGGAGTGACCACAGGACAATTCGCTGTGAGCGATCCCCGCTTTTCAGGGGAAAGCGAATACGGGCAGTATGGCGTGCGGAAGTGGGGATTGCCCATGGGCGCGGTGACTGCGCAGACGGCGCCTGGCGGCGGTCCCAATTCCATCGCTGACCCGCGCCTTCCGGACTCCATGACCAGGCATTACAATCTGTACCGTGTCGTACCTTGGAATCACGCGGCGCAGACCATTACGGGCGCATCGCATGTCTCTGGCGGCGCGCCGGGAATAGCCGACCCCCGACCGCCTGAAACCACATTCGGCAAGTACGCCGTCGTGCGGTTCGACGAGCCTGCGGGCACGGTCATTTCGGGCAGCACCACCGGGCAAGGGGCGTTCGCGGTCTCCGACCCGCGCCCCGGCATGCAACGGGAACAAGGCGACCACTATCTGACAGGTGGGCACTACGGCGTGATGCGCTGGGGCCAAACCGGCTATGCCGTGTCCGGAGCCGCGTGCCACGACAATGGGCCGTGGTCCATAGCGGATCCGCGTGTGGGACCGTATCGCGGGGAGCACTATGGCGTGCTGTGCTGGAATCGCCACAGCCGTACTATCGTGGGCCGGGCAAACGTGGACAAGGGACAGTGGGCCATCGCCGACCCGCGCATCCCCGAGGCGCGGGACAACCTGACGTGCATGATTCGCTCCCTGGACGGCACCTGGCACAGACCTTTCACGACCCTTGAACTCGGGGCGCTGCAAGGGCTTGTGGATCCCGAGGAGCACATGACGCTGGAAGGCGGCAGCCATTCGGCCTGGCGCGAACGCATCGGCAACGCCGTGCCCCCGCCTGCGGCGCAGGCCATTGCCGAAGAGATGGGTCGCACGTTGCTCCTGGCGTGGTCCGGAGAGACGTTTTCCATGGGCAGCACCCCGATTTGGGTGCGTGGCGTGACGACGGCGCTGATGGCCGCGAGAGGGGGCGGCTCCTGTGACTAGAAGCAAACACGCCCAACTCACCCCCGAGCGCCGCAAGCTGCTGGCCATGGCGCATGCAGCGCCCAAGGAAATGGGCATGGACGATGACGCCCGGCGGGCCATGTTGGACGAGGCGTTCGGCGTGGAGAGCTGTGCGGACCTGACCACGCCGCAGCTGCGGCAGCTGCGCGACATGCTCAAGGCGCGCGGCTGGAGGCCGAAGCACAAGGGACGGCAGGGCTCACCCCATCCCATCGTGCGCAAGGTCTATGCGCTATGGGCGGAACTGGCCAGCGAAGGCATCGCCTCGTGCGGCAGCCGCGACGCCCTGCGCGCCTTTGTCAAACGCATGGTGGAGGTCGACGATCCGGACTGGCTGACCGTGGCCCAGGCGCAGCGCATCATCGAGGCAATGAAACAGTGGCGCAAGCGCGTGCTAACCGAAACCCCGCCGGAGACCGCGTGACCGATCTGACGCACTGCAAGGGCCTGGCCGAACTGGCCGAGGTCGTGGGCGTGGCCGCCGCGCTGGAGCTGGGGCACCGCTTCGGCGGACGCCAGCACTTCGTGCCCAAGACGCCCAAGCCCGAGCATCCTTGGGCACGGATCCTGGGCGCGGATGCCTGGGCCAGGCTGTGCGCAACCTACGGCGGCGAAAAAATCGACCTGCCGCGCGGCGACTACCTGAACCCGAAGTCGGCGCGCATCAGGAAGCTGCTGGCCGAGGGCGTGACCAACCGCCGTCAGCTCGCCGAACGCACGGGCGCGACCGAACGCTACGTGCGCCAGGTGGCCAACGCGGGGCCTTCGGACCAGATGAGCCTGCCTGGCATGGAGGATTTTTAACCCGCTTGCCAAGGCCAATTAATTCGGCCATAAAGACACCACAGGGGCGCAGCCGGGCAACCGGTTGCGCCCCTTTCTCGTTGCCCCGGAACTGTTCCGGGTTATCCCGAAAATCACCTGACGATAGATATCGGGCATGTTTACCGAAGACTGCCCGGTTGTCCGCCTGGAGCGGACCGTCACCAGCGATCACGGCACGGAAGGCCGGTTGATCGCGCCAGGCTTCAGCTGCTTCACGCTGGAGCTGCCCTGGCGCGACAACCGGCCTTCCGTGTCCTGCATCCCCCCCGGCGAGTACCCTTGCCGCATCCGGCGTTCGCGGCGCTTCGGCCAAGTGTATTGGGTGATGGAGGTCGCCGGGCGCAGTTGGGTGCTCATCCACTCCGGCAACCTGGCGGGCGACGTGACCAAAGGGCTCAAGTCCCATGTCGAGGGCTGCATCCTGCTCGGCAAGGCCATGGGCGTGCTGGAGGGGCAGCGCGCCGTGCTCTCCTCCCGCCTTGCGGTGCGGCGGTTCATGGCCTGCATGGCGGGCCGTCCCTTCAAACTCATTGTGCAAGGAGGCACCGATGCTTGATGTCCTGTTGGGCGGGGTCACCGGCCTGATCGGTACGGTCTGGGGCGGTTATCTCAAGCTCAAGCAGCAAAAGCTGGAGATGGAGCACGAGCGGGAAATGCTCAAGGCGGAACGGGAGTTGATGCTCGCCGAGGCCGAAGTGAACCTCAAAATCACGCAGGCGCAGGTGGAAGGCGAGATTCAGCTGGCCGACGCCAAGGCCTACGAGGTCAGCCAGAAGGTTGGCAACGAGAAGCTCTTCGGCAGCGACTGGATCGACCGGCTGCTCGCCGTTGAGGGCAAGCTCTCCAGCCTGGCCGTGTTCACCGCCGTGTTCGCGGCCATGCTCTTCGCCCTGGTCGACTTTTGGCGCGCGGCCATGCGGCCCGGACTGACCATGTATCTGTGCGGCGTCACGACATGGGTGACCTTGATGGCCTGGAAGATCATGCAGGCCGCCAACATCCAGATCACTGCCGCGCAGGCGGTGGTCATATTCGGCGACGTGACCCACACCGTCACCTACCTGACGACCTCCAGCGTGACCTGGTGGTTCGGCGACCGGGCCACGTCCAAGGCGCTGGCCAAGCGCCTGGACAAGGGGGCCGCATGATCTCCTTCGACACGCTCCTGGCCATCCTCAAGCTCATTCAGTACCTCGCCTGGCCCGTGGCCGCCGCGCTGGCCTGGCTCTACCGCAGCGTGAACGCGCGGGTCGAGGCCCAAGGCAAGCTCATCAAGGATCAGGAAGAAACTATCAAGGAACAGTCCGCCATCCTGCACGCCCTGCGGGCGTCCCTCTCGATCTGCGAGGCGGGCATGAAGGATATGCCCACGCAACAGGCGATCAGCGTGTTGCAGGTGGCCATGGAGCGCATCAGCGGCGATCTGCGCGCGGTCAGCGAGAAGGTGGGCGGGGTGGAGAAGATCGTGGACAAGCTGGACCGGACGCTCGCGCGGCAGGAGCAATTCCTGTTGAACAAGGAGAAATGACGCCATGGCGTACAAGGATACGGTCATCGAACACCTGCGGCTCTGCACGCTGCGCCTGCTGGAAGAGGACGGCAACTACACGCTCAACGAGTCGCTGGCGCGCGACATGACCAGGGATTGGGGGTTCACCCCGACGCGCGACCACTTCCGCACGCAACTGGCATGGCTCCAGGAACAGGGCCTGGTGACCCTGGGCGGCGAGGACACCTGCTACATCGTCACCCTGACCGAACGCGGGCTGGACGTGGCGCAGGGCAACGCCATCGTGCCCGGCGTGAAGCGGCGCGGGCCGGGTGCGTAGATGGCCAAGACCCGCAGAAAGGGGCGCGGGCGTCCCTCAACCATCGACCTCCTGCCCGAGGATCTGCGTGTCGAACTGCACGCCGCGCTGCGGGAAAAGAAGCTCACCCAGGGCGACATCGCCGCCGCCATGAACAGGCTCCTCGAAGAGCGCGGCCTCGCCACCCGGATCTCCAAATCGGCCCTGAACCGCTACAGCCTGGCCATGGAGGAACGCTCGGCGCAGCTGCGCGAGGCGCGCGAGGCGGCGGACGCCATTGTCGCGCCGCTGGAGCAGGTCGGGCACACGGACCTGGGACGGGCGGTGACCGAAGTGGTCAAGAGCCTGGCCTTCGATTTCGTTGTCAAGGCCGACACGACTGGCGAACCCATTTCCATCGACACCCTGAAATCCCTGGCCATCGTGTGTGAGCGCATGGAGAAGGCCTCGAAGACCGGGGTGGAACGCGAGATCGCCATCCGCGAGGAGGCCAAGCGCGCCGCATTGGAGAAGGCGGCCAAGGTCGCGGCGGAAGTGTCCCAGGAAGCCGGGCTTGGCCAGCACGGCCACGACTGGTGGGTGGAGAAGTTCCTGGGGGTCCAGGGATGAGCAGACCGGGCGACGTGCAGCGCGTGCTGGCGTGGGAGGAACTGCCCGCCAGCGTCCGCGAACTGGAGGCCTGCGGCAAGGCGGCGCTGGCCGGCGGGCTGCTGCTGTCGTCCCAGGCCGAGTGGGTCAGGCTCTGCAAGGAGCATGATCTGACCATTGCGGAAAAGGGCCGCCGGACAGGCATCACCTACGCAACCGCCCTGCACCACACCATCGTCGCCGCCAGCCAGCGGCAGGCAGGTGGCGACAACGTCTTCTACATCGGCGACACCCACGCCAAGGGCCGCGAGTTCATCGGCTACTGCGCGCACCTGGCGCGGATCATGGCCGAACGGGAGCACGGGTTGCAACTCGCCTCCAATTGGGACGGCATCGAAGTCGTGCTCTTCAAGGACATCCAGGACGACGGTTCGACCAAGGACATCACGGCCTACCGGATCCGCTTCGCCTCGGGCTTCGAGATCGTGGCGCTCTCCTCGAATCCAGCCTCCATCCGTGGCCTGCAGGGCATCGTCATCATCGACGAGGCCGCCTTCCACCGCAACGTCCAGGCCGTGATAGACGCGGCCACCGCGCTCATCATCTGGGGCGGCAAGATCCGCATCATCTCCACCCACAACGGCAACAAGAACGCCTTCAACCAACTGGTCCTGGATGCGCGGGCCGGGAAGAACGCCTTCAAGGTCTTCCGCAGCACCTTCGACGATGCCGTGGCCGCCGGGCTGTACGAGCGGGTCGCCCTGGTCAAGGGATGGACGGCGACGCCGGAGGGCAAGGAGGCCTGGTACAAAAAGGCGCGCGGCTCCTACACCAACCGCGCCGCCGAGCGCGAGGAACTGGACGCCATCCCGCGCGAGAGCAGCGGCACCGCCATCGCCAGCGTGCTGATCGAACGGTCCATGCGCGCGGGGCGGCCCATCCTGCGCCTGCGGCTGGAGCCGGAGTTCGCCCTGCGACCGGAGCTGGAGCGCATCGCCTGGGGGCTTGCGTGGATAGATACGAACCTGCGCCCGCTGCTCGACCGCCTTCCGCGCGACCTGGAACACTACTTCGGCGAGGACTACGCCCGGCACCGCGACTTCACCGTGATCGCCCCCATCACGCTGCAGCGCAATCTGCGACGCCAGGCGCCGTTCCTCATCGAATTGCACAACGTGCCCACGCGCCAACAGGAACAGATCCTGTGGGCCATGATCGAAGGGCTGCCGAATTTCCGGGGCGGCTGGATGGACGCCACAGGCAACGGCGCGACCTTGGCCGAGTACACGGCGGACCGCTATGGCCGGGCGTTGATTAAGGAAGTGATGCTGAACAACGCCTGGTACCGGCAGCACATGGGCCTGTTCGTGAGCGCCTTCGAGGATGACGTGCTCGACGTGCCGCGCGATCTCGACGTGCGCAACGATCTGGCCGCCGTGGAACTGATCGACGGCGTGGTCAAGATGCCCACCGTCCGCGTCCAGGACATGAAGGACCCCTCACTGTTCCGCCACGGCGACTCGGCCATGGCGCTGGCCCTGGGGTATCTGGCCTCGCTGCATCCCGCGCCCAAGGTGGAGATCGTGACCCCGGACGACGTGCGCGGCGGTTCCGCCCTAGGGGCGCTGCGCGGGCAGCGCGACGCGGATCTGGGCATGCTGCCCGAAAACACAGACTGGAGTGCCCATGGCGACGAAATCGACTGGTAGGCCGGAACTGGCCGTTATCGCTGACCCCACCCTCGACCTGCTGGACGGCTGGGTGTTGGACATCATGCCCAACCCGGACCGCGTGCTGCGCAGCCTGGGCGGCGACCTGGCGCAGTATGCCAAGCTGGTGCGCGACGACACCGTGCAGTCCGCCCTGCAGCAGCGGCGCGATGCGCTGATCGGGCGTGAGTGGGTGGTGGAGCCGGGCGGCACGTCGGCCAAGGACAAGGCGGCGGCGGACTCCCTGCGCGAGATGCTCCAAGCCCTGGAATGGGACAGCATCACGAAAAAGATGCTCATGGGCCTGCTGTATGGCTACAGCGTGGCCGAGTGCATCTGGGCTGTGGACGGCAAGCGGGTGTATTTAGCCGACATCAAGGTTCGGCGGGCCAGCCGCTTCGCGTTCGGGCGCGAGGGCGAGCTGCGGCTGCTCAAGCGCGGGGGCATCGAGTCCGCGTTGATGCCGGAGCGCAAGTTCTGGGTGGCCACGTTCGGGGCGGACGACGACGACACCTTCTACGGCCAGGGGCTGGGCTACCAGCTGTGGTGGCCGGTGTTCCTCAAGCGCAACGGCGCAAAATTCTGGTCCATCTTCCTCGACAAGTTCGGCAGCCCCACGCCCTGGGTGCAATACCCCGGCGAGGGCAACGATGCGCAGAAGCGGACGGCCATCGAGGCCGCGCTGGCCTTCCGCCACGAGAGCGCCATCGCCACGCCCGCCGGGTTCGCGGTACAGCTCCTGGAGGCGGGCAAGGGCGGCCAGGCGAGCTACGGCGAGTTTCTGGCGTATTGGGACAACGCCATCCTCAAAATCCTCCTGTCCCAGACCGGCACCACGAACAGCGGGCCTTACGTGGGCACCGCCGAGGTGCACAAGTCCGTGCGGTTGGACATCATCCGCTCCGACGGAGACATCCTCAACTGCTCGTTTTCCACCACCGTGGCCGCGTGGCTGACCGAGTGGAACCATCCCGGCGCCGCCGTGCCGAGGGTGTGGCGCGTCATCGAGGACGCGGACGAAGAGGACACGCTGATGGAGCGCGACAAGAAGCTGTCCGACATGGGGCTGGAACTGCGCGACGATGCCGCCGTGGCCGAGCGCTACGGCGCGGAATGGCGCAAGCGCCCCGCCGGAGCTTCGTCCGCACCCTCTACGCCCTCTGCGGATTTTGCCGAAGGCGGCCAGGCCGACGACGCGGCGGCGCTGGCCGGACAGCTCGACGCGCTGACCGGGGAGCCGTTGGACACGATGATCGCGCGGATCCGCGAGATCCTGGACAACGCCACGAATCTGGAAGACGCGCTCGCGCAGCTGCTCGACGCCTATCCCGGCATGGAGCTGGGCGATCTGGCCGGGCTGATGGGCGAGGCCGGAGCCGTGTCGCGGCTGCAGGGCATGCTGGGAGTAGTGGACGATGCCTAGCTTCACCGCCCCCGTGCAGACCACGGGCACGCCGTTCGCCGAGGCGATCGCCTTCCACAAGAACAAGCTCAAGCTGCCGACGCGTCATTGGACGGACATATGGCAGGCCGAGCACTCCAAGGGCTTTGTCGTTTCGGGTGCGGTCAAGGACGATCTGCTGACGGATTTTCACGAGGCGATCCGCAAGGCAGTGGAGGACGGCACCACCCTGGAGGAGTTCCGCGCGGACTTCGACGCCATCGTGGCGCGGCATGGCTGGACGTACAACGGCTCGCGCGGCTGGCGCTCCAAGCTCATCTACGAGACCAACCTGCGCCAGGCGCACATGGCCGGGCGCTGGGAGCAGGCGCAACGGCTCAAGGCCCGGCGGCCTTTCCTGATGTACGTGGCCCTGCAGCACGGCGACCGGCGGCCCGAACACCAGGCCTGGCACGGCACGGTGCTGCCGGTGGACCACCCGTGGTGGGACACGCACCACCCCATCAACGGCTTCGGCTGCAAGTGCTCCACGCGCTCGCTGTCCCAGCGCGACCTGGACCGGCGCGGCCTGACGGTGAGCGAAGCTCCCCAAGTCGAATACGAGGACGTGACGGTGCGGACGCCTGACGGCCCGCGCGTCGAGCGCGTGCCCAAAGGAGTGCAGCCCGGCTTTGCCTACAACCCCGGCAAGGCGGCCACGGGCAGGCAGCTGGCGGACAAGGAGGTGCAGGCCTTCAAGGACTCCGGCGGCTGGAAGAAGTGGCGCGCGCTCACGCCAGGCAACCCCGCTTCGGCGGGCCGCCCGGCCCAGGTGGCCGTGGATGCCGTGAAGGCAAAGACCGGACCCAAGGCCAAGGACGCGGCGGCGATGGCCAGGCAGATCAAGACGGCCATCGGCGGGGAGGAGGCGGTGTTCACGCTTGCGGACGGTTCGCCGCTGCTGGTGAACGCCGAAAGCCTGGCCGCGCACCTGCCCCTTGACCGCAGCCCCTTCATCCCGTTCCTGCCCGAGTTGATCGCGGATCCCTTCGAGATCTGGCTGTCGTTTGAGGAGCATGAGGCCACGGGCCGCGTGGTGCTGCGCAAGCGGCTGGTGAAGGTGGTGCGCACGCGGGGCGACAAGGGTTTGGTGCTGGTGGCCAACGCGGCGCGGGGCGTGTTGACCGGCTGGACGTACATTCCCATGTCGCGGCTGCGCGACGTGAACGCGGCGCGGGTGGGCAAGCTGCTGTGGGGGAGGGATTGATGGAGGGCCTTGCGCGAGGTGGCCGCGTGGCCGCCTGGTCCGGATCCCGACGCCACCTGCCGGATCGATCGCGGACCATCGTGAAGCCAATATACGCCGACCTGACGGCCAGGTCAACCAATTCGGCGTTTCAGGCCCGGTAGCGCGGCGAGTCGAACGGAGACCCGCGAAAAACCATTAAACGCAAAATTAAACGATGTTCCGGCCCAAACACGGCCATCCGGGTAACGGGGAGAGGGGCGGCACGGCATCCCAGACAGGGGGCTCGACAAAAGCGGGCGCCTTGCGTAGGGTCCGATGCAGTCGTTGATCCCCCCTAAAAGAGCACCCGGAACTGTTCCGGGTGCTCTTTTTTTTGTGGCCGGGGCAGGGAATGTCCATACCGGACGGACAACAAAGGAGCGCACGACATGGCCAAGAAGATCCAGATCATGAAGGCCGGCACGCATCAGCCCATGGGGGGCGGCGAGGTGTCCTTTTCCGAGGCGGATCTCGCGGCCTGCGCGGCGGCCTACGACCCGGCCAGGCACGAGGCGCCGCTTGTGGTGGGGCATCCGGCTGGCAACGCCCCGGCCTACGGCTGGGTGACGGGGCTGTCCTCCGAAGCGGGGCTGGTGGCCGAGGTGGGCCAGGTCAATCCCGAATTCGCCGAGCTGGTGCGCCAGGGCGCGTTCAAGAAGGTGAGCGCCAGCTTCTACACGCCGGACAGCCCGGCTAATCCCGTGCCCGGCGGATAC
Source organism: Desulfovibrionaceae bacterium (assembly GCA_050251715.1). Taxonomy (GTDB): domain Bacteria; phylum Desulfobacterota; class Desulfovibrionia; order Desulfovibrionales; family Desulfovibrionaceae; genus JBFWMG01. The sequence goes on along the minus strand of JBFWMG010000024.1, from coordinate 8,560 downwards.
TACCTGCGGCACGTGGGTTTTCTGGGCGCGCAGCCCCCGGCGGTCAAGGGGCTTGCGCCGGTCGAATTCGCGGACGACGCGCAGGGGTGCGTCACTGTGGAGTTCGGCGAACTGGAGGTCGGTTCTGCCCTGCGCGCGATCAGCCAGATCCTGCGCAAGCTCAAGAACTGGCTGATCGCGGAACAGGGCCAGGAAAAGGCCGACGACATCATCGAGGAATGGCAGCTGACGTGGCTGCAGGACGACGCCGCCGTGGCCGCCCACGACGGCTATGACGCCAACGACTTTGGCGAAGCCCCGGACACGCCGGGCAAGGAGGCACCCATGAAGGGGAAGAAGAAGGATCCGGCCAAGGCTCCGGACAGCCCGAAACCGGCAGAGGCCGCCGCCGGCGAATACGACTTCGCCGAGCAGCGGGAGCGCATCGCGGCCCTGGAGGCGCGCACCCGCGAATTCGAGGAACGCGCGCGCCGCGCCGAGGCGACGGCGGAGGTCAAGGCCTGCATGGCTGCGGGCCGTCTGACCCCGGCCCAGGCCGCCGGGCTGGCCGAGTTCATGGCCGGGCTCGGCGACGAGGAGGTCGTGGAGTTCGGCGAAGGCGACGAGGCCGCCGCCGTGAGCCCGCGCACGTTCATGTCGATGTTCCTGGACCGGCTGCCGCAGCAGGTCGCGTTCGGCGAGGTGAGCGCGGGCGGCGGTGAGCCGCCTGCGGACATGGATCCGCAGCTCCTGGCCCGCCGCACCCGCGAGTTCCAGGAGGCCAAGCGCGCCGCTGGCATTGAAATCACCACCACCGAGGCCATGGACCGTGTCTTGGCCGGGGAGGATGCCTAGATGAACAATCCCGGTCTCACCAGATCGTTCAAGGCCGAAACCGCCACCACGGCGTACCACGTCGCGGCGCTGGGATCCGCCGACTATCAGACCGCCTTGGCTGGCGCGGCCACGGATGCGCTGATCGGCACCTACACCGACGTGGACAACGCCATCGGCGACGATGCCGACGTGGTCCTGGGCGGCATGCCCCTGGTCAAGCTCGGCGGCACGGTCGCCCGTGGCGACCGCCTCACGTCCGACGCCGACGGGCAGGCGGTGGCCGCCGCCACCACCAACAACTATTTCGGCACGGTCCTGGTGTCCGGCGTGGCCGGCGACATCGTGCCGTACCTGCATGGCCTCGGCGTGATGCCGTAGGCAAGGAGGCATCATGGCCATCAAAACCGCTTTTCCCATCGATCCGGCCCTGACCGGCATCGCCATTGCCTGGCGCAACCCCGAGGGATCGCTCATCGCCGAGCAGGTCATGCCTCTGTGCCCGTCCGTGGACGCGGAGGAATTCACCTACCTGGAATACGACATGGCCCAGGGCTTCACGGTGCCGCAGACCGGCGTGGGCCGTAAGGGCCGCGTCACCGAGATCGACACCAAGGCCGAGGAGAAGACCGGGTCGACCAAGGACTACGGCCTTGAGCAGCCGGTCCCGGAGAAGGACATCAAGGCCGCCGGCAAGCGCGGCGTCAATCTCACCGGCCATACGGTCGAGATGATAATGAACCTGCTCGACCTGGACGAGGAGATCCGCGTGGCGGGCGTGGTCCAGAGCGCGGCCAACTACGACGCCGCCCAGGTGGAGACGTTGGCCGGTACGGATCAGTGGACCGATCCCGCCGCTGATCCCCTGGACGTCTTGAGCGGCGTTCTGGACGACATGATTATCCGCCCCAACATCATGGTCCTGAACCAGAAGGCGTTCGGCCTGCTGCGCCGCCATCCCAACGTCATCAAGGCCATATACCCGTCCAGCGACGGCAAGGGCTCGGTCACCAAGGCGCAACTCATCGAAGAGCTGCAGCTCGACGACATCCTGGTGGGCAAGGCGTTCGTCAACAACGCCCGTCCCGGCCAGGACCCGGCGTTCAGCCGCACTTGGGGCGCGCATGTGGCCCTCCACTACCGTGACAAGCGCGCCAGCACCCAGGCCGGGGTGACTTGGGGACTGACCGTCCCGTTCTCCACCCCGGTTGCCGGCGCTTGGCCGGACAAGGACATCGGCCTGCGCGGCGGCACCCGCGTGCGCTGCGGTCGCTCCCGCGTCAATCTGGTCCTGGCCAAGCTGGCCGGGTACCTGGTCCAGAACGTCTATTAGGGAGGGGCATATGACCGTCATTGCGAAACACACCGTGCGTTACAACGGCAAGGTCTACCCGCCCGGCGCGCCCTTGCCCGACATGCGGCCCGAGCAACTCGCGGGGCTGCGGCGCGTCGACGCCGTGGAGGAAGCCGCAGGCGAAGTGGCCGACGGCGCGGCGTCCCAAGCCGACCGCGACGCGGCCATCATCGCCGCCGTGGCCGGGCTGCCCGACGACGCAAAGAACAAGGACGGCTCGCCCAAGGTCGCGGCGGTGGCGGCGGTGGTGGGCTTTGCCACCACGGCCAAGGAGATCGCCGCCGCCCTGGCCGGAGCCGAGAAGGAATAACGCATGTACGCGACCGCGCAGGATGTCGTGGACCGGTACGGATCGGAGCTGCTGGAGAGCCTGCTGCCCATCGACGCCACATCCGGCGAGCCGGACACCGCCCGGCTCGACCAGGCGCTTGCGGATGCGGGCGCCCTGATTAACGGCGCCCTGCGCGGTCGCTACACGTTGCCCCTCGCCACCACGCCCGGCGAGCTGGTGCGGATCTGTGTCGACCTCGCGTTGGCGCAACTGCCCACAGACGGGGCCGGGGATGCCGAGTTGATCGATCGGCGGGCCAAGGCCGCCCGGCGAGATCTGGAATCCTACGCCAGGGGCGTCCTGACGTTGGATGTGGAGGAGGCCCGGCCCGCGCCCGCGTCGGGCGGCGTGGTCATCCAGGGCGATTCCTCGTTCCGCGCCAAGCTGGAGGACTTCTGATGGCCGGCGCCAGCATCCGCCTGGACTTCAACGAGCAGGCCAGTGCCGCCTACGCCCGCGCGCAGCGCCTGGGCGAGGATCTGACGCCGCTCAACGATTCCCTGGGCGGCCTGCTGGTGGCCTCGACCCAGGAGCGGTTTGAGGTCGGCACCGCGCCGGACGGCACCAAGTGGGCGCCCAGCGGCGCGCCGCAAACCCTGGTGGGCGACGGGCACCTGCTGGATTCCATCTCCCATGTCGCGGACGGTCACAGCGTCGAATGGGGCTCGCGGCGGGTCTATGCGCTGATCCACCAGCTGGGCGGGGTCATCAAGCCGAAGAACGCCAAGGCGCTGAAGATACCGCTTCCCGACGGCACTTTTGCCCTGGTCCAGTCGGTCACCATGCCCGCCAGGCCGTACCTGGGCATCAGCGACCAGGACGCCTCGGACATCGAGGCCGAGATCCTCGACTTCATCAACGGCTGCATGGGCCGCATGGGGAGCGCCTGATGAACACCTTTCTCGACACGGTGGCGGCCAACCTGGCCGCGACGTTCCCCGGCCTGGGCGAATGCGTGGTGCACGGCGGCCAGTTCACGGTCGAAGAGCTTGGCACGCACATCGCCAAGGCTCCGGCCATGCGCGTGGCCATGTGGGAGATTTCGCAGATCGTGGAGGATCCGGGCGGGGAACGGGACATCACCCTGCGGTGCTCCGTTGCCGTGATCGCCAAGGACGGAAAGGTTCAGGGCGAGGACGGCTGGCGCAAGCTCGCGCGCCACGAAGCGGCCAACAATCTGGTGAAGGCGCTGTGCCTGCACCTGGTCGGCCAGCAGTGGGGGGATGCGGACCACTATTTCGCTCCCGAGGGCATCCGCGCCCGCAACCTGTACGGCGGCAAGACCAACAGCGCCACAGTGCAGATGTGGGAGGTCACCTGGTCCCAGACGATCCGCACGGGCGCGGACCTGTGGGCAGAGGGCGCGCGGCCCGAGCAGATTTACGGCAGCTGGTCGCCTGACATCGGCGCAGAGCACGAAGCGGACTACGTCCGGATCGCGCAGGCGCCGGCGGAGGCCGACGATGCGTAACGACGATATCCGGTATCGGTTGGCCGAGTTGGAGCGCCTGCTGGCCAACGTGATCCGCCTGGGCGCGGTTGAAGAGGCGGACTATGCCACCGCCCGCGTGCGCGTGCGCAGCGGCCAGGTGCTGACCGCCTGGTTGCCGTGGCTCACGCACCGCGCCGGCCCGGATGCCACGTGGTGGGCGCCCGAGGTGGGCGAACAGGTGGCCTTGCTGGCTCCTGGCGGTGATCTGGCGCAGGCCGTGGTGCTGCCCGCGCTGTATCAGGTTGCCCATCCGGCCATCGCCGACGTGCCCACCAAGCACCGCGTCCAATACGCCGACGGCGCGTCATGGGAGTACGACCGCGAGGCGCATACGCTGCGCGCGTACGTGCCGGGCAACGTCATCGTTCTTGCGGACGGCGACGTGGATGTGACCGTGGGGGGCGATGCCACGTTGATCGCCGGGGGCGACCTCGACGCCAGCGTGGGTGGCGCGGCCAGTCTGACCACGGGCGGCGACGCCACGGTTGCCGCCCAAGGCGACATATCCCTCTCCTCGCCGTCGCGCATCACACTTGCCGCGCCCATCATCGCCCTGGACGGCGCGCTGGTGCATGGCGGCGGCGCCAATGGCGGCGGGGCGCAAATCTCTGGCCAGTTGACCCAGACCGGCGGCGGCATCGTGACCGACGGCGACGTGGTGGCGGCGGGCGTGTCGCTCGATCACCACACGCATGCCGAGCCCGGCGCCGAGCCATCTTAAAACAGCAGTCAAGGAGCGTTTACATGGCCGTTGAACAGCGGATGTACAAGGTGCTCAAGGAAGGCGTGCGCGTGCGCCGCCAGCCCGTGCCGCCGGGTGACGTGGTTGCGCTGGCCGGGCGGGAGGCCAGGTATCTGGTGATGTCCGGCGCTGTTGAACCCTACACGCCCAAGGCCAAGAAGTAGGCCATGCGCGGCATGAGCGCCACGACGGGCCAAGCCCTGTCCGGCAGCGGGCACCTGCGCCAATCCGTGGCCGATGTGCTGTCCACGCGCATCGGCACGCGGGTAATGCGGCGCGACTACGGCTCGCGGCTGCCGTCGCTCGTGGACCTGCCCATGAACGACGCGACTTTGGTTGAGGTGTACATGGCCACCGCCGAGGCGCTCGACATCTGGGAATCCAGGTTCCGTCTCCGGCGCGTGCGCGTGGCCGAGGCCTCGGCGGGCAGGCTGGTGCTCGAACTGGAAGGCGACAGCCTGGATGATGACGGCAAGCCTGTAACCATGGAGGGGATTGTCATCGTATGAGCGGGAGCATTGTCAATCATGAGGCCTTGGGCCTCACGGTAGCGGGGCTGATGGTCCAGATGTTGGAGAAGATCAGGGGGCAGCAAATCACCGTGTCGACGGTGGACATCAGCGTCTCTGGAGAGTGCCTGACCGTTGATCTTGAGGGGTATACCACCGCCTCAAGAGCCAGCATACCCATAACCCCCTCCATTGGTGCTTAAGCATGAGCGGATTCACCGCCATAGACCTGTCCAGCCTGACCGCGCCCGACGCGGTGGAGGCGCTGGACTACGAGACCATCCTCGCCGGCATGCTCGCGGACCTGGTGGCCAGGGATGAAACCTTTACCGCCCTGACGGAGAGCGATCCGGCGATGAAGGTGCTCGAAGTCGCCGCGTACCGCGAGCTGCTGTTGCGCCAGCGCGTCAACGAGGCTGTCCGTGCGGTGCTGGTGGCCTTTGCCACGGGATCGGATCTGGACCAGTTGGCCGCGCTCGTGCCGCTCACCCGCCTGGTCATTGATCCGGGCGACCCGGACGCGGATCCGGCGGTGGCTCCCACCTACGAGAGCGATGCCGCATTCCGCGTCAGGGTGCAGCTCGCTCCCGAGGCGTTTTCCTCGGCAGGATCGACCGGCGCCTACCGCTATCATGCGCTCACCGTGGCCGCCGTGCTCGACGCCGTGACCGTGAGCCCGTCGCCGGGCAACGTGTCGGTCTACGTGTTGGCGCGCGACGGCGACGGCACGCCGGACGACGCCACGCTGGCAGCCGTGGCCGCCGTGGTCGGCGCGTCCGACGTGCGGCCCCTCACGGACAATGTGACCGTGCTGTCCGCCGAGATCGTGTCCTACGCGGTCGAGGCGAATCTCGTGATCGAATCCGGTCCGGACGCGGCGGTGGTGGCTGCCGCCGCGCAAGATGCGGCGTTGGCGTATGCGGCGGCCCGGCACGTCCTGGGGGCGCGGCTGGCTGTGAGCGGTCTTGTCGCCGCCCTCCACGTCGAGGGGGTGGCGCGCGTGGAGCTGACATCCCCCGTGGGCGACGTGGTGTGCGCAAAATATCAGGCCCCGGCGTGCACCGGGGTCTCCCTGACTGCGGAGGTGGCGGATGAGTGATGACGCCACGGTTGCCAGCCTGCTCCCGGATAACGCCACGGCGCAGGAAATAGCGCTGGCGAAGACCACGGCCCGCATCGGCGACGTGCCCACGCTGGCGGTGCGCGCGATGTGGAACCCCGACACCTGTCCCGCCGCGCTGCTGCCCTGGTTGGCCTGGGCGCTGTCCGTGGATATGTGGGACGACGCCTGGCCCGAGGCGCGCAAGCGCGCGGTCATCAAGGCCAGCGTGGCCGTGCACCGCATCAAGGGCACCCCGGCGGCGGTGGAAGGGATGCTGGCCGCCCTGGGCTTTGACGCTGGGTTGGTCGAGTGGCCGGAGTACGACGGCGATCCTTACACCTTCAAGGTCTCCACCGCCTCACCCATGCTGACGGTCGAGGACTACGCGACCCTGCTGGCCGGGGTGACGAGCTCCAAGAACGCTCGTTCGCATCTTGCTGCCATCGTGGTGGAGAACGGCCTGGATGCGTCGCCAGCAGCCTGTGGCGTGGCGCAGATTGTGGCGGATTTTTCGGGTGGCTTGGTGCTGGAGGTCAAACCGGTGCCGGAGGCCATGCAGGTCTGCGGCGTGGCGCAGATTGTGGCGGAATTTTCGGGCGGGATGCCCGACTTGTCGGTGGAGTGCGAGCCGATGGCCGTGTCGGCTGCCGGGCTGGCGATCATGTATGAAAGCAGAGGAGCGTGAGCATGTCTGCATACAAGACCTATTTGACGACGGTGGGCAAGGAAGTGATGGCGCGGGCTGCCGCCGGGGAGCAATTCCAGATCGTGGCCATTGCCCTGGGCGATGGCGTGTGGAGCGAGGAGCAGCAGGCATCCTATGGGCTGACCGACTTGGTCAACGAGCGGGTGCGCGTGGAGGTTGCGTCATCGGTCAGGGCGGGCGAGTCCTACAAGGTGACGGCGGTGTTGAACAACACGGGTCTGACCGAAGGGTTCATGGCACGGGAACTGGGAGTGATTGCCTACAACGAGGCCATGGGCAATGTGCTGTTCATGGCCGGGTTCGTGGGCGACCAGTACACCTATGTGGTGGACGAATCCACCGCGCCGGTGAGCTATCCCATCCCGCTCACCATCGTGGTCGGCAATTCGGGCAACATCACGGTATCCGTGGCGGACAACGTGTACGCCACCAAGGATGACCTTGACGGCCACGACGAGGACGCCGACGTGCATGGTCCTCTGGTGGACGCGCTGGCCGTGGCCACGCCGGTGCTGACGGCCCCCGCCTCGGGGGCCACGGACGTGATCGAGACGCCCACGCTGCGCTCCTCGGCGTTCAGCACCCGGTTTTCCGACGTGACCCACGCGGCTACGCAGTTCCAGGTTGACCTGGCCACCGGCGATTTTTCGTCGCCGGTCCACGACACCGGCGCGCTGGGTGCGGTGACGCAATACGTGTTGCCCCTCGGCGTGCAGTCGGTCTCCACCGCCTACAAAGGGCGGGTGCGCCACCGCGACGCCTCGGGCCTGTGGTCGGAGTGGTCGGATCCGGTGTCGTGGACCACGCGCGCCGAGTTCGTCTATATCGTGCCGCCCAGCATCATCACCCCCTCCGACGGGGCCACTGGCGTGGGCGAGACTCCCGTGATCCAGACCACCGCCTTTGCCGTGCATGGCGGCGGAACGGACACCCACATCGGCACGGAGTATCAGATCAAGAACGCCGCCGCAGATTGGTCGAGCCTGATCTACGACTCGGGCGAGGTGCTGGCGCTGCTGACCCTCCTGTTGGGCGCGGGCATTCTCCAGGTCTCCACCGTCCTCAATATCCGCGCCCGCCATCGCGGCACCACCTACGGGTGGTCCGAGTGGTCGGACGAGATTACGATTACCACGGCGGCGGCGTTTATCGTGGGTGACGAGGCGGCCACCTGGGAGGCGTCTGCCGATGCGTGGCCCTACGAGGGGCTGCTGTCCAACGCGGCGTACAACGCCAGCGCCCCGGTGGAGCAGGACGCGGACGAGGGCGACTATGCTGCGGCCACGCCGCGTGTGGTCGACCCGTCGCCTCTGGCCCTGGCCCTGGACGCCGCCACCACGGCGGCGGTGCTGCGCTGGACCGGGCGTACCCTTGCCGAGGACGCCGCCGTGCTGGTGGGGCTGGCGGACGGATCGCTCCACGCCCGAGCGCTGGGCGCGGTGTCCGCATACTCCCAGATCAACGCCGTGACCAACGACGTGGATGGCGGCGAGAACAATAACACGTACGGA
>JBFWMG010000023.1:0-56239 GCA_050251715.1 Desulfovibrionaceae bacterium | reverse complement strand
CGACGCTCTTCCGATCTCGCCGCATGGTCGTCATCAAGGTGTAATGGAGGCCTCCCATGACCGCTGCTCCCTACCTTCCCCTTGCCGCCGCCGGACTGGTGTTCGTGGCCGTGATGCTGTGCTGGGGCGCGGTGTCCGGGTTGTTGGCCGACAGGCGGCGCGTGGCGGACGTGCGGGCCAAGCTGGACCGCACGCTGGGCGATGCCGGGGCAGGGACGCGCGCGGCGGCGAACGGGGGCGTGGTCCATGTCCTGGCCGGGCTCATGGGCAGGCTGGGCGAGCGCGTGCGGCCCAGGGACACGCGGGAAATGAGCAGGCATCGCGGCGAATTGGTGCGGGCCGGATACCGCCAGCCCAACGCGGTGGTGCTGTTCTGGGGCGCCAAGTGCTTTCTGGCCATGGTGCTGGGCGGGCTGTTCCTGGCCGCGCGGGTGGTGGTGTTCCACAAGGTGCCCCTGGCCTTTTCGCTGGCCGGGGCGGCTGGTTTGGCGCTGGTGGGCGTGTATCTGCCCTCGCTGTGGCTGCGTTCGCGCATCGCGGGGCGCAAGGCCGCCATCCTGGCCGGTCTGCCCGACGCCCTGGACATGCTGGTGGTGTGCGTGGAGTCGGGCATGGGGCTCGACCAGGCGCTGCATCGCGTGGGCGAGGAATTGCGCGAGGACAGCAAGGAATTGTCCGACGAGCTGCGCATGCTCAACCTGGAGCTGCGCGCGGGCCGTGGGCGCAAGGACGGCCTGCGCGACCTGGCGGACCGCATCGGCCTGGAGGACGTGGCCAGCCTGGTCACGCTGCTCATCCAGTCCGACTCCTTTGGCACCAGCGTGGCCCAGACCCTGCGCGTGTATTCGGACGTCATGCGCACCAAGCGGTTCCAGCGGGCCGAGGAACAGGCGGCCAAGCTGCCGGTCAAGCTCCTCTTTCCGCTTATATTTTTCATTCTTCCGGCGTTGTTCGTGGTTATTGCCGGTCCCTCGGTGATCTCGCTCATGAACGTGTTCTCGCATGGGCTCAAGTAACGTGCCCGGACACGGACACAGGTAAGGAGGTGGCGCATGGCTCTGCATCAATGGATACGTACCCTGTCGCTGGTGGCCCTGGTGGCCCTGTTGTCGCTGACGGGCTGCGCGGGCGTGGGCGCCAAGGCCTCGGAACGGCCCGACGCGTTCAAGCCGCGGTTTTCCAGCCAGGAGCATGAGCGGCGCGGCGATGTGGCCCTGCGCCAGGGACAGCGCGAAAGCGCCTTTCTGGAGTTCGGCAAGGCCGTGGCCGTGGACCCGGCCAATGGCCGGGCGCGGTTCAAGAAGGGCGGCATCCTGCTGGCCCAGGGCATGTACGAGCCCGCGCTGACGGATTTCACGGCGGTGCTGGAACAGCAACCCGCTCCCGACCCGCTGCTGGCGGCCCGCGCCCACGAGGCGGCGGGCATGGCCTGCCACGGCCTGGGCATGCGCGCCGCCGCCCTGGCGCAGTTCACCAAGGCCGTGGCCGCCGACCCCTCCCTGTGGCGGGCGCACATGATGCGCGGCGTGCTGCTGGCCGACGCCGGTGACGTCGTTGCCGCCGAGGCCGCCTATGGCGCCGCCCTGGTGCTGCGGCCCGACGACCCGGACGTGCGCAACAACATGGGCCTGCTCTACGCCATGACCGGCCGCGCCGGGGATGCGGTGGCCACCTTCCGCCAGGCGCTCTCCCTGGGCGTGGACAAGGACCGGGCGGGCCGCATCTGCAACAACCTGGGACTGGCCCTGGCCGGGCAGGACCGGCTGGACGAGGCGCTGGAGGCGTTCCGCTGCGGCACGGGGGGCGACGCGGCCAAGGCCTACAACAATCTCGGCTACTATCTTTTCAAGCGGGGCCGGTACGAGGCGGCGGCCAATGCCTTTGAAAACGCCCTGGCCCTGTCGTCCACCTATTACGTGAAGGCGGCGGAAAATCTGGAACGGGCGCGCCTGGCCGCCCGCGTGAGCCGCGAGCCCGCGCGGGCCGCCGCGCCCCAGGCCGGGCCGGACGCCCCTGACGCCGCCATGCCCGTGGATCCGCTCGCGCCGCCCGCCGCGCCCGCCGCGCCGGACAAGGCTGTGGAGCGCGCCGCGCCGCCCGCGGCAACGGTTACCGCCCGCGACGCCGCGCCCCATTCCATGACCGTGCCGTCCGCGCTGGCCGCGCCTGCCGCGCCCTTGGCTCCCCAGGCGCCCCAGACGTCCGGCACGGTCAAGCCCGTATCCCTGGCCGCACCCGCCGCCGTCACGGCCGTGCCGGTGCCCGCGTCCGTGCCCGCGTCCGTGCCCGCGTCCGTGCCCGCGTCCGTGTCGGTCACGCTCTCCGCGCCTGCCGTGTCCAGCACGCCCGCCGCCCCTGGCCGCGCGGGCTATGACGTGCACATAAGTTCATGGCGCACGGAGCGGGCGGCCATGCGCCATTGCCAACTGCTCGCGTCCCAAGGCATCGAGGCCCATGCCGTGGCCGTGCTGCTGCCGGAAAGGGGCGCATGGGTGCGCGTGCTGGCCGGTCCGTATCCGGACCGCGACGCCGCCGTGGCCGCGCTGGACACCATGCGTGGGCACGGGTTCCACGATGACGCCCGCATCATCCGCCACCGTACCGTCTTTCCCGCCCCCGCCCCCTCCAACGGAGCCGTTCCGGTCGTTGCATGACAGGTGTTGCCTCCTAGTCTGCCGATCGGTCGGCTCGTGTGCTGCCAGGCCCGGCCGCGGTTCTCCCCGCGACCGGGCCCATCCCGCAGGGTGATGCGCCGCGACCGGATCCTCGCAACGGTTTGATTCACGCCCGTCTTGTGCTATACCGCTGCCATGACGTCCAAAAAAGAAAAGAAGCCCGCCCCGTCCGCCTCCCCGGCGCAGACTGATTCCCCGGCGGAGTCCAATCCCCCGGCGGAGTCCTCCCGCCAGGCCGATGTCCAGGCCGATGCCCAGGCGCGGCTGGACGCCCGGCTGCGTGCCGAGGGCGCGGTGGCGGCGTGCGCCTCCCTGCTGCTGGTGGACGAAGGCGGCGACGCCATTCCCAAGATGTTGGCCACCCTGCGTCTTGGCACCGCCGCCCGCCGCGCCTGGTTTCTTGACGTGCGGCGCGATCCGGACGGGCCGTATCAGCTGCGCGTGCGCGCCCAGGCCTGCGCCCAGGACGCGCCGCCCCGGCCCTGGGACGCCACGGGCGGGTATGTGTCTGCCCACGCCGTGGGGCTGCCGGAGGCGTGGCTGGCCGCATGGGCGGCGGGCGAGTCCGTGCGCGGCGTGGACCGGGATCTGGGTGCCGACCCCGCCCTGTTTTTCGCGGTGCATGGCGCGGCGGAACTGCTTCTTGCCCCGGTGCGGGCGGAGGAGGGGCTTGCCGCCGTGCTGGGGCTGGAATGGACGGATGCGGACGCGGGCCAGGACGCCGCGCCGGGCGTCATGGCCGTGGCGGCCATGGCGGGCGCGTGGCTGCGCCGCGCGCGGAGCGAGGAGGCGGAGCTGCTGCGCGAGATGCGTCTGGGCGTGCTGGTGCAACTCATGCCGGTCATGATCCACGCCTTTGACGCGCGGGGCAACATCATCTTCTGGAACCGCGAATGCGAGCGCGTCACCGGCTACATGGCGGACGAGGTGCTGGACAACCCAGGGGCCATGCGCCTGCTCTATCCCGATCCCACGTTCCGTGCCGCCATCATCGAGCACTGGCAGGAACGCGGCGGCGACTACCGCCAGTCCGAATGGCCCGTGCGCTGCAAGGACGGCTCGGAACGGCGCATCGCCTGGGCCAACACGTCCAAGCTCTATCCCATTCCGGGGTGGGCGACCTGGGCGGCGGGGGTGGACGTGACCGAGCGCTCGCACGCCGAGCACCGCATCATCGCGGCCAAAAAGGAATGGGAATCAACCTTTGACTCCGTGCCGGACTGCGTGCTGCTGCTGGATGCCGATGGCCGCGTGCGGCGGCTGAACATGGCTGCCGCCGAGCGGCTGGGCGTGCATCCCAAGTACGCGGTGGGCAAGGCGCTGGGCCGGTTGCTGCGTCTGCCGGACGCACCGCCCGACGCGCTGGGCGACGGTTCGGGCGTGCGCGCCGGTTCGACCGTTGATGCCGCCCCCGACCCCGCCGCCGCCATTCTGGACATGGCCCGCGCCGAGGCGACCTCGGCCAGGGAAATGGACATCGCCATCCTGGGCGGCCATTTCCTGGTCACGGTCACGCCGTTCGCCCCGGACGGCGAGCGCACGGGCAGCATTGTCATCGCCCACGACATCTCGCGGCGCCTGATGCTGGAAGAGCAGCTGTCCCTGGCGCGCAAGCTGGAGGCGCTGGGCACGCTGGCGGGGGGCATTGCCCACGATTTCAACAACATCCTGGGAACCATTCTGGGCTATGCCGAGATGGCGGGCGATACCGTGGACCCGGAAAGTCCGGCGGCGCGCATGCTGGCCAGCATCCGCAAGGCCGGGAGCAGGGCGCGCGACCTGGTGGAGCAGGTGCTCGCCTTCAGCCGCCAGGACCGCGAGGAACCCCGGCTGGTGCATCTGAACGGCGCGGTGCGCGACAGCATGGGGCTCATCGAGGCCTCGCTGCCCGCACAGGTGACCGCGCGCCTGCATCTGGACGCGGACGACGACGCCGTGACCATGGATCCCACCCGGCTGCATCAGGTGCTCATGAACCTGTGCCTCAACGCGGCCCAGGCCATGGGCGAGAAGGGCGGCCTGCTGGAGGTGGTCCTGGACAACGTGCTGGTGGAGCGCGAAGAGGCGGGCGCGTCGCCGCCGCTTGCGCCCGGCGAGTACGTGCGCCTGGGGGTGGCCGACACGGGCGAGGGCATGGACCCGGACATGCTCGACCGCATTTTCGAACCCTTTTTCACCACCAAGAAGCCTGGCGAGGGCACGGGCATGGGGTTGGCCGTGGTGCACGGCGCGGTCAAGCGGTGCGGCGGGGCCATTGCCGTGCGCAGCGCGCCTGGGCAGGGCACGGCCATGCAGGTCTTTTTTCCGGTGGCGGACACCGGGGAACTGGACCTGCGCGAACCGCCCCGCGCCCAGGGCACGCAGCGCGTGCTGGTGATCGATCCCGCGCCGGACGTCCAGGCCGTGGCCGACGCCCTGGCGGCGCTGGATTTCGAGGTCGCGCGCCACGCCACCGCCGCCGAGGCGCTGGAGGTCTTTGCCGCCGCGCCCGGCGAGTACGACTGCGTCATGATCGCCGCCACGCTGCCCGACATGGGCGGCCTGGCCTGCGCCGCCGCCGTCAAGGGGCTGCGGCCCGGCATGGCCGTGGTGCTGTGCACCCGCTTTCACGAATCCGTGCTCCTGTCCCGCGCCCGCGAGGCTGGGGTGGACGCCTGCCTGCCCCTGCCCGCGCCGCCGTTGCGCCTGGCCCGTTGCGTGCGCCGCGCCATGGGGCGTGACTGACCGCTGTCGGGGGTGCCCAGCCTGGTTATAGATTATTTCTATGACCTGAGTGTGGTACATTAGAATATATCAATTTGTTCCAAACGGTTCCGGATGATAGGATTTCCCTATACGTGCAAGGTCTGGATGACTGCACCAGTGGGGAACCTCATGTCGCGACTGAACGCCATTCTCGGATCCGTGTGGGTCTATAGGACCGCCCGTCTGGCCCTGGCTGTGCTGTTCCTGGTTGCCGGCGTCATAAAGCTTCAGGATCCCGTAACATTTGCCATAACCATAGATGCCTTTGGCCTGGCGCCCCGGGCGTTGGCCATGCCTTTGGCCATTGTGCTGCCGGTGCTGGAAATCGCCGCCGCCATCGGGCTGCTGTTTGACCGCAAGGGAAGTCTGTTGCTTACCGCGGGGTTGACGGTCCTGTTCCTGGCCGTGGTGGGCTACGGCATGTGGCTTGGGCTGGACATCGACTGTGGCTGCTACGGCCCGGGCGATCCTGAACGCGGCGCGTTTTCCGGGCTGCGGACCACATTTTGGCGCGACATGGGCATGATGGCCATGGTCGCGTATTGCTACTGGTGGAAACGGTTCGGCAGGCGGCGTGCGCCGCAGGCCGCCTAGGCTGCAACCCGCAACCCTTCGGAGAGACCTATGCGTTCTATGAAACAGTATGTGGCGTATCTCATGGCGTTGGTGTTCGTGCTTGGCATGGCCAATCCCGCCTTTGCCTTGTTTGGCAACAAGTTCGAGGACGAGTTGGAAAAGGAGACCGGAGCGGTAAAACTGGTGCGCGAAGTGCAGCGCGGCGGTTATGGTATCGTCACCACCCAGGAACTCAAGAAGTGGATGGACGAAGGCAAGTCCATGATCATCGTGGACACCATGCCCTACGAGGACAGCTACAAGAAGGAGCACATCCCCGGCGCGGTGCAGTTCCTGTTCCCCATTCCCGACATGAACGAGTGGGACACCAAGGAGACCGCCGGCAAGAGCGAGGCGGACTACGAGGCGCTGCTCGGACCTGACAAGGACAAGACCATTGTGGTCTACTGTGGTTTCGTCAAGTGCACCCGCAGCCACAACGGCGCGGTGTGGGCCATGAAGCTGGGCTACAAGAACGTGTTCCGCATGTCCGGCGGCATCTTTGCCTGGAAGGGCGCCGGGTTTGCCTCCGAGGAAGTGAAGTAGCCCTCTTGCCGCACAATGCATGTACCGCTCTCCGGCCGCCGACGGGGCCGGGGAGCGTTTTTTATGTGATCGGGAGACACCATGACGGAAGAGCAGCAGGTCTTGATCGATTCCATCCGCGAACGGGCGGAGAACCTCTACCGCACCCGGCAGCACCTGTGCACGGACACGGTGCTGCTCCTGTTCAACGAGGTGTTTGACGGCGGTCTTTCCGAACAGCAGATTATCGGCCTCACCTCCGGGTTCGCCATCGGCATGGGCGAATCGGGCTGCCTGTGCGGGGCCGTGAGCGGCGCGGCCATGGCGCTGGGGCTTTTATTGGGCGAGGACGGGGCGTACAGCCGTTCGCCCGCCATCCGCAAGTCCGTGAACCAGCTGCACGACCAGTTCAAGCTTGCCCACAAATCCACCTGCTGCCGCGTGCTCGTCAAGCCGGTGAAGGATGACCCGGCCCGGCATTTCGACCAGTGCGCCCGGCTGACCGGCGACGCGGCGGCCCAGGCGGCGCGCATCCTCATCACCCAGCGGCCCGAGTTGATGGAGCGCATCCGGTCGGACTACCTGGACCGCAGGGATTCCGCCATCAAGGGACGCGCCAGGCGCATCTTCAACCGGCTATTCAAATAGCGCATTGTACCATTGAAACAATGGCATAAGCTGAAATAATGAAGTATTATTTCAACGAAATGCATTAAGAGCATCTCAACTTTTTCAAAGTTGAGATGCTCGAGTCAGGGAGTTGGTGCGCGCAGGGCGCGCATGATGCGGCCGCACAGCAGCGTGCCCCACATGGCCGCGTCGTCCGCGC
The DNA here is from genome assembly GCA_050251715.1 of Desulfovibrionaceae bacterium. GTDB lineage: Bacteria > Desulfobacterota > Desulfovibrionia > Desulfovibrionales > Desulfovibrionaceae > JBFWMG01. The sequence continues at coordinate 48,850 of JBFWMG010000023.1, read as the reverse complement.
CGCACGCGTGCAGCGCGGCGGGGGAAAAGAGCAGATCCGCGTTGGCCGGGAATTCGTCGTCGCCCACATGATGGACCAGGGTGCAATGGATGTGCCCGATCACATGCACCCGCGCCGCGAAATCGCCGGGCGCGGCAGGCTCCCAGTCCAGCCCGTGCAGGGCGTCCTTCAGTTTTTCCACATCATTGCCCGCCAGCCGCGCCAGCGGCTCCACCGTGCGCTGCCGGAATGGCCCCAGATAGAACTGGCCGCCGGGAAAGGCGCGGTAGGACACGGGTTCGCCGTCCCGGGAGAGCGGCTCTTCGCAGAGCAGATAGTGCAGGACAAGCCCGTGCAGCGTCGGGGCCACGGGCGCGCCGTCGGGTTGGGCCAGGGTAAAGCCGTGCGTGCCGCAGCCCATGTCCTGCCCCAGAACGCGCAGGCGGATGACGCCCTGGGCGTCGGGCGCGGCAAGGCCAAGGGCGGGACAGCGGACGGCGAAATCGACCCCGGCCAGCTTTTCCACCGCCAGGGCGATGGCGCGTTCCAGGGCCAGATCGCGGTTGCTGGGGGCGGGCACGGCCTAGACCTTGGCGGGTTTGACCGAGGGAAAGCGGCTGGCGTCGGTGTGGGGCAGGAACAGGGCGGCGGTGTACTGGTCCATCCAGCCCGCGTCCGTGGACAGGTCCACATAGGTCATGCGTCCGGCCAGCGCGGCGCGGGCCGCCCGCCACTTGGCGGAAACAAGGGCGCGCGCCGCCCCGGCCAGGGAGGCGTTGCCCACGTAGCGGAACAGGTGGCGCGGTGCGTCGGGCAGAAGCCCGATGCCGATGGCGCTCTCGATGTCCAGAAAACGACCAAATCCGCCCGCGATGACGATTTCCTCAAGGTCGCCGAAATCCAGTCCCACCTGTTCCAGCAGATGGGCGCAGCCCGAATGGATGGCCGCCTTGGCGCGCAGCACGTTGTCGATGTCCGTTTCCGTGATGAGGATGGGTTGGCCGGACGCCGTGTCCGCCCCGGCGGCCAGCACGTAGGCGCGGCGCTTGCCGTGGGGGATGATGTGGCCGCAGGCGCGGTCCGTGGCCAGCCTGCCCGCCGCGTCCAGCCAGCCGCTGCGGAAGAGCCCGGCCAGTATCTCGATGATGCCCGACCCGCACACGCCCTGGGGCGGGACGTTGCCGATGACCGTGATGGCCGGTGCGCCCGTGGCCGGGTCGATGGCGACCTTTTCGATGGCCCCCACGCTGGCGCGCATGCCGCAGGTCAGGCCGCCGCCCTCGAAGGCGGGCCCGGCGGAGCAGGCGCAGGCCAGGCAGAACGAGGCGCTGCCCACCACCACCTCGCCGTTGGTGCCGATGTCGATGAACAGGCGCACGGCCTCGCTGTCTCCGGCCAGGTCGGTGGTCACCGCGCCGGAGGTGATGTCGCCGCCCACATAGCTGCCCACGGCAGGGGCGAAAAGGGTGGGGGCCAGCGGGTGCGCGGCGATGCCCACCTCCCCGGCGGCCAGCGTGCCGGGCGCGAACACCGTGGGCGTGTAGGGATCGAGGCGGATATGTTCGGGGTCCATGCCGAGCAGCAGATGGGTCATGACCGTGTTGCCCGCGATGGACACGGCGGCCACGGCGTCCGGGGCAAGCCCCGCGTCGCGGGCCGCGCGGTCCAGCACGCGGTTCACGCTGCGCAGGCCCAGGCCGCGCAGTTCGTCCAGCCCGCCCGGCCTGCCCGCGTAGTTGATGCGGCTGATGACGTCGAGGCCGCGCGCGGTCTGGTCGTTGTAGTCCGTGGCGCGGGCGAGCGGCGTGCCGGTCTCCAGATCCACCAGCTGCACGGCCACCGTGGTGGTGCCCAGGTCTATGGCCGCGCCCGCCAGCAGGCCGGACACCGCGCCCGGCGCAAGGCCGAGCAGCGCGAGCCGGGGGCCGTCCATGCGGCACAGGGCCGTGACCCGGCCCTGGTCGCGCCGCAGCGCCCCGGCCAGGGTGCGCAGCACGGGCAGGGGGATGTCCACCGCCGCGCAGCACACGGCCTCGCGCAGGGCGCGGGCCAGGCGGTCCGCGTCGGACAGTCCGTCCAGCGGGCGGGGCTGGGGCACGTCCAGCGCCACGCGGAAGGCCAACGGCTCGAACACGCGGCACACGCGGCCCGCCTTTTGGTCCGCGCCGCCCGCGCGCGCGGCGGGGGCGTCGTCCCTATGCTCGAACTGTCCCGCGCCCTGGGGCGCGCGGCCCGAGGTGGTGATGACCGTGTCCGGCGCGCCGTGCCCACCGGCCCGGCTGCGGCACAGGAGCACAAAACCCTCCTCCACGGCCTCGCGGGGCAGGAAGGACGCGCTGTCGCCCTCCACGCGGCCTTCCGTGACCATGGCCATGCAGGCGCGGCAGGTGCCCTTGCCGCCGCATTCGGCGTCAATGGCCACGCCGGCGCGGCGCGCCGCGTCGGCCAGCGGTTCGCCCGGCGCGGCGTCGATGGCCGCGCCCATGGGAAGGAAGGTCAGTTTAGGCATGGCGGCACGCTATTGCAGATGCGTCTTGACGTAGGATTCCATGTCCGCCGATTCCTGCGGGCCCACGCGCACGTCCCAGCCGGGCAGCGCCTCTTCCAGCTCGCCCTTGATGAGCGCCACGTAGCCGGGCAGGATGAGGGTGCGGCAGGTGATGCGTTCCTCCAGGCCGGATTCCTTGATGAATTTTCCTATGGTCGTGCCGTTGAACTTGCCCGCCGCCCAGGCCGTGAGCACGCTCATGCCCTCGCATTCCGGGATGACCAGCCACGCGGACAGGCCCGCGTTCTCTATTTCGCCGGAAATGAGGAAGTAGGTGAGCGAGAAGTTGGTGGTCACGAACACGGGCGCGTCCGGGCCGGGTTCGCCCACCTCGTAGATGCCCGGTTCCACCTGGATGGGCTTTTGCGGGTCCGTGAACACGTTCTGGCGCAGGGTGAGCAGGGGCGCGCACTGGGCCGGGTCAAAGGACGGCAGCACGCACACGCCGCCGTATTTGGTGATCTCGGTGATGGCCTCCACCGTGCCCGCCGCGCCCTGGTGCCGCACAAAGCGGATGTGCGGATAGCCCATGGCCTTGGCCCCGTCCTTGAGCGCGGCGCGGCGCGCCAGCACGTTGGTTTGGAAGGTCTCCGCAGGGCTGTGCGTGGCGAACGCGAGCAGGATGTCCGCGAACCCCGCCTCCTTGAGCGAGGCCGTGCAGGCGGCCAGCGCGTTCAGGTCCGGCGCGGTCACGGCCAGGGCGCAGCCGTGCGCCTGGGCCGCCTTGGCCAGCCGTTCGGCGGTATCCGGCGTGGCGGCATGGAGCACCGAGCCGGAACCGGCCACGGCGGCGGCCGCCGCTTCCAGCGCCTCGGGCGCGGCGGCGCGGATGACCAGGGGGCGGGCGGACGCCTCGCGCACGCGGCGGGCAAAGGCCGCGAACGTTGCCGGGTCCGTGCCGGTCTGGGTCACGGCCATCATCTCCACGATCAGCTGTTCGCCCACGCGTTCCAGCACGTAGCCGCGCACGCTGGCGCAGGCCGCGTCCACGGACGCGGGATCATCGCCCTCGTTCACGTTCACGGCCAGCACGGTCTGGTGCACAAAGGTCTTTTCGTGGCGGTGGAGCACGGTTTCCTCGCCCACCACCAGCGCCTTGTCCGGCCCCAGGCCCACACCGCGCACGGGCGGCTCGGCCGCCGCGCCCAGCACGCTCTTGGCCTCGTCCGAGGCATAGGGGCATTCGGTCAGGCTCGCCTTTTTCTGGGCCAGTTTCATGGCAAAGGCCAGGCAGGTGTTGGAGCCGCACTCCTTGCAGTTGGTCTTGGGCAGGAGCTTGTGTATCTGGAGTCCGGAAAGGGCCATCATCTCCCCCCTTGGCACAGCTGGTCAATGGTGTTGCGGACGTGGGCCACGGCCTCGGGATGGTACATGACGAGCACGTCCGCGCCCGCGTGGAGCAGGGGCACGGCGGTGGCCACCTCCCATTCCACGGCGCGGCGTTTCAGTTCGCCCCAGGCCGGGAAATCCTTGGCCGAGGCCTTGAGTTCCTTGATCTTGGCGCATTCCTGGCCCGGCGACACGATCATGGGCGAGGCCAGCATGGCGTCGCCGCCCAGCGCCGTGATGCGGATGCGTTCCATGACCGAGTAGGTGTACTCGATGCCGTAGCCCAGCGCGCCCGTGGTCGGGTCGATGAGGATGCGGTCCATGCCCAGGTCCATGTTGGTCAGCAGGATGTTGCACTGCTTGGCGATGTTCACGTCGATGGGGCTCATGGCCGCCACGCAATGGCCGTAGGCCAGCGCCGCGCCCGCGATGGTCTTGTAATTGTCCTGCTCGGCCCAGTTGAGCAGCAGGTTTTCGCCCGCAAAGGTCTTGGCCACTTCCTTCATGACCTCGTTCACGGTCTCGAAATGGCTGTGGCCGGTGATGATGAGCGGCACGTCCACGGCTTGCAGCACCGCGTCCACCGTGGCGATGGCCTTGTCCACGCCGCGCGCGCCCTTTTCCGGGTGCGTGCCTTCCAGGCGCACGCTGATGATGTCCGCGCCGCACTGGGCCACGCAATGCACGGCCATGGCCGCCGGGTCGTGGATAAGGTCGCCGTACGCCTCGCGCAGCACGGGCGGGTATTTCTCGCTCACCAGGTCAAAGACCTCCATGGCGATGGCCGGGCGAAGGCCCATGTCGCCTTCGTAGCCGCAGCCAGGCATGACTGCGGCGCCGCCCACGGTCACGGTGCGGCCACGGGTGCCGCCCTGGTCGCGGGTCGCGCCCAGGGTGACCCGGCGTACCGGCGTGGCCGACGGCTCCCTGCGCACCGGGAAGGCCGCGACGGCGGCCAGGCGCTCCGCCGCGGGCGGAACGTGCGCTGACGCGGGCGGGCCTTGCGGCGCGGGCTGGGTGATGGTGATGGACGGCGTGGCGGGAGCCTGGGGCGCGGCGTGGGCCACGGTTTCGCCCAGGAATTTTTCCCGCAGGGTGTCGATGATCTCGGTGACCACCTCGCGGGCCACGGCGGCCTTCAGGTCGCCGCGCAGCTCGGCCAGCAGTTCGGCTTTTAGCGCCGCCATGTCTGTGGGAGGCACGGCGGGAGGCGCGGCGGGAGTCACGGCGGGAGACGCTGCCTGAGCGGCAGCCGGGGCCGTGGCGGCAGCCGGAGCCGATGACGCGGGCGCTGCCGGTGCGGCGGCCGCAACCGGTGCCTGCGCGGGCGTGGGCCCAGCCTGGGCCGCAGGCGCGGTCTGGCCGTTTTCCGTGGACAGGCTTTCCATGTCCGGCAGGGTCAGGGCGGGGTGGCCTTTCTGTTCCAGGAAGGCGCGGATGGCCGCCGGGTCCGTGCCCACGGTCTCGTCCGCCATCTTGTCCAGCAGGTCCGGCACGCCCGCTTCCGCGCCGCGTTTTTCCAGGTCGGCGCGCAGTTGTTCCTTCAAGTCCTTGGGCATCCAGATGAGCCGCGCATGGCCGCCCTCGGCAAAGGCGAACTTGCGCGAGGTGAGGTATATCTTGCCGCAGCCGAAGAAGCCCGGCGTCTGCATGCCGCCGCCCACGTTGCCCGCCAGGGTGGAGAACTTCATGCCCGCCGGGGTTTCGCCGCCGTATTCGCGGTTCACGGCCATGATGCCGTTGCACTCGGGCACATAGGCGCAGATGACCTCGAAGCAGCCGCACGAGGTCATGGGCGCGTCCATGATGGAATAGCAGCACACCCGGTCAATGGCCTTGTGGCTGTTGGCGTACACATAGTCGTTCACGCCCGTGAACACGCCGCGCACGCCGTCGGTGCAGTCGCCCTTGGGCACGGGCTGGTTGGGGCCGGTGGCGTCGATTTCGAACGCGGCCTTGCCGTCCAGCCAGTTGTACGCCCCGCACAGGCCCGCGCGTTCCGGCGTGATGACGCACACGTGGTCCGGCGCGAACGACTGGCAGAGCAGGCAGGAATAGAAGGTGTCCACGCTCTCGTCGGTCATGGCCTCCAGGCGGCGGTTGCGCTCGTCGTACACCTTGCGGGCGTGGCCGATGCGCCGGGCCACCTCGTCCGCGTCGGTGATGAGCGTCACCTTCACCTTGTCCACAATGGCCGGATATTCCGACAGCAGCTTGGCGTGCAGGATCTCGCCGTAGTGGCGCAGGCGGAAGCCCCGTTCGAACGCGGCCTTGGACACCCGGGTCCACACGATGTCGCGCTGGCCCATGTGCCAGATGCCTTCCGCGCCGTTGAGCAGATGGTGGATCTGCCGTTCCAGGATCGGTTCGAAATCGGTCTGCATCTTGCGGCCCGCCACCTCGACCCAGATGGCCAGGGGCAGGGCCGTGCCGGGGGGCACGGCGTCCACGTCGGGACCGATGATCTCGATGGCCCCGTCCGCGATGTCGTCCATGTCCACGGAGGTGAGGAACTCGAAGGCCGTGGTCTTGTTGCCGCCGAATTCCGCGTGCACGTCCGCCTTGCGGATCAGCTCGCCCTCAAAGGCCGAGCCGTAGGCCACGGGAATGGGCACCTTGGTGATCTTGATCTTGCAGCCCCGCACCTCCAGCGCCCGTTCCACGATGGTCTCGTGGGGCACGTTGGAGATGACGTGCTCGTAGGTGCACACACCCGTGGGCAGGATCTGCGGGATGTCCGTGTCCGCGATGACCGGGAAGCCGTAGTTGATGGCCCCGGCGGCGGCCGCGTATTTCTCGGCGTCCACCTCGCCCAGGGCCAGCACAAAGGCGAAGACGCGGTTCTTGTTGTAGCGCAGGTTGCGTTCGATATCACCGGGCTTCACGCCGCCAAAGGCCATGGCCGCGCGGTTGGCGAAACCAAGGGCGTAGATGAGCGAGGACACGTCCCCGCCAAAGGGCACGAGCCGCGTTTCCCAGCCCAGCTGCACGCCCTCGGCGGCCAGCTGTTCGGCGAACTGCACCCCATTCGCCTTGCCGCCCATGAACACGTACAGGTTCTTTTCCTGCAACTCGCGGGCGATCTTGACCGCGATGGCGTTGCTCGGCGCCGCGCCCGTGATGGCCGCGAAGCCCGGCGCCGTGCCGTCCACGAATTCCACCCCGCGCTCGCGCATGATGACGTCGGACGCCGCGCCCAGCCAGATACCCTCGACGGGATTGGGGCCGATGACGTACTTGCACGCCTCGATGATTTCGCAGGCGAACAGCGCGGCCACGCCCGCGTCCAGCGCGCCGCCCAGATAGGGCAGCCAGCAGGTGTCGCCAGGCCGCGCGGGCAGCAGCGCCTTGGCGCGGTCGAGCAGGGGGCGCATGTCGCCCAGTTTTTCAATTTTTTCACCGGTAAAGGAATAGATCACCGGCAAAAAATAGGCGGTGGCCGGAAAGCCCACGGCATGGTCCGGGCCGTGGGCGGCCAGCGCCTGGGCCAGCATGGCCTCGGCCCTGGCCAGGAAGCCGACCGCGCCGTCCACCGCCGCGGTGCAGATATGCCTAGACATCGAGCGTCCTCCTGTCCTTCATATCAAAGAGTTTGCGCTCGGCCTTCTTGTCGATGCCCAGCTTGCGCCGCCGCGCGTCCAGCAGCGCCAGGGTTTTTTCCACGGCCCGCATGGGGTCTTCCTCCACATGGAAGGACGCCCCGAAGGTCTGGGCCGCGCCCCTGTGCAGATAATGATTCACCGCCTCCGCTCCCGTGACGTGGAATTGGCCGCCCAGCACCACGTCGATGCCCGAGGCCACGAAGTAGCAGCCGATGGCCACGGCCTTTTCGCTCATCCATTCCGGGGCGATGCCCACGGCGGGGATGTCGGCCATGTCCTCGCCCAGGCCCCCTTCGGCCACCACCTCGGCAGCCGCGTGCAAAATGCGTGAGTTGTCCACGCACGAGCCCATGTGCAGCACAGGCGGCATGCCCACGGTTTCGCACACCTCGCGCAGGCCCGGCCCGGCGTGCCGCAGCGCCGCCTCGGGGGTCAGCATGCCGCTCTTGGCCGAGGCGACCGCAGCGCATCCGGTCTTGAGCACCAGCACGTTGTGCTTGAGCAGTTCGCGGGTCACGGTGTTGGTATAGTCGTCCATCCTGGTGCAGGGGTTGTTGCACCCCACGATGCCCGCCACGCCCCGGATGCGGCCCTGGATGATGGCGTCGTTGAGCGGGCGGAACGAGGCGCGGAACGTGCCGCCCAGCATGTACTTGATGGCCTGCACCGAAAAGCCCGCCACCAGCTCCTGAGTCACCTGCGGGATGCACACCTTGGCCGGGTCGCGGCGGGAGAAGTTGTCGATGGCCCTGAACAGCAGCTCCTTGGCCGATTGCAGGGCGTGGGCATGGTCGAACGGCGCGTGCTTTGCGCCCACGGTCCGGGCGATGTCGCTGGTGGACACCACCTCGGTGTGGTAGCTGGCGGCCACGCCGGGCAGGCTGGGCATGACGCACTGCACGTCGGTAATCATCAGCTCCACCGCGCCGGTGACGATGGCCAGTTCCTGCTGGAGCACGTTGCCCGCCACCGGGATGCCGTGGCGGATGAGGATTTCGTTGGCCGTGCAGCAGATGCCCGCCAGGCGCACGCCCTCGGCCCCCACGGCAACGGCGCGGGCCTTGACCTCGGGGTCGCGCAGGGCTGCGGCCAGCATTTCGGACAGGGCGGGTTCGTGGCCGTGCACCAGCACGTTGACCGTTTTCTCCCCCAGCACGCCCAGGTTGGCCTTGCTGCGCACGGGCATGGGCGTGCCGAACAGGATGTCGCTCACCTTGGTGGCGATCTGCGATCCGGCCCAGCCGTCGGCCAACGCGGTGCGCATGGCGTGCAGCAGAATGTTTTCCGGGTCGTGGTCCACGCCCACGTGGGTGCGGTGCATGGCTTCCACCACCATGCGGTCGATGCCCTTGGGCGCGACCCCGGCGGCGGCCCACACGTTTTGCCGCTTGAGCGGCGCAAGGACCAGCATGTCCGAGGTCTCTTCCTGCAGGGTGAACTGGCGCAGGTAGAGCGCGGCCAGGTCGCGGGCCACCTCGGGAATGGAAAGCCCCTCCTCGGCGATTTCCACCTCGCGGGCGGCGCGGCGCAGGGCGGCCTCGTCCTTGATGGCGTAGTTGCCGCCCTTGCCCTCGGCCACCTTGGCCAGCAGCAACACGAGATGCCGGGCGTGGTCCGAGTGCGCGGCGGCCCCCGCCGCCACCTCGCGCAGGAAATTGCGGGCCGCTATGGTGTCGGCGTCCGCGCCGCACACGCCGCGCGGCGCCTTGGGCGTGATGCGGCACGGGCCCATGTGGCAGTTGCGGCAGCACACGCCCTGTACGCCAAAGGCGCATTTGTTCTTCTGCGCCTCGTAGCGGGAAAAGCAGGTGTCCACGCCGTCGTCGCGTGATTTCTGGATGAGCGCCACCGACGCCGGGTCAACGGCCAGCTCTTCCGGGGAACGGGGAGGGGTTTTTGCCACGTGTGTCTCCATCTATAAGGGATTTGGCGGATCGGTCACATGGGGCCGATCAGGTCGAGCAGGGTGTCGATCTGCGCGGCCAGGGGATTGTCGGGGGCAAGGGTCGTGAGGGGGATGCCCGCCTCGTCCAGCTCGGACAGGGCCGCGTTTTCGGGCAGGCCCAGGCAGATGGCCGCACCCGTGGCCATGTGCAGTTCGCGGGCATAGGGCGGCAGGGCCGCGCCGCGCAGGCGGTTGACCACCAGGGCCAGCTGCTTGAATGCGATGCCCATTTCCAGGGCCAGGGCGTGCAGCCGGGCCATGGTCTCCAGCCCCCGGCGCGATGGGTCGGCCACCAGCACCAGGACGTCGGTCTTGGGCACCAGGCGGCGGGACAGGTTCTCCAGCCCGGCCTCGTTGTCGATGACCACGTAGGGGTAGTTGTCCACGATCTGGGCCAGGGCGTCCTTGAGCACGTTGTTGGCGTAGCAGTAGCAGCCCGGCCCTTCGGGGCGGCCCATGGCGATGAGGTCGAAGTCCCGCGACTCCACCAGGGACTCGGCGATGCGCAGTTCCAGGTATTGCTGCTTGCTCATGCCGACGGCCATGCCTTTTTGCGCCTCGGTGCGCGCGTCCTCGCGCACCGAGCCGATGGTGCGCTCGGCGCGCACGCCCAGGGTTGCGTCCAGGCACGAGTTGGGGTCCGCGTCCACGGCCAGCACGGGCGTTTTGCCCCGCGCGATGAGCCGCGACACCAGCAGGGCGCTGAGCGTGGTCTTGCCCACCCCCCCCTTGCCCGCCACCGCGATGGTACAACGCATGCGTGCTAGTCCGTAAACCCGTAGCGGGCGCGCAGCAGGGCCGATGTCTCGCCGATGAGCGCGAAGATGCGCTCCGCGTCGGCCACGTCCAGCGAACCGGTGCCGCAGCTCGACGTGATGATGGCCTGGTCCACGATGGCCTTGCGGTCCACGCCCTTGGACGCCAGCAGGTCCATGAGCCCCTCCAGCCGGTCGGCCAGGCTTGCGGCGGTCTCGCCGCGCACGGCCGTGGACGAGGGCACGATGCCCCAGGCCAGCGCGCCGTGGCGGGCGAACAGCTGGTTCACCGCGTCGGGATACATGGCGATGGTCTCGCCGTATTCGTAGGCGTCGAAGTTGACGATATCCACGCCCGCGTCCACCAGGATGGACCATTCGGTGTTGCCGCAGCAGTGCGCGCCGGGAATGCCGCCGTCCATGCGCACCGCGTCCGCCACCTCGCCCAGCATGGCCACCACGTCGTCGCGGGTCACCGAGACATAGGTGGACGAACCAAAGGCGGACAGGATGGGCTCGTCGATGAAGCAGATCACGTTGTCCGCAAAGGGTTTCACGGTCTGGATCTGCCAGCGGCTCTTCATGGCCATGGCCTTGACCACCATGTCGCGGAATTCTTCATTGTAATAGAGGGCGCGTTTGTTCTCGTCCACGATGGTGAGCGAAAAGCTGACCGGGCCGGTGGTCTGCACCTTGACGAAGGGCAGCTTTTTGCCCAGCCCCCGCAGCCGGTCGACCAGCGCGTAAAAGCCCGTGGCATGGTCCTGGCCCAGGGCCATGGCCGAGCAGTCGCCGGTGCCCTCGTCCGGGTCCATGGCGGGCAGGTAGGTCTCGTAGAACGCGGCCAGATCCTCGGAGGTGTCGCCCGAGGTGTCGAAAAAGAGGCGGCGTTTTTCCTCGTCGATCACGGCGCGGGGCATGCCTTCGCAGTACTGGACCTCCATCTGCTCCTTGAGGCCGGTGCGGGGCAGCTGGGGCCAGATGGGCGCATGGGGCACGGCGGCGAACACCACGTCCAGGGCGGCTTCAGGGGTTTGGTGCGGCATGCTGCCGATGGCCGTGGCCAGAAAGCGTGGCGTGAAGGGCATGATACGGTCCTTGTTTTGCGGTCTCGGTTGAACGGGCATCGTCCCGCTGAAAGGGCGGTAGTATAGGAAGTGCTCCTGATGCTGGCAAGTCCGGATTTTCCCGCACCACGGGAAAAACGGCGCGCCATTCCGGGCTGGCGTTTTGGCGGGTTGTCGTATATGGGCGCTATGTACGATAGGTTAGCGAGGAGTGTCACATGATTATGCATCCCGAGGCCACGGCGCGCCTTCTTATTTCCTGCCCCGACCTGCCCGGCATCGTGGCCAGCGTCACGGGTTTTATTTTTACCCACAACGCCAACATCACCGACCTGGAGCAGCATTCCACCGACCCCGAGGGCGGCGAACTGTTCATGCGCCTGGAGTTCCAGACCCCGCATCTGAAGGTGACCAAAAACGCCCTGGAAGAGGCGTTTCAGCGCGTGGTGGCCGAACGCTACGGCATGCAATGGACCGTGAGCTACGCGGACAACATCAAGCGCGTGGCCATCTTCGTGTCCAAGGAAGAGCATTGCCTCATGGAGCTTTTGTGGCGCTGGAAGCGCGGCGAGCTGCCCTGCCAGATAGCCATGGTGGTGAGCAACCACCCGGACCACCGCGAGTCCGTGGAATCATTCGGCGTGCCCTATCATTACGTGCCCGTGACCAGCGACAACAAGGCGGAGAGCGAGGCGCGGATCCTGGAACTGCTCGACGGCAAGATCGACCTGGTGGTGCTGGCGCGCTACATGCAGATCCTGTCGCCCGAGTTCGTGGCGCGGTATGAGAACGCCATCATCAACATCCACCACTCGTTCCTGCCCGCCTTTGCCGGGGCCGCGCCCTACCGCCAGGCCCACGAACGCGGGGTCAAGATCATCGGCGCCACCGCCCATTTCGTCACCCCGCAACTGGACGAGGGGCCGATCATCGAACAGGACGTGGCCAAGGTGACCCACCGCAACGACATGCAGGATCTCATGGACATAGGCCGCGACCTGGAACGCCAGGTGCTTGCCCGCGCCGTGAAATGGCACCTTGAGGACAAGGTCATCATCCACGGCAACAAGACCATCGTGTTTTTTTAGGCGCGTTGCCTGCTACGCGGGCGGAGAGGGGATGCGGCCGTGCGGCGGCCGTAGCGCGGCAGCGCGATCCGGCGTCACGGCATGCCGTTCCCTTCGAGCGGTACGCCTGGACGGCGTTTTTTGGGTTTTCCCCCCCCACATATGTGTGTTAGCAGGCAGTTGAAAAATAGCCTGTGCGTGTCAGTAAGGAGCGCCGAGTCATGAACTGAACGAAGAGATTCATGATTCGTGGGGAGGTGTGGCAACGTCGCGTTTTTGCCAACCTGGGTTGAAAAAGATCAGGACGGCCTTTTTCAACAGTCCGCTAGGCGTTGCACGTGTGTTCAAGGGCGGTGGAAAGTCGGCCTGTATCTGGGAGGAACCCATGAAGACCATGCACGAACTCGTGGCTGCAATCGTCGCAGCCCAGGCCGGGTGCGCGCCCCTGGAGCCCGCATCACTCAAGGAATTAACCCGTGCTGCCTACGACGCGCTACGCGCTGTGCGAGAGGAGGAACAGGCCCAGGCGGCGGCCCTGGCCGGATCTCTGGCCGCATCGGGTGACGCGGTGGACGCACTGTTGTGCGAGGTGGCGGACGAGGTGGCGGGCCTGAACATCGACAAGGTCTGCGCGGCTTGGCCAGCGGAACAGCGCAAGTTGGCTGAATTGGCGGCGCTTGCTCCTGGCTCACGCGTTATCGAAATCGGCTGCTTCATGGGGGCGACCACGGTGTGGCTGGCCGCCATGTGCCGCAGGTTGGGCAAGCAGCTCATCGCCATCGATCCCTGGGATGGCGTGCAGGATGGCTCGGACGAGCGGGTGCATGAGATATTTCGGCGCAATACTGCGGCCTATGGTGACGTGGTGCACGTCATCCGGGCCAAGTCCGGAGACGCGTTACCGCTGCTTCCCGCGGACTGCGCCGCCACCTGCGGCCTGACCTTCGTGGACGGCATGCACACCTATCCGCACGTGCTATACGATTTGCGCGACTATTGGCGGGCGCTCATGCCCGGCGGGATCATGGTAGTGCACGACGTGTTCGAGGCAACCTACCATAAAGGCATCAACCGCGCTTTGGCCGAATTTCGCCCAATGGGCGAGGTCAACTACTTGCGCTACGGTCCGGGTCAGGAGGAAATGCGCCAATACCGCCACGGCCCGTGCGGTTTGGCCTGGTTCCGCAAGGAATAGGCTGGCCCCTTCCCTGAAGGACGCGAACGCCCCGGTAGGCCCACGAACGCGGGGTCAAGATCATCGGCGCCACCGTCCATTTCGTCACCCCGCAACTGGACGAGGGGCCGATCATCGAACAGGACGTGGCCAAGGTGACCCACCGCAACGACATGCAGGATCTCATGGACATAGGCCGCGACCTGGAACGCCAGGTGCTTGCCCGCGCCGTGAAATGGCACCTTGAGGACAAGGTCATCCTCCACGGCAACAAGACCCTCGTGTTTTTCTGATTCTGGCACATGCCGCACACAAAAAGCCCCCGGAGCGCTCCGGGGGCTTTTTTGCGGCTCAAATCATCATGGTCCGCGCGGGGCTGTGCCGGTTCAGGGCGCTTCCTTGACCAGATGGCGGACATAGGCGTGGTCCGCCACGAGAATGTGGTCCACCAGCCAGTGGACGAGGAAGATGAGCATCTCTCGCGTCGCGGCGGCGTAGTCCGACGGGGCGTCGCGCTCCAGTTCGTCGATGCGCTCGGTGAATTGGCGGTGCTCGCTCACGTGCGCCTCCAGGGCGGGGTAGGCCGCGTCCCGCATGAGCACTTCCTCCTCCTCGAAGTGATAGGCCGCATAGCCGCGCATGCCCTGCAGGGCGTCCAGCACGCCCTGCCTGTCTTCGCCTCGTTGCAATTGCGTATGCAGCTCCTGCACGCACTCGAAAAGCATCTTGTGCTGGTCGTCAATGGAAGCGATATGCGTCAAGTAGCTGTCGTCCCACCTGAAAAGAGCCACGGTGTGCCTCCTCGCGTCGGATGAAAATGATTATTCGATGCATATCTGAAAAAAGCCAGGGAGGGCAACAACGGAAGCGGGCCAAGCCTTTGGCCGACAGGGGGGCATGTATCCGCCGCGGATCATGCGGGGCGCTGCGGGAGGGGCGGGGTGTACAGGGGGCGCGAGGCGGGGGCGGCGGGCGGCAAGGCCTGGCCTTGCCGCGTGGCGCAAGGGCTAGCGCATGTTAGCATTGAAGCAATGCGAGGTGTTGAAATAATGAAGTATTATTTCAACAAAATGCATAAGAGCATCGCATTGTTTTCAACGTCAAGGTGCTCTAGCCTTTCGGGGCGTTGTCTTGGCCCAGAAGCACGACCGTGGGCGTGTGGGCGGCGGCCTCGGCCTCGTTGAGCCAGGCATAGGCGCAGATAATGACGCGCTGGCCCTTTTGGCCCTTGTGGGCGGCGGCGCCGTTGAGGCGGATGGCGCCGGGCGCGCCTTCGATGGCGTAGGTGGTCAGGCGTTCGCCGTTGTCCACGTTGAGCACGTCCACACGCTCGTTGGGCGCGATGCCCGACAGGCGCAGGAGTTCGGGGTCGATGCCGATGGAGCCTTCGTAATCCACGCAGGCATCGGTGATGGTGGCGCGGTGCAGCTTGGCCCGCAGGAAACAGCGCAGTGCCATGGGAGGCCTCTTTTATCTCGTGGGGGTGGTTTGTGGCGGTATGGCCGACCGGTCCTGGGCGACTGGGCCTGGGAGAAAAGGCGGGACGGCGACCGTCGGTGATGGAAACGCCGCCGAGGCGGCGCGTTGGGCCATAACGTCATCAACAGGGTGGCAAAGCCACCGGCCAAAACGAAAAAGGGGGTGGCAAAGCCACCGGCCAAAACGAAAAAGGGGGTGGCAAAGCCACCCCCTATCGCTTGCGTGGTGCGCCCGGCAAGATTCGAACTTGCGGCCTACGGATTCGTAGTCCGGCGCTCTATCCGGCTGAGCTACGGGCGCGAACAAGAGAAGAGCCTTTTAGGCATAGGCCTCGTTTTCGTCAAGACTTTTTTTAAGCTTTTTGCAGGCAATGTGTATCTGTCTGTTTTTTAAGCGCTTATGTGGCATGGGGGTCAAGGCGGCCGGTGTGGCCTGGGAGGGTGGCGCTGTGACAGGGGTTTTTTCAAAAAAAATGAAAAAAAGAAAAAGTGCGCTTGACAACCAGGGCAGGTTAACCTAAACACGCATCTCGCAACGACGACGTACCGCGCCACCGCACGGCGCACCGTTGCCGGGCCATTAGCTCAATTGGTAGAGCAGCTGACTCTTAATCAGTTGGTTCGGGGTTCGAGTCCCTGATGGCCCACCAGTGACTTGAATAGGGGAGTTGCCGCAAGGCAACTCCCTTTTTTGTGTATGGCGGTCCCAGGCGCGGCCTTAGAGCCTCTTACCTTTGAAAAAGATGCGATGCTCTTAGGCATTTTGTTGAAATAATACTTCATTGTTTCAACTCCTCGCATTGCTTCAATGCTAAGCCGCGCTAGCCGTATCTCTTCGCCGGTCGGGAACCAGGGATAGCATGGGGGGGCAGGCGTACAAAGACAGAGACCACCATAATGGTTTTTTGCCGTATCCTCCCAACAGGCTTGGAGAAGGGGCTGTGCCGTCCGTCATTGCGGCTTGACCGGACGTGGACTATGATCTACTGGAAACATCTGCCGCAGCCGGAACGCTGCCGCGATTCCGGATAATCCCATTGATTTCGCAATAGGTTGGTGCACCGTCGGCTCCGCCCGGCGTTTCGCATCGCAGTCAGCATGGAAGGAACGAGAGTATGGACAGCATTCCGATTTCCGTTGAAGGTCTTGAGTTGGTGAAGAAAAAGCTCGATGCGTTGAAAAGCGAGCGTCCCGGCGTCATCCAGGCCATCAAGGAGGCGCGTGAAGAGGGCGATCTGAAGGAAAACGCGGGCTACCACGCCGCGCGTGAGCGCCAGGGCATCATGGAGGCGCAGATCAATTTCCTTGAATCGCGTATCGCCGTGTACAATGTCATCGACATGAACGAACTGGATGGCGACACCGTGACCTTTGGCGCCACGGTAGACATAGAGGACGTGGATACCGGCGACCAGAAGATCTATACGCTGCTCGGCCCGGATGAAACCGATTTCTTCCAGAACGCCATTTCCGTCTTTTCCCCGGTCGCCCGCGCCCTGCTGGGCAAGGAGGAGGGCGATGAGGTCGTGGTGCAGGTGCCGCGCGGCAAGATCACCTACGAAATCACCGGCGTCTCCTACAAGGGATCGCCCACGCTCAAGAGCTAGCGCCTGCCCGGCCTGGCCGCAGGTCTTTGACCATCCGCCCCCTTGCCCACGCGAGGGGGCTTTTTTTTGCGGCGCGGCCTATGGATGGGTGGGATCTGGCCGACGCGCAGGGAGGGGCAAGGAACCGCGGGGGGCGAAGGCAGCCTTGCGGGCGTCCCCCCCCCGCGGCGCGGGCATGGGGCATGTCACGGCAAAGGGGTTTTCGAGGCGGCGGGAGATCGTTTCCCGCCGCCTCGAAAACCCCTTGTCTTCATAAAAGGAACCGTGGGGGCATACGCTGCCTTGCCGCCTTCCCCGCGTCCTTCCCTGTCTCGGGCCTCATCTCCGTTCCCGTCCTGGTTGCCCTTGTCCTTACGATCCCTGCCGTTTCCGTCCGGTCCCGCATGCGGCGCGGGGGTTCCTCCCCGTCGAGAGCCAGGCCGCGCAGCCTTGGCCGCGCCGCTTGGGCGCGCAATCCCCCATGGCGTGAGATTCCGGTCCCGCTGCGTCAGGCCAGCCGGGCCATGGTGATGGCCAGCGACAGGGCGAACGCCATCGCCAGGATCATGGAGACGCCCAGGATGGACGCCTCGCCTTCCGGGGCGGCGTGGTGCCGGGTGCGGGCTGCTGGCATATGCAGGATGGCCAGTCTGGATTCGGATTCGAGGCAACTCATGGGACACTCCTTGGCAACGGATTGCGCGTGGTGGTTCAGTATGTACAGAACTATCCGGGATGCCATGGGGAATCCAATTGTAATGTCCGATGAAGTCGTTCGGATATTTTGCGTTGCCTTGGGGCGCGGCTGCGCATACTGAATCCATATGGAACTCTATCAGCTCAAGGCGTTTGTGGTGGTGGCGGAAGAAGGGCACCTGACGCGGGCGGCGGAACGGCTGCACGCCAGCCAGCCCACGGTGTCCGCGCACATCAAGGCGTTGGAGCGCGAACTCGACACCGTGCTCTTCATCCGCACGCCCAAGGGCATGCAGCTCACCGAGGCCGGGACGCGGCTCAAGGCCGGGGCGGCCCGCGTGCTCGCTTCGGCGGACGAGCTGCGCCTGGAGGCCCGCAGCCTGGGCGACCGGCTCACGGGAACCGTGCGCATAGGGCTCAACACCGATGCGGACTTTTTGCGCGTCGTCCCCCTGGTGTCCTCCATGGGCGACGTGTACCCCGGCATCATCCTGCAACTGGGCCAGAGTTCCAGCACGCCGGCGCAGGAGGACATCCGCGCCGGAAAGCTCGATTGCGGCTTCATATTCGGCACGCCCCGCCACGCGGACCTGTTGGGCGTGCGCCTGGCCAGCACCCAGTTCTACGTGGCGGTGCCCGAGGTGTGGAAAGAGCATATCGGGGGCGGGCTGGAGGCGCTGGCCCGGTTGCCGTGGATCAACGAGCCCATCGTGTGCCCGGTGCAGTTGTTGTTCGACAAGTTCTTCGCGTCCCAGGGCGTCAAGCCCGCCACGGTGCTGGAGGTGGACGGCGATGAGGTTATCCGCGTGCTGGTGGCGGCGGGCAAGGGCTTGTCCTTTTTGCGCAAGGACGAAATCGAAGCCGCCTCGCGCATAGGCCGCCCGGTCCATGCCGTGCCTTTCGACGGGCTGTGCATCGAATTGTATTTCGTGTTGCTCAAGCGGCGCGAGCAGGATCCGGTCATGCGCGCGGTGCTCAACCAGGTGCGCAGCGTGTGGGGGCTCACGGCCGCGCCCGGCGCACCGCCGGAGCGCTGACCCCGCCGCGCCCGCCAACAGGCTGATAAAGACCCGGGGGAAGGAGAGAGGAAAGGGAAAACCCCTTTTTCCAAGCATAAAAAGGGGTTTTCCCTTTCCTCTCTCCTTCCCCCAGACCCCCATCCTCTCTCCTATCTCTTTCCCCAAAAACTGCTGGCTGGGGAGGTGGATATGGTTGGGACAGGCGAGTTTCCCAGGCAGAAGGCTGGCTGGGGAGGTTGATACGGTTGGGACAGGCGCGGTTCCCAGGCGGGCGGACTCGTTGTCTGTGGACAAGGGCATGGCCGGGGGGCGCCCGACGCCGTGAGCCGCAAGGCTTCGGGAAGGAAACAGCAGGGAGAAGGTGGCGGTTTGTCAGCAGCCAGTGTTGAAAAAGGCCGGGTTGGCCTTTTTCAACCAGGGCGGTTTTTCAACGGCCTGCTACGGCAGCAGCAGGTCCGTGCGCACCTTCACCACCACCTTCTTGACCTCGCACGGCGCGTCGTCCCACGTGACCTGGGTGATGTGGGCGTCCTGGGGCAGATAGGCCGCGAACAGCCCCGGTTCCATGGCAAAGACCATGTCCGCCTGCGGCGGCAGATGATAGAACGCCACGTCCCGTTCGGGATCGTAGGCGTTTTTTTCCGCCAGCGCGGCAACGGCGTGGCGCTCGTGGCGTTCGCGGCCCTGGAGCAGCACCTGGATGTCCGTGAAGCGGCGGTGCGCCTCCAGGATGCGTTCCGTGCGGGGCAGCGTGGCGTAGGTGAAGATCACGGCATGGATGTCCGCGCCCCGGATGGGGTACGCGCCGGGCTCCGCGTCCGGCCCCAGCGCATCGACAAACGTCATGGCCTCGCGCCAGGCAGGGGTGCCGCAGTAGTGGTTCCAATGGGCCAGATGGTCGATGAGCATGGCGGTTCCTCGTTGTGGTTGCGCTGGGCGCGGCGTTGCCCCTGGACCGAGGGGGGGTGCATGCGCCGCGTGGTGTCTTCCTCCTACATGGCGCGACTTTTTGCAACCATCCGGCCCCCATTGCCATGCGGGGCGACTTCGGCTAGCGCATCTTGGCATTGAAACCATGCGATGCTTCGAAATAATGAAGCATTATTTCAAAAAAATGCATAAGAGCATCTCATCTTTTCCAAAGTTAAGATGCTCTAAATTCCGCCATCTTTCCAAGCAGGGGGCAGCGAGTGGGCGAACGGACACGGGCCATATGCCTTATGGCGGCCACGGCCTTGATCTGGAGTTCGGGGGGGCTGGCCATCAAACTGGTGGACTGGCATCCCATGGCCATCACCGGGGTGCGCGGCGCGCTGGCCGCGCTTACGTTGGCGGTGTTGTGGCGCGGCAGGCTCCGTTTCCAGCCGACCGGCCCCCAGTTGGGCGCGGCGGTGGCCTATGCGGCGCTGCTTGTCTCCAATGTGGCGGCCACCAAGCTCACCACGGCGGCCAACGCCATTCTCCTGGCCTATACCGCGCCCGTGTACGTGGCGCTCTTCGCACCTTTGCTGCTGGGCGAAAGAACCCGGCGCGGCGACTGGGTGTTTGTGGCGGCCACCATGGGCGGCATGGTGCTGTTCTTTCTGGACCGCCTTTCGCCCACCGGCCTGTGGGGCAATGCCATAGCCATGGGGTCGGGGGTGGCCTATGCCGCGTTTACGCTGTGCATGCGGGCGCAGAAGGACACCTCGCCCGTGGAGTCGGTCATCCTGGGCCATCTGCTGGCAGCGGCGTGCGGCCTGCCGTTCATGTTTTCCGGCGTTCCGGGCGGCGCGGGGTGGCTGGGGCTCGTCTATCTGGGCATCGTGCAGCAGGGGGTGTCGCTGGCGCTGTACACCTGGGCCATCAGGCGGCTTGGGGCGCTTGAGGCCATCGGCATCATGACCCTTGAACCCATCTGCAATCCGGTCTGGGTGGCGCTGGGATATGGCGAATTGCCGGGCATGTGGGCCGTGCTGGGCGGGGTGGTGGTGATGGCGGCCATCACCTGGCGCGGCGTGTCGGGTGCGTTGGCGGCCCGCCGGGTGCGGGTGGTGCGCAGGTCATAGCGGTGTGTATTTTCGTTTCCAATGGAAGGGGGGAGGCGTATGTCTGTTTTCCGTGTACAGTTTGCAGGGGGGCGAGAGAGGTGCGTGGCAATATGCCGAGGGCATGGAACACCCCCTATGGAATGACGGTGGTTTGAAAGAAATGGATGCTAGGGGCGCAATACATGTCCCAGTGCATCCAGCAATTTGCTTACCTCCAATGGTTTTGCAAGGCATTCGTCCATGCCTGCCTTCAGAAAGTGCTCCCGGTCTCCTTTCATTGCGTGCGCGGTAAGGGCTATAATCGGGATATCCTGGTTCTTGTAGCCCGCCTCTCCGTTGCGGATAGCCGTGGCGGCCTCCATTCCGTCCATAACGGGCATTTGTATGTCCATTATGACCACATCAAACAAGCTGTCATGCAATGTTTCGACAGCCTGCTTGCCGTTTTCCACGGCTTTTGTGGAATACCCAAGTTTTTCCAATAATCTTACGGCCATTATCCGGTTGGTCGGGTCATCCTCCGCCAAAAGAATGCTGTATCCTCCCCGTGGGGTATCCCGCACATGCTGGACGGCCTCGGGTTTGCTTGGCAAGGACACGGATTCCGGTAGTCCAAAGGTGATGCAGAAATGAACGGTGGTTCCTTTGCCGATTTCGCTGGCCACCGCGATATTGCCCCCCATGAGCGTGATCAATTGCTTGCATATGCTGAGCCCCAGGCCAGCCCCCTGGAAATTTCGTGTCAGTCCTGAATCAGCCTGCACAAAGGGGGCGAAAAGGTTGCCCATCGTTTCGTCGCTAATGCCCATTCCCGTATCGGAAATGGAAAACAGCACTCTTTGTTGGTCGGGATTGGACGTGGGCAGAAGGTAGGCCTCAATGGAAACCATGCCTGACTGTGTGAACTTGAATGCATTGCCCAACAAGTTTATGATGACCTGTTGCAGCCTAATGGGGTCTCCTATCAACTCCACAGGAATTCCAGAGTCCACATGACTTGTCAGACGCACACCTGCTTCTCGTGACACTGTATTGAACAGCAAATAAGAATGTTGGACTATTTTTCTGATATCCACCGGAGCGTTGACGATTTTCAGTTTGCCGGCTTCTATGCGAGTGATGTCCAGAATGTCATTGAGCAGATGATTGAGCCGTTCGGATGCTTGAATGGCTAATAGTATGTATTCATTTTGTTCATGTGTAAGCTCGGTGAGCTTGATGAGTTGAAGCATGCCAAGAATGCCACTTAAAGGCGTCCGGATTTCGTGGCTCATGTTTGCCAGAAAGTTTGACTTGGCTAGGTTTGCGGCTTCCGCCGCCTCCTGGGCTTTCTGGCGGCGTTCAATGTCCTCTTCAAGCTTCACGGCCATATTGTCCAGGGCGCGTGAAAGCTTGCCCAGCGTTCCCTTGTCATGGGACAGGCCGGACCGTGCCGTGAGGTCGCCGGAACCGAGGCGTTCCGCCACCGAGACCAGTGCCCTTACGGGTTGGAGGATGCCGAACTTGCAGACGGCCCACGCCAGAAAGGCGGACAGGAGCAGGGAGAACACCATTCCTGTCACGTAACGCATCGTGATCGCGTCCGCCTGGGTGATGGCGTATTTTTCAGGGATTCCGACGACGACGTTCAGATAGGGCTCCTGCGTTGGTGAGATGCGCAATCGTTTGACCTCATAGATGCGCTTTATCCCGTCCGAGCCTGGAATCGTCATGGATGTTATGTCGTTCGTCTTCTGGATTTGTTTCCAAATAGCCGAGTTGACGGGTTTGCCGACGGGACAGCATCCTTTGGGGGGGTAGCGATAGACGCGGATGCCATTACAGTCCACCAAGCCTATTAAGGAACCCTTTGGAAGATTGGAGTGGTCGTAAATGGTGGCAAGCATATCGACCCGCAGGCTGGTGGAAAGCACGCAAAGCACACGGCCGTCTGCATCACGCACAGGCATTGCAAACGGTATGACGGGTAGTCCTGTCACTCGGCCAGCTGTGAATTCACCTGGCGTGAATTCCAGGTTTTTGATCGCATCCCTGAAGTGCTTCATGCTGGAGAAGTTGGCGTCGGAGGCGTAGGGAGTCCCGGACGCGATGACCGAGCCATCGGGCCTGAGAAGAACTATGCCTCCGTGATGTCTGTTTTCATTGAGAAATTCTTTGAAAAGGATGGTGCACTTGGCCGCATCCATCGTTTTTATTTCCGGCAGCGTGGCCAGGGCGGAAAGCCACTGGTGGATACCGTGCGTCAGCTTGTCCTGTTGTTCGGAAAACGAGTTGGCGAGTTGGAATGCTGTCCGCCTGGCGTCATTTGTCTCATGCGCCCGCCGTTCCAGCCCCGAGGCGAGGATGACGATAACGATGGGTGCTAGTCCGACTAGTACCACAAGAAAAAGGTTGAGTCTGATTGAGTTTGGGAGCGACAATTTCATTTTGTTTTCCACTTAACCAGATGTCATTTAGTCTGTCCACTACCTATTCGCTCAGGATATGGCAGTTGTGAGATGGTGGACGCATTCATTGTGATGTGCCAATCGTAGTTGCGATTCCCGCAACGGGATGACAGCTGCCCTTTGGGCGGACATTGCGCATGGTGCATTGTTCAAGTTGCGATCAGAAGTATAGTGCCTTGGAACGTATGCTATCGATGAAGTATCTACCTGTCCTGCCAGGCCAGCCTTGGGACGGATTTCGGGGTAACCGACTTCCGGAAGAACGTTCCCAAAGGGCGCATATGTGAAGACCGCCTAACAGGTTCGCGCGTACCGGAGTTGGCTGCGCAACGGTGCGGCAGCACCATGGCGTACCGGCAGCGCGGCGTGCACCGCAGCATTTTACGCGTTGTGCGGGTGGGGTTTCTAGACGCTGGGGCTTGACGGGCTCACGTCTTTGCCTCTGATTCCCATGTCCCTTCAGATGACCACACCGGCAACCTGGGCGAGCGCATTCTGGAAATGATGCCTGGCGCATCCGGCCTGGGAGGCAAGGGCGTCCATTGTCCTGGGACACCCTGCCGGGTGGGCGCGGGACGGTTGGGCTGACGGGGTGCGCGATGCGCGGTGGTGTCAGACGGCCAGGGCCATGTTGCGGAGCAGGGTGTCCAACAGCGGGGGCAGGGCGCGTAACGCATCAGTTGCGCCCGGTGCGGCGCGCATCTGGTCCGGGGTGTGCACGTGGGGGCCGGGGATTATTTCCCCGGCGCAATGGGTGATGAGCCGTTCCATGCTTTCGGCGGTGGTTTCGAAATGGAATTGCAGGCCCACGAGCCTGCCGTCCACGGCAAAGGCCTGGTGGGCGCAGGCGGCGCTCGACGCCAGATGCGTGGCGCCGGGCGGGATGGAGAAGGTTTCCCCGTGCCAATGGAAGGCGGTGAAGGCGGAGGGCAGCCCGGCAAAGGCGGGCGAGGCGGCGGCGTCCGGGGTAAGGGTTACGGGATGCCAGCCGATCTCGGGCTGGGGGCTGCGCGTGACCGCACCGCCCAGGCTTTCCGCCAGCAGTTGCGCGCCCAGGCAGATGCCCAGGACGGCGCGTCCCGCGTCCACGGCCTGCCGCAGAAACGTCTTTTCGCGGGCCAGCCAGGGGAACTGGAGGGTGTCGTGCACGCTCATGGGGCCGCCCATGACCGCGAGCAGGTCGAAGCTGTCCAGGGCGGGGAACGCATCGCCCGCGTAGAGGCGGGTGCGGTGGAGAGGATGGCCGTGCGTGGCGGCGTGGGCGGCGATGCCCGCCGGCCCTTCGAAAGGGACGTGTTCGATGGTGTGGATGCGCATGGCGGCGATTCTCCGGCGCCCGCCGTACGGATCAGAAAGGGCGGCGTGGCGGGCGCGGTGCTGTGGTTGCGGGGTGGCTATGGATATACGGCCGTTGTCCGGCGGTTGGCAAGGCCGGGCAACGGCTGAAGGACGCGGGCGTGGGGGGCGGTGGGTTGGCTGTGTGGCCTGCCGTGGGCTCGCGTGGCCCGGCGGATGCCGAGGGGCACAGGCGGACAACAAGGGGCAAATCGGATGCCGAGGGGCACAGGCGGATGCCGAGGGGCACAGGCGGACGATGAAGGGCAAATCGGATACCGAGGGGCACAGGCGGAACCCCGGTCCAACACAAGCCCCGCTCGGCCCGCCACAAAAAAAGCCCTCACGGTTTTTGCCGTAAGGGCTGTGCATTTTCTGGAGCCAGCGAGGAGACTCGAACTCCTGACCTGCTGATTACGAATCACCTTTCAATGACTTCATGTCGCTTCATAAATTGTAACAAATACTTTGCAATTATTTGATTTTTGTGGCATACGGACTTCATGGTGAAGCTGTATGAAGGCCCCTGCTTCACGAGAAAAAGTGGCACAAATGTGGCATAGCGCCGGGGCCGCCGACTTTGAGTCAGCACACGGAGGCAGTCATGCCAATTAAATGGGTCAGGGTGGAGAAGGGGATCCGATACCGTGAGCACCCGGAGCGCAGGCATGGGCAACGTCCAGACCGCTACTTCGTGCTCAGGTTCACGGTAGACGGGGCAAGGCGCCAGGAAGCTCTTGGTTGGGCCTCCGAAGGGTGGACCCTTGAGCGTGCTCGGGTGGAGCTGGCGAAACTGCGAGAGGCCAAGCGTACCGGAAAGGGGGAGCGTACCCTTGCCGAGAAGCGAGCCCGTGCCGATGCCGAGCGCATGGCTGCGGAAGAGGCCAAGGAACAAGAAGAACGTGCGAATATCACCTTGGGCGACGTGTGGGCACAGTATAGCGTAGCCCCCACGTCAAAGGCCCCCAACAGTGTTCGATCCGAAGAGTCCTTATGGCGGCTCCATGTCGGTCCGGCCCTGAGCGGGAAACCCGTCAAAGACATCGTGGCTCTTGACCTTGAGCGGCTCAAGGCGGCCTTGCTGAAAAAGGGCTTGTCTCCTCGGAGCGTACAGTACGCTCTCGCCTTGGTGCGTCAGCTTTTCAACTTCGGGCGGCGCGCCCGCCTGACAACGGCCCATTTCTTCACCGGTGAAGTGAAGCCTCCCAAGGTGGATAACCGACGCATGCGGTTCCTGAATGTCGACGAGGAAGTCCAGCTCTTGGCGGCCTTGGCCGAGCGATCCATGGACGTTCATGACATGGCGTTGCTTTCCTTGGACTGCGGCCTGCGGGCCGGGGAGATATTCAAATTGGCCTGGTCCGACGTCGACTTGGCGGGTGGTCTCCTGGCCCTGCGCGGAACCAAGAGCGGCCATAACCGCCACGCCTTCATCACGGCCAGGGTGCACTCAATGCTTGAATCGCGGGGGCCGAAAAAGCCCAGCGCCCTGGTATTCCCGCCTCGGCGCGGGGCGCGGATCACTCAAATATCGAAGCTATTTGGAAGGGTAGTGGCCGATCTTGGCCTTAATTTCGGGATTACGGACCCCTTGCAGAAGGAGGTCTTTCATTCCCTCCGGCATACGTTTGCTTCCAAGCTGGTGGGGCAGGGGGTAGATCTCTACCGCGTCCAGGTCTCATGGGCCACCAGACCGCCGCAATGGTCCAACGGTATGCCCACTTAAGCGATGACGGGTTGCGCTCTGCCGTGGCGGCAATCGAGGCCGCGAACGTACCCTGTGGCAAGTTGGCGTCGGTCAAGCATAAGGGAGTAGCACATGGGAAATGAGTAGTTATCCAGTTCCGATGAGGATTCATTGCTTATCCACAATAACTCGTGGTCCAGCTTTCTTAGGCCACTTCTGGAGAACGCGCGTGGAGAAACGAGATGCAGTGCAACAGCTCTTTATCAAGAATAGCTTGGTCGTTGGTCACGCTTTCGATTTTTCACTCGGTATTCTCCCTTGGGCATGGAGGGAGCGCATCATCAACGCGCTTCGTAGGGCTTCGAATGAATGGCAGCTACCACCCTCGATGCTAACTGACCTGGAAAACATTACGAATCTGCTCAGGGTTGATATCCAATCACGAGAAAGAATCCTCTCTTACGACAACCTCATCTCCCTCCTCAACAAACTGTTTGGAAAAGATAACGCCCATCACGGCATACTCGCTTCGCTTGCTCCTGCTGATTACTCCTCAGGGGTATTTTCGGAGCAGGAGGAGCAGCAGGCTTTCCGCTGTTGCATACTCGTTTCACTTATCAAGAGCGTCGACAGCGCGCTTCCAAAAACTCTTGAGCGATCAGTAAAAAAGAATCTCTATGAGGCGCTATGTCAAACTATTGTAGACGCTAATGACTTATTTGTAGATCCCATTGCTACCAAGCAGGCACTCTCCGATGGTGATGAAACCCTTCTTCGGTTCTACTTCTGGCATTGGCAATACGCCCAGAGAAATCCCATCTACAAGCAAGCTATTGAGGAATTGAGATCTCTTCTTGAATCGTGCCAGTTCTGGGAGAAAACCAAGAGTACAGAGCTTGAATATCGATGCCTATTGCCTATCAACATCAAAGTACAGAAACCGCATCCATATGCGTATCTATTCGAAAGGATTCAGCGCCTTATGCAAGGCGACCTTGACCAGTTCAAATTGCTGCCCACCTGGCCTGTTTCAGGGTATTCCTCAGAAGTCATCCTGTCGCGCATTGAGGATGGTTCGTTTGCCTACTATGAACGACAGTCCCCTCCTTATAACCCCTTGGATCTGGTTCCGACTCCTTGCCAAGCCTCCTTGGAATGGAAAATGGAATACGCAAAATATCAAGAGGCAATAAAAGCGTTTTCAAAAGACAGGAGCGATTCTGAATTTTCAAAAGCCACTATGTACCTATTTAATATTAGAAAAAATCTTGGGATAATGTACGCACGTGACACATTGAAAAGAATCCGTGGAAACGAGCATTCTCGATTTATTGGGCTTTGGCTTTGGGACAAAGTCCACATGGAGGGTTTTAGTAAACAGGAAGCCAAAGAAGCACTCACGTCGCAGCACGCCAAGATCATCGGAGAATATTCTCAGGGGAAAGATGGCAAATACAGTGCCCCCTCTGACTCTGCCTTGTATCGCGATCTTCAGGTTGCAGAAGGGTGTATCAAATCTGGAGAAGTCCTTGCTATTCGAGATGCCGTAAAACGATAGATGATGGAGATTTGCTCCGATACAATGCTTAAGGCTTTTGATTTATTAACGCCATAAACTCAAAATGCTCCGATCTATCGGATTGTTTCATTTTTACCTATTTATCCAACTATAAGATAAGACGATCACGATCGTAGTTGTGACAGGCCTGCGTAAATGAAAGCTACATATGTCCGTTTGGCTCTCGCCAGCACTATTTATTCGTAACATCCCCTTTGAGAGAAGCAACTGCCTCCCCACATTTGGTGTGCAGATCGTTAATCACGTCAATGACAACAGACAGCCTCTCCTCCTCGGGAATGTCTTTCATCACTAAACGCTTGTCATAATCCCAAAATGGCTTATCCGTGTTGGCAAGATCATGGAGTAGTTTCAAAATTTGTATTTCGTTGCTATTAAGGTATTCAGTGTGTACTTCAGGCCAAAAACTCTTCTTTTCGATTCCTGCCTCTAGGACGGCCATGCTGACCCCCAGCAGCATCATGCTGTGCGCTCGGCGTCCTATTTCATGGGCGAACTCCATCCACGGATTCCCTGGGACCGAAGAGGGGTACCAACGATTCGGCTTAAGGAGACTCCCCAGCGCTACGCAAATATCTTCAAGCTGGCCAAGAGGAAAAGAGCCGTCTGGCAACATCTTCCTTTGCTCCCATATTTTGAAAATGGTCTCCATACAGGCGATCTGGGCCTCTTGCCTTGCTTTATCTGTCAGGGCCTTTTCAACTCGCTCCATGCATTCTGCCAAATAGTGCGCCATCCAGCGCGACAGTAAATTGGGGCGCCCGTCACTCTCAAGCTCGTGAAGGATTGACTGGCCCAATGCTGCGACGTTCTCCCATCGAGACAAGGGTTCCGTCTGCGTGGATGAGGTAGACTCTGTGCTTTGGCAACGGCGTTTCGCTTTCCGATCCATGACGTTCCTTCCTGCGATCTATCTTCACTTTGAGTATCAGCGACTTCCCTTCTGCCTCAAGATATCCCAACAACGAATCCAGCCTGATCCAGAGCCGACTCCCTTCAGACGTCAAGTTAACTTGGTAACCGTGATGATCCTCTTTGGTCTCGTCCCAGACCTCGCGGTGCACAACAAGATGACCTGAGGCGTCGCGCCATTCGGTCTTTAGTTCGTTACTCGTTATCCCGTGGTGGTGCTGGAATGCCTTGCTCGGCATCACATCATGCGGCTGTAACGTCCTGCGCTGCGGATCATTCTGCTCCATCCCACGACACTCTCCATATGAGTAACGAATGAAGCCTTCTAGTCGAAATTCTTTATAGTCGACTCCAAAACGATCGAACTCATCTCCATCCGAGGGAAATCCGTATTCGTAGGGGTTATCAACGGATTGACACGCTCGCAGAAGCGCCTCGCTCGTTTCCGGAAACACAAGCGCAGACGAAACCGTAACAGACTCATTTCGACCCCACTGGTGCCTGTAGAAAGTACGCTGCACGACCAGCTCGTCTGGTTCTGCATTGGGATGTACTCCAATAACAGTCTCAAATTCCTGGTCTAATGGCGAAAGCCATGGTTCATCGTCGGGAATATCTTGCCATAGTTGCTTGTCCAGTGGGACAGGCTGCCTCCTTTCCGATGTCCACGATCCGGCAGGTTGCGCTTTGTAATTCATCCAATCGCGCCAATCTTCATTTGAATCTGCGTCGTTGTTTCGTTGTTTGTCTGCTAGTTCACCAGCCACAAGAAACATGCTGTGAAAGTCGCCATACAAATCTTGTGATTCAACACGCGGAAGTGAACCATGCTCGTGGCTCTTCGCAGGATATTCATAGCGACCATATGGTTTTTTACTATCCCATATACGTCGCTTATCTATTCCGCCCAAAGAATGATCAATCCACCTTTCAGCACGCAGACAGACATCATCGGTGCGTATACCAAAGGCTTCTGCGACATGGTTGAACCAGTAGCCAGTTGTATCCCAATCGAATTGAATCCGCCTTTGCTGCCTACAATGCCTTCCTACTTGAAGCTTGGGTACGGAGTCGATCCGATCATAGCGTGGCTCGTAAGCCCATTCGAGTGCTGCACGAACCTCTGGAGACAAATCTTCAGGGTAAGTCTCGGCCACTTTCAACGCAACCTTTGCTGCAAGATGCCGAACCAAAGCGTGTGGCAGCGCCTTGTCGCGGGCATAGGCCACAAACGTATCCATATGACCTCGCATACGCTCCGGGCTGAGTTCTGCCAGCCGTGCGCAAAGCGTCAGCAAAGCACATCTCGCAGACAAAGCAAAAAAGTCTACGTCCTTTGGGATAAAGGGCGGTCTGCCCCCTTCCTGGTCTAGTTTAAGGAGTGGGCCAACCCAATTCTGGCCAAAAGAAATTTCCAAAAGCCGTAGTGCGTGCATGGTGCGCCAACGAACATGCGAATCTGGATGTCCCAAAAGACTCAGGATAAAACCTGACAACGTGGCTTCGCCCAAGGCTTGGGTATCATACTCAGCCAGTGGCGCGTTCTCGTCCTTCAGGCGCGTTATAGTGCGCTCCAACGACCAGCGGAGTGTTGCGAGTTGGTCTTCCGCAGTAACGTGGACGACCAAATGCTTTGCAAGCGAAAAACATTGCCAGGCTGACAGGCCTTCCATGTTTTCGGCTATGGCCTGGATGAGAATCTCCCAGCGCACTGCAGGGTCTTCAATGGATTCGAGCGAGTCCCAGTTCTCCTCTTCGCGCTGGTAATAATATCCGAGCATTCTCGGCAGGTATTTACGTACGAGAAGCCTTATCCCCTCCGGCCTCCATTTCTGGACGGCCTCGCTGTGCTGCCAAATATGGAAACACTCCATCACTTCACGCCACAACGCACCGGCATCATACCTGTCAAAAGGCATGGCTATGAGTTGCTTAAGATACTTTACCCGCGCCTGCCGGGTGACCCCCTCACGGATAAAAGTGAAAACATCCGCCCACCCCACATCACTGCGCAGAGGTAGCAATGTTTCATAGACCCAATCCAGCGATTCATGGAGTTTACCAGGGGGATTTTGCAGCCGCGTTTGCCAACGATTTTCCTCCTTGGGCTCTTTATTCCGATCTTCGGTGTATTCTGCCGCTGGAGTGCGTCCAGTGTTAGGCAAGGACGCGGCGAAGTCGCAAATATTCCGTAGCGCCGTAGTCTGTTCTTGTGACATCGCCGCGGAAGTTTCATTCAATTCCAGGAAACTTTTTGCTATGCTAGGCTTGCTGCTGATGGGGCAATCTAAATTAATCCAGTCCACCATGACAGAACCCCAGGTTTTCAACCGATTTTGGCTGTCATCTGCTTGTTTGAGTTGTTCGAGCACTTGTTTGAGGAGGAAATGGGGTGGGCACGTCTCTCCACCAAGACGAGCCAACGCAGTCGTTGTTTCTGGCTCCACCGCGCCGCTCGCCAAGCATGCTTCCAGATAGACAGGCATGCTGCGATCAAGACGCATAAAGTCACGAGCATCCCAATCCATCAATCCTGCTGCTGTCGCTATGGGGTGTAACTGCGTTGCCGTGGCTACCGATTCAGTCTCGTAGAGATTAGTGTCGTAGACGAAAGGATTAAAGGCTTGAGGCAGCATGAGCAATCTATTTGCGACACTAGCACGCTCTGATGCTTCAATAATCCCAGTACACCTTTGAGCGAGTGTAACATGAAAGTCCAATATGTAGCAACTGTCACGTCCAATACTGCCAGCAGCCTTCACTGCATCTTGAAACAATTCCCGTGCTAGATCTGTTTCGTACGGATGAGCAACTGCTGCACATTCCAGGAAAAATGTGCGACGCTCAGATCCCTCGTTTAATTCTTTCCACGTCGTACTTCTTGCCTGCTCCAGGCAATCAAGCGCTGTTTCACGATACCGTGCATCAGTGATGAGTAGCGCTGCCGCATTGAGCAGATGCTGTGCTGGCGTGTCCACCCCAAGCCCGATATATCGCTCGACAAGCCACTTTTCATCACCCTGACAATACAAGACGGCCTCCAATGCCCATGTTCTTTTGACCGGCCAGCCCCCACGGTCCATATCCTGATGATTGTGCTGCCTCACGGTTGCAACCAGGCGCTTCATATCCTCCCAAACATCTCCGATGGCGGGCTTGTTCAATAGGCAACATGCCCTGCATTGCAAAATGCCCAGCCCATCTTTGAGAAGGGAGAGATACTCGCCTTTGCGACGTTCCAACTCTGGCGTTAACTTTTCACTGTGATATATTTCTGGCAACAGCGCTTCAGAGTTAATGTCCGTTTTCGTAAGTACCCCATGCAAAGCAATCCCACGGAGTTCGGGAGCAATTCTGCGCACACCCCATCCACGCCAAGCAGGGGAGTCCGGCAAATCAAAAGGCATTTGCTCAAGAAACCGAACCGCCAGATCCGAGTGCCCGTGCCGAGCCAAGAGTTCGTAGAAATCGATGGTATGTGCCCACTCAAACGGATCATCCGTGTCGCGGCTGATCGGGTTTTGTCTGCACAGACACCATTTGTTGCCTTCATCAAGGAATCTCGCAACATCTTGCGCTACAGCTTCCACTAGGTCGGATGACGGAACGTTGCCCGCTTTCCAAAAAGCTACCAAAAAGAGAGCGGCTACTCTGGGATCGAGAGGAAGTCTTGCCCAAAGACGTTCCTGCTCAGTAGGCTTGATGTCTAATGCCAGAGCCGAAGCAAGTAGCCAGCAGCAACGTGCAACAAAAGAAAAATTACGAAAGCGAGACAACCATCTCAAAGCACGGGCAGGACCGGCCAGAAGAAAAATGGCCTCCGCAGCATGAGCAACGGATTCTCTTTTGATGTGGAAACGTGACCCATATTTCGCACTAACATCATGAAGCCACGCCTCTCCCATCCTGAGGTGAGTCCAGGCTTCCTTTTGTTTCCCTTCCAACCTTGCAAGCCGAGCCGCAATTCTGAAATGCAACTCTCCAAGTTCCTCGTTGCCCTGTTTGAGGAAGCCCTGGGCCACGGTCTGCGGATCACCGTAACGCATCGCAAAATCGAGTCGATCGCCGATGATTTCATCCAAACCGGCCTTGCTCTGGGCTGCCTCTGCCGACAAAACCATCAGCTTGAGCACGTCGGCTTTTCTGTCATGCCGGTCAGCCACGGTGAAGGCCCTACGCAATCGGTCAAACACAACGGCATGTCGTGCTGTTTCATCTTGAATGGCTTGAGGAGCATCTCCGCTTAGTGCCAATTCGATGAGTTCATTGGGGCAATTCCCTTTTTCATAGTGGCGGGCTAGGTGCGTCGCGGCATAGGCGTCCTCGGAAGCTAGACCTGTCATACGTTTGCCGATATCTGCATGGGCGCTCGCGCGCTCTGTTGCATTCAGGCGATCATGGACAAATGTTTCAAAGTCCTCATCTAAAAATCGCAACGTGTCTTTGGATGTAAGAATGAGCCCCGGCTCGAATCCTCTGCAAGAGTGGCGGATCGCATCCGTTTCACTTCCACTAAGAGCCGCAAAAGTCGAGACTGGGATTGGTGGTAACAGGCAAGAAAGAAAAGCGAAGTTCTCTCGTTGCGTTGCAGGTAAAGGCTCTATGGCGCGCTGCCATATATCCGCAAAGACTGCTTGGAGGGTCTCGTGCGTGCGATTGAGCAAATCATCAAGACTTTCTTCTGGTTTCCGATCATCAAGGGTATATTTTTGCAGCCGTGGATTACCATTTGTCTTTCTATGAAAACGAAGACCTGCGTCCTCAATGGCGTCAGGAAAACGTGTACGCAAATGGATCAGAGATTGCCCCGTATCGAATGCTTTTACATCGAACAACAGGGGGGCTTCCCTGTATCCAAGATAATCTGACGACGATCTCTCACCGTGCCGGGCGGTAACTACTAGACGGCAGTCGTGATGCAGCTTCAGGCCCCAAATATGCTTTACAAAACTCCCATTGCCACAGTCTTTTCCAGCAAAGACACTGTTGTCTGCAGCGTCAATGACCAGGATCAACAATCCTTTTTGATTGGCAACCAGTTCGCTCGCATTGGACAGACTCTTTTCCAACCACCTCATCTGGTCCGGAAGATGCGCTCCCAGATTTATGCACAGAGGTAGACCGAGCCGCACTGCAAGCTCGTTGACAATTTGTATAACTGCTCTGATAGGGGAGTGCCGCTCGTCGCAAGTCTCACGATACCTCCCACCTCCGTAGCAGTCATAGAAGAAGACCTCGGACCCAGGAGGCAGGTGGTCGGCAAGGCGTTGCACAACAGCGGTCTTTCCCACGCCTGCTTCACCTCGCACAAGTATTTTGCCATGAGGAAGCCCGAAAATTGTGTCGGCAAGGCGCTTCGGCTCGCCAGTGGGAATGTAGTTTTCGGTCGTTTCAAATAATGGTGGAGACGGAAACAGGCTCTCCTCTCCCACCACGCCCAGAGCGACCAGCAAGTTTTCCCGCGTAATCGGTGTAGGGATTCCAGAATGCGGAAGCATGCGACTATCGATGTGCGCCCGCAGTTTAAGATAGTAGGAATCCAGATGCTCCGAAACCAGATCGCCTATTTTGGACAAGACTGCGTTACGTTGGTTCCACCGGTTTTCCTGTCCACACATGGTCAGATCAATCACTCGCAACAAGTCCACGAAGGCCGTCGAGGAAACGCCTTGAGTTTTTTTGTAAAATTCATTGATGAGCCGCTTCGTAGGTTCAGTAAGTTCTCGCAGAAGAACACGTAGTTGTATATTTTGTGAACCAAACAGCTTGTGCAAAACATGCTGGGCCTCATTGACAGCCTGAAGCAACGCAGAATCCAGCGGCTGATTGCTAACCAAGCAGAGTTGGAGTTTTGCCAACACCTCATTACGGGCATTTTTACCAAGATATGCCTTCAGCGTGTCGACAAATCGGCTAAGAACTGACCGCTGCTTTTCTTTACCAGAGATTGTCGTAAGCCGGGCAATCGTCCATGATCGTTCTGGATGTCTCGTGCTGTATTTGAGTTGGGAAACGACAACTCGAGTCGCGTGAGCGAGGCCGCACCACTCAGGTGCTCTTCCATCCTTTAGGCCGTAATATTCAGACACATCTGCCATCAGATAAGCATCCGCCTTCGTATTTTTCATATCGAAGGCTGACACATCCTCCACGAAGACAGCACTCAGTTCGGAACGGCGATCTAGCAGCGCTAAGCACTTCCGACATGCCCAGAGCACATGAAAATCATCACCTGCGTTGGACTCTGCCGCGCCGGGCAACGATGTTGCGCCTGCTTGAGCTTTTACTTTTTTCATACCCCCGACTTTCTCAAAGCAGAGTTTTAATTGCAACCACTAGCGCATCCTAAGACCAGTTGCCGTGCCACACCTCACCTGCTTTCGGTATGGTCGACCAATCTGGGCAAGCGCTTCGCAAAAAGCCTTAAGCTCTGCAGGATCGATTCCGGTCTAGGCGCGCACGCCAGGGGAAGGGGATTGGGAACGGCATCAAAACAATTATTTCTTAGGTATAAAAATAAATCATATTAATTCATAACTTTATATTGAGACACATAGCCCATGCGCTATGTGTGATGATTAATTCCTCTTCGGCTCGCATCAGTTGTGAAAAGCCTGAAGGAGAAATTGCCATGATTGATTTTTCGTACCTGGAATATCTGCTGCCTCCTGTCATTTGGCGACATCGATGGAATCAGCTCGCTGACAAACATGGCCTGCCGTACCGCAGAGGCTACTTGCAGAACCTTGACAGTCAGGGCCTTGGTCCACGGAAAATTACATTCAACGGACGAGTCGCATATCGTCGTGAAGACCTTGTCGAGTGGCTCAATACCCGGAGTAGGTCATGAGTTCCCGAGAAGCGCATTCCGACCCAACGGCACAAGCCAGCCTCCCCTTTGTCCGTACATTGCATTCCCGGACTGCAGGGTGCTGGCGGGGGGCAGAGCCCCCTCGACCCCCAATTGAATGATGCGCCGGGACAAGCGGATCGAAGTGCGGCTATCCGACGAGGAGAAGCGCGATTGGGAGGCCAAAGCCAGCAGTTGTGGCCAACCTCTTGCGGATCTCCTGCGCGACGCGATGAGCAGGGTGCGGCCATGGTCGCCAACCAGCCGGAAGCATGAGCGCGAGCGACTTCTCGCTATGGCAATGATAGGAAATAATCTGAACCAGATAGCGAGATGGGCAAATGCGCATAAGAAGGGTGCTGAGGCGGCCCGGATCATCACCGTTCTCATGAGCCTTGAGCGGGCTCTTAACAATTATTTCAAGGGGTAACCTGTGCTGATCAAATTTTTGCCTCGTGGCACTGGGGATGGAGATGGGCCGGTCGATTACTGCGTATCCGCCGTCAATCCAGTCAACGGGAAGGTGCGAACGCCCGCGCCGCAGGTGCTGCGGGGCGATCCTGGGCGAACCATAAGGCTTATCAACTGCCTGGACTTCAAGCATAAATACTCGTCGGCAGTGATCTCGTTCGCCCCGGAGGATAAGCCGACATCCCACCAACAGCGGCAACTCATGAATGAGTTCGAAGCGGTCGCGTTTTCCGGCCTTCCTTGGGATGGCTACGACATCCTCTGGATTCGCCATGAGCATTGCGGCCGTGTCGAACTCCACGCCATCATCCCGCGCGTCGAGTTGCACTCCGGCAAGAGCTACAATCCTGCGCCGCCATGCCGACGTACGCCTGATGGAACGCCGTTACCCCCCTTGGCCTATGACCTTCTGCGTGACACCTGAAACTACAGCTGTGGCTGGGCGAGGCCCGATGATCCTAAATATCGTCGTACCCACAGTCCAGGCTATCGAGCAGTGGTCGAAGCGGATGCCTTGCGCAGAGGTATCGAATTGGCCCCTGACCCGCGCAAGGTGTTGCACGCCTTCGCCACCGAGCACGTCCGCCTTGGGCTGGTAGCTGATCGCCCGCAACTCATCCAGTTGTTCAAGGACGCTGGTTTCGAGGTGCCTCGTGCAGGAGTGGAATATATAACAATCAAAGACCCGATGACCGGCGACAGATGGCGGTTGCGAGGGGGACTCTATGCAAGAGAATTCGACACCAAGACATATGACCACGCTGCTGTCGCAGCTGCATCAGAGGATGGAAGAGGACAGGTTGCAGTTGACGGCGTTGACCTCGAAAAAGCTGGAGCAACTCGCGCACGACTTGCAGAGGAAATCGGCAAACGTGCTTGCTACAACAGGCGACGCTATGGCCCACGACCAGCAGCGTTTCCGCCAACGGCTGCAGGCCGAGACGGCAAAGACCTCCGACGCGATTTCCCGAGTGAGGTTGTCACTCAAGGTCTCATGGATCATGTCGCAATTGACGGCTTTGGCCCTGCTCTTTGCGATTGCCCTGGGGGCCTGGGGGACGACGGAGTACCTCACGAGAACGCTCCGAACGCAATGGGAGAAGAGCACTCAACTGGACGCCCAGATATTGGCGCAACAGCAGACGCTGGAGCAACTACGGGCAACGACATGGGGACTGGACCTCATCGAGGATGGCCGGAACCGCTGGATTGTCCTGCCGGTCGGATGGACGATCGGAGAGACGGGGACGTTTGGAGCCCGGCAGGCCTTCAACATGCAGCCGAGGTAGAACATGCCGCAGACGCAACTGGAACGCGAACTCATCGAGGCACTGGCTCGAATGGAAAATACGCTGGGCGCCCGCCTGAACAGGCTGGAGCAACGGCAGATTCAGCTTGCGCTTCAACACAAGGAACTGGCCAAGGAGACGGAGAACGTCCATCAATTGGCGAGCGTATTGGAGCGCTTGTTAAGCGCATTGGAGAAGTTGTGAGAAGGGTAACGACCCTTCATCACGTTGAGGAACGAATCCAAAGACGCTTAAAGATGTAATGCGAACTGGAGAGCGCCAGAGAGACGGCTATGCCTCTTTACTTCGTAGTCGGGCGACCTCAGTCCGACAGGCTCAATCCCGGAAATCTATTGCTGCACCTCACCGGTGAGCGAAAATCTTACCTCTGCCACTCCCAATCTTTCTGCCCATGCCACAGCTGCTTGAGGTGTAAAAAGCCTTACCTGGCCTCGTTGTGTTTTAAGACCGTATTCACCTGATGGCAGCGAGATGACAGGATAAAATTGGGTCTTGTCTTCATCCTCGCTTTCATTTGCAGGATGGAATGTCAGCTTTACCTCTACCCCTTCCGCCAACAACGATTTGAGCTGTGGTTCTTGGACGTATTTTAGGTGCTTCACAGTCAATACCTCTTGACAGATTGCATCAAATAGTATATTTTGAATACATCAGTATGTGGATTCGCAGAGTCATATTCAAAACATCCAGGCATTCGACATTAACCGTTTGATGTGGCGCCGTAAAGACTCTTGCCGGTTGACTGTGAGATTTGATCCTGGGAGTCGTTTTTCACCTCTTTTTGCACTCGCGATGGGGAAACGCCATGACCGACATTGCCAGGCTTTTCAGGGAGAAGGACATCGCGGCTATCCGTGTTCTTCATTGTAGTCGTGAGGCCATCCAGCCTCGACCGCACTGCGACACTCTCTACCGATTCGACAGTGGCGCCACCATCTCTTTTCAGGAAGGAAGCCATAACGTCCTGGCAATCGGCGGCGTGGGGCGCGGGAAGACCGCCTCCATTGTGCTGCCCATGGCCGCACGGTGCATCCGGGCCGGACTGCCTGGGCTCATCATCGACGTGAAGAACAACCTCACCGACCAGATCCGCGCCCTGGCTAGGCGCTATGGCCGCGAGGCGGATGTCGTCGAGCTTGGGACACATCCCACGGCGGAGCGGCTCAACCTTCTCCATGGTCAGCCGTTTCAGGAAATCGAACGGCTGTTCACCACCATGATCATGCACAGGATCGGCCACACGTCCAACGTGGACTGGGCTTTCAAGGGTATCCGCATCACCACGGACATCGCCTACCTCCTCGCACTCCTTGCGGAAGCCGGGCAGCATGAGTTTCAACCGAGCTTTGCACTTATTGCCAAGATGCTCGGCGACTATCATTTCTCCCGCTTGGTATTTAACTATTTCCGCCGCACGCACTATGACGGGCACAATCCTCGCCACGTGCCGTTCGTCACCCGCGTGTCCAATGACGCCTTCCACCCGTTGAATGAACGACTGGTCGAATCCTCTCGCGGCAGACAAGAGTGGGACATGCAGCTCGCCTGGATGCTGCATCAGCCGAGGCGAGTGCTGGAGGCTCTTTGCCGCGACGATGCCCTTTTTACCCATTTTTCACACCCGGACGGCAGCCTGCCCATCGACTTCAAGGACCTTCTCTACCGGCAGCGGCGGATCGTCGTCATCCGTTTCGGCATCGCCCAGAACGACGTCGGTAATCTCATTGCCAAATGGCTCAAGGAGAAGTTCTACAAGGACATCTACGAGCGGTTTGACAACGGGGACATCCCATCGGACCTTTTCACCTTTTTACTTCTCGACGAATTCCAGGACATCCTCGACGTGGACGACCACAATGCCCTCGACGATTTTTCCTGGTTTTCCAAGAGCCGCGAGTTCAGGAACATCAACATCGCAGCCACGCAGGCGCTTTCCTCGCTCTACCTGGCCGGTCAACGCGAGCGCATCGACGGCCTAGTCGCCAACTGCTCGGTCAAACTTCTCATGCAGACCGACGATCCTGCGGCCGACGCCTGGTTTCGACACTTTTACGAATTTGAACGCCCGCTCCATAAGCTGGCCCAGGGGGAATGCGTGCTGGCGAAATTCGATCTTCGCGATCGTCGATTGCACGTCACCCACGAGCACGTTCAGGAAGAGTACGAGCGCACGCGCAAAAGCATAGTGCCATTGGTCATGAACAGCGTCGGACACACAGCAACGGATAGCGCGGACCATCTCCAACGGATCAAGGCGCACGAGGCGAGCCTCGCAAAGATCGTTGAAAGTTATGTGGACGCGCCAACGTGGCTCAAGGAGCCCCATCTGCTGGAGGTGTACTACAAGTATTGGCCGCTATGGGATTTCAAGGACGAGGTCAGTCTTGATTTTCCACTGGGGTGGCTCCCCCCCATTGAAGAGGCTTTGAGCCAAATCCAGAGCCTGGATGCGCCTGTGCGCCTCGAAAAGCTTGTCGTGGCGGACGGTGAGTTGCTTGTGAAGGGAACGCCGGAACATGCCATACGTGACATTATTCGCGAGGTCGTTACGCAGACCTTGGAATTCTGCATGCATTGTGGCCGGGTAGGGGACGTGAAGACGACGTATTCAAGCGGTCGAATGTATGTGGAACTTCTCTGCGAAAAGTGCCGCGAGCCGCTGGCACACAACAGGCGGCGAGGGAGGGTATAGAGAGATAAGGGAAGAGGGTAGGGGAGTCATCCGCAACGGCGGCAGCACCGGCCTAGCCCGGAGCGCGGTCCAGGAAGTCGACCAGATGCGCACGCTCTACAACGGTCCAATGGCCATCGACCTGGAGTCCCAGTTCCTGACCATGCTGCGCGGCGACGGCACCGTCGCCGACCTGACCATCAGCGGCGTAATCATCATCCCGCCAGGGGCGGCGGTGTCAGGTGAATACTATTTCTGTTCATCCTACGCGTTTCCGCAATGGGGACAGAAGCCAAGCTGATTAAGCAGGGTTCGACATTTGTGACAACGAGGAGGGCCCAAATTCCAGATTGGAGTGAGTCTCTCTTTTTTTTCGCATTCCTCACACGTGCTTTCATATGGTTGCTCAGAATAAAACTCTTTTCCACATCTACATCTTTGGCGGTATTTTTTATCCATGGTCCACCTCTTTATAAAAAGACAAATGCTATAAAATGATCGCGTGACTGGTTATGGGTAATTGCCATATAGATGTAACTGAGGGCAAATTTTGTGTCAAAACATTCTGAGCCCACATTGTTTGCAAACTGTATAATGGCAAATGTCCGGTTGCCCATAGCCTGTTTTGCATCTAGGGCAAAACCAAAGGCCATATCCATCTCGAACGCAGTCAGTGTTGCATATTTCTGTTTTCTCCTCATACTCCCTTCGAATCCATCCTCTTTTGTATTCTGTAGGGTGGTCATTCTCTTCGTGTTTAACATCACAAAGCCACTTGCAATTACACCTCATAACGAACTCCTTCGTTGCAATGTCATGCAATAATAGTGATGTAATGCACAGAGATTTCAGATTCTGCGCTAGATACTGGTCACCACCATTGTGGGATTATCGTTAGCAATGTCTCCAGTCATTCCGCCAGTCCTATCTCCTTGGTAGGCCAATGTTTACGGTTGTATGGGGGGGGGCAATCTCTCATCTCAGAAAATCATGAAACCAAACTCTTTGGCCACAGTGCTTACAAACAGTTGCTTGGCACACACTTCCTGATGAAGGACTGTGGCCAAACAAATGAGAACAACTAGGGCACCACTCAGACCCTGCAGGGAAGCCTGGCTCATATACCGACACCGCTCTGCAGATTTTTGTATTATTTTTAAATATGGATTTCATATCGCCTTCAACCCAAGGTTTATCTTTAAGATATTGCACATAGTATCTCACGTCATTTTTCCATTTGCAATTGCAATCACCCATCGCATTGCCTCCTTTGCATAGCGAACTGTAAGATGTGCTCTCCCGCGTTTAAATTGGTTGTTGGCCTGAACAAGGTGAAGTCTGATTGCAGTCTGGCCAACTACTGGGAGCCCCTCTTGACAGAGGGGCATGCGCCTGACAAGCGGATTTCATGGTTATATACTTTTCATCCATCATCGGCTGCCCATAAATCTCATGTCCTATGCCGGTGCTGGACATAGGTCACCACCTCTGCTTTGAAATACTCGCTAATACTGTCTCTAGCAAGATATCCAGAGTTAGCCGAGGTGGACGATCGAAATGGAGGCTACTTCACATAGTCGGCGTCATCCCCTGAAGAATATTGAGTCTGTAGTCCCTGATAGATCGCCTTGCCTGGCCCGCCACACTTTGTAATAAACCTCATGGCCTTTTCCTTCGTCGTAAAATACAGCGTTGTACCGAAAGAGCCTGGCGTTTCGACCGCGTGCAGTTGCTTACCGTAGTTGTCTCCAGGCATGCCAATCCTCACTTACGTTGGTGTTGATTTTTAATCATATATTACTCTGCCTATGTCAAGCTGGTCTATGCTATCAATGCCCTTTTGCGAGCTTGGCTTCCGTTTTCGAAAGCGTGCGGCCCAAACAGGCTGAAAGGTATCCATCGTTCATCAGTCAAGCTTGAATCCGTTCAAGCCACCCACTTGGCCGTCCTGAGGGGGGGCCTTGAGCGTATCTTTGGTTAACCGGGTTTCCTGTCCGTTGAAGTTCGTGATGGTATCCATGGAATTTCCCCTGGATAACGAGCCTTCGTTCTTTGTGTTTGTCGTCGGAGTTGTCGAAGGGCTATGTGATGTGGGCTGTGGCAAAACGGTGTACGATTTTTGACTATTGGAGTAGTTTTTGTTAGAAGCATCGCTGCTAGAATAGTCACTGCTAGAGTATTCATTGCTAGAGTATTCATTGCTTGAATACCTGTTACTGTTTGATGTCATCACTACAGCCATGGCAGCCACGATGGCAAGAGCAAAAATCGCAATCCAAAATCCGTTTCCATTTGACATAAATACCTCCATTGTTTATGTATACTTTCTATTATAAATTACTCATATAAATGAACAATAAAAGAGTCATGGAAGACCAAAGAGTATTTTTCAGCAATATTGTTTTTCATGGTCTCTGCTTCGCGGGCTGTTTTATACGGACCGGTCATGAGTCGCCACATGAAGCCATTCCCCGGGATGACCTGGGCAGAGATCTCCTGCTTGCAAAGCATCTCCTTGTATTCGTCCAGGCGGTGCACATTTTGCGTTGCCATAATTTGTACATAGTATCCCGGACGCAATTGTTGAACTGAGGGAACAGCTTCCGGCAAAAACTGCTTATCAACCGGGGGAGAATCCTGAGGATATCCTGCGGGATGCCCCCCGTCCTGCGAGATCGCAATCGGCTCCGGAAGTTCTGTCAACTGAAAGCCGATGTTGACAGCACGCTTTACAAACGGCGCGTTGTTTTTAAAGCCATAAGAGAGCGCCAAATCGACAAAGTGCTGCTTGGAGGGATATTCCCCACCTCTGCCGAGCAGCGTACGTATCAACTCCTTGTATTCTTTGTTGGACGCGAATTCGTAAAAGATCATCTGGCCCGCCAACAAGTATATGAGGTCCTTGTCGTACGAAGAGTAGGCTTCGAAGGGCTGATCCATGTCGATATTGCGCGTATCCGCTTTGGAATCAAGACTCAGGACGTCCCTGCTGATTTTATTTCGTAATTGCATGATGTCGAGGTTGTCATATCGGAATATATATTCTGCAAACACAGCCAACCCCTCGAGGATGATATCCGGATTGGCCCTAATGAAAGCATCGCTCTCGTAAAAAGCGTGAAATAGCTCATGAGCCAATATATGCTGCTGTTCAGGAAGTAAATTGAAGTGGTGTAATGAAATTGTGCGTTCTTTAAAATTATCTAATGACCAGTTCATTCGGCCATTGTCGCCAGGTTTTGCAGTGATGCGTAGGACAACATTGCCG
This sequence comes from Desulfovibrionaceae bacterium, assembly GCA_050251715.1. Lineage (GTDB taxonomy): Bacteria > Desulfobacterota > Desulfovibrionia > Desulfovibrionales > Desulfovibrionaceae > JBFWMG01. Next base: position 6,045 of record JBFWMG010000023.1, on the reverse strand, counting down.
GTATAAAATGGTTCCCCGAACGTGGCTGCGAGTTTTAGCAAACAAGTCCAAGTTGCCTGTTGTGTCTCTTCTTTAGGCACGGTGCCGTTCGTGTCGATGAGAACCTTGTAATACATGCCCGAGGCAACATCTTTGGCGCTGCGGGCCTTAGAGTTCTGGACAGATTGCCGGGATGAGGCGTTGGCGTTAGCAGGTGCCTCGAAGGTCGTTTGCGGTTCGTGGCGTACGGCCTCAGGAAATAGGCTCTCTGCCAGCACCTGTTTTTGGATGCATCCCGCCAGTAGCAGGGGGGGGGCCATCAGAACAAGAGCGGCAACGGCGAGCAGAGGGGCCACTTGGTGGCCTTCGGGACGTTGTGTTATTTTCATGCCCTTCATGATCAATTCATTTCCGTGAGAACCGCTTGAATGGTGAACCGGCCATCACCGGTGCTTGGCATTTTTGCGGCCCAGGTAGCTTCGGGCCAGAATGGGTTGCCAAAGTACGCAATTTTGTTTTTCTTGTCATAGCTCTTGAGTGAGAAGTATCCCCATCCGGGGTGCGGATTGGAGATTGTGTTCTCAACCACCTTTCGCTCTTTGACCACTAGGAGAATTTTAAAGGTCTTGGGTGGTTCAGCAGGCATGAGGTCGCGATTGGGCTTGGTGTTGAGAATGGCACGCAAGTTCCAGGTACCCGACTCTACTTGGGGGACCTTCACCAACCAGTACTTATCAGGATATCTGTCCGATTCCAATTTGAAGACCAACTCTTCAGCCCAAAAGAAGCGGCCCGTCATGGAAAAATGTCCCCAAGAGGGCTGGTGTCCAATAATTTTATGGTCATAGATGCACCAGTCTTTTACAGACGTCGCAATGTCAAAAGCTCCGGGAGGGGAGGGCTCCGGGGGGGGCTGGTGCGTCGTAGCACATCCTGAGGAAATTATCGCAAGGAGGATCAACCTAGTGAGCAATATACGCACCGTAGTTCTCATCAGAGGTCTATTTTTGTTCTGCAGTATCATGGGCATTCTTTGCAACTCACTTAATTCTAACTGGATTGACGAGTCCCAGGTCTCCTCCCCTTTCCGGTTCCGGAAGATAGGGAAGGCGGCCATACTCGATCTGCTCACGAGCCGCTGTTTTATCGATGACGACGAGCTGCCAGACGCGTTGTAACGGCCTGTCGACAAATTTGTCCTTCTTTTCCACGAGTCGTAGATTTTGTTTGGCTAAGACCGTGATCTCTGAGCTTGCCTTCTCAAAGGTCTGTATACCGTCACTCCCTGACTGTTGCGCGAGTACGCTGGATACTTGGGCGTTCACCGTAATGCAAAGTTTTCTAACAAGGTCTGCCACGGCCCGCGCATAGGCGTCCTCCTCTTCTTCTGGCGTAGGAGATGGGCCGTGCATGGGCGACCATCCCACTCCGTGGTAGAAATCAGGAATCGCGTAAGCCGGTTCTACCCAGTCCGGCGACTGGGCGTAAGCAAGATGCCCGCCGAAGACAAACAGCAAGCCAGGCAACAAGAGAAGAAAACTAAGAAACGTTCGTTTCATAGTACCTACGAGTGTGTAATGTTCATAAGGCTCCTTCCTCGACGACAGCGAGGAATTCCCTGGCCTGAGCGTGGTCCGGGTGGTGCTTGAGAATCTCTCTGTATATCGTTGCAGATTCCTCGAGCCTGCCGAGCAGGTGGAGCGTAGCGCCCACATGAAGCAGGTATTCGGGATTGTTCTCGTCCAGTCGTGAAGCCGCGTAGTACGAGGCTAGTGCACGCAGGGTGTTGCCGGTTTCCAGATAACAGTATCCGAGCCAGAAGCGTGCCTCGGCCTCTTCGCGGGGTGATCGAACAGCCTCAAGGAGCAGCGGCAGAGCCTCATCGAACGCCCTCTGGCGGGCCAAGTCGATGCCCTGTTGCAGGCGCTGGGCCGAAAGGCTCCCTTCAGCCGCCTCGTTGGTCGTTTTGCTCGATATCTGGGTAGAAATCCTGAACTCCTCACTCTGAGGATGCCCGGCGTCAGTCTTGTTGCGCACCGGGACCTCGACTACGTTTTCGCTGTGGTCTAAGGAAGCGAAAACCTTCAACTTCGGATTGCGAATCCCGCGTAACCCGTTGATCACGCGCACGCTTTCGGGAGCCCCCCAGTAGTTGTAGTCAATAGCAAGCGCTGCCGCATCCATACCGGTGGCGACCAACCCTGCTGCGCTGTTGGAGTGAACGGCGTTACCGTTCAAACGGATAGAACTCTTGTCTAGGATTATACCTGTGGTGTTGAAGCTGGCCTCGCATGCCAACAGGCTGGCTCTGGCACCTATGACACGGATGCCGTCACCGACGTTGTGTGTAAAGCGGCCGAGCTTGATCCATGGTGCGGCCTCGTGCTCAACTAAAAGGCCCAAGTCGCTATTCTCAATGACGATGACCGACACCAGCGCGGGTTCGGCCCGCTCACCGGTGATGCGCAGGCCCAGCCCGCACTGCTTGATGACTGTGTAGCGAACCTCTGGAGAGGCATTGGATATGGTCAGGCCGATATGGGCTCCAGAGATGATGGATTGGTGGATGCTGCTGGCGTTGCCGCCAGAAATAGCTATACCGTCCCAAAGAGAGTCTCCGGTGCTCGTGAAAAGAACAGGCTCATCGGCGGTGCCTTCGCTCATGAGGGCTCCCTTCACAGTGATTCCGGCCCCAGTCTGGAAAAGAACCGTGGTGCCGCGATGGATATGCAGAGTCACGCCCTTCGGTACCACAAGCTGTTCCGCGCAGACATAGGGGGAACTACTTTGATACCAGTGTGTATCCTCGGTCAATGGACCCCGGACTTCGGTCGGGCCGGGAGGTAAGGGCATGACGTCTACCTGCAGGGTCTCCGGACCCATGTTGCCGGTCCGGTCCGAGGCCCTTACCCGATAGTATGCCCGGACGCCATTGGGTGCGTCATGGTCAACAAATGAGGCTTCCTGGACGACGGTAATTTCCTCGTATCCGGCGAGCGGGGTGGTGCTGCGTAGCACGTGGTATCCGGCAAGGTCGACCTCAGGAATAGGGTGCCAAGAAAGATGGACGCTGCCATCCCGTACCACAGCCTTGAGACCACTCGGTATAGGAGGCGGCTGGCCATCAATCCATATGAAGCCCGTGGTGTCACGCCACAGGGCGGTCAGACCTCTAGCGTCCTTAAGCGTGGCGATGAGGATGCCGTCCTCAACTGCGTCGCCATAGGCCACGCGGTACGTTGCCTTGTATCGCCCCGGTTCTTCTTCGCGTAGAGGCATGACGAGTTCTCCCACTCGCGCCTCGCCCTCGAGTCCGGGTGTGCCCTCGGCGACTACGTTGAGTAGGTCGCCAGACTTAAGCGGGTGACCGATTCCGTCGTGCGCCAAGAAAGTAAAGCGTGGCAGCTCGCGGCCCCTGGATTTCAATGGCAGGGGGATGGTGCCCACGATGCTCATGAAGAGTGCGTTTGCTGTATGGACGTAGTTGATGCGTTGAAGGTAAAGGGCGTTTTGGGCCGCACTTAAAACTGCACTAAAGGGACTGAGTGGCACATCCAGGCGATGCGAGACCTCCATGCAGTTGGTGGACCACAGAAGTGTGCCTTCATGAGTGTCGTACATCTTTAGCTCAATGTCCGCTGTGATTGAGCCGTAGAAACCTGCGTAGTATCCGGTAAATTCCTTGATTCGTGCGACGATGACCGCGTCCGAATTGATCTGTCTGCCTGCGGCTACCGCGTTTTGTGAGGTGAAGAGGTCCCCGGCAGCGGTGGTGCCCAGACGCGCATCGATCATTTCCAGTTCGATGTCGCTATAAGGAAGCGAGCTGAAATTGTTGTAGAAAAGAGTGCGTAGTAAGTGTGACACCTCGCCCCGGTCATGTTCATCTTTATCTTTCCTTGCATCCTCGAAGGGCAGAATGGCAACAGTTGCGGGCTCACGCAGGTGAAACTCCTCGGCCACGAAGGCGGGAGTCTGCGTTGAAGCAAAAATGGCCAATGGTGTGCTCTCGCCGGGGAGCTTTGCATGGCACCCCGTGGCCAACAGGCAGGCCAGCAGAAACAGGGTGCAATGACGGGGCAATGACATGATGCTTTTCATTGGCGAATTTGGGCAAGGTTGCCTGGGACCGGGGCGAGGTCCTTCCTGCACATATTACTATTGCACCTCGCGCAAGAGCCTGTCGAGTTCGGTGCGAAGTTCTTCGAAGGAGTATTTCGCGGCTTCCTCGCTCTTTTTCTGTAGCGTTTTTGCAGTGTTATCTACAGTTGGTCCCATCGCCGAAAAAGGCATGAACGCCAAGCTATGATACGTGCCGTCTGGGCAGATGTCGCGCTTGATAATGCGGGAACCGGTCAAGTCCTGCTGAGTGATGACACGGCCTACTGATTGTGCAAACTCCAGTGACTCTGCTTCATTTGCCATTCCTGCTTGTTGCATGAAGGTCTTGATCATGACCTCCACGCGGGTTTTAAGGCTGACGGCCAGAGCAGCCCTGGCACGCGTATCCGACATGTCCTGGCCAAGGGCGGGGTTTTCCATACGCGCCTGGCCAGAACCGTACAGGCCGTCCTCGGCTTGAGGGGGATTCTTCACCCAATCAGGAATGCACGTTTGTGGTGCGGACTTCGGGGGCAGCGGTTTTACCTGCTCGGGAGCTTTGGAGGCACAACCAATAAGAATGAAGGCCAGTATTGCTGTGACGAGTAATCGGATGGTCTTTCGGTTGAGCATGAGGTCCCCTCCATGGTTGGGAATTGCCAATTATGATCTATGTGCCTCTAACCCTGCATCTAGGCTGCGGTACATCACTGACCTCGTTAGTACATCCTTCACGTAACCCTTTGTCTCGTCAGACGGAAGTTGTTTAGCCAGGATGTTGTATATCTGCACGATATCCATCCTGTTGGCCTCGTTGATGGCTTTGTCCAGCTTACGCGCTCCAGTCAGGGCCCGTGCCACGTTGCCGGAGCCGGTGTTGTAAGCCGCGATGGTCATGACGTAGGCGATGGCCACGTTGTGTATGCCTTCCAAGTTCCTATTCATGACAAGTTCAAAATAGGCGGTGCCTAGGTCGATATTGTTTTCCGGGTCGTAGAGAAAGGCGGCGTCGGGCTTCATATCCACGCCGTATACATATTTGTAGGCATCCCTGCCCCCGGAGCTTGGTACGAGTTGCATGAGCCCGTATGCCGGGACATGTGAGCGTGCCATGGGATTGAAAAAAGACTCCGTGTGAATGATGGCAAAGATGATAGCCGGATCCAAGTTGCGCTTGGCCGCGTATTTCATTACTAATGGTTTAAATTTTTCTGCCCTGATACGCACGTGTTCAGGTATCATTTTTACCTTGGCGCGTACGACCTTGCGTTCCACACCGTCCTTACCTAATGCTGGCAAAGCCTGAACCTGCATTCGCTGTCTGATTTTTTCGTGTATGAATGCGGGGATGTTGTTCTTAGAAAGAGATGTCGAATCATCTATTTTCACCTGCCCTTCAAGTGGATTGATGCCTTGCGCATCTTGCTCGTGCACAACGCGCTCGACCTGGGCCTGTATAAGCGGAGTGGCAACTGCTACTGGATCCTGCACATCGGCTGGAACAAGGGCTTCTAAAGTGAACTCACCCTTTTCATAGTCGACCGTGCTTCTGCTCTGCATTCCGTTCCCATAGTCCACCCAGACCTTTGGTGTGGAACCGAAGAAGCTGCCCCAATTGAGTTCGACGGTTTCCATATAGGAGGTATAGTTGCCCTCCATCATCCTGGCTCGTTCAAGAAAGCCTTGTTCCCTGGACATGGTCGCGTTTACGTATGTACTGGCGGACTGCATGGCCAGCCCCATGTAGTCAGCAGCCAGACCCTTTAGGGGGAGCGCGGATAAAACGATACAGGTGATCGTCACGATAGCCATGGCAGGCTTTGTAGCTGTGTATTTATTTAGTCGAGTCTGAAAAAGTCGTTTTGTTCTTTATTCGACGGATAGTCCGAGCCGTCGTCCTGAGCCAGCGCCGCAGAGCAGCGAGGCCAAAAGAGCAAAAAGTCCTCCCAACCTCCGCATCAACTT
>JBFWMG010000022.1:0-63329 GCA_050251715.1 Desulfovibrionaceae bacterium | reverse complement strand
AAATCGTTTCTCTGGTCGGGTTGTTGGGAAGTGGTTGTGTAAGATGACTTCGGCGTTTATTATCAAGGAGTTACGAGGAGCGCGGGCTTTGAGACTGTTTTGCGGTAGGTCGGCGTTCCCTCCACCATTTCGCTATCCAGCCTTGTCCAATAGAGGCCGAAAAGGCCAAGAAAATCAGCCAGAAACCCCGGATTCCCCGTCCGGGGTTGTCTTTTGCCGCCCGGTCCTTCCACGTACAAGCAGCCGATGGCGGCCTGACCGCGTTCGGAAAATCCGTCACAGCCGCGCGACAGGCTCCCGCCCCGGAATCAACTGGTTGGCGTTTCCGGGACAACGCCCACGGAAGGTGGCGCATCACCATCTTCCAGCGGCTGCCTCAGCGGCAGCCAGATGCGGAAGGCAGCCCCCTTGCCAGGCGCCGTATCCACGTCAATGGCTCCCCCGTGGTTGCTGGTCACGATGAAATAGGCCACGGACAAACCCAGCCCCGTGCCCTCGCCCATCGCCTTGCTCGTGTATAGCGGCTCGAAAATGTGCCGGGCCATCTCGTCGGTCATGCCCGGCCCGTTGTCGCGAATCTCCACGCGCACGCCCTCGCCCTCCTGCGCCACCCGAAGCGTGAGCGTGGGCACACCGCCCGAAAGATGGCTCTTGGACATGGCCTGCGCGCTGTTCTTCATGATATTGAAAAATACCTGGAGCATGCCCCCCTTGTCGCAGACCACGCCCGGAGTCTGAGGAGCGTAGTCTCTTGCAATGCTTATCTTCTTGAAATCATATGGCATTGCCGCCTGGTAGTCGTTCTTGGCCAGCTCGATGGCCTCATCCAACAGCATCGCCAGATCGAATATCTGGTGGTTCCTGCCCCGTCGCACGAAACCGAGCATGCTCGCCACGATCCGCGCCGCACGGTTGCCCAACTCGGAGATGGCGCCAATGGTGCGCATGAGCCCGCGTTGCTCCACATAGCTGCGAATGGCTTCGAAATCCGCGCCGCACGCCTGTGCCACTTCCCTGTTTTTGGGCGTGTCCTGGGTGAGACGGCGCACCAATATCTGCGCCCCCCCCACAATGCCGGCCAAGGGATTGTTGATCTCGTGGGCCATGCCGGCCGCAAGCCCCCCCACGGTCAGCATCTTCTCCGATTGCACCATCACCTCTTCCAACCGCCTGCGCTCGGTCATGTCCCTGACCACGACCAGGAAGAACGCCCCTCCCTTGTAAGCCAACAAGGAACCTTTGACCTCGACGGGGAACGTGGAACCGTCCTTGCGCATATCCATCGCCTCCCCGTGGAAACAGCCCGTCACCCGCATGGACGTCAGGAACCTCTGGAACTCGCCGTGAGAGTCGGCATGGACGAGGACACGCGCTTCCAGGCCAACGAACTCCTCCCTGGCGTAACCATATGCCCGGCTCGCCGCTTCGTTGGCTTCGGCCACCACGCCGTTGCGGTCCACCACGAACATGGGATCCTGGGTCGCGTTGAAGATGCCCCGGTACCGCTCCTCGGCCATGCGGCGTTGCATGTTCTCCTGTTGCAGCTTCCGGTTCCAGTAGGCAATGACCGCCAGAAACAGGGCCGCGACCACCACCACGGGAACGACGATGCGCTTGACGTGGGCGGTGATGATGCCCGTATCCATCATGAGACTGATCCACCGCTGGCTGATGGCGTCACGCTCCGCCGTGGTTATGGTGTCCAGCCCCTTTTGCAGAATATCGCGCAGGATGGCCTTGTCCTGGTGCACGGCCATGTGCAGCGGGTTGCGTTTCCAGGGCGTGGGAGCCGCCACGCGCAAATTGGTCCACCCGTTTTTCTTGATGAGATAACTGGCCACAGCCAGATTTGCCGTGCAGGCATCCGCCTCGCCCGTGGCCACGGCGGCCAGCACTTCGGGCACGTCGGGCTTGAACAAGAAGTCCATCTTTATGTGACGCAGGTCATTGAGATATTTTGGATATGTCGCCAGTGTCGGCACCGTGGCCACCTTGCGGCCAGCCAGGTCATCCACGCCTCCGATAAAGCGACTTCCCTCGCGGTTGATAATGACCAAGGGATAATCGAGATAGGGATCGGTGTAGGTGAGAAACGTGTCGCGTTCGGGCGTTGGGGCGATGCAGGGAAAGACATCGATCTCCCCCTGCTTGCCGCGCTCCAGCGCCTCCTTGAAACTGATGCCGAACTGAGGCTCCATGCGCACCCCCAGCCGTTCGGACAATAGGCGCATGTAATCGGAGACCATGCCCCTAAAGACCGGTGCGCCGCCCTCCATCTCCACATATTGAAAGGGAGGAAAGGCCACGCCCACGCCAAGGCGCAGTACCGGATGCGCCGCAAGCCACTCCCGCTCCTCGTGGGTCAGTCCCAAACGCTCGTCCGGAGCGTGCGTCGATGCGGCGGAACAGGTTGCGGGAACAACAGTCATCATAGTGAAGACAAACACAAAAAAGACTGTCCAGACACGCGACAGACATTGCATTAATAGTACCTCTTGCCCGTTCAATAGCAAAGAATGTCACATCGAGGCAATATGCGGCCCGGACTGGCCAGCCGGTGCGGGGCGTACCCCAGCGGCGGCGGGCTGCGCCATGCCCCGCCCCTGCCCCCAAATCTCCTCAATTTTATTGATTTTCCTTGTCATATGGGTATAGTGATTATAAAATAGCCCTGCGTCGCCCGTCCATCCCGGACGGGATGGACGGGCCTCTACCCGGAGCAAGCATGGCTGGCACGCGCAAGATACATGTCACCAACGGCGTCTACTACGTCGAGATACCCGATGCCGGATTGCGCATCCTGTGCGGTTGTCCGGCGGACAGCCTCAAGCACCTCATGCGCCACGGGCTCATTGTGCAGCAAACCGTGGGAGGCCGCTCCGTCGAAACCGGCCCCAACGCCATCCTCCTCTCCGACACCCTCATCCAGGGCGGCGCCTTTTCCAACCTGGCCGAATTTCCCGTGCTCCAAATGCTGTACCGCCAAGGCATGATCCTGCCCGGCCACCCCAACAACACCGGCGTCAAGCCGCTCATCATCGGCTCCGAAGCCCAGGTGCGCGCGCAGATGGCCTACATCCACCGCGGCAACTACGGTCTCCTGACCAAGGATGAAATCATGGCCACCGGCGTTGACGAGGCCAGCGCCGAGGACATGATGCGCCTCAAGCTGCGCTTCGCCTTTGGCGCCATCCGCGAACCCGAGGCGCTGCTGGAGGCCTGCGTGGTGGAAAACGATCCCACCCCGTTGCGCGGCGGCGCAAGCATCCGCCGCATCGCCTTCAACGTCTTCGAAATCTCCCACGGCAATGAAACCGTGACCGTGGACCTGAACCTGCCCCACGGCGAAACCTATCCCCCGCCCTACTTCCTCGGCTTTTCCCGCATCGAACGCGAATTCTTCGCCGTCATCCACTCCGGCGAGGGCGACGGCTGGGATATGAACCGCCCCTGCATGGGGTCCGTCCTCATGTTCCAGGGCCGCATCTACCTCATCGACGCCGGGCCGAACATCCTCTACAGCCTCAGGGCGCTCGGCATCGGCATCAATGAAATCGACGGCATTTTCCACACCCACGGCCACGACGACCACTTCAACGGCATGACCACCCTGCTGCGCGCCGACCACAAGCTCAAGTACTACGCGACCCCCCTGGTTCGCGCATCAGTCTTCAAGAAACTCGCGGTGTTAACAGCAACCGACGAGGAAGACTTCAACCAATACTTTGACTTTTTCGACCTGCAGGAAGGGGAGTGGAACACCATCGCGGGCCTGGAAGTGAAGCCCATCAACTCGCCCCATCCCGTTGAAACGACCATCTTCATGTTCCGGGCGCTGGCAGGCAACGGCTACCGCACCTATGCCCACTTCGCCGACATCGTGAGCTTTGAGGTGCTGGAAAAATTCATCACCGACGATCCCGCCGCCCCCGGGGTGAGCCAGCACTTTTACGAGCAGACGCACGCCAGCTACCTGCAACCCGCCGACCTGAAAAAGCTCGACATCGGCGGCGGTCTCATCCACGGCAACGCCGAGGATTTCCGCAACGATCCCTCGGCCAAGATCATCCTGTCCCACACCGCCCTGCCGCTGACCAACCGGCAAAAGGAGCTTGGCTCAGGCGCGCCCTTCGGCATGGTGGACCGGCTCATCCCCGCCTACCAGGACTATCTGCGGCGCAACGCCTTCCACTATCTGCGCGATTATTTCCCCTCGGTGAACACCGATCAGATACTCACCCTGACCAACAACCCGGTGGAGACATGGAACCCCGAATCCATCCTCATGCGCGCCGACGCCTACCCGGAGATGGTCTACCTGATACTCACCGGCAATGTGGAAATGATCGAAAGCGCCACCAACGTGCACGGCATTCTTTCGGCAGGCGCCCTTGTGGGCGAGTTCGAGGGGGTCACCGCCACGCCCGCCATGGAGACATACCGCGCCTGCAATTTTGTCAACGTGCTGTGTGTACCCCGCATGCTCTATTACAACTTCATCAAAAACAACAACCTGTTCGAAGACATTGAGCAGCTGCACGCCCGCCGCGACTTCCTCATGAAAACCCAGCTGTTCAGCGAGAACGTATCCTTTCCGGTGCTCAACGCCATCGCCAGTGCGCTGCGGGAGATTGGCGTACCCGAAGGCGACACGTGCGAGCCGGGCATGGAGCCGGGGCTGTACATGGTGAAGAGCGGCATGCTGCGCTGCATGGTGGGCGACCGAGCCATCGACGTGGTGCCGCCCGGCGATTGCGTGGGGGGCTCCACGGTGCTGTACGGCACGCCAAGCATCTATGCGGTGCGGGCCGCCCAGGACTCCGTGGTCTGCCACATTCCCCCCGGCGTGCTGCGCGACATCCCCATCGTGCGCTGGAAACTGCTGGAAAACCACAAACGGCGCACCGCCCTGGCCCTCAGCTTCGAGCAGACGGGCATCGGCATCTTCCAATGGCGCAAGGATTTTGAAGTGGGCGTGGACATCATGGACTCGGACCACCGGAGGCTCTTCGAAATCGCCGACAGCCTGCACGACGCCATCCGCATGGGCGTGTCACGCGCGCCCCGCTTCAAGATCTTCAACGCCCTCATCGCCTTTGCCAACGAGCACTTTGCCCGGGAAGAGGCATTCATGCGCGAGCACGGCTATCCGGAAATAGAGAACCACCACCGCCACCATGAGCGCTTGATCGAGGAAGTGGAGGCCTACCGCGGCCGGTTGGAAACGGGCGAGGTCAACATGGACGCCGCCTTTGTGACATTTTTCAAGGATTGGCTCATCAACCACATCCTGGCCAACGACCACCGCTTCGGCGCGTTCTTCAACCAGGACCGCTAGCCCCCGGCCCAGCCGCCAGTACAAGGGCTCCCGCCGGACGGCGGGCGGAAAAACCCGGCCACCGCACCCGGCACGGTCCAACCGGCATATGGATCGCGCCTGCCACAGGCTTCTTGCGGCCAGCGCGCCAGTCTATTTTTCACGACTTTGTCACCTCCACCCGCACCCCGGGAAGACCCGGCTACGCCGCCCTGCCGCGCCCCCGGCATGGCAGGGGCTGGATTCCCCATTTGCCCCGCAGGCCGGGCCTTCCAAGGCGCCACAAGGCGTATCCTCACCTCAAAACCCATTTTTTCCGGTGCACCCCCTTGCGGTTCGGAATGCGTTATGACAAAAATGCAACTCGTCGCGCAACACGGCGCTGTGAACCCACAATTTATAGAACAATTTTGTAACCAAAACTCCGTTTCAACACATTGTTTTTACAAAATGAGTAAAAATGTGTGAACGCGAAACGACGCCCCATGAAATAACACATTGAGATAAAAGGCAATTATTATGGTGGCATGTTCCCTGCTTTAGGGAGTACTCAAGTCCAGCCGGGGCGCCCCGTGCGTCCTTTGACCGGCCTTGCCGGAGGAACCCATACCCTTTCGCTTCAAGGAGATCACGAAATGAGCGGATACGAAACCCGAATGAGCGCCATTGCGGCGGTGACCAGCTACAAGGGCACCTCCGCCCCCCTGAACTTCATCGAAACGTCGCCCACCGAAATCTTCGGCAGCAACGTCTTCAGCTTGAAGGTCATGCGGGAACGGTTGCCCAAGGACGTGTACAAATCGCTGAAAAAAACCATCGACATGGGTGAAAAGATCGATCCCTCCATCGCTGGCGCCGTTGCCAGCGCCATGAAGGACTGGGCGCTTTCCAAGGGCGCGACCCACTATACCCATGTGTTCTATCCGCTCACCGGCCTTACCGCTGAAAAACACGACGGCTTCCTGGCTCCCGACGGCAAGGGCGGCGCCCTTGCCGAATTCGACGCCAAGCAGCTCATCCAGGGCGAGCCCGACGCCTCCAGCTTCCCCAGCGGCGGCATCCGCAGCACCTTTGAAGCGCGCGGCTACACGGCCTGGGACGTGACCAACCCGGCCTATATCCTTGAAAATCCCAACGGAACCTTCCTGTGCATCCCCACCGCCTTCGTGTCCTGGACCGGTGAGGCGCTGGACAAGAAGACCCCGCTCCTGCGCGCCAACCAGGCTCTGAACAAGCAGGCCCAGCGCATCCTCAAGCTGTTCGGCAACGACAAGGGCGAGCGCGTCGCCTCCTTTGCCGGTCCCGAGCAGGAATACTTCCTCATCGACCGCAATTTCTACTTCGCCCGTCCCGACCTGCTCCTCGCGGGCCGCACGCTCTTCGGCGCCAAGCCCGCCAAGGGCCAGGAGTTCGAAGACCACTATTTCGGCGCCATCCCGCGCCGCGTGCTCGCCTACATGCTGGAAGTGGAGCGCGAACTCTACAAGCTGGGCGTGCCGGTCAAGACCCGCCACAACGAAGTGGCCCCGGCCCAATACGAAATCGCCCCCATCTACGAGAATTCCAACCTGGCCACCGACCACAACCAGATGGTCATGAGCACCCTGAAAAGCGTGGCCAAGCGCTACGGCATGACCTGCCTGCTGCATGAAAAGCCCTTTGCGGGCATCAACGGTTCGGGCAAGCACCTCAACTACTCCGTGGGCACCCCGTCCCTGGGCAGCCTGTTCGATCCAGGCGACACCCCGCACGAGAACGCCCAGTTCCTCATCTTCTGCGCCGCCACCATCCGCGCCGTGCACAAATACAGCAAGCTCCTGCGCGCCGTTGTGGGCACCGCCAGCAACGACCATCGCCTGGGCGCCAACGAGGCGCCGCCGGCCATCATCTCCATCTACCTGGGCGAGCAGCTCACCGACATCTTCGACCAGATCAAGTGCGGCGGCGCCAAGACCTCCAAGTGCAAGGGCAACCTCCAGGTGGGCGTCGACACCCTGCCGCCGCTGCCCATGGACGCCGGCGACCGCAACCGCACCAGCCCCTTCGCCTTCACCGGCAACCGCTTCGAGTTCCGCGCCGTGGGCTCCAACGCCTCCATCGCCGGTCCCCAGGTTGCCCTGAACGCCATGCTGGCCGAGTCGCTGGACTTCATCGCCACCGAGCTTGAAAAGGCCACCAAGGGCGATCCCAAGAAGCTCAACGCCGCCGTGCAGAAGGTCATCGCCGACATCATGAAGAAGCACGAATCCGTGATCTTCAACGGCGACGGCTACTCCGAGGAATGGCACGCCGAAGCGGCCAAGCGCGGCCTGCCCAACCTGAAGACCACCCCGGACGCCCTGCCGGCCATCACCGATCCCGAAGTGGTCGCCTTGTTCGAGAAGTACGGCGTGTTCACCAAGCGCGAACTGGAAAGCCGCGAGGCGATCTACACCGAGCACTACTGCCGCACCATCAACACCGAGGCCGCCCTGGTCATCAAGATGGCCAAGACCGTGATCTACCCCGCTGGCGCGCGCTACCAGAAGGAGCTTGCCGAGACCTGCGCCAGCCTCACCGCCGCCGGCCAGAAGCCCGACGCCTCCACCTTGAAGGAAGTATCCTCCACCCTGACCGCTCTCCTGAAGGCTGTCGCCGCTCTGGAGAAGATCATGGAGCACTCCGACGACGACCTGAAGGCCGAGGCCGCCTACCTGTGCACCAAGGCGCTGCCCGCCATGCTGGCGGTGCGCGAGGCCGCCGACAAGCTGGAAACCATCGTGGCCGACGACCTGTGGCCCCTGCCGAGCTACCAGGAAATGCTGTTCATCAAGTAGCTCCCTGCCCTTCGCATTCCCCGGAAGGCCCGCCCCTGGCGGGCCTTCCTTTTTTCCCCTTCCGAAATAACGCGCCGGACCGGATTATCCTTTCAATTTGCCACACACCATTGACCTGATGCCAACGAAGCGGTACAAGGAAACTATATAAAACCTGTACGCTCCAAGCTTCACAGCGAACGGTGGCCGTATTTGCTTGGCGCGCAGGAGGATTGCTCGCCGCCCCAAGAACCGGGCGGCACCGTAAGATGCCAGAACCGATGTGAAGACGCCGCTGCCGGGACGCTCCCGGACTGTTGGCCAAGGGTATGAACGCGAGGGTTGCAGAGGCCGTGTACGCATCTCGTACACGGCTTTTTTGTACTACGGCGTAAAGCCGAAACATTCACCTTTTTTCCTGGAGATTGCTGCGATGGCCAAGAAGATCTATGTGGGCAACCTGCCCTGGAGTGCGACGGAAGAAGACGTGCGGGCAGCGTTTGCCACCTTTGGCGAAGTGATAAGCGTGAAGATCATCACGGACAGGGAAACCGGGCGTCCGCGCGGTTTCGCCTTTGTGGAAATGGAAGACGCCGGAGCCTCGCAGGCCATTGAGGCCATGGACGGCAGTGATTTTGGCGGGCGCAATCTCAAGGTCAACGAGGCGCGGCCAAAGCCCGAACGCGCCCCTCGCTGGTAGACGACCGATCATCCGGGTCCGCCGCTCCCGTGCCGCGCCAGGCTGGAACGGCGGACCTTTTCGCAATGGGGCATGTCCCCCTGCGCCTTCTCCCCCTGGCGGACCACGCCCGGCCGCACCTGGCTGCCCCCCTCCCCCGCAATGCCCGAAGGCGGCGCACCGTGCCCCCCCCCCGCAACGAGCCCGCCCCCCGCAACGTTTCCGGCTGCGACGCACCGCTTTCCGCACGCCCCGCGCCATGCCTCGCTCCGCGCCACGCCTCGCCCTGCGCCATGCCTCGCCCCGCGCCACGCCTCGCCCTGTTCCACGCGGGAACCGCCGCACCGGCCATGATGGCCGAAAACCGCGCCGGCGCGTCCGCCCCGGCGCGCCGCCCACGCCCCTGGCGCCAACCGTACCGCCAGCCGCACCGCCGTTGCAACGCCGTTGCAACGCACACGGCCCGCCCGGCGTCCGGTCCGCGCATGGCAGGCCGGTCCGCCGGGCGGGCCGCTACAAGAAGACACACGCCCCGTTCCGGGACGAGAACATGGTCAACCGTGGGAAGACGTTGATGCCCCTGTGCCTTTCCAGGCCACAAGGAGCCATCGTTGCAAGAAAGAACCCCGCCTCACGACCAAAAAACGCTAACGGGCAATCATGGCGCGCAGTATGTCCGCGCATCCCTCGGCGTTGTGGCTCATGCTGAACAGACAGTTCACCACATGCAACAGCTGGTGGATGTCCTTGAAATCCATATCGGAATTGTAGATGGCCGAATTGATCTCCAGCCGCATCTTGGACACCCGCTTGTGCTGGCTGCGCACGGCGCGGAAGGTGTCCTTGGTGGCCGCGCGGTCATACGTCTTGCCGTGTACCAGGGCGATGGTCGCCTGCAGGGCGGGCTTGAGCAGCACCACAGTCTGCGCCACTTCCGGCAAATAGTTCACCAGGAGCTTCTGAAACGCCTCGGGAATGGCCACGGAGCGCATGTAGAGCCAGTGCATGGCCTCTTCGCCGTCGTCCAGGATGTTGTCCTGGCTGCGCGTGTAATTGAGGAAAAGCGTCTTGTCCACGGGCATGAACAGGCCGCGCGGCATGTGGTTGCGTATGCTGCGCTTGATCTTGTCCGCCTGTTCCTCGACCTTTTCCACGGCCTTGGTGAGGTCGACGAATTCGGGGCATCCCCCCACGCCGCCGATGTAGCATTCCATCGCCTCTTCAATCAGCGTCATGCCTTCAAGAATCTTTTCGCAATGCTCCGTCAGCTCCTCCATGGGAGACTGCGCAGCGATGAGTCCGAAGACAGGCAAGCGTAACGACATGGGTTGTCCTCCTTTCAGGCCACCGGGCCCGCCACCCCACTATAAAATGAGCCACTTCAAAATCTGAAACAGAACGATACAGGAAAATGCCGAGATGGGCACCGTGAGCACCCAGTAGATCATGATCCTGCCCAGCACCCGAAAATCCACCGCCTTGAAGCCGCGCGCCAGGCCCACGCCCACCACCGAGCCCACGGCCGCGTGGGTGGTGGATACCGGCATGCCCAGGTTCGACGCCATGAGCACGGTGGCCGCCGCGCCAAACTCCACCGAAAAACCGCGCGTGTTGGTGAGCACGGTGATCTTTTCGCCCACGGTGCGCATGACCTTGTAGCCCAGAAGCGCCGTGCCGATGGCAATGCCCGCGCCGCCCACCACCAGCAGGAAAAACGGGACTTCCGCCGTGGTCACAAAGCCGTGCCCGCGCGCGATCATGTAGATGGCCGCCACCGGTCCCACCGCGTTGGCCACGTCATTGGCGCCTTGCGATATGGCCACATAGCACGCCGTCCCCACCTGCATCTTGCGGAAAATCGTTTCCACGCCGTCCGCGCCATCTTCCACGTGCGGAATCATCCTGGTGACGAGATGCCGGGCGAACAACCAGACCACGAAGCAGAGGCCCGCCACCACGGCCAGCTTGACCTCCCATATCAGGGGCAATTTCTTGCCGAACGGCGTCTTGTAGAAAAACGACAGCGCCACGAGCGCGGCGGTCAGGGTGATCCAGATGGGCGCCCACTTGCGGGTCTGCTCCAACACGTGCTTGCTGTAAAAGATGTGCTTGCGGATGTGGCTGAAGATGCCGAAGGCGATGAGTCCGCCGAAAAAGGGCGAGATGATCCAGGACAGGACAATGGCCGTCATCTTGCCCCAGTTGACCACGCCCGGCCCACCGGCCACAAAGCCGAAGCCGAGGATGGCGCCCACGATGGAATGGGTGGACGACACGGGCAACGCGGTAAGCGTGGCCACCAGCACCCATATGCCCGCGCACAGAAGCGCCGCGAACATGCCGACCATCATGACCTTTGGATCAGGGATCATGGCCGAGTTGATGATGCCGTCCTTGATGGTGGAGGTGACGTTCGCCCCCAGAAACACCGCGCCGAGGAAATTGAGGGTTCCCGCAATGAAGACCGCCTGCTTGATATTGATGGCCTTGGCGCCCACGCTGGTGGCCATGGAATTGGCCACGTCGTTGGCGCCCAGGTTGAAGGCCATCATGAATCCCGCCCCAACGGACAGGATCAGGAACCAATCGTAAATTGTCATGTCACGTCCTGAAAAGCTGCCTGTTGCCTCATGGCGCCGCCGCGCGGCCTGCCGCACCGCCTCGTCGCCGCACATCACAAACAGAGACCCTTCCGCAGCGGATACGAAGGGTCACCTGAATAATAAAAAACTATTATATCAATAAGTTACTTTCGAATGACGAAGTATAGGGAATTCTTGCGCCGAACACAACAATATCGTAACTGAATTGCAACAAATAGTTTGCATAGGTATGTAATGATGACAGGCTGCTGCATTGCCCGGCGGCCCGAACCGCGCGTTTCCCCAACCCAAACGGTTGCATGGCGGCCCATTTCACCGCAGGATACCTCCATGAATCAATTCTCCTTCGGCACGCGTCTGCTCATCGTTGTCTGGCTGCTGCTGCTGCTCGCCCTGGTGCCGGTCTTCACCTACTACGGCCAGGCCATTGGCGACGGGCTGACGGAGGAAACACGCGAAAACGCGGTGCGCCACCTGGATCTGGTGGCATGGCTGGCCGCGGAGGCACACGGTTTTCCGGACAGGCAGGCGTTCAACGCATGGGCCACCGAACTTGGCAAGCGCATGGATACGCGCATCACCTACATCATCAACGGCCAGGTCATCGCCGATTCCAATGTGCCCTACGACCAGCTCGGCGCCCTGGAGGACCACAGCACCCGGCCCGAGGTGCTGGCCGCCCAGTCCGGAACGGTCGGCAGCAGCGTGCGCTACAGCCACACGCTGGGCAAGAACCTCATCTACGTGGCGCGCCTGGCGTCCGGCGGCGTGGGCGGCCTGCCTCCCGGCGTCTTGCGGCTCGCCGTGCCCGTTTCCGAGGTCAAGGCGCGCCAGGAGGCCATGACGCCGCGCCTTTTGGGCTTTCTCGCCCTTGTCTTCACCATCACCATGGGCATCGGCCTGGTCATGACCCGCCGTCTGACCGCCTCCATATCGGAACTGGCAAGAGCGGCCCAGGCCATTGGCGCGGGAAAGTATTCCGAGCGCATACGCGCCTATCCAGGCAAGGAATTCAAACCGCTGGCGGATTCCATCAACACCATGGCCAAGAACATCAGCGCCCACATCACCTCCATCGAGGAAAAAAAGGGCGAGCTGGAGGCGGTGTTCAACGGCATGGCCGAAGGCGTCATGGTGCTGGGCGCGGATGGGCGCATCGAGTCATGGAACAAGGCGCTCGCGGACATCATCACGGACATAGGCCGCTACCACGGCAAAAAACCGCTGGAAGCGACCATGAAACCCGAGCTGCAAAAGGCCGTGGACGCCCTTATCGCAAGCCCGGTGGGCACCGAGCGCATGCGCACCACCATCGACACGGCGGACAACCGCAACATCCAGGTGGTGCTCGAACCGTTCCGCGACATGAAAGGGGTGCACAAGATCATCCTCGTGTTCCACGACATCACGGAACTCAAGCGCCTGGAAACCGTGCGCCGCGATTTCGTGGCCAACGTGTCCCACGAACTCAAGACCCCGGTCACCAGCATCAAGGGATTCACCGAGACGCTGCTCGACTCGCCGAGCCTGGAGCCCGACCGCAGGCGGCACTTCCTGGAGATCATCCTGCGCAACGCCGACCACATGGACAAGATGGTGCGCGACCTGCTGTCGCTCTCCAAGCTGGACTACAAGGGCGACAAGCCGGAGCTCACGTCCGTGCGCGTTGCCGAGCCCCTGGGCCACGCCGTCAAGCTGCTGGAATACGTGGCCGAGGACAAACGGGTGCGCCTGGCGCACGCCCTGCCCGACGACCTGCGGGCGCTCGGCACCGGCGACGGCCTGCACGAGGTCTTTCGCAACCTGTTGGAAAACGCCCTGACCCACAGCCCCCAAGGCGGCGAGGTCGTGGTGTCGGTCACCCAGGCGGACGGCCTGCTCACCTTCCAGGTCCGCGACCAAGGCCCGGGCGTGCCCAAGGCGAGCCGAGAACGCATTTTCGAACGATTCTACCGCCTGGGCGGCAAGACCACGGGCAAGACGGGCAGTTCCGGTCTTGGCCTCGCCATCTGCAGGCATATCGTGCATGGCTTTGGCGGCAGGATATGGGTGGAAAGCCCGGCGGATCCGGAAGCCGGAACAGGGGCGGCGTTTTTCTTCACCATGCGCGCGGCGTGACCACGCCTTCCACTTCCCTTTTCATTCCAAACGCTTTACGGTATTCTGCAAACGCATGGACAGCAAGCTCCGCATGCCCATGCGCCGCCACTTTTCCCTTTGGAGAACCCCATGCCCCAGTCCCGCCCCCATTCCCAGGTCGCCCTGCTCAAGGCGTTGTCCCACGAACTCGATACGGATAAATTGCACCGCAAATTCCTGCAAATGCTGCTTTCGTTGCAGCATGTCGAGCGGGGCTCCATTTGGGTCAAGGTCGACAACACCTACAAATGCATCGACGCGCTGGGAGGCGAATGCGACGCGGTGCTGAACATGACCCTGCCCGCCGACAAGCCGAGCATCGCCGGGTGGGTCATCGAGAACGGCACCATGACCGTGGCCCGCGTCGGGCAGGACGAGCGCCATTTCAAGGAGATAGAAGAGAGCCTCGACGTCAAGAGCAGCCTCATCCTCTGCTTCCCCCTGCTGCTCAAGGACGGCTCGGTGTACGGCGCCGTGGAGCTTATCGACACCAGCTCCCAGGGCGACGTCATCAACCTGGATCCGGACTATCTTGCCCTGTTGCAGGATCTGGTGGACATCTGCTCCAACGTGTTGGGCAATTCCCTGCAATTTTCCGCCACCTTGTTGCAGAACCGGCAGTTGCAGGAAACCCTGCAATCCTTTGTGTCCGGCAGTCTGGTGCATGGGCAAAGCGCCCTGTTCCAGGACGCCTGGACCCTGGCCATGCGGTACGCCCGCACGGACTACCCGGTGCTCATCCAGGGCGAATCCGGCTCGGGCAAGGAACTTTTCGCGCGGGAAATATGCAAAAACAGCGCGCGCAACGCCAAGCCCTTCCAGGTGCTCAATTGCAGCGCCATCCCGCCGGGCATGCTGGAGATAGAGCTGTTCGGCTATGCCAAGGGCGCGTTCACCGGCGCCCATGCCGACCGGCCCGGCCTGTTCGAATCCGCCAACGGCGGCACCTTGCTGCTGGACGAAATCGCGGAGATGGAACCAGCCTTTCAGACCAAGCTGCTGCGCGTGCTGCAGGACTGCGAGATAAAGCCCATTGGCGGACCGGCGCGGCGCGTGGACGTGCGCCTCATCGCCTCCACCAACACCAACCTGGAAGAGCGGGTGCGCAAGGGGCTGTTCCGCGAAGACCTCTTCTACCGCCTCAACGTGCTACCGCTGCGCGTGCCGCCGTTGCGGGAACGGCCCGAGGACATCCCGGACCTGATCGCCTATTTCGTGCGGCGCGAGGCCAACGCCATGAACATCGCCCCGCCCACGGTATCCCGTGCCGCCATGGACGCGCTGTGCGCCAACGACTGGCCCGGCAACGTGCGCGAACTCGAAAGCTGCGTCAAGGAACGCATGACCCTGGGCGCGGGCAAGGCCATTACGTTGCACGACGTTCCCAAGCCCAGGCCGCGCCCCCGCGTGCAGCCGGAACCGGCTGCCGCGCCCCCGCAACAACAGGTGGCGCCCACGGGGGCGCATCTGCTCGACATGGCCGACAAGGACTGGGAAGAGGTGGAAAAGGGCTATGCCCTGTACCTGCTGGATGCCTGCAACTGGAACATTTCCCGCGCCGCAGCCAAGGCGGGCCTCATCCGCTCCACCTTCGACACCCGGCTCAAGCGGCTTGGCATCCGCAAAAAGAAACGCGCAACAGCCTGATGTTCATAGGAATCACAGGTCCAACCCGCCGGGGCCGCAGCGGCCCTGCGCAGCAAGGATTGCCCATGCGCCCTGTCCTTCTTGTCCTCCTGCTTGCCGTGGCGGCGCTGCCGCTTGCCTGCTCGCACTCCGAGTCCTTTGTCCATGAAAAATGGAAGACCCAACAGTTGGAGACCGATGCCTACAACTGCCGCTGGGAGTTGACGCACCCCCAGGCGGCCAACGGCACCATCACGGCCGTCGCCGTGCCCGAAGAGCAACTGGAGGCACAGGTGCGGCGCTGCCTTGAGGCAAAAGGTCACGATTTTTCCAAACCCGCCGAAAAGGAAGACAGCGGCTGGTGGCCCTGGTAGAATCGGCTCCAGGGGCCGCGTCGCCACACCGGATGGGATGAGGCCATGCTCCGCTTTCCGTGCTTGCTCCCCCCTTTGGCGCCGAGCGCCGCCCTCACGCCGCCCCCCCGCGTGGCCTTGCGAACAGCGGCTGCCGCGATCTTGGGAACATCGGCTTTCGCGATTATGGGAAGAGCGGCCTTGGCCGGTGTAAGGCTGGCCGCCTGTCACGCCGTTGGCAAGACGGCCTGCGCCGCACGAGGCATGGCCGCCTGCGCCGCCATAGCCCTTGTGCTGACCGTGTGCGCGCCTGTCGCCATGCACTCGGCGCACGCTGCGGAAGCCAAGGACGCCGATCTGCCGCCCCGTGCGGCCAACCGCCTTGAATTTTGGGAAAAGTATTTTGAGATGCCGCGTGAGGAGCGGCTGAGGATCATGATGCAAAACGGCCCGCCCAAGGACCGCCTTTCCCCGAACTCGCTGGCCGATCCCGCGGTTCCGGCCCCGCGTCCCGACCCCGAGGAACAGCAGTAGCCCGCACGCCGCCACGTCCCTGGGGGCACACGCCGCCCCCGGCCAGGGTCAGGCGTGCGGCGCCTCGGCCATGTCGCGCAGCACTTTCGAGATATTGCTGATAATCAAGGCAAGATCCGCCAGATCCTGATTGGAAAAATTTTCCGCGTCATTGGCGAGCAGGGTATCGGCAACGTCCAGCAGACGTTTGCCGATACCTTTGATCTTTTCCTTTTCCTGGCTCGTCATGGTCGCATCCCCATGGTGATCGGTGAAAAAAAGGAACCGCATCCGCCCTGGTTGGGGCAAGGAATACATCGTGACTTCCGTTACCTCTTTTCATCCATCAAGTAAAGATTCAGCAATGGCAAACAGTTACAGATTGGGAGGATTGAAGACCGAAGCGGGAAGCCGTTCAAAGCACTCCTTGAACCAGGCCACGGTTTTGGCCAGGCCCGCGTCAAGCGGCGTGGTGGGCTCCCAGGCTATGCGCCCGCGCGCCAGGGTGATGTCCGGGCAACGCTGGTGCGGATCATCGGACGGCAGGGGCCGGAAGGTGATGTCCGATGCCGATCCCGTCAGCGCGATGATGCGCTCGGCCAGTTCGAGGATGGTGTACTCGCCCGGATTGCCCAGGTTCATGGGGCCGGGAAAATCGTCCGGCGTCCGCTCCATGAACCGCTTGAGCCCTTCGACAAGGTCATCCACATAGCAGAAGGAGCGGGTCTGTTCGCCCTTGCCGTACACGGTCAGCGGCTTGCCCTGCAACGCCTGCACGATGAAGTTGGAGATGACGCGGCCGTCGTTGGGATGCATGCGCGGACCGTAGGTGTTGAAGATACGCGCCACCTTGATGCGCAGCCGATGTTGCCGGTAGTAGTCGAAAAACAGGGTTTCGGCGCACCGCTTGCCCTCGTCGTAGCACGAACGCGACCCAATGGGGTTGACGTTGCCCCAGTAGTCTTCGGTCTGGGGATGCACGCTCGGGTCGCCGTAGACTTCGGATGTGGAGGCTTGCAGGATCTTGGCCTTGACCCGCTTGGCCATGCCCAGCATGTTGATGGCGCCGTGCACGCTGGTCTTTGTCGTCTGCACGGGGTCGTGGCTGTAGTGCACGGGCGAGGCGGGACAGGCGAAATTGTAGATTTCGTCCACCTCCACATAGAGCGGAAAGGTGATGTCGTGGCGCAGCAGCTCGAAACGGGGATGGCCGAGCAGATCCGCCACATTGGTGCGGGTGCCGGTAAAATAGTTGTCCACGCACAACACCTCGCAGCCGTCGGCTATCAGCCTGTCGCACATGTGCGAACCCAGAAAGCCCGCGCCGCCCGTGACGAGAACCCGTTTATTCAGATGCACGCACCCCTCCGTCGGCCGCATTGCGCCCCATACCTTCCGTCAACACCTTGACGCCCCGTCCGGCGGCACACCCGCCAGCCCGCGCTCTGCGGCGACCGTAGCATGCCGCGTGCGCGGGCGGCAACCAAAACCGCTGGCAATGGTGCGGCTACCCATTTCCTGGCGCGGAACTTGCTACCCTTTCGAGCAAGGAAAAAACCGCCGCAGGCTGCGCAGCAGCCGCACGGCAACAGCACGGAGGACAGCATGAAGGGATCCGCCACCCAGCCCATTGCCACCGAAAAGCAGGAGCTGCTGCTCAAGATCAAGGAAAATCTGCGCGAGGAAGTGCTCGCCGGTATTGAGAATATGGGGCTTCGCGAGTCGATGATAAATGAATACCGTGAAATAGCGGGCGCGGCTGGCCAACTGCTCGGCCTGCTCCAGCAGTATAATTTCGTCAACCTGCTCCACAACAACGACGTGGCGGCATACGACCAGCTCATGCAACGCCTGTCCATGTCCGGGCTGCGGTGCCACATCCTGGTGGAGGAATCCCGTTCCGTGGACAACGAGGCGCTCCTTGCCATGGCTCCCACCGTATCAGCCCGTATCAACTAATCTTCCTTAGTCAAAACGCATCCCGGAGCAGGCATGCCGCCGCTCCGGGATGCATTGCGCGCCCCACCTTCCAGCGCATAAGGCGCCCCCCTCTTGTCACAACGCCGCGAACAGGCTAGAAAAGTCCTAGCAGGCTGTTGAAAAACAGCCTGTGCGCGCCAGGGGGGCGCGCCGAATCATGGGCTGAGCGAAGAGAAGTTCATGATTCGTGAGGGTTGGCAAAACCACGTTTTTGCCAATCCGAGTTGCAAAAGGCCAGGACGGCCTTTTGCAACAGTCTGCGAGGGGAGGCTCCGGCCGGCACTGGGCGTCCTTCCTCATTCCATCCAAAGGACGACGATGTGATTTCCCGGTTGAGCCAGCATTATATCAAAAACCCCGCCCGCGAGGCATACCCGCTCCTGCGCGAGATCCCCTTTTTCCGCCCGTTCAAGGAAAACGAACACATGGATTTCCTGGTCAAGTCGGGCAACTGGCTCAAATGCCCGCCCAACGTGGAAATCATCAAGGAAAAAGAGAACGACCGCACCTTCTTCGTGGTCATTTCCGGCAAGCTCTCCGTGCTCAAGTCGGGCCGCGCCCTTGCCCTGCTGCGCAAGGGCGAGCTGTTCGGCGAGATGGGCGCGCTGCTCGGCGAGGCTCGGTGCGCCGACGTGCTGACCATGGAGGAAACCATGCTCTATGAAGGCAACATCGACACCGTGAAAAAATTTCCCCCCCACATCATCTTTCCCTTCATGCTCCACGTCTTTTCCATCACCGCCAAGCGCCTGAAGGCAGCGGACCGCCGTCTGGCCTCGCTCTGATCCCACGCCGCCTGGCCTAGACGCCCTCAGGCCAACCCGCTCAATACGCACATCTTCCCTGCGCGCGACCGCGCCCGCGCCGCTGCTTCGCAGCGCGTGGATTGTGACGCGGCAACGCGGCTCGCCTTGCCCCTGCCGGAGCATCCCGCCGCGCCCCCGTCGAAAATCGCTCTTGGCCCACATGTTGCTAGATGGTTCTGCAAAACGGTTTCGCACCAGAACAGGCAACAATGGAGACGGCCATGCACAACACCGCGCAGACACCCTCGGCCCAGACCCCAGCGCCCTCCGGCGTCTTTGAACAATTACGCTCCAGGGGCGGCGTGTGGCATCCCATCGACGCGGAAGACGTCACCATTTCCAACGTGGCGGCGGACGCCCTGCGCCTCGTGGCGAGCCAGGTGCTCGCCAAGTTCATTCCCGCCGCCTCACTGACGGCGTTCTCCAGTGCCGAGACCATCGCGCTGCTGGCCAACGAACTCTATTGGCACGAGGAAACCGGCCGCCTGTTCCTGTGCGCGGACCTGGGAAGGAACCAGCTGTGCCTGCCCATCCCGGCCGACCACTGGGACGTGCGCAAGTCAGGCGAAGCGCATTAGCGCATTAGCGCATTGAAACAATGCGAGAATTTAAAATAATGAAGCATGGTTCAACAAAATGCATAAGAGCATCCAATCTTTGTCAAAGGTACGATGCTCCAGGGCCGCTGGCCACGGGCACAACGCACCGCCCAAGGGCCACCGCCTAAAGAACCGGCCGGCTCACGCCGATAAGAAAAGCACCGACTTCCTTAAACAGCCCCATGCCCGCAACCTGGAGTCCTGTCCATGGGCATGGGGCTCCCTTTTGCCCACCCTCCGGACGCGCCCCCCACGCCACCCACGGTTGACTTCACGCCACGGCACGCCCATAGTCCGTATCCACACCCTTTCCCGGAGCGCGCCATGTGGGATTTGCTGACCGTTCTTTTCATCGCCCTCTGCCTGGGCGTGGGCTTTGTCAGCGTGGTCAGCACCCTGTTCGTGTGGTACGAGGCGGGCAACAGCGACGGACCGGACGGCGCGCGCGCCCTGCGCGAGCAATTCGGCCCACCCCTGAAGCTGGCGTTGCGCGAGTGCGCCATGAGCCTTGCCAGCCAAATGCTGGTGGCGCTCACCTACCCGCTGGGCCTTGTCCCCCGCCTGTGGCCCAGCCGCCCCCGGCCCGGCCAGGCAAGCCCCCAGGCTCCCCCCGTGCTCCTGGTGCACGGCCTCTACCACAACCCCGCCGCCTGGATCGTCTGGCGCTGGTATCTGCGCCGCGCGGGCTACCATGCGGTCTACTCTTTCGCCTACAACAGCATCACGCGCGACTTTGACGCCATCGCCGCCGACCTGGCGCGATGCATCGCCGCCATCCATGCGGCGCACCACCACGCGGGTGTCCGCGTGGTCGGGCACAGCCTGGGCGGCCTGCTGGCCCGCGCCTGCGCCTCCAGGCCCGAGGCGCGCGACGCCCTGCGCGCCGTGGTCACGCTGGGCTCGCCCCATCAGGGCAGCAAGCTGGCCGCGCTGGCCGTGTTCCGGCTCGGCCGCAGCCTGGTGTTCCGGGGCGCGCTCATCCAGGCGCTGGAGGAAAGGGAATCCCCCCCGGCCTGCCCCTGCCTTTCCCTGTATTCCCCGGTGGACAACATGGTCACCCCCGACGCCGGCCGCCGCATCGGCACACCGGGCTGGACGGAAACGCGGACCGCGCCCCTGAACCACATCTCCCTGCTTTTCGCCCCGTCGGTGGCCAGGGCCGCGCTCGCCTTCCTGGCCCAGGCTCCCTCCCGCCCCTCCGGCGCGTAACGCGCGCCCGCGCTTCCGTCGGCGTCGGGATTTCGACGCGCGCGGGCAAGAACTGCCGCCCCAACGCCCGTCCATCCGCCACCCCGCCGCCGTCCGGCTCCCTTCGTCATAGCCCCTTGCTTCAAAAACAATACAATACGCCGTTTTTAATAATTATTATTGCCCTACTTCCATCCCTCTCCACAGGCCCGGGTTGTGGCCTCCTTTTTGCAAATCCCCAAAGGGGAAGAGCGCTGTTGTACGACGCAAGCAAAAGGAGTCCGCTTTGAAGGGTGCCGCATATATCGCAACGACCTGGGGGATGGGGCTCAACGCCACCGAGCTCGCGGCCATCGGCCACTGCACCGGACCTGGCATGCAGTTGGTGGAATGGCCGGTCGATTCGCTTCCGGGGGCGGAAATACTGGAAAAGGAAGAGCCTGTCCTGGCATGGATCCCGTGGCGCGTCTGGCGCACCATGCCGCTCGAACGGCAAACGCTGTACCGGGAGAACCAGGGCATGCAGCGCGCCCTGTTGCTGCAGGACGACCGCACCAGGGATGACCTGGAAGCCATCCTCGACGAGGGTTTTCTGGCCGTGCTGCGCGAGCCGTACACCACGGTGGCGCTGCAGGACACCATCAACCGCGCCCTTGAATCCCGCCACCTGTTCGACGACCTGTACGCCATGGCCGAGGAAATCTACCTGGAACGGGAAATCCTGGAACGCCGCAACGCGCACCTGTCCTTTATCAACAACTTTCTGGCCCGGGCCACGGAATCGCTTGAGCCCACCGTCATCCTGGCGAACGCCCGCAAGGATCTGGAACAGCTGTTGCCCGTGGACAGCCTGCAAGGCATCTTCTGGCCTCCCTGCGTGGGGTCGGACAACCAGATCATCGACGCGGAGGTGTACCTGGAAACCGAGGAATACTGCATCACCACGGAATCCTGGCTGCAACTCATGTTCAAGACCGCGCGCAAGCTGACCGGCAGAAGCATCGGCGGCTACCATGTGACCCAATTGCCCGTGGCCGGAGCCGCCTGCCGCAACGACGCCGAGATCAGCAGCACCATCATGCTGCCCATGCGCGCGGGCGACGTGGTGTTCGGCTGCCTGGCCCTCACCCCGTCCAAGGGACACGTCTTCAGCAAGGACCAGGTCGAACTCATGCGCACCGCGCTCAAGCATCTGGGCATCGCGCTGCACAACGGCCTGCTCTACGGCAAGATAAAAACCCAGGCCGAGACCGATGGCCTGACCAAGGTGCACAACCGCCTCCACTTCGAACGCCGGTTGCAGGAGGAACACGGCAGGCACCGCCGCTTCCGGCAAAGCCTCAGCATGTTCATCGTGGACCTTGACCATTTCAAGCGCATCAACGACACGCACGGCCATCTGGCCGGGGACATGGTGCTGTGCAAGACCGGCGCCGTGTTGCTGGAAACCTTGCGCAACACGGACTACGTGGCGCGGTACGGCGGCGAGGAATTCGCCATCCTGCTGCCGGACACGCCCACATCCCAGGCATGGAAGCTGGCGGAACGGATTCGCCGCGCCATTGCGGACATGGAAATCACTTACGAGGGAACGCCCATCACCGTCACCTGCTCCATCGGCAGCGCCACCGTGGAGCCGGACGAGGTGCGCTCGCCCAAGAGCCTGGTGGCCGAGGCGGACAGGCAACTGTACCAGGCCAAGCAAACGGGCCGCAACCGGGTGTGCCACGCGCCGCCCCAGCAACACGCCCGGCTGCATGCATGACCATCACGCCCCGGCTTATGCCGGGGCTCAGGTTGCTGACAAACCGCCATCTGCTTCGTTGCTGCAAAAAGCGCAGACCCTCACGTATGTCTGGATACGCTTCGGGCCTGCGCTTTTTTTGCGCCTCGCATCTGACGATTTCTCAACAGCCTGCCAGAGTGGACTTGTCAGCAATCTACGCCCCGGCTTTTGCCGGGGCTTTTTTTCGCCTGCCGCCCAATCCCGAGATGCGCCAGATGCCCGCCAGCACGCAGCCGCAACCCGCCACGGCGGCCCACGAAAGCGGCTCGCCCAGCACCAGCACCGACAGCCCCAGCGCGCTGAGCGGCATGATGCCCGTGAACACCCCGGCCACGGGCGCGCCGACCCGCACGATGCCCCGGAACCAGAACAGGTAGGCCGCCACGGTGACCACAAGTCCGTAGTAGACCACAGCCCCCCACCCCGCCGCGGGCACCGCCCCCCAATCCAGGGCCACCGCCTCGCGCAGCCCAAAGGGCGCGAACAGCGCGAAACCGAACAAGGACATGACCGTGGCCATGCCCAGCGGCGTCACCGGCTCGGGCACCGCCTTGCGCAGAAGCAGAAACAGCGATTCGCACACCACGGCCCCCAGCACCATGGCGTTGCCCAGCAAGGGCCGCGCGCCTCCGGGCAACGCATCCGCGCCGCCCACCGCATGCAGGTTGATGACCGCCACCCCGGCCATGGCCAAGCCAATGCCGACCAGGGCATCCCGGCCCGGACGCTCGCCCAGGGCCAGCCAGGCAATGAGCCCCATGCACGCGGGCGTGGCGCTGGTGATGATCCCCGCCGCGCCCGCGCTGGTCATCGTCAATCCGTGCAACAGCAGCATGGTGAACAGAAACGAACCGCACAACGACTGGAGGAAGAAAATCCCCCAGCTTGCGCGACGCACGCGGGGCAAGCCACCCTCGCGGCGGTACAGCAGCGGCAGCAGCACGGCCAGCGCCAACGCAAAGCGCAGCATGGACGCGAAACAGACCGGCAGATCCGCCACCAGCAGCTTGCCCGCCACCACCGAACTCCCCACAATGACCATGGCCATGGCCAGATCGCACCAGGCCCGTGTCTCATCCCTCATGGCGTGCTCCTTTCGAGCGCGGCCCTTGCCGCGCGGCGTCCCGCCGTTGCAAAAGGCCACGGCGGTCCTTTCCGCCGTCTCCTAAAGAAAAACGCCACGGATGTTTTGAAGAATATTGCGCCGCCGCGCCACGCGGGGTCATGGCACGGACGGCCAAGGGCGGAAAAAGCCCCACGTGGCCGGATCAGGCCACGCCGCGCACGCACGCCGCATCACAACAGGACGGAAAGGAAGGGAGGACGGAAGGCGGATCAGCCGGAGGCGAGAGGCCGCCCCATCATGCGGCGGCAGTCGCCCGGCGTGACGCCCACAAGCCGCTTGAACTGCCGCGTGAGGTGGCTCTGGTCCGCAAACCCCACGCGCGCGGCCACGTCGGCCAGCCGATCCGGCCCCTTGAGCAGGGCGCGGGCCGCGTAGACGCGGGTCTGGGTCAGGTAGTCGTGGGGCGACAGCCCCAGGCTGCGCGTGAACACGCGCAGGAAATGAAAGGGCGAGAGCCCGGCCACCCCGGCCAGATCGGCCAGGGACAGATTCTCGCCATAGCGGGCATGGATGCAGGCGCGCGCCTGGGCCACGGCGCGTGGCTCGCCGCCGCGCGCGCCGCAGGCGGCCTGGCATGCGGGTTCATGAACCGCGCCCGGAGCGCCCGCCCCGCTGCGGACCGCATCGGCCGGATGCCCTTTCGCGTGGCGCGCGTCCCCATACCGCGTGTCCCCATACCGCGTGTCTTCATACCGCGCGTCCGCGTGGCGCGCGATCCACTGCGCCACCAGGGCGTACAGGGCGGATTCCTTGTGCAGCAGCGGCGCGTGGGGCGCGTCCAGCAACCGGTGCGTGCGCGCCACCTGGGCCGCCAGGGCCGGGTCATGCAGCACGCCCGGCCTGAAATGGGGCAGGTCCACCGGACGGCCAGCCATCTGCGCCGCCACGTCCCGCACGAATTCCGGCTTCAGGTAGAACATGCGGTAGCACCAGCCCTGGCCCGTGGCCGCGTGGCCGTCGTGGGCCTCGCCGGGCACCACCAGGTTCACGCTGCCCGCATCGGCCACCACGTTCTCGCCCCGGTAGCGAAAGGCCATGGCGCCCGCCTCGATGACGCCCAGGGCGTACTCCTCGTGAAAATGACGGGCAAACGACTGGCGCACATACCGCGCCTGGAGCATCTCCACGCCGCCGCACACGGGCGCCATGGCGCAGCGCGCCGCGTCCGGGCGGCCCGCGCCCCGTCTTCCGGCTTCGGGCCGTCGCGTGTCGTTTTTCGCATCCATGGTCCCTTCCATATATGCCCTGTTCCACCCATGGCAAGCCCTGTCATCGCCCACACCGCACAATGCTTGACCCACGCCCCCTTTGCGGGCACAACGGCCCCGCGCGCCCCACCGCGCAATGCCCTTACAAGGAACAGCCCATGCCCAACGAACTCCTCTGGTTTGCCTTCATGACCCTGGACCTGACCATGGTCCTGGTTCTCTTCCGCTTTTTCGGCAAGACCGGCCTGTACGCCATCATCGTGTTCAACCTCATCCTGTGCAACATCCAGGTGCTCAAGACCGTGGAGTTGTTCGGCTTCGTCACCACGCTCGGCAACATCCTCTACGCCAGCATCTTTCTGGCCACGGACCTCTTGGGCGAATTCTACGGCAAGAAAAGCGCGCGCAAGGGCGTGCTGCTCGGCTTCATCACCCTGCTGCTCGCCGTGGCCTACATGCAGATCGCCATCCGCTTCGCGCCTGCGCCCGGCGACTTTGCCCAACCCCTGTTCGAGGGCATTTTCGGCCTGCTGCCGCGTCTGGCCGCCGCCAGCCTCGCCGCCTACCTGCTCTCGCAGATGCACGACGTATGGGCCTACGAATTCTGGAAAAAGAAAACCGAAGGCAGACATCTGTGGCTGCGTAACAACGCCTCCACCGTGGTCAGCCAGGCCATCGACACGGTGGTCTTCTGCTCCATCGCCTTCATCGGCGTGTTTCCCGCCGGCGTGTGGTTCGAAATCACATGCACCACGTACCTGTTCAAGCTCGTGGTGGCCCTGGCCGACACCCCGTTCATCTATCTGGCCAAACGCCTCTTCCCCGCCGTGGCCGCGACCGATGCGGCGGAATCGCCCCGCCCCGCCGCCGCGCCGGAGGCGGAACAGGCCTGAACCCAGGCCGCTGACAAAGCCCCGGGGGAAGGAGAGAGGAAAGGGAAAACCCCTTTTTCCAAGCATAAAAAGGGTTTTTCCCTTTCCTCTCTCCTTCCCCCGGACCCCCATCCTCTCTCCTATCTCTTTCCCCAAAAACTGCTGGCTGGGGATGTCGATACGGTCGGGACAAGCGCGTTCCCCAGGCGGGCAGCCTTGTTGTCTGTGAACGAGGGGATGGCAGGCGGTTCATCTGGCTCCGTGAGCCGCAAGGCTTCGGGAAGGACACGGCAGAAAGACAGGACGATTGGTCAGCAGCCTGAAGGGAGCACCGTACAGCACTCCTTTTTCATGAATATTGGCAGGATACGGTCAGATGAAGGACGGCAGATCGCGTACCGGCGAACACGTCCCGGCCCGCAAGGCCGCGACGAATTCCGCACGCGAACGCACGGGCGCGTCGAACCGGGTGGCGCAACGGCCCAATTCATCCAGGGCATGGGCGTCGCTGCCGCCCGTGGCGTGCATGTCGTGGCGCATGGCCCAGTCCCGGGCTTGCTGGTTCTCACAGGCCTCGTTGCGGCCATTCATGGTCTCGATATGGGTGCACAGCCCGCTGTTCAGGCAATCGGGCCGCACGGGACGCCAGCTGCGGAACGGATGCGCGGCCACGGCGACCCCGCCGCCATCCCGTACCAGTTCAAGCAGGCCACGGGCATGCAGACCCGGCGCAAGCGCCTCGAACGGGCCGAACACCAGATAGTCTCCCTGCGGCGTGGCATACTCCATGCCCACTATCACGCACAGCCCGTCCGCCTGCACGCCCTCGCGCACCTGCGCGGCCACGGCCATGGTGTCGTGGTCGGTCAGGCACACGCCGTCCAGCCCGCGTTGGCGGGCATGGGCCAGGATCTCGCCCACGGTCAGGCGGCTGCATGGCGAATAGGTGGAGTGCACATGAAGGTCGATCAACATTCGCATAAAATAGCCTGTTGGAAGCACGCCGACAATTCGATAGTTTAGATTGAAGACTTGCCCTTTCATAGATAGCATTGATATGCACACGACTCCAAAGCATGGTATCTGACTGTTGCGGACAGCGTGCGCACGCGAAGGGAACACAGCATCCCGAGCTGTACGCCACGGAGCGCATAGTGCGCGTGGCAAGGCCGCGCTTGAGCCAAGACACGCTATAAAAACCAGCATGACGTGGGCCGCCGCATGGGACGATGCGGCCAACGCGCCACATGAGGAGAGGCCGTGCCGCAACAGTGCATCATGATCCTTCTGGACGGCCTGGGCGACCGCGCCTATGCCCGCTTCGGCCACCGCACGCCCCTTGACGCCGCAGCCACCCCGCACCTGGACCACCTGGCCGCGCTGGGCGCGAACGGCCTGTACCATGCCGCATCCTTCGGCCTGGCCCTGCCCAGCGAAAACGCCCATTTTTCCCTGTTCGGCTACGACCTGGACGATTTCCCGGGCCGGGGCGCGCTGGAGGCGCTGGGCGCGGACGTGCCCCTGGAACCCGGCGACGTGGCCGTGCTGGCGCATCTCTGCCATGTGGTCGACGACAACGGCGCGCTGCGGTGCGCCAAGGACGTGCTGCGCGCCACGCCCGACGAGGCCCGGCAGCTGGCCGAGGCCGTGGCAGCCTTCGAGACCGACGGCGTGGCCGTGCGCTTCCACACCACCAAGGGGCTGTTCGGCGTGCTGGTGCTGCGCGGCGATGCCTTGGGCGGCGGGATCGCGCCCCATGTCACGGACTCCAATCCCATGACCGACGGCCGCCTGCTGTCGGACATCGTCCCCCGGGCCGACCACGCCCATGACCCGGCCTGCCGCCGCACGGCGCGCGTCCTGCGGCGCTACCTGCGCTGGGCCTTTGCGCGCCTGGCCGACCATCCGGTCAACGCGGCGCGGGCCGCGCAGGGCGCGCCGCCAGCCACCGGGCTTGTCACCCAGCGCGCCGGGCAACTGCGCGCCGCCACGCCCTTTGCGGCACGCTACGGCATGGGCGGGCTGTCCATCGCCTCGGGCGTGCTGTTTCGCGGTCTGGCCCGCTATCTGGGCATGGACAGCCTGGCCGTGGCCGACAGCGACGATCCGGGCCGCGACCTGGCCGAGCGCATCGCCCTGGCCCACGCGCGGCTGCCGGACTACGGGTTCATCCACGTGCACACCAAGGCGCCGGACCAGGCCGCGCATACCAAAAGCCCGGAAGCCAAGCGCGATGTCATCGCCCGGCTGGACGCCGCCCTGGGCAAGGCCGTCCCGCCGCTTCTGGACGACCCCGACGTGCTGCTTGTGGTCACCTCGGACCATTCCACTCCGAGCGGCGGGCGGCTGGTGCATTCGGGCGAGCCGGTGCCCCTGCTCTTTGTGGGACGCGGGGTGCGCCGCGACGGCGTGACCCGCTTCGGCGAGGTGGCGGCGGCGGGCGGCGCGCTGGGATGCCTGCGCGGCCGCGAATGCATGGACATGATCCTCAACCACCTCGACCGTTCCCGCCTGCAAGGCATCCACGACACCCCGCAGGTGCGGGATTACTGGCCAGGCGACTACGCGCCGCTGCGCCTTGCCGATCCGGAGGACGCATGAACAGCCCCTACGCCCTGGGCGTCATCCATGGCCGGTTCCAGGTGCTGCACAACGACCATCTGGCCTACCTCAAGGCGGGCAAGGCGCTGTGCGACCACCTCATCGTGGGCATCACCAACCCCGATCCCACCCATACCGCCCACGACCCCGCCGATCCCAAGCGGTCCCGGCCCGACGCCAACCCCCTGACCTACTATGAGCGCGCGGTCATGGTCCGCGCCGTGCTGGCCGAGGCGGGCGTGCCCCAGAACGCGTTCACCATCACGCCGCTGCCCATCAACAAACCGGAACTCATCCATTATTACGTGCCCATGGATGCGGTCTTCTTTCTCACCATTTATGACGACTGGGGCCGCGCCAAACAACGCACCTTCCAGCAGTTGGGGCTCGCCACCCATATACTGTGGGAGCGCGCGCCCCATGAAAAGGGCATCAGCGCCGAAGACGTGCGCGCACGCATGCTGGCGGGTGAGGCGTGGCAGCATCTGGTGCCGCCGTGTGTCCCGTGGCTGGTGGAGGAATGGAAACTGCCGCAACGGCTGGCCGCCCTGCGCCAGCGGGAGGAATGAGACGCGGCAGGGGGAATGAGACGCGGCAGGGCTAGAGCATCTTAACTTTGAAAAAGTTTAGATGCTCTTATGCATTTTGTTGAAATAATGCTTCATTATTTCAACTTGTAACATTGCTTCAATGTTACAATGCGCTATTCTGCGCTGCCGATGCCGTGTTTTTGCAGCTTGTTCCAGAGATTCTTCGGCGAAATGCCCAGCAGCCGCGCGGCGGCCGCCTGCCTGCCGCCCGCCTGTTGCAGCGCGTCCATGATGAGATTGCGCTCCACATGGCGCATGGTTTCCTTGAGGGAGCCCGCCGCCTCGACCGCCCCCAATGCCACCGCTTCACCCGCAGCGGCGCCCTCCCCCGCGCCGGACAGGGCGGGTTCGGCCATGTGCAGGCTTTTCTGAAAGGCCTTGGCCACATCCGTTCCGGTCAGGTAATCGCCCTGCCCCAGGATGGCGGCGCGCTCGATGATGTTGGCCAGTTGGCGCACGTTGCCGGGCCAGGCGGCGGCCATGAGCTCGCGCCGCCCGTCGCCGGACACCCCCCGAAACGCCGTGCCCAGGCGCACGTTGACCTTGTCCAGGAAACAGGCGGTCAATTGCGGCACGTCGTCGCGCCGCTCGCGCAGGGGCGGCAGGTGTACGGTGGCCACGTTGAGCCTGTAGTACAAATCCTCGCGGAACAGTTTCTCGCGGCTGCGCTCCAGCAGATCCTGGTTGGTGGCGGCCATGATGCGCACGTCCACGTCGATGGTCTTGCCGCCGCCCAGGCGCATGACCTGCTTGTATTCCACCACGCGCAGCAGCTTGGCCTGCAAGGCAAGGGGCATGTCGCCGATCTCGTCCAGCAGGATGGAGCCGCCGTGGGCCATCTCGAACAGGCCGGGCTTGGAGGTGAGCGCGCCGGTGAACGCCCCCTTTTCATGGCCGAACAGTTCGCTTTCGAGCAGGTTGTCGGGGATGGCGGCGCAGTTGATGCGCACGAACGGCTTGGCGGCCCGTGAGGACAGGGCGTGGATGGTGTCGGCCACCAGTTCCTTGCCGGTGCCGGATTCGCCCGTGATGAGCACGGTGGTCTCAAGCGGCGCGATCTTTTCCAGCAGCGCCTTGATGCGCCGCATGGGGTCGCTGTCGCCCACAAGCCGGGCCAGCGGCCCGCCTTCCGCGCCCAGGGCGCGGCGCAGGGACGAGACCTCCGCCTGGAGCCTGCGCTTTTCCAGGGCGCGGCGGATGACGACCTCCATCTCGGCCAGGCTGAAGGGCTTGGCGAAAAAATCGTACGCGCCGTTCCGCACCGCCTCCACGGCGGCCTCGCGGCTGGCGTAGGCGGTCATGACGATGATGTCCACGCCCGGATCCACGTCCTTGAGCTTGGGCACGGACTCCAGGCCGGTCATGCCGGGCAGCTTGACGTCGGTGAGCACGAGGTCGAAGCGGCCCTGCGCCAGGGTGCGCAGTCCTTCCTCGGCGCTGCCCGCGGGGGTCACGGCGTATCCCTTTCCTGAGAGCGCCTCCACCAGCATGGCGCGGAAATCGGGATCGTCT
The DNA here is from genome assembly GCA_050251715.1 of Desulfovibrionaceae bacterium. GTDB lineage: Bacteria > Desulfobacterota > Desulfovibrionia > Desulfovibrionales > Desulfovibrionaceae > JBFWMG01. Next base: position 33,036 of record JBFWMG010000022.1, on the reverse strand, counting down.
TCTATGAGCAGGATGCGTGGGGCCATGGCGATCACTCCACGCGCAGCATAGCGTGATGCGGCCGGCAAGACAAATGGGGAGATGGGGAAACAAGGGAGGTGGAGCCATGCGCGGCATACCGTGCAAGGCGCCATGGAACCGGGCGGCCCTTTGCGGCAGCGCCACACCGCTGCGGCAGCGGCATGGCGCCAAGCCCCTCAAGACGCTGGATCATGCGACATGGCCGATACGGTCCACCCGCGCAATGGACGACGTACACTGGGCCATGTCCGGGCGCCGCGGCATGTGGAGGCATAAAAAAGGCCGGAAGCCTCCGGCCTTTGACCTTCATGCCCCAACAACTGTTTGCCGCAGTACCCGTTATGAACAAATTTTTTTGGTTACCCGATCTTGACGACGTTCGCCGCCTTGGGACCCTTCTGCCCTTCCACGAGGTCGAACGAGACTCTCTGGCCTTCGGCAAGCGTCTTGAAGCCCTCTTCCTGAATATCAAGGTAGTGGACGAAGACATCGCTCGCGCCGTCGGGACGCTCGATGAAGCCAAAGCCTTTTTTCTCATTGAACCACTTGACGACACCTTCATAGCTCATAAAAAAATCTCCTTCAAAGTGAAACATAGCCCGGTGCAGAAGGTCCTCGCGAACGACCTTGCTACTCTTTTCACAAGAATGCAAGAAGAAAAACACTTTTTTCATATCGCTCATCAAAAAAATACAGCACAAGCCAAGGCGCCATCTATACCTTGCCGCGGCATTGCCACGACACGGCATTGCAGCGTGGAAACAACGCTCCCCCACTCCAGCCGGTGCAACACCACGCCCCCCCCACTGATGCACTAATCAACCGCACCGCACTCCCATGCCACTTCCCGTTGCGGACAAGCCCGTATCCAATACCTCTTTCATGCAGCCTCCATCATCCCGCATGGCCCGCGCATCATTTCCAGTCGGCTTGGAAGTCTTGCCAGCCAAAGCCCCCGCCAGCAACCGGCGCATGCGCGGCGTGTCCACGCGGCGTTCCCCGCGCGGCACCGCACACAAAGCAACGTCCCCTTGCGGGGACGTTGCACACGATCATCACACAATGAGAAAAAGCAGGGGTCAGCTGCTCCCCTGCGGCACGGCGGCGGGTGGGCTCTCGCCCCCGTATATCTGCTTCAGCACAATGGCCGTTTCTATAAGCATCCATACCTCAAGCAGGAACACCGCCACGCCAATCACGAAAAGCAGCCAGTTCCCCGTGGTGTAGAACTGTCCCAGATTGATAATCATGGCCCAGCCGGTCATGAAGACCATGAACAGCATGGGGATCATGGTGCACGTGGCGGAAATGCGCTTGCGCGCCAGGTACACCGTGACAACCAAAAGCGCCATGGCCGCCATGAGCTGATTCACCGTGCCGAACAGCGGCCACAGGGTCAGCGCGGCCTTTTTCACCGCCCCCTCTCCAATACCGCCATTGAAGCAGACCAACATGGCCGACCCCACCGCGATAAGCGTGGCCGCATGCTTGCCGGTCAGGGACGGCACGTTGCAGGCCTGGGCCAGTTCCGCAACCACATAGCGCTGGATGCGCGCCGCGCTGTCCAGTGTGGTGGCGGCAAAGCTGACCAGGAACACGCCCATGATGGCCAGGGCGATGTTCATGGGAACGCCGAAACTGCCCATGAGGTTGGCCGAGCCCTGCACAAAGGCCGCCAGCTTGGCGCCCAGGCCGTTGGCCGAAGCCCACGAGGCGTAGTGCGTGCTGAACGCCGCCGCGCCGGTCAACACCTGGCCGTCCTTGGTCAGGCCCATGCCGATGCCCGCGCCCACGGCCACGATGACCAGCGTGGACAGCGCCGCCTCGGTGAGCATGGAGCCATAGCCGATGAACTGGCAATCCCTCTCGTTTTCGCACTGCTTGGCGCTGGTGCCGCTGGACACCAGCGAGTGGAAGCCGCTGATCGCGCCGCAGGCGATGACCACGAACAGGAACGGCCAGATGGGCGGCGCGCCCACGGGCGCGGTATCCAGGGCCGGCGCCACGAATTCGGGATGCGCCACCACCGCGCCCAGGGCCAGGAGCCCCAGCGCGATGAGCAGCTGGTGGCCGTTGATGTAGTCGCGCGGTTGCAGCAGGGTCTGCACCGGCAGGGTGGACGCGATGTAGGAATAGATGAACATGATGACCACCCAGGTCACGATGGGGCTAAGCCCCATGATGACGGGCATCTTGAGCGGCGCATAAGCGCCCAGGACGACCGTGGCGTACATGACGACCACGGCGACAATGCCCAGCTTGGTGTGGCTCGCACCCCGCTTGTACACCGCGTAGCCCAGGTAGATCGCTATGGGGATCTCCAGCCACACGGGCAGGACAGCGGCGGGATACATGGCGAACAGGATGGCGATGATGAGCGCGAACACCGCGATGACGATGAGCAGTTCAAAAAAGATGATGAGCAGGAAAAGCGTGCGCACGCGGGGGTTGATGAGGCTCGCGGCCACATCGCCCACGCTGCGCCCCTTGTTGCGCATGCTGACCATGAGCGAACCGAAGTCATGCACCGCGCCCATGAAGATGGAACCGAGAAAAACCCACAACACCGCGGGCACCCAGCCCCAGATGATGGCTATGGCCGGCCCCACGATGGGGCCGAGCCCCGCGATGGATGTGAAGTGGTGCCCGAAGAGGACTTCCTTCTTGGTGGGGACATAGTCCTCATCATCCCGCAGGGTGCAACTTGGGCACTCCAGTTTCGGATCGATACGAAAAATGCGTTTAGAGAGAAACTTTCCATAGGTGTGATACGCGACAAAATACCCCACAAAACACAAGACAGCGATAGCCAATGAATTCATGCCACCTCCTCCCGCAAGTAATTGGTGCGTGTCCCGGGATGGGACGACAACACTTGCCAAGATATCGAGGTTGTACCGGAGGCAACGCATCACGGCTTCCGCGAAGCGCAATCCTCCAGCAACACCCCGCCCCATGCATGCCATTGGTGCCGCAGACAACGGATTTTTTGCGGTATAGGTTGCATCTTATGTTTGCCACAAAAAGTCAATCTCCGATCATGGAATCAATTTTTTGTGCTCTTTTCCATGCATACGATATATTATATTTTTTTTAGTAAGAATACCTGTTATTATTTAAAACATAACATCGCTTGCTTGTGAGCATCACAAGTTTCCCATTGCCCCCGCATGCTTGCAAATAATCTTTTGTAGGACAAAATAAATCAACAAGTGGCCGACCAGTCGCCGCATGCCTGTTGTGTTTTTTCCATACATTGCGTAAAAGATTGAGACTTTGGAGAAGACATGCACCGTGTTGCCTTTGCCATAGAAAAAGGTGGAACCGGCAAAACCACTTGCGCAGTCCATCTGGCGCATGCCCTGGCCCTCATGGGCCGGACCGTGTTGCTGGTGGATACGGACACCCAGGACCAATGCGCCGCGCACCTGGGCATCAAACAGTTCAGGCCAGGCCTTGCCGAACTCATCCTGGGCGAAACCACGCCCCGCGACGCCATTGTCAAGGCGCGGGACCGATTGTTTCTCCTGCCCGCCGGGGACAAGCTGAGCGGCGTCAAGATGCGCCTCACCGCCATCGCCGACCGCTCCGGCATCGAACCCCACCGCCTGCTGGCCACGGCGCTGCGTTTTCTCAACACGGGCAAGCTCGACTACGTCATCATCGACGCCGCGCCGGGCAATGACGCCTTTCTCATCAACGTGGTGCTCTACGCCCAAACCGTCATCGTGCCCGTGCCCCCGGAAATGCAGGCCGTGCGCGGCATGATGCGTTTCTTCAGCACACTGTCGCTCTTCGGCAGGCAGGCGGACTACATCCTGCCCACCTTCCACGACCAGCGCGTGCCCAAGACCGACCGCATCGCGAGCAAGCTCAAGGAGCGGTTCGGCGAACGGATGCTGGAAAAGATATCCTACACATCCTGGATTTCCGAGGCGGCGGGCGCTGGCATCACCCTGTTCGAATACCATCCCGAGCACCGCGCCGCGGAAGAATTCCAGGCCTTGGCCCGTTTCCTGGACAAGAGAGGTTGAGCCATGTCCCGCAAGCCCAAAATAGACACGGAACCCGATGACGCCTTTGCCGATGTGCTGGGCGACATAGACGCCATGCCCCTGGCGCCCCTGGACACCAACGGCGACGCCCCCGCCCAAACGACCGCCCCCGCCCCCGAAGAGCTGGCCGACAAGGACTCCGAGGTGGCGCGCCGCATGGAAGAGGCGCTGGACGCCCTGCTGGACGACGTGCCCGTTCTTGAGCCCGCCGCACTGTCGGCGGTCCCGGAGGCCGTCCCGGCCGCAGCGCCCGAGCCCCCCGCCCCAGCCGCAGCGGCCAAGCCCTCCCCTGCCGCAGCGGCCAAGCCCGCCCCTGCGCCGGAGCCGGAGGCGACACCCGCCCCTGCGCCGGAGCCGGAGGCGACACCCGCCCCTGTCGCGGCGTCCGAACCAGCCGCCGCGCCCACGCCTGCCCAGCCCGAAGCCGTGGCGGCCCCGCAACCCGCCGCCGCCTCCGAGCCGGCCCCGCCGTCCGTCGCGGACGGCCCGGCCCTTGTCCAGGGCGCGGTGGACGGCGTGATGCTGCGCGACGCCCTGCTTGCCCTGTACGCGCGCCACCCCGGCACCTTTGAACTCGACCTGGGCCAAGCCACGTCGCTGGACGCCTCGGGCGTGGCCGTGCTGCTCGGCTTCGCACGCATGCTCGACGATCAAGGCCAGGGCAAGCGGCTTGCCCTGGTCAATGCCCCCCCGCATCTGGCCTCGCTGTTCGCCGTCTGCCATTTGGACCGGGACCACGCCATCACGCTTGAAAACGTCTAGGCGGAGAGACGCATGGAATTTGAACAATACCTCTACGACGAGTTCATAGCCGAGGCCAACGAGCACCTGCTGACCATTGAGGAGGATTTTCTCGAGCTGGAGCGCAACAGCCAGAGTCCCGACCCGGATCTGGTGGACAAGGTTTTCCGCGCCATCCACTCGGTCAAGGGCGGCTCCGCCTTTCTCGGCCTCAACAAGATCAACCAGCTTTCCCACGCCATGGAAAATCTCCTGTCCATGATGCGCGAAGACCAGATCAAGCCGGAATCCGTCTACATCGAGGCGCTGCTCGTGGGCGTGGATCTCCTGTCCAGCATGGTGCAGGATCCCCTCAACAGCAACGACACGGACATCGAAGCCATCCGCGAACGCCTGGTGGCCCTGGGCAAGGGAGAACTGCCCGCCGCCAAAAAGGCCGCCCCGGCGGCGCCCGCCCCGGAGCCGCCCGCGGCCGAGCCCCCGGCATCCAGCACGGTCCTGGCCGATCTGCCCGACTCCATGCTCGACTTGGCGGGCATCGACTTCCCCACCCTGCTCACCCAGTACGACTACATCTATCTGCTGCGGTGCGATCTGGCCCAGTATCCCGCGCCCGACACCTTCATAAAGGACTTGCAGGATTCAGGAGCCATAGTGGACGCCACCATAGCCCCCGTGGCCAGCGACCTGAAACGAGGCGTGCCCAGCGGCCCCCTGGCCTTTGAGGCGGTGTACGCCACGCTCTTCGACCCGGACATGGTCGAGGTGGTCACGGGACTCGGTTCCGACGACATCCGCCTGCTGGCCGAACTGAAGCAGGCCCAGGCCGAACCGGAGGCCGAGGCGGCGGCCCCGGCGGACGAGGATGCCCCGGCAGCGCCGGAAACAGAGCCCGCCGCGCCCGCCCAGGCGGCCCCTGCCCCGCCCCTGGCGCCCAAGACGGCAGCCCCTCCCGCGCCCCAGGCCGACGCCCCCAAATCCCTGCCCGCCTCCGTGGACCACAAGGGCTCCACCATCCGCATCAACGTGGGCATTCTGGACAAGCTGATGACGCTGGCGGGCGAACTGGTGCTGGTGCGCAACCAGCAGCTCATGACCGCGTCCAGCCGCTCCGACCCGGCGGCCCGCGACATCGTACAGCGCCTCGACATCGTGACCACCGAGTTGCAAAGCACCATCATGCGCACGCGCATGCAGCCCATCGGCAACGTGCTGGGCAAGCTGCCCCGCATCGTGCGCGACCTGAGCAACAAGCTGGGCAAGCAGATTTCCATCGACATCGTGGGCAACGAGGTCGAACTGGACAAGACCATCCTCGAATCCTTGAACGACCCGCTCACCCACATCATCCGCAACTGCTGCGACCATGGCGTGGAGATGCCCAAGGCGCGCGAGGCCAAGGGCAAGGATCCCCAGGGCCGCGTCCTGGTGCGCGCCTACCACGAGGGCGGCCAGATCAACATCGAGATCAAGGACGACGGCGCGGGCATAGACCCGGAAAAGATCAAGGCCAAGGTGTTGGAGCGCGGCCTGCGCACCGAGTCGGACCTGAACGCCATGAGTCCCAAGGACATCCTCTCACTCATCCTGCTGCCGGGTTTTTCCACGGCGGAAAAGGTAAGCGACATCTCGGGACGCGGCGTGGGCATGGACGTGGTCAAGCACGCCATCGAGGAATTGGGCGGCTCCGTGGAACTCGATTCCTGGGTCAACCACGGCACCTCCATCCATCTGCGCCTGCCGCTCACCCTGGCCATCATCCCCTGCCTCATCGTCAAGGTGGGCAAGGACCGCTACGCCATTCCCCAGGTCAATCTGGAGGAGCTTGTCTGCCTGTACGACGACGAGGTGTACAACCGCATCGAGGTGGCGGGGAACCAGGAGGTCTATCGCCTGCGCGACCGGCTGCTGCCCATGGTGCGCCTCATAGAGGTCTTGCAGCGGCCCGAGCCGTTCAGCCGCGAGATCAAGGGTTCCATTTCCGAAAAATACCGCCAGGAAAACATGGCGCTGCTCGAACGCTACAAGATCGCCCGCGACCAGGAGAACCACGAGATAGACGCCCCCTTTGGCCAGGATGCGGAGGGTGGCGCGGTCATGGCCGCGGCGGTGCATGACCGCAACCTCCTCCACCGCACCCTGAACTTCGCGGTGGTCAAGGTCGGTCCCAACCGGTTCGGACTCATCGTGGACGAGGTGCTGGGCACCGAGGAAATCGTGGTCAAGCCCATGCACGGCGCGCTCAAGCACATCAAGATATATTCCGGCGCAACGGTCATGGGCGACGGCTCCGTGGCGCTCATCCTCGACATAGAGGGCACGGCCAAACACGCGGGCGTGAGCCTGGAACAGCTCGGCGACGAGCTCAGCGCGCCCTCGCCGTCGGGCACCAGTTTCCTCGACACCCAATCCATCCTGCTCTTCCGCAGCGGCCCCACCGAGCAGTTCGCCATGGCCCTGCCGCTCATCCGGCGCATCGAACGCATCGAGACAAAGCGCGTGGAACCCATCGGCTCCAAGGAATTCATCACCGTGGACGGGGTCTCCACCCTGGTGCTGCGGCTCGACAAGTATCTCTCCGTCAGCCCCTGCAAGGCGGAGGAGGACATGTTCCTCATCCTGCCCAAGTTCATCCGACGCCCTTTCGGCATCCTCATGTCGCACATCATCGACATCGTGGAGACCCCCATCCACCTGAACACCGAAAGCTACATGGAGGACGGCCTGCTGGGCACGGACATCATAGAGGGGCATCTCACGCTCTTCCCGGACATCTATCGGCTCATTGAAAAGGCCGAGCCCAAGTGGTTCGAGGAACGGCGCACCCTGCTGCCGCCGCCCGAAAGAAAGCGCATCCTCGTGGTCGAGGACTCCGCCTTCCTGCGCCAGATGGTGCGCAAATACCTGGAGGCGGACGACTACTCCGTGGTGGACGCGGAAAACGGCCAGGCCGCGCTGGAGATCCTCAACACCTCGGAATTCGACTGCATTGTCTCGGACATCGAGATGCCGGTGATGAACGGCTACGACTTCATCAAGAACGTGCGCATAGGCCGCCGCCAGCCCAACATCCCCGCCATGGCGCTCACATCGTTGTCCACCGAGGCGGACCGCATGCGCGCCATCCAAAGCGGCTTCGACGAATACCAGATCAAGATCGACCGTGAGCAGTTCCTCATGCAGGTGGCCAAGCTCATCCACACCAAGCACGGCGCCATGACCGGAGGCAAACATGTCGGATAGATCCAAACCGAAACGGATGGCCTCGGGCAAAAAGAAACTGTTCTGCACCTTTTGGCTGGCAGGCAGGCTCTACGGGGTGGACATCCTGGACGTGAAGGAAGTGAACCCGGAAATTTCCTTCACCACGGTCCACCACGCGCCCAGCGAAGTCAGCGGCTTCGTCAACATCCGTGGCCAGATCCACCTCATCCTCGACCTGCGGCGCATCCTTGGTTTTACCGAGGGCGACAGGGGCGAGCGCAGCCGCCTTGTCCTGTTCAAACCCACCGTGGCCGAATCCTTCGGCATCCTGGTCGACCGCATCAGCGACGTGGTGGAGGTGGATGAGGACCGCATCGAATCCGGCCATTTGGCGGAAGACGCGGGCGGCGATCCCAAGGGAGACAGCAGCGGCATCATCTCCGGGGTGTGCCGCCTCGAAGATAGCCTCCTGCTCATCATCAATGCGCGCGATCTTCTAAAGACATTGGATAAAACCCCTACGACACGTATCCAACAATAACGTTGTACCCCTCCGCCCCGCTGTTGGGCAGAGGGCTGATAAAGGCACGTCATGCACACCACCATCCACAGGTCGCTGAGCTCGAAAGTCATTCTGCTCGTCACCTCCCTATCGGTCCTGACATTCCTGGGACTCTTTCTGGCGACGTATTTTTCCCAGAAACAGGGGACGATCGACCAGATCAAGCGATCATCGGATCAGGTGGCGGACCTCATACAAATGGCGATCCGTTCGCCCATGACCGTGGGCGACGACACGGCGACCCGCAACCAATTCAAGCAGCTCAACAGGGATTTCAAAGAGTTTCGCATCTATCTGACCGATACCCACGGAACCATAACCTACGCATCCGACGCCAAGACCGAGCGCACCGACATGCACGGCCTGCTGCGGGAAGATGCCGCCCTGGCCGCCATGCTCAATGACGGCCTGGCCACCAAGGCCGACCTCGCGGCCATCACCCGCCTGCACGACCGCCCCACCTACGTCAAAATAGTCTCCGTGGAGAACGTGCCCAGCTGCCGCCATTGCCACGGGGCGTCCAACCCCATCCTGGGCGCCCTGGTCATGAGCCAGGACATCAGCCACGAGATGGACGGGTTGCGCAGCGCCCAGATACGCAATGCGCTCATCGCCGCGGGCAGCCTCGTCACCCTGCTCGCGCTGCTCATCCTCTTCATGCAGCGGTCGGTCATCAGGCGCATCATGGTGCTTGCCCGGACCTCGCTCGCCGTACGCCACGGCGACCTGGACGTACGGTTCGCCGTGGGCGGCGGGGACGAGCTGGCCATGCTGGGCGACAACCTCGCGGCCATGGTGGACGAACTGCGCAACGCCATGGGTGAGGCAAAGAGCCAATCCGACCAGGCGCGCCAGGAAGCGGAACGCGCCCGCCAGGCCATGCACGAAGCGGAGGAGGCCAAGGACGCCGCGCGCACGCTCTCCGGCTACCAGAAAAAGGAGATAGAACGCCTGGCCGGGGTGCTGCGCCAGGTCGCGGACGGCAACCTGACCGCCTCCTACGCCGTCTCTCCCGCGGAAAACGCCGCCATGGAGGCGCGCACCAGTTTCAAGGCCATCGAGCAGGCTCTCAACGCCACCATCCAGCGTCTGGCCCAGATGATGGCGGGCATCCGCGACCATGCGCAAACCCTGGCCTCGGCCGCCGAGGAGCTGTCCACCGTGTCCTCGCTCATGACCGGAGGCGCGGGCGACCTGTCCCTCCAGGCCGGCAACGTGGCGGGCGCCACGGAGGAAATCTCCACCAACGTCAACGCCATGGCGGCGGCCACGGAAGAAATCAGCCTCAACATCACCACGGTCTCGTCCACGGCGGAAGAAATGTCGCAGACCATGGACAACGTGGCCCAAGCTGTGGACATCATGCGCTCGTCCATCTCCAGCATTGCCCAAAACGCGAAGGACGGCTCGCAGGTGGCGTTCGACGCCATGCAGCTTGCCCAAACCGCCACCACGGCCATGACCCAGCTGGGCTCGGCGGCGCGCGAAATAGGCAAGGTCACGGAAGTCATCAAGCGCATTGCCGAGCAGACCAACCTGCTGGCGCTCAACGCCACCATCGAGGCGGCCAGCGCGGGCGACGCGGGCAAGGGCTTCGCCGTGGTGGCGGGCGAGATCAAGGAACTGGCCACCCAGTCGGCCAAGGCCGCCGAAGACATCGCCGCCAAGATAGGCGGCGTGCAGAAAAACACCTCCCAGGCCGTCACCATCATCGGCGACGTGACCGCCATCATCGGTCGCATCAACGAGTCCGTGGGCACCATCACCGCCGCGGTGGAGGATCAGACCGAGGGAGCCAACGACATCTCCATCAACGTGGTCGGCACAAGCCAGGGTGCGGGCGACATCGCGGTATCCATTGCCGAGCTGGCGCGCGGGGCCAACGACATCTCCCGCAACGCCGGGGAAATAGCCAAGGGCGTGAACGAAATGTCCGCCAACGTCCTGGCTGTGAGCCGTTCAGCCGACTCGGGGCGCTTGAGCGCCCAGCAGGTCAACGCCTCCGCCTCGGACCTGGCCCGTGTCGCAGGCGAACTGAGCCGCATGGTCTCCCAGTTTTCCATTGACGATTGATCCACAACCGGAAGCCGCACCAACACAAAAACCCAACAGGACGCACTGCATGACTACTCCCACCAACATACACGGAAAATGGCAACGCTCCATTGTGTACGTTCTTTTTGGGCTCCTTTTCTTCGCCCTGGCTCTTGAAGCGGTCTTCACACAAGGCGTTTATTATTACAACATTACGGAATTTTTCGACCAGGAGTCCACCAAGACGCTTGCGTCCATCACCCAGCGGGAAAAGGCGAACCTCAAGAATCTGGTGGAAGCCCCCTACAACATATTGAAGAAATATGAAGCCGAATCCAAGAGTACGGATCAGATAGAGGAAATCATCTTCGTGCTCTCGCGCCAGATCGATCAGATTCTGAACGACGCCTCCGATGGCCGCTCCCTGATGCAAAAGCGCGAACTCATCAAGCAGATCGTGGGGTCCATCCGCTTTGGCGCGGACGGCAAGAACTATATATGGATCAACGACACCGAAAAAATGGTGCTCCACCCAAGCAAACAGGTCATCGGCATGTCCGTGCTCGACCCGGTGTTCAACGACCGCATGGACGGCACCCCCATCCTGGACCGCATGATCGCCACCTGCCAAAAGGTCGACCCCAAGAACGGGAAAACCATAAACGAGGCGCGGCTGCTCTATTCCTGGCCCAAGCCGGGCGAGGACAAGCCCCAGTACAAGATGTCGTACATGCGCTTCTTCCCCGTATTGGGGTGGTTCCTGGGCGGCGGCATCTACGTGGACGAGATCATTGACAACAAAAAGACCGAGGCGCTGGCGGAAATCAGGAATCTGCGCCTTGCCGACGGCAACTATTTCTGGGTGCACGACACCAACAACCTCATGCTCATGCATCCCATGAGCCCCGAGCTCAACGGCCGCGACATGTCCGGACACCGCGACAGCAAGGGAATTCCCTTCATCAAGGAAATGACCGACAGATGCCTGGACCAGGGAGAGGCATTCATCGAATATTCCTGGCCCAAACCGGGCGACACCACCCGCGACTACCCCAAGCTCGCCTACGTCAAGCTGTTCAAGCCCTGGAACATGATCGTGGGCATGGGCGTGTATACCGACGCCATTGAACAGGACTCGCGCGAACTGGCCACCCGGTTCGGCGACGCCGTCACCAACATCACCATCAAGGCCATCATCTACGGCCTGGCCGTCATGGCGGCCATTTTCCTCGTGACCGGCTTCGGGTTCAACGCCGCGTTCATCAAGCCGCTCAAGGCGCTCGAAACCTTTGCCGCCCGCGTGGTGGCGGGTAATCTGGACGTTGCCGTGGGCCACTCGTTCTTCATGGGCGAACTGCTCACGCTCAAGGCATCCATGGAGCGCATGCTCACCCACCTGAAGGAACAGATATCCACCTCCGAAACCAAATCCCGCGAGGCGCTTCAGGAGGCCGACCGCGCCCGCGAGGCCATGACCGAAGCGGAACTGGCCAGCGTGCGCGCCCAAAAGGTCGAGCAGTACCAAAAAACCCAGATCCACTCCCTGGGCCAGGTCTTCAAGAACATGGCCGAGGGCGACCTTTTGGTGCGGTACCACGCGGGCGATGCGGACGAGGACACCACCGAGGCGCGGGCCAGCTTCCTGGAACTGGAACTCTCGCTTGCCGCCACCACCGAAAACCTGGCCGCGCTCCTGCGCCAGGTGCAGACCAGCGCCGGAACCGTGTCCACCATGGCCTCCGACTTCCTGTCCGTGGCCTCCGACCTGCGCTCCGGTTCCGACACCATGGCCCAGCAGGCGGGCGCCGTGGCCGGGGCCACCGAGGAAATGTCCATGAACATCAACTCCATGGCCTCGGCTGCCGAGGAGATGAGCGTCAACGTCTCCACCATCAGCGCCACGGCCGAACAGATGTCCGCCACCATGGGCGGGGTCAGCAGCAACGTGCAAAACCTCACCGAGGCCATCAACGCCATCGCGGCCAACGCCCACGACGGCGCGTCCGTGGCCACCCGCGCCATGGATATGGCGGGCGGCGCCACCGCCACCATGCGCACGCTCGGCGACGCGGCCAAGGAAATCGGCAAGGTCACCGACGTCATCAAGCGCATCGCCGAACAGACCAACCTGCTGGCGCTCAACGCCACCATCGAAGCGGCCAGCGCGGGCGACGCGGGCCGGGGTTTTGCCGTCGTGGCGGGCGAAATCAAGGAACTGGCCAACCAGTCCGCCAAGGCCGCCGAGGACATCGCCAACAAGATCCAGGGCATCCAGGCCACCACCGACGACGCGGTCACGGTCATCGCCGAGGTCACGGGCATCATCGGCAACATCAACGAGGCGGTGGGCACCATCACCTCCGCCGTGGAAAACCAGACCCGCTCCGCCACCGACATCGCTCAAAGCGTGGAGGAAACCAACAAGGGCGCGGGTTCCATCGCCCGCTCCATCGCCGAATTGTCCAAGGGCGCGGGCGACATGTCCCAAAACGCGGGCGAGGTGGCCAAGGGCGTGAACGAGGTGGCGCAAAGCGTGGTGGGCGTGAGCACCCAGGCCCGCGCCGCCAACACCGGCGCGGAACAGGTCAACACCTCCGCCGCCAACCTGGCCAAGGTGGCCGGCCAACTGGGCAAGGCCGTGAGCAAGTTCAAGGTGTAACGGCAAGGCAACAACCGACAAAAAACAGGCGGGGATGCGCGCATCCCCGCCTGTTTCACGTTCATGGCGGTGCTTCCCGTACCCGGCCGCGCCCCCGGCCCCGCGCTACAAATCCCCTTTGCCTTCCAAGGCGGCGTGCATCAGTTTTTTGGCTTCGTCAAAATCGCTGTTCAGCTCAAAGGCGCGGGAGAGGTAGTCTATGCAGGTGGCGAAGTCGCGTTTTTCAAAGCAGGCGCGGGCGATGTTGAAATAGAGGTGTTCGTCCACGTCGCACAGTTGCAGGGCGCGGCGGTAGTAGGCCTCGGCCTGGTCGAGCATGCCGCTTTTGCGCAGGGAAATGCCGAATTCGTTGAACAGATGCTTGTGCTCGGGCCGGTAGGCATCGTCCATGGCCACCAGTTTGTCGAACACCAGGGCCGCCTTTTCCAGGTCGCCCCAGTCGATGTAAGTGAGCCCCAGGCCAAAGGTGGCGCGTACGTTTTCCTCGTCTATGGTCAGGGCGTTTTCGTATTCGTATTCCGCGCTGTTGTACTGGCCCCGGCTGCGGTGGCTTTCGCCACGGGCGATGCTGCGCGACAACTCGCGCATGGCGGGCACCACGGCCTTGAGGTAGAGGTCGGGTTCGGGGGTGTACTCGCGCAGCAGTTCATCCTTGGAAATGAAGGTCCGTTCGCCGCAAGGCACGTTGTTGCTGTTGAGCGGACGCAGGCTGACGCGGCCCTCATCCTCCTCGTGGGCAAAAAAATACAGCACGGACACGCTCTTGGTCTTTGTCGTCCCGTCGCCTATGATGCGGGTCACACCAAGGGACACGGCCATGACAAGACGACTTGGAGGCTCTTGGGGCATGGCATCCTCATGAATACGATGGCTCTGATTAACGGTCCACTATTAGCACACCTCCCCTATGCTTGCCTACCTCCAGAGTCAGGCATTCCGGTATCTGATTTTTCTCAAGCTTGTCTCTTGCCTCACCCTGCTCCCTTGCGCTACTACATAGGACAGGGGGCACTTCGCTGTTTTTTCCACCTCCTCAATCCTGAAGTGTAGGACATACCCATGGCGGAAGCCGTCAAGGTTCTCATCATAGACCCTTCCACTCCCTTCAAGCGCGCCCTTGACGCCCTGCTGTCCCGCGACGACGACATGAAGGTGCTGGGCCGCCTCATCGCCTGTGAGCGCGCCACCGACTTCATCATGCAAACGCCGCCCGACGTGGTGATTCTGGACATCTCGCTGCCCGACGCGCTGGATTTCATCCGCTGGATACAGCGGTTCAACGTGGACTACCCGGCGGTACCGGAAATCGGCATCATTCTGGTGGCCAGCCGGTCGCACCGGCTGGCCGACGTGACCATCCAGGCATTGGAAGCCGGGGCGTTCGACTTCGTGACGCGACCCGATGCGGTCGACATCAACGATGTGGCGATGGCGGTGCACCGCCAGTTGCTGGTCAAGGTGCGCTCGTTTTCCTCCAAGCGCATCTTTTCATCGCTGGCCGCCTCGGCGCCGCGCAAGAGCGCGCCCGCGCCCACGACCTGCGCCATACCCCGCCCCCCCGCCGACGCCTCGAAGATCCGCGCCGTGGTCATCGGCGTGTCCACGGGCGGGCCCAAGGCGCTGTCGCTGTTGTTGCCCGCCTTGTGCGCCCAGACATCGCTGCCCATATTCATTGTGCAGCACATGCCCGCCAATTTTACCGAATCACTGGCGCAGAGCCTGAACGCCAAGTGCAGGCACTCGGTGGTCGAGGCCAAGGACATGACCTCGGTCACGCCCGAGACCGTGTACATCGCGCCCGGAGGCAGGCATATGCGCCTGGCGCGCAACGCGTCCCGCGCGCCCATGGTGTCGCTTTCGGACGACCCGCCCGTGGACGGATGCCGGCCTTCGGTCAACATGCTTTTCGATTCCGCCGCCGACGTCTACGCGGGCAATGTGGTCGCTGTGGTGCTGACGGGCATGGGATCGGACGGCACGCGGGGGCTGGCCGCGCTCAAGCGCGTGGGGGCGTATGTCCTGGCCCAGGACAAGGCCAGCAGCGTGGTGTGGGGCATGCCGGGCAGCGCGGTGGCTTCGGGCCATGTGGACAAGGTGGCGGCGCTGGACGACATCGCCTGCGAAGTGGCCAACGTCATGAGGGGGCTGTGACATGAACCCGATGCCCCTTTCGCGACAGGAATTCGAGCAGCTGCGCGTCTACATCCACAAGATCTGCGGCCTCTACATTCTCGACGAGAAGATGTACCTGGTGCAGCAGCGGCTTGAAGGGTTGGTGCGCCAGCACGCGTGCGCCAGTTTCGAGGCGTTTTACGCACTGCTGACCAGCACCCCGCCTGCGGGCGTGCACGAGAGCATCATCGAGGCCATCACCACCCACGAGACCTCGTTCTTCCGTGACAGGCACCCTTTCGACGCCTTCCGCGACCACTTGTTGCCCGCCCTGGGCGCGGGCATCAAGGCGGCAAAAGCGGCCCGAAACGCCAGGACGGGCCGTGCGGACGGCGAGCAGCCCCACCGGGCGCGCATCTGGTGCGCCGGGGCGTCCACCGGGCAGGAGCCCTACAGCCTGGCCATGCTTGTCCATGACTACGTGCAGGCCAATTGTTTTCTGGGCGTCGCGCCGCAGGATTTCACCATTCTCGCCACCGACATTTCCAACGATGTGCTCGCCAAGGCGAAAAACGGCGTGTACTCGGATCTGGAGGTCGTGCGCGGCCTCCAGCCAGAGGCCAAGAACCGCTATTTCCAGCCGGCGGACAAGGGATGGCGGATCCGGGACGAGATCAGGCGGATCGTGGATTTCCGCAAGATGAATCTGGTGGAGCCCTTTGGCATGCTGACGGGCTTTGACTGCATATTCTGCCGCAACGTGCTCATCTATTTCGACGACCCCACCAAGAAGCAGATCATCGAGCAGTTCCACCGCAAACTGACGGACAACGGCGTTCTGGTGTTGGGCAGCGCGGAGAACCTGTATGCGTTGACCGAGGCGTTCGAGTCCATCACCGTGGGCGACACGATCCTGTACCGCAAGCGCAAGATGTAGCGCCCCCGGCCCCTCCCGCCCCGTGTGGGCGGACACACCGGGGCGGCGGGAGAACGCGCCGTCCGTCACGCGGGCAACCCCACTTCGCGCAGCTTTTCCAGCAGCACATGCGCATCATGCGGCTTGAGCACATGCGCCTGGCACGATCCGTCGTGGTGGGCCGGGAACACGGTTTTCATGTCCGCCACGGAGGTGGCCATGACCACCTTGGCCGCGTCGCGGGCGGCCACCTGGCGCCGCCGCTCCATCTCCCGTATTTTCTTGAGGGATTCCACGCCGGCCAGGTTGGGCATGCGGATGTCCATGGTGATGATGTCAAAGGGGCGTCCCCGGATCAAGGCGGCATCCGCAGCGGCAAGCGCGGCATTGCCGTCCACGGCGACGACGCACTCCCCATGCGGGGAGTGCGTTCCCTTGAGGATGGTGCGGCTTATGACTTCGTCTTCGACGATCAGAAACCGCACGGCGTTTTCTGGGGGGCGTGAGGCTGCATGGAGAGCATCCTACCTTTGAAAAAGATGAGATGCTCTTATGCAGTTAGTTGAAAGAATGCTTCATTATTTCAAATCATCGCATTGTTTCAATGCGATGATGCGCTAGCGCATTTTACCCTTGAAAGGGTTTGGATGCTCTTGTGCATTTCCCTGAAACAATGGGACATTGTTTCAGGGGCGAGTCTTGTTTCAAGACTTAAATGCGCTAGCCGGATTTGGCGAGGATCTTTTGGAGCTTGTCTTCGAGCGCGCCAGGGGAGAAGGGTTTGACGATGTACCCGGACACGCCCGCCTTGACGGCTTCGATGACGTTTTCCTTGAATCCCTCCGCCGTGACCATGAGGAACGGCAGCGTACGGAATTGTTCGGACTCGCGCACCTTGCGCAGCAAATCGATCCCCTTGACCTGGGGCATGTTCCAGTCGGAGATGACGAGATCCACGGGTTCCTCGTTGAGCACCCTCCAGGCGCTTGCGCCGTCGTCCGCTTCGATCACGTTCTTGAAGCCGAGCTTCATGAGAACGCTTCGGATGAGGCTGCGCATGGACTTGAAGTCATCAACGACCAAGATCCTGATATCCTTGTTCATAACCTGGATGCCCCTTTTCGTCTCATTCGGATCCATTTGCCCCGGAGGGGGATCAAACGCTTGACCGGCGCAGCCCAAACGGTCTCCGGGTCTTGCAACGTTGCTCGCAAGCTGTGATACTACCTTTTTTGCGCATGGCCTTCAACTCTTTAACATGAGCAAAAACGGTTGGCTACCAGAACACCGCCAGAAGGAGCCAACAAAATGATGCGCCATGGCCTTGAGGGGTTGACAAGAAGGCTGCGGATACATAAAAGTCACTCTCTTTTTGAGGGTCAGTTTGAGAATATACTCCGGAGGTTTCCATGTCTGCCAAGGCAACCCATTTCTTTGAAGGCGCCACCAAGACCGATGAAGGTCTTCTTTTCAAGGGTTTTATTTGCACCCCTGTCGTGGAGCAATGCGTCGGCTGTGAGCGCATCCGCGACTACGAAGGGGTGGACTACTGCACCAGCTACGCCCAGCCCCTGCAAAAGTGGGCTCTGGGGGCGTGCAATTTCGCCACCCACGTCAAGGCTGTCGTGGACAAGGGCGGCAAGGTCAAAATCAACCCCCTCAAGGCCTCCAAGCGCGCAGCGCGCGGCCGGTAGGATTTTGCCCACGGCGGAAGGGGCGCACGCTCCTTCCGCCGTTTTTTTCCCTTACGCCCGGGGTCGCTGAGCGGATACAGCCGGCGCCTCCCGGCGTTGTCTTATTTTGTCTCCGCCACTCGGCCACGGCAACGGACCGCTTGCCGTGTCCGCACCTCAGGAGACTCCCATGCCGCGTTCCCTGCTCGACCACATAGACACCCAGCGCGACACGGTCATCGACGTGCAGCGCGGCCTGGTGGCCATCCCCGCCCTTGGCCCCACCAACGGAGGCCAGGGCGAGACTGAAAAGGCCGCGTTCCTGGAAGGGTGGCTGCGCGGCATCGGCATGGCGGACATCTCCCGCATCGACGCCCCGGACGACCGCGTGGCCAGCGGCGCGCGGCCCAATATCGCGGCGGTCATACCCGGCGCGGACCGCTCGCGCACCTTTTGGATCATCTCCCACGTGGACGTGGTGCCCTCGGGCGACCTGGGGCTGTGGACGTCGCCCCCCTTCGAACTGCGCGTGGACGGCGACACGCTGTACGGACGCGGCGTGGAGGACAACCACCAGGGCATTGTGGCCTCGCTGGTGCTGGCCAAGACGCTCCTGGAGACCAGGACCGTGCCGCCCATGAACCTGGGCCTGCTCCTCGTGGCCGACGAGGAAACCGGCAGCGCCCTGGGCCTGGACCACGTGCTGGCCGCCCGCCCCGACCTCTTCCGCACAAACGACCTCTTCCTGGTGCCGGACTTCGGCGCCGAGGACGGCACGCTGATCGAGGTGGCGGAAAAATCCATGTTCTGGGTCAAGGTGGTGGTGGACGGCAGGCAATGCCACGCCTCCACCCCGGAGCAGGGCGTCAACTCCCTGGTGGGCGCGGCCGCGTTCATCATGAAGGTGCGCGGCCTGTACGACCGCTTCAACCTGCAAAACCCGCTTTTTTCGCCGCCCTACTCCACCTTCGAGCCCACCCGCAAGGACGCCAACGTGCCCAACGTGAACACCATTCCCGGGCGCGACGTGTTCTACATCGACTGCCGGGTGCTGGCCGAATACAATCTGGCCGAGGTCATGGCCGCCATCGAGGCCTTGGGACGCGAGGTGGAGGCCGAACATGGCGTGACCATTTCCTACGAGCACACCATGCGCGAACAGGCCGCCCCGGCCACGCCCGTGGACAGCGACATCGTGGCGCGGCTCATGCGGGCCATACCCGCCGTGCTGGGCCGCGAGCCCAGGCCCGTGGGCATTGGCGGCGGCACGGTGGCGGCGTTCCTGCGCCGCCGGGGCTACGAGGCGGCGGTCTGGTCCACCTGCTCCCACACCGCGCACCAGCCCAACGAACGCACCCGCATATCCTGGCAACTGGCCGACGCCAAGGTCATGGCCAGCGCCCTGATGGCATAGCCCCTTCCGGAATCCCCCATGGACCACGCCTTTGCCGCCATCCGCAAACCGTTGCCGCCCGACGTCTTCGACCTTGTGGTCGTGGGCGCGGGGCACGCGGGGTGCGAGGCGGCCATGGCCGCCTCGGGCCTGGGGCTGGCCGTGCTGCTGCTCACCATCAACGTGGACCGCATCGGCCACCTGTCCTGCAACCCGGCCATCGGCGGCCTGGCCAAGGGCCACATGGTCAAGGAGATCGATGCGCTGGGCGGCATGATGGGCCTGTGGGCCGACGAGGCGGGCATCCAGTTCCGCATCCTCAACACCAGCAAGGGACCGGCGGTGCGCGCCTCGAGGGCGCAGATAGACCGCGCCGCGTACCTGCGCGTGGTGCAGCGCGACATCTTTGCCCAGGACAACCTGTGGGTGCGCGAGGACATGGCCGCCTCGCTGCTGGTGGCCAACGGCCGCGCGGCGGGCGTGCGCACCGCGCTGGGCCAGGAATTCGCGGCCCGCGCCGTGCTGCTCACCACGGGCACCTTTTTGCAGGGCCGCATCCATGTGGGGCTGACCAATTTTCCCGGCGGCCGCCTGGGCGACCCGCCCGCCACCGGGCTGTCCCGCAGCCTGGCCGAGGCGGGCCTGGTGCTGGGCAGGCTCAAGACCGGCACCACCCCGCGCCTGCTCAAAAGCTCCATCGATTTCGACGCCATGACCCCGCAGCCCGGCGACGACCCGCCCGCGCCGTTCAGCTTCCGCTCCACCGGGGTCAAGCTGCCCCAGGTGCCCTGCCACATGACCTGGACCAACGAGCGCACGCATGAGGCGATCCGCGCCGGGTTCGACCGCTCGCCCATGTTCACCGGCGTCATCACCGGCACGGGCGCGCGCTATTGCCCGTCCATCGAGGACAAGGTGGCCCGGTTCCCGGACAAGGATCGGCACCAGATATTTGTGGAGCCGGAAGGGCTGGACAGCCCGGAATGCTATCCCAACGGCATCCCCACCAGCCTGCCCCTGGACGTGCAAAAGGCCATGCTGGCCACCATCCCCGGCCTGGAAAAGGCGCAGATCGTACGGCCCGGCTACGCCATTGAATACGACTATGCCGACCCGGTGCAGCTGGCCCCCACGCTGGAGACGAAATGCCTGCCGGGCCTGTATCTGGCCGGGCAGATCAACGGCACCTCGGGCTACGAGGAGGCCGCGGCCCAGGGCATGTGGGCGGCCATCAACGTGTGCTGCGCCCTGACGGGCCGCCCGCCCTTTGTGCCGGGCCGCGACCAGGCCTACATGGCCGTGCTGGTGGACGATCTGGTGACCAAGGGCACCAGCGAACCGTACCGCATGTTCACCTCGCGCGCCGAACACCGGCTGCTGCTGCGCGAGGACAACGCGGACCAGCGCCTGACCGCCATGGGCCGCGAACTGGGGCTGGTCAAGGACGGCCACTGGGCGCTCTATTGCGTCAAGCGCGACACCCTGGCGCGGATCAAGGAAGGCCTTGCCGCCGTCCGCATCCGCCCCGACGGCCCCACCCGCGACGTGTTGGAGCGCATGGGCGCGGCTGTGCCCAAGAAGGCGGTGTCCCTGGCCGAGATGTTGCGCCAGCCCGAGCTGGGCATCGCGGATCTCGCGCCGCTGTGGCCCGAGCTGGCCGCCCTGCCCGCCGACGTGCTGCGCCAGGCCGAAATCGAGATCAAATACGAAGGGTATCTCACCCGCCAGGCCGAGCTGGTGGCGCGCACCGCGCGCATGGAGGCCACGCCCCTGCCCGGGGACATGGACTATGGCGCCGTGGCGGGCCTGACCCGCGAAGCCGTGGAAAAACTTGGGCGGGTGCGGCCCCGCACCCTGGGCCAGGCCGGACGCATCTCGGGCATCACGCCCGCCGCCCTGGCCTGCCTGGAAATCCATCTCAAGAAATCCGGGCTCATCTGACTGATTCCCCACCGCACCGGCTATTGCTATCCCCCGTTCCGGACGATACGTTCAGCGAGGGAGACCGCATATGATGATCCATGTCCCGTCCGTCCCGTACCTCGCCGCCAGGGACAAGACATTCCTGGAACAGGTGGGAACGCATTTCGCCTCGCCGCCCCCCTTGTCCGAGGAGGCTCTCGTCTACGTGGGCGTCATCGCGGTATGCATCGCCATTGTCATCGTCGGCGCGGTGGTGCTCAACATCCTGCGGGGCAACCGCCGGAAAAAGGCCCGCGCCGGGTGGATAACCGAACCAGCGGCCATTGCGGCGCTGCTGCGCCAGGCCGTGGACGGGCGCGCCAAGTTCGAGGTGGCCTTCCGCATCGGGGAAAACCTGTTCGTGCCCTGCACCCCGCTGGACGTGGGGAACAAGGGGGTGACCCTGGACCTGGGACCGGGACGCACCCTGGACGCGCACTGGAAGGGCCGCACCGTGCGCGTGTATTTTCGGACGGACGAGGGCGAAGGACCAGCCTTCCTGGCCTTTGAGAGCCCCATTCTGGACGTGGCCGCGCGGGGCGGCTCGCCCCTGTGCGTGCTGGCCACGCCCACGGCCCTGGAGCGCACCCAGAAACGGCTGCACCTGAGGGTGTCGCCGCCCGAGGAAATGCTCCTGGGCCTTGCCCTGTGGCAGGCCAAGGCGTCCCTCCCCGAGGCCATGGTCATGGACGGCCTGGGACCGGCGCAGCTTTCCCTTCACCCCGGACGCACCCGGCCCGTCATCCGGGTGGAAAACATCTCGGCGGGCGGCCTGCGCCTGGCCGTGGAACTGGCGGCGGCGCGGCTGGCGGAACTGCGATGCACCGTGGGCAGCAGGCTGTTTGCGCGGCTCGACCTGTACCTGCCCGAGGCCGGGGGCAAGCTGCGCCTGTGGCTGCACCTGCGCGTGCAAAACGGATTTGACGACGCGGCCATGGCCGAAATCGGCTGCATGATCCTGCATCAGGGCGTGGTGCGGGAGGATGAGCACGAGGCCATGATCCACTGGCGGCCGGTCTCGGACGACGGCGTGGCGGTGCTGGGCAACTGGGCCATTCAGCGCGACCTGGAACAGCACCGCATGGCCCAGGGCGAGGCCAATTGAGGCTTGACCCTGGCTGATGTATAAATGTAACAAAAAAACAGTCGCAAGCGGTTGCCTTACGGTCGCCGTGGACTTATGTGATTGACGCACCGGGGGCCGCATTGGCGGCGCCGCGGATTCCCCCTGTAAGGAGTATCTCCCTTGGACGAAGGCTCGGACAGTAGGTTCTGGCCCTTTATTACCAGACTCTTTCGCGCTCGCAGCGAAGACCCCATCGAAGAGGCCATTCTGGAAGCCACCGAGGACGGCGACCTTGAGGCGCATGAGAAAATCATGCTGCTCAACGTCTTGTCCCTGGGTGAAAAGCTTGTCGAAGAGATCATGGTGCCGCGCACGGATATCATGTGCGCGGAAGTAAGCGCCACTCTTGATGAAATTGTGCTCCTGCACATCGAATCGGGCCACTCGCGCGTGCCCGTGTTCAAGGGCAACCGCGACAACATCGTGGGCATCATCCATGCCAAGGATCTGCTCAAGCCGCTCGTGGCGCACGACGAGTCCCTGACCATGGACCAGATCATGCGCACGCCCTTCTTCATCCCCGAAACCAAGAACGTGCTCGACCTGCTCCAGGAATTCAGGACACGCAAGGTCCATATGGCCATCGCGCTGGACGAATACGGCGGCACGTCGGGCCTGGTGACCATCGAGGATGTGCTGGAGGAAATCGTGGGCGACATAGAGGACGAGTACGACACGCCCCGCCCCGACGACATCCAGCGGCTGGAAAACGGTGCCGCCCTCATCTCGGGCCGCGCGGAACTGGAGGATGTGGACGAGGCGCTTGGCCTCACGCTCCAGTCCGAGCAGGTGGAGACCCTGGGCGGCTACCTGTGCGAACTGGCGGGCCGCGTGCCCGTGGTGGGCGAACAATTCGCCCTGGGCAGCCATGTGGCCACGGTCAAGGAAGCCGACGCCAAACAGGTGCGGTGGATTCTCGTGCGCCCAGCGGAGTAGCCCCGACGCCATGTCACGTTCGCTGTCCCGATCCATTGCCGCGACCCTGCTTGTCCTGGGCGTTGTCGGCGCGTGGCTTGGCTTCGCCAATCCCCTCTACCACCTGCCCGTGGCGGTGCTGCTGTTCCCGGCCGGATTGTTCGCCGCGGCCTGCGCCGCGCCCACCGTGCGCCGCGCCTGGCGGCGCGGCCTGCTGGCGGCCACCGCCGCCTATGGCGGCTGCCTGTACTGGGTCGCCATCCCGCCCCACGACTACGGCGGCATGGCCTGGTATCTGGCCGCGCCATGCCCGGTGCTGCTCGCCTTCTATCTTGCCCTGTATCCGGCCCTGTTCTGCGTCCTGGTGAGACTGGCCGCGCCCGCCCTGCCCCGCATCGCCCTGGCGCTGTTCGCCGGAGCGGCATGGGGCGCCCTGGAATGGCTGCGCGGCGTGCTGTTCACCGGATTCCCCTGGCTCACGCTCCCGTCCGCCTTTGTGCCGTGGCCCGAGATGATCCAGGCCGCGAGCATCATGGGCTCCCTGGGCCTGGCCGCGCTTCTGGCCGCCATTGCCTGCCTGGCCACGGCGTCGCTGCGCGGCGACGTGTCCCTGCCCGGTGCGCTGCTGGCCATGGCCCTGTTCGCCGCACTGGCCGCACATGGCCGCGACGCCCTGGACCGCGCCATTCCCGAGACCGGGTCCGTGCAGGTCCGGCTGGTGCAGGGCAACATCGACCAGGGCCGGAAATGGGAGCCCGCCTACCAGCAGGGCACGGTGAACCGCTACCTGACCCTGTCGGCCCAAAAGACGGACGCCCCGCGCCCGGAACTCATCGTCTGGCCCGAGACGGCCATGCCTTTCTATTTTCAGGAAATCAACGACATGAGCCGGGCGGTGCGCAACGCCGCGCACCAGTTGGACGCCATGCTCGTGGTCGGCGCGCCCGGCTACCGCTTCGGCACGCGGCCCGGCGTGTACGAATATTTCAACCGCGCCTTCCTGGTGGGCAAGGACGGCGTCAACGAGGGCGTGTACGACAAGGAGCATCTGGTTCCCTTTGGCGAATACGTGCCCTACGGCGAGTACCTCACCTTCATCCAGAAGCTCACCGCCGGGGTGGGCGACTTTTCGCCCGGCGCGGAAACCGCGCCCCTGGTTCCCGGCGCACGCTCCGGCCACGGCGCGGGCGACATTGCCTTGGGAACGCTCATCTGCTATGAAACTATTTTCCCGGAATTGGCCCAAAAAAGGGTGGCCGACGGCGCCAACGTGCTGTTGAACATCTCCAACGACGCCTGGTTCGGGCGCACGGCGGCGCCCGTGCAGCACCTGCACCTGACGGCGTTGCGCGCCGTGGAACAGGGCAAGTACCTGATCCGCGCCACCAACACGGGCATCAGCGCCATCATCGACCCCAGAGGCCGCATCCTGGCGCACACAGGCCTGTTCCGGGCGCAGGTGCTCGACGCGCGCGTGGGCCTTGTGGCCCAGTCCACGCTCTACCACCGCATCGCCCCGGCCGTTCCCTGGGTTCTGGCGGGACTGACGCTGCTGGGGCTGGCCTGGGCCGGACTTACCGGCCGGGCCGGGCTCGACGTTTCCGACCCGCGCAACACACTTTGACCAAACCGATCGTGGACACGACACACCATGTTGCAATACGCCGACCTCAAAACCCGTAGCACCGCCCTGCTCAACCAATTCAACTCCCTTTGGGGGCGGCTTTGACTTGGCGGGAAGCAAGACCCGCCTCGATGAAATAGAGCAGGCGCTGTCCAAGCCGGGCGCCTGGGACAAGCCCGAAAAACTGACCCCCCTGTTGCAGGAAAAAAGACGCCTCGACCAGCGTGTGGCCGAGTGGGAAGTGCTGCTCAAGGCCAAGACCGACCTGGACGACTGGCTGGCCATGGCCCGCGAGGACCAGGGCGACGAGGTGCTTGAGGGACTCGACGGCCAGATCGACGTGCTGGACGACCGGCTGCAGGAAACCGAAGTGGCCATGCTGCTCTCGGGCGATGAGGACAAGGCGCCGGCGATTCTCGAAATACACCCCGGCGCGGGCGGCACCGAGTCCCAGGACTGGGCGGAAATGCTGCTGCGCATGTACCGCCGCTGGGCCGAACGCCACGACTGCACCGTGGAGATCCTGGACTTTCTCGATGGCGACGAGGCGGGCGTCAAGAGCGTGACGCTGCGCATCGCGGGCGTGAACACCTATGGGCTGCTGAAGACGGAAAAAGGCATCCATCGCCTCATCCGCATCTCGCCCTTCGATTCCTCGGGCCGCCGCCACACGTCGTTCGCCTCGGTGGACGTGTACCCCGACGCGGGCGACGACATCGAGATAGACCTGCGCGAGGAAGACCTGCGCGTGGACACCTTCCGCTCCAGCGGCCCGGGCGGCCAGAGCGTGAACACCACCAGCTCCGCCGTGCGCGTGACGCATGTCCCCACGGGCGTGGTGGCGCAGTGCCAGAACGAGAAATCGCAGTTGCGCAACAAGGAAACCGCCATCCAGATCCTCAAGGCGCGCCTGTACGACTTGGAACTGCGCAAAAAGGCCGAGGAACGGCAGGCCGAATACGACGGCAAGGAGGCCATTGCCTGGGGGAGCCAGATCCGTACCTACACGCTGCAACCCTACAGGCTGGTCAAGGATCACAGGTCAAACACAGAAATCGGCGACGTGGACGCGGTCCTGGACGGCAAGCTGGACACGCTCATCCGCGAAACGCTCCTGTACATGCATGCCCAAAAAAAACATTGATCCCCACAGCGCCCTGCCTCAAAGCGCCCTGGCCGAGGAATTGGCCGACCTGCACCGCATCCTGAGCGAGGCGACCACCGCCTTTTGCCGTCCGGACGCCGCGACCGCCGGCAAGACCCTGGCCGTGGCCAGGCTGGTCCAAGGCCTCTCCTTTGCGGACTGGAAAAAGATCTCCCAGGCCCGCGCCTGCCGGGAATGGTTCGCCCTGCCGCTGGACGGCGACGCATTGCCGTACCTGGCCCACATCCAGGCCACCCTGGCCGAGCTGGCCTACCAGACCGACCACGATCCGCTGACCAGCCTGGCCAACCGCCGCGCCTTTGACAACCGGCTGGGCATGGAGCTGCAACGCATCGCCCGCGAGGGCACCAACCTCACGTTGGCGGTGCTCGACCTGGACAACTTCAAGCTGGTCAACGACCGGCACGGACACCCGTGCGGCGACACCGTACTCACCACGCTGGCACAAATTTTGCTTAAAAATAAGCGAGCATACGACCTTGCGGCCCGGATGGGCGGCGAAGAATTCGCGGTCCTGCTCCCCGGCGCGGGGCTGCACAACGCGCGGGTGGTCATCGAGCGCATACAGGAGGAGCTGCGCAGTCACCCCTTCACCTGCGGCAACGGCCCGTTCGCGGTCACGGTGTCCGCCGGGCTGGTGGCGTGCCGCGGCAGGACGGGCACCACGCCGGCATCCTTTGTGGAACTGGCCGACAAGGCGCTCTACGAGGCCAAGGCCAAGGGCAAGGACACCATCGTGACCAACCGGATCGAGGACAGTTCGTTTGCGCCCAAGAAGACCATGGTGCACTCTGATGAGAAAAAATTCCTTTTCGCGAGAGAAGGTTAAGCCACGGAAGCAATGATGAAACCGAATACTACCCTCAGCATAGCCATCATGAGCGGCAAGGGCGGCGTGGGCAAGACCAACATCGCCCTGAACCTGGGCTTCTGCCTGTTCAAGGGCCAGCACCCCCTGCTGCTCATGGACTGCGACCTTGGCCTGGCCAACCTCGACGTGCTGCTTGGCATTGCCCCGGAAAAAAACCTTCAGGACGTGCTCGACGCGGACATGGATCCCAACGATGTGGCCGTGACCCTGGAAAAGGGCGGCTTCGACTTTCTGCCCGCGGCCTCGGGCGTGCCCGAGCTGGTGGACATGGACGCGGACCTGCGCTCGCTGCTGCTGCGCAAGCTCCATCCCATCTTCCGCCGCTACAACTACCTGTTCCTCGACCTTGGCGCGGGCATCAACCCCACGGTGCTCTCCTTTGCGGCCATGAGCCGGATACGCGTCATCGTGGTCACGCCCGAGCCCACCTCCCTCACCGACGGCTACGCCCTCATCAAGGTGCTGGCCACGCAGCACAACGTCACCGACTTCCAGATCATCGTGAACCAGGTGGAGAGCAAGAGCGAGGAAAAGCAGACCTTCGACACCCTGCGCGCCGCCTGCCAGCGCTTTCTCAACATCGATGTGGAACTGCTGGGCGGCATCCGCCACGACAAGACCGTGCACGAGGCGGTGCGCCGCCAGACGCCGCTCATGAAGATGGCTCCCAACTCACCGGCGGGAAAGGATATTTTCGCCATCGCCCAAAAGCTGCATCATCTGCGCGCCTCCATGCTCGAACGCATTGCCGACGAACCCATCCTGGCCAATTTTCAGGATGCGGGGAGCGAATAATTCCTTGACGGAAAATATCCTTTTTCGGCATAGTTAGTACGGTGGCTCATAGGTTTTTCCGAACGGCGCGCAAGACCGCGCGCCGCAAGGATGAGCGAGCCGCCCGTTGCGCCCCGGTGTTTGCGTTGCGCCACGCGTGTGGATTCACATTGTGCTGCGGAGGAGTCCATGAACAAGAGCGAGTTGATCAAAAACCTGTCCGAGGACAACAACATCCAGGCCGAAGAGGCCGCCACGGTCGTGAACATCTTCATCGATTCGGTGAAGGACGCCCTTCTCGCGGGCGACAGGGTCGAAATCCGCGGGTTCGGCAGTTTCAAGATCAAGGACTACGGCGGATACACCGGCCGCAACCCCAAGACCGGCGACGTGGTCCGCGTGGACGCCAAGAGGCTGCCCTTCTTCCGCTCCGGCAAGGAGTTGAAGGAATTCTTGAACAAATAGCATGCGGCGGCCAGCGGTTTTTCGTCTCACCGGGCTGCTTGTGGCCGCCCTGGCGATACTTCTTTTCGGGGCTGTGATGGCGCGCACGGACGCCGTATCGGCACGTCCGGATGCGCCCGCCGTCACGCCCCTTCTGACCATCGCCTTTACCGCCAACTCGTGGGGCGCCTACAACCCGTGCCCCACATGAGGCGGCAGGAACCTTGGCGGTCTGGCCCGGCGGGCCACCGCATTGCGCGCCCTGCGCAACGCCACGTCAGGCGCGCCCCTGCGCCTTGCCCTGGCCGGGCCTGACGAATTCCTTCCCCTGGAACCCGACCCCACCCTGGACTGGGACCAGCACGCCCTGCAACTGCGCGCCCTGGCCGACGCCTACGCCGCCATGGACTACGACCTCGTGGCCCTGCGCCCGATCGAGGCCGAACGGCTTGGCGAGGCGGGCGCCCCCCTTTCCTCCTCCTTTGTCACGGCCTACGACACCCCCGCCACCCGCGTGCTGCTGCCGGAAGCCGGAGGGGTGGGCATCGTGGTCTTTCCGGACATCCCCTCCGACGCCTCGCCCCCGCCGGACATGATCCGCAGCGTGGGGGACGCGGGACGCGGCCTGCGCGCCACCACCCGCCTCGTGATCGGCATGAGCCCCTGGGGCCACTGGCAGGAGCAGGAATTTCTTGACAATTCCCCGGACGTGTTCGACATACTCCTTGGCAGCGGCAATGGAGGCGGTTTGACCGCACGCGCCGAGGCCAGGGACAGCACCGTATGGGCCCGCTCGTATACCAAGGGCAAGGTGCTGCAAGAACTAGACATCCTGGCATGGCCAGACCACAAGGGCACACAGCGCTGGATCATGGACGAGACCATCGGTTACGGTTACACCTCGCTCGGCGAGGAGATAAAAGACGATAAAGCCATCAAACGGCTTTTCGCCTTTTGAGCCGGTATTCCGCGCCGTTCGCCCCCCTTCCCCCAGATATCGACCCCAGCGAGCGTTCGGCGTGCAACCGGACGCAGCATGCGTATTGCAACAGCGCATTGAGGATCACATGACACACAACACCATGGAATTTCACAAGATGCACGGATGCGGCAACGACTTCGTGCTCATCGACAACCGCCGCTATGGCATTGCCGAGGCCGTGATGGCCGACTGGGCGCGCGCCGTGTGCCGCCGCGCCTTCAGCGTGGGCGCGGACGGCCTCATCTTTCTCGATGCGCCGGGCGACCGCCCCGGCGTTGATTACGTCTGGCACTTCTACAACGCCGACGGCTCCCGCGCCGAGATGTGCGGCAACGCCTCGCGCTGCGCCACGCGCCTGGCCGTGGAGCTGGGCCTGGCCGGGCCCGAGCACGTCATCGGCACGGATGCCGGGCCCATCAAGGCGCGGCTGTTGCCCGGCGGCGACGCGGCCAAGGTGCAGCTCACCCCGCCGCTGGACCTGGCGACCAACCTCACCCTCACTGTGGACGGCACGGACACGACCCTGCATTTCGTGAACACGGGCGTGCCCCACGCCGTCCGCTTTGGCGACGACACGCCGGGCCTGGACGTGCGGAAACTGGGCGCGGCGGTGCGCTACCATCCCCATTTCGCGCCCAAGGGCACCAACGCCAATTTCGCCCAGGTCAAGGACAGCCGCTCCATCTACCTGCGCACCTACGAGCGCGGCGTGGAGGGCGAAACCCTGGCCTGCGGCACGGGCGCGGCGGCCACGGCGCTTATCGCCCACACCCTTGGCCTCACGGGCCCGGAGGTGGAGGTCACCACCACCGGCAATGAGATTTTGACCATTTCCCTGGAAAACGGCGCTGTTTTTCTGACGGGGAAAGCGATAAAGGTGTACACGGGGGCGCTCGCCCTTGACGCGATAGGGCTATAGCCATAGAGGCAATACAAGACACGCAACCAGGATCAGGAAGGAGACGAGGCATGATCTTCAAGGGCGCGATGACCGCAATGGTGACGCCGTTCCGCAACGGCATGGTGGACGAAGAAGCCTTCCGGCAACAGATCGAATGGCAGATCGAACAGGGCATTGACGGCCTGGTGCCGTGCGGCACCACGGGCGAGTCGGCCACGCTGTCCCATGCCGAGCACCACGAGGTCATCAAAATTTGCGTGGACCAGGTCAAAGGCCGTGTACCCGTGCTGGCCGGAGCAGGCTCCAACAACACCAAGGAAGCCGTCGAGCTCGCCAGGGGCGCCAAGGAGGCCGGAGCGGACGGCGCGCTGCTCATCACGCCCTATTACAACAAGCCCACGCAGGACGGCCTGTATGCGCACTTCAAGGCCATTGCCGAGGCAGTGCCCTTCCCCTATGTGCTGTACAATGTGCCGGGCCGCACCAGCGTGAACCTGTTGCCCGCCACCCTGGGCCGCATTGTCGCCGACCTGCCCACCGTCGTGGGCGTCAAGGAGGCCACGGGCGACATCTACCAGGCCTCCCAGGTTCTGGAATGCTGCGGCCGGTCCTTCCAACTCCTGTCCGGCGACGACTTCACGGTCCTGCCGCTGCTGTCCGTGGGAGGCATCGGCGCCATCTCCGTGGTGTCCAACGTGGCGCCCAGGCTCATGCACGACATGATCGCCGCCCACGCCACGGGCGACGCGACCACGGCCATGGACCTGCACTACACCATGCTGCCGCTGGCGCGGGCCATGTTCCTGGAAACCAACCCGGTTCCGGCCAAGACCGCCCTGCACCTCATGGGCCAGCTTGACCATCTGGAACTGCGCCTGCCCATGGTGCCGCTGCAACCGGCCAACCTGGACAAGCTCAAGGCCACCCTGTCCCAGGCCGGGCTGCTCTAACCCAGCGCTGCGCCGCGCGCGGCGCGCGGTACGCCTTTTTTCGGCAATCACAGGGGGGACGCGCCACGCGCGTCCCCCCTGCCTTTACTTTAACCCTCAAGTGTTTTTACACAATGCCGATAAGCCTCCGCAACAGGAATGTCTCACACACTCTTCACGAGGCACGCATGGCTCACTACACCCACATCGCACCTGGCCTGACCCATGAACTGGCGCATCTGTCCCTGGACGAAGTCGTGACGCACCTCAAGAACTACATATCCCATTTTCTCCTCGAACCAGCGACCATATCCCTTTACATCAACCGGATCGCCAACGATCCCGGAGTGGGCACGCATGTGGATTATTGCAGCTGGCTGCTCTACCTGACCCGCAAGTTCCTGCAACTTGAGCCGTTCGACATCACCGCGCTGTCGCTGCTGCAAAGCGTGGCCGATGCGCCCGAAGAGAAACAACGCCTCGACGTACTCCAAAAAGTGAATTCCGACCCCAAGGCCATGGCCGCCATCGACCGTGACATCCTGAACGGACAGGACGACGACGCCCGCATCCGCCTGCTGGAGTTGCTGCGACGCTACCCGCACCATATTGCCGCCGCCGCCCTGCTGCTCCGGCAAGACGCCCGCACCCGCGCCCCCATCGACGACTGGCTGCCCGCCTTCAACTGCCCCTCCCCCTTCAAGCCGCACTGGCGGACGTGCCTGTTCATCCACCACGCCAGCCAGAACAAGGTCGACGAGGCCATGGCCCTGTGGCGGGACATCGACCCCGCCCTGCACAACGAGACGCTGTGCAACCTGGCGGCGGAAATCATGGTCAAGGCCGGGGACAGGCGGCGGGCGGTGGCCCTGTACATGCAATCGCTCAAGCTCGCCCCCTGGCAAAATCCGGTGCGCCGCCGCCTGGACGAACTGGCCTCGCCCTTTGTGCCCAACCCGAACCTGGCCACGGAAAAGAAGGTGCGCATCTGCCTGTATTCCTGGAACAAGGCGGACATGCTGGGCAAGACGCTGGCCAGCCTGCGGCAGACCGACATCGGCAACGCCGGGATCTCGGTGCTGCTGAACGGCTGCACCGACCACAGCCTGGATGTGGCGCGGCAGGCGCAGGCCATGTTCGGCGAGCGGGATTTTTCCATCATCCAGCTTCCCGTGAACGTGGGCGCGCCCGCGGCCCGCAACTGGCTCATCGCCACGGACCAGGTGCGCCAGGCGGACTATGCCGCGTTTCTGGACGACGACGTGGACGTGCAACCCGACTGGCTGCACCACTTCCTGACCGTGGCGGAGAGCGCCCAGAATCCCGGCGTGGTGGGCTGCAAGGTGGTCAATCCCGGCACGCCCACGACCATCCAATACCTGTACCGCAACATCGCCGTGGCGCGGCCCGACCTCCTCCGCCTAAGCTTCGCCAAGCCGGGCAACGTGTGCGACACCAACCACTACGATTTCATCCGCCCCACAGACTCCGTCATGGGCTGCTGCCACCTGCTCAGCCGCAAGCTGCTGGACGCGCATCCGACCTTTGACCTGCGCTATTCGCCCACACAGATGGACGATATCGCCCACGACCTGGATGCGCGGCTGTCGGGGTTCCCGGTACACTACACCGGGCTTGTGCGCTGCGTGCACCACCAGAATTCCGGGGCATTGGCCAAGATCAACGCCGACATGGGCGCAAACGGCAACATGTTCGGCAACGACCTGAAATTCTTCTATAGCTTCATTGGACACATAGACGCCCTGCGCCAGATGCGCGACCAGGGCATCAAGGACGCGGGGCTGGCGGCCTGACGCCGCGCCACACGGCCAACACAACGCATCGAAAAAAACCGGGGGGGGGGGGGGGGGGGGGGGGGGGGGGGGGGGGGGGGGGGGGGGGGGGGGGGGGGGGGGGGGGGGGGGGGGGGGGGGGGGGGGGGGGGGGGGGGGGGGGGGGGGGGGGGGGGGGGG
>JBFWMG010000021.1:0-64024 GCA_050251715.1 Desulfovibrionaceae bacterium | reverse complement strand
AAGGAGGCGGGAAGAGGAAAACCTTTTTCTGCGCGAAAAAAGGTTTTCCTCTTCCCGCCTCCTTCCCCCAGACCCCCTTCCTCCACCCATCTCTTTTCCAAAAACTGCGGGTTGGGGGATGGTAATGACACATGGTTGAGGTGCGTTGCCCCTGCGGGAGGCAAGCGGGAACGAAGGAAAAAAGACAGAGGGGGTGGAAAGAAAGGGAAAAGCGTTCGGGGACGGCAGGGGGGAGGGGAAAAAAGAACAACGGCGGGGCGGGGAGGAACGGCAGGAAACACAGCCCCGGCCTGCGCTCCGCAAAAACGATCCGCGCTGCCGCGCGGCAGGTGGAAAATTTTATTTTAAGTCATTTCAAATTGTTGGAATGATATGATCCACGCATAGCCTGCCAAACAGGCACACTATAACGCCAGCCTCTTACATGGCCTCCTGCTGATGTGGTAACACCACCCCGGACTGTGGCGATTTTGGCCGCATCGCCGCTGTCCGCAGCCATCGAGGCCCGCTTTCGGCCCAAGCACACGCCCCCCCCCCTCTTCTCTTGAATAGCCGCCGTGCCCGCCCCGCTACGGATACCGGGCATGTCGGCCTCCCCTTTTGCGCACGCGCACCGCCGCGCGGACGTTTTGCCGCGTCCGGGGCTCGTCGCGCCCCGCGTCCGCCGCCGCGCCGCGCCGCGCCGTGGGTGAGGAGAAATCACGCCAACCTTTTGCCAACCAAGGAGAATGTCATGCCGTACACAGCCACCCAACCCCGCCTGTTCCTTGTCCGCTTTGCCGACGGGTCCGCGCAAGTGCTCACCCAGGCCGCCATCGACGCCCTGCCGCGCGGGCGCGGCCACATGGACTTTTTTGTGGAAGACGAGGTCACGGGCCAGCCCAAGGCCATGCCCCAGCCCCAACAGCGGGCCATGCCCACCTCGCCGCCCATGGCCCAACCCCAAGCCCTGGCCGCGCCCCAGCCCCAGGCCGCGCCCGCCTCGCCCTTGCGCGACGGGGCCGAGCCGCCCTACGCCTGTTTTGTGCAGCCCGGCCCGGATGGCCGTATCGCGGCCAAGACCGAGATCTGCGACGGCAGGCGCGTCGAATGGGCCTATGGCTACGACAAGGCCGGACGCCTCGCCTCGGTGGCGCGCAACGGCATCGTGGTGGAGGAATACGGTTATGATCCCAAGGGCCGCCGGTCCAACGAGCGCAATCTGTTGCGCGGCGTGGAAGAGCGGTACTACAGCTACAGCGATGCGGGCGATCATCTGACGAGCGCGGGTCCGCTGTCGTTCCGCCACGACATCCGCGCCATGTGCAACCAAAAGTGCGTGCGCGGCGAGCCGACCGACTACGAATACGCCAACGATGGCCGCCTCATGCAGGTGGCACGCCAGGACGGGGTGATCGTGTCCTACGAATACGACGCCCAGGGCTGCCGCGTTGCGCGGTACGAGAATGGCCGCTGCACGGCCAAATACCTGTGGGAGACGCCGCAGCGGCTGGCCGCGCTGTACGACGCGGCATCGGGCGCCATGCTCGCATTCGCCTACGCGCCCACCGCACGCCTGCCGCACGCCGCGCTGCTGGACGGCGAGCCGCTGCACCTCTTCTACGACCAGGTCGGCTCGCTGCGCGCCGTTGCCAGTGCTGCCGGAAAAGTGATACATGAAATCGCGTACGACACCTTCGGCTGCATCGTGTCCGAAACCGGCCCAGAGGTCGGGGCAGCGTCCGGCGGGAAATCCGGGGCCGCGCTGCCCATCCCGTTCGGCTATGCGGGGGGCTTGCACGACCGCGCCACGGGCCTCATCCGTTTCGGCGTGCGCGACTACGACCCCGAGGTGGGCCGTTTCATGGCCAAAGACCCACTGGGGCTCAAGGGCGACGATCCGGATGTGTACGGGTACTGCCTGGACGACCCGGTCAACCGGGTCGATTCCACGGGGATGGAATCGGATGGGTGGTGGGGGTCCGTCGGCAACTGGGTCAAGAATGCATTGCCAATCCCGCGCATTGCCACGGATGCCGCCCAATACGCCGCAAGCGAGGCAACCAATGGCACTATTCCAGATCCAACAGGTATTTGTGACGCCAGGCAGGCCGAAGAGCGCATGCAGGATGATTGGCAACGTGCGCGCAGTACTGGGGATGGCATAGACCAAGTGATTGACAGTCAAGGTGATATTATAAGGAAAATTGGCGCAATAGGCATATGGGGTGTGGGAGCCTCGTCCGCCACCGAAAAACAGGGTGGAAAAAGCAATGCAGCTGGACAAAAGCCATAGGCTATCTAACTCATAAGTGGAGAGCATATGAAGAAGGGTGATGTACTAACCGTCTGCTTTGCGTGCATTGTCGTTCAGGTTATGACAGGCGTCCTTCTTCTATGTTTTAATGCAAATGTCGTATTAGCATCGGATTCTTTCCATGACATTATGCGGAGAGTATCGAACAGCAGAATCTACGAAACCACGAGCTATATAGAAGTTGGTGTTCCAGACGATCAAAACGCCGCCATGTTTTTGGCGGACATCATGCACCTCACAGCACCGTTAACGGATGATGAAACAATTGCCCTACGAAGGGCGCGCAGCAACGCGACGGTGTCTGATGTTGATGTTGAAACTCTTTCGTATTTCTTGAAAAGAAATAATAAGTTTATAAACGAAGCACGACGTTCCTTTCGAATGACGACATACTTTGACGGAGCTCTGTTTCATCCGGAAAAACCAACGGAGCCATCACCGCAAAAAACGTTGGCCGTGTTGCTGCCATGCTTCGAAGCCTCATCGCTGCTAGGCCTTGGAATAATGCCCGTGGATGTGCATGGGGCTCTTGACCTGCTAGAACTGGCGGACTTGATGAGCAAAACACCGGCGTCAATTTCAGACTACATGGTGTACTACTTCTCAATGAAAAAATGGGCTGCTTGTGCGCGTGGGATGCTGCGTGCAGGCATCAAGATAAGGAAGGATGATATCCTGGCAATGCTACGCCATGTCGAGTCCATACATCAACCAAGCAACGTATACGCAACTACGCTTTCAGCACAAATGCGTCTTTCAAAAAAACTGTACGACATGGCTATCATTGGCAATAGTAGTTTTATTGGAAACAATCAAGAAGCGAAAAAGGCCATGGAGGATGGGCTTGTCGAGATGGCCTTGTTCATATCTCATATGCAAGACTGGTTGCATGCAAATTTTAAAAAGATTTCAAATCAATACATAACTCAACGCGCAAATATCATGTCTGCCAAAGATAAGTATATCCTTGCGCACGCCGCCATTGTCTCTCCGATGCTTGAGGAGACGCTTTCTTTGGAGACGGAAATTGGATGCCTGAAAACGGCGCTGTGTCGCATCGCCGTCTCCAGTGACGGAGTATCAAATTCCTCAGAAAGTACGCCGATGTGCCCAGGCACGGCCTACCGCACAAACCGCATGACAGGCATGCCCTTCCAGTATCTACGTATTTCTCCGTCGCGATTCATGGTGGACACTACACCATTTACCGTTCCCGAGGTAATGGAGTGACCATATTTTCATGGTTATTCGGTGGATAGTAGTACTCTCCCATGTTGCATTATGGACGCGGCAAGTCTCTTGCCGCCCATTCCCGGCTACGCCGGCGGGTTACACGACCGAACCACGGGCCCCATCCGCTTCGGCGTGCGCGACGACGCCCCCAAGGTGGGCCGTTTCATGGCCAAAGACCCGCTGGGCCTCAAGGGCGGCGATCTGGACGTATACGGTTATTGCCTGGACGACCCGGTAAACCGCATCGATCCCACGGGGATGGAATGAAAAGGCTTGGCCGAGACAGGAAGCGCCATCGCCTCCGGCGTGGGCCAGGCGGTGACCAAGGGCGGGCAGGCCGCCGGAAAGGCGGTTGCCAAGGCTGCCGATGTTGTGGCCAACGACCCGCACATGCGGGAGGCTTACAAGTTCGGTGGCAAGGTCGCGGCTGGAGCCGCAACGGTTCCCGCTGTTGTGGCGGCTGCGGCCCTGGCAGGCACGAAAGCGATTCCGGCAGCGGCGAGTTGGGCTCTGGCCAATCCGCATACCGTGAACAAAGCGATCGAGTATGGGGTGGACATACTCTCACCTACGCCGCCATCGACCGGGCCGGGAATATTGTACAGGGCGGGACAGGAATTGTCCAAATTCATCCCAAAAAGGAATCATCAATGACCGTACGCTGGTGGAGACTGCTGTTTGGAATTGTGGTCATCATAACCGGAAGTTTGTTTTATAATGACACTGAGTGGTGCAAGTATGGCTTTTGCGTGGACATCAGCAGGTTCAACACGCTTATCTCCGCATTGGTCGTTGCGGTAGGCGGACTCTCTATATACCTTGCCATCAACAGGGATGCCGTTCCGAACGATACATCACTCATCTGTCCAGCATGCGAAGCGACGTATCTCCGTTGCGAGCTTGGCAAGGAGTTGACATGCAAGCAGTGCGGAACGCAACTTGAGCTGGTGAAGGGTTATTACGAGCGTCATCCGGAGCGGCTGAACACGCCTAATAACACCGCTAACGGCGATTAGATTCCTTCCCAACGGCCCGCATCTTTCGAAAATGCGGGCCGTTTGAACTGTCAGACAACGGGATTGGAGCCGTCCCAGCGGCAAGAGGGAGAGAGCTAGTCCATAAGCTGCCCAACCGCAGCACAGGCCTCATCCGTTTCGGCGTGCGCGACTACGACCCCGAGGTGGGCCGTTTCATGGCCAAAGACCCGCTGGGGCTCAAGGGCGGCGATCCGGACGTGTACGGCTATTGCCTGGACGACCCGGTCAACCGCATCGATCCCACGGGGATGGAATGGAAAGGCTTGGCCGAGACAGGAAGCGCCATCGCCTCCGGCGTGGGGCAGGTGGTGGGCAAAGGCAGGCAGGCCGCTGGGAACGCGCAGGGCACGCCGCTTCCCCCCGGTAGAGACGGCGGCTTCCCCGGCACCGGGCGTCCCCGCTATTCCTGCCCGGCCCGGAACACCCCGCCCGCCAGGAAAAAGGCGGTCTTGGCGGTTTCGGACACCACGGCCAGCGCCGCGCTGCGCCGCCGCCACCAGTCCGTGGGAAACGGCTCGTCGGGCGTGCCCACCACCATGACGGTCCAGTCCGGCAGCACCCGCCGGAAAATCAGCCGCGCCCGGTACACATGGTACGGCGAGGTGACCACGATGATCCGCCTTGGCCCCGCCCCCAGCGCGTCGGCCATGGCATCGCGCAACGCCTCGGCCTCTTCCGCCGTGGACAGCACGCCCTTGCCATAGGAAACCACGGCATCGTCCGGCACGCCGCCTTGCGCCAGCAGCCGCTGGTTGACCTCCTCCTGCACCGGCACGTCGTAGCCCAGCGACCGCAAAAACTCGAAATGCCTGTTCCGGTTGGGACGGCTGACCCATACCTTGGGCGCCAGCCCCCGCTTGTACAAGGAGGCCGCATACGGCGCGCGGGTGAACGCACCGGCCAGCGAAACGATGGCGTCGGCGCGCTCCAGCGCGTCCGGAGCCTGCAACCAGTCCCCGGCAAAGAACATGAGCACGGCAAAGGCCAGCCCCCCGGCCAAAGCCAGGGCGCCCACCACCTGAAAGAAACGGGCCGCCAACCACCGCATGCCCTACTCCTCGTGCCGCGTCGTCACAGTGAATGCATACCACTTTTGATGGCGATACACTCGAATACAGTATCTTGCCCTTGAAAAACAGTCCGCTGTCTTCAAGCACGTGACGCTAGTCGAACATGGCCTCGTACCGCGCCTTGAGCGCGGCGAACGCGCCCGCCTCGATGGCCGCGCGGGCCTTGGCCGCCATATCCAAATAAAACGTCACGTTATGCAGCGTGTTCAGCTGAAACGAGAGCAACTCGCCCGCCACGTAGAGGTGGCGCAAATAGGCCCGGGAAAAGGTGCGGCAGGTATAGCAGCCGCATTCGGGATCCAGGGGACGCTCGTCGTCCTTGAATTCGGCGCGCTTGATGTTGATCTTGCCCTGCGAGGTGTACAACGTGCCGTTGCGCGCGTTGCGCGTGGGCAGCACGCAGTCGAACATGTCCACGCCCAGCGCGATGCCGTCCAGGATGTCCAGCGGCGTGCCCACGCCCATGAGGTAGCGGGGCTTGTGCGCGGGCAGAAGCGGCGCGGTGTGGGCCAGGATGTCCAACATCTCCGGCTTGGATTCGCCCACGGACAGGCCGCCGAGGGCGAACCCGTCCATGCCGATGGCGCACAATTCCTCGGCGCTGCGGGTGCGCAGGTCCGCAAAGAACCCGCCCTGCACGATGCCGAAAAGCAGGTTGCCCGCCGCGCCCTTGGGGTAGTGGGCGCGGCTGCGCTCGGCCCAGGCCGTGGTCAGCGCGAGCGACTTGGCCGTGTAGTCATGGTTCGCGCCGTAGGGCACGCACTCATCCAGCACCATCATGATGTCGGAATTGAGGTTGCGTTGGATGTCCACCACCTTTTCCGGGCTGAAGAAATGCTTGCTGCCGTCGATGTGCGACCGGAACTCCACGCCGCCCTTGGAAATGGTGCGCAGCGCGGACAGGCTGAAGACCTGGTAGCCGCCGCTGTCGGTAAGGATGGGGCGGTCCCAGCGGGAAAAGCCGTGCAGGCCGCCGTGGCGCGCCACCAGTTCGTCCCCGGGCCGCAGGTAGAGGTGGTAGGTGTTGCCGAGAATGATCTGCGCGCCCGCGTCTTCGAGGTCGCGCGGCGCCAAGGCCTTGACCGAGCCTTGCGTGCCCACGGGCATGAAGACGGGGGTGTGCACCGGGCCGTGGGCCGTGTGCAGCACGCCGCACCGGGCCGCGCCGTCGGTCGCCATTATGGTGAAAGCACCAGGTGTGGTTTGCGTCATCTGCTGGGGGTGGTTGGGGGTTGGGTGCGCGGACCGCGCGCGTTGCCGTCTTGGACAGGCGGAGGGGCCATCATCAGCCGCTGTAGGACCGGCTCGCCGCCTGTGGGTAGCGCACGCGGCTAGCGGGCCGCCGCCACCGAAGGATGCCCGCCGCATGCCTCCACCAGGGTGAGCAATGCGTTCGACACGTCAGCCGTGGCGGTCAGGACGGCGGTATCCGTTTCCATATCGGACACATACGCCCCCTTTTGCAAAAAGACGCGGCGCACCACGGCCTCGGCGGCGTACAGGTCCACGTTGAACGGGCTGCCCGGCCAATACTCGATGCGGTCCACACGCTGCAAGGGAAAAAGTTCCACCACGCCATGGGGCGATCCCGTGTTGGCGGACCGGATGGTGAGCACGCAATCCACCACCTCGATGCTTTGGGAGCGTCCGTCCAGGTCGCGGAAGCCGGCCTGGGACTCCAGCTGCATCTGGGCGCGGGCCGCGTCGCCCGGCTGTGCCGCGCCGTTTTGCCCGGCCCCTGCCGCGGCCTTGTCCACCGCGAACGAGACCGGCGTCTTGCGCGTGGAGGCGGCCGCGCGCACCCGCTGGCGCACGGCGGCCAAGGCGTTCATCTCGCGGATCTTGGCGACGACCAGCGCGAGCTTGTCCTCCACCACGGGGTCATAGGCGTATTCCAGGCTCACCGCGAGGCTCTGCTGCGCCTCGATGTACCGGCGCTGGTGCAACAGCTCCAAGCCCTCGTACTTGTACAGCCTGGCCATGGCGTCCGCGCCGGTGCGCTTGTTCGTCCCCACCGTGGCGTTGGCCTGATGCATCGCGCCAAGCCCCTTGCCCGAAGGATTTCCCTTGTCCTCGGGATACCCCAGGCTGGCGGACATGGGCGGCACGGACGGATGCATGTGCGCGCCGGGAAAGGTTTCATACGGGGTCTGGGGACGGGGCTTGGGCACATAGGCCTTGGGGTCCGGCTTGGGCTCGCCGGGGAGCCGCTGCCCCGCCGCGCGGGCCATGGCCTCCAGACGGGCCACATGCTCCACGATGTTGGGGCTGGGGTCGTACTTCAGGCTTTCACGATACTTGGCGATGGCCTTGGTGTAGTTGCCCATGCGTTGCAGGTGGAAACCCTGCCGCCGCAACGCCTCGGCCCGGCGCTTGTCGATGCGCACCACCTTGACCGGCGCGGCGGCCTTGTCGCCCGCGCCGCCATCCGGCCAGGCCGGGGTGGGCACGCACCAGACCATGGCCACCATGGCCACCACGCAGCAACACGCCGCCAGTATGAACCGAAAACGCACCATGGCGGCGACCATAGCCCATTCCAACCGCAAGTGAAAGACCCACGTGCGCCCAAATGCCGTCACTTCCGACATGCCGTGAATACGGCGGGCTCCGGCGGCATGGCCGACACCTCGCGCACATGGGCCGCCGCCAGCCGGGCGCACACGCCGCACGAGGCGCACCGCTTGTCGCACCGGGTCACCATGTCCCAAAAA
Source organism: Desulfovibrionaceae bacterium (assembly GCA_050251715.1). Classification (GTDB taxonomy): domain Bacteria; phylum Desulfobacterota; class Desulfovibrionia; order Desulfovibrionales; family Desulfovibrionaceae; genus JBFWMG01. Next base: position 55,674 of record JBFWMG010000021.1, on the reverse strand, counting down.
TCCGGGGGCAGCGCCGCGTTGTCCAGCCACAGCCGTTGCGCCAGGGGTTCTGTGGCGTCATTGAGTTCCAGCAGATTGCCCGCAAAGCGTCCGTCCATGTAGGCCGCCACCGCCCGCGTGAGAAACGCGCCGCCCCGGGTGCGGCCGCAAATCTTGACGACATCGGCGCGCCCCTCGTACCGGGCCACGTCCTCCGGCCGGATGAACGGCGCGCTGCACAGGTATTCGCGCTGCCGGTAAAAGGCGCGCATGCACCCCAGCTCGCGGTGCAGGGGCATGCCGCAGGCCACGCCGGAACCATCCAGGTGCGCCAGGGCGATATGCGCGTCATGGGCGGGCTTGAACGGGCAATGGAGCAGGCATCCCTCGTTGGCCAGAAGCGTGATGCATGCGCCGGGGTGCTCGGCGCGCACCATGGCCACGGCCCGGTCCAGCCCCTCCAGGTCGCGGTTGAGCGACCGGTCCAGGATGACCTTGGACGGCGCGCAAAAACCCAGTTGCGCCACATGCCGCAGCATGGCCACGGCCTTGGGACCGGAGTCGAGCATGCAGTTGACGCTGGGCACCGCCTCCAGCCGCGCCGCCAGCTCTGGCCGGGCTGCGGCCAACGCGGCCAGCAGATAACAATCCGCAAACACGATCCCGTGCAGCAGCCCATCCCCTTGCAGCCTTTCCAGCGTGTCGGCCAGCCCACCCAGAAACGCGGCATCCCCGTAGCGATCGGGATGATGGAACCGGCTGTTGAGCAGGGCGTATTTCCTGGGCGCGGGCACGGCGGCCAGCGCCCGCGCCACGGCGTCAACTCCGCCCGGCCCGTCCGGTTCCAGACACCGCCGCGCGTCGGGCACGCCCGGCGCGGCCAGGCCAAAGTGCACCGCATGCAATCGCGCCTGGCGCTGCCGCAAAAAGGACACGTATCCCTCGTCCGGGATGATGGGCACGTCGAACAACAGCATGGCGCGAGACTAGCATGGACGCGCCCGGCTGGTCCACGTATACTGGGTACTGCCCGCTTGCCTCTCACCACTTCTTGGCATAAGCGAGGCCGATACGTTTTATCGGGAGGACAAATGGAAGGTGTCAAACGGCCCCGTGTCGTCATAGTGGGGGCGGGATTCGCCGGGCTGTGGGCCGCCAAGCGGTTGGCCGGTTCCCAGGCCGACGTGTTGGTGGTGGACCGCAACAATTACCACACCTTTTTCCCCCTGCTCTACCAGGTGGCCGCCGCCGAGGTGGAGCCGGAGCAGATCGCCTATCCGGTGCGGGGCATTTTCCGGCGCAAGGGGAACGTGGATTTCACCATGGGCGAGGTGTGCGGCGTGGACTTTGACCACCGCACCGTGACCATTGGCGACCGGCGGGAGCGGTACGACTATCTGATGCTGGCCACGGGCAGCGTGAGCCACTTTTTCGGGGTGCGCGGCGCGGACGAGCACGCCTTCCAGCTCAAGGAGCTGGAGCAGGCCATTGCCCTGCGCAACCACCTGCTGCACCGCTTCGAGCTGGCCACGGCGGAGCGCGACCCCGCGACCAAGCGCAGGCTGCTCACCGTGGCGGTGGTGGGCGGCGGCCCCACGGGCGTGGAGTATGCGGGGGCGCTGGCCGAACTCATCGCGGGCGCGCTGTCGCGCGACTTTCCCTCCCTCAATCTGGCCGATGTAACCGTGACCCTGCTGGAGGGGGGCAGCGGTCTTTTGCCCGGCTTTCCCGACCATCTGCGCGGCTACGCGCGGGAACGGCTCGAATCCATGGGCGTCACGGTGCGGCTGGGGGCGCAGGTGGCCGAGGTCACGCCGCGCGCCGTGCTGCTGGCGAACGGCGAATCGCTGCCCACGGAAACCGTGGTCTGGACCGCCGGGGTGCGCGGATCGCTGCCCGCGTCGCTGGCCGCGCTGCACAACGCCCCGGCGGGCAAGGTGGGCGTGGCCCCCACCCTGCAACTGCCCGACCGGCCCGAGGTCTTTGTGGCGGGCGACCTGTGCGGCGTGACGCATGACGGCGCGCCCCTGCCCATGATCGCGCCCGTGGCCATCCAGCAGGGCGACCACGTGGGCCGGTCCATCAAGCGGCTCATCAAGGGCAAGCCCGTCAAGCCCTTCCGCTACCGGGACAAGGGCACCATGGCCACCATTGGCCGCAAGGCGGCGGTGGTGCGGCTGGGCAAGCGGGAATTTTCAGGATTCGCGGCGTGGTGCCTGTGGCTGGTGGTGCATCTCATGTACCTGGTCGGCTTCCGCAACCGGCTCATTGTGCTCACCAACTGGACGTGGGATTATTTTTTGTTCGAGCGTGGGGTGCGGCTCATCCTGCCCAAGCAGCCGCCGCGCCCCGAGTGCTGATGCGGCGGGCCAGCCTTGCGCCACGGCAGGCTTTGCCCCCCGGCGGCCGGGGCGCAAGGCGACGCTCCCCCGGCCCGCCGACGACGGCGTTGCGCCATCCGCTGACGCGGAGTCACGGCTTGGCATGCCTGGCGACAACGGCCTCATAGCTGCCGTCGGCCTTCATGGCGTCCAGTGCGCCCTGCCACGCCAACACGGTTTCTTCCGGCGTGGCCAGGGAAAAGGCGATATACAGGCGGCTCCTGCCCACGGCCAGCACCTCGGCAAGCATCACCGCGTCCAGCCCCGCCATGCGCACGGTGTCCAACGCGCCGCGCCGGTCCGCCATCCACAGGTCTATGTCGCCGTCCAGGAGCTTGAGCAGATTGTGCCTGGGGTCGGAGTCCAACTCGAAGTGCGGCATCCTGTTCTCCCGCAACATCCCCTCTTCCGGTGAATCGACCATGGCGCCGATGCGGTATTTCGCGGCGCCGCCCAGGCTGCGCACCGTGATCCGATCGCTGCGCCTGGCGAACAGCGCGATGTCGGATTCCACCAGCGGCCCGACCCACCGGAAAAGGATGTCGTTGGCCCTGGTGCGGGGCACGGAAAAAAAGGCATGGCCGGATAAAAACTGCGTGCTCTGATACGCCACGCGCCAGGGCTTGATGTCGATGCGCGCCGCAACGCCCAGCCGGTGCATGATCTCGCGCACCACGTCCACGGCCATGCCCTGCACGTCGCCATTTTCAGTATAATTATAGGGCGGATAATACGAGGTCATGATGTGCAGGCCGCCATCTCCGGCCAGGGCGTGCGGCCCCGCGCCCAGCACGAGGCACGCCGCCAGCGCCATCCGCACAAAAAGTTGGCTCACCATGTCCATGGTAGACAAGTATACCCAAGATGAAACGGGATCAAGCGGCCAGGACGGCGTACAAAGTAAAACGCGCCGCCCGGCCCGGGCCGGGCCGGGGCAAAGGATAACGCCCCGCGCTACCAGTGGTCCCGCGCGTAGGCGGACTGGACATAGGTGAGATTGACGTTGTTGGTCATGGTGACGATGCCCGCCGTGTAGTACGCCCCTATCACCGAGTTCTCGCTGCCAAAGGCGATGTTTCCCCTGGAGAAGAACGTGCCGAACCAGTTGGTGTTGCTGCCCATGGTCCACGTGCCGTGGGCCTCGGCATAGACATTGGCGGCGTAGTTCTGGTCCACGCCGCTGGCGATGTTGTAGGTCGCGCCGTTGGTGGAGACGTAGACGACCGGATTGGAGGGCAGGACCACGTTCCCGACCACAAAGATGTTGATGGTCGCGTTGGACGCGAGGTTGAGGTACAGGGACAGGTTGTTGCCCGTCGAGGCGATGGCGTCGAAGAAGTAGTCGCCGCCGGAAAGGGTGAGGACGTTGTTCCCTGCAAAAGAGAGCGTGCCGTAGGTGCCGGGCGCGAGCGGCAGGCTCTGGTTCTGTATCAGGGTCTGGTCCGCACCGCCCGCGGTAAGGGGCGTTTTTTCCTTCGGCGTTGCCGGGGGCACGTACGCGGTGGGAGCCGTGGGGGACGAAGGCGTGAGCCGTGGCGGGGCCGGCGAATAGGGGTGCTGCGAGCCAATGGTGCCCTGGAAGTGCTTGGTGATGGAACTGGCCGCATAGGCTGCGCCGGCAATGCTGGCCCACCTGCCCACATATATGGTGGTTCCGGCATGCGCGTCGCCCGTAATGCGGGCACTTTGATCCAATGTCACGCTGCCCGAGGTGATGACCGTGCCCGTGAGAATGACGTCCCTGGCCAGATAGACATCGCCGCCAGCGTTCACCGTGCCCGTGATATGGGTTTGCTGATCGACCGTGACGCTGCCGGAGGTGGTGATGTCGCCCGAGATGACGGCTTGATGGTCAACGACAAGATTCCCCCCGGTATTGATGGCGCCGGTGATCTGGGCTCCGGTGTCGATGCTGACCACGCCGTTGGCGTAGATATTCCCGGTCACGATGGCGTTCGACGCCACGGTCACGGTGCCCTGGGCGTGGATATCGCCCGTCACGTGGACGCCGCTGGCAATGGATATGTTGCCGTTGGAATAGATGTCGCCGGTCACGATGGAGTTGTTTTCCAGGGTGACGTCGCCGCTTGCGCCCACGTCGCCGGTCACGTTGGCGTTGTTGTCCAGGGTGATGTCGCCGTCGGCCGCGATGGCCCCCGTGACGATGGCGTTCTGCTGGACGGTGTACCCGCCGCCCGACGAATAGATGACGTATTTGGACGCCTCGCTGTCTCCGGTGGTATCCTCCGGCGTGGTGGAGGTGTTGTTGGCCTGGCACATGAGCGCCTTGAGCTCGTACAACGTGACGTACTGGTACAGGTCGTCATCCGGGATGGAAACGGTGGTGCTTGTCGCCGGGACAATGGCGGCGGCCCCGTTGGGGCCGGCACTCGTCACCACAAAGGCGATGTCCGACAGGGTGGATGTGCCGTCGGTCACGGAAAGCGTGGTGGACGTGGTGGCGCAGATGGCCGTGGAACCAAAGGGCAGGTAGGTGTAGCTTTTTCCCCACATGTCCACATCGCCGCCAAAGGGCGAGGTGGGCAGTGTGCCGGAGATGCCGCCAGCCACGGCATAGCCGATGACCCGGTCCACGTAGGCCTGGAGGTTGCCCCGGCCCGCCGCCACCTTTTCGCGGCTGATGGTGCGCATGATGACGGGCGTGAGCACGGCGCTGATGACGCCGATGATGATGAGCACCACCGCCATTTCGATGAGCGTGAAGCCCGATGTGGCGCGCCGTTTACCCATGTTGTGGTTCCATTCCTCAAGTCTACCATTCCCGCCCATGCGCCGCAATCGCCAAGTGCGGCCCGGGGTCAATCCCCCGCCAGTTGCAGATACACCAGTTCGTCAAGCAGATCGATCAGGGCGGCGTACAGGCCGCCGCCCTCCATGGGCGGCCCGAAGAGCGCCTCGCGCGAATCCTTGAGCCCGGCGGGACTCACGGCGTCCGGGAAGGACTTGGACAGGGTCATGGCCAGGCGCTCGGCCAGCAGATACCCGGTCACGCTGTCGCGGAACAGGGTGAGGATGCGGTCGAAATCGCCGGACCGGGCCTCCCAGAAGCGCAGGGCCGCGTCCGTGGGAACCACGCTCTGCGCCTGGGCGAGCAGCGCGTACAAATGATTGAGGTGCGACCCCGGAATGCCCGCGCGCCAACCAAAGAGCCACGGGTTGCGCATGAAGAGCAGAAAATGGTTCTGGCCCAGGCGCACGATCTCGTCCATGACGCCGCGCCCGCGCAGGAGCACGCCGTCGTCCCAGCGCACGGGCATGGCGCACATGTCCCACGGCCCCACCGCGTCCTTGGCGGTGGCCACCCCGGCCAGCACGCGCAGCATGTGCGCCAGCCACGCGTTGGCCTTGGCCGAGCGTGGGGTTTCGAGGTGGGCGTAGCTGAGCACATAGCGCCCCGCGCCATACGCCCCGCTCACCACGCACGGCTGCCCGGCCAGGGACGAGGGCCGCAGCGAGATGCCGTACATGGCCTCCCAGTCGGCCAGGGTGCCGTGGGGCAAACTGGTGAGCGGCAGGTCCGCCACCCAGAAATCGTCGCCGGGCGTGGTGTACGCGCCCAGAATCTCCACCGCCGGGTTGTCGTCGGGCGCAAAGCGGGCGGGCCACCAGATGGGCGCGGGCGGCGTGTGGCCTATGGCCTCGGGCACCAGGGCATGCCCGCCGGGAACGGCCAGATGCATGTGCCCGCTCACCAGATGCAGCATGCGGTCGCGCATGGTCTGCCGCTGCCACGGACACAGCCCCAGGCCGTGCGCGCCGGTCAACCCCAGGCCCGTGCCGCCGCAAAAGCCGATGTAGTTGCCGCCGCCCGCCACGTAGGCGCGCACCGCGTCCATGCCCGCCGCGCCCAGGGCGTCGGCCTTGAGCCGGGCCACCCCGCCCGGCACCACCAGGGCGGCGGGTTCCGACTTGCCCGAAAGCAGCCCTTGGGCTATTGCTTGCCCCCGCACCACGGAAAACGGCACGCCGAATTCGCGCAGGGCGCGCACCACCAGGAGCCCCCACAGGTGCGAGGCGTCCCACAGCACGTATATGCTTGACATGGATTCAGTGCTCATTATTTGGTGTTGGTTTGGTTGCGGCACTACCGAGATGTAGCAGTACACACTATCAATTGCAAAGCGTTTGCGGCCCGTTGGGCCGCCCCGCGCACGGACCGGCGAGCCCGGTCCCGCCCTGGAGCCACTTCATGACCGAGACGAACCTGCCCAAGGGATACGAACCCCAGGACGTGGAAAGCCGCTGGCGGACCCACTGGGAAACCAACAATACCTTTGCCGCCGATCCCGACGCGCCGGGCGAGCCCTATTCCATCGTCATCCCGCCGCCCAACGTCACCGGGTCGCTGCACATGGGGCATGCCCTCAACCTGACCATCCAGGACGTGCTGTGCCGCCACATGCGCCAGCTGGGCCGCAACGTGCTGTGGGTGCCCGGCACGGACCACGCGGGCATCGCCACCCAGAACGTGGTGGAGCGCCAGCTGGCCACGGAAGGCAAGACCCGCGACGACCTGGGCCGCGAGGCGTTCATCGAACGCGTGTGGGAGTGGCGCAAGGAGTACGGCGGACGGATCATCAAGCAGATCCGCGCCATGGGCGCGTCCGTGGACTGGACCCGCGAGCGGTTCACCCTGGACGAGGGGCTGAACGAGGCGGTGCGCGAGGTGTTCGTGCGCCTGTTCAAGGAAGGGCTCATCTACAAGGGCGACTACATCATCAACTGGTGCAACCGCTGCCACACCGCCCTGGCCGACGACGAGGTGGAGCACACCCCCAAGAAGGGCAAGCTCTACAAGCTGCGCTACCCGCTGGAGGGCGGCGGCGAGCTGGTGGTGGCCACCACCCGCCCCGAAACCATGCTGGGCGACACGGCCATCGCCGTGCATCCCGAGGACGAGCGCTACAACGCCCACATCGGCAAATACGCGGTCCTGCCCCTGCACGGCCGCAGGCTCATCATCATCGGCGACACCTATGTGGACAAGGAATTCGGCACCGGCTGCCTCAAGGTGACGCCCGCCCACGACATGAACGACTGGGAGCTGGGCCGCAAGCACGGCCTCGATCTCGTCAAGGTCATCGACGAAGCGGGCAACATGTGCGGCGACATCCCCGCAAAATACGCCGGCATGAGCAAGGAAGCGTGCCGCGAGGCCATCATGGCCGACCTGGAGGCGCAGGGCTTCGTGGTCGCGGTCGACGACTACGACCATTCCGTGGGCCACTGCTACCGCTGCAAGTCGGTCATCGAGCCGCACGTGTCGACCCAGTGGTTCGTGTCGGTCAAGCCGCTGGCGGCCAAGGCCCGCGCCGCCGTGCCCGATGCAACCAAGATATTCCCCGAGGCGTGGACCAAGACCTATTATAACTGGCTCGACGACATCCGCGACTGGTGCGTGTCGCGCCAGATATGGTGGGGCCACCGCATCCCGGCCTGGACCTGCCTGTCCTGCGGCAAGCTGATGGTGGAGACCGAGCAGCCCGACGTGTGCCCGGACTGCGGCTCCACGCGCATGGAGCAGGATCCCGACGTGCTGGACACCTGGTTCTCCTCGGCCCTGTGGCCTTTCTCGACCATGGGCTGGCCGCAAAAGACCAAGGAACTGGCCACCTACTATCCCACCAGCGTGCTCCTCACCGGCTTTGACATCATCTTCTTCTGGGTGGCGCGCATGATGATGATGGGCATCCACTTCATGGGCGAGGTGCCGTTCAAGGACGTGTACATCCACGCCCTGGTGCGCGACGCCGACGGCAAGAAGATGTCAAAATCCACGGGCAACGTCATCGACCCGCTGGAGATGATCGACAAGTACGGCACCGACTCCCTGCGCTTCACCCTGGCCGCGTTCGCCGCCATGGGCCGCGACATCAAGCTCAGCGAGGAGCGCATCGAGGGCAACCGCCATTTCGTGAACAAATTGTGGAACGCGGCGCGGTTCGCGCTCATGAACCTGCCCGAGTCCTTCCCGGACGGGGTGGACAACTACCCAGTGGAGACCACGCCCGGCCTGCACCACGCCTGGCTCTTCCACCGCATCGAGGAGCTCAAACGCACGGTGCGCGAGTCGCTGGCCGCCTACCGCTTCAACGACGCGGCCATGGCGCTGTACACCTTTGTCTGGCGCGAATTCTGCGACTGGTACCTGGAGATGATAAAGCCGGAGATGAACGCGGCGGAAGGCGACGAGGCAGGCCAGGTGCAAAAGGCGCGGGCGCAGATATGCCTGTGGCGCGCGCTCAAGGACATCCTGGTCATGCTCCATCCCATCATGCCCTTTGTCACGGCGGAAATCTGGACCTATCTGCCCGGCTGTCACGATGCGGACCTGGCCCTGGAGCCCTACCCCGCCGCCGCGCCCGAGCGCGCGGACGCCACGCTGGAAGAACGCATGGCGCTGTTGCAGGAAACGGTCGTGGCGGTGCGCAACATCCGGGGCGAGCTGAACATCGGCCCGGCCAAGGAACTGGATCTCATCATCCGCCCGGCCTCGGACCTGGACCATGGCCGCCTGCTGGAGATGGGCGACATGATCCGCCACCTGGCCAGGGTGGGCAAGCTGGACGTGCGGCCCGACGCCGCCGCGCCCAAGGCGTCCGCGTCCGCCGTGGTGCGGGGCAACGAGTGCCGCGTGCCGCTCAAGGGGCTCATCGACTTCGACGCCGAGCTGGCGCGGCTGGACAAGGAGCTGGGCAAGGCGGACAAGGAACTGCTGGCCGTGGAAAAGAAGCTGGCCAACCAGGGCTTTGTGGCCAAGGCACCGGCGGACGTGGTGCAAAAGGAACGGGAAAAGGCCGACGCCCTGGCGGAAAAAAAGACCAAGCTCGCGGCGCTGCGCGACCGCATGGCCGAAGCGGCGGCGGAATAGCCCGGCATCCGGCATGGAGGCGGCCATGGACTACGAGAGCATAAAAAAGGTCATCGCGCCCTGCGGCCTGTCCTGCGGCAAATGCATCGCCTTTGCGGGCGGGCCGGTGCAGGAGCACGCCGCCGCGCTGCGGACCCACCTGGGGTCCAACTTCGCCTTCTACGCCGAGCGGTTCAAGAACATGGACCCGGTCTTTGCGGGCTACCCCGCCTTCGCCCCGGTGCTCGATTTCCTGGCCTCGGGAACCTGCACGGGCTGCCGGGGCTCGGGCTGCCTGTTCAAGGCCTGCGCCGTGCCCGCCTGCGCCGGAAAACGCGGCGTTGACTTTTGTTTCCAATGCGTTGATTTTCCCTGCACCACGCACGGCATGCCACCGGCCATTGCCGGGCGCTGGCAAAAGAACAACGAGATCATGCGCGACAAGGGCGTGGAGACGCTGTACGAACTGATGCGGGACGCTCCGCGCTACCCGTAGCGCATTTGCACGTTGAAGAAATGTAACTAGTTGAAATAATGAAGCATTATTTCAACAAAATGCATAAAAGCATCTGAACTTTTTCACAGCTAAGATGCTCTCAATCCAACACGACGGCGGCTTTGGGCCGCCGCCGGAGGCACCATGAAAGTCTATCTCCTCGGAGCCGGTCCCGGCGACCCCGGCCTGCTCACCTTGAAGGCCAAGCACATCCTCGAAACCGCCGACGTGGTGGTCTACGACTACCTGGCCAACGCCTCGTTCCTGAATTTCTGCCGTGACGACGCGGAAATCATCTACGTGGGCAAAAAGGGCGGCGACCACACCCTGCCCCAGGACCAGATCAACGCGCTGCTGGTGGCCAAGGCCAAGGAAGGCAAGACCATCGCCCGGCTCAAGGGCGGCGACCCCTACATGTTCGGACGCGGCGCCGAAGAGGCCGAAGAACTCCTGGCCGACGGCGTGCCCTTCGAGGTCGTGCCCGGCGTGACCAGCGCCATCGCGGGCCCGGCCTATGCGGGCATCCCGCTCACCCACCGCAAGTACGCCTCGTCCGTGTCCTTCATCACCGGCCACGAGGATCCCACCAAGCCCGACACCGCCCACAACTGGGAGGCGCTGGCCAGCGGCACCAGCACGCTGGTGTTCTTCATGGGCATGAAGAACCTGCCCATGATCGCCGAAAATCTCATGAAGCACGGCATGCCCGGCACCACACCCGTGGGCCTGGTGCGCTGGGGCACCACCTGCCGCCACCGCTCCCACGTGGGCCAGTTGGCCACCATTGCCGACGACGCCGAGCGCCTGGACTTTTCCGCGCCCTCGCTCATCGTGGTGGGCGACGTGTGCGTGCTGCGCGAAACGCTCAACTGGTACGAACAACGCCCGCTGCTGGGCAAGGGCGTGGTGGTGACCCGCGCCCGCGAACAGGCCAGCGGCCTGACCGAACGCCTGGACGAACTGGGCGCGTGCAGCGTGCAGTTCCCCACCATCACCATCAAGCCCCTGGCCGACTACGCCCCGGTCCACGCGGCCATCGACGGCCTGGCCGACTATGACTGGCTGGTCTTCACCTCAATCAACGGCGTCAAGCACTTCTGGCTGCAACTCGAAGCCAAGGGCAAGGACACCCGCGCCCTGGGCGGCTGCAAGGTGGCGGCCATCGGTCCCGCCACGGCCGAGGCGCTTGCCGCGCGCGGCGTGCGGCCCGATTTCGTGCCCGCCAAGTACGTGGCCGAAGGCGTGGTGGCGGGCATGCTCGAACTGGGCGTCAAGGGCGCCAAGGTGCTCATCCCCCGCGCCAAGGAGGCGCGCGAGGTGCTGCCCGACGAACTGCGCAAGGCTGGCGCGGCCGTGGACATCCTGCCCGTGTACGAAACCGTGCTGGCCGAGGAGCGCACCGCCGAGGTGCTGGACATGCTCCGCAAGGGCGAGATCCACTACATCACCTTTGCCAGTTCCTCCACGGTGGACAACTTCTTCACCCTCATCGCCCCGGAAGAGGTGCGCAAGGCCACTGGCGTCAAGCTCGCCTGCATCGGCCCGGTCACGGCCAAGACGCTGGAGAAGCACGGCTTCACCCCGGACATCCAGCCCGCCGACTTCACCATCCCGGCCCTGGTGGACGCCCTGGCGGCGGACGCCAAGCCCGCCGCGTAGCGGCAACCGGGGGAAGGAGAGAGGAGAGGGAACAACCCCTTTTTCCAAGCATAAAAAGGGGTTTTCCCTCTCCTCTCTCCTTCCCCCGGACCCCCATCCTCTCTTCTCTCTCTTTCCCCAAAAACTGCTGGTTGGGGAGGTGGATACGGCTGGGACAAACGGGTTCCCCAGGCGGGAGGCTAACGGGAGGGATACGGTCGGGACACGCGAATTCCCCCGGCGGGTGGCCTTGGTGTCTGTGGAAAGGGCATAGGGGACAATTCATCCGACGCCATGAGCCGCAAGGCTTCGGAAAAAAACAGCAGGGAGACAGGGCGGCTTGTCAGCAATCTGGGGCGGGCGCGACGAGCCCGTCTTTTTATTTGTAGGCATAGGATGTGGCGGCGTCGCCACATAGGCACAAGGCCGCCCCTGTCCGGTGCGGCCTTGTCGTTTTTCAGGCCATGCCCGCATGCCATGGAAGTACGACCGAAGGAAGAAACAGCGGGGGCGGCCCAAGAGACGGCCATCGCCCCACCAACCACCCGATTGCCAGCCTCCCTACCCGCCGCGACACGCCCGCCCCCAGGCGGACGCGCCGCTAGCGGCGGTTCGGGGCGGTGCGGGCGCCCTCGTCCCAGGCGGCCTGGGGCACCGCCTCCTCCACCAGCATGACCGGGATGCCATCGCGGATGGGATAGACCACGCCGTCGACCGCGCAGGCGAGACCGTCGCCTTGCGGGGTCAGGGCAAGATCGCCCTTGCACTTGGGGCAGGCCAGAATGGCGAGCAGTTCCTTATCAAGACCCATGACCGACTCCTTGTCTCTGTTGCGGACGCCGTTGCCGCACACCCATACCCGCTTCCGCCGCGCGGCTCAAGCCCGCCCACGGTCGCGCGGCGGCGCGCCGCCGACTTTCTCTTCTTGCCTAGCGCCCTTATTCTCCCTATAGAATACAATTATGCATCAAACAGGACAACGCACGCGCCCAACCCCATGTTCACCCCCTCCGCTCCTGGCGGCGCTAATGCGGGGGAGCATGCCGCCGCACACGGGACTCCTGACGCGGCTCTGCCTGGCCGCGGCGACCCTCCTGGCCGTCCTGTTCGCCGCTTTCGCCGCCGTGGCCGCCACCGCCCCGCGCATACTCATCCTCAACTCCTACCATCCGGGCCACGTCTGGACCGACGCGGAAGTCCACGGCCAACTCGACACGCTGAAGGAGGCGTATCCGGACGCGGACCCCTTCATCGAATACATGGACATCAAGCGATTCCCCGTTGGGGAGCACCTGAGCCTGTTCCGCATGCAACTCGCGGTCAAGTATCAGGCAAAACCCTTTGACGTGATCCTGGCCAACGACAACGCCGCCCTCGAATTCGCCCTGTACAACCAGCAGGATCTTTTCCGCAACACGCCCATCGTGTTCTGCGGCATCAACGGCTTCGCGGACCTGGCCTACTCCCTGCCGCCGGGTGTCACCGGCGTGGCCGAAGACGTGGATCCAACGGCCACCATCCAGGTGGCGCTCAAGCTCCACCCCGACGCCCGCACCGTCTTCGTCATCAGCGACCGGACGGAAAGCGGGGTGCGCACCCGCCACGAAATCGAGACGTTGCTGCCCCTGTTCAAGGGACCGGTGACGTTCACGTTCCTCGACAACCTTGCCTTTCCCGCCATACTCGACACCCTGCGGGACGCCCCCCTGGATTCCCTGGTCTACATGACCTATTACAACCGCGATCCAGAGGGCCGCTATTACAGCAATGAAGAGGCGGTGGACCTGGTCACGCAGGCCTCCCCCGTCCCCGTGTACCATTCCTATCTCTACGCCATGGGCAGGGGCATCACGGGAGGCTACCTGATTGACGCGGCCGCCCATGCCGCCCAGGCCGCATCGCTGGCCGTGCGCATTCTGACCGGCGAACCCGTGCGGGACATCCCCCCCCAGACCTACACCGCCACCAAACCCATTTTCGACTGGACCGTGCTGCAACGCTTCAACATCAATCCCAACCTGCTGCCCGAGGGGGCGGAACTCCGCAACCAGCCGCCGGACGTGCTCACCTCCCCCGGCCCGCCCCTGTGGGTGGGGGGCGTGATCGTCGCCTTCCTCGTCGCCTGCATCATCGCACTGGTAACCAACATCCTCTACCGCCGCCGCGCCGAGGCCAAACTGCTGTCCAGCGAACGCAAGTACCGCAACCTCATCGCGACCACCGACGAAGGCTACTGCCTGCTTGACGCCGCCTGCCGCATCCTGGAGGTCAACGACGCCATGTGCCGCATGCTGGGCCGCCCGTGCGAAGAGTTGATCGGGAAGACGCCGCATGTCTTCATGACGGACGACGATGCCGCGGCCATGCTGCGCTATTGCGGTCATGGGACCGCCTCTCCCTGCCGCAGCTACGAGGTCGCCATGCGGCATGCGGACGGCCACACCGTCACCGCCCTGTTCCATACCACCACGATCCTTGGCGCGGATAACGCGGCGACCGGCTGTTTCAGCCTGGTCACGGATATTTCCGAGCAAAAGGACACCACCGAGGAATTTGCGCGCCTGCAGGAGGATCTTGAAACCCTGGTCGATGCCCGCACCCGCGAACTCATCAAGCGGTCACAGGAACTTGAGGACGCCAACCGGCAATTGTGGGAGCTGGACAAGCTCAAGGGAGCCCTGGTGCATGCGGTGGCCCAGGCCAGCCGGTCGCCCATAGCCTCGGCCAGGGGCTATGCCGAACTCGCCCTTTTCGAATTCCAAAAGGCCGCGAACACCCTGGTGGGCGACGAAAGGCCGTTGCGCCTGCGCAATGCCCGCGAGCTGCCGATCGCCACCGTCTGGAGCCGTTTTTCCGCGCTGCTCGATGAAATCACCGACCTGTCCCTCATCGAATCGGGCCGCATGCAATGGCATGACCAGCAGATGTGGATCAAGGACATTCTGGAACAGGCCGTCCGTTGCGTGGCGGACAGGTGCACGCCCCCCGGCCCCGCGCTGGAGGTGGCCTGCGCAAGCGTGGTCAAGCCCATCATGGCCGATCCCGACCGTATCCTCCAGGTGCTGCTCATCCTGCTCGACAATGCGATCACATACACGGCCGAGGGCCGCGTCACCTTGGAAACCAGAAACGACAACGGCTGTGTGCGCATAGCCGTGACCGACACCGGATGCGGCATCGCCCCAGAGGCATTGATGAACCTCTTCGACGCTGGCGACTCCGTTGCCCAAGACGAAGGCCGCGCACCAGGCTCGGGCATTGGCCTGGCCCTGTGCAAACGCATCGTGGAACACTACGCAGGGCGCATCGAGGTGGAATCCGAACCAGGCCGGGGCAGCCGTTTCACGGTGCTGCTGCCCGCCCTGGCGACGGACGCCCCCCCGGAACCCGCCGCATAGGCACGCTACAAAAAAGCCGCTGGTTCCAGCGGCTTTGTTTTTCAGTCAACAACGGGCGCCTGGACGCGCAACGGCGTGCTAGCGCATTTCAGCATTGAAACAATGCGAGGATTTGAAATAATGAAGTATTATTTCAGCAAAATGCATAAGAGCATCTGATCTATTTCAAAGGTAAGATGCTCTAATCGCCGATCCCGTTCCTGAAATCCCCCTCGCGGGCATGGGACTGCATGACCTTCTCGCCGGGTGCCACGTCGCGGGTCAACCACACGTTGCCGCCGATCACCGCGCCCTTGCCGATGGTCACCCGGCCAAGGATGGTCGCGCCGGAGTAGATGATGACGTCGTCCTCCACCACGGGATGGCGCGGCCTGCCCTTGATGATCGCGCCGCTCTCGTCCTTGGGGAAACTTTTCGCGCCCAGGGTCACGCCCTGGTACAGGCGCACGTTGTCGCCGATGACGCAGGTCTCGCCAATGACCACGCCGGTGCCGTGGTCCATAAAGCAGTGGCGGCCTATGCGCGCGCCGGGATGGATGTCGATGCCGGTCTTGGAATGCGCCATCTCGGTGATGATGCGCGGGATGAGTTCGACCCCGAGGCCGTGCAGCACGTGCGCGATGCGGTAGTGCGTGAGCGCGGTGATGGAGGGATAGCAGAAGATGGTCTCGCCCGGGCTCACGGCGGCGGGGTCGCCCTTGAACGCGGCCTGCACGTCCGTGGTCAGCAGGTCGCGGATGCCGGGCAACGCCTGCATGAACCGGCCCGCCAGCCCGCGCGCCCGCGCCTCGCAATCCGTGCACGGGTCAAGCTTGTCCGGGGTGCAAAAGAAGCAGTGGCCGCGCAGAAACTGCTCGGCGAGCATGCGGAAGATGCGGTCCAGGTTCGCGCCCACATGATAGCGCATGGTTTCGGGCGTCACGTCGGACTTGCCGAAATAGCCCGGAAAGAGCACGGCCTTGAGCCTGTCCACCACCTCGGCCAGCGCCTCCGCCGAGGGCATGGGCTGGTCGTGCGGCGGCCTGTGGTACACCGAGGCGTACGAGGCAGGGTCGCACAGTTTGGCCGCCACCTCGTCCAGGGACCACGTTCCATTGCCTTCCGTCCGTACCGCACTGCTCATGACCGGTTTCCCTCTTCCATGAAAAGCGGCGTGCTCAGATACCGCTCGCCCGTGTCGCACACCACGAACACGATGAGCTTGCCCGCGTTTTCGGGGCGTTTGGCCAATGCCACCGCCGCATGGGCATTGGCTCCGGACGAGATGCCCGCCAGGATCCCCTCCTCGCGGATGAGCCGCCGGGCCATGACCACGGCCTCGTCGTTGCCCACGGTCACCACCTCGTCCACCAGCGACCGGTCCAGGACCGGGGGCACGAACCCCGCGCCGATGCCCTGGATGGCGTGCGGCCCCGCCACACCGCCCGACAGCACGGGCGAGGCCGCGGGCTCCACGGCCACGGCGCGCAGGGACGGCTTGCGCGGCTTGAGCGCCCGCGCCACGCCGGTCATGGTGCCGCCCGTGCCCACGCCCGCCACAAAGATGTCGATACCGCCGTCCGTGTCGGCCCATATCTCCTCGGCCGTGGTGCGCTCGTGCGCCTCGGGATTGGCCGGGTTGGCGAACTGCTGGGGCATGAACGCGCCCGGCAGTTCGGCGGCCAGCGCCTCGGCCCGGGCAATGGCCCCCTTCATGCCCTCCGCCGCCGGGGTGAGCACCACCTCCGCGCCCAGCCCCCTGAGCAGCGCGCGCCGCTCCCGGCTCATGGACTCGGGCATGGTGAGCACGCAGCGGTAGCCGCGCACCGCGCACATGAAGGCCAGGCCGATGCCGGTGTTGCCGCTGGTGGGTTCCACGACCACAGGACCGGGCGAACCGGGCACGCCGGGCCCAAGCACGCCCGCCGCCTCGGCTACGCGGATCATGTGCACGCCGATGCGGTCCTTGACCGAGGAGCAGGGGTTGAAGGATTCGAGCTTGGCGGCCACGCGGGCCACGCACCCGGCGGCCACCCTGTTCAGGAAGACCATGGGCGTGCCGCCCACCAGCTCCGTCATGTCGCGCTTGATGTTCATGGCCGCCCCCTACGCGTCCTTGGGCGTGGCGCAGCCGCAGGCGGGCCGTTCCTGGTTGCCGTCGCGGAAGGGCGACATGGCCCGCAGCCGGTCGATGACCGGCGGCAGCTCGCGCAGCACCGTGCCGATCTCGTCCGCCGTGGTGTAGCGCGACAGGCTGAAGCGGATGGAGCCGTGGGCAAAGGTGAAGGGAATGCCCATGGCGCGCAGCACGTGCGACGGCTCCAGGCTGCCCGAGGTGCAGGCCGAGCCGGACGAGGCGCAGATGCCGAACTGGTCGAGCATGAGCAGGATGGCCTCGCCCTCCACGTACTTGAAGGCCAGGGAGGTGGTGTTGGGCAGGCGGGGGCTTCCCGCGCCGTTGACGCGCACGTCGGGCAGCGCGGCCAGCACGCCCTGCTCCAGCCGGTCGCGCAGGGCGCGGACCTCCGTGTTTTCGCGTTCCAGATGGGCGGTGGCCATTTCCACGGCCTTGCCCAGGGCCACGATACCCGCCGTGTTCTCGGTGCCGGCGCGGCGGCCGCGCTCCTGGTGCCCGCCCCGGAGGAACGGGCGCATGGGCGCGGACTTGCGCACATAGAGCACGCCCATGCCCTTGGGCGCGTGCAGCTTGTGGCCGGACAAGGCCAGGTAGTCCACGGGCAGCGTCTTGAGATCGATGGGCACCTTGCCCACGGCCTGCACCGCGTCGGTGTGCAGCAGGATGCCGCGCGCCTTCACCATCTCGGCGATCTCGGGGATGGGAAAGATGACCCCGGTCTCATTGTTGGCGTACATGATGGACACGATGGCCGTGTCGTCGCGCAGGGAGGCCCGCAATTCGTCCAGGTCGAGCCGTCCCTCGCCGTCCACGCCCAGCCACGTCACCGCGTACCCCCGCTTCTCCAAAAACTGGGCCATGTTGAGCACGGCGGGATGCTCCACGCGGGTGGTCACGATATGCCGCTTGTCCGGGTGGGCCAGCAGCGCGGCGTTGATGGCCGCGTTGTCGCCCTCGGTGCCGCAGCTGGTGAACACGATCTCGCCCGGCTCGCATCCCAGCCCATGGGCCACACGGGCGCGGGCCTCGGCCACGGCGGCGCCCACCTGGCCGCCAAAGGCGTGCATGCTCGACGGGTTGCCGTACAGCTCGCCAAAATAGGGCAGCATGGCCTCGATGACCTCGGGAGCCACCATGGTGGTGGCGTTGTTGTCCAGGTAAATGGGGTTCATGCGCCCACCTCCTCGACGTGGATGTCCGGTTGGACCATTTCCTTGAGGCGGCGTTCCACCACATCCTTGAGCGTCAGGCGGCTGGAGGGGCAGCCCACGCACGCGCCGCGCAGCGACACGAAGACATTGGGACCGTCGATATCCACCAGTTCGATGTCGCCGCCGTCCTGGCGCAGGCTGGGGCGGATCTCCTCGTCGATGATCTTGGCCACCAGCTGCATGCGCTGGATGTTGGTCATCCGCTTGGGCGCGGGCGCGGCCACGGGCCGCAAGGGGACAAGGCCGCGCGCGTCGGCCAGCAGTTCGCCGATGCGGTCGTGGCATTCGCCGCAACCGCCGCCCGCCTTGGTGAAGTTGGTCACGTCCTCCACGGTCTTGAGGTCGTTTTCGCGGATGGCGGCCAATATCTGCTGGTCGGTCACGCCAAAGCACTTGCACACCAGTTCGCCCTCGGCGTGCTCGTGGACCTCCGCCGCCTCGCCCGCGTAGTTCTTGAGCGCGGCCTCCAGGGCTTCCTGGCCCATGACGGAGCAGTGCATCTTCTCCTTGGGCAGGCCGCCCAGATAGGCGGCGATGTCCTTGTTGGTGATGTGCCTGGCCTCCTCCACGGTCTTGCCCTTGAGAAGCTCGGTGAGCACCGAGCTGGAGGCGATGGCGCTGGCGCAGCCAAAGGTCTGGAACGTCGCCTCCTCGATCACGCCGTCACCGTTTATCTTGAGGAAGAGCTTGAGCGCGTCGCCGCAGGCCAGGCTGCCCACCTCGCCCACGGCGTTGGCGTTCGCCAGTTCGCCCACGTTGCGGGGGTTGATGAAGTGATCCTTGACCTTGTCCGTGTATTCCCACATGGCGTCCTCCTTGGGCGTCTGCATGCCGCGCGGGTGATGCCCCCGCAGTGCCTTCCGTTGCGAACGCCGCACGGCTCCGCAGCGATTTCGTATGGTTATCAAGAGGTTGTCGAAAGAATGTGCCCGGCAATTCCGGTCCTTGGCACACTATAAGCACGATGCGGGCCCGTGTCGATGGTAATTTCATACCAAAATACGAAGATACACCATGATGGCATGGCGGCCCGCCGCGCGTTGACCCCGGCGGCAAAGCATGGGAAGAACAGGCCTCCCAACCAGACAAAAGGACCGCACCATGCCCATAGACCTGCACACCCACTCCACGGCCTCCGACGGCGCGCTGACCCCGACGGAACTGGTGACGCTCGCCAAACAACGCGGACTGGACGCCCTGGCCCTGACCGACCACGACACCGTGGACGGCCTTGAGGAAGCCCTTGCCGCCGGGCGCGAGGTAGGCATCGAAGTGGTGCCGGGTTGCGAATTGAGCGTGGAAACCGACCAGGGCAACCTGCACATCCTGGCGCTGTTTTTGCCCTCACGGCCCGAAAAGCTGCAACGCGAGATGGACGATCTGGTGCGCTACCGCCACGACCGCAACCGGATCATCGTGGACAAACTGCGCGAACTGAACGTGGACATCACGTATGACGAGGTGCGGCAGGTCGCGGGGGACGGCCCGGTGGGCCGCCCGCACATCGCCCGCGTGCTGCTGGACCGGGGATACGTGACCAGCTTCCAGCAGGCGTTCGACCGCTACATAGGCGACAACGGCAAGGCCTACGCTCCCAAGCGGGTCATGACGGCGGCACGGGGCATACCGCTGCTCAAGGAGGAAGGAGCCACAGTCATCCTGGCCCATCCCTTCCAGCTGGGCATGGGCACGGAAGAACTCGAGGATCTGGTGCTGCAACTCAAGGCGTTGGGCCTCGACGGCATCGAGGCGTACTACACCGAGCACTCTCCGTCCAAGACCCGCCGCTACCTGGCCCTTGCCAACCGGATGGGGCTGGTGGTCAGCGGCGGATCCGATTTCCACGGTCCGGCCAAGCCCAACACCCGCCTGGGCACGGGCAAGGGCGACCTGCATGTTCCCGTGTCGGTATTGGACGACCTCAAGGCCCACCGCCGCGCGCACGGGCTCCCTGTCTAGACCGCACTCAGCCCGCCGTACAGCTCGCGGCGCGGAACACCCCGCATTGCCATAGGTCGTGCAAAGCGTGGCGGGACATGCCGCCACGCGTCCGCGCCCATACGCATCCATGCCACCGCCATACACGCAACCGCGCGCGCGGATACCTGCGCATGGCGTCATTCGCGCCATCCCCGGTCCCGTTTTTCGATCTACAGGTATATTATACTTTTTTTAGCTCACGCTTTATGCTGTAGTGATGCAACGGGAAAAGCCCCATCGAGCGGCCACCCCCCTTGCAGTGCACTGTACTGCATCTTACTGAATCATTTCATGAATACACTTTCGATGCAATAACACTCCTTTTGCAGTCAACTCCATCAGAGTATTAGCAAAATTATTCAGTATATTTAATGCACTATACGCATAGCAAATAGGCGATTCTATCATTTTATCTGTAATATTAAACACTTGACAACTTCATCAAGCCTCAAATAAGCTCATACGTAAAGGCAAGAGTATTAATAATCCATTCCGTCTGCTTTTCAACATGTTAGCACAGGCAAAGCAAGGGGGCATATAGTCATGATATCGGATT
Source organism: Desulfovibrionaceae bacterium (assembly GCA_050251715.1). Lineage (GTDB taxonomy): Bacteria > Desulfobacterota > Desulfovibrionia > Desulfovibrionales > Desulfovibrionaceae > JBFWMG01. The sequence continues at coordinate 35,048 of JBFWMG010000021.1, read as the reverse complement.
ACGTAGAAGAATTGTTTGATATATCAGAAATGATGCAGTTCATGAAATCCAGCCTCGAAGCCCACGACCTTGGCGAACCCAGCCTTCTCATGGGCGCCGCTGGCATCGCGGGTCTTCTCGCGGAGCGTATCGCCGCCATCGCAGTCCGTCTATGCGCCGAAACACCACCCAGCGCATTCCACGAGCCTCACACTCCAACGCAACACCCCGCCGCATCGTCGGACGACGCCGCATCACCTCGTTCCCATGCCCGTCGGCAGACCGCTCTCCATGCCGCAACCCGGCCCAGACACCTTGACAGCTATGCGCCGAAAGGATAGCAATTAACCAGTTGGCTAATAAAGTTATACAAACAGACAACACACGCTCACCGCCCGACAAGGAGGACGCCATGCACCACGACATGCGCGCCACATGCTCCCAGTGCGCTCATTGGGAACTGCCGCGCAGCCACACACAATTCGGCTATTGCGAGATCCATGACGACGCAACCTACAAGCACCACTATTGCCGCCGTTTCACGTCACTGCACGAGCCGCTGCCCTGCGCGCCGCCCTCGGCCTGGGTCATACGGGGATGACACCGCGCGATCCGACACTCTGGTCACGCCTCATTGCACGACACGCCATGGCGGCAACGCCGCCAGCCATAAGGAGAACATTGTGATGGAAAGAAGATGTGCCGTATGCGCGTATTGGGATCAGGCGCCCACCCATGACAAGGGATGGTGCGGCGTGGCGGGCATCGTGCTGGCAAGGACGGGATTTTCGGGCCTTGGGCCGGTGCCCACCAGGGCCGAGGGCTCCTGCCCCTTTTTCGAACCCGCGGCCCCGCCGCATATCCCCACCTTCTTCGACCCCAAAAACCCGCCCCCGCCCAAGACACTGCAATAACCCCGGGGACAACCGCCGCCCCGGCCCAGACCGCGCCGTGCGCGTCCGTCATGCGGGGCATGCCGTGGCCATGCCGCCTGGTGCGCATCCAGGACGCGCAACGCGGACCGCGTACATGCTATCCGCGTAAAAAAGGCTGAGAAAAGGACGCAACCGATGGTTCGGCGCAACATCCCCGCTGTCCGCAGGGGGTGCGCCATGCGCATGGACGTGACGGCGCTGGGCGGCATGCCGTTGGACCTGCCCGCCAGTGCGCGGATATGGCAGAATAATGGAAGATCCGGCGAACCGCTCCGTGGTCATGGGGAGCAGGCGGCCACAGTTGCCGCGCCCGCCTCTTAAGAAGCGCCAGGGGCGATGCCCCGGTCGCGCAACACCGCGAGCATGGCGTGGAACACGCCCTCCACATCCAACGCGGTGGTATCCAGCACCACCCCGTCGGACGCGGGCTGCAACGGGGCGACGGCCCTGTTGCGGTCCTGGTCGTCACGCGCCTTGATCTGCGCCTCCAGCGCCGTCACGCCCGGCGTGGCCTTGCCCAGTTCGAGCAATTGCCTGTGGCGGCGCTCGGCGCGCACGGACGCTGTGGCGTCGAGGAAGAACTTGACCCTGGCCTCCGGGAAAACCACGGTGCCCATGTCGCGGCCCTCGGCGGTCAGGCTGATGTGCCTGCCCAGAGCCTGCTGCGCCTGCTTCTGCATGGCCCGCACCACGGGCAACGTGGCGATGTTGGAGGCCCACATGCCCACGGCCTCGGTCCGGATCGCGTCGGTGAGTTCCTCGCCGTTGAGCCGCAGCCGCGAGGCATCGCCCACGCCTTCGAGTGAAAACGTCATTGCGGCCAGCCGTTCCCCCAGCTCCGGCTCGGGCAAAAGCCACGCGCCGTCGCCCAAATGCCACGCGGTGGCGCGGAACATGGCGCCCGTGTCCAGATAGGCCACGCCGAGCGCCTGGGCCAGCCGCCTGGCCAGGGTGGTCTTGCCCACGCCCGCCGGACCGTCAATGGTCACGATCAGGCGGTCAGCCATGCCGCAGCACCTCGCGCATGGCCTTGAGGAAGATCATGTTTTCCTCGGCATTGCCTACGGTCACGCGCAGGCTGTCCGGGAGATTGTAGCTGGCGAGGGGGCGGATGATGACGCCCCGTTGCAGCAGCCGCTCGAACACGGCGCGCGCGTTCAGCCGCGCCCCCTGGGGCAGGGTGAAGAGCAGGAAATTGGCCTGGGACGGGGCGACCTCGCAGCCCAGGGCGGCCAGTTCGCGGCCGAGCAGCTCACGCCCGGCGGCCACTGTTTCCAGCGTGGCGCGCAGGAAATCCGTGTCCGCCAAGGCGGCGATGCCCGCCTCTTCCGCCAGGATATTCACGGAAAACGGGGGGCGCACCCGCCACATGTAGTCCGCCAGCCACTCGGGCATGATGCCGTAGCCCAGACGCATTCCCGCCAGCCCGTACATCTTGGAAAAGGTGCGCACTATGACCACGTTGGGGAAATCGTCCAGCCGGGAGGCCAGGGAATACGCCTCCTGTGGCAGGGCGAAATCCATGTACGCCTCGTCGACCACCAGCAGGCAGTCCTGCGGCAGGGCGCGGGCCAGCGCCTCGATATCGGCCACGGGCGGGGTGAACCCGGAGGGGTTGTCCGGCGTGGTGATGAAGGCGATGGCCGTGTTCTCGTCCGCGGCGGCCACAAAGTCGTCGTAGGGGAAGCTGTAGTCCGGGCGCAGGGGCACCTGGCGCAGTTCCACGCCGCACAGCCGCGACTGGAGCGTGTACATGCTGAAGCACGGCTTGAAGGTGAGCACGTTGTGCGTGCCCGGCGTGGCGCGCACGCGGATCAACAGGTCGATGATCTCGTCCGAGCCGTTGCCCACCACCAGCCGCGACGGCGCCACGCCCAACCGGCTGGCCAGGGCGGCGAGCAGGCGGGGATTGCCGCTGCGCGGATAGCGGAAGGCCAGGGCGGCGTGGTCGCGGATGGCGCGCTGCACCAGGGGGGACACACCGAGCGGATTTTCGTTGCTGGCCATCTTGATGACCTGCGACAGCCCGTATTTCTGTGTGATTTCCTCGATGGATAGCCCCGCCACATAGGGGGTGAAATCCAATACTTCCGGCCGCAGGGTGGCCGGGCCGGGCCGCTGGGCGGCTGGGGTGGCTGCGTCAGTGGAAGCCATGCGCGAATCCTTTTGGAAGGCGTGTGCCGTATTCAAATGGTTGTGCCATGCCCATGGGGAACAAGCCCCCACTGGCCATGCCCGCGTAGCCGGGCTGCCCATGTAAAAAGCGGGGGCGTTTCCGGCGAACGCACCCCCGCATACTGGGACAGGTGTTTTTTTGCAAGCCATCCGGCTGTGCAAACAGCGTGACAACGCGGCGACGCTACGCCGCCCGCCTCACGGAGCCGGGCCAGTTGCGCGGCAGCCGACAGCGCCTGCCGCGCACATCAAAATACCTTGCCGCCTGCCGTGTCCACACGCCGCGATACGCCTGCCGCACGACCCCAAAGCGCTACGCGGAGCCACGCCATCCAAGCGCCCCTCTGACGAAACGCCCTGTCGACATCCGGCTCTCGCCCCGCGCCAGCCCCTCGGCCAACCCGCGCCAGCCCCTCGGCCAACCCGCGCCAGCCCCTCGGCCAACCCGCGCCAGCCCCTCGGCCAACCCGCGCCAGCCCCTCGGCCAGCCCGCGCCAGCCCCTCGGCCAACCCGCGCCAGCCCCTCGGCCAGCCCGCGCCAGCCCCTCGGCCAGCCCGCGCCAGCCCCTCGGCCAGCCATCACCCGGCGCTCGGCCGACGGCCTCGCTGTAACGGGGCTAGACCTCGTCGGGCCGGAGGGTCAGTACGGCCTGGCGCGCGGTCTTGACGACCTTTTCAGCCACGGAGCCGAAAAGGATGCGGTCGATGCCACGGCGGCCATGCGTGCCCATGACGATCATGTCCGCATTCTCGGCATCGGCAAAGATGAGAATCTCTTCCGCCGCATAGCCGGTGACGACCTTGCCCAGCACGGGCGTATCCGCGAAATTCTCGGCCAGGAAAGATTCCATGGTCTTTTCCGCGCCGCTCACGATCTCGCCCACAAAGCTCTCGATGGAGTTGGGCGGCACATGGAAGCCCACGTATTGCGACAGCGACGGGGCCACGTAGAGCACCAGGATCTCCGCGCCCAAACCCTTGGCGATGGTCTTGGCGTAATCAGCGACCATGGGACTCTGCTCGGAAAAGTCGACGGCACACACGATCTTCTTGATTTGTGCCATGGCTACCTCCTTATATTTGTACGGCAATCATCCTCTGCGTCGCCACCCCGGACACGCGCCCGGGACTGGCCATATATGCACAACGTACTGTAATACTTATGGCACACATGATGAAATTAGACAAGATGTTTCAACTGGGTTATGGTGTGATGGCAGTGGCTGCGCCACGCGTTTCCCGGCGCCGCAGCCACGCGGCTGCGCCCCGCACGGCCCCGCGCCGCCCATGCCGCGCCCTAGGCATGCCCCTCTGCCCGCCTCCCGCGCAAAAGGCAAAAAATGCCGGGGCGTCGAAGTGAAAAGCTGTTATTCAAGGGTGTTGCAAGATTCGGAATGTTTGGCACGGATACTGCTTATTCTGGGACGAAACCCAAGCACAGGGGCACGACATGAAGATTCGTACCGATCAACTCGAACACCTGCAACAGCAGGAAACGGCTAGGGCCAAGGCCAAGGCCGAAACAGGGGGTTTTGAGGATCTGCTCGCCAGCGAGGTCGACAAGGCGGCCGACAGCCAAGGCGTGCAGCAAACCTCAACGCCACCCCCTGGAGCGCGCCTCGGAATCGAGTCGCTTCTTGGCGTGGAAGCGCTCGATGCAACGGATGCCATCACCCCTTCGGAACAGAGCGTCATGGAAAACATCGACACTGTCTTGGACAAGTGGGAAACGTATGCCGAAAACCTGAATGCGCCGGAATCGGAGTCTGGTTTGCGCACCGCCTACGGGGTGCTGCAAAACATCTCCGATGATGTTCAGGATCTGAAGGATGCGATGCCCGCACTGGCGGAGTCCAGGCCGGATCTGCAAGGCCTGGTGGACGAGCTTGAAATCCTTACGGTGACCGAGCAGTTCAAGTTCAACCGGGGGGACTACCTGGCGTAGCCACCGCAAACAGCACGCACACAGCGCAGGGAACCTTGTGGGAGGGGAGCCCTGCCTGTCACGCACCACACCGTCCGGCCTGGCGGGGCATCGGACACACGGCACGTCACCCGGCATCAGCCGCATCCAGCGGCAACGCCATGGGCGTGAACACAATGCCTTCCATTTCCTGGGCCTCATCCGTGGCCACAAATCCCATCCGTTCATACATCGCGACCGCATTGGGCGAGGCGTTCACCGTCACCGCCTTCAGCCCCGGATCAAACGCCCGGCACACGGCCACGGCCTCACGCATGAGCGCCCGGCCAACGCCCTTGCCCTGCCACGACGTCTCCACGAAGAACAGGCTCACATGGTCGCCGTGGCGCAGTTCCAGCATGCCGCACATCCCGTCCCGCACTTCGGCCACCAGGGTGATGAAGTCGCCGCGCGTCCGCTCCCTGTACGCATCGGGGGCGGCATAGGCCGCAAACGTGGCCACGCCCTCGGGCGCGAACAGGGGCGCGACATGGGCGTCGAACACGCGGCGGACCAGTCCGGCCACGGCCTCGGTCTCATGGGCGCGCATGCGGCGGACGATCACGCCCCACCCCGCAGCGCAAAGGAGCCCAACGCCGTGTAGGTCGGCCCTGCCTGGTCCAGGTCGCTCCGCCACAGGCAAAAACGATCCACCACCACCTCGGGCCAGGCCATGCCGCCCACCTCGGCCGCGAACACGTCCCACGGGTCGCGGGCCGCGGGCCTGACGCGCGCCAGGGTCAGATGCGCGGCAAAGGGACGCTGTTCCGCCACGAATCCAAGCGGTTCCAGGCTGCGCCACACCTGGGCCGACAGCGCGGCAAGCGCCGCGCCGCCCTGCGCCACGCCCACCCAGGCCACGCGGGGCCGCCGCGCATCCGGAAAAAAACCCGCACCCGCCGCACGCAGGGTAAACGGCGCGGCGGCAACCGTTGCCAGGGCGGCGCACACCCCCTCCACGGACGTTGCCGCCACGTCGCCCAAAAAGGCCAGGGTCACGTGCCAGTTGCCCGGCCTGGTCCACGCCAGACGCGAGGCAAGACGCGGCATCCACGCCTGCCGCACCTGGCGCAGCCCGTCCTGGTACGCCTGGGGCAGCCCCACGCCCACGAACGCGCGCACGGTCCGGCTCCCAACCGCGCGGCTCATGACGACGCGGCCTCGACGCGGGCGAGCAGCCCGGCAATGGCCGCCGCCACGGTCTGCCGCCTGACGGCGGCCCGATCGCCTGAAAAGTGATGCGTGGCCGTGGAGACGCGGCCATGCGCCAACCACGCCATGCACACCGTGCCCACGGGTTTTTCCGGTGTGCCGCCGGTGGGCCCGGCCACGCCCGACACGGCCACCGTGGCCTGTGCGCCCACGGCGCGCGCCACGCCAACGGCCATGGCCTCGACCACGGGTTCGCTCACCGCGCCCCACTGCTCCAGCATGGCCGCATCCACGGCCAGCAGCCCTTGCTTCACCGCGTTGGCGTAGGCCACCACCCCACCGGCAAACCACGCCGAACTGCCGGACACCCCGGTCAACGCGCCCGCGATGAGCCCGCCGGTGCAGGATTCCGCCGCCGCCACCAGGATGCCTCGCGCCACGCAGGCCGCACCAAGCCGGACGGCCAATTGGGCCAGATCGTCTTCTGTCGCGCCGCTCATGCATGCCTCCCTTTCCGGTTGCCCCGCCTTGGCCGTTGCAACCACTTGCGTTGCACGGTAGCGGGTATTAGGATTCTTGCAAAGGAGCGCGTTTCCGGTCGGTTTTGACCGGCGGCCGAACGCTCCGGCACAACCGATGTCCGGCCCGCCATGCTGGCGGACGGGCAGCGCATCCGGTAAAGAAAGGCGCCACGGCGCCTGGAGCACCCATGTCCAACCTTGACGACTTTGTCCACGGGCTGGCCACCGAAACCATGGTGGAGATGGCGGATAATTTTTTTGGGACGCGCAAATCCGTGGACGACGAATGCGACCTGTTCGCGGCCATGGCCAAGAACGTGGCCGCGCAGGGAGAGGCCGCGTTGCAAAAGGCCTGCCTGCTGCACGCCCTGCTCCTGGACGGCGAGGCGGCGGGCGGCTTCTACAAGGCCATCGGCGTGGTGCCCCGCCGCCTGTTCGCCTGGGTCAAACCCGAAAACGCGAGCCTCTTTTTGCCCATGCCGCGCGGGCTGACGGCCAAGTCGCGCTACATCAAGCTGGTGCGGGCCACCTACGCCGCCGTACAGCAGGCCATGGACATCTACATGAACGGCCGCTACCAGGAAGACCCGCGCCAGCCGGGGCGCAAACGGCTGTCCATACACTACCACCTGCTCAAGGACTGGTCCGGCGACATCAACCGCACCATCCGCAACGTGAACGAGGGCCAAGCGCCCTCCTGCGTGCTGGGCTTTGCCCGCGACATGGACGTGCGCGGCGCGAGCTTTCACAATCTGGTGGGCGGCACGCTGAACGATCTGGCCTGCTCGCTGGACGACAGTCTCAAGCTGCCGCTGGTGAACTGCGAGGACTATGGCCTGCGCGAATTCCCCGCATTGCCGCCCGAACCGGACGTGCGCAAGGCGATAAAGGCCTACACCGGCAAATTGTACAACCGCTATCCGCGCTTTGTCTGCCACATCCTGCGCCGCCTCTCGCTGGGGGTGTGACCGGTTTGCCGCGCCGCGCCCCTGGCCGACGCCATGCCGTAACGCCTATCCGCCACCGTATTTTTTGCCACAACGCCCCTATTTTTCTTACGCAATCAACCGATCAGCCGAGCAGGAGGGGCGACTCGGCGCCTCCCTCCTCGCGCATGCCTGTCTTTCGTGCGCAATCCGGGTTGTCTTGCCTCCCGGCAGGGGCTATAGTCAGGGGCAAGCGCCCTTTCCGCGCCGCCACCGGAACCATTGGGAGTCCGCATGATGATCCGACGCGTCAGCGCCCTGGCCGCGCCCGTGTGCCTGTTCTGCCTGTTGTGCCTGACCCTTGCCTGCGCCTTGGCCTCTCCGGCGGCCGCCGCCGACCTGCCCGCTGAAAAGCGGGTGATCTATGGCTTTGACCGCGAGTTTCCGCCCTTCTCGTTCGAAACGGAAGGGCAACCCACCGGCTTCGAGGTCGATATCGCCAAGGCGGTGTTCCGGGATTCGCCCTACAAATTCATCCTCAAGCCTCTCAACTGGGACAAGGTGCAGCTGCAACTGTCCGGGGGCGACATCCACCTCACGTCCGGCATGGCCAAGACCAAGCAGCGCCTTTTGCTCTACAACTTCAGCGACCGCCCGCTGTTGCCGCTCAACGTCAAGCTGTTCACCAAGAGCCAGAACCGGGTGGGCAACGCCAACCTGTTGCGCGGCAAGACCGTGTCCGTGCACAAGGGATCGTACTACCAGCGCGTGCTGGAGGATTTCGGTGGCCTGAACATCAAGTTGTACAAGACCGAACTGGACGCGCTGAAGGCACTCTACCAGGACGAGGTGGAGGCCTTTGGCGGCGGCGACAAGACCGCGTACTACTACATCAACAAGCTCAAGCTCGGCGGCATCAACGCCGTGGGCACGCCGCTCAAGGTCACCAACGTCTACTTCGCCGTGAACCGTTCCGCGCCGGACGTGCTCAAAATGGTCAACGACGGCATGCGGCGCATCATGGAAAGCGGCGAGTACGACCGCATCTACCGCCGCTGGTTCGTGCAGGAGCTGACCCGGGAGGACGTGGCCACGCTGCGCCAGGCCGCCACCGACGCGGCGGTCAACGCCTACGCCCCCTATTCCAACGACCCTGTGGGCGCGGCGGTGCTCACCCGCTCCGGGCGCATCTACACCGGGGCCAATGTGGAAAACATGCAGCTGGGCCAAAGCGCCAGCGCGCTGAAGGTGGCCGTGTACAAGGCCGTGACGGACGGTGAGACCGAACTGCGCGCCGTGCTGGTGGCGCGCCCCGGCGGCCTGCTGGTGCCGCCCACCGCCGACGAACGGCAGACGCTGTACGAATTCGGGCGGGGCGTGCTGGCCGTTCTGGAACCGGAAAAGGGCGACTACGTCATCCGCACCATCTCCGAACTGCTGCCTTTTGCCGAGGACAACCGCAAGGAAGAATGACCGTTTGACGCCAAGGGGGGATGGATGGAACATCGCAGACGAACGCGGGTCAGTGGGGAATTCGAGGGGGAACTTGCCGTTGCGGGCGCGCGCATACCGGTCACCACCATCAACGTGAGCCTCAAGGGCGCCCTGTGCCAACACGCCCAGAACAGCGCGGCAGTGCCCATGGTGGCCAAGGGAGCGCCCTGCGTCCTCACCATTACCCTGGCGCGCGACGTGGCCATTATCCTGGAAGGCGCGCTGGTCCGGCTGGACGCAAGCGAAGCGGCCATAGACTTCACCGGCATGGACGAGGAAAGCTATGCCCACCTGCGCAACATGGTCCGCTACATGGCGCCGGACCCGGACGTCATCGACGCCGAACAAACCCTCATGCCCTTTGCCGACGCCTGACCCGGAGCGCTGGCCATGATGCGACTGCTCGTTGCCGACATTGGCGGCACCAACGCCCGTTTCGCCCACTTCGAGGCGCCCTCGGGCCGCGCCGAGGCGCTGCGCTGCCGTGGCACGGCCTGGCTGCCCACGGCGGACGCCCACGCCCTGAGCGACCTGCTCGAGCTCCTGAAGCACCAGGACTTCCCCCTTGCGCCCGAAGCCGCCAACGCCGTGGTGCTGGCCATGGCCGGGCCTGTGCGCCGGGGCAGGCAGTGCGCCCTGACCAACGCGGCCCTGGACGTGGACCTGGATATCGAAGGGCCGCTTCTGGCGCTTGGACCGTCAAAAATCATCAACGATTTCGAGGCGCAGGCCTTTGCCTGCCGCACCGCCGCCGTGGCGGACGCGCAGGTGGCGCTGCCCGGCGTGGGCCAGCCGGACGGCGCCGTGGCGGTCATCGGCGCGGGCACGGGCCTAGGCAAATGCGCGCTGGTTCCCCTGCCCTATGAAGACCGCCATGTGACCGTGCCGTCCGAAGGCGGCCACGCCACCTTTCCGTTCGCCAGCCGCGAGGAATTCGAATACCTGGCCTTTGTCCGCGCCAGAACCGGCAGGGAGCACGTCATAGGCGACCTGGTGCTCTCGGGCACGGGGCTCACGCTGCTGCACGCCTTTCTGCATGGCGAGGAACGCACGCCCCGGGAAGTGACCGCCGCCTTTACCGACGACGCGCCCACCCTGGCCTGGATGGCCCGCTTTTATGGCCGCGCCTGCCGCAACTACGCGCTGGAGGTGCTGGCCACGGGCGGCGTGTACGTGACGGGCGGCATTGCGGCCAAGACGCCCGCCCTGGTCACGCATCCCGCCTTCGCCGCCGAGTTCCGGTCCAGCGACACCCACGGCCCCCTGCTGGGACGCATCCCCGTGCTGCTCAACGCCAACGAGGACTCGGGCCTGTGGGGCGCGGCCCTGTGCGCCCTGCAATTGACGGTATGACCCCGTGCCACCCCCCCACGGCCACCCCGCCACGGACATCCCGCCCAGCCAGGCCTTTGGCCTCCACCCTCTTCCCGCCCACGAGGTTCCGGTGACCAAAAAAATCCTGCTCGCCGCTGTTATCGCCGCCCTGTTCACCGCCTTTTTCCTGTTCGATCTGGGACAGTATTTCACCCTGGCCTACGTCAAGGCGTCGCAGGCCCGGTTCACCGCGCTCTATGCGGGCAATCCCCTGCCCGTGCTGGGCGGGTTCATGCTGCTGTACATCCTGGTGTCGGCCCTGGCCCTGCCCGCCGCGGCGCCCGTGCTGTCCCTGGCCGGGGCGGCGGTGTTCGGTTTCTGGCCCACGCTGGCGGCGGTATCCTTTGCCTCCACCATCGGCGCCACGCTGGCCTGCATGGCCGCCCGGTATCTGCTGCGCGGGTTCGTGGAGCGCACCTTTGCCGCCACCATAGCCAAAATCAACGCCAACATCGCCACGGAAGGCCCCTTCTACCTCTTCACCCTGCGCCTGGTGCCCCTGTTCCCGTTTTTCGCCATCAATCTGGCCATGGGCCTCACCGCCATGCGCCTGCGCACCTTCTACTGGGTGTCCCAGGTGGGCATGCTGGCGGGCACGGCGGCGTATGTGAACGCGGGGACGGAACTGGGACACATCGAATCGCTGTCCGGCATACTGTCGCCGGGCGTGCTCGTGTCCTTCGCCATCCTGGGCGTTTTCCCCCTGGCGGCCAAAAAAATGGTCGCGGCCGTGCGCGTTGCACGCACCCGCAAGGCAGCCGCGACCACCAAAGGAGAAAAGGCATGACGGCATGGGACAAGACCGCGCGGGCGGCAGGGGCAATCGGGGCCACAGCCCTGCTCCTCATAGGATTGCTCCATGCCTACTGGGGGCTTGGCGGCGGCGCATGGCTCACCTCGGTCATCCCCGTCATGCCGGACGGCTCCCAGCATCTGCCGCCGCCTGTGGCCTCTGCGGGCGTGGCGCTGCTCATCCTGTTCGGCGCATACGTGCTTGCGGGCCGGTGCGGCCTCTTGCCCACGCCCTTGCCCAACTGGTGCCATACGGCGGGCACGCGGATCATGGCCCTGGTGTTCGTGGTCCGGTCCGTGGGCGATTTCCAGGTCTGCGGCTTTTTCAAGACCGTGACCGGCACGCCTTTCGCCGCCCTGGACACCGCGCTGTTCACCCCCATCTGCGTGGGGCTGGCCGTGTGTTGCCTGCTGGCCGAAAGGGCGGACAAGCCACGGGTCAACCGCCATGGGCACGCATAGGTTCGATTTCGACCTGGCCGTCATAGGCGGTGGCGCGGCAGGGCTGACCGTGGCCGCCGGGGCGGCCCAGCTGGGCGCCAAGGTGCTGCTGGCCGAGCGCGAACCCGCACTCGGCGGCGACTGCCTGCACTATGGCTGCGTGCCCAGCAAGGCGCTTATCCACTGCGCGGCGGTGCGCCGCCAGATGACCCGCGCCGGGGAATGGGGGCTGCCGCAACCCGAGCTGCCGCCCGTGGATTTCGCCCGCGTGGCCGCTCGCATCCGATCCGTCATCGCCGCCATCCAGCCCCACGACTCCGAGGAACGGTTCTGCGGCCTGGGCGTGCGGGTGGCCTTTGGCCCGGCCTCGTTCGTGGACGACCACACCATCGACGTGGACGGCGCGCGCCATACGGCGCGCCACCTCGTCATCGCCACGGGCTCGTCGCCCGCGCCCGCGCCGGTGGCGGGCATCGACGGCCTGCCGCCCGGCGTCGCACGCACCAACCGCGACATCTTTTCCCTGGACACGCTGCCCGCCTCACTCGTTGTGCTGGGCGCCGGACCCATTGCCTGCGAAATGGCCCAGGCCTTTGCCCGCCTGGGATCGCACGTGACCATGGTCCAGCGCGGCGGACAGATCCTGTCCCGCGAGGACAAGGACATGGCGGACATCGTGCTGCACCGCCTGCGGGCCGAGGGCGTGGCCGTGCTGCTGGACACGCGGGCCGTGGCGGTCCGCCCCCAGGGCGCGGGCGCGGCCATCGCGGTCGCCGGTCCGGACGGCGCGCGGCGCGAGCTTGTGGCCGACACACTGCTGGTCGCCCTGGGCCGGGTGCCCAACATGGACGGCCTGGGCCTCGACAACGCGGGCGTGGCCTTTTCCGGCCGGGGCGTGGCAGTGGACGCCCGCCTGCGCACCAGCCGCCCCCACATCTTCGCGGCGGGCGACGTGACCGGCGCGTACCAGTTCACCCACGCGGCAGGCTACGAGGGCGGCATCGTGCTGGCCAACACCGTGTTCCGCCTGCCGCGCAAGGCGGATTACACATGGCTGCCCTGGGCCACCTACACGGATCCGGAGCTGGCCAGCGTGGGGCTGAACGAAAAACGCGCCACCGCCGCCGGCGTGGCCTACACGGCCTGGACCGAGCCCTTCAGCCGCAACGACCGCGCCTTGGCCACGGGCCAGGCCGAGGGCCGCATCAAGCTGCTGCTCGGCCCCAAGGGCAAGCCGCTGGGCGTGCAGATAGCGGGCCCGCACGCGGGCGAGCTGATAAACGAATGGATCGCCGTGGCGGGCGGCGGCGTGAAGCTGGCCACCCTGGCGGGCCTGGCGCACCCCTATCCCACCCTTGGCGAGATCAACAAGCGCGTGGCGGGCAACGTGCTTGCGGACACGCTCTTTTCCGGCAAGGTGAAAAAGGCGCTCACCTTCCTCTTCCGCCTCAAGGGCCGCGCCTGCGGCGACGGCTGACGGGAAGACCGGCAGTGCGAACGGCGCGCGCCCCTGGCGGCGCACAAAAAAAGCGGGCGCTCTGCGCGCCCGCTCCTGTCCACAGTGTGCCGCCCTGGTCAGCTCGTCTTCAACTCGTGGATGATGCCCTTGAGCTCGTCGCTCAACCGGGCCAGGTTCTCCGTGGCCCTGGACGCGGTGTCCATGGCCTTGGACGTCTCATCGGCAATGCGGTTCACCTCGTCGGTGCTGCGCGTGATCTCGTCCGATGCGGCGGATTGCTGCTGGTCCGCCGTGGCGATGGTGCGCACCTGGCCGCTGTCGGTGTAGGCGATCATCTTGGCCAACGGCGTGGTCATGCTCCGCGTCACCAGCAGGGTGAACACGCCGCCGAGGCAAGATGCTGCCGACCGTCAGCAGGATGATGTAGAGCGTCAGCTGGCTGAAATGGTCCCGGGCCGTGCTCTGGGCGGCCTTGCCCTGGTTCCCCACCACCTCGGTCAATCCATCGAGATGGTCGCGCATGGCCTCGAACAACGTCTTGCCCTGGCCCACGGAAAGCTCCCGGGCCTTGTCCAAATCCTCGGGACTGCCGCTCTTGGTCAGGGCCAGCGCCTCGCGCGAAACATCTTCCCACTGCGTGCGGCCTGCGAAGAACTTGGCCACGCTGTCCTTCTGCGCCTTGGTCGCCGCGATGTCGCCAAACGAACTCATCCGCGTTTCGGCCTGGCCAAGATTGGTTTCATAGTCTTCGAATTGTTGCCCGTATCCCTTGCCGTCCGGGGCCATGAACATCATGGAACGCTCGGCGATCCGCATCTGGTGCAGGTCGCGGTCGGCCTGGAGCAGCAGCTCTATTCCCTTGAAGTCACGATCAAAGACACCATCCAGGCTGGTCTGGATGCCTCGGGAGCTGGAATATCCCAGCCATCCCATGAGCATCATCAACAGCACGTTCAACACCAGCACGAGCGCCAACTTGGCCCCGGTCTTCATATTCCGCAACATCTTCATGCCGTACCTCCGTCAACGAACATGCCAAGCGTCCCCGCCACGCGGCAAGGACAATGCAAGCACGCTTCAAGCCACCACCGATGCGCTGGGAATAGACTTCCAGAAAACGCCCCATCTCTTTTTTTGTCCACGTCTTTTGCCAGTTCACACGAGTACTCCGCGCTGCGGACCACTTCCTCGACATGGCACGCCAGCGCCCAACGCGGTTTTTTGCCCACAATGTTCCAGCCGAAGCCCGTTCACTCGTGCGCCGCCACGCGCCACGCCCCCCCTGCACGTTTGGCACGCCTCCAGAGCAACAGACGCAAAGGTGAGGACAACACAAGCGGCATGAAACGCATCATACCCATGAAGCACGATGCGGAAAGAAGAAGCAGCAGAAGAAGAAGAAGGTATGAAAGGAACTCACACGGAATATGGCATATGCATACCACAAAAAAACGCCATGCACTGCACCCCACAAACAAATGCGATGCAGTGCATGGCCAACAGCACACGATGCACGGAGGATTTGTAAATCAACTCTCTGGTTGTTGCATGAGCAGGTCCACCATGACCCTGTCCATGGAGGCAAAGGCATGCACGCACAGGCTGGACAACGCCTTGGCCGTGGTGGGCAGGTCGGTGGATACCAACCCCTCCCGTTGTTGCACGCCGCAGTCATCCATGGCCATGGCCGCGGCGGCATAGGCCTCGCCAGCGGCGGCGGACACCTTGAGACCGCACGACCCCTTGGCTCCGTCGCACAGCATGCCCATGAGCGAGGCGATGAGCGAGGCAGCGGCGCGCTCCGCCTGGGCGGGAGTGCCGCCCATGATGCGCGTCATGCCCGCCGCCGCCCCGGCTCCCGCCGCCACCGAGCAACCGCAGATGGGCGTGAGCCGTCCGGTGTACGCCTTGAAGTACCCTGTCACCAGATGGCTCAACGCCAGGGCTTCGGCCAGTTGGCGCGGCGTGGCGCCCAAGTCCTCGGCCACGGCGGTCACGGGCACCACGGCGGTGATGCCGTGGTTGCCGCTGCCCGCGCTGCTCATGACCGGCATGGCCGCGCCGGACATGCGCACGTCGGCGGCGGCGGCGGTGAGTCCCTTGACCCGCGTGAGCAGGTCGCCCCCCGCGATGCCGTGCGCCGCGATGGACTGCCCCACGCCAAGCCCCCACGCGCCTTCCATGCCCATGTGGGCCACGGCCATGTTCATGTCGCGGCCTTCCAGCATAAAGGCCTCAAGCGCCGCGTCCAGTGATCCGGCCAGATCCCATAGCCCCTGCATGTCCATGGCCTTGAGCTCTTCCAGGTACGCGGGCTGCCCAGAGGCGGCCGAAGAGGAGGACGGCTCGGCCCGGAACAACTCCTCGCCGTTCTTGGTCACCAGAAGCACGTTGTCGTGGCGGTCGGCAACGGTCGCGCGCACGGTATCCGCCCCGGCCACCAGCTCGGCCTCGATATACACGCCGGGCGCCTCGTCCACCACGTCCACCGCCACCTTGCCCGCATCCACCATGGCCTTGGCCCTGGCCACGGCCTCGGCGGGCACGCCCTCCAGCACCATGAGCCCCTTGGACGCGTCACCGGCCAGCGCGCCCAGCGCGGCGGCCACGCGGTTGCCGCGCAGGCCGTCCGTGCCCGGAATGCCCACATCCCGGCCATTCTTGTAGATATTCATGGACAGGCGCAGCCGGATGGACTCGGGCTCCCGGCCCAGTTCGCACGCGGCGCGCGCGGTGGCCAGGGCCACGGCCACAGGCTCGGTGCAGCCCAGGGCGGGTTTCACTTCATTGCGAAAAAACACATGCAGATCCACTGGATTCTCCCTTCCGCCGTCTTGCGACGGCCTGTTATATGCGTCAGCAGTCGAGAAACACGCTGTCGGTCTTGGACAACCGGGCCGCAAGCGCGGCCACTTCCGCCACCTGGCGGGCGGACTCGCCCACATGCCTGGTGTAGTCCATGACGGCGTTCATCTCGTCCTCGGGCAGGTTTTCCCGGATGGCCGGGACGGCCTGCAGAAGCTCGCGGAAGGTCTTGCCCGTGTCCTGCGCGCCAAGGATGGCGTCGCGGATGAGATGGTGCGCGGTCTGCTTGCCCACCTTTTTGCCCAGGTGGAACATGAGCGCCTCGGAAAAGAGCATGCCGTGCAGCATGTCCAGGTTCTGGGCGATGCGCTTCTCGTCGATCTCCAGCCCCTCGACCACAAAGGTCAGGGCGGACAACGCCTTGTGCAGCAGGATGCTGCTCTCGGGGATGGAGTGCCAGTCGAGCCGCCAGGCGCGGGTATCGCGCTCGTGCTCGGCCACCATGCCTTGCAGGGCAAGCTGCACGTTGCTCATGACGATGCGGCACATGGCCACCACAAACTCGGTGACCTCGGGATTGCGCTTGTGGGGCATGGTGCTGCTACCGACATAGTGCTCGCCCAGGGGTTCCCGGAATTCATTGATCTCGGTGCGGGCAAGCTGGAATATCTCGTTGGCCACCCGGCCGATGCTGCCCGCCAGCAGGCCGAGCACGACCTGGTACTCGGCCACCGTGTCCCTGGCGCTGCCCCAGCCCGTGGGCGGCAGCCCCAGCCCAAGCCGGTCCATGACGGCCTGCGCGGTTTCCCAGGCCTTGTCGCCCAGCCCGGCCATGGTGCCGGTGCCGCCGTGCAGCATGCCCACGAACACCCGTTCGCGCATGTCCTTCACCCGTTCCAGGCCGCGCCGGATCTCGGCTGCCCAGTTGGCGAACTTGAGCCCCAGGGTGATGGGCAGGCCTTGCTGGTTGTGGGTGCGCCCGGCCATGGGCAGATCTTTGTAGCGTTCGGCAAGCGCCAGGATCGCCCGTTCCAGCCGGATGAGATCGCGGAAGAGGATCTTGGCCGCGTCCTTCATTTCCAGCACGCCGCCCGTGTCCTCGATGTCCTGGGTGGTGGGGCCGTAGTGGATGTGCTCGCCCAGGCCGTCACGGCAGTTCCGCTGCACCGCCTTGAGCAGGGGCACCAGGGAATGGCCGGTGCGCGCCAGCTCGGCCTTGATGAAGTCGATGTCCAGGGTCTCGACATGGGCCGCCCGCTTGATTTCCTGGGCCGCCTCGGCGGGAATGCAGCCCAAGGCGGCCTGCACCTCGGCCAGAACGACCTCGATGTCCAACCAGCGCTGGTACCTGTGGCGGTCGTCGAACACCTGGCGCATCTCCTCGGTGCCCCATCCGTCGCGGTAGAATTCATTATCAATGATATGGGCCATGATTCTCTCCTTTTATGATGGTATGCGTGCGAACAGCCATGGCTCGACGCCCGGCATGGACGCCATGCCCAGGCACCAGTCCAGAATGCGGCGGCGCTGGGTGCCGTCCATGACGTGGCCGGTCAACTGGCCGAACTTGTTTTCCATTGCCGCCGTGTCCATGGGACTTTCGGGATCGCCCCGGCGGAAGCGATTGGCTGCGGACAGGTCGCTGCCGTTGCGCAGCCGGACCGTGATCCGGCATGGCCGCGCGGCGGGGAATCCGGCATCCATTTCCGGATCCACGACCAGGCGCACCCGGCCCATGAGGCCGCGTATGATCGGGTCGGCCACGGCGTCCTCCGTGAAATTCTCAAAGGTCAGCGCGCCGCGCGCCAGGAGAAAGGCCATGCAGAACTGGTTGGAGAATTTGGCCTCTTCCAGGGTGGCGGGGGCCGGTATGCCCGCAATGTCCACGGCCCGCTGGTACACCCTGGCCTCCACCTCCCGCACGTCAACGGCGCCAAAGGGGTTCTGGGCCATGATGGCGGCCAGGGCGTCGAGCATGCTGTGGGTCTGGCCACAGGTGGGATACCCCTTGAAGTTCACCTCATCGATCTTGAACCAGTCGCCCAGGTCGCGGATGAGCGCGCCGAAATCCGGATGTTTGGAGGCAACGGCGCAGAATCCCTTGCCGCCCTCGAAGATGGCTCCGGCGCTTTCCACGCCCGCCTCGGCCAGGGCGGCGGCCACCATGCCGCTGTGGGCCGCCTTGGCCGGATGAAAGGGCTTGGCCCGCACCGCCCCGTCGGCCAGAAACTGCCACAGTCCGGCGGCCTGGGTTCCGGCGTGGCCAAGCGCCCACGCCATGCCCTGCGGCGGCAGGCGCATGGCCTTGGCCGCGGCTGCCGCCGCACCGAAAACGCCCGCCGTGGCCGTGGTGTGGAACGTGGCGTAGTGCTCGGGTCCAAAGCATTCCCCGGCCCGTATGGCCACGTCGTAGCCGCAGACCACGGCCTCCAGCATGGCGGCCCCGGACAGCCCCCTGGCCTCGGCCAAGGCCAAAACCACGGGAATGACCACGGTGCCTATATGCATGATGGAGGCGCGGTGTCCGTCGTCCACCTCGGTGACATGGCCCTGGGCCGCGTTGGCGAACGCCGCCCAGGCCGGGGACATGGCCTCGCCCGTGCCGATGACCGTGGCGTCGCCGCCGACCGGTCCGGCCAGGGTCCGGGCCAGCCGGACATACGTGTCGGCCAGGGGATGGCCCTGGGCGTTCCAGGCCGCGGCCAGGTAGTCCATGAGACAATGGGAGGCCTTCAGCCGCGTGCCCTGGGGCAGGTCTTCGACCGTCAACCCCGACAGACACGCGGCTATCTGTTGCGAATAATACATGATTGCCGCCTTTAGGCCGTTGCGGCCTTGCGCCGGGCGCGCATGGCCTTGACCAGCGGCGCCAGGATGAAGAACGCCGTGCCCAGCAGCAGCGCCAGACTGATGGGACGGGTGACGAAGATGAACAGCGACCCCTTGGACAGCACGAGGCTCTGGTACAGGCCGCGCTCCATCATGGCGCCGAGCACCACGGCCAGAATGAGCGGCGAGTGCGGCAGGCGCAGCTTGTTGAAGGCCCACCCCATGGCGCCGAAGAAAATGGCCACCCACACGTTGAACACGCTGTTGCCCACGGCAAACGCGCCGGTCAGGCACAGCACGCTGATGGCCGCGCCCAGGATCTCGCGGGGCAGCTTGAAGATGAGGCGGGACAGGGTGCGGCCCAGCAGCAGGCCGAACGGACCCATGAGCACGTTGGCCACCAGGAAGCTGGCCACGATGAGGTAGGCGATGTCCGGCGTCTCGGTGAACAGGGAGGGGCCGGGGCGCAAACCCTGGATGAGCAACGCGCCGAGGAACAGGGCCGACGTGGAGTTGCCGGGCACGCCCAGGGAGAGCAGCGGCACCATGGAGCTGGCCACCACGGCGTTGTTGGCCGCTTCGGGCGCGGCCACACCCTCGGGCACGCCCGTGCCGAATTCCTTGTCCTTGTTACTGCGCGCGGCCTGGTCATAGGCCATGTAGATGGCCATGAGCATGCCCGCGCCCGGAATGATGCCAATGACGTTGCCAATGGCCGAACTGGTCAACCAGGTGGGCAAAAGGCGCTTGACCATGGCCCAGTCGGGCAGCAGGCGTCCGATGGACGGCATGGTGTGCGGCTCGGTCACGCCGTTGTTGCGCTTGCGCTCCTGGCAGATGGTTTCCGCCAGCTCCAGCACGCTGGTCACGCCAAACAGGCCGATGAGCATGGGGATGAACGGCACACCGTCAAAAAAGTTGGGGCTGTCAAAGGTGAACCTGGGATATCCCGTGAGCGGGCTGATGCCGATGGTGGCGACCAGCAGGCCGATGACGCAGACCATGAGGCTCTTGACCATGTTCCCGCCCGACATGCCCGCCACGGTGGACAGACCGAGCAGGGCGAGGGCGAAATATTCCGGCGGGCCGAACTTGAGGGCATAGCTGGCCAGCACGGGCGCGAAGAAGATGAGCACCAGGGAACTGGTGATGCCGCCGAACACCGAACTGGTGGTGGAAATGCCGAGCGCCAGCCCCGCTTGGCCGTTTTTGGCCATCATGTGCCCGTCCAGGGCCGTGACCACGGACGAGGCCGTGCCAGGAATACGCAACAAAATGGCTGGGATGGATCCGCCGTAGCAGGCCGAGCAGTAAATGCCCACCAGCAGCGGAAACGCGTAGTCCGGGTCCAGGGAAAAGGTGACCGGAATGAGCACGGCGAGCGTGATGCTGTCGTTGAGCCCAGGCATGGCCCCGACAACCAGTCCCACGATCACGCCTCCCAGAAGGAACAGAAAGACCATGGGGTCGGCCAGGTGGGCGAATGCGGCAAACAGATGTTCCATGACGGCCTCTTGGTGACAAAAAGGTTATGCGGCCAACGCTATTCGAGAAAGAAAAGCCGGGGCAACGGCACGCCCAGAAGCACCCCGAACACGCCCCACACGAACAGGACGAACAGGAGCGAAACCAGCAGCAGCAGCCCTGCCCTGCGGTAGCCCAGCACCCAGCCCACATACACCATGAGCAGGGCGGAGGGCGCGATAAAACCCGCGAACTCAAGGGCCGTGGCGTAACCGGCCATGCCCAGGGCGACCAGGATGGGCGTGCCCAGCGCCATGGCGGCGGTCTGCACCCGGGTCGGCTCCCGCCTGGCCTTGAGCCACGTCTGGACCAACAGGATCACGGAAAGGAGCGCGAAGACCAGGGCCAGCAGCTTGGGAAAGCGCGCAGGCATGTCGTCGTAGCCCGACGCCGTGATAAAGGTGGTCACGGAAATCGCCATAAAGACCAGGGAGAGCCAAAAATTCTCGTTACGTATCAACATGACTGCCTCGCGTGCTGTCTACAGGTGCGGTATGGCCCGCGAGACCGTGTCTCGCGGGCCGGACGGCGATGCGCCTAGTTAGACTTCTTCAGGGTAGGCAGGATCTCCTGCATGACGACAGCCACTTCCTCCACATAGGCCTCGAATTCCTGGGGGCCACGGTAGACAACCGGATAGCCGGCCTTGCCCATGGCTTCCTGGAAACCGGGGTCGTTGATGACCTTCTTGAACGCCTCGGCCAGGTAATCCACCACGGCCTTGGGCGTGGCTGCGGGAACGGCCAGGCCACGGAAGGTGCCCCATTCGATGTTCACGCCGGACTCGTTGAAGGTGGGCACTCCCTCGAAGGCCGGATTGCGGTCTTTCTGCATGATGCCCAGGATGCGCAGGGAGCCGTCCTTGAAGTAGCCGGAGGCCTCGCCCGAGGACATGAAGCCGACTTCCACATGGCCGCCCATGAGCTGCTGGATCTGCATGGCCGCGCTCTCGTTGTGGATGTAGCTCAGCTTGATGCCGGCCTTCTTTTCCAGAACCAGGGCCGCCACGTGATGCGAGGTGGAGAAGCCCGGGGTGGCCACGGTCAGTTCACGCTTGCGCGCCTCGTCCAGCAGATCCTTCAGCGTCTTGAAGGGGGAAGTGGCGGGCACCACGACCACTTCGGGGTCGAAACAGTACATGACAACGGGCTGGAACGACTTGTGGGTGAAGGAGGTCTTCTTGGTGATGGGGTTGTTGACCACCGAGGAGGTGTAGGCAAGGATGGTGTAGCCGTCGGGCTTGGCGTTGGCCACATACGTCTGGCCGATGACCGCGCCGCCGCCCGGCATGTTCTCCACCACGATCTTCTTGCCGTCGAAGTACTTGGAGGCCGTGTCCGCGATGAAACGGTTGGTCACGTCCACGGCGCCGCCCGGCGCAAAGGGAACGATGGTCTTGATATTACGGGCCGGATAATCCTTGGCCATGGCCGGACCCACGGCCATGACGGTGGCCGCGAGGGCCAACAGACAGGCGAGAATGACACGTTTCATTTCCTTTCCTCCAGAATGCATCGGTTACACTGTTGACTGCAATGCAAATATGGCCTCGATCTCGATAGGCGCGCCCAGGGGCAGCGCCGCGACCTGAAAGGCGCTGCGGGCCGGGAACGGCGCCTCAAAACACTCCTTGTACACGGCGTTGACCGCTGCGAAATCCCCCATGTCCGCAAGAAACACGGTCACCTTGGCCGCATGCGACAGCGTTATCCCCGCCGCCTCGGCAATGGCCGCCAAGTTGTCCAAACAGCGGCGGGCCTTGACCTGGATGTCGCCCTCCACCATCTTGCCCGTGGCCGGGTCGAGGGGCAGCTGCCCCGAGGCGAACAACAGCCCCCCCGCCACAATGCCTTGGGAATAGGGACCCACCGCCCCCGGAGCCTTTTCGGTCTGCACGGCATACCTGGACATGAACGCCTCCTTATCGCACGCCGTTCCTGGCGCGGACTTCCTTAAGATAGTTATACACGGTATAGCGGGAAACACCGAACAATCTCGCCACCTGGTTCACCGCCCCCTTGAACAGGAACACGTCGCGGCTGTCGAGCCGCTCCACCAGATCCAGGCGAGACTCCCTTTCCATGGTCGCGGGCTGCCTGCCGATGGCCGTCACGGCCTCGTCGATCAGCGCTTCCACGGTCTCATTGAACGCGTTGGCGAACCGCTCGCCCCCCTCTGACTCGTCCTCAAACTGGGTAAAGTCGTCGAGCAGCGCCTTGGCGTTGAGAAAATCCGTCATATCGAAATTGACGCAAAAACAGCCGATGACCTTGCCCGCGTCGTTGCGCAGAAAACTGGTGGACGACCGAAGCACCCGGCCATTGCCGCTGACGGTCCGGTATCCGTGCAGATCCTCGGCCGCGTCGCGGGCGTCCTTGTAGCGCTTGTAGGCCAGGTCGGTGATGGGCGCGCCAATGACGCGGTTCGTCACGTTGCCAGCAATATGCACCAATGACCTGTCAAGATTGGCAAAATCGTGGATGACCACCTCGCAGTGGCGGCCCAGCACCGAGGCCACCCCGTCGGCGATCCGCTTCATCGTCTCGATGAGCGCCTGGTCTTTCTCTTTCGTACTTTTCATGGTGTTCCTCTCGCAGCCCATATCCTCACGTTGCGACTCCATCATGCCATACCGGAGGGATTGCGTCAACAACTGTTGTTTAAATAAACAACATTTGTTGAGAATAATTCAACCCCGCGTCCCTGCTGCTCAAACGTCGATTGACGCCCCCCTGTCCCGCGTGCAAGATGGAAAAAATCCAGTCGGCCCGTACCGGGCGACCCTCCAGGAGCCCCATGACCACGCCCCACGCCGCCCCATCGCACGGCGCCCGCCGCCTGCCGTTCCACTACGGCTGGGTCGTGGTGGCCACGGGCGTGGGCGTCATGTTCGCCTGCCTGGGGCTGGCCCGGTTCTCCTTCGGCATCCTGTTGCCGCCCATGGCCCAGGGGCTGGGCCTGGACTACACCCAGCGCGGGGCGGTGGGCACCGGGTATTTCATCGGCTATCTGGCCATGGTCGCCCTGGCTCCGGCCCTGGCGCGGCGCATCGGCAACCGCCGCACCGTGGCCATGGGGCTGGCGGTCATTGCACTGACTATGTGCCTTTTGGGGATTGCGGGCAACTACCCTGCCGCATTGGCGTGCTACACCCTCACGGGGGTGGGTTCGGGCGCGGCCAACATCGCCATGATGGCGCTGGTGACGGCGTGGTTCGCCCCGTCCATGCGCGGCACGGCCACCGGACTGGTGCTGGCGGGCAATGGCCTGGGCATCGTGGTTTCGGGATTTCTGGTGCCCCACGTGGTGGCGGCGGCGGCCCTGGGCTGGCGCGCGGGCTGGTTGGTGCTGGGCGCGCTGGCCGGGACGGTGTGCGCGGCGGCCTGGATTTTTTTGCGCGACACGCCGTTCGACGCGGGCCGCGCCGGGACGGGGGCGCCGACCAACGCGGCCCAGGCAGTGCCCCGCGCGGGACGCATCGGCGGCGCACAGCGGCGCGATCTCGTCTTTCTGGGCGTGCTCTATGCCCTGTTCGGCCTCACCTACATTATATATGGCACCTTCATCGTCACCACCATGATCGACGAGCACGGCTTTGCCGTGGATACCGCCGGGCGTTTCTGGTCGTGGGTGGGGGTGTGCAGCCTCTTTTCCGGGGCGCTGTTCGGCAGGCTGTCCGACCGGGTAAGCCGCCGGGCGGGGCTCATGGCGGCCTTTGGGACGCAGACCGTCGCCTATGCCCTGGCCGCCCTGCACATGGGCACGTTCCCCCTCTACTGTTCCGTGGCCTGCTATGGCATCTCCGCCTGGAGCATCCCGACCATCATGGCCGCCGCCATAGCCGACCGGGTCGGTCCGTCCCGCGCGGCCAGCGGCTTTGCCTTCATCACCCTGTTCTTCGCCGTGGGCCAGGTCGCCGGCCCAGTCGGCGCGGGCCACCTGGCCGACCTGACCGGCAGTTTTACCCAAAGTTACGCGGCCTCGGCCTGCCTGACCGGCCTGGCCGCGCTGCTCGCCTTGCGCCTGCGCCGCACGCATGGCGGCAACAACCAATAAGGCGGCCATCCCTCCCGCCGCCCAGCATATTCCAGATGTTTTTGGGAGTATTTACCCTCATAATCCCCTCCCGCACGCGGCGCCCCCCCTCCCCCCTGCGGCGCCCCAGCATTCTATTGCAAAAATACAGCAATTATTATACGATAATAACAACAGCAGGCTGTCCCAAAATACCGCCATGAAAATACCCAAATGCATGTAATGCGTATTGCGTGCGCCGTATTTTTATGAAATACCGCCCCGTGAGGAGGGAAAAGCATGCTTATCTCATCACGCAGCCGCTATGGGCTGCGCATCTTGCTCGACATCGCCCTGAACGGCGATGACCATCCCGTCACATCAAAGGACATCGCGGATCGGCGCGGTATCACTGTAAAATATCTCGAAAAGCTCCTCTGGCAGCTCAAGCGCAACGGCTATGTGACGAGCAAACGCGGCCACAACGGCGGCCACAACCTGGCCCGATCCCTGGCGGACATCACGGTGGGAGAAATCGTGCGCGTGATGGAAGGGGAAAAGGCGCTGGCCCGCTGCGTGCACGACCCAAAGGTCTGCGCCATCACCAGCGATTGCCTTGCCCGCCAGGTATGGAGCGAGGCATCGAGCGCCCTATTCGAAAAGCTCGACTCCATGCATCTGGACACCCTGGTCTCCCAAGCCCGCAAGACCGAACTTCTTGGCCTGACAAGCTGCTGACCCGGCGCGCCCAACCAGAAGGAAAGACCACCCACGCCCGGAAGGGGAACGCCCCTTGCGGCGAGCCCTTCCGGCGCGTACAGTGCCGCCCATCCCGCTCTACAGGATGCCTCATGACCTCATATTCCCATTCCCGGACGTTGCCACGCCTTGCCCGCCTTCTCGTTGTGCTGGCCTTGCTGTTGCTCGCCGCATGCCCCGGCGGCCACGTGGACCTCACGTTGAAAAACGGCGACATCGTGTTCCAAAAGAACCAGTCGGCGCAAGGCCGCCTGATGGAGGCGGCCACGGGCTCGCCCATTTCCCACGTGGGCATGATCTTCGTGGTGACCGGAGAGCCCCTGGTGCTGGAGGCCGTGCAGCCGATGCGGCTCATTCCGTTCCGTGACTGGATGGCGCAGGGAGCCGAGGAACGCTATGTGGTCAAACGGTTGAAGGACCGCGACAAGACGCTGACCCCGGTCACGGTGTCGCGCATGCGCGATGCGGCCAACGACCTGCTGGACACGAACTACGACCTCGCCTTCAATTGGTCGGACGACGCCATGTACGCCTCGGAGTTGATCTGGAAATTGTACGAGCGCTACCTGGGCGTGGCGCTGACCACACCCCAGCGGTTGGGCGATCTGCGCCTGGACGATCCCACCCTTGCCCGCGCCCTGAAAACCGCCTATGGCGACGCCCCGCCCCTGGACATGCCCGTGGTCACCCCTGCGGCCCTCTACAAGTCCCCACTCCTGGAGACGATCACCGGCGAATAGCCGCCCTCCGGCAGGCTGTCGCCGAACAGTCCGCGCCTCCCAAGCGAGACGCCGCACCATGATCGAACGTGAAAACGTTCCTGCCTCGTGCGGGGCGTGGGGTGACGGTTCACCGCGTGCCTCCTCCGGGATGGACATGGCGCGTGCCGCCCTGCCCGCCCTCGTCAGGACGGCCCCGCGCGTTCCAGTGGGCGTGCCCCGCTCCCCTGCCAAGACCCCACGGGCTGCACTTCCTTGGCTTCAATGACAACCCCCTCTGGACGGCAAGAGAATTTTTGGGGTATACTTGCCATCAAACCGTCGACTGAAGACACAAGCGAGAGCGACCATGGATGCCCTTCGCGCGGCACTTAAGGAAAACGAAAACCGGCTCATGACCGGCATCCTCTCCCATGCCAAGGCACAGGGATACACCGCGTACACCTCCACGCTCGTCGAGGCGTGGCGCATCTCCATCCAGGGACTTTCGGACGCCATCATCGAGGCGATGGCCGCATACGGCGGCCAGCCGCCCGAGTTCCACCCGGAGGATACGTTCGAGGACGACCCCATCGCGCGGTTCGGCATCGTCGAAGCCCGCCGCCACCGCCAGAGGGGCATAAGCCTCTCCATGTTCCTCGGGCTCTTCAAGTACTACCGGTACACATACATTGACCTGATACGGACGCTGACGACATCTCCGGAAAAGCGGCTTCTGTACGAAACCTTTGTGGAACGCTGTTTCGACCGGATCGAGATCGCCTTCTGCACCCAATGGGCAGGGCTGGACGCGGACCGGGCAATAATGGAGCTGCAGAACGCCAACCGCCTGATGACGAACGAAAAGAACAAGTACCTCACGCTGTTCGAGAGCCTGGATTCCCCGGTCTTTCTGGTGGATGAGCAGGGTCTGCTGGACAACATGAACTCCCTGGCGGCCACCATGGTGGGACGGCGGGGAACGGCGGGCGCCATGTATTACGCCACGGGCCACGGCGGAGCCAACGGACGGAGCAGAGAACCCCTGGCCGCGCTGCTGCCCTGGCTCGAAGCCGCCCTGACGCGGCTGCTGCATTCCGATGAAGGCGCGTTCCAGCTTGAGGTGGAGATGCCGGAGGACGACGACCGGCGCTGTATCCTCGCCACGCTGTCCAGAATGCGCGACATTTCCGGAAAGTTCAGCGGCGGCGTCGTCGTGCTTGAGGACGTGACCGAACGCAAGAAAATGGAACGGCTCAAGGAGGATGTCGCCAGCATCACCCGCCATGACCTCAAGACACCGTTGAGCGGCATGCTCGGCGTCCTCAACTACCTTCTCAATGACGAGATGCAGTCTCCGCAGCAGCGGGAGTTGCTGACCCTGGCCCGGAACAGCGGCTATGACATGCTGGACAAGATCAATAGATCGCTGGATATCTTTAAAATCGAGATGGGGATATACCGGTTCGAGCCGGTGCCCGTGGATCTGGGCATGGTTCTGCGTCGACTGCTGGAGCACCTGGAGACAGGCGCTACGGACCAAGCCATCACCTTTGCCGTCACGATCGATGGAATCGGACTGGACCAGGCCGCGCCCGGCCCCTTTGTCCAGGCCGAGGAAATGCTCCTCTATTCCGCCTTTGGCAATCTGCTGACCAACGCCATGGAGGCCGCGCCCATGGGGAGCGACGTGCGCGTGGAGATCAAGACCGCCACGGCGTGCCGGATAACCATCCTCAACCAGGGGGGCGTGCCGGAGCAGATCCGCGACTCGTTCTTCGAAAAATACGTCACCTGCGGCAAGAAGGGCGGCACGGGGCTCGGCACCTACAGCGCCCGGCTGCTCATCCAGACCATGAACGGCGAGGTGTCCATGGCATCGGATGGCCAACGCACCGAGGTCACGGTGGTGTTGCGTCTGGCGGATACGTAACCGCCTGCCAGGACTGGAGCGGCCATGTCCACACGGCTATCAAGGCAGGATCGTCACCGGCGTGCCGTTGTCCACGGCGGCCCATATCTCGCGGATGGCCGCGTTGCTCACCGCAACGCAGCCCTGGGTCCAGTCGCCGCGCCTGGGCGGCAGCCACGCCCTGCGGCCATTGGGCTGGCCGTGGATCATGATGTCCCCGCCCGGAGACGCGCCCAGCGCCACGGCCCGCGCCGCATCCGCCGCGTCCGGGTAGGAGATGCGCAGGGCCAGGTGAAACCGGCTGCGCGGATTCCTGCCCGCAATGACGTAGCGCCCCTCGGGCGTCCTGCCGTCGCCTTCCACGGCCTTGTGCCCCACGGGATCACGCCCCAGCGCCACGGGATACCGCGCCAACACCCGTCCCCCGCGCAGCAGCGTCATGGTGCGCGCCCCCTTGCGCACCTCCACGGCGTCGGCCTTGGCGTGGGCGGGCAACGGATCCACCCGCACCAGCAGGCGAACGCACCATGCCACGCACAACGCCACCATCATCCAGCCAAGGGCCGCGCTCATCGCGGCCCCCTTGCGGCCAAGCCGAAAAGCGCAAGGAATGAAAACCAGGGTTGTTGCATTTGACCGCCCCATCACGTAAGCATCTTACGGTTCCCGCGCGCGTTGCGCGGTGTATGTATTGTTACAGATCAATAAGGAAATCAGCTATGAAGAGTTCCCTCACACGCCTTGTCCTGGCCGCCATGCTGGTGCTGGCCGCCGCCATGCCCGCCATGGCCCTGGACGCGACCGAATACGATATGGAAAAATCCGTCAACACGGCCCTTGCCAACAACCCGCAGATCAAGTCCGCCCAGTCCGACGTGGAAGCCGCCGAATTCAATCGCAAATCCGCCTGGGCGCCCTTTGCGCCCGCGCTGTCCTCCTCGTACGGCTACACCCTGTACGACCACAAGCAGACCCTGAAGGATTCGCCCCTCCGCGACCGCCATCTGTATTCCGCCACCCTCACCTTGAGCCAGGACATCTTTACCGGCTTCAAGAACGTGAGCAACTATGACAAGGCCAAGCTGGAGAAGGCGACCGCCGAAGTCAGCGTCTCGGCACAGGAGCTCGACCTGACCCTGGCCGTGCAGCAAGCCTTTCTCGGCCTGCTCAAGGGCCGCGAGGCCGTGCGCAGCGCCCAGGACTCCATAACCCGCCTCGAATCGCAGCTCAAGGTGACCCAGGCCTTCTACGACGTGGGCCTCAAGCCCCGCCTCGACGTGCTCCAGGCCGAAGTGAACCTGGCCGAGGCCCAGGACACCCTGCTCAAGGCCCAGAACGAGGTCGCCACCCAGAATACGCGCCTCAACACCCTGCTCATCATCCCGGTGGAGAGCGACGTGCGCTATGTGGGTGACCTGACCGAGGTGCCCTTCACCTATTCCCTGCAGGACTGCCTGGAGCGCGCCTTCCGTCTGCGCCCCGACCTGTCCATCTCGCAGACCGCCATTGAGATCGCCAAGAAGAGCGCGGACGTGACCAAAAGCGGCCTCTATCCCTCCGTGACCGGTGACGCCAACTACAACCGCCAGGGCGACGACCCCGCCATGAACGGCTACGAGCACTCCTCCTCCGGCTTCAGCTCATGGAACGTGCAGGTGGGCGCGTCCTGGTCCGTGTTCAACTGGGGCGAGACATGGTACGCCTGGAAAAAGGCCCAGCAGGCCGTGCGCAAGGCGGAACTGGATCTGGAGACCCTGAAGCAGAACGTGCTCTATGATGTAAAAACAAAGCATTTGAGCATCTTGAGCGCGGCAGAGCGCATCAAGGTGGCGCGCAAGGCGCTGGACTCGGCCCAGGAAAGCTACCGCATGGCCGTGGCGCGCTATCAGGCCCAGGTGGGCACCAACACCGACGTGCTGGACGGCCAGGCCAACCTGTCCAGCGCCGAGGCGCAGCTCACCGAGGCGCTGGCCGACTACAAGATCGCGCTGGCCAACCTGTACGTGTCCATCGGCATGAAGAACCCCACGCTCCTGGCCGCCCAGTAGCCCCCCTCCCAAAACGATACAGGGCCGCCCTTGGGCGGCCCTTTTTTATTGATGGCAAACTCCATTCTGGCAGGCTGTTGAGAAACCGCCCAGTCTCCCCGCTGTTTCTTTCTCGAAGCCTTGCGGCTCACGGCGTCGGATGAACTGTGTACCGCCCTCCATGCCCCCGCCCGGCACGCCGGACAACAACCACCCGCCTGAAGAGCTTTGTCCAACCGTATCCCCCTCCCCAGCCGTCCACTTGGGGAACTCGCTTGTCCAAACCGTATCCCCCTCCCCAGCCAGCAGTTTTTGGGGAAAGAGAGAGAAGAGAGGATGGGGGTCCGCCGCGCTATTGCACGGTTTGGGCGGACGGCGCGGGCATGGCGATGGGCAGTTTGTAGGTCTGCGCATCGCCGCCCTGGCGCACGGTCACGGTAACGCTGTCAATGCCCACGGTGCCGGGGAAATACAGGTAGCCGATCTTGGTGTAGTTCGGCTGGGCCGCTTCCTCGGTCCAGACGTAGCGGTACAATTCCTCGGAGATGACCTTCTTGAGGTCGCTCTCGCTGCCGATGGCCCCGGTCGCCGCGCCTGCCGCGCCGCCCAGCACGCCGCCGATGGCCGCGCCTTTCCATATCTGGTCGCCGCCGCCGATCATGCCGATGAGCGCGCCCAGGCCCGCGCCCACCACCGCGCCCATGGCCCCGGGCTTGGCCGCGTTGGCCGCGGACACGCCAAAGGATTCGGACGCGAACACGAGCCGCTCCGCCTCGGGCACGGAATAGGCCAGGAACTCACCGTCCGCGCTCACGCCGCGCACCTCGTCCACGTGGATCACGGGCAAGCCCTCCGCAGGCACGTTCTCGGCCATGTTCTTGAACACCAGCATCACGGGCTCGATGCCCGCTTCCTTGTAGTTCAGCCCCTCGCCGTAATAGCCGTAGCCCACGGCGGCGATGTTCCAACGCGGGGTGAGCACCGCGCCGTTCACCGTGGTGGGGTCCATGACCCGGCGCGGTTGCGGCAGGGGTTTGGTGGACGCACACCCGCTGAGCATGAGCAACACGGGAAGCACTATACCGGCCAACGCGCCGGACATCCTTTTTCGCAGCATGGGACAACCTCCTGAAGGGCGGTACCAGCCCGCCACACTGTTACATTGTACCGCCCTACTATAAGACCGCCGCCCATGACTGGCAACTCGCCGCCACCCCGTTGCGGGCATGCCCGCAAAAAACAGCCACATCCCGCGAGCCGCCTCCGGTTGGCCGCACCCCGGCCCCAGGGCACGCCGCACACCAGACGCACGCGGGCCGACGCCATGCGCGGCGTGATCCGCGCACGGCACCGGCCCACGTGCGACAGGGCAGGGAAAGGCGCATCGCCGGGGCGCGAAAGCGCCCGGAAACCGCCGCCATGCCCGCCCGAAAGGACGAGGACGGCCTACATGAGCCGCCGCGACAGCACCTCGCCCTTGAGCGAAATGACCGCCACCTCCACGGGAACGTTGCAACCGGCCTGCTTGCGCGCCGCGTCCACGATCATGGCCAGGCCCGAACAGCACGGCACCTCCATCTGCATCACCAGCACCGAGGCGATGGCCGCTTCGGTCATGATGGCCGCGAACTTGTCCACATAGGACTGCACGTCGTCGAACTTGGGGCAGCCCAGCAGCGCCACGCGGCCCGGCAGAAAATCGCTGTGATAGCTTGGGCAGGCCACGGGCGCGCAGTCCGCCGTGACCAGCAGGTTCGCGCCCTTGAGAAACGGGGCCGAGGGCGGCACCAGCCGGATCTGCACCGGCCAGTGCGACAGGGCCGACGCCCCGCCCGCCTGGGCGCGGGGGATGTTGGCCTGCTGGCACGGGGTCAACGTGTGTACCCGCGCGCCGGGGCAGCCGCCGGGCGCAGGCGCGGCATGCTGCGCGGCCGCGTGCAGCGGGGCGCGCCCCTGCTTGGCCAGCATGGCCTCCACCGCCGCCTCGTCAAAGGCGTCGGCCTCGCGCTCGATGATGCGTAGCGCCCCCTGCGGGCAATGGCCCAGGCACGCGCCCAGCCCGTCGCAATACCTGTCCGCGATGACCTTGGCCTTGCCGTCCACGATGACCAGCGACCCCTCGGCGCAATTGGGCACGCACAGCCCGCAGCCGTTGCACTTTTCCTCGTCGATCTCGATGATCTTCCGTCTTTCCTGCATGATCGTTCCTTTCCGCCCCTTGGGCCGCGGTCCTGTCCATTTCGGTTGCGGCCCCGGCGCACGCCGGGACCGCCCGTCATCGTGTCGTTTCAGTTCAGCCCAGAATCGCCTTCAGATCCGCATCGGGCGTGGTCACGGGCTTGATGTCAAAAGTCTTCACCAGCACGTCCAGCACGTTCGGGGTCAAGAACGCGGGCAGCGTGGGGCCGAGCCGGATGCCCTTGATGCCCAGCGAGAGCAGGGTCAGCAGGACAACCACCGCCTTCTGTTCGTACCACGACAGCACCAGGGACAGCGGCAGGTCGTTGACCCCGCACTCGAACGCGCCCGCCAGCGCCACCGCGATCTGGATGGCCGAGTAGGCGTCGTTGCACTGGCCCACGTCCAGAAGGCGCGGGATGCCGCCGATATCGCCCAGCTTCTTGTCAAAGAACCGGAACTTGCCGCAGGCCAGCGTGAGCACCACGCAATCCTCGGGCACCTTTTCCACGAACTCGGTGTAGTAGTTGCGGCCCGGATTCGCGCCGTCGCAACCGCCCACCAGGAAGAAGTGGCGGATCTTGCCCGCCTTCACCGCGTCGATGACCTGCGGGGCCACGCCCAGCACCGCGTTGCGCGCAAAGCCCACCATCACCGTGCCCTGGTCCGTGTCCGCCGCGAACCCCGGCAGCGCCAGCGCCTTTTCGATCACCGGCGCAAAATCCTTGCCCGCCACATGCACCACACCCGGCCAGCCCACCAGCCCGGTGGTAAAAATCTTGTCGTCATACCCGGCGGGCTTCTGGATGCAGTTGGTGGTCATGAGAATGGAACCCGGAAACGCGGCGAATTCCTTCTTCTGGTTCTGCCAGGCCGTGCCATAATGACCGTAAAAGTGCTTGTATTTCTTCAGTTCCGGGTAGCCGTGGCAAGGCAGCATCTCGCCGTGGGTGTACACGTTGATCCCCTTGCCCTCGGTCTGCTGGAGCAGCAGTTCCAGATCGCGCAAATCGTGGCCGGACACCAGAATGGCCTTGCCTTGCTTCGCGCCCAGCGGCACCTCCGTGGGCACCGGATGGCCATACGCGCCCGTGTTGGCCGCGTCCAACAGCTCCATGGCCCGCAGGTTCACCGTGCCGCACTCCAGCACGATCGCCACGCACTCGTCCAGGGTCATGTCCGTGCGCAACGACGCGGCCAGCCCCTTCTGGATGAACGCGTACACCGCGTCATCCTCCTGCCCCAGAATCCGCGCATGATCCGCATAGGCCGCCAAGCCCTTGATACCGTAAACCAACGTCTCCTTCAGCGATTTGAGGTCCACGTTGGTCTCGGCATCCCGCTCGATGCCGAACAACTCGCCCTGCGCCACCATGGACGCCACGGTCGCACCGGGCGCGAACACCGCCGGACCAGCCGTGGGCACACTGCCGCCCTTGGCCTTCACCCGCACAACCAGCCCGTCGCGCAGCGCCACGGCCTTGTCCACCAGCGCCTTGAACCGCTCGGGATCAAAATTCACGTTGGTCAGCGTGGAAAACACCCCCTCGCAGATGAACTTGTCCACCTCGGCGTCCACAACACCCAAGCCGCGCGCCGCCACCGCCACCTGCGACAATCCCTTCAACACATACAGCAGCAGATCCTGCATCGCCGCCACTTCCGGCTTCTTGCCGCATACGCCGATGGTCGTGCATCCCGTTCCCTTGGCCGTCTGTTCACATTGATAACAAAACATGACTCATCTCCTTTGTAGGGTGTACCGTCTTTTTCGTTCGCCTTGGCCCCGTTCTAGACCACCTCCCGCAAGGAAACTTTGACTTGAATCAAATCCCTCCCTATTTATAAAAAAATATCCCCAGGAGCCGCCATGCATACCCGCGACGCCCTCGGTCTTGTCCGCCTCTTCTCCGGACTGTCCGCCAGCCACCTCGACCGCCTCGCCGCCATCGTCGTCCGCCGCACCGTGGACAAAGGCCAGGACATCTTCCACGAAGGCGACCCCGGCCTCGGCTTCTTCTCCATCGTGAGCGGCAAGATCAAGGTCTTCAAAACCTCCATGGCGGGCAAGGAACACATCATCCATATCCTTGGCCCCGGCGAATCCTTCGCCGAAGTCGCGGTCTTCTCCAAACTGAACTATCCCGCCAACGCCCAGGCCATGGAGCAGACCGACCTGCTCTTCATCCCCCGCGACGGCCTGAAAACCTGCCTCGCCGCCGACCCCGAACTTGCCATGAACATGTTCGGCCTGCTCGCCAGCCGCCTGCTCCACTTCGTGCGCAAGGTCGAGGAACTCAGCCTCAAGGAAGTGCCCGCCCGCCTCGCCGCACACCTGCTCCTGCTGCGCGACGCGGCCGGCGAGGCGAATGGCGCCCCGTCCGACACCGTGCAACTCGACATGACCAAGGGACATCTGGCGGGCTATCTTGGCACCATACCAGAAACGCTCTCCCGCATCCTCAAAAAAATGGACGAGGCCAGACTCGTCACCACCAAAGGCAAAACCCTCACCCTCCTCGACCCCGATGCCCTGGAACGCCTCGCCAGCGGCCAGGACCGGCTGGAATAGCGCCCGCGTGGCGCGTGTGGGGGGGGGAAGGGAGTGCCTCCGGCGGCCGGGGCGCTGCCCCGGACCCCGGCAGGGGGCGCACGGCCCCCTGCACCCCGGGTGGGCGGCGGAGGAGGAACGCGGGCGGAGAGTGCGGCGCGATGGATGGGGGAAGCCAGGAGGCGGATGGAGGGACACGGCGAAGAAGCGGCGCATTGTGGCCAGGGGCGGCGCGCTCGCCCTTCGGGCTGCCGCCGCCCCTGCCCACAATGCGCCGCTGCGCCAAGCTTTTTTGCATGCCGCCCTACGGGACGGCATGCAAAAAAGCTTTTGATCGATTTTGCAGGAAATAGGGGGATCGCTGGAGAAAAGGACGGGGGTTGGCGAAGAGGGAAAGGGGGGAAGGGGATGAACAAGGTAATAAAGACGAACAACCAGGGTGGCTACATGGCTCGTGCCCGTTGCGGCGGCTGTTTTTCACCTCCATCAAGCCGAAAGAGCAGGTAATGTTAAAAGTCAACAGGGGCGCGCCCCAATGTG